>NZ_CDRVEU010000004.1:0-399092 GCF_977070315.1 Plantibacter cousiniae (nom. nud.) | reverse complement strand
CACTCGTAGCTCAGCTGGATAGAGTACTCGGCTACGAACCGAGCGGTCACAGGTTCGAATCCTGTCGAGTGCACCATTTAAAGTTGTTTGAAGTGTTGTAAGTAATTACAAGGTTTCCGATAACTGGCTCCAACCAGAGGTGATCTGGTCTAAAAACACCAATGCACTCGTAGCTCAGCTGGATAGAGTACTCGGCTACGAACCGAGCGGTCACAGGTTCGAATCCTGTCGAGTGCACCATACAAACGAAAAGCCCACATCGAAAGATGTGGGCTTTTTGCTTTCTAGCGTTTTCCTTTAACGCATCCGTTCTCGTCAAATGTCACCTTATTGCTGCGGCCTTTTTTCTGGTTGTACACGTAATGCAATTCTCCGTTGCGGTTAGTGACTTTGTCGGGGCGTCCCAGCAGGCTCTCGACATCACGCTGCGTCATACCGGGAGGGGTGCGCTGGTTGATGATCGCAGCCCGGCGCTGATCGGCGCTCAAGCGGTTTCCACAGCCATCATCGCGTGTGCCGACCACGACCAGTGTCTGATCTGCCGGTTTTCCACGCGCGGTTTGCGCAGTGTTGGCGGGCGGCAGTACATCGATACGGGTTCCCGGTGGTGCGTTGAAGGCTCTCTGCAGGCGGGTACTGTGTCCATCCGGGCAGCCGAGGGTGGTAAACATAATCTTTCCGGATGCATCCTCGCAGCGATGAACGTTGCTGGCGGTTGCAGCGGCAGGAAGGCAGAGCAGGGCGCTCCACAGCAGCAGATGATTTTCAGGTCGCATGCTCAAGGTCCTCCGTGACAGGTGTCGGCAAAGGCTAACTGCGGTCTTTGAAAGGGGCGAGCGTGTTTTATTGGCTGAATGTGACGTCGAACCCTGGCTGGCTTACGGAGTTGTGCAGGTTTGCGCTGCAAACGGTTGTTATGAGCTGAATTTTCTCGCGTGCGCTTCGCTCAAAGCGGTGTATCATTGCGCCCGTCAGCTCCGCCGGGGCTTGTGGAACACCTCCATGGACATACCCAGTCGTTACTCGATAATGTTTTTCAACAATCATGAATTAACTGATTGATCTCCCGGCGTGCTCCGCTGCTGGGAGTGGAGTTCGCCTATGACCGAAAGAGAAGTAAAAAAAACGCAGGAAAGCTTGCAGGATCGCCTGGCTCAGGTTGTCGATCTGCTGCAGCGCCAGCGTATTGTTGAAGACCTGACCCACCGTCAGGAAGGTCAGCATCAGGACCGTGTAGAAAACCTGGTTCACCGGCAGAACCTCGTCGAGTTGCAACGCAAGCTCGAAGACCTTCACTCTGCCGACGTCGCCTATATCCTTGAAGCCTTGCCCCTGGAAGACCGCCTGACCGTCTGGCAGTTGGTCAAGGCCGAGCGCGACGGCGACATTCTTCTTGAAGTATCCGATTCCGTTCGTGAAACCCTGATCGCCGACATGGACGATCATGAGTTGCTCGCGGCGGCACGGGACATGGACGCCGACGAACTGGCCGACCTTGCTCCCGAGTTGCCCCGCGACGTCGTTCACGAGCTCATGGAAACACTGGATTCACAGCAGCGTGAGCGCGTGCGGTCGGCCTTGTCCTATGACGAGGATCAGGTCGGTGCGCTGATGGACTTCGAGATGGTGACGATCCGTGAGGATGTCAGCCTTGAAGTCGTGCTGCGCTACCTGCGCAGGCTCAAAGAACTGCCTGGTCACACCGACAAACTGTTCGTAGTCGATTCCGAGGGTGTGCTCAAGGGCGTGCTGCCGATCAAGCGTCTGCTGGTCAATGATCCGGAGAAGCAGGTTGGCGAAGTCATGGCCAACGATCCGGTCAGCTTTCACCCTGAAGACGATGCCTACGATGCGGCACAGGCGTTTGAGCGTTACGACCTTATCTCCACGCCGGTCGTGGACAAGAACGGCAAGCTGATCGGCCGTCTGACCATCGATGAAATGGTCGACCTGATCCGTGAGGAAAGCGAGAGCGAAGTCCTCAACATGGCGGGTCTGCGTGAAGAAGAAGACATCTTCGCGTCGGTATGGCGTTCGCTGCGCAACCGCTGGTCCTGGCTGGCAGTCAACCTGGTAACCGCGTTTCTGGCCTCGCGTGTGATCGGCCTGTTCGAAGGCTCCATCGAGAAGTTGGTGGCGCTCGCTGCGCTGATGCCTATCGTGGCCGGGATTGGCGGCAACTCCGGTAACCAGACCATCACCATGATCGTCCGCGCGATGGCGCTGGATCAGGTCAATACCGGTAATACGGCGCGATTGCTGCGCAAGGAGCTGGCTGTCGGCTTGATCAATGGTCTGATCTGGGGGGGTGTGATCGGCGTGGTCGCCTACTTCCTGTATGACAGCTGGTCGCTGGGTGTGGTCATGACCGCAGCCATGACGCTCAACCTGTTGCTGGCAGCGCTGATGGGTGTTTCCATTCCTATGGCACTTGCACGTTTGGGGCGAGATCCCGCGATGGGGGCGAGCGTCATGATTACGGCGATGACCGACAGCGGCGGCTTCTTCATCTTTCTAGGGCTGGCGACGATCTTTCTGCTCTAAGGCTCGCGACGGCTAGAGTCTATTGAAATAAAAAAACCGCCATGATCAGGCGGTTTTTTTATGCTTCCGCCAAGTCTCAGGTCGCTGTGTAACGCAATAAGCCGACGACTAATAAAGAAAAAGGCTACAACGAAAAAGGCCAGCTTTCGCTGGCCTTTGTCTGTTACGTCAAATCAGGACTCTTCGGAAGCAAGTTCCGTGTCATGAGCAATCAGCGAAACAAGAGCGTTCTGTTGACGATGTGAAAGCTGACGAAAGCGCTGCAGCAGCTCGCGTTCGTGCAAGGACAGCTCAGGACTATCGAGGCGCAGGCTTGGTTCATCACCAAGAGCACCTTCCTGAATCAGGCTTTGTTCGAGACGAGCGATGATTTCCGAGTTCATGCTGCGGTGATGATTCTTGGCTACCTCTTGCACGCGATTACGCATGCCGTCTGGTAGGCGAACGACGAACTTGTCAGCCGTGCGGCTGGAATAAGTAGCCTGTTTCATAGGGCTCATATATTTAACCGGTTAGTTCAGGGGAAGCGGTTCTAGCAAGTGGCCGCAAGATTGTCACAGTCAGACAATCATTTTGGCCAAATGTTCAACCGGGGTTCCAAGGGGTCGACATCATGCCGTATTACGTCGAATCCTTGGCGTCAATTCTGTGACAAATATTGACTCAGGTAGCGGCGTATTGCCAGCACCAATTATCAGAAATGCGAGCGAATTTGCAAACTCATCACATTTGTCCCCGGATAAAAGGGCACGCCATTGAGCTTTTTTGCTGTCATGGCCATTTGACTCTGAGTATGCGTCTAAATTCAGCGTGACCGAGGTTAGCCGACAAAGGGTTGGCTGCGGTGCAGGAAGGTTCTTTCGGAGGAGGGGAGATTCTGGATGCGAACGGTCAGACGACCGGGCAAATTACCGCAGGTAGCTTCGCTGTCAGCGAAGCACCGGGTCGAATTTGAAGCGGCGACCCACGAACAACGCAACCACGAAGAGACTGGCGAACACGCCTGCGGCGATGTTTGCAGCGATACTCATGGCCTGTGCATTAACAGGAAGCAAAAGGTCGGCGACGACAGCCATGATCGCCAGGACCAGAAATGACAACGCGGATTTTGACATGGCTACTCTCTCTTGGAAGGGTCGTTGCGGGCGTTATCAGAAAACCCAGCGCTGTTCAGCGCGTGGAAACTGAAGTGACTCATCATCGTCATTGGCCAGCACCGCTGCGCTCGCAACGCGTTCGGTCATGATTGCCAGCTTTGGCGCTTGACTGATCTGGTGGTGGACAGGAGCAGGCGTGATGGCCTGAGCGTCCTTGATACCAGAATCCTGGAAATGAAATGCTACCAGAGCCACCAGAGCTGCCGCATTCAACACTGAGAGAGTCTTGTTCATTTTCCAGTACCTGTGCCCGACCGTTTGGGATGAGATGTGTTCCACAGATATCAATAATGCAGTCTGCATGCCAATCAGAAAATGATAAAAAGTCCTTTAAAATCAATCACTTATTAAATTAAAAAAAGTGCTCTACAGTGCGTTTTGCAATGATGGCTTTTTGGGGGATTGCAAATTGCATGATCGGTTTATCAGGCCGTGTTTTCAGGCGACATCGGCTACAGGGTCGAAGGACAATGACGACATGACAAAAGCGCCACATGCCGCTAAGATGCACGCCGTCCTCGCTGGCACCGATCGGTGTGTCGGCACGCAGTGTCTCAGTAGCTCAATTGGATAGAGCATCCCCCTCCTAAGGGGAAGGTTGCAGGTTCGAACCCCGCCTGGGACACCATACATACATGCCACCAACCTTTGCTGAACGAGCTGCCTCTTTGAGCCTCTGCTCAGCATGCATAGCCGTATGTCGTCCAATACCAGTGATAGTCTAAAAGTGAGAGAGCCTCGGCTCGCTCTTCGATAAGCAAGCGTTCAGGATCACGAGTCACTTGGTAGGCTCTTCCTGGTACACGTGGAATTTCAGTCAATGATGGTTCCTTAGGCGCGGGCAGGCTTACCCTTGTCCGAGGATACACCCTAGCCACTAGCACAGAACGAATCACGTAACGGGAGTAAGGGCGTCTGTCTAATCCATTTCCAGCATGTATCGACAATGACCGCATAGCGCATCCGAATGGATTTCCTCAATGTCTTTCGTCATCAAGTGGAGCGCCGCATTGCCTACACTCAGGAGCTTTCGGGCCTTCACCACCCTAGGTGGCTGCAATGTAAAGGTCAGAGAAATATTTTCCAGTAAGCATTGAGCTAACCACATCACCAAATTGCGATGTAGCTTCGCATCGGGTGCACTGAAACGCAGTTAGTGAAAGTGTTTCGACGTCGCCGAAGGATTTCATCAGCTTGGCCCTGCATTCTGGGCAGCTCAGATGCTCTGTTGCGCTTGCAAGAATATCCGATGGCCAAGATACATGGGGCTGCCATCGAAGCGCTGGAATCGTAACTACATCACCGCGCTTAAAATTCTGGAGTTAGACCTTTCAATCCCAAGCCAAAGGCTCAAGCATCGGCGGTTATTGAGCTGCCATTTGGCAAGCAAACCATCACGGTGAAATGGCCCGCTTCCGATCCCGAGGGCTGCGCTCAGTTTGTCCGTGGATTTGCCCTATGATCCGCATCGACAGCATCTGGCTCGCCACCGACCCCATGGATATGCGTGCTGGCACCGAGACCGCTCTGGCCAGGGTGATTGCGGTGTTCGGTGCGGCGAAGCCGCACTGTGCTTATCTGTTCGCCAATCGCCGTGCTACCCGCATGACGGGAGCAAACTCGCAAGCTGCATCGTCGAATATCTTTGTTGAAATCCAGCATTCCCGGCGCAAGTTCTTCGAATTGCACGCTACTAACAAGAGTCAGCTCGCCGAGCAGGCCCTGCGTTTACGAAATCGAGAGAGAAGTCCGCGATCTGGCGCTGGATTTACGGTGCCGAATACGGCAATAAAAAGCCGTACCGGTGATGGATATGCTGCATGCCTGGATGATCGCCCAGAGTGATCTTATGCCCGAAGGTTCTGCTATCAGCAGAGCACTCGATTACAGCCTTAAACGCTGGGCAGCGCTGTCGCGCTACCTCGCTGACGGGGCTGTACCCATTGACAACAACTGGGCCGAGAACCAGATCCGGCCGTGGGCTCTTGGACGCACGAACTGGATCTTTGCAGGATCCTCGCGCTGTGGTAAACGCGCGTCGGCGTTGATGAGTATGATCCAGTTGGCCAAACTCAACGGGCATGACCCATATGCTTACTTGAAATACTTTCTGGCGCGACTGCCAACGCTGCGTGCGAGTGAGATCCCCGAGTTGTTGCCGCATAACTGGATGCCGTTACGCAACCCGGATCCCCGTTCGTTTAGCTAACGCGAGGTGTTTTCCTCACCGCTTACTGTGACCCTATCAGCGATTGATGGCGAAGTGCCTGGTTTTTGAGGATTTCAAGTTTGCTGCGCACCTGCCGCTATTCTTTTCAAGGAAATGACGTTCCTAACTCCATTTGACCTCCTAATGAGTAATCTCTATGTCTTGGTTGATAAGTCTGAAGCTGAAGTCCAAGCTACTAACTGCATTTGGTCTATGCGCGTTGATCACTGTTGTTGTGGCAGCGCTGGGGCAGTCCGGCATCGCCACGCTGTATGGCCAACTGCAAGATACTGTGACTAACAACCTGGTCTCGATCCAGAAAACCGACGCAATCAAGGCAAACGTGATTTCCACCAACCGTGATTTCTTCAAGGCCATTGTGCTAACGGCTGCGAACGCGAGCCCTGACGAGGTCAACGCCGTTATGCAGTCGTATCGCGATAATCAGTCTGAGGCTCAAGCTGCATTCAAAATTTACCGCGCCACCCCGCTAGAGGCAGACGAACGGGCTGCGGGCGACGATTTCGAACGTGACTGGCCAGCCTACATTTCTGCGGTGGACTCGGGTTTTGCCGCGCTCAAAAGTGGCGATATTACCCAAGCTAGAAGGCTAGCTACCAGCAGCGTGACACCGGCCTACCTCAAAGTCATTGCTGAGATCAAGATCATAATCGAGTCCAACACTCGACAGGCTTTTGATGTCGCGAAAGCAGGCGAAAGCACTAACAACCAGGTGACCTTGGTGCTTATCGTGGGCTGTATAATCGCCATGTTGTGTGCTGGCTTACTTGGAATGATCGTCACTCGCATGATCACCCGACCGATTTACCTATCGGTAGAAGGCGCAGACCGCGTCGCTCAAGGTGATTTGACGCAAGCCATAGAGGTTCGGGGCACCGATGAAACTGGACAGCTGTTACAGTCTCTTTCCGTTATGCAAAGTAATCTTAAAGGCACCGTTCAGCACATTGCCGACGCCTCGAACCAACTGGCTTCCGCAGCCGAAGAATTGACTGCGGTAACAGAAGACAGCACGCGTGGATTGGTGCGACAAAACGACGAAATCCAACAAGCGGCTACTGCGGTTAACGAGATGACGGCTGCCGTGGAAGAAGTGGCGCGCAACGCAGCCAGCACCTCTCAAATCTCCAGCCAGACTGCTGAAGACGCATTGAAGGGGCAGAAGCAGGTACAGCAGGCCGTGACTGCTATCAATACTGTGGCAGAGGAAATTACTGATTCCACGCAACTGGTCGAGGCATTGGCCGGACAGATCCACGACATTACCAAGGTATTGGAGGTCATCCGTGGTATTGCTGAGCAGACCAACCTGCTTGCGCTTAATGCTGCGATTGAGGCGGCACGTGCCGGCGAGCAAGGCCGTGGTTTTGCTGTAGTGGCCGACGAAGTACGTGCTTTGGCGCACCGTACTCAAACATCCACTGGCGAGATCGAGGCTATGATCAGCAGGGTTCGTGGCGGTGCTGACGATGCAGTGCAGGCCATGGGAAAAAGCCAAAACCTTGTTCGTAGCACTCAATTACTTGCCACTGAAGCCGGCCAGGCACTAGAGCGGATCAGTAACGGCGTTAGCCAGATCAATGAGCAAAACCTGGTGATAGCAAGCGCAGCAGAGGAGCAGGCTCAAGTAGCGCGCGAGGTGGATCGCAACTTGGTTAACATTCAGGATCTATCTACCCAAACTGCGGCGGGTGCCAACCAAACCAGCGCTTCTAGTCACGAGCTATCTCAGTTAGCCATTTCGTTTAATAAATTGGTAGGGCAATTCCGATTGTAGGTTGACACAATAAAAATTGTGTATTGTGTCCGCTTAAACGTGGACACAATTTTCATTCATGAATGTGTGAGTTCCCGAGGTGTGTTCGCCATCCGCTTACAGTGATCTTGCCTTGGAAAATAAAATTCCCTTCAGCATCTGTCACATCCGCCTTGTGATTACGGAACACCATGTCGTGCAGAATTTCAGGCTTCAGGTTCAGCGCCATGAGCTCTGTACGCCGCTCAGGCCGCAGCAGCTCGAGCAGCGCTACGAATTTGTCCTGCATGCCTTGGTGTGGGGTGGCACTCAGCAGCAGCATGTGTTGGGTATGAGTGCGAAGATTCTTCGCTAAATCGTACCGCTCTGAGCTATCCAGCTTTAGCCCGTACTGACGGCGACTCAGTCGATGAGCCTCATCAAAAATAACCAGATCCCAAGGTTCAGCCTGAAGCAGGCTTTCCAAGTGATCTGCTTGCTTCAGTCGATCCATCGAACCGATCACGCAGTCGTACATCTTCCACTCGCGGGGCTCATCGATGAAGAAGTCCTCTCCATAAATCCTGAACTCATCAAGCTGAAATTTATCGTAAAGCTCCTCCTTCCATTGTTTGGTCAAGCCCGCAGGCGTGATGAGGAGAATACGCTTAGCCAGATCGCGCTGCCGCAAGGCATGCAACAGCATCCCGGTTTCAATCGTTTTTCCTAGCCCCACATCATCCGCGATCAACCAACTGAAGTTGCAAGATGCAAGGATACGGTGCACCAGATGTATCTGGTGCGGCAAAGGATCAATTCCGAGGTGTGAAAGGGCCCCAGTATTCTCGTTCCACACCTTGATGGCGTAGGCCAGCATTCGCAGCCGCATGCGCTCTGCATCACGCGCTTCGCCTTTCTGAGCAGTGCAAAAGCGATGCTTAACGCCCTTCACTTGTCTCAAATACTGATAGGGAAGCCAATGGCGTTCACCGCGCTCAGGAAAATCAACCAACACCTGTTCGCTGCCCGCGAGAATCCGCTGTTGCATTACTACGCCCTGCCCCAGCGAGCGAACCCCGGTGGATGGATTTTCATCCACCACATCCATGCCGTTTTTAAAACCCGAGCGCACGGCTGATGCATCTACATAGGCCAACCTCCTTTCTGGAGTAAACCAATGGCGATCCTGATATTAAGGGTAATTGCGTCCGCTTAAATTACGCGGACACAATCGACCTTAATGCCGGGGTTCGGAAGGTGTGTTCGCCGGCCCCTTACAGATCACTAGCGCTTTACAGGTGCCAAGCAGCCGAGAATCCATAGACTTCGATAAAACGCTTCAGGCTTATCTCCGCAAAGGGTATGACGCCGGCGAATCGCTAGGTCGTACTGGCAATGCCATTGGGTTCGTGATGACGGTTTATCGAAAGCTTGCTGCATCCAGTGCGGCTGCCATTCATCGAGCCCTATGCAACCGGCTACAAAGACTTTTAGACGATCACGCGACCATCGCTATCGAAGATGAGATAAGCGACGAGCGTTATCTAGGTGAGTGGGAAGAGCAAGTCGCCACCGATGCTCGCGAGTTCTTTGCTGGCGAGGTTCAACTGCTCCAGGATCTTATTGCCGAGGCCGCCTTGCTGAAGGCAAACGATCTAAAACTTAAACTGTTCGTAGAGGATATCATCGGCAAAATCAACGCTGGAAATCCTAACGAGAAGGTGCTGATTTTCACCGAATATCGCACGACCCAGAGCTACCTAAGAGATGCTCTTGCTGATCGCTACGGAATTGACCGAGTTGATCTCATCAACGGCTCGATGCAGCACGCTGACCGGCGACAAGCCATCAAGCGTTTTGAGGAGCAGGGCCGCTTCTTGATCTCAACTGAAGCAGGCGGGGAGGGTATTAACCTCCAGAGCAAGTGCCATGTCATGGTTAACTATGATTTGCCATGGAACCCTATGCGCCTGGTTCAGCGGATCGGTCGTTTGTATCGCTATGGGCAAAAAAAGAAAGTAGTCGTGTTCAACATCCAGCAATCCGATAGCTTGGATCAGAATATCGTCGACTTGATGTATGAGCGCATCGATAGTGTGGTGGCCGACCTGGCCGGGGTTCAAAAGCATGAATTCAATGATGGCCTGAAAGACGAAATCCTTGGTCAGCTTGCCGAGTTGATTGATGTCGAAAGCATTCTCCAAGAGGCCACGAAGCTCGGTATTGATCGCACACGTGAGCGGATTGATGAAGCCTTAAATCAGGCGCATTCTGCCGCCGCCAAGCAGCGGGAATTGTTCGTCCATGCTGCTTCCAGCGACCCACGCGAATTGCGTGATGAGCTAGAAATCACTACTGATCACCTCTACAGCTTTGTTTTGGGCATGTTCGATCAATTAGGCATCGAAGTCGCAGAGCGAAGCCATAAAGAAAGGCTGCTGCGGATTCGCTTTTCTGACCAAGTGATGCGTGAGATGGGTTTTTCGCGGAAAGCTCCTCAGCGTATGGACGTAACCCTTGATCGTACTTTGGCTGCAAACCGGCCCGGCACTCATATGCTCGATCTCAATTCCAAGCTGATGCAATACCTGCTGGGCAAAGCCTGCGAATATGACTTTGGCGGTTTGGCTGCGACAATTAAGGCTCCTGAGCTTGGCGATGGAGCGATGCTTGGGGCGATGTTACGGTGGCAGGGCCCGCAGGGCAAACGCATGCGCCAAGAGTTTGTGGCTATCCAGATTAACGATGGTAGAGCCACGATGAACCCTCTCACAGCAACTCAGTGGCTACTCACTCCCGCTGAAAGCAGTACCCACAACCATGGCGTCCATGCTTTTGAACTTGCGCAGCTCTGACTTCGATGCGGAAAAGCCGTCGACCTGCTGAATGTCACAGTTCCAGTGCTGGATCTCTCTAACTGTACCCAAGCTAAGAAGATCCTCTCGGACTAGGCTGGTCGAGCCGTAGTTTTGATAGGAGCCAGGAGAGCGCGTCCATCCATTGAGCCTCCGTCGGTACATCCGGCTGGTTTCGTATCCCAAGTCGCCGAAGTCGTTCCAACGCACCACTTCGCCTGCGCTTATACCCTTTTCATGCTCGACCAAGTGCCTGTTCAGGCCGACGTCTGCACGAAGCAAGTTTATCAGGGTCGCCGGCTGGCCGAAGTCCTCCAGTAAAGAGTCGCGGAGAAAATTGATTGCTTTCTTAAGCATTGGCGCTTCCTATATGTCTACCCCGGCGCGATGCACGAGATGCCTCAGAACAGAATGCAGCACTGCGATATGGAAGGCTAACCGAAACATAGCTGCAAATTCCGTATAAGGTTGCTACGACCTAGAGCACGAAAGGCTTGTTTAGGCGGCATGATCAAATCTCTGTGTAAGCAGGCGGGGAACGCAGAGCAGTTTTCGGAAAGCCGCCTAGCTGCTCCTGCCGTGGTATGGCTTTAGGCCGTAGACGATTTATACCTGACTCGCAGGCCTTTATCTGCACTGCAAGGTGGTTGATCCCTAGCGAAAGCCATTTTTCAACCAAGCCTTATATAGCTCTCGGGCAGAAACAATCTGGTCTCGAATCTCTTCAGGGTCAAAGCTGTTGGTGAGCGATGCTCAGTCATTTCCACGCATCTCAACTATATCAATTTTGTCACATGCTGACATTTCTGAAATCCTCAGTTTCAACCATGCTATGTCGGCTTGGATCTGGTTTCCTTCAAGCATTGAGCTGCGAGTCGGCACTAGAAGGAGTACTTGCTTACCTTCAGTAGCGCACTAGGATGCGCTACTGATATTTTTAAAAAAATCTAAAATAATCAATAGCATATGTGTTTAATGCGATCGACTATAAGCTAGTCACCACAGATAATGGTTCGAACCCCGCTGGGACACCACACAAACAAGCATCACTGACTCTCTTCCGCCGCCGCCTCCTTCCCAGCCCCCTCATTAATCAACACCATGCTCTGCGGTGCAGACAGCGCTACACCCAATTCCCTCAGACGCCCCAAGACCGTAAACAACAGATCACTCCGTGCGCCACCCACCGAGCGTGGGCTGTTCACGTAGCCGCTGGCGCTGATGATCAAACCGGTATTGGTCAGGTCCTTGAAGGTGACTGAAGGCGCTGGTGCGTCGAGTATCGCTTCATGCTCGGTGAAGGCCTGCAGCAGCAGTTCACGTATTTGCAGAACATCTGTTTCCAGGGGCAGGGTTAGGGTGATTCCGACCACGCCCAGCGCATTGCCCATGGTCACGTTGCGGACGTTCTGCGTGATGAACTGCGAGTTCGGCACGATCACTGTTGAACGGTCGCCCATCTGGATTTCGGTCGCGCGGACGTTGATCCGGCGAATATCGCCTTCGACCCCAGCCAGGCTCACCCAGTCGCCGACTTTGACCGGACGCTCGGTCAGCAGAATCAGGCCGGAGATGAAGTTCTGCACAATGGCTTGCAGGCCGAAACCTATCCCCACCGACAGCGCACTGACCACCCAGGTCAGATTGGTGAGGCTGATATTGAGCGTGGACATCACCACGGCTACCACCAGCACAAAGCCGATGTAACCGATCAGGGTCACCAGCGAGGCCTGCATGCCTGCGTCCATGTTGGTTTCGGGCAGCAGGCGTTCTCCAAACCACTCCTTGAGTACACGCACACTCAGCAGGCCGACGACCAGGCAGACCAATGCCACCAGAATGTCGCTGGGGACAATGTTCAGGTTGCCCATGGATTTGGACGTGACATCCAGCTGAGTAAAGCTGGCGAGCAGGTCGCCCGGGCTCGACCCTGAAGGCATGAACGCCAGCAGTACAGCGGTGAGCAGAAGCAAGGTGCGGCCTATGCCGGCCAGTACGGTACTTGCCTGCGCCTGATGGCGAGTGGACAAGCCCAGCGCTGAGCCCAGCGCCAGGCCGCCAGGTTGTTTGGGTGACAGGAGGGTTTCGCAGATGTCACCGAAGCAGGCGATCAGCAGGTATGCAGTGGACGCCACCACGCTGATCCAGAGCAGTTTCACTGCCAGAAAGTAAGCCAGCGTCAGGTAGCCGCTCAACAACGCCAGCAAACTCAGGCCGACCCACACCGCAACGATAAACGGAATCAGCCCGGCGAAGCCTGCCGGGCGCTCTAGTTCAAAGCGGCGGCGGGTACGGCGGTAGCGCAACAGGGCGTAGAAGAACACCAGCGAAACCGCCAGTGCCGTCAGGCCATTGACCGCAACGGTCAGTGCCAGGCTGCTGGCAATCACACTGTTGATTCGTTCCTGGGTGCCGATGACCATCAGTGCCAGTGCCAGGGCAGGGGGGAAGCGGCCCAGTGCGGTGGCAATCTGGTCAGGAATTTGCGGCAGGCGCCACGAGGCATGTGCCAGCATCAACAGCGCGCGGCCCAGACCGACGATGAAGGCGCAGAAGGTAATCAGCGTCTGCACCTGATCGAGCAGATTGACCACGTCGTTGCTGAGCACCGCGTTGTGGACGATTCCCCAGCGCAGCAAGGAAGTGGCAATGGTGATGGTGAGAATGGTCGACAGCCCGACCGCCAGGGCCAGGGCGCTGCGGCGCAGGCGGCCTTCGGGCAGCCAGCGAATCATCGCCCAGATCAGCAGGCGCTCCAGCAGGCGCCGGACAACCACCCAGATGAACAACGCGCCCAGCACCACGCTGATGAATTGCACACGGTTGTCCGGTGCCATCGCGTTGTTGAGTACTTGGCGCACGTCCACCAGAAGCCTGTTCAGGCGTCCCAGGTCGTCATCGGTCGGGCGAATCAGCGTGGACCAGAATGCCGAACTGAGCGGGCTCGCCGTGCGCGTGCTGATCTGTGAATCGAAAAGGCTGCGGCGCAGGTTGAATATCTGCGTAGCCAGATCCCGGGCTGACTGGCTCAGCTCATTGGTCTGACGTTCATCATTGACCAGCGCGTTTTTCTGCGCGGTCAACGTCTTGCGCTGACTGGTCAGGCTTTGCGCTTCGTCCGGTTGCACCGGCCCGAGAATGTTGAGCTGATCATTCAGGTGTTCGATATCGACAGCCTGCTGAGCAATCAGATTGTCGGCTTGTTTCTGGACCTGCAAAGCCGCCTGGCGCAGGCTTGAAAGCAGGTCGTCGTTAGCGCTGACCGTCACTTTCTGACGGATCTGATCGAGCTGTTGGCTCAGATCATCCAGGCTCGGGGCATCCACGGCAGGGGTCGCGCTGCTGGCGCTATCGGCCTGGGGGGCGGGAGCATTCTGGGCCAGGGCCGGCAAGGTCACGCAGAGCAAAAGCAAGGCGAGCAACCCGGTACGAAAACGGTTCAGCGAAGCGTGCTGCATTCTTTTTCCTTCTTTCTCTGCGCTATGCGGCCAGGCGAGGCCTGTGGTTCGAGCCCGAGTTTTGTATGGTTTTGAGCGGCATTCACTGGCCGCCCGAGATCGGCGCACAGGATATCAAGGCGCTCACGTTTGAGCGCTGTCAATGCGGGCCAACCCATGCCTGAAGGCTGCATTTTCAGCAGAATCTTCTCCGATTGCCAGGCTTGCTGATCAGCCGAGTGGATACTACTGGCCTAACAAGTGTTAGGTAAACGTTGACTCAGAACAAAAGTACCGCTACGGTGTGGCTACCTAACGATAGTTAGGTAGGTGTTTTACCCTACCTCACAGGCCTGACCATGACCTCTAAATTGCGACTTTTCACCTCTCTTTCGGCTTTTCCGAATCCTCAACGCCTGCGTTTGTTCATCCACGAAAAAGGCATTGCCGATCAGTTCGAAGAAACCATTTATGACATGACGCCGGGTGGAGAGCAGCGTGGCTGGCGTCATCTGAACATGAACCCGTGGGGTGAAACACCGACCCTGGAACTGGCAGACGGCAGCTTCATATCCGAGACGGCCGCTATCGCTCGCTATCTGGATCAGTCTTATCCGGGCCGCAAGATCATGGGCGAGGGCGCTCTGGAGCAGGGCCTCGATAGCATGTGGGACAACCGCATCTGGGTGCATATCCTCTATCGGATCGTTACGGCCTTTCACGTGCTGCACACCGGACTCGGTTTCAAGCTTGAACTGACCAAGAACGAAGCATGGGGCGAGCACTGCCGCAAAGAAGCGCTGAGCCACGCGGCATTGGTCAATCGTCATTTGTCCGATGGTCGCGAATGGCTGCTGGGCGGCGATGCGCCAACGTTCGCGGACATCACGCTTGCAACTGCTATTGCCTTCTCCAAGTTTCCGGTCAACGCCACGCCACTGGATGAGCGTTTCGAGTTTCTGGACCTGTACTGGCAGCGCTGGCAGAAACGTCCGGCTTTTCAGGCGGCCTATGCTGATCGCAGCAGCGGTATTCCCGAGCTGGACTCGCCGGCCGAGTGATTGAGCTGTTTTTACGCTCACCTTATCGCCGGGAACGTCATGCGGGATGTTCCCGGCGATAGCCGTTTCAGCTTGTAAGAAACCGACGATGGCCGTTCAGCAGCGTATGGCTGCTGCCATGCGCCACACCGTCTTTCTACCTAACAAAAGGCAGGTTTTTGAATTAGCATGTGCCGGTCTCCAGAAACGCGTCCGAAGTACAAGGCACTACGATGACCATCAACGCCCGTGAGGCGATCCTGCTTGCTGCGAGAAATATCGCCCAGTCCCAGGGCTACAACGGCCTGAACTTTCGCGATCTGGCCGCCCAGGTCGGAATCAAGCCGGCCAGTATTTACTACCACTTCCCCAGCAAGGCTGATCTGGGTGTCGCTGTTGCCAGGCGATACTGGCAGGACGGTGCCGCTGCACTTGAGACGATCGCCGAAGAAACCCCCGATCCCAGCGAAGCATTACAGCGCTTTCCGGAGATCTTCCGGCGCTCGCTGGAGGTTGAAAACCGCCTTTGCCTGGGCACTTTCGTCGGCGCTGAAACCGACAACCTGCCGCCGGAGATGACTGAAGAAATGCAGCTATTCGCCCAGGTCAACATTGCCTGGCTGAGCAAGCTTCTGGTGGCAGCGAACATTTGCCCGCCTGCGGACAGCGAGGTGCGGGCGCAGGCCATTTTTTCCGCTGTGGCGGGCGCTCAACTGGTTGCCAGAAGCAGGTCGGACATTTCCCTTTTTGACACGTTGATCGACACCTATCGCGCCTGCGGGCCATTGCCGAGCCAAGTCAGTATGGAAAGGCGCTGATACGTCCAGACTATGGCATCTATACCGGCAAGCGAAACTGCTTGCGCAAGCTTTTATCGAACGCTCCGGCAGGCGCGAAGCGCCGTAGCAGGCTGATTTGTCGGGCGGCCTTGCCGGCGGTGTATCGATGCCGTGGGCGAACATCGCTCGCCGCTTTCAGTACCACCGCTGCGACAACCTCGGGCAGGTCGGCTGTCGGCATCACATCGGCGAGCAACGCACGGACACCCGCTCGCGCCTGATCATACTCCGGCAACCGTGAGTCCGGCTCGATGCCGTTTTGATCGAAGACGGTGCGTACGAATGCCGGCTCAATGACCGAAACCCGGACGTTGAAGGCGCGAATTTCGTGATCGAGCGATTCCGAATAGCCTTCCAGAGCATGTTTGACCGCCGAATAATGAGCCGAGTAGGGCGCGGGTATCAGCCCCAGAACCGATCCGATATTGATAATGCGTCCCCGACCTTGTTGGCGCATCGACGGCAGTACTGCGCTGGTCATGCGCATGACGCCAAACAGATTGACGTCGAACAGTGCCTGCACTTGCGGGATCGAGAACTCCTCGGCCCCGCCCAGCATACCGATGCCGGCATTGTTGACGAGCAGGTCGATACGCCCGGTTTTCGCAAGCACGGTGGCAACGAGCGCGCGGACAGAGTCGTCATTCGTGACATCGCAGGTCAGCATGGAGACCTTTGCATAACTGTCACCAATTTTGCGGCTTGTGCCAAACACGGTATACCCCGCGCGCGCCAGCGCCTCTGCGGTGGCACGACCGATGCCCGATGAGGCACCCGTGACGATGGCGGTTCTTTCGGAAGAGGTGTCCATTTGATACTCCAATGCTCGACAGATGCGGGCCTGAATGGTGGCTGAGTGGACGTTGAATAAACGCTTACTTGATCTTCACGACGACCTTGCCTTTGGCACGGCCCTGGCCCAGGTATTCAAGCCCTTCGCTGGCCTGTTCAAACGCAAAGACCCTGTCAATCACCGGTGTTATGTGGCCACTTTCGAGCAGCCTGGCGATGTCGCCAAGTTGAGCGCCATCCGCGCGAACAAACAGAAACGAGTACGACACATTCTTCTTCCTCGCCAGGCGCGTGATTCTGCGGCTCATCAACCCGAATACGAAGGTGAAGAAGACATTCATCCGCCGAGCCCTGGCGAATGCCTTATCCAGCGGGCCGACCAGGGATACGATCCTGCCGCCGGGCTTGAGGATGCCGACAGCTCTTTCAAGGTCGTCTCCCCGGGTGGTGCCGAGCACCAGGTCAACGTCGTGCAGCACTTGTTCAAATGCCTGCTCTTTGTAATTCACGACTTCATCTGCGCCCAGGCTGCGAACCAGCTCCATATTCCCCGCGCTGGTGGTCGTGGCCACTTTGGCGCCCAGGTGTTTGGCCAGCTGGATGGCGAAGGTGCCGATACCTCCAGACCCGGCCGGTATGAACACCTTCTGGCCCGCTTTAAGAGGGGCGCGTTCCTTGAATGCCTGCCACGACGTAAGCGCGACCATCGGGATGGAGGCGGCCTGAACAAAGTCCAGATTGGCGGGTTTCAATGCGGCAGCGTGCTCCGGTACGGCGGCGAACTGGGCGATGGCGCCCCCACGCAGTTCGAACAGGCTCGCGAATACTGCGTCGCCTGCCTTGAAACGAGTGACTGCGCTGCCTACTTGAATGACCATGCCTGCCAGATCGCTGCCCATGGTGGCCGGTAGTTGCAACTTCACTACAGGCTTGAAGACCCCCGTAGTGATGATGTTGTCGATCGGGTTCAACCCGGCCGCGTGAACTTCCACCAACAGTTCGTCAGGTTTGATGGCCGGTATGGGGACGTGGGTAATCGCAATCTCAGGCGACTTGCCGTACTTTTCGAATGTCAGTGCTTTCATGACGCTCTGATTCCAGTGTCGTCGAACAAGGGTGTGGATCTGCCGCGGCTTGACCCGCCTCAGGCTTGCGGGCGATAGCGCTCGGCCGCCTGAGCCTGTCGAATGTCCGACAACAGCCCTTGCCGCGCCTCATCCAGCGAGTCCCAACGACCCGCTACATGCAGCGGCGGAATGGTCACCTGTTCGCGGCGGTCGTAGCCCACCAGTGCCGCATCAACCAGTTCGTCGACGTCCATCACCTCTGCAATCGTGTTCAGATCGATCCCCGCACGCTCCCAGATTTCGGTGCGCGTGGCCGCCGGAAGCACCGCCTGGACGTAGACGCCGTTGGGCGCCAATTCCACGTTCATTCCCTGGGAAAGGAACAGCACGTAGGCCTTGGTCGCACCGTAGACCGACATGCCGAACTCTGGCGCAAAGCCCACCACCGAACCGAGGTTAACGATCGAGCCCGAGCCGGACTGCGCGAAACGTGGGGCCACGGCGGCCGCAAGGCGTGTCAGGGCGACGATATTGAGGGCGACAAGCTTGTCGATGGACTCGGCGTTCTGTTGCGCGAACCCTCCGGATTGAGCAATGCCCGCGTTGTTGATCAGCACACCGATGCTGGCGTCCTCACGCAGGCGGGTTTCCAGAGCTGTGAGGTCGGCAGCTTGAGTCAAATCGGCCTGAATGACTTCAACGGCAACGCCGTTTTCTTCACGAAGGCGTGCTGCCAGATCATCAAGACGTGCCTTGTCACGAGCGACCACTACGAGATTGTGACCGCGACGGGCAAATCGTTCGGCATATACCGCGCCGATGCCGCTGGAAGCACCGGTAATGAGAACAGTGGATGGCGTTGTCATGGAGGATGTACTCGTAAACTGCGTGGAGGAGATGGCAGTTATGATTACGATCAAAATCTAAAATGTCAACGTATTGATGTTGATCGACATCAAAAATAGGCCGTGCTGATCCTGCTCGGGTTTCGGAAGGGGACGTGGGGAACATCATGGGAAGACGTGCGGGCAAATTGCATGCACACCGCCAAAACCGCTTCTGCGCAAGCGCAGTCACGACGGCGGTTGTGTATCGATCTGATGGAGGTCAGTGCGTCTGTTTTCAGTCTGACGGCATAAGCACGGCGCATGTCATCAATTGCAGTACCGACTCGGCAGAGGGAATAGGGGGGGTATTCGTCTTTCTGTCGATGGTCAGGGAAGCGTAGCCATGCGCGGTGCTCCAGGCGAGGAAGGTGCGCTGTTCAAGCAGTTCCGGGTCGGGCTCGCTACCGTATTTTGTTATCCAGGCGTTGCGTATCGACTGGCGGAGGACTTGCAGCGCACGTTCACCCGATTCGAGAAGCCTGGGCAACGTGCGGTTTACACCCGCGCCAAACATCAACCGGAAGTGCTCCGGGTAACTTTTGGCGAAACTTACATAACCAATGCCGCAACCCAGGAGGGTGTCGTCAAGTTCCTGTTGCACGGCAACGATGACGTCGGCCATGCGCTCATACCCATCGGCCACCACCTCCGCCAGCAGATTTTCCAGAGAGCCGAAATGGTGGGCGGGGGCGGCATGAGAGACATTCGCCCTTCTGGCGCACTCGCGCAGTGACATGCCGCGGACTCCCGCTTCCCCCACGATATCCCAGGCGGCCTGACGCAGGACGGCGGGCAGATTGCCGTGGTGGTAGGTCCGTGGGGCGTCTGAAGTCGACATGTAAGGCTCCCTATCATGAAACAAAAGTTATATTCCCATCGGTTCAGCTATCTTGTCAGTGACAAGATAGGCTGTTCTAATGGCGCCAGATCATCTGACGGGCGTGGGGAATAGCGATGAGCGACATCATCAACAGGCTTCGACTATTGACGCTGCGCGGCATGTTCACGCTGAGCAGCCGTATTCTACCGGGCATCACTGGAAGATACCTCGCTCAACGTTTTGTGACTCCTCAGGCGTCCGGACGTGCCAAGGCTGCCGAAATCCTGAGTACAGCGACGGATGTGCAAACCGGTAGCCTTGAACTGGACGGCATCAGAATTGCCACCTATGTTTGGGGCGATCCCTCCAGCCAGCCGTATGTGTTGCTGGCCCACGGCTGGTCAAGTTACGCGATGCGTTTTATCGGATGGGTGCCGTTACTGCGCTCGATGGGCTACGCCGTAGTGGGGTTCGATCAGCCCGCGCACGGGTTGAGCGCAGGCAATATCAGCCACATGACCCAGTTCGTGGCTGTGCAGCAGCACGTGGGACGCCATTTCGGAAAACCTGCGGCGGTGATAGCGCATTCATTGGGCGCTTCATCGATTGTTTTCGCTCAGGAACAGTCGTGGTGCCCTGATCGTTTTATCCTGATTGCGCCGTTCCTGGCACCTACGGACAGCGTACTTCAACTATTCGATTCGGTCGGTGTTGCCCACACAGTATTCAAACCTTTCGAGGGCGTCCTGCACTCGCTGACCGGTCGCCGCTTTGCAGACTACGACGCCAGTTCGCGACTGCCGCTGCTTGATCGTCCCGCCCTGATCATTCATGACCGCCGTGACCGTGAAACACCGTGGGAAAAGGGCGCTCGTTTTGCAGAACTATGGCCGGGGGCGCGTCTGTTTACCACTGAAGGGCTTGGTCACAATCGGCTGATTGATCACCCTTCGGTGATTACGGAAGCGATGAACTTTCTGAAACCGGATCATCGTTAACGGCATCCGCAACGGATGGCCTTTCCGACGATTCCACTCTAAAGCGCCTACACGCAGCTTCATGAAATCCGTATGTGCCAGCTGGATCTGGCTCGTTTAATTGCAATATGAATAACGGAAGCCAGATGCGTTTCCGCTCATCACGAGCTGAGCTTCTTTTAAAAGTCCTGACACAGCCGGACAGGCGAGTCAGCGTCTTCAGAAGTGGGAGGCCGCTATGGGTTTTAATAATTTTTCCGATGAATTGGCGGTGCTTGAAATCGTCCGCAGCGCGAACTTCGTCCGCCCTGGAAAGTTGACGTCTGGCCAGATTTATCTCGCGCTGATACGCCTTCAATCAGACGTTCCGGCGGCCGGGGATTTTATGGCAATGATTGATGAGCTGGTCAAAGAGGGTCTGCTGGTTTCAGCCGCTGTGCTGGAGCACGACATCTCGTTTCCCTATGTCCAGCACATTGTTCTTGGTGTTACCGAAACAGGTGCGGCCGTACTGGAAGACCGGAGTTTTCAGGCTGACCTTTTTTACATGTGATCGACGATGCCGTTTCTTGCTTTTGGTGTAGGCGAACTGCCGGATGGGCTGAATGGAGCAGTCGAGCAGAGCAGGCCGCTGCCTGACGCTTTCCGGCAGCGGCCTTGCCACGTCAGATTCGGAAACTGCCCACCAACTGCGTCAATCGAGTGGACTGCTGTTCAAGGTCAGTGCACGCGCGCAGGGTCGCGTTCAGGTTCTCTACGCCTTGCTGGTTCAGCGTATTGATCTCGGTGATGTCCACGTTGATCGCTTCCACGACGGCGGTCTGCTCTTCGGTGGCAGTCGCCACCGACTGGTTCATGCCGTCGATTTCGCCGATACGCTCGGTGACGTTTTCCAGACTTGTCACGGCCTTGTTGGCAATCTCGACCGTTTCAACGCTCTCGCGCTGGCTGTCGTTCATGATCGCCACGGCTTCACGAGCACCGGATTGCAACTGCTCGATCATCTCCTGCACCTGACTCGCTGATTCCTGGGTTCGGTGCGCCAGGCTGCGGACTTCATCGGCAACCACGGCAAAACCTCTGCCGGCCTCACCCGCACGCGCGGCCTCGATGGCCGCATTGAGGGCCAGTAGATTGGTCTGTTGGGAGATGCCGGTAATCACGTCGAGGATCTGGCCGATGTTGGCTGTTTTGGTATTCAGCGTCTCGATCTGCTCGCTTGCGCTGCTGATGCGTTTGGAGAGACGGCTCATGGCCGAGATGTTCTGCCCGACTACGTCCTGCCCGTTAGATGCCAACGTCCGTGCATCGCTGGAGTGCCCCGATGCACGCGCGGCGTTCTGGGCGATCTCCTGTGTTGCGGCGCCCAGTTCATTGATGGCTGCGGCGACGCTGTTGGTGCGGTGGGACTGTTGATCGGAGTTGAGCATCGACGAGTTGGATGCATTCAGTACCCGCTGGGCAACTTCATTGAGCTGCACGGTGGAGGAGGCGACTTCACGCATCGAGTCATGGATTCGCTCTACAAAGAGGTTGAAGCCGTTGCCCAGGTAGCCGAACTCGTCCTGGCTCTCGATAATCAGGCGCTTGGTCAGGTCACCTTCGCCGGCAGCGATATCGTGCATGGCGCGGCCCATCAGGTTCAGTGGCCGCAGCAGGACGCTCAGGAGCATGCCCAGCAGCAGGATGATCAGCACCACAGCAATCACAGTGGCCACGATGGCCGAGTTTCTGAACTCGCCCAGTGCCGCGTAGGCGATGTCTTTATCCATCGCCACGCCGACGTACCAGTTGACCGATGGCAGACCGTCCACGTGAGCGAAGGTAAGGATCTGTGTCTTGCCGGCATATTCGCTTTCACTGAGGTCTTGCGACAGCTTCGGTGTGTTCGTCGGGTAGACTTCGGCCAGCGTCTTCATCACCAGCGAGGTGTCCGGATGAACCAGAATGCGGCCATTCGCATCGACCAGGAACGCGTATCCGTCGCCGTGCAGTCGCAGTGAACTGATCATCTTCACCAGGATTTCCAGGCTCAGGTCGCCGCCAATCACGCCGGCCACGCCAGACTCACCCTTGATCGGTGTGGCAAGGGTCACGATCAGGCCCTTGGTCACCGCGTCCAGATACGGCTCGGTGAGGATGGTTTTGCCGGCGCGAACGGCATCGACATACCACGGCCGGGTTCGTGGGTCGTAATCGGCCGGCATGTCATCAGGCGGCTGGGTGACGAAGGAGCCATCACTTCTGCCTTGGTAAATGCTCATGAAGGTGGCGATCAGCGTGGGTTGGCCGAGCACCCGATTCTGCTCTTGCGCGGACTGAGGCGAAGAGGCGTTTTCCGCCAGGTTCTCTACCAGAAGAATTCGCCCTGAAAGCCAGTTACGGATATTGCCAGCGGTGCTTTCGCCTGTCTGGTTAAGGTTCTCCTTGAGCTGCACGCGCAACGCATTGCGCTGCAGATAATCGTTGTAGAAGGTGAATAGCGTGAATGCGGCGATTACCACGAGGGACGCTGCCAAGAGGATTTTATGGCTGAATTTTAAAGATTTTCTCATGCCGGTATGAGCCTTTAGAGGGGTATTACGCAAGGAGTCATAGGTAGTGGGTAAAGCTGGGGTGGTTATCGGCGGGAATCGATGTTTATGAATGTCATATGTCATATAAATGACAAAGCGCCTGAAGGTTTCATCCTTCAGTTCAGAATGACGCTGTCAGTTCAGTAGGCAGAGTGATTCAAATCGAGATACCACTGTGCATAAGGCGTGTTTTTCACCTTGCGCCGATTGAAGTCCTCGGCGCCATCGGTCCACCAGACCTCACCGCGCTCGCCAAGCGCAACCTTGGCCTTGTCCACACTGGTCCGAGCCGTCTTCAAGGCTTCGGGGTCTTCGGACGCCTTGGCGGCCTTGACTGCACGACGTGCAGCCATCAGCTCATCCACCAGATGCTGGCGGACGTCGTCGCTCAAAGAGGGATTGGAGCACCGCCAGAGTTGGTCCCTGACCACAAAATACCGACCGTCAGGCGTGGTCGGATTCACTCTACGAAAACCCGCGGGCGACTGCGTCAGCGCCGATCAGGCCTGTCACTCGCCCGGCCAGCGCATCCAGCCCGAACGGCTTGGTGAGCAGTTGCGTGCAAGGCCGCAGGTGGCAATCGTCCAGCACGGATGTTTTGGCATAACCGGTGATGAACAGGGTCGGCAGGCCCGGTCGACAGTCGCCTGCCGCATCGGCCATTTCCCGGCCATTCATGCCGCCCGGCAAGCCTATGTCACTGATCAACAGGTCGATGCGTGTGTCCGACTGCAGGATCTGCAAACCTGACTGTGCGTCTGCCGCTTCCAGGCAGTTGTAGCCCAGACCGCTGATGACTTCGGCGACGAGCATCCTCACCGAGGGTTCGTCGTCCACGATCAGGACGGTTTCGCCGGTGTGATGCGGCGGTTCTTCAATGACTTCCGGCTCGACGGGGCGGGGAGCATTTTCAGCAGTGTGGCGTGGCAGGTGCATGACCACGCTGGTGCCCTGGCCTTCGACCGATTCGACGCGAATCTGCCCGCCGGACTGGCGCACAAAACCATACACCATCGACAGCCCGAGACCGGTGCCGGCACCTATGGGCTTGGTGGTGAAGAACGGTTCGAAGGCTTTGGCGGCAATGTCCGGACTCATGCCGATGCCCGTGTCGGTGACCCGTATGCTCAGGTGCTCGCCGGCAGGAATGCCATGGTCCGGATCGGTGCACTCTTCAAGAGACGCGTTAGCGGTCTCGATGATAATGCGCCCGCCGTTGGGCATCGCGTCACGGGCGTTCAGGCACAGGTTCAGAAGCGAGCTTTCCAGCTGGGCATGATCGATCAGCGCAGGCCATAGATCATTCTGGGCGACGACCTTTATGTCTATCTCCGGGCCGACGGTACGGGCGATCAACTCTTCCATGTCATGAATCAACCCGTTGACGTCGGTGACTCTCGGCGACAGTGTCTGGCGTCGGGAGAACGCCAGCAGACGGTGAGTCAGCGACGCCGCGCGGCGTACTGCGCCCTGGGCGACCGACACGTAACGGTCAACATCGCCGACGCGCCCCTGAGCCAACCGTTTGGTGATCAGTTCCAGGCTGCCGGAAATACCGGCCAGCAGGTTGTTGAAGTCATGAGCGATGCCTCCGGTCAGTTGCCCGACGGCATCCATCTTCTGCGAGTGGCGCAGGGCGTCTTCGATCTGCTCGCGTTCGAAAACGGCTTGTTCGATGCGCTGTTCGAGTGTCTGATTGAGTTCTCTGACCGCTTCTTCGGCTTTTTTTCTGGCGGTGACATCAACAGACGAGCCGATCAGACCGATCACCTCGCCGTTTTCATCGAGCAGGGGCGCTTTGGTCGAGAGCCACGTCGCTGCAGAGCCGTCAGGCAGGTTGACGTGTTCTTCGATCTGTTCGCTGACATTGTTCTGCATGATCCGGCGGTCGGTTTCCATGAGCACCCGTGCCTGCTGCGGATCATCCAGAAACTCCAGGTCCGTCTTGCCGATGAAAAACGCGGGCGGCTTGCCGATCAGTTCAGCGGTGCCACGATTGGCGACCAGCATGCGACCCTCGAGATCCTTGGCGTAGACGACGCCGGGAACGGCAGCCGTGAATATCCTCAGCAACTCGTTGAGCCGGTCGCGCTCCTCTTCAGCCGTGCGACGGCTGTCTATATCGAGCAATACGCCCGGACTGCGAACAGGTTTGCCGCGACTATCGCGCTCGATTCGTCCGCTGGCTTCGATCCAGCGATAAAGACCGTCTTCATGCAGAACCCGGTATTCGCATCGGTAGGTTTCGCTGCTTTGAAGCGCGTCCTCGATTGACTTGTCGACTCTGGCCGAGTCGTCGGGATGAATGGAGGCAATCACCAGTTCCAGTGGCAAGCCTTTGGCGCACAGCTTCGGGGACAAACCGAAGGTCCGGGCAAAACGCTCATCGCCGGTCAACTGATCGGCAATGATGTCCCACACCCAAGTGCCGACAACTGCCCCTGAATCCAGGGCGAGTTGTAGCTGCTCGGCCGCTTCCTGCTCCGAAGGCGGGGGTGGCTGGGGGGCAAATGGCCTGCCGCCAGAAACATCATTGCTCATCACTATCGACCCACTTGAACGCCTGGTTCACAAAGACTCAGTCATAGGGCAGCGCAGCGGCCTGAAAGTTGTACAAAATTTATTCTATTTTGTGCCTGATGCCTCACAGAGTGATCAGTGACACTCGATCATTCCATGATTCTGGATAGGGTGATATTAAATTAATATCATTTGAGGTGCGCGCTATTTTCAGCGGAGCAGGCGGGGTAGCGCTTTCAGGTCATGCCGGGCTCGGCGGTTCACCTGAAAGCGCTGGTTTCATTCAAGTATTCAGCGTCCTGCGAACGTCTCAATGCTGGCCGACGGGCGCAGGCAGGTTGGCAGCCTGCACCGGCGACCAGCGGGTTAGCGCATAAAACACTGCGCCGCCCAGGATGCAACCGGTAAACCAGGCGAAGTTGGCAATCGGCTTGAACCACTCGACAAAGGTGAAGCACAGACCGACCAGTGCAGTGAGCAGCAATGCCTTGACCGCGATCCAGTTGACGCCGTTGGTGTACCAGTAACGACCGCTTGGCGTGTCATTGAACAGGGCGTCGACGTCGATCTGCTGTTTCTTGATCAGGTAGTAATCCACCAGCAGGATGCCGAAAAGCGGGCCGATGCAGGCCGCCAGCACGTCCAGGGTGTAATGGATCACTTCCGGGTTGTTGAACAGGTTCCAGGGGGGGATGAAGATCGACGCTACGGCAGCGATCATGCCGCCTGCACGCCAGCTGATGCGGCTGGGCGCCACGTTGGCGAAGTCGAAGGCAGGGGAAACGAAGTTGGCGACGATGTTGATACCGACCGTCGCGGTCACGAAAGTAAAGGCGCCGAGCAGCACGGCCGTGGTGTTATCGATGCGTGCGACGGTCGCGATCGGGTCGTGGATCATCTCACCGAAAATCGGCAATGTACCCGAGACGATCACCACCGTTACCAGTGAAAACGCCAGAAAATTCACCGGCAGGCCCCAGAAATTGCCGCGGCGCACGTCGGCCATGCTGCGGCAATAGCGGCTGAAATCACCGAAGTTCAGCGTCGGCCCGGAGAAATACGAGACCACCAGCGCGATGGCCATGACCACTTGCCCGAACGCCGCCCAGCCGGACAACTCTTTTTCAGCCAGGGTGAAACTGATGTTATCCCAGCCGGCGCGCCAGACAATCCAGCCTGCCAGCGCGAACATCACCGCGTAAACGGCAGGACCGGCCCAGTCGATGAAACGTCTGATCGACTCCATGCCGGTCCAGAACACAGCAGCCTGAACCACCCACAACGCCAGAAAGCCGGACCAGCCAAGCCACGACAGCCCGAGAAAGGTCACATTTTGATACGCAGCCAGTTCCGGGAAGAAACGCAGCACCACGATCACCAGCGCGCTGGACGCCAGGTAGGTTTGAATGCCGTACCACGCCACCGCGATCAGCCCGCGAATGATGGCGGGAATGTTGGCACCGAAGACGCCGAAGGCCAGGCGGCAGATGACCGGGTAGGGCACGGCGGCTTGCTGACTGGGTTTGGCGACCAGATTGGCGATCACTTGAATGATGCAGATCCCCACCAGCAGCGCGATCAGCACTTGCCAACTGGCCAGGCCCAGAGCGAACAGACTGGCCGCGAAAACGTAGCCGCCGACGCTGTGCACGTCGCTCATCCAGAACGCCAGGATGTTGTACCAGGTCCACTTCTGCGGCACCGGCCCCAGATCGTGGTTGTGCAGGCGCGGGCTGTACCCGGCCGGGCGTTGATCTGTCATTGCGTGACTCCCTCGGTGTGTCGTGACGTGATCGGAGTACGATCGGCGATTTTTTTGTATACGATCGTGTACGCAAAACATGTGCCATACGATTATCATTCGGCCTGGAATGGCCGCGAGTCTTGTTTCAGGGCGCTTGTACCGAGACGGGTGTGTAAATCAGACAGGTTCGAACCTGCGCTTGAAGTGCACGTAAACAGGGCGCTTTTGCTCATTTACGGTGCGATTCATGCGTTTTCGACTGAGGAGCGATTTGGCGCACTGCTAAATTGCGCTACTCATCATGTTCCGCATCAGGCACTATTCTTGTATACGATCTGTAATGCCAATGTGATGTGAAACCATGATCCGATCTGACAGTGCCCCGTTGTTTCTCACGCCTTCTGCCGATGAAAAAGGCCGTGATGAACAGATTTACCAGCATGTACTGAAAGCTATCGTCGAACATCGGCTCGCTCCGGGGACGCGCTTGCCCGAGGACGCTTTGGCCGACGTATTCGAGATCAGCCGTACCGGCATTCGCAAGGTCTTGCAGCGTCTGGCGCTGGAACGACTGGTGACCCTGCGCCCCAAGCGCGGCGCAGAGGTTGCGCAACCGTCGGCTCAGGAGGCACAGGATGTATTGGGTGCCAGGCAACTGATCGAGCCCGCGCTGATGGCCGATATCGCCACGCGAGTCGCCGGTCAGTGCCTGCAAGCCCTGCGCGCGCTCTGCGATCAGGAGCATGAGGCGCAACACGCCGGGCGCCACAGCGAAGCGATTCAATTGTCGGCGCGTTTCCATGTGCAACTGAGCGCGCTGGCGGGTAATCAGGTGTTGACCGAGCAGGTTGCGCAACTCACCACGCGGTCTTCGTTGATTGTGGCTGTGTATGGTTCGCGACGCAGTGTCGGCTGTGATTGTGGCCAGCATCTTGACTTGCTGACCTTGCTTGAAAGCGGGCAGGGCGAACAGGCACGTGAATGGATGGCCGAGCATTTACGGCGCATCCGTGCCAGCCTGAATGTGGATGCGCCGGTCAGCGAGACAGTGGATTTTCATAGCATTTTCAAACGGCGCTGAAGGAGTTCCGGTGCGTATTCAAGTAATCAACCCCAACACCAGCGAAGCCATGACCCACAAGATTGGCCTCGCGGCGCAAGCCATTGCGCGCCCCGGTACGCAGATTCTTGCGTGCAGCCCCGATGATGGCCCGGTGTCTATCGAAGGTCATTTTGACGAAGCGATCGCTACCCTTGGCGTGCTGGAAGAAATACGCAAAGGCCGTGAGCAGCAGGTCGACGCGCACATCATCGCCTGTTTCGGCGACCCCGGCCTGCTGGCGGCACGCGAGTACGCCAGCGCCCCGGTGATCGGTATCGCCGAAGCGGCTTTTCACATGGCCAGCCTGATTTCTACCCGTTTCGCCGTGGTCACCACACTGACCCGCACCCGGATCATCGCCGAACATCTGCTGCAGCGTTATGGCTTCAGTGAATTATGCACATCGGTGCGCTGTATCGATCTGCCGGTGCTGGCGCTGGAGGAAAGCGGGCCGGAGCTCATCGAATGCATGGCCGAACAAGCCCGTCGCGCCCGTGATGACGAAGGGGCGGGAGCCATTGTGCTGGGTTGCGGCGGGATGGCGGATCTGGGCAGGCAGCTGAGCGAAGCGATCGGCCTGCCGGTCATCGACGGCGTGGCTGCGGCGGTGAAACTGGCCGAATCGCTGGTGGATCTGGGCCTGACCACCAGCAAACACGGCGACCTGGCCGACCCCATCGGCAAACCGTTCAAAGGCCGGTTTGCCTACCTGAGCCGTTGATGGCTTCTGCCCGAAGGGCGTAGGAGCGAACGTGTTCGCGAAAGGGGCGGCATGAACGATGAACATTCATCGTCTGAATACCGTTCGCGAACAGGTTTGCTCCTGCGGCCTCAGGCCAGAATCAAAAGCGAACTTGTATCTCACATAGCCGGCACGCCACCCCCGACCAAGGCTTCGGTCGTGTCGTCGGGCACCACAATCGTGTTGTTGCCGGGCGTCAGGATGACCTTACGGCAATCCTCTTCCTTCTTGTCGAACAGCTTGTAGCCCTTCGCCGCATCTTCCAGTGACATCCGGTGCGTGATGATAGCTTCGGGCTCCAGGCGGCCGGCCTCAATGTGTTCCAGCAGTTCAGGCATGAAGCGATGCACGTGGGTCTGGCCCATCTTGAAGGTCAGGCCCTTGTCGAACGCATCGCCGAACATGAAGCCGTGGATGAAACCGGCATATACGCCTGGCACACTGACCACGCCGCCACGTCTTACCGCCGCGATGCACTGACGCAATGCCTTGCCGCTGCTGCCTTCCAGCTTCAGCGTGGCCAGGATGGTTTCAGTGGTGCTGCCCTTGGCCTCGAAACCCACCGCATCCACAACGCCGTCCACGCCACGCATGCCAGCAGTCTGGCGGATGATCGTGTCGGCCGGATCATCATCTTCGTCGAAGTTGATCGGGATCACGCCGTAGGTTTTCTGCGCATAGGCCAGACGGTACGGGTGGTGATCTACCATGAAGATCTTCTCCGCACCGAGCATTTTTGCGCACGCTGCGCTCATCAGGCCGACCGGGCCAGCCCCATAAATGGCAACAGTCGAGCCTTGGCCTATCCCGGCGTTGAGTACAGCCTGCCAGGCGGTGGGGAGAATATCGGAGAGGAACAGAACCTTCTCGTCAGCCAGCATGCCCGGCACCTTGAACGGACCGACATTGGCCTTGGGCACGCGCACGTATTCAGCCTGGCCGCCCGGGACGCCGCCATACAGATGGCTGAAGCCGAATAGCGCCGCGCCTGGTGGAATCGACTTTTTGTTAAGAATCGCGCCACGTCCGGTGTTGGTGGTTTCGCAGGCCGCGAACAGGTCGATGTTGCAGAAAAAACAGCTGCCGCAGGCGATGACGAACGGGATCACCACGCGATCGCCTTTGGCCACGGCCGTGACGGCCGAGCCGGTTTCTTCCACGACGCCCATGAACTCGTGACCGAAAATGTCGCCATGTTCAACCGTAGGGATTTTGCCGCGATACAAGTGCAGGTCGGAACCGCAGATAGCCGTCGCGGTTACGCGCAGAATGATGTCATCCGCCTGCTCGATCACGGGGTCCGGCACCGTGTCGACCTTCACATTGTTCGCACCGTGGTAAGTCAAGGCTCTCATGGTTAATCCTCAATGGCAGCAGGAATTCCGCTCCGTTACTGAAGATGAACCATGAGATTTTTGTTGGTTCAGCGCGATTGGTTGACGTGGGACTAACGGTAGGTCAGTTGCGGAACGCCGTCATATCCTGCAACAGCATGCCCATCAGGCGGTTGGCGCCGACACTCAGTTGACGGCCCAGGCGGCTGATCAGGTGGGTCTGCGGGGTGCTGAACACCTCATGCTGCAAGGGCAGGGCCCGCAATGTTCCGGTCTTTATTTCTTCCTCCACGACAAAGGTCGGCAGCAGCGTGACGCCACCCTGCATGGCGAAATGCTTGAGCATGGCGAAAGTGCTGCAGGTCAGCGTCGGCTGCACAGTGATGCCCAACTGGTGCTCGGCTTGCAGCAGAATCTGGCGGATACCGTAAGACACTGCGGGCAGGGCGACACGGTAGTCTTCAAGTGCCTGGAGCTTTATCGGGCCTGGTTCTTCCGCCAGCGGATGATTCGGCGCGGTGATCACACAGACCGGTTGACGCTGATGCGCATGCGAGCGGATTTTCGGGTCGGCAGCCGGGTTGAAGACCAGGCCGATGTGCGCTTCATCCTCGACCACCTGGCGAATCACTTCGTTGCTGCCACACACGTTCACGATCAGTTCGATCCTAGGGTACAGCTCGGAAAACCGGGCCAGCGGCTGCGCGAGACTTTCCAGAAACCCCTCTCCGGAGACCAGCGTCACCGAGCCGCTGTGCAAGCCTTTCAGAGCCTGAATCGAATCCAGCAGGACCTCCTGCTGCGTCAGACGCTGGCGGTAGTAGGCCAACACCTTGTCGCCCGCCTCGGTCGGTTTGACGCCGCGTCGATGACGCTCCAGCAGTGGAGAGCCCAGCTCCTGTTCCAGTTGCGCGATCTGACGGCTGACCGCCGAAGGCGCAACGTTGAGGAAGTCGGCAGCAGCCCGAACGCTGCCCAAGCGTACGGCTTCGAAAAAATACAGGATGCGTCGATCTTGAACGAGGCTCATGGGCTTCCAGTGTTGCGCTAAAGGCAACATAAATTCGATTTTTGGATTATTGCTGAGAGGGGAGAGCGCTGTCCATACTCGAATCATCAGCACATTGCAGACCGAAAGGGCCCGCAGCGTCATCCTCTAATTCGTACAAAATCTTTGATCGGGATGCAGACATGACTTTGAAAGCAGGTGTGATCGGATTGGGCAACATGGGCGGCGGCATGGCTGCGACGCTGGCGGGCAAGGGCTTTGATGTCAGCGGCTTCGACCTGTCGCAGGCCGCACTGGCCCAGGCCGAAAGCAAGGGCGTCAAGCCGGTTGCCGATCGCACGCAACTGATTCAAGGCGTGGACATTCTGATCCTCTCGCTGCCCAAGGCCGAGCATGTGGAATCGGTGTGCCTCGGCGCGGGTGGCATCAACGAAGTGGGTCGCAAGGGCCTTATCGTCGTCGATACCACGACGTCAACGCCGGAAATGAGCCGCAAGGTCGCCGCCGAACTGGCGAAGAACGGCATCGCGTTCATCGACGCGCCGGTGTCTGGCGGCCCGAAAGGCGCAGCCACCGGCACCATGTCGATGGTCATCGGTGCCGAGGACGCCGACCTGGCGCGCGCTATGCCAATCCTGGAAGGCATGAGCGGGACACGCGTGCACGTCGGGCAATGTGGCGCAGGCAATGTCGCCAAGATCGCCAACAACATGCTCGCCGCCTGTCACCTGATCAGCACTGCCGAAGCCGTGGCGATGGCCGCGCGTGCAGGGGTCGATCCAGAAAAACTTCTGCAGGGCCTGAATGCCGGTTCCGGACGCAGCGGTGCCACGCAAGTGATGTTCCCGACCTGGGTACTCAACAAGGCCTATGACTCGGGTTTCACCATGGGCCTGATGCGCAAGGACGTTGGCCTGGCCAGCGATCTGGCGGACAGCCTGGACATGGACCTGCCGCTGTCGCGCGTCGTCGCACAATTGTGGCAGGCCAGCAGTGAAACCCTGGCGGACAATGAAGACTTCTGCGCCATCGTGCAACGCACCGATGGCAAACTTTACGGTCATGGAGAATAAGCGATGAGCACTGCAAAAATCCTCGAACTGATGCGTCCTTACTGGGGCGATCGCAGTGTCATCGCCAGCTACGTAGGTGGCCAGTTCATCGAAGGTCACGGCGCGCCCGTCGAAGTGCGCAATGCCCATGACGACAGCCTGTTGCTGAGTTTCCCGGATGCCGACGAGTCGTTGGTCGAAGTGGCCGACAAGGCCGCCAGGGCTGCACAACAACAATGGTGGGCACTGACCGCTCAGGCGCGTGGCCGCGCCATGTATCAGGTGGGCAATCTGATTCGTGAAGAGCTGGAAAACCTCGCTCAGATTGAATCCCTGACCGCCAACAAGCCGATCCGCGATGCGCGTGTCGAAGTGCTCAAAGTGGCCGAGATGTTCGAGTATTACGCCGGTTGGGCGGACAAGCTGCACGGCGAAATCATCCCGGTGCCGACCACGCACCTGAACTATGTGACCTACGAACCACTGGGCACGGTGTTGCAGATTACGCCCTGGAATGCGCCGATCTTCACCTGCGGCTGGCAGATCGCCCCGGCGATTGCAGCGGGCAACGCGGTCATTCTCAAACCGTCGGAACTGACCCCGCTCAGCTCGCTGATGGTCGGCGTGCTGATCGAGCGTGCCGGCGTGCCGAAAGGGCTGGTCAACGTGATTGCCGGTTTCGGTCATTCCATCGGCCAGGCGTTCATTGCCAAGGCTGACATTCGCAAGGTGGTGTTCGTCGGCTCACCCGCCACTGGCCGGCATATCGCTGTGGCAGCGGCGCAGCGTTGCATTCCTGCGGTGCTGGAACTGGGCGGCAAGTCGGCCAATATCGTGTTCGACGATGCCGACCTGGAAGTCGCCTTGCGCGGTGCCCAGGCTGCGATCTTCTCCGGTGCCGGGCAGAGCTGTGTTTCCGGTTCGCGCCTGTTGGTGCAGGAGTCGATCTTCGAGAAGTTCACCAATGCCCTGGCGGTGGCTGCGACGCAGTTCAAGGTCGGTGACCCGAGCGATCCGGAAACCCAGATCGGCCCGATCAACAACGCCAAGCAATACAGTCATGTGAAAAACATGGTCGAGCAGGCGCTCAAGGACGGCGCAAAACTGGTGGGCGAGCACGCTGATCCGATCCCGGAAAAGCCCGGTTACTACATCAACCCGACCGTTCTGGCGGGCACCAACGCGCTGTATTGCGCGCAGGAAGAAATCTTCGGCCCGGTGGTAGTGGCGATTCCATTCAAGGACGAAGAGGACGCGATCCGCATCGCCAACGACAGTCGTTTCGGTCTGGCCGGTGGTGTCTGGACCCGCGATGTCGGCCGCGCTCACCGCGTTGCAAAGCAAGTGCGAGCGGGGACCTTCTGGGTCAACGGTTACAAGACGATTCACGTCAGTTCGCCGTTCGGCGGCTATGGTGAGAGTGGTTATGGCCGGTCTTCCGGTCTGGATGCCCTGCGCGAGTACAGTGAAGTGAAAAGCGTCTGGGTCGAAACCGCCGCCAAGCCAGCCGCCAGCTTTGGCTACGGCGCGAGTCTGGAGTAAGCACATGTCCATTTCAAAGACGTTGATTGACGAAGCCACCGTGTGGCGCCGCACCCTCCACGCCGCGCCGGAACTGGGGTTCCAGGAGCTGAAAACCTCTGACAAGGTGGCTGAGTTGCTGAGCGGTTTCGGCATCGAGATCCACCGAGGTCTGGGCGGCACTGGCGTGGTTGGCACCCTGCGTAATGGTGACGGGCCGACCATCGGCCTGCGTGCCGACATGGATGCCTTGCCGATTCAGGAGCTGGGCGACAGCGTTCACAAGTCGACCCACAAGGGCTGCATGCACGCCTGCGGTCACGATGGCCACACCGCGATCCTGCTGGCCACCGCCAGGCATCTGGCCGAGACTCGCCGCTTTCGCGGCACGGTGCATTTCGTCTTCCAGCCTGCCGAAGAGAACCTCGGCGGCGCACAGCGAATGATCGAAGACGGGCTGTTCGAGCGCTTTCCGATGGAAGCCATCTACGGCCTGCACAACTGGCCGGGTGTGCCTGCGGGCAAGGTTGTGATCAATCCGGGTCCGATGATGGCCTCGCTCGACACCTTTGAAATCACCCTGACCGGCAAGGGCAGCCACGCGGCCATGCCGGACAAGGGCAATGATCCGATCGTGGCCGCAGCCGAGCTGGTGCTGGGGCTGCAAACCATTGTCTCCCGGCGCCTGTCACCGCTCGACTCGGCGGTGGTCAGCATCACTCAGTTCAATGCCGGTGAGGCGATCAACGTGATCCCGGAAACCGCCACGCTGCGTGGCACCGTGCGTTGCCTGCAAACCCCTGTGCGGGAAAAGGTCCAGCGATTGATCGGCGAGTTCGTCGAGCGTTTGCCGACGGCCTTCGGCGTGCGCGGCGAACTGGTTTACAACGTCGGCTACCCGGTGACCGAAAACCATGTCGAAGCAGCAGCCACGATCCGTCGTGCAGCGGTCGCTGCAGTGGGCGAGGCCAACGTGCAGTGGGGCTGCAACCCGTCGATGGCCTCCGAAGACTTCGCCTTCATGCTGCATGCCTGTCCGGGTGCCTACATTTGGATGGGCGTCGACGGCGAGAAGCCGTCGGCGGCGTTGCACAATCCGTACTACGACTTCAACGACCAGGTCATCGAACCCGGCGTTGCGGTCTGGACCTCGCTGGTGGAGCAGTGTTTGCCGCTGAGTTGAATGGCTCGCATACATATGTCGTAGGAGTGAGCTTGCTCACGAAAGCAATGGTCCAGACGCCCTTTTTTATGGGATTTACTGGCCTCTTCGTGAGCAAGCTCACTCCCACCGGAAACGGACTCCGTCAAGGTGCCGCGAGCAATTCCACTGCAATACCGGATATGTCCGGCAGGCAGGTCAGCAGGTGGTCGCGCAGTTCCAGTACTCGCTGGCGCTTGAAGCTGTCCTGCAGCCAGACCAGGTAATAGGCATCTCCGGTGCCAACCGCCGAGTTGAACGGCAGAAAAACCTGGCCTTCGTTCAGGTCATCAGCGACTAGAAACAGATCGCCAATCGACACACCGTGCCCTCTGACCGCGGCGGTAATGCCCTGATCAAGCGTGTCGAACACCTTGCCTTTGCTCAACGTCACCTGACCGGAGAGGTCCATCCGGTTTAGCCAGCGCCGCCAGTCGCGGCGGTCGCTGGACGGATGGATAAGTTCAGCGGCCTGCAGCCTCTCTGTTCCCCACGGCTGGTCGCCTAACGTGTCTGCCGAGCAGATCGGGATCAGCCACTCATCGAACAGCTTGCAGGTTTCCACCTCGGCACCAAAGTTGCCATTGCCCAGCAGAATCGCGCAGTCGAAAGGCTCCGAATAGAAGTCCACGCTATCAAAGTCCATCCACACGCTGGACAGCTGAACCGGCAGGGCGGGCGCAGGCTTTTTGAAGGACTCCAGCGCGTGCAGCAGCCAGCGCATGGTCAGGGTGGACGGTGATTTGAGGCGCAGATTCGCGCCCTGACCCCGGAAGGGCTGGCAAGCGTCCTCGATAATCCGGAAGCCGATCTTGAGCTGGCTGGACAGCCGCCGGCCCTCGTCACTGAGCGAAAGCCGCGGGCCATTGCGCTCGAACAATCGACAGCCAAGGGTTTCTTCCAGGGTACGAATATGACGGCTGATGGCACTCTGGGTAAGAGATAGCTCCTGCGCAGCACGCGTAAATGAGCATGATCGGGCCGCTACTTCAAAGGCTCTCAGCGCGTAAAGAGGCGGTATACGTTCAGTCATGTGATAACTAACCATGATTATTTGTCATAGTAGGTTACACCTTTTTCCATTTTTCCGCGCACGCGTCTCCGGTCAGAATCGCCGGCTCGTCCACTGTCGTAAAAATCAAACAATAAGGCGGTGTTCTTATCTGCTGCGTGCGTGAGGGAATATGCTGCCCAAGTCCGAAAAGCTGTTGCGCCAATCTGTTGTAAGACATTTGCTGGAAAGTGACACCGCCCTGGAAATGGGCTGGCGGGTTCAGGCTTACAGGCAATTCGAGCAGGTGCTGAGTGACAAGGGCTTCCCTTGTCTGTTTGGACGCCGTGCCAACAAGTCCGGAAGTTGTCTGCTGCTGTTCATCCCCTGTGAGAATGAGCAACAAGCGCTACGTGACGGCATGGAAGCGTACGTGAAGTTCGTTAATGACACACCCCTTGAAGATCGCCTGTTCAACCCGTTGATTGTCATTTTCGAGAAAACCGATTTCAACAGCCTGGCCGAAGAACAGGCCTATGCCTGGGCCACCCTGCAACATTTACATGAAGGTGACCGATCGCCCTGGCCGGCCAACGCCTGCACAGACCCTGAAGTGTTTGAGTGGACCTATCACTTCGCCGGACTGCCGATGTTCATCAACATGAGCTTTCCCCGTCACAGCGCGATGAAAAGCCGTTCGCTGGGTGGGCACATTGTGTTTGTGGTCAACCCTCGGGAGAACTTTGACGAGGTGGCAAGCGCCGAGACGGAAAGTGGTCGCAAGGTCAGGGAAAAGATTCGCCAGCGAATCGCCGATTACAACAACGGCGTGGTACCCGACACGCTGGGTTTTTTCGGCGACCGTAGCAGCCTGGAATGGAAGCAATATCAACTGTATGAAGAAGGCGGGCTTTCACTGTCCCGTTGTCCTCTGCACATCAAAGTCGACAAGACTGACCATTTGAACGAGCGTTGAGTACCCATGGATATATCGTTGCTGCTGATCTACATGTTCAGCGTGTTCATGCTGATCATCACCCCTGGTCCGGTGGTGGCACTGATCGTCAACACCAGCCTGGCGTGCGGGCCGAAACGCGCGATGTTGACGGCGCTGGGCACCAACTGGGCGTCACTGGTGCTGGTGTTGGTCGCGGCATTGATTCTGACGGGAACACTGTCGGTGAGCGTAAGCATGCTCAACTGGATCAGCCTGGTGGGCTGTTTCTTCATCGCTTACCTGTCGGTGCAGGCGCTGGAACAGGCGTTGCGTTACGCCCCGTCGCGGCCTGAAACAGCGCCAGCGCCGATGCCTGCGCATAGCAGGCACAGCGGGCTGGTGACCGGTTTTCTGGTCGGAATTTCCAATCCGAAGGACATCATCTTCTTCGTCTCGTTTTTCCCGCAGTTCATTCACGTCACCGAATCGTTCAAGGGCAGCATCGCCTTGTTGTCGTTGCTGTGGATCATCATTGATCTGTCTATCCTGTTCGCCTATATCTTCCTGATGCGCCAGAAACTGGCCTTGAAGTACAAGCGCAAGATCGAAGTCGCCTCCAGCGTGACCTTGCTGCTGATCGCGCTGGGCGGGATCCTCTATTCGGGCTCGACACTGTTGAATCAGTAAACGCCTGCGCCCATCAGCACTCGATCAGGTTGACCGCTAGGCCGCCGCGTGAGGTTTCCTTGTATTTGTCGTGCATGTCGGCGCCGGTGTCGCGCATGGTGCGGATGGCGTGGTCCAGCGAGATGTGATGCTCGCCGTCGCCGCGCAGGGCCATCTGGGCGGCATTGATGGCCTTCACGGCAGCAATCGCATTGCGCTCGATGCAGGGGATCTGCACCAGCCCGCCGACCGGATCGCAGGTCAGCCCCAGATTATGTTCCAGGCCAATCTCGGCAGCGTTCTCCACCTGCTCGGGCGTTGCGCCGAGGATCTCTGCCAGACCGGCGGCGGCCATCGCGCAGGCCGATCCTACCTCACCCTGACAACCGACTTCGGCACCGGAAATCGAGGCGTTTTTCTTGCACAGAATGCCGACCGCAGCGGCGCTCAGGAAAAAGCGCACCACGTCATCGTCATTGGCCGTGGGTTTGAATTTCATGAAGTAGTGCAGCACGGCAGGTACGATGCCAGCCGCGCCGTTGGTGGGCGCCGTCACCATGCGCCCGCCTGCGGCGTTTTCTTCGTTGACCGCGAGGGCGAACAGGTTGACCCATTCCATGGCGCTCAGCGTCGAGCCGATCACGTTGGGGTTATCGAGGTTCTGCAGGTTCTGATGCAGGCGGTAGGCACGCCGCCGCACGTTCAGGCCACCGGGCAGGATGCCGGTTTCCACCAGGCCCTTGTCGACGCAGGCGCGCATCGCGGCCCAGATCACCATGATCTTCTCGCGGATTTCTTCCTCGCTGCGCCAGACCTTCTCGTTGGCCATCATCAGTTCGGAAATGCTCATGCCGTGGGTCTTGCACAGCTTGAGCAACTGCGCGCCGCTGAAAAAATCGTAGGGCAGGACGGTTGTGTCGTTGTCCAGCACGCCGCTGGCGGCCTGTTCGGCGTCGATCACAAAACCGCCGCCCACCGAATAGTAGGTCTGCTCGTGGAGTTCGCCGTTCTTGCCGTAGGCACACAGGGTCATGCCGTTGGGGTGGTAGGGGAGGCTTTCATCGAGCAGGCACATGTCCCGCTCCCAGACGAAGGTGATGGCCTGTTCGCCCGCCAGCATCAGCTGGTTATCGGCACGCAGCGCGTCGATGCGCTGGTTGACCTGACTGGGGTCGATCTGGTCCGGCCACTCACCCATCAGGCCCATGACTGTTGCGCGATCGCTGCCGTGACCGATGCCCGTGGCCGACAGAGAACCGTACAATCGCACCTCGATCCGTTCTACGCTGTGCAACCGGTTGTGGTTGCGCAGCTCGGTCACGAACAGCGCACCGGCGCGCATTGGCCCTACGGTGTGGGAACTGGACGGCCCGATGCCGATTTTGAACATGTCGAAGACGCTGATAGCCATCACGAAGGTCCTTCAGGTGAGATGATGCACGGGAATTTGGTATTCCCCTTTTTCTGTTACTCATCTTTGGCTTCGGCTGTCGAAACGACAAACGATTGTTGCTATGCAACGCTTTAGCGGAACTCTTCAATGAGCAGAATCTTCAACGCACAGATGCACGCCTGGCTACAGGTGTTCGCCTGCGCGGCCCGTCACCTGTCCTTCACCCGCTGCGCGGAAGAATTGCACGTCACCCCCGGCGCGATCAGTCAGCAGATGCGCCAGCTCGAGGAGCGCCTGGGCTTTGCGCTGTTTCACCGGGTCGGGCGCGGGCTTGAGCTGACCGCTGAAGGTCAGCGTCTGGCGGTGGTCGCCAACGAAGTGCAGAGCCGTATCAGCGAAGAACTGCGCCTGCTGTATTCCGGGCGTATCGGCGGGGTGTTCAAGCTGCGCTGCATTCCATCATTCCTGAGCAAATGGCTGATGCCGCGCCTGCCACGCTTGCAGGCGGCGTTTCCGGACATCCAGTTGCGGATCATTGCCGAGGACAGCAGCGGGTCGTTGCGTGATGACGATTTCGATCTGGCCATCGACCTGAACGACGGCAGCTATCCGGGGTTGTCGACTACGCCCTTGCTGGAGGAGGAGCTGTTTGCGGTCTGCTCGCCTGACCTGCTGGTGGGCAAGCCGCCGCTGGATACGCCGAGTCAGCTGGTGCACTTCCCGTTGCTGCACGACATCACCGCCTGGCGCGGCAGCTATGAATATGCGGAGTGGGAGTTCTACCTGACGGCCATCGGTGCCGATGGCATCGATGTGCGTCGCGGCCACACGTTCAATCGTAATCATCTGACCATCGACGCCGCGCGTATGGGGATGGGCGTGGCCATTGCGCGCAAGGCGCTGATCACCGATGAGCTGGAGCAGGGCTTGCTGATCGTGCCGTTCGGCCATCCGATCAAGGCCAGAAAGAAATACGTGCTGGCCTATCGCGAAGGGGCGCTCAGCACCCCGTCACGTCGCGCAGTGCATGACTGGCTGGTGAACGAGGCGCTGGGCTGATTCGATCCGGATCATTCGGTGCGAATCAATGAAACAGCTCGGCGATCAATACCGCGCCAATGAACGTACCGAAGTTGGCCAGGAACGACACCAGCACAATCCGCCAGCCCAGGCGGCGGAAAGCCGGGAGGTCCTTGGCAATCGACAGGCCGGCGAAGGTCAGCATCGGGGTAATGACCGCCAGCAGGTTGATCGAGCTAGTGATTCGCGCAATCTCGGCGGCCCAGGGGCAGGCCGGCGACGTCAGGAACATTGCTACCAGTGACACCATGCACACTGCGGGGATCTTGCGGCGAAGCAGGTTGCACAGCACCTCACCCGCGAAGGCGCAGAAAATCATGATGCCCATGCCGGTGAGGGCATCGGCTGACAGGGTCTTGTAGCCGACATAGTTGGCAATCAACGCCAGTACACCCGCCGCCAGCCAGGCACTGATCTTGCCCGACCAGCCCAGCTCCGGCACCTCCAGCGACACGTCGCTGTGGCGCAGACCTTCCTCGCTCATGGACGCCTTGGTGGTGCGGCCGATCAGCGGCTCGAGCACACGGTAGCCCCAGACCGCCAGTGGCAGGGAGATGAACAGGGTGAAGTAGGTGCCGATGGTGGTGGTGATCAGGTTCGAGGCTGCCGCCAGAGTCATGACTTCCTTGGCGACTTCTGGTGTCTGTTGCGCGGCAATCGCCCCGGCAGCGGCGGCCATCATGCTGCCCGAGCCGATGCCTGAGCCCATCGCCAGCGAGTTGGGATGGAAGATCCCCAGGCTGGCGATAAACCCGGCGACAATCGCAATGAACAGCGCGCCGAACAGGGTGCCCGTCAGGTATTCGGCCAATACACCGCGACCCTCCGGAGAGTCCATGCCATAGCGTTCGCCGATGATTGCCAGGCTTGGTTCACGGCCGACCGAGAAGGTCGCACCGATGGCTTCGCGCTTGATACCGAGCATCAACGCCACCGGCAGACCGAGCACCACGGTGCCGATGAAGTGGCCGAACTCCTGAAACATCAGCGCCCATCCGGAAGCGAACACCACCGGTAGCGAGCCGCCGACCACCAGGCCGAGCTTGGCGATGAAAATCAGCAGGGCAGGTTGCAGGATGGAGGCCGAGCGCAATTGCGTACCGTGGTCGATGCCAATGGTGCCTGGCATACGGCGACTGGCAAGGCCGATCATCGCGCCCAGCAGCAGCGCCCAGACCATCGGTAACAGCACCACTTTGCCGGGGCCCAGCGGAATACTGATGGCACCGATCATTTCGGCAATGATGAGGATAATGGCGGCCCAGACATACAGTTTCACCGTCGATGAAACGGCCTGATTGTCACCCGACACTGCAGCGTGTGAGTTTTGCATGATGATCCCCTTGCCTGCTGAATGGCCTTTTTCAGGCCTTATCAATCGTTATTCTGTTTTTCAGGTCGGCGCGGTGAAGCGCCAGGGCAGCGTTGAAAAGTCCATGAAGTCATGGAGACCGTTATCCGGCCAGATATTTTTATGAGGTCTGAATGTGATCCAGACCCAGGCTGCTTCGAGCCTTTGCAAGGGGATCACCGGGTGCGCTATTTGAAGGGATGAGCCTTTGAATACGGCACTTTGCTGTCCACACGCAATCGCAGTATGCATAGCACGAGGTTGCACACCAATATTGCGAATTTTATTTATCGTTGCTTTAAACAGAACGCAGAACGCTAAGGGAATGTGACGCAGAGCGCTCATCATTATGCACAAGTCCGCTTTTGATTCTGGCCGAAGGCCGTAGGAGCGAACTCGTTCGCGAAGACGATGTTGGCTATCGTGCCGACGCTCCGCGTCGTCATGCCGTTCCGGACGCTCCGCGTCCTCTTGGCGACGCAGAGCGTCGTGAACTGCATTCCCACGCGGAGCGTGAGGAACGATAGTCTCAACTCCGTGCCGAAGCGCTGCGTCGATCTGCACGGACAATCCGATTATCGTGCGACGCTCCGCGTCGTCATGCCGTTCTGGACGCTCCGCGTCCTCTTGGCGACGCAGAGCGTCGTGAACTGCATTCCCACGCGGCGCGTGAGGAACGATGATCTCAACTATCGTGCAGCCCCTGTCGCTCTCACTAATCAGTAGGCGGGACTGCTCAGTTCCAGCGCCTTGGCGCATTCCTCCAGTGAGCGCCGCTGGGTGTCGGCATACAGGTCCAGTTCGTTGAGCGTCCCGCGTCCCAGTGCCTGCTCGAAATCCTGCTGATTCGAATTCGTCGCGTAGTGCGCCTGTGCGTTATCGCCCAGGTTGGACTGGAAAATGCCCGCCGCACTGACCGGCAAAAAGTCTTCGTACACCAGTGGCTCGAAGCGCACGTGACCTGCTTCGACAAGCTGCTCCAGACTGCCGGATGCACGCTCGGCAATACCTGATTCGGTCGGGAAATAGCGGAAGTAGGCCAGGCCCTGCCTGCGCATTTCAGCGTGGCTGTCCGGAAACGCCTCGAACGTGTTTTCCAGCAGCTCGGCATAGCGCAGGGCATTCGCCTCATTGGGGAACTCGCCCAGCGCGTCGCGGGCCTCGTTCAGCAGCCGGTCATACAGCTCGCGACCTTTGGGGGTCAGTGCAGCGCCACGCTGTTCGATCTCGCCGAAGCGTGCCGAGTGGCTGCCCGACTGACTGCCACCCTGGCCCATGAAGGCAATCGGTTCTTCCAGCGCCTTGAAGCTGGTCTGGCGCAGCAGAATCGGGCACTGGCGACGTGGCGGCCCTTCAACCACCGCCTTGGGTGTGATGCTTTTGCCGGGCATACCGGCCTGAACCGCATCAATGTCCAGCGTGCGTGGCGTCAGGTGGTTGATGTGCGGACCTCGAAACGCCACCACATCGGCGATCAGTCGATGCTGAGTGTTCAGCTTCTGGTAGTCGTCAAGCGAAACGGTCGCCGTGTTGTGCCAGCGAAAGGTTTCCAGCGCCTGCTGAATGAACTCGGCCGCATCGGTTTCGCTCAAGCCGCCGTCTGCTTCATGCTTGTCGATCAACGCCAGGGCGCCGGGCGTGAAGATACTGCGTTTGCTCAGCACCTGACCGGCGAACTCACGCAGGCTGTCGCTTTCGATCAGTTCCAGACGCAGCAACGAGGTGAACACGCGAAACGGACTGACCTGCAGCGCCTGCTCATGCACGGCGCGAAAGGCGGTGGAGTGAACCGGCACGCCGGCCGCGCTCAGGTCGTAGTAACCCACCGGCTGCATGCCCATGACCGCGAACAGGCGGGCGAGGGTGGCCAGTTCCTGTGCCGTGCCGACGCGGATTGCACCGTGCCGTTCCATGTCCAGGCGCTGGATTTCACCGGTCTGGCGCAAACTGTCCAGCACACTGCTGTCATGGCTCATGACCTGTTCGTTGACTTCACTCACCAGCGCCATCAGCGTGCCGTACAGCGGCACTTCGTGCTTGTACATCTGCGACATGGCGCGAGAAAAGCCCGCGCGGATCTGGTCCGGGTCGGCAAAGCGTGCTGTGCTCATCAGGGTGTTTTCTCCGTACGGGTTCAAGCCAGCGCTGCCAGGCAGCGCTCGAAAATATCCAGCCCTTCGTGCAGCACGTCGGGCTCGATGGTCAGCGGGATCAGCAGGCGGATGATGTGCCGCGACTTGCCACTGGGCATCAGTAGCAGCCCGGCGTCCCTGGCTGAGCTCAGCAGTTCGGCGAACTGTCGGGTGCCGGGCTCGCCCTCCGGCGTGATCAGTTCGATACCGCGCATGCAGCCAACACCGGTCAGCCTGCCCAGATACGGCGACAGTTTGCTCGCCCGCCAGGCTTCATAGCGTGAAACGATGGCGTGTTCCTGCTGCTCGCCCCAGCTGGACAGGTTGGCATCGGTCATCTGCGCCAGTGATGCGAGGCCCGCTGCGCAGCCGATCGGGTTACCGGAATACGTGCCGCCCAGGCCGCCCTTGGGCAGGTTGTCCAGCAACTGCTTGCGACCTACCACCGCGCCCAGCGGGATGCCGCCCGCAATGCTTTTGCCCAGCAGAATCAGATCCGGCTCGATGCCCAAGCGGCTGAACGCAAAACGCTGCCCGGTACGGCCGAAGCCGGACTGAATTTCATCGGCGACCAGTACGATGCCGTGTTTATCGCAGAACGCTCGCAGTGCCTGGGCAAAGTCCGGCTGCATGGCCAGAAAACCGCCTTCGCCCTGAACCGGTTCGAAGATGATGCAGCCCACGTCGTTGACGTCGATCTCGACGCTGAACAGTCGGTCCATGGCCTTGAGCGCCTGCTCGGTGGACACGCCGTTGTCCTTGCTGGGGAACGGAATGTGAAAGACCGGACCGGGCAGCACGCCGACTTTCTGTTTATAGGGCGCTACCTTGCCGTTGAGGTTCAGGGTCGCCAGTGTTCGGCCATGAAAGCCGCCGTCAAAGGCGATGACCGCCGTGCGGCCGGTTGCGCCGCGTACGATCTTCAGCGCATTTTCGGCCGCTTCCGCACCGCTGTTGGTGAGCATGCCGCTGAGGGGGTAACTGACCGGTACGAATTGCGTGAGCTGCTGCATGAAGCGGATATACGGGTCATGAGGCGTGGCGTTAAAGCAATAGTGGGTCAGCTTTGCCGCCTGATCCTGAATGGCCGTGACCACCTGCGGGTTGCAGTGCCCCAGATTGAGCACCCCGATGCCGCCGACAAAGTCGATATAGCGCTTGCCGGTGGTGTCCCAGACTTCGGCGTTGCGGCCGTGGGACAGCGTCATGTTGTGGACAAACGAAATGGATTCGCTGATGTGTTCGCTCATCGGCCTGGCCCTGACTCCGGGTGATCATGATGGCCTTATCCAAACAAACATCGGGCCGCGCTCGCAAACGAAATAAAATCACCGGGTCATTCCAATAATTCCCGATGTAAGGGCTTTTATGGCTATTAACGATCAGGAGTTCATTCCTAAAAGGAATCATGTTTTTCAAAAACGTCGTTTGTAGCCCGACCCTGGGTAGCTTGATACTGAGGTCATCGATGATTTCCACCGGGTTCATGACAGGAGAATCAACATGGTTGCCGAGTTATTAGCACGTCTGGGCGTGGCGAACAGTGCCCACACACAAGGGGACTATCCGGTTTACACCCCGATTGATGGCAGCCGGATTGCCTCGGTTACGCTTGAAGACAAGGCACAGGTCGTGGCGCGTATCGACAGCGCTCACAATGCGTTTCTAAAGTGGCGCACAGTACCGGCCCCACGGCGTGGCGAGCTGGTGCGGATCTTTGGTGAAGTGCTGCGTGAGCACAAGGCTGATCTGGGCGAACTGGTATCGGTCGAGGCCGGCAAGATCACTCAGGAAGGTCTGGGTGAAGTGCAGGAAATGATCGACATCTGCGACTTTGCCGTCGGTCTGTCGCGTCAGTTGTACGGCCTGACCATCGCCTCCGAGCGTCCCGGTCATCACATGCGCGAAACCTGGCACCCGCTGGGTGTGGTCGGCGTGATCAGCGCGTTCAACTTTCCGGTTGCGGTCTGGGCCTGGAACACCACGCTGGCGCTGGTCTGCGGCAACCCGGTGATCTGGAAGCCTTCGGAAAAGACTCCGCTGACGGCACTGGCCTGTCAGGCGCTGTTCGACAAGGCGCTGAAGATTTTCGGTGACGCGCCGGCAGCACTGGCGCAACTGGTGATCGTTGATCGTGACGCCGGTGAAGCGCTGGTCGACGACCCTCGCGTGCCACTGATCAGCGCCACCGGCAGCACCCGCATGGGCCGTGAAGTCGGGCCGCGTGTCGCCGCCCGTTTCGGGCGCAGCATTCTGGAGCTGGGCGGCAACAACGCGATGATTCTGGCCCCGAGCGCCGATCTGGACCTGGCCGTGCGCGGCATTCTGTTCAGTGCGGTAGGCACCGCCGGTCAGCGTTGCACCACGTTGCGCCGCCTGATTGTGCACCGCTCGATCAAGGACGAAGTGGTCGCCCGCGTCAAGGCAGCCTACGCCAAGGTGCGCGTCGGTGATCCGCGCGAAGGCAATCTGATCGGCCCGCTGATCGACCAGCAAGCGTTTTCGGCCATGCAGAACGCGCTGACCAAGGCCCGCGACGAAGGCGGTCAAGTGTTTGGTGGCGAGCGTCAGTTGCAGGACAAATACCCGAACGGCTACTACGTCACGCCGGCCATTGCCGAAATGCCTGGCCAGAGCGAAGTCGTGCGTCACGAAACCTTCGCGCCGATTCTCTACGTGCTGGTTTACGACGACTTCGAAGAGGCCCTGCGCCTGAACAACGAAGTGCCACAGGGCCTGTCGTCGTGCATTTTCACTACCGACCTGCGTGAGGCCGAGGCTTTCCAGAGTGCCGCGGGCAGCGATTGCGGTATTGCCAACGTCAATATCGGCACCAGCGGTGCGGAAATCGGCGGGGCATTTGGTGGCGAGAAGGAAACCGGTGGGGGTCGCGAGTCCGGCTCCGATTCGTGGCGCGCCTACATGCGCCGGCAGACTAATACCGTCAACTACTCCCGCGAGTTGCCGCTGGCTCAGGGCATCGTTTTCGACTGATGTGAACCGGGCGCTTATTGCCGACATTGCTGGAGCTTTTCGATGGTGCAGTTTGCTGAAGGCTGTCTGTGGGAACAATTGACTCCGCAACGTCCGGTCAGCCCGGCCCTGAGCGGTGAGCGGAGCGCCGACGTGTGCATCATCGGCGCCGGGTTCACCGGTCTGTCGGCGGCGTTGCGCTTGCTTGAAGGCGGCAAGTCGGTGTGCGTGGTCGAAGCGCATCAGGTCGGGCATGGCGGTTCCGGACGCAACGTCGGTCTGGTGAATGCCGGGACCTGGGTGGCGCCTGATCAACTGGACAAGGTACTGGGCAGTGTCGAGGCCAGCCGATTGAATGGCGCATTGGGCGCGGCGCCGGCACTGGTGTTCGCGACCATCGACAAGTACCGCATCGATTGTCAGGACACCCGCACCGGCAACCTGCACATGGCGCACAACGCCAAGGGTCTGGCTGATCTGCGTAGCCGTGCCGCACAGTGGCAACGGCGTGGTGCCAACGTTGAATTGCTGACCGGCAAACCCTGCGAAGACGCCTGTGGCACCGACAAGGTCAGCGGCGCCTTGCTCGATCATCGCGCAGGCACGGTGAACCCGATGGCTTATGTCTCGGGCATGGCGCTTAACGTGGTAGCGCAGGGTGGGCAAGTATTCGGTGATTCTCCTGTCAACGGCTTGCAACGCACCGCTGATGGCTGGAAGGTCTCTACTGCTGCGGGCAGTGTGTGCGCCGAGAAAGTAATCATCGCGTCCAATGCCTACACAGAGGGCGAGTGGACCGACATCAAGGATCACATCTTCGCTGGCTATTACTATCAGGTCGCTTCGCAGCCACTCAGCGGTGCCGAGCAGGCGCAGATTCTGCGCGGCGGGCAGGGTTCGTGGGACACGCGCACGGTGCTCAGCAATATTCGTCGCGACGCTCATGGGCGCCTGCTGCTGGGCAGCCTGGGTAACGCCGGCAATTATCCGCTGTGGTTCATTCGTCAGTGGGCGGATCGCGTCCAGCAGCATTACTTTCCGCAACTGGGCCGGGTCGAGTGGCAGAGCACCTGGACCGGGCGCATCGGCTTTACGCCGGACCACTTGCTGCGCCTCTTCGAACCTGCGTCAGGCTTGCTGGCGGCGACCGGTTTCAATGGCCGGGGGGTGACCACCGGGACACTGGTGGGCAAATGCTTTGCCGATTACCTGCTGAGCAACGACGCGGCTGCGCTGCCGGTGAGCTTTTCAAGCGGTAAAAAGGTTTCGGGCAGTTCGCTGCGCAGTCTGGCCTACGACGCGGGTTTCACCCTGTATCACGCCGGGCAATGCCTGCGCGTGGTGCTTTGAGCCAAGCAGGGTTCAGCTCGTCCTGCTCTTGATGCGCAGCTCTGCACACAGTCCGCCCTGCGCCGAGTTGCGCAGGTGCAGGCTGCTTTCCAGTTTGCGCACGATCATGTCGACGATCGCCAGCCCCAGCCCCGCGCCATTGCTGTGGCCCTGGCTGTAGAAGCGTTCGAACAGGCGAGCCTTCTGCTGTTCGTCGATACCAGGCCCCGCGTCTTCGACCGACAGGTGTGCGCTGCCATCTTCCTGGGCGTGCAGGGCAACGCGAATCTCGCTGGCGGTCGGGGCGAAATTCAGCGCATTGGTCAGCAGGTTCTGCAGGGCAATGGTGATGGCTGCCGGGTCGCTGCGGATCACGCAATCCTCGCCTTCTTCAAATACCAGATCGACGCGCTTCTCCAGTGCCAGCGGCGTGAGTTCGGCCATTTCCTCGCGTACCAGCGTGTTCAGCTCGAAGGTCTGTAACTGACTGACGTCAAGGCGCGGTTCCAGGCGTGCCATGGTCAATAGCTGACTGGCCAGGCGGGCGGCGCGGTCGACGCCATGCACGAGAAAGTCCAGCGCTTCCAGGCGTTGCTCCGGGGTTTCGGCCTGGCGCGCGTTCTGCGCGTGGATACGCAGGATGGTCAGCGGCGTGCGCAGTTCGTGGGCCGCGTCAGCGATGAAACGTCGCTCGCGTTCCAGCACACTTTCGATCTGGGTCAGCAGGCGGTTGAGCGCGTACTGCATGGGCTCCAGTTCTTTGGGCAGGGGCGTTACATCAAGCGGTTCCAGGCTCTCGGCATCGCGCTTGCGGATAACTCTGGCCATTGATTGCAGCGGGCGCAGGCCCCAGCCTATGGCCAGCCAGATCGCGACCACCAGCAGCGGCACACCGATCAGCGCCGGCCACAGCGTGTGACTGACAATGCGCTGGATCAGGTCCTGGCGTACGTCATCGCGCTCACCCACCCAGATCAGAAAACCCTGCTGTGGATCGGCGAGGAGAAAGCCGCACCACTCGTGCCCGTTTTCGACTAAGTCGTGGGAGCCTTCGGTTGCGGGAGGTGCGCTGAGCAGCGGGGCTTCGGCCGAGCGCACCAGCAGCTCGCCCGAGGTACGCCAGACCTGAAAGGTCAGCCGGGTTTCGTAGGGGTGGGCCACGCCGCTGGTGCCAACCCGGCTCATGGCCTGATCGAACGCCTGATACAGCTTGTCGAGATCCTGCTCACCCGCTGCGCGCTGACGTAGCACACCCTGCAGCAGACGTGCGCTCTGGGCCAGTTGTGCATCGTAGACTTCTTCGATTTCGTGATGGCTGTCGCGCAGGGCGAGCAGGCTGATCGTCAGGTCGCCGAGCAGCAACAGCATCAGTACCGGGATCAGAATACGCGCGCGTACCGAGGTCATGCCTTGAGCTCCAGCAGGTAGCCGACACCGCGCACGGTGCGGATCAGCTCGGTGGACAGTTTCTTGCGCAGGTTGTGAATCAGCACCTCCAGCGTGTTGCTTTCGACCTTGTCCTGCCAGCCGTACAGGGTATTGGACAAGCGCTCGCGGGTGACCACCTTGCCGGGACGGATCATCAGTTGATGCAGCAACTGGTATTCCATCGGCGTCATCGGTACTTCGCTGCCCTGAAAACTGACCTGTTGCGACGCCGGGTCGAGGCTGATGCCGGCGTGTTCCAGCAGCGGTTGCGCACGGCCCTGGCTGCGCCTGAGCAGGGCGCGGACCCGGGCTTTCAGTTCATCGACGTCGAATGGCTTGATCAGGTAGTCGTCCGCGCCCGCATCCAGACCGGCAATACGGTCGGCAGTCCCGTCGCGTGCGGTCAGGATCAGCACCGGCAAGGTAAGTGCTTCGGCGCGCAACTGGCGCAGCAGGTCCAGGCCATCCATGCGCGGCAGTCCAAGGTCGAGCAGCAACAGGTCGAATAGCTCGCTGCGCAGGGCGTGCAGCGCGCTCAGCCCGTCCTCCAGCCAGTCGAGGGTATAGCCCTCGGTATTCAGGGCTACGCGGATGCCTTGACCAATGGCTCGATCATCCTCGACGAGAAGCAGGCGCATAGGGCTTTGACCGGTGAGTGTGGGGAAGGGCGCCATGATGCCGTCAGCAGGCAGCAGCGCGAAGTGCCGTGTGTCCGGGAAGATGTTACGAGCTATTACGTATTAAGCTTTTCCTAAGATTCGTTTCGCACAGTAGGCGCTCCTTAACTGCTTGCGAGTATCTGTCATGCGTAAAGTCCTGCTGATTTCCTTGTGTCTGGCCAGCCCGCTGGCACTTGCCGGCCCGCAATGCACCACGGCTGACAAGTCCCAATGGCAGGATCAGGCCAAATTCCAGGAGCAGCTCAAGGCTCAGGGTTACGAGATCAGCAAGTTCAAGGTGACTGACGGCAACTGCTACGAAATCTATGGTTTCGACAAGGACAAGCGCAAGGTCGAGATCTATCACGATCCGGTGACGGGTAAAGCGGTGAAGACCGAGACCAAGTAATGAGCCGTGTTTCCCTGCGCCTGTGGGACCCGCTGGTCAGGCTGTTTCACGTCTCGATCGCGGGTGTCTTCGTTGCCAATTATTTCTTCAATGAAGCAGGTGGCGACTGGCACATCTGGCTGGGCTATTACGCGGTTGCCTGGCTGGCGGTGAGCGTGGTGTGGGGATTCATCGGGCCGCGCAGCGCACGCTGGAGCGATTTCTGGCCACATCCGGCGCGCCTGCGTGCGCACATCCGCTCGCTGATCGACCGGCGGCCGACGCATCGGCTCGGCCATTCCCCGCTCGGCGCGTTGGTCATGGTACTCATGATGGTGCTGATCTTCGGCATGGGCCTGACCGGTTTTCTGATGGAAGAAGTCGATGCCCTTTGGGGCGCCGACTGGCCGCAGGACATCCACGAAATTCTCGCCAACACTTTGTGTGCCTTGGTGGTGCTGCACATGGCCGCCGCCATCTTCGAAAGCGTTCAGGTGCGTGACAACCTGCCCTTGTCGATGCTGACAGGCAAGCGACGCCCGTTGCCCGAAGATCGCCATCGCTGAAACCACACCTTTGTTCCTCTTTACAGTGATGCCTCCCGATGCGTGTTATTTCCCGAAACCTGGCTGCATGGAGCGCAGGCCTGATTGTTGTGGCGATTTTTCTCAGTGCGTGGCTCAGCCATCCACAGCACCGTATTGCGCCGTTCGCGCTCAGCCCCGTGCCGGTTGGCGCTGAAAGCGTGGCGCCCAAGGCGTCCTACATTTCGCGTTTCGCGTCTTCCGATCTGGACGACTTCGTGCATTCCTCGGCCGTGACGGCATTGCCCGGCGGCGACCTGATGTCGGTGTGGTTCGCCGGTTCTCGCGAGGGCGCGGGCGACGTTGAAATACGCACCTCGCGCTTCGACGCGGCCAGTGGTGAGTGGGGCGGCGAGCAGGTGCTGGCAACCCGTGATTCCACCCAGTCGGGCACTGGTAAATACATCCGCAAACTGGGCAATCCGGTGATCGCCCTGGCTCCGGACAATCGCCTGTGGCTGTTCTACGTTTCAGTCTCGGTCGGCGGCTGGGCGGGCAGTACGGTCAACGCCATGGTCTCCAGCGACATGGGCTCCAGCTGGTCGCCGCCGTGGCAACTGGTGACAACCCCGTTTCTGAACATCAGTACGCTGGTGCGCGGCGCGCCGGTGTTTCATGCCGACGGTTCGATCGGCCTGCCGGTCTATCATGAGTTTCTCGGCAAGTTTGCCGAATACCTGTACCTGAGCGCCGACGGTGAAGTGATCGACAAGTTTCGCATCAGCCGTGGCAACAATTCCCTGCAGCCCACCGTCGTGCCTTTGGACGGGCAGCGCGCCGTGGCCTTGTTGCGCTATGCCGGTGAGACGTTCCACCGGGTGCTGGCCAGCCGCACCGAAGACGGCGGGCAGAGCTGGAGCGAGCCGTATCCGTTGACCCCGAGCAACCCCAATTCTTCGCTGGCTGCGGTCGGTGTGCCAGGCAAGGGGCTGCTCGTGGCGCTCAACGACCTGCGCGAGGGGCGCTTTAAACTCAGTCTGTACGGTACTGACGAGGAGATGAACGTCTGGAGGCCACTGATGGATTTCGACAAGTCGCCCGATCCGCTGGGCACACCGTTTACCCTCGAAGCATACAAAGAGGTGATCGGCGAGGGCTTCCGCAGTTCCAGTGGCGCCCTGCGTCAACCGATGGAAGAGGCGTTTCTGAGCAATCTGGACCAGCGCGTCTGCTCGCCCCAGGGCTGCGACTTCGAATACGAATACCCGTACTTCATCCGCAGCCCGGACGGCCTGTATCACCTGGTCTACTCGTGGAATAACACCTTCATCAAGCATGTCAGCTTCAACGAGGCCTGGCTGGCGGAGCAACTTTTATGATCGCGTTGGGATTGGCTCATCTGGCATTTGCCTGGACCCTGTTTGTGCTGTTGGCGCCCTTGACCGCATCGTTATGGTGGCGCTGCGGCCTGTTGGCTGCCGTCTCGCTAGTGAGTGTGATCTCGATCGACGGGCTGTCGATGGCGTCCTATGCCCGCAGCCTGACCGATGACCTGGCCATCAGCAGCCTGGTGCTGCTGGGCTGGCTGACCCTGCAGCGACTGGGTGTGCTCAGGCCGATGGCAGTGTCCAGGCGCGGGCTGATGCTGTTGGTGTTCGCTGCGCTGGCACTGACTTTGTACCCGGCCACGCTGGGCCTGACGTATTTCGATCCGTACCGCTGGGGCTACAACCCGCGGCCGATGATCATGGTTGTCGCTGTCATCGCGCTGGGGCTGGTCTTTATGCGCAATGCGCTGGCCGTCGTGATGCTCAGCGCAGCGACGCTGGCCTTCACTTTCCGCATCAAGCCATCGGAAAATTATTGGGATTACCTGATCGACCCGCTGCTTGGCCTTTACTGCTGTGGGGCCTTGCTGGTCCTGGCTGTCCGGTTTGTTTATCGCCGCACAATGGAGACTCGCCGTCCGGCGGCTCTGTCTGTCGGCAATGTCTAGAGGAATGACGATGAGTTGGTTGCAATCGCGACGCCTGCATTATTGGCTGGGCGCGGTCATGGCGGTGTTCCTGCTGTCGGCGTTGCTGAGGGGCGTGTTCTTCTACGGGTTTTCCGGTATCGAACCGGGCACGCTGTTCACGCATGGCGAGGTCGCAAAGACGCTCGGCATCGGTTTGCGCTTCGACCTGCGCCTGGCGCTGCTGATACTGCTGCCGGTCGCGGTGCTGCTCTGGATGCCGGGTTGTAACCTGATCAGCGTGCGTGCCCTGCGCTGGCTGGCGCGGGGCTATCTGATCGTTGCGCTGGCGATTCTGACGATGATTTACATCGTCGACTTCGGCCATTACGCCTATCTCGGGGTCAGGCTCAACGCCAGCGTGCTGCGCTATCTGGAGGATGCGCAGATTTCCCGGGACATGCTTTGGCAGACTTATCCAGTATTCTGGATCACTGTCGGCTGGCTGCTCACTGTCGCAGTGCTCGGCTGGGCATTGATCAGGCTTGAACGTGCCACCCTGGACCGTGAGGCCAGACCGATCAAACGCGGGTCCGTGGTCTGGGGTTCGGCGCTGATGGTCTGTGCAACCTTACTCGGCCTGCTGGGCCGGGTCGAGAATCTCAATCTGGAAAACCCGGTACCGTTGCGCTGGAGCGATGCGTTCTTCTCAGGCAACAGCCAGGTGGCGGCACTGGGGCTCAACCCGGCGCTGTTCCTGTACGACACGCTCAAGGTCTCCCAGTCGAACTTCGACGAACCCGAGGTGCGCAAGCACTATGAGCGGGTCGCGCGTTATCTGGGCGTCCGGCAGCCAGATGTACAGGGATTGAGTTTCAAGCGTCACCAGACCGTGCAGCCCTACCGGCTGACGGGCGAGCGGCCGCCGAATGTCATGTTCGTCATGCTCGAATCGCTGGGCACCAGTGCTGTCGGTGCCTACGGTAACCCGTTGAACCCGACGCCAAACCTGGACCATCTGGCCACTCAAAGCTGGTTCTTCAAGCACTTTTACGTACCGGTGACCGGCACTGCGAAAACGGTCTGGGCGAGCATCACCGGGGTGCCTGACGTGACACGGCAGGAGACCGCCACGCGCCATCCGCTGCTCACACGGCAAAACACCATCATCAATGACTTCAAGGGGTACGAGAAGCTGTACATGATTGGTGGCAATTCCGGCTGGGCCAACATGAACGCCTTGATCCGTCGCAGTATCAACGACGTACGGCTGTACGACGAGCGCGACTGGAAGTCACCGCAGGTGGATGTCTGGGGGATTTCCGACCTGGATCTGTTCAAGGAGAGCGACCGGATCCTGCGTGCGTTGCCAGCCGACAAACCGTTCTTTGCCTATGTGCAGACTGCGGGCAATCACCGGCCGTTTACCATTCCGAAGGACAACGACGGTTTTCAGGTCAGCGACAAGACCGTGGAGCAGGTCCAGGCCGCCGGTTCGCGCAGCGTGGAGCAGTACAACGCCGTGCGCCTGCTGGATTTCAACATCGGACGGTTGATGGAACTGGCCAAGGCGGGCGGTTACTACGAAAACACCATCTTCGTGCTGTTTGGCGATCACAACACGCGCATCAGCCAGATCCCGCACATGGCGCCGGCGTTCGAGCAACTGGGCCTGGAGAGCAACAACGTTCCGCTGTTGATTCACGCCCCCGGCCTGCTGGGCACACGCGTTGTCGACGAAGCGGTCGGTCTCGCCGACCTGCTGCCGACACTGGCGGGGATGGCCGGAATGGACTTCACCAGCGGCACCATGGGGCGTGACATTCAGCAAGCGGCTCCGGAAGGTGAACGTGTGGTGCCGCTGGTACTGCGCGAAGGTACGTTCCCGCTGATCGGCGGTGTCACGCGCAACTACCTGCTGCAAATGGAGCACGACGGCAGTTCGCCAACGCTCCATGACCTGTCTTCACCCACGCCGCTGGACAACGTCGCCGAACAGAACCCGCAAGAGTTCGAACGGCTGCGCGACCTCACCCGCGGTCTGCATGAAACCTCGCGCATGATGCTGTATCAGAACGTGCGTTGACGAAGCGAACCGGCCTTTGTCAGCGTTGCTACGCAAGCCGCTGGTCGAGTCAGCGGCTTGCCTGAGGATGGCATATTTATTGGATGATGTTAAAGTGCTTGCGCCTGTGAACCGCGCACGCACGAAACGCATATAGGGCTCGGTTTTCGACTATCTTGGTTAGTTGAGCGCGTATTTTGCGGAAAGTTGTAAACCGTCGTCCTGTCACGCTGGCTTTTATCTTTATGGATTGCGGTATTTCATCGCAAACACATGAAAAAACTGTCAGATTTTGCTCTGAATCTGTATTTTAGCGGCCTGTTTTCGCTCGGATGCGTTTTTTGCCCATTGCACACTCAAGAGCCTTCCTGGATGCCGGCAAGTTTTTCATGTGTTAACCCGCCGAAACTGCTTGATGCACTGCGTGCTGAAACGAGGCAGTTGCACGTCAAGCTTGAAAAACGCATGCCGTTTTTTTCACCCGCTCTGGATCACGCTCTTTACCTCCGTCTGCTTCAGGCCTACTACGGTTTTTATGCACCGCTTGAAGCGATACTGCATGGCAGTGCCTTGATACCTGCGGAGCTTATTCCGGTCGAGAGGGTCAAAACTCCTGTGCTGGTCGAGGATCTGCGTGCGCTGGGGCTGTCCGATCACGACATCGGGCAATTGCCCCGCTGCGAACGGTTGCCCACTGTTGATTCTGCCGGTGCATGCCTGGGTGTGATGTATGTGCTGGAAGGGGCGACACTGGGCGGGCAGGTGTTGCGACGTGAGATAAACCGGCGTCTGGGCCTGGATGAGCAACGTGGAACGGCCTTTCTCGATGTGTACGGTGCCCTCACCGGACCTCGCTGGAAGGCGTTTCTGAATCATCTGGACGACGTGCCGCGAGAAGTTGTTCTTATTGATGCCGCCGCGTTTGCAGCGCACTCCACATTTGCATGTTTCGAGCACTGGCTCGAGGGTCAAGAGGTACTGCTATGAGCCAACTCGACAAAGACGCCTTTGAAGTCCTTCTGGCCAATTGTGCGGATGAGCCCATTCAGTTCCCTGGCGCCATTCAACCCCACGGCCTGCTGTTCACGTTGCAAGAGCCCGAGCTGACTATCCTGCAAGTCAGTGCCAACGTGCACACTGTGCTGGGCCATGTGCCCGAGCAGGTGCTCGGCAAGGGGCTGGACTGTGTGCTGGGCGCTGGCTGGGCCGAGGTGATTAAAAGCGCCAGCGCTCATGACTCGTTCATCGACGCGCAACGCCTGCTGATGTCGATCAACGGCATCGAGTTTGAAGCCTTGCTGCACCGCAGCCAGGGCGTTCTGATTCTGGAACTGGAGATTCAGGACAAGGATGCGCAAGCGATCAGTTATTCCGAGCGCACCGGCAACATGGGCCGCATGTTGCGCCAGTTGCATGCTGCGAGTGATCTGCAGACCCTGTATGAAGTCAGTGTCCGCGAGATCCAGAAAATGACCGGTTACGACCGGGTGCTGATCTACCGTTTCGAAGAGGAAGGCCATGGTCAGGTGATCGCTGAAGCGTCGTCGCCCTCCATGGAGCTTTTCAACGGACTGTTTTTCCCGGCATCGGACATTCCCGAGCAGGCGCGCGAACTGTATCGCCGCAACTGGCTGCGCATTATTCCCGATGCCGATTACATCCCGGTGCCCCTGGTGCCTCAACTGCGTCCGGACACTCAGGAGCAGCTTGATCTGAGTTTTTCGACGTTGCGCAGTGTTTCACCGATCCACTGCCAGTACATGAAGAACATGGGCGTGCTGTCATCCATGAGTGTTTCGCTGATTCAGGGCGGCAAGTTGTGGGGATTGATCAGTTGCGGCAACCGCACGCCGCTGTACGTGACTCACGAACTGCGCAGTGCCTGCCAGGCGATAGGTCAGGTGCTTTCCCTGCAGATCAGTGCCATGGAAGCGCTGGAAATAAGCCGTCAGCGAGAGGCGAAAGTCAGGGCGCTAGAGCAATTGAATCTGGCCATGGCCGAGTCCGAAGAAAACGTCTTTGACGGTCTGGCGCAGCAACCACAGTTATTGATGGATCTGGTAGGCGCGAGCGGCGTCGCCATCATCGAAGACCGGCAAACGCATTGTTTCGGCACCTGCCCGGAGCCTTCTGAGGTACGTGCACTGCATGCGTGGATGATTGCTGGTGGCGAACCAGTGTATGCCAGTCATCATCTATCCAGTGTCTATCCGCCTGCCGAGGCCTATCAGCCAATTGCCAGCGGCGTATTGGCGATGAGCCTGCCAAAGCCGGTCGACAACGGCGTTATCTGGTTTCGCCCCGAGGTCAAGGAAACGGTTCAGTGGAGCGGTAATCCGAAAAAACCACTGGATATGGAGAGCTCGGCAGGCGGCATGCGTCTTCGGCCGCGCACCTCGTTTGAGATCTGGAAAGTCGAGATGACCGGGATCGCTACGAAGTGGAGCTATGGCGATGTGTTCGCCGCCAATGACCTGCGCCGCTCCGCTCTGGAAAATGACCTCGCCCGCCAGGTGCGCAGGGAGCAGCAGGCCGTTCGCGCCCGCGACGAGCTGGTAGCGGTTGTGTCCCATGACTTGCGCAACCCGATGACGGTCATTTCCATGCTGTGTGGGATGATGCAGAAGTCGTTCAGCTCCGATGGGCCACACACCTCGCGACGTATTTCCACGGCAATCGATACCATGCAGCAAGCGGCCAGCCGCATGAATGTGTTGCTCGAAGACCTGCTCGACACCTCGAAAATCGAAGCGGGCCGTTACACCATTACGCCGCAGCCGCTGGAAGTCAGTCAGATATTCGAGGAGGCCTACACCTTGCTGGCCCCTCTGGCGATGGACAAGTCCATCGAGATCTCCTTCAACGCCGAGCCTGACCTCAAGGTCCAGGCCGACCCGGAGCGTCTCTTCCAGGTGCTGTCCAACCTGATCGGCAACGCCATCAAGTTCACCCCGAAAATGGGCACAATCGGTGTGGCGGCAATGTCCAACGGCGCTGAAATCGTGTTCACCGTACGGGACTCCGGCGAGGGTATCCCTCCCGAGCAGTTGCCACACATCTTCGAGCGCTACTGGACCGTCAAGGAAGGCAACCCGACCGGCACCGGTCTGGGCCTGTACATCTCGCAAGGCATCATCAAGGCACACGGCGGTGAACTGGCTGCGCAAAGCCGGGTGGGCGAGGGCAGCGAGTTCCGCTTCACGGTGCCAATGGCAGTTTGATCGCTTTCTCAGGCTTGCAGTGTGTGTCGGCTCAAGCCTGAGTCGCGTCAGCCCTGATGCCAGTTAGTGGCTTTTTCGATGTATTCAGCGTTCGCCGGAAGTACCTCGCGCAGGAAAGCGAGGTACTTGTCCATCAACGCCTTGCTGGGAAAGCGCGCGGCGAAGCCGGTGGTGATATCGTCGCAATGGATGATGACCATCAGGCGTCTGTGATCGACCGTGACAAATTCATGCAGGTGCCAGGGGGCGGTTTGTCGATGGTGGACAGGGTTTTCCCAGTTCAGCAGTTTGATGGCGGCGATGAAGGCCATCGCTACCGGGCCGACCAGAAAGAGCAACGATCCGGTCAGGACGGCGACGAATCCGAATACCAACATGACGAAAATGGCGATGCCTTTGAAGAAGCTTGAGGCGAAGTCGGGGTAGTGGAGGTAATACTCGACCGTGGCGCCATCGGTTTTCAGGGTGTAGTTGAAGATGGTTTTTTGGCGGATGAGCAGGCCTACGAAATAGGCAAGAACGCCGGCGAGCGCTAATACAGTGCCCACTAATGAGTAGAGACTATCTGAAAACATTATCCAGCCTCCCCACAGGTAAAGTGTGCATCCTGTTAGGTAGAGTGCGATAAATATGGACTGAGTTATCATCATTTCTCTGGGCGATCTTGCAAGTGTTTTGATTTTCCAGTTCAGAACATCTCTACCCTGTGGCAAAGTTGGGACTTTTTCTTGTTGAGTCATATAAGTGTGCCCTCTGCGACTTCTAGAGTCGGCGTACCGGCTCTGTTTGATGCCTTCACTTCAAGTTCCACAGCAGCCAGTCCGTCAATAGCGGTATCGCCTCTTGGGCCAAGCTCCATCTGAAACAGATAGCTTCTATCGTCTTCGCCAAGGTTTAAAAGACTGGCCGGATACCAGATTTGCAGCTCGAGATACATTGCGTCCTTGTTCAGTGGCACCCAGGTTTCCCAGATGAGGTCTTCATTTTCTGGTGGCATGAGAGGGTAGGTGAGGTCATCACTCGCCTTGCCAGAAGGCGTGTTGGTTAGCTTCCCGAACTGTTCGGCTTTCCTGAATTGCCCGCGGTCCAGAAAAGCTTGATGCAGCGGGTCGTCTATTTTTTCTACAGGTAGCACTCCCCATGGTCGCTTGCTGCTGACGATGTTGAAGTGTATGGACTGCCCGCGTATCAGGTTGGGCAATTGCACTTGTACTCCAACACCATTTTGTACCGCTACGCTGTAGTGATCTCCTTTTCCTAGATAACGGTTTTCATAATGCACCGTGCTTTTGATATGAACCTGTGGAGATAATTGAATTTCCATCAGTGCGCGAACTTCTTCATACTCACCTTTGGCAGTCTCAGCGTAACGATAGTCCAGGGTTCTGGACCAACAGCACTTGCGTAGCCACCAGCCGACACTGTCTTGCTTGAAATAATTCAGGGTCATCGTAGTGAAAAGATAAATAGAACCTATTATGAGCAGCGCCACACTGAACCATGAGCTCATCGCAACAGTCGCGAATGCACTGGCAGGCGATAATCCTCCCATCAATTGAAAAGTTGAGCCCACTCCCATTGTGAACACAGAAATGCCTTTTACAATGATTACGTTCTTTTCTTCTGGTGTTTTTGCTGCGTAAAAGTCATCTGCAATATCAAATATTTCAAGCGTAACTGCCGCGAGTCCAAACCCACCCATCGCCACCATCGAACCTCTAAACCCGCGTATCGCATCCCCCCAAACCGCATTACCTCGTGCTTTCCAGTAAGCCGCCGATTTATCGAGAATGCCTATGTTATAGCCGCCAATGACAAGTGGCTTCGCCGTACTGATAACCGCCCACGGTGCTTCAACAAACACCGCCATCAACAAGTTAAAGCTATACCCCAAACCATACGTCACCTCGCCGATGTCCTTGGCACTGAAGTCTCCATCCCGAGTAAGGTCGCGATAAGTGAAGGCGGTGTTGATGAAGTTGAGCATGATCACGCTCCAGGTGATCGAGCCGGCAATCCCTCCCAGTCCATCGAGCCAGCGTTTGGCGGTCGCCAGCCAGTCTTTGGCGATGGCTTTGCCGGACTGGAAGTGCAGGCGAATCTCATCCTGCAACTGCCTGGCGTACTCGTTGTTCTGAAAGTCGAGCAGGGCGGGCATGCTCAGTTCGTGCAGGCGAAGCTTTTGCTCGAGCGTGCGCAGGTGGCTGGCGATGCTTTTGCGGGGGTTGTAAGCGGTTGGGTAGAGCCAGCTGCGACGGGTGTCGCTGATCTGTTTGTTGAGCACCTGCCACTCACTGATCCAGGTTTTCAGCTTCGCGAGCATCTTGTGATCGATCGCGATACGCGCCTTCGAATCGAGCAGGATCTGGCCGATCAACAGCGTGCGTATCAGTGCAACGATGTTCTGCTGCTTGCCCACCGCCAGGCGGCTGTCGATGGGCACCCAGGCCAGCAGGATGCTTTCGAACGTCGCCTTGCCTGCGCTGCTGGCCAGTTGGCCGAGAGCTTTGAAGGTGTCCTGAACGGGTTGTTTCAGCGCCTTCATCCACGGCTTGTCGGCAAAGCCCTGGTGATTGAGCGTGCCGTTGAGTTCGCCGATGCGGGTGGCCAGGTTGGTGACGTCGCCAAGGCCGTTCAGCAGCGCGTTGGCCTCCTGATGCAGCGCGTGTTTGAGCGCCGGCGAGAAGCCGTAGCGCAAGGTGCCAAACAGGCTGCTGTCGTTGGCTTCCTGCTCGGCAAGCCAGGTGCTGGCGGCGTTGTCCTGAGCGTAGATGATCTGCAGGTTTAGCATGATCGCTTGCAGATAAAGCAGGCTTTCAGGGTGGGTGGTGTCGACAAACAGCTTGAGCGGTTCCGTGCCCAGATGGGTCGACCATTGCCGAAAGTCGCTTTGCGTGTCACGCACCTGTTGCAGCAGTGTGTCGCCGGTTGGCAGGTGCTGCTGAAGGTATTGGCGCGCACCGCTCAGATCGACCTCGCGCCGCCATTTGTGGCGATCTTTCCAGGCTTGCAGGGCCTCGTCGGCGGGCGCGCTGCCGTAACGCATTTCAATCGATTTGCGCATGTCCAGGCTCTTGAACATGTCCGGCATCAGCAGAAAATCGCCGGGAACGTTACTGCTGCTGATCTGCGCTTCCTCAAGGATGCACTGCTCGAAGTAAGCTTCGAGCTCGCCCAGGTACTGATGGGTGAGCGCCGCATTGTCGCGCACCGATGTCGGCAATTTCTCTGGTTCACTTTCAGCGCCGCACAGTGCGGTGACCGTCTGGGCGATCTGGATCTTGTGTTCGTGCTCGGCTTGCCAGTTGCGGTAAGCGGCCTGATCGGCGGCCAGTTGCATGCCCAGATCGTTGAAAATGGCCAGCGGATCATCAAGAGCAATGAGCAGAGAGCTGTTCTTGTCTTCAACGCTGCCCTGCCAGAAAACGTCAGCGCCGATTGGCGAAAACAGCGGCTGGTTTTCTTCGCTGGAGGCCTTGGATGTAGGAATCGCCGAGTCTGCAAACCTGTCATCTTCAATGGCATGCTCCTTATCGATGTCCGCCACCGCCTCGGCGATACGGTTCAACGGCAAGGTATCCGGCTCGGCCATGGTCATGCAGTAGGTTTCAGATCCAGCGCTTTCATCCATGAAGCGCGGCTTGCCGGATTCGAGCGCAGGTGTTCGCAAATTCGCCAAGTCCACTGCTGCGCTGAAAAGGCGATGCGCAGCAGGTTGTTTCGCGGATAGAGCAGGAAGGGTTTGCCATCGTCGGCACCGCTTCGCCGGTCACTGCCAATCTGCGTATCGGTCCAGACAATACGGCTCAGGTTGCCGGTGGCGGCTGACACCGCGTACTCGTGCAACGTTTCGGCAGTCTCGTCATAGACATATACGTAACCGTCATACAGCTGGCGAAAGGTATAGCTGCGTGTTTTCAGCTTCGGCATCACCGCCCAGCGGCTGCCCTTGAGTAGCGGTTTCAGCTTCTGGGGAGCGGTATCGTAGCGGGAGCGATCCAGCGCATAGCGCACTGGCACGATGGCGACGTCAGGTCCGCGGAAGGGACACAGGCTGGTGGCCGTGGCGGGAGTTTTGGCGAACGTTGCAGCACGTCGTTGAGTATGGGTGCCGGATTTGTCGGTCATGCATGGAATCTCTGCGCAGAAACGGTCGATATCGCCCGCTGTATGCAGAGGTGCATTCCAAGATGTGTGCCGACTGTCTACTTATCTATAAAAAACAAAGAGATAGGAATTTAAAGCAAAGACATCGAGCAAGAAAAGCGTGAAATAGTGCGCAAGCTTCTGCACACGTGCGCTGACTCGCGCATGCTCGCTGCATCGCTTTGAGTACAAGCCTTGGTCGATTTATTTAGGTATTGGTTGCGCAAAAGTCTGCACGGCCCGCGCTAAGTGCCACGAACAGGAAATCAGGTCGTTTGCCGAATCAGGCAGGCAGTGCAATTTCCACCTGAATACTCTTGCGTGCCTTGAACGGAGCGAGCAGGGATTCGTCATCCACCGGGTTGGTAATCAGCGTCCATGGCTGGCGCAAGGGTGTCCAGTGCTGCTGACGGGCTCGGCCCAGCTTGGTGACGTCAGCCAGGACGAAGACCTGAGCGGCACGTGCCACCATGTTTTCCTTTAGATACGCCTGTTCGGCGCTGGCCTCGCACAGACCCAGCTCCGCTACCACGCCATCGGCACTGATGAACAGTTTGTCGGCACTCAGGTGTTCCAGGGCTGCCTGCGCCGCCACGCCATAGGTCGACATGCTCGATGCGCGCAGCGTGCCGCCGAGCACGGTGATGCGCCCATCGGGGATCAACGCCAGATCGCTCAGCGCCAGCAGGTTATTGGTGATCACATGCAGCCCGCGCCGCTGATTGAGAATGTGCGCCAGCGCGCTGGTACTGGTACCGCCTTCGAGAAACAGCGTGTCGTGATCCTCGATGTGCGCCAGTGCGGCACGGGCGATGTCCATTTTTTCCTGGCTGTGCTGACGGCTGCGCTCTTCCAGGGAAGTTTCCGGCTCGCGCTGACCGACGTGTGCCGCGCCGCCGTAGGTGCGCAGGATCAAGCCGTGTTCGGCCAGGGCGGTCAGGTCGCGGCGAACCGTGGCTTCCGAGACGCCGAGTTGGGCGCACAGCTCGTCCACGTTGGATTTGCCGGAAAGAACCAGTTCGAGTATCGCTTGACGACGGTTGGCGACTTTCATTACAGCCCTTGCACTAAAGCCTGGAAGCGGGATGCAACCTTACAACGACGCACCGCCGCACACCACCAGGCTTTGCCCGGTAATTGCACCCGCGTCGGGGCCGAGTAGAAACGCCGCCAGACCGGCGATCTCCTCGGGTTGCACGAAGCGGCCGATCGGAGGCTTTCGCGGCGGCGTGCCACTGCGTCCCGGGTCCAGCAGCATCGGCGTTTCGGTCGCGCCGGGGGCGATCAGGTTGACGGTGATGTTACGCGGGGCCAGCTCGATCGCCCATGAGCGAACCATGCCTTGCAGCGCCGCCTTGGTCGCTGCGTACTGGCTGCGTTGCGCCGCGCCCTGCATGGTGCGGCTGCCGATCATCAGGATACGGGCACCGTCGCGCAGGCGTGGGTAAAGCGCATTGACCATGTGGCTGGCAACGGCCACATGCAGATGCCACATCGCCTGGCCATCGGCATCGTCCAGTTCGCCAAGCGCTGCAGTGCGCATGAAGCCGGCCGCATGGATCAGTGCATCGATGCGCGGTGTTTGCTGCAGGGCTGCGTCCAGCGCGTTGAAGTCGTTGAGGTCGCACGCTTGCCAGGTGAAGTTCTCGTGTTCCAAGTCTGGCGTGCGGCGGCTCAGACCGGTGACCTGCAAGCCCTGTGTCAGCAAGCGCGTGACAATGGCTTTGCCAATGCCGGAGCTGGCACCGGTGACGAGTACGGACTGAATCGGTTCGGGCATGGCATGGGTTCCGCAAAGGCGTCGATCGGCAGCAGGCTGATCGACGCGGGTGGGTCAACGGATCGCGCTCAGCGGCAAGTGAATATGTTTGATCTTCTGTCGGAAGTAGGTGAAGGCGACATGCAGGCTGCCATCCGCGGCCTGGATGATGCTGGGGTAGGAGAATTCGCGGTTGAGCTTTTCCTGTGAGTTGTTGGTCAGGCAAAAGCCGTCGCCCAGCTCCAGGTCCAGACGGGTCGGCCAGGTACCACCGCCGTCCCGCGAGACCGCCAGGCTCATTGGTGCACGGGGGATGCCCCACACTGCAGCCTTGCCGTCCTCACGCGGCCCCGGTGTGATCCGCTCGTCACCTTCGTCTTCGATTTCGTCGTACAGCGAGGCGCGGCGCTGGGCGTGGCCGTCGGCGCTGACAGGGTTATAGACCAGTGCCAGCTCGTCCGTCGCCAGTCTCACGAACTGGATCGACGAGTTGTTGTTGGGCAATTCGGTCGGTGCCGGCACGCTCCAGGTTCGTCCCCGGTCGCTGGACCGGCTGCTGTAGATGAAGTCTGCCCAGCGGCTGCGGAACAGACCGAGCAGGCTACCATCCGCCAACTGATGAACATTCATGTGCACGCTGCCGGTGCTGTCAGGCACGTCGTGGCGTGACCAGTTGTGTCCTTGATCGGTGGAGATCATTACTGCACTGACGTCATGGTTGCCGACCCACTTTTCACCGGGGCCGGTGATGCAGTACCAGACCGGCAATACCCAGTCACCGTTATCCAGTACCACTGGCGGCTGGCGTACAAAGGTGCCCGGCTCGTCGAACAGGGTGTCTATAGGCCCCCAGCTCTGGCCGTGGTCCAGCGACAGGCGACGGCGGATGATCGCGGTCTCCTGATTACCGGAAATCTGTGCGGTCCAGATCAACCACAGCGGGCCGTCGGGTGCTTGAAACAGAATCGGGTTCTGTTCGGAGCGGGTCGAGTCTTCGGACATTTTCCGGGGCTCGCTCCAGACGCCTGTCACCGGGTCACGGCGCGACAGCAGTACGAAGATGTCGGCCATACCCTCCTGAGTCCCCGCGAACCAGGTGCATAGCACTGTGCCGTCGGCCAGCTCGTGCAGGTTTGCCGCATGGTTCTGTGCGTAAGGCGTTGGCAGGAACGCGTCCTGACGGGTATCAGCGGTTGGCATGGGGGACCTCGGTTTCTACAGGATTGGCAGGTTGGCTCGGCGCGGACTGGGGCAGCAGGCGCTCGATGGCAATCACAATGGCAGGTGTCACCAGGGCGATGTACATGTTGTCGATGCCGTAAGGGTTGTTCAACAGATACCAGACGCTGGTGGTAATTGCTGAGGCGATCAGACCCAGCGTGGCGCCTCGGCCCGAACCGAAGAACGGCAGGTAGATGGCGATCATGGCGACAACGGCAATCGACAGGCGCAGGGCGCGAGTGAAGAATGACAGGTTGAGGATTTCAGGGACGAAGAACACGAAGAACAGCGGCACGAAACCGATCACCAACGCGATCAGGCGTGTGGTTTTGAATTCCTGATCCACGGACGGTTTGCGCCACGGTACGTAGAAGTCACGGACGACCAGCGAGGCGATGGCCAGCGCTACCGTACTGACGCTGACGAAAATCGAAGCGACCAGCGAGATGGTCACTACGCCTGCCAATACCGGGCTCATCGATTGCAGGAAGATCGGCAGCGCGTACAGGCTGCTCATTTCCGGGTGCAGGTACTTGGACGCGACACCGATGAAGCCCAGCGCCAGGGCAATCGGGATGCACAGCAGCGAGGCATAGAAGGTCGAGCGGCGTGCTGCGTTCTGATTCTGCGTCGAGGAGATGGCCTGAATGATGAACTGCGTGGAGAAAATCGCGCCGACCGTGCCGATGATCCAGGCGAGGATTTTCGAACCACCGATGGCGCCGTCCCACGTGAAGTAATGCTCGGGCATGTTCTGCACCACGGGGCTGAAGCCGCCAGTCATTTTCAGTGCCACGCCGAGCACGATCAGCACGCCGATGTATTTCACCCCGGTGTGCAGAATACTCATGTAAGCCACGCTTTTCAGGCCGCCGAACACGTAGTAGAGCGTGCTGATGATCGCGGTAATGAAGGCCGCAGTGGTCAGGTTGATCTTCAGAACCGTGGCAATGGCCGCCGCGCCGCTGACGTAGTTGCCGACGTTCACCAGCAACAGCGCGTAGATCATGATGATCGAGACTGCGAGTTTGGTGGAGGTGCCGTATTTTTTGGCGATGAAGCCGGAAATGGTGAATTCGCCGGAGCTGTACAGCTTGCGCGCCATCAGCAGGCCGAACAGCGGGAAGCCGATGGCTGCGGCGATCACTGACCAGGAGGCGGCAAAACCGCTTTCGAAGGCCGCTTGTGCCGTACCGACCGTAGACTTGGCGCCGATGAATTCGGACATCATCAGCACGCCGACGACAAAGGCGGGCATGGTGCGCGAGGCGACCATGTATTGCTCACTGGTCTTGCTGCGCAGGCGCATGCTCATCCAGGTGGTTATGAGGATGTAGACGACCACCATACCGATGATGATCGAGGTGTCTTGCGCGTTGAAGGTATCCATCAGTCTCGCTCCATTGTTTTTGTTCTGGCGCGTTATGGGGTGCCGCTGGGGATCGTTGGGTCAGTACCGGTAACGACCTCAGACGGCGATGGAATTGCGGGTGTCGCGTTTTCGGGTGGCCAGCTCCACGGCCTGGCGCATGGCTTCGATCAGGCTGCGTTCGTCGGCGATGCCCTTGCCGGCGATGTCGAAAGCGGTGCCGTGATCCACCGAGGTGCGGATCACCGGCAGGCCGATGGTCACGTTGACCCCGGCCTCCAGACCCATGACCTTGACCGGGCCGTGGCCCTGATCGTGGTACATCGCAACCACGGCATCGAAGTCGCCGCGTCCGGCACGGAAGAACAACGTATCGGCGGGCAGCGGGCCTTCCACGCGCCAGCCACGGGCGCGCAGTTCATCAATCGCAGGCTGGATCTTGGTGGCTTCTTCGCCATAGCCGAACAGGCCGTTTTCCCCGGCGTGAGGATTGATGCCACAGACCGCGATCAGCGGGTTATCGATGCCTGCGCGGGTCAGCGTCTCTCTGGCGCGCTCGATGGTGCGCTTGACCAGCCCAGGTTCGATGCGCGCAATGGCGTCGATGATGCCGATGTGGGTTGTGACGTGAATTACCCGTAATGTCGGGGTCATCAGCATCATCGACACTTCTTCGATGCCCAGCAGGTGCGCGAGCATTTCGGTGTGACCGGGGAAGATATGCCCGCCTGCGTGCAGGGCTTCCTTGTTCAACGGAGCGGTGCAGATCGCATCCAGCTCGCCGGCCTGAGTCAGTTGCACCGTACGCTCGATATAGCGGAAGGCCGCATCACCGGCGACCGGCGAGAGTTTTCCATAAGGCAGGTCGGCGGGGATCAGACCCAGGTCGATGCAGTCTACGCTGCCCTGAATGAAGCGCGCTTCTGCCGGGCTGGCGATGCTATTGACGCGCAGTTGGCTGCCGACGATGCGGTTGGCGTCTTCCAGGCGTTGCGCATCGCCGATCACCAACGGCCGGCAAGTCGCGTACACCGAGGCATGGGTGAGCATTTTCATGATGATTTCCGGTCCCACCCCGGCGGCGTCGCCCATGGTGATACCAATGACGGGACGTTCAGACATAGGAAGTTTCCTCGTTGAAAGGGGTGTCGGTCGCAGCCGGTGCGTGGAGCCGTTGCCAGGCGTCAAGCAACGTGTCGGGGTCGCCGAAAGCGCCGGCTTTGGTCACTACATTGAGTGTGTGCCTGCCCAGTTGCGCTTCGGCCAGAACCACGCCGGTGGCCAGTTCGCCAGACAGCATCAGGCGTTCGATACCGGCGGCAATCAGGATCGCCCTGGCGGTTTCACCGCCCGTGGCGATCAGCGAGCCTGCATGGGGCAGGGCGGGTGCCAGCCATTGCGCCAGCGCGTGACTCAAGGTGGCTGCCCGGGCTGGATCGCGCTGTTGTTGATCGAGGCGCACCAGTACATCCTGCCCGGCGGCGAGGTGTTGCTGAAGCTGCTCGCTCAGGGCATCGCGCTCGGTGCACCTCTCTTCATTGAGTAGCGTCGAAGGTTGCAGCGTCATGCACAGTGCCTGACTGGCGTGCGCGAGCCTGTCGGCCTGGGCTTGAGAGTGCCGGGACATGCTGCCGATCACGGTCAGCACCGGTGAGCGTGGTCTGACACTGATCGGCAGGGCTGCGGCCAGACCGAACGCTTGTGGCAGATGGCGAGCCAGCCCGGCAGAGCCGACCCAGAACAGCTCGTCGTGCCAGCCCACTGACGCGTCGGCCAGACGCAGCAGGTCACTGTCCAGTTCAGCGTCGCAGACCAGCACCTGCACACCCTGCTCAAGCGCGCTGCGCAGAGCGGTTTTCAGACCGGCAGGGTCGCGAATGGCGTCGAGCCCCAGCCATTGCGTGTGCAGGCCCTGCGCGGCAAACAGCTCAAGCAGGTCGCCGGTGCCCTGCAGGTGCTCGTTGCGCCACACATCACTTTGATCGACCGGCACACCATTTATCAATTGCACACCCATCACGGTGGTGCGCTGCATGGCCGGGAACGCCGGAGCGACCAGCGCCATGCCGCGCAGTCCCTGCAAGGCATCGACCTCGCTGGCGATATTGCCGCGCAGTGTCGAGTCGATTTTCTTGTACAGCGCCATGCCTGCGCGGGACTGTTGCTGCAGCGCTACGCGGTTCTGTTCGGCGGCCTGTTGCGGCGCCAGGCGACGCGAATCGGTATCGAAGGCGATGACCCCTTGCAGGTCTGGGGCGCCGTTGCTCAGCAGCACATGGGTATCGACCCGCGAGGCGAAATCCGCCGCGCAATCGGCGGCCCCGGACAAGTCATCGGCGATGATCAACAGGCCGGGAAACTCGACGTGACTCATGGCAGCAGGCACCGGTACAGTTGCTGGATATCGTCAAGGCTGAGCGCCTTGGGATTATTGGTCATCAGGCGGGTGACCCTTGAGGCCGCCACGGCCATGTCAGCCAGATGCTCTTCGGCCACGCCAAACTCACGCAGGTTCTGCGGGATGTTCAGCACTTGAGTCCATTGGCGAATCTGTTCGATCAGCTTGTGGGCCGCCGCCTCATTGCTGTCGTCCTGCTGTGCTACACCGCAGATCAGTGCCGCGCGCTTGAGGCGTTCGGCGCAACTGTCCAGATTGAAGGCCATCACGTGGGGCAGCAGCATGGCGTTGGCTACGCCGTGAGTGACGTGAAACTTGCCTCCCAGCGGGTAGGCCAGCGCATGCACTGCAGCGGTCCCGGCAGCCGTCAGCGCCAGGCCGCCGTACATCGAACCCAGCAGCATGTCGCCGCGAGCGCGCACTGATTCCGGTTGTTGCCAGGCTTCCACAATGCTGCCTGCGATGAGACGCATCGACTCCAGGGCAAAGGCATCGCTGATCGGGTTGGCCTTGGTGGAAATGAAGGACTCCAGCGAGTGCGTGAAGGCATCCATTCCGGTCGCGGCAGTGATCGCTCGGGGCAGGCTGAGGGTCAGTAATGGATCGAGAATTACCAGCGTCGGCAGCAGATGGCGGCTGACCACGCCGATCTTCAGTTCTTCATCGGGCAGCGTGACGATCGCGTTGTGTGTCACTTCCGATCCTGTACCGGATGTGGTGGGCACCAGCACCATGGGCTTGCCGGGGTGGGTCACCTTGTCGATGCCCAGCAGGTCTCTGAGTGGCGTGTCATTGGTCAACATGACGGCGAACAGCTTGGCGGCATCCAGCACGCTGCCTCCACCGATGGCGATCAGGGCGTCCGGCGCATGCGGAGCGACGTCGTCACGGAACACACGTTCGATGTTTTCCAGGGTCGGTTCGATTTCGACGTTGTCGAGCATGTGCACGCGGATATCCAGGTCGCGTAGCTGATCGGTGACGCGCTGGGTGACACCAAGGTTATGCATGGCGTTTTGCGTGACCAGAATGACGGTCCTGACCGGCACATCGAGCAGTGGCAGCTTTTCGCCCAGCAGATCCAGGCTGCCGGGACCGTGGACAACATGCTTCACGGTCTGGAAATGGTAGGTAGCAGACATCGCAATGACCTCAGGCTTGGCGGTAAACGGCCAACAGGCTGTGAAGTTTTTCCAGCGCGGCGGCGTCGAGCGGCTGTACCGGCGCACGGCAGGGGCCGACCGGTACATTGAGCAGTTGCGTGGCGGTTTTCAGCACTACAGGCAGGGTGCCCAGCGCGAAGGCATCGCGCAGCGGGCGCAGGGACTCCTGCGCGGCGCGGGCAGCGTCATGATTGCCCGACTGGAAGTGGTTCCAGATCGACATGACCAGACCCGGCACCGCGTTGGCGGTTGCAGCCACCGCGCCGTCACCGCCGGCCAGCAGGTTCCAGTGGATCAGCGAGTCGGTTCCGGCGAATACCGCGAAGTCGTCGCTGCGGTACTTCATCATCTGCACCAGTGCATCGAAGTTGCCAGCACTGTCCTTGATGCCCTTGATCTGCGGATGCTGGCTAAGGGTGGCCACGGCATCCATGCCGATCGACATGCCGGTCTTGGCCGGAATGTTGTACATCATCAGCGGCAGTTCGGACGCATCGGCGATACTGGTGTAGTGCTTGATCAGCTCGGGCTGGCTGACAGCGTTGAAGTACGGCGTGATGATCGACAGGGCATCGGCGCCCACATCGATCATCTTTTTGTTCATTTCAATCACTTCGTGCGTGGCAAATGCCCCGGTGCCGACCACGACAGGTACGCGTCCTGCCGCCGCTTCGACGGTAATACGAGCGATCTTTAGTTTTTCCGCTTCGGAAAGGGCGAAGAACTCACCGTTGGTGCCCAGTACGAAAAGCCCGTGAACACCTGCATTCAGAAGGTTTTCGATCAGATTGCGCAGGGCCTGCTCGTCGAGCTGCTGATCTTCGGTGAGGGGCGTGACCAGAGCTGGAATGATGCCGCGAAATTGCATGGCCAGGTTCTCGTTTTATTTTTAGTAAAACGATAGTGATTGAATCGATCATTAATGGCAAGCATTTTGAGCGTTTTTTTCACAAAGGAGTGGGGTGATGCAGTAAAAATGAAAGAACCGATCAAAAAGCCAGGCACAAGGCCTGGCTCTAGATGAGGGTATCGAAAAGGTCAGGCGGGCCTAGCCACCTTGATTGCCGACGAACGACTGACCCGCAAGGCCACCAGACTGCCGACGATGGTCAGCGCGGCCAGTGAATACAGCGCCAGGGTAGTCGAGCCGGTCTGATCCTTGATCCAGCCCACCAGGTAAGGGCTGAGAAAGCCTGCCATCTGCCCGATCGAGTTGATCAGCGCCAGCCCGCCTGCGGCAACGCTGGCGCTCAGCAGGGCGGTTGGCAATGGCCAGAACATCGGCAGGCTGGTCAGCGCACCCATGGTCGCGATAGTCAGCCCGATGATGGCAACGATGGGCAGCGTCGCGAAGTTGGCGGCAATGATCAGGCCGGTCGCGCCCATCAGCATTGGCACCACCAGATGCCAGCGGCGCTCATTACGCAGGTCGGCGGAGCGGCCGACCAGCAGCATGAACACGCCCGCCATCAGGTACGGCACGGCACTGATCCAGCCGATCACCAGTGCATCGCTGAAACCGAGGTTCTTGATGATCGACGGCAGCCAGAAATTGATCGCGTAGACGCCGCTTTGAATGCAGAAGTAGATAAAGCCCAGAATCCATATGAACGGCATGGTCAGCACTGAAGCCACCGAGCTCTTGCCGTGCACCGGACGGCTCAGTTCATCGTTGGTGATATCGGTCTTGACCCGCTGACGCTGCGCGGGCGTCAGCCAGCGGGCATCCTCGACTCTGTCGCACAGCAGAACGAAGGCCAGCACACCCAGCGCCACGGTCGGCAGCCCCTGAATCAGAAACATCCATTGCCAGCCGGCCATTCCGCCCTGGCCCGCAGCGAAATGGTTGAGAATCCATCCGGAAAAAGGACCGCCCAGCAGTCCGGAGACCGGAATGGCCGACATGAACAGTGCCATGATCCGTCCGCGACGCTGGTTCGGATACCAGCGCGAGAGGTACAGAACGATGCCGGGGAAGAAGCCGGCCTCTGCCATACCGGTCAGAAAGCGCAGCACGTAGAACTCGACCGGCGTGGTGACGAACAGCAGGCAGGTCGAGAAAACTCCCCAGGTAATCATCATCAGACCGATCCAGCGACGCGGCCCGAAGCGGTTCAGCGCCAGATTGCTGGGCAGGCCACACAGCACGTAGCCAATGAAGAAGATACCGGCACCGAGGCCATAGACCGTCTCGCTGAAACTCAGGGCATCGAGCATCTGCAGCTTGGCAAAGCCCACGTTCACGCGGTCGAGGTAATTGAACAGGTAACAAATGAAGATAAACGGGATAAGGCGCAGGGTGATGCGACGGTAGACATGATTGCCTTCGGCGTCGCCCACCTCGTGGGTCGAGACAGGTGTCATGGCGGGTGTTCCTCTGTGCTTGTTGTTTTTATATAGCCGGATAGCTACTGGATGCACTCCTGATCATAGGTGGGCAGTGACAAAAACGCTTTGGGGTTTTGCACGGCGGCAGGGGGCACGCGTTGTGTGATTGCACAACGCGTGCCCCCGGGGAGCTTATGGCTTGCCGCGAATGTCAGCACGCAACGAAAATCATTGCGCCGGGGCCAAGGCTCTACTCGACAGCCTCATACGGCAAGCCCACATAATTCTCGGCAATGGTCCTGCGCCCGGCTTCCGAGCCGACGTAGTAGTCCAGTTCGGTCTGCTGGATGCGCTGGCTGAACGCGTCTGTGTCGGGAAAGTTGTGCAGCACCGACGTCATCCACCAAGAGAAGCGCTCGGCTTTCCACACTCGGCGCAGGCAGATCTGTGAATACTTTTCCAGCAGGTCAGTGCGGCCTTCCTGATAGACCTTGAGCAGGATGCGGTACAGCGTGCTGACATCGCTGGCCGCCAGGTTCAGTCCTTTGGCACCGGTCGGCGGGACGATGTGCGCGGCGTTGCCGAGCAGGAACAGGCGCCCGTACTGCATGGGTTCAACCACAAAGCTGCGCAGCGGCGCGATGCTTTTCTCAATGGACGGGCCGGTCACCAGGCGCTCTGCCAGATGCTCGGGCAGGCGGGATTTGAGTTCATCCCAGAAGCGCTCGTCCGACCAGTCTTCGACCTTCTCGTCGGTACTGACCTGCACGTAATAGCGGGTACGAATGGCCGAGCGCATGCTGCACAAGGCAAAGCCGCGCGGGTGATTGGCATAGACCAGCTCTTCGTTGACCGGCGGCGTATCGGCCAGTACGCCGAGCCAGCCGAACGGATAAACGCGTTCGAATACCTTGAGGGCGTCGGCGGGAATCGATTGCCGTGACACTCCGTGAAAGCCGTCACAACCGGCAATGTAATCGCAGTCCAGGCGCACGGTCTCGCCGTCTTTCACAAAGGTCAGGTACGGACTATCGCTCTTGAGGTCGTGCGCTTTGACGTCTGCGGCGTCATAGACCGTCATTGCACCGCTGGCTGCGCGCGCGGCCATCAGGTCGCGGGTGACCTCGGTCTGGCCGTAGACCATCACCGTTCTGCCATCGGCAAGGCTCTTCAGGTCGATGCGCTCGCAACGACCAGCGAACGCCAGCTCGAAACCGTCATGGATCATGCCCTCTGCGTCCATGCGTTCACTGACGCCCGCTTCACGCAACAGGTCGGTCATGCCTTGTTCCAGCACGCCGGCGCGGATGCGCGACAGGATGTAGTCGGGGTCCTTGCGCTCGACGATGACGTTATCGATACCGGCACGTTGCAACAGTTGGCCCAGCAACAATCCGGAAGGGCCTGAACCGATAATGGCAACCTTGGTTTTCATGGCGTTAGTCCTGTCTTTTGATCCCTGCCAGGTTTAGTCAGCGGGAAATGTTTGTTTTTGTCTCCTGCATTTTTAATGGATGCCGTCGAGATAAGAAGGCAATATCCGCTGCATTATCTGGACTTTTCGAGGGTCCGGACCAGAGAGGACGACATGGCCAGACCTGCCACAGCAGCGATACCGGTGTTCAAGCTCTATGGGGAAACCGCGGCCTGGCCGACCCCCGATCTGATCCACTGTGAGTCGATCCCCGAGCGCAGCAGGATTCACGAATGGGAGATCAAGCCGCATCGGCATGGCGATCTGGTCCAGCTGCTTTACGTGCAGTCGGGCAAGGCGATGCTCAAGGTCGAGGACCGGGTCAGCGAGGTCGAGATGCCTTCGTTGCAGGTCGTGCCCGCACTGAGCGTGCACACCTTCAGGTTTTCCAGAGATATTCAGGGCCATATTCTCAGCCTGGCCAGACCCTTGGTGGAGCAACTCGAGGCTGCGCTCGACGTCTCTGCCCTCAGCGCTGCCCGCTGCTATGCGCTCGGGGCGGACAGCGATTATGTCGACACGCTGTTCAATGCCATTGCCAATGAATACCGGCAGCCCAGAGCGGGCCGCGATCTGATGCTGCACTCGCTGGTCAGTGTGCTGGCGGTGTGGCTCAGTCGGCGCAGCAGTGAAGGTGCTGGCGAAGAGACTCACGCCATGGATCGCGGCCGCGAGCATTTGCAGGTGTTCATGTATCAACTGGAAGCGAGTTTTCGCGAGCACTGGTCGATTGACCAGCATGCCCAAGCGATGGGCATCAGCGCCGCGCATTTGAATGCTCTGTGTCGGCGGCTGTGCAACCAGTCGGCCTTACAGATCATCAGTGAGCGCTTGCTGCTGGAGGCCAAGCGCAACCTGATCTACACCACCCTGACCATCAATCAGGTGTCAGACAGCCTGGGCTTTTCCGAGCCGGCGTATTTTTCGCGTTTCTTCAAGCGTGCTACCGGGCAATCACCCAAGGCATTTCGCCAGCAGCAATAGAAACGGGGTGCTCAAGAGCACCCCGTTGGCTTGTCGCAGGTCGCTGTGCGGTCAGGTCACGACCTGGTAGCACGGCACGTACGCCGCGCCGCCTGGCAGCTTCATGCGGTGCTGATCGACGAAGGCCTGCAACAGCTTGTCCAGCGGGCCCATGATCGATGGGTCGCCGTGGATCTGATAAGGACCGTGCTGTTCGATCAGGCGAATGCCCTTGTCCTTGACGTTGCCGGCGACGATGCCGGAAAACGCACGGCGCAGATTGGCGGCCAGTTCGTGAGTCGGCACATCGTGGTTCAGTTGCAGTCTGGACATGTTCTCGTGGGTCGGATCGAAAGGGTGCTGGAAGCTTTCCTCGATCTTCAGCAGCCAATTGAAGTGAAACGCGTCATTACGCTCGCGGCGGAACCGCTTCACTTCCTTAAGGCCCTGAGTCATCTGCCGGGCAACGTCTGCCGGGTTGTCGATGATGATCTGGTAGTGGCGCTGCGCCTCTTCACCCAGCGTGGCACCGACAAATGCGTGCAGTTGCTGCAGGTACGGCTCGGTGTTTTTCGGGCCGGTCAGGATCACCGGGAACGGCACGTCCTTGTTGTCCGGGTGCATCAGAATGCCCAGCAGATACAGGAACTCTTCGGCAGTGCCTGCGCCACCGGGGAAAATGATGATGCCGTGACCGACGCGGACGAACGCTTCTAGGCGTTTTTCGATGTCCGGCAGGATCACCAACTCATTGACGATCGGGTTGGGCGCTTCGGCAGCGATGATGCCGGGCTCGGTCAGGCCCAGGTAGCGACCGCCGACGATACGCTGCTTGGCGTGCGCGATGGTCGCGCCTTTCATCGGGCCTTTCATCACGCCGGGGCCGCAGCCGGTGCAGATATCCAGGCTGCGCAGGCCCAGTTCGTGGCCGACTTTCTTGGTGTATTTGTATTCTTCGGTATTGATCGAATGGCCGCCCCAGCACACCACCATCTTCGGCTCGACACCGGCACGCAGGGTACGAGCGTTGCGCAGCAGGTGGAACACGTAGTCGGTGATGCCCTGGGAATTGCTCAGGTCGATGCGCTGGCTGTCCAGCTCGCTTTCGGTATAGACGATGTCGCGCAAGGCGCTGAACAGCATTTCGCGGGTGCTGGCGATCATCTCGCCGTCGACGAAGGCATCGGCCGGAGCGTTGAGCAGCTCCAGGCGAACGCCGCGGTCCTGTTGATGGATGCGGACTTCAAAACTCTCGTACGCTTCAAGAATGGTCTTGGCGTTATCGACGTGGGCGCCAGTATTGAGAATGGCCAGGGCGCACTGGCGAAACAGGGTATAGGTGCTGCCTGAACCGGCCGCGCTGAGCTGCTGCACTTCACGTTGGGACAGGGTTTCAAGGCTGCCTTTCGGGCTTACGGTGGCGTTAATCACTTGTCTTGGGATCATTCTATTTTCCATTAGAGCGATGCAGTCGAGCATCAGGATGGTGAATATCGAGAACATTCACCCCTGTGGAGCCTTTTCTACAGCACTTGGCCGGGAAAGCAAACGCCGGACCGCAGACGTCCCCTGTTTGAGCCGTTGTGCGTCATCGCAGGATTGAATCGGCAGGTGAATTCTTTTGAAAGCAGGCACTTGCTTCGCATGACCGTGCGGCTGAATTTTGACGCGGACAACGGGCAATAGTGAACCTGACCCCGTTAACGGAGTCTGTTAGCTGATGGACTTTCTGGACGGCCTGCACGAAAGGGATCATCAGGTGCTTTTTCAGCGCGCCTGATAGGCAGACATTCCGTCCGGGCAGGAGTTGCAAAACCGTTGATCACTTGCCGCTCCCATCCTTAGCCGGCCCGTTAAACGAGGCTTTATTTTCATTTCAGATAAAGATAATTATCGCCATGTCTCGTCATTTTTCCGCACTTCTTTCCCGAGCCCCTGGCCTGTTCGTCGTTTCGCGTCGCTTGCTCGGCGCAGGCCTGGTTGGCGCTGCATTGACCGTTGTCTTGCCTGGCAGCGCACAGGCCGCAGGCAGCGATCGCTGGGTCAGCGACAGTCTTACGACTTATGTACGCAGCGGACCAACCGATGATCACCGGATTGTGGGAACGCTGAAATCCGGGCAGAAGGTCGAGCTGCTCAGCGCTTCGGGCAAGTTCAGCCAGGTGCGCGGCGAAGGCGGTTCCACGGTGTGGATTCCGAGCAGCGACTTGCAGGAAGTCCCTGGCCAGGCCGAGCGTGTCCCACAACTGACTCAGCAGGTCGCCGATCTGACCGAGCAGCTGGCGGGCATCGACAACACTTGGAAGACTCGCGTGCAGGGCATGCAGGAAACGCTGGACGCGCGCAAGAAACTGGTCGATGAGCTGGAGGCGCGCACCAAGACCCTCAACGATCAACTGGCCGACTCTCAGGCTGAATTGCGTGCGACTCAGGCACGACTTGGCGATGAGAACAAGCAAGTGATGATGCGTTACATGGTCTACGGCGGCAGCATTGCCGGTGCCGGCTTGCTGGTCGGCCTGATCCTTCCGGCGCTGACCAAGGGCCGTAAGAAGAACGACGGCTGGGTGTAAACCACCTTGATCACCTCACATGCCAGCGTCCCGCGCTGGCATGTTGTCCGGCACGCTGTGCGTTTTATCGAGTGCGCAGCCGATGTGTGACGGACCTCTCCGAAAATGCCTTTCCCCTGCCGCAATCAAGATACAGCCCACACTCTTTATGCCTGCCTGGCACAGGGTTCGTGCGCGAAGTTGATGTTCGTTCTACAGTTTCTGCGTGGATGGTCGAAAAACTGAGTGTCGCCCTCAACCTCGTGCTCTGACGCATAGGAGGAGGGGACCGGCAAGTTGTGTTATGGCTCTTTGCCATCAGTTATTATGTGCGTCCTGAAAAATGGGCTGCCGAGTCGGGCCTGAATGATTTTCAGGCCGCGGGTCTCATATTTTCACCCTCTCCTGTGCAGGAATCCGGATGCTGGCGTACAACCAAAAAAGCTTTCTTATCGTTGATGATTTCTCTGACTTTCGCAGTTCAGTGAGATCGATGCTGCGTGAGTTGGGCGTCAAGGAAGTGGACACCGCCGACACCGGCGAGCAGGCTCTGCGCATGTGCTCGCAAAAGCGTTATGACTTCGTGCTGCACGATTTCAACCTGGGTGATGGTCGCAAGAACGGTCAGCAGGTGCTGGAAGACCTGATGATCGAGCGGCTGCTGAGTTACGAAAGCGTATTCATCATGGTCACTGCCGAAAACAGTCAGGCGATGGTCATGAGTGCGCTTGAGTGGGAGCCGGATGGTTACCTGACCAAGCCGTTCAACCGCGCCGGGCTGGCCCAGCGCCTGGAAAAGCTGGTGCAGCGCAAGACCTTGCTCAAGCCGATTCTGCAGGCCCTCGACCGTCGCAAACCGGCCGAAGTACTGGCCGCGTGCGACAAGCTGATCGAGCAGGACCCACGTTATGCGCCGTTGTGCCTGCGCTACAAGGCCGATGCCCTGCGTGACCTGAAGCAGAACGAGCCCTTGGAAGCGTTCCTCAAGACCATTCTGGCCGATCGGGCCACGCCGTGGGCCTACGGTGCATTGGGCAGCCTGCTGCTCAAGCGCGGCAAGACCGCCGAGGCGCAGGCTGTCTACGAACAGGCAATCAAGGCATTTCCGACCATGCCTGCGCTGTTCGATGGCCTGGCTGATGTGCTGGTCGCGCTTGGCGATGGCAAGCGCGCGCAGTCCGTGCTGGAAAGCGCAGTGCGCCTGTCGCCGCTGGCGGTGCGTCGGCAGAAGCTGCTGGGCAAGCTGGCATTGGGCAACGAGGACTTCGAAAGCGCTTCCAAGGCATATCGCCAGGCCGTCTCCCAAGGTCAGCATTCGCGTTTCAAGGATCCGGAAACCAACCTGGGGTTGGCGCATGCGCTGATCAGCAAGGGCGGTGATCAGGGGCTCGATGCGCGCACCCGTGTCGAGATCAACAACGCCCTGGTCGACGTGGCCAAGGAGCATGGCGACGACGAGGGTCTGCAAGTGCGCACCCGCTTGATGAAAGCGGCCAGCCTGCAGCATTCGGACCCGGAAACCGCAGCCAAGCTGACCGAGCAGGCAATGGCCAGACTGGATGGCATGGAGCAGGTGCTCAGTGCCGATGCCGCACTGATGGTGGCTGCGCAACTGAAGAAGCTTGGTCAGGAAGAGGCCGGTGCCGGCGTCTTGAAGAGTTGTGCGGGAGCCTATGGCGATGATCCTGCGGTGATGAAAAGCATTGCCAGCATGACCGATGATCCGGCGATTCTGGGTGCCAGCAAGGCGGCTGTCGATTTCAACCTGCAAGGCGTGCGCAGCTACAAGGCCGGCAATCTTACGGAAGCACAGGCATTTTTCCGCAGTGCGCTGGGGCTGCAGCCAAAGAACATCAGTATTGCGCTGAACATGGTGCAGTCGCTGCTTCACCCTGGCCAGAATCTGGGCCAGGCCGGAATTGACGAGTGCCGTGCCAGCCTGACCATGCTTGGCAAGATCCCGGAAAGCGATCCACGCTATGAGCGCTACCAGAAACTCAGGGAGAGGGCATTCAGCGCATGAGTGAGGAGACAGAGCAGGGCCTCGACTTTTCCATGGTGATCGCCTCCACGGTGCACGACATGAAAAACTCGCTGGCGACGCTGACCCAGGCACACAGCCAGTGGCAGGCGAAGCTTTCGGTCCAGCAGCGCGATACGCCGGAGCATGGCGTCATCAATTACGAGTTCGCCAACCTCAACGGGATGCTCGTGCAGTTGCTCGGTCTTTACAAGCTGGGTGTCAACCAGATGCCGTTGCGTCCGGACTACCACGAACTGGACGATTTCATCGAAGCGCAACTGGCCCATCATCAGGACGTGCTGGCCAGCCGCGGGATTGCCGCGCGTCATGTGATCGATGTGGTTAGCCCCCTGGGCTTTTTCGACCGCGAACTGATCGGCTCGGTGGTGGGCAATATCATCGTCAACGCCATCGGCTTTGCCCGCGAGCAGATTGTTGTCAGTGTCGGTGATGAAGGCGGGCAGCTGAAGATCACCATCAATGACGATGGCCCCGGCTACCCGGCGTATCTGATCGAACGCCAGACCGACTATGTGCAGGGCATCAACCAGGGCAGCGGCAGTACCGGCCTGGGCTTGTATTTCGCTGCGCACATTGCCCGGCTGCATGTACGCAACGGCATGCGCGGGCGCATTGAAATCGCCAACGGCGGCGTGCTGGGCGGGGCGATGTTCAGTATGACCCTGCCCTGAGAGGCCGCAGCCTTTCCAAGAGCACCCCGCAACGCCTTGTCAGGATTGCGGGGCGTATTCGGCGCTTAGATATTCAGCCCGAAGTTCTGTTTGATGCTGTTCAGGCTGTCCATCAGGTCCTGATCAGATGCCAACGGATGTCTGACCGGTTCGCAGCCGTGCTTGAGCGTGAAGTGCTCGATGGCCGCAAGAGCATTTTGCCGATGCAGGGTATCGGACGAGATCGTTGAGCCCTCGAGCGTCCAAGGCTCGTCCCCCAGATACAGCTGCGAATTATCGATGTCGGCAAAAAACCAGAACGGCGGATGCATGTTCTGGTTGATGATGGCCAGGGTGTGGTCGACGTGTTCAAAGGCGTTGTGATACGTCTCGTCCATCAGGCCGGCCGCTTCCAGGCTCCGTCTGGAATAGTAGGAAAACGCGCCGACGCAATGGCGGTACAAGGGCAGGTTGATGCCATTGCCGTAGTCAATCCTGTACACCGCATTGGCCTCGCCGGACGGCGTCTTGTTCATCAGGCCATGCTGGCTGTAATTGAGGTGCTGAATACCGGTCAGTGTCGAAGTCAGAATATAAAGCTCGAAGACTTCCGGGCTTTTTATGTAGATGTCGTCTTCGATCAGGAACAGATGCTCGCACCCGGCATCCATCAGTCGCGACAAGGCTCTGTTCTTGGATTTTCCAACGCCGAGGTTGGTTTCGTTATTGAAGAAAACCTCGCTGTCATACGCGGAAAACTCCGGATACACATCGCCGTCATTGATGATGACAACGCAGTCGATGATCTCGGCAGGCAGGGAATCGTAAAGTTTTCTCAGCAGTGCAGGACGGTTGTAGGTGACGATTCCGCAGCCAACCTTTTGACCATTGATCATGGCGATCCTCTGTTCTCTTGGGCGTTAGCGTGATTGTTTGTTGATTGGCGTCGCAGCGTGGAGAGTGGTTCAGGCCTGCGCTGACGTAAATCGACGTATGTACGCGGTGGATTGCAATATTTGCGCCAATTGCGGGCACGCCAAAGGCCTGGAGCGGTGCCGGTTAAAGTTTTAGCGGACACCGCCGAAACCGATGAAAGACTGTATTCGATATCACGATGAGCGGTGGGTGGGTGATGCTGTTAGCTAAAAAGTACTGCCAGGGGCATGGTATAGAGTTGGGCGCAGCGGCTCACAACGCGTTCAATCTTGCCAATTGCCTGAACGTTGCGCCGTGCAACGGTGTGGATTTTTTGCACCCTCGCGACATGGAAGACTATCAGCAGTACTTCGTCGAGCAGATGAAAGTGTCGGGCGACGTTTCGAAGGTCGACATGCTGGGCGATTTTCAGTGCATCCATACGGCCGACTCGTCAGTTGACTATCTGATCAGTTCGCACGTCATCGAGCACGTCCCCAACCTGCTCTCTGCCTACGTCGAATCCTTCAGAGTGCTGAAGAACGGCGGGGTATTCTTCTGCATCTTTCCCAAGCGCACCGCAGCCAAGACTGATCGGGCCCGTCGTTTGACGACGCTGGCGCAGATGATCGAGGACTATGAAAACAAGGTCGACATGACCACCGTCACTGAAGGCGAGTGGCGCGGTCACTATCAGGTCTTTTCCCTGCAAAGCATGCTCCGCGCAGTCAATTATGTTAACTCGTCAGGCCTGGGTTGCTGGTACATCGAGTGCGTCGAAGAAACCGATTCGAAAGTAGGCAACGGCCACACCGTCGTGCTCCGCAAAGTGGAGGGCTTGTCTGCGGAAAAGTGGCAGGACGTCGGCGACTTCAATACCCAGTTCAATCAGTTGTTGATGGCGGGCAAGCTCGAGAACGCGCTGACGCTGACCAAAATCATGCTGTCATTCAATTTTTTCGATGCCACCAGGCTGCACCTTGCCGGCGCTCTGAGTCGTCAGTTGGGCAATGTGGCCGAAGGCGTCGAATTCCTGCGTCAGGCCCTTGTGGTCGACCCGGAAAACGAAGACTACCGAAAGGAGTTCATCGAAGTGACCGGGACGCCTTTCCATAACCCGGTTCTCTGACGCGGCAGGCCGACAGCCTGAAGCGCGGTGCTTGAAGATTGCAGTCTGAAGGTTGAAGCTTGGCGTTTGCTGCTCAACTAAAAGGACTGACCCATGACAGGCAATGACCCCCATTCGCAGAAAGAAATGCTGATGGGCATTGATGAAGTGGAGTGTGTAACCCCGGATTTGAACGGTGTACCGCGCGGCAAGGTGATGACGGCTGAAGGTTTTCTTGAGGGCCGCCGTTTGCAGCTGGCGCGCGGTGTGTTGCTTCAATGCATCATGGGCGGCTATCCGCCGGCGCGCTTCTACGGCAGTGACGACGGCGATCTGGCGCTGATCAGTGATCCACAGCAGCTCCACCTTCTGCCCTGGAGCAAATCGCCGCGCGCCTTGGCGATCTGTGATGCGCAGGACCTCAATGGTCAGCCCTGCATGCTCTCCACCCGTAATCAGCTCAAGGCAGTTATCGCCCGTTACGCTGCGCAGGGCCTGGTGCCGGTGGTGGCCACTGAACTCGAGTTCTTTGTCTTCGCGCCCAACCCCGAGCCGCTGTATCCGTTCGTACCGCCGACAGGGCTGGACGGACGACGCGAGCAGGGGCATTCAGCGTTCAGTATCAGTTCCAACAATGGCTTGCGGCCTTTTTTCGCCGAGGTATACGCCTGCATGGCGGCGTTGGGCCTGCCGCGTGACACGGTGATGCACGAAATGGGCGTCAGCCAGTTCGAGATCAACCTGCTGCATGGCGATCTGCTGCTGCTGGCCGATCAGACGTTTCTGTTCAAGCACCTGCTCAAGGAGGTGGCGCTCAAACACGGGTTCATCGTGGTGTGCATGGCCAAACCGCTCGCCCATACAGCGGGCAGTTCGATGCATATTCATCAGAGCGTGGTGACAGCAGAGACCGCAACGAACATCTTCAGTGATGCGCAGGGTGAGCCGACCGACACGTTTCGTCATTTCATTGCTGGCCAGCAAGCCTGCATGGCGGACTTCACCGCGCTGTTCGCGCCCAATGTGAATTCCTACCAGCGCCTGTGCCATCCGTATGCCTCGCCCAACAACGCCTGCTGGTCCTACGACAATCGCGCTGCCGGATTACGTATACCGTCGAGTGCAGCGGCGGCCAGAAGGGTGGAGAATCGGCTGCCGGGCGCTGATGCCAATCCCTATCTGGCCATTGCCGCAAGTCTGGCGGCCGGGCTGCATGGCATCGAGCAACGGCTGGAACCGACGCCGCCGCTGCAGGGCGAACTCGAGGTGCCGGAAGAATTGTTATTGCCGTGTACCTTGCATGCTGCTCTGGAGCGTCTGAAAAGCAGTCAGTTGGCCAAGGAACTGTTTGGTCATGAATTCATCGAAGGCTACATCGCGTCGAAGACCCTGGAACTGACCAGTTTTTTTGACGAGATAACCCCCTGGGAACGGCGTGTGCTGGCTGCTCAGGTTTAAGAATCGCAGTGTTGGGCTCGCCCAGTCGGGCGACTCCCTATTTTTGGAAAGTTGATGCGCCAAATCTGGAAGTCCTTTCGAGCGCTTTATTTTGCCTCGTTGATGATGTTGATCGGCTCGGGTCTGCTGAGCACTTATCTGGCCCTGCGCCTGGCGGCCGATCAGGTTGACAGCCTGTGGGTCGGTGCGTTGATGGCCGCCAACTATTTCGGTCTGGTGCTGGGCGGCAAGATCGGTCACCGCCTGATCGGCCGTGTCGGTCACATTCGCGCCTACGCCACCTGTGCCGGCATCGTCGGCGCGGCGGTACTCGGGCATGGCCTGATCAGCTGGTTGCCGGCCTGGCTGGTGCTGAGGGTCATCGTAGGTCTGGGCATGATGTGCCAATACATGGTCATCGAGAGCTGGCTGAACGAGCAGGCGGCCGCCAAACAGCGCGGCATGGTCTTCAGCGGTTACATGATTGCCTCCTACCTGGGGCTGGTGCTGGGTCAGCTGGTGCTGGTGGTTCACCCGCAACTGGGGCCTGAGCTGCTGATGCTGGTAGCGCTGTGTTTCGCACTGTGCCTGGTGCCGGTCGCCATGACCCGGGCGATTCACCCGGCACCCCTGCATCCGGCACCACTGGAGCCGCGCTTCTTCATGAAGCGTGTGCCGCAGTCGTTGACGGCGGTACTGGGCGCCGGCCTGATCATCGGCTCGTTCTATGGTCTGGCACCGGTCTACGCCGCTGAGCAGGGGCTGTCCACCGAGCAGGTCGGTCTGTTCATGGGCTGCTGCATTCTGGCCGGGTTTCTGGTGCAGTGGCCGTTGGGCCTGCTGTCCGACCGCTATGACCGTTCCGTACTGATGCGCATCTTTGCCGCCGCACTGGTGGTGGCGTCATTACCGCTGGCGGTGTTTCCCAGTGTGCCGGTCGAGGTGCTGTTCGGTGTCGGGTTTCTGGCTTCGCTGATGCAGTTCTGCCTTTATCCGCTGGCAGTGGCATTCGCCAATGACCACGTCGAGGCCGAGCGCCGGGTATCGCTGACGGCCATGTTGCTCATGACCTACGGCATTGGCGCCAGTATCGGTCCGTTGGCCGCGGGTGTGGTGATGAAGCAGTTTGGCGGTCACATGCTCTATGCGTTCGTCTGTGGCGCGGGTGTGATTCTGGTACTGCTGATCAGGCCCAAGGCGGTCACTCACTTGCATCAGGTCGAAAACGCACCGCTGCACCACGTTGCGATGCCGGACAGTATGTCCAGTTCGCCACTGGTGGTTGCACTTGACCCGCGTGTCGATGAGCAGGTGGTTCAGGAACAGATGCAGGCAACCGTTGAGCCTGAGCCGGAGCCCGAGGCGGTGTCTGAAGCTGAGGTCGATGCAGAAAGCGAGACACTGGCGCAGACCGAGCCGGCTGCCGGAGCGGAACCAGCTGAAGCCAATGAGCATGAACGCGAGCGTGAAAGCGAGACCTGGAAGGCCTGAGGGGAGAGTGCAGGGTAGTGCATGATTGCGGCAGCATTGCCGCAATCGCCGAAGGATTCAGGTGAGTGTCAGAAGTCCTCGTCTTTGTCGAAGCGTCGTGCTTCGCGCTGTAATTGATAGACGAAGCGCTCGACCTGACGCTGCACCAGCCCACTCATGTTGTGGAAGCGGACGCCGGCAAAGGTAGTATTGAATCGTTCTTCGAAATGCAGGTGGCGCAACTCGACAGGTGCTGTCATGGCGCCGAAAGGCAGCTTGGCGACGAAACGCTCGTATACCTGGCCCAATTGCATGCGATCGGACACGTCGCCCTCGAAGCGCAACTTGCAACCTGTGGCAGAAATGTCCAGCAGCTTGCCGGCCAGTGTGAACTTCAAGCGGTCACCGCCGATTTCTACATCGACCAGTTGTGCCAGCTTCAGCGCAGCCCGAAATGCGTTGCGCCGCTGGTGATAGACCACTTCCTCAGGCATCGGGCCACGGTACATGCGTTGACCGTCAGTGCTGAGGATGTCCATGTGCGCAGTACTTTCCCAGGCAATCCGCACGCCGTCATGAAAGCCTTCGACACGGAAGGATTCGCCGTTGCTCAGAAAGCGTTCGCCATCACGGGGGATCATCTCGTCGAGAGCCATGACGTTGTTGTCACGGTCGACTTCAAGCAGATAACTCTGAAAGCGCTGGGGACGCTCATGGAAGGTAATGATCAGAGGATCATGACTCTCGAGTAGCAGCCGCAGGTTGGCGGCGATTTCCAAAGGTGTATTGAGAACCTTCGGGGGCTGCGGAGCATCGTCCGCGCTTGAGCCATTCACGTTCTTGAATCTCCAGGCAAAATACTACGGCAACGCAACAGCAGGCATTCTGCCACTATGCACGAAACCTTGATACAGGAAGTTACGCCTGACTCAGAGGGCGTGGTTTTGCTCTAAGGGCAGTCGATCCGCGACTGTCATAGAGTGTAGGCGTATCGCCACCGTTCAGTATGCGAAGCTGGTGAGCGGTACTGACCTGTTGCAGCTGGATCAGACTACCATTGCGCTCGTTGAGCGTCTGGCATTCGTTGATCAGTGTATTCAGTTCGTCGGCGGCCAGCAGCAATTGCTCACCGATATCCGACTGGCTGGCCAGTTGCTGGAGACCACTGCGATTGGCTGGCAGGCCCATGCCCGCAAGCACCTGGCTACGCTTGCGGCCGTGCTGGTCGAGAAGAATGACCAGCGCCTGTTTCTGCGCCAGCACCTGCTCCATCTCGCCCATGTCGCGGCCGTGAAGAATCAATGATTCGGCCTGCAACAACTCAAGAAGCTGTCGGGCTGAAACCATGTCGTCAGTGATCATCTGCAGCAAAGTAGTGTCGTGCATCGCATGCTCTGGTTTTTAAGCGTCCAGAATATCCAGCGCCAGCCTTGGCTTAGCGTTGGGTTTCGAAATTCAACAGTTTGCTGGCGACACGGTTGCTGTCCACTGTGTAACTACCGTCGGCGATGGCCTGTTTGAGCTCGGCAACGCGAGCACTGTTGACGGTTGGCAGATCGGTCAGCTTGTCCGTGATTTTCTGCAACTGTTGAGCCTCACTGCTCAAGGAAAAAGTTTCCCCGGTGCTTTTGACACCTGCGGTGACGGCAGGGGCTGGGGCATCGGTTTTGGCGGTGTCTTTACTGGCGCTGGTACGTGAAGTACCGGCAACAGCCTGTGAGTTGTTAAGGCGACTGAAATCTATGACCATGATTGAAAAAACCTCTGGGTGTTTGGACGCTTGCCTTGTTTTCGGCCAACCCCTGTCAAACTTTAGGCTGATTGTGAGAAAGCTTCCCAATAGACGACATTTGCCGTCGGGCATTCCCCGCAGTCTAAAAAAAACACACCCTTCGCGCCACTATCAATGCACTACATAGCGACTTCCACCTGCCCTGGGCCGGTGACACTTGCTTTGATCACCCGCTGGGAATTGAGGTTTTTCACCCGTATCTGTTCGTTGAAGCCTCCGTCGGACATTGCTTCGCCGGGCATGCGAACCGCCAGCGAGCCGCTGCGCGCGATGATCACCACCTGATCGCCCTTGTGAACCATCTGTGGCTGCTCAAGCGCCACCGGGGTAATGACCTGGTCGATGACCATTTGTCGGACAACCTTCTGACCGACCGCCTGATCCAGCGACGCCAGGAAACCCTGACCCAGACTGCTGACATCCCGCTCACGCATCGCGACGTCTTCTTCGGTGACGATCGCGTCACGCTTGAGCGGGCGCATCACGGTCACGACGTTGCGATACAGCAATACCTGAGCGGGCACAAACACCGTCCAGGGCGAAGAACCTTCGCAGCGCACGCGCACGGTAACCCGGCCAACCGGGCGCGGACTTTCCAGTGTGGCTGTCAAATCCTTGTCGCAGGCACCCATCCTTAAACGCGGGTCGAGCTGCTTGACCTGTATCTCATGACGCCCGTCAATCTGGTTGGTTGCCAAATAGTCTTCTACTGTGAACTCAAGAAACCCTTGGGTGACGCCGATAAGCTGTTCAGGCAGTGTGAAATTCTCGGCACGAGCGAGGGTCACCGTGCTGGAAAGGCACAGCAGAGCGATTGCGCACAGAAGCCTGCGGGTTTCTAATGCGAGGTGTCGAGAAATTGTCGTCTTTGCGTTCATGACGTAATAAATAGCAAAGCCCGTGCCGCTTGTTGATCTGGTGTCTGGGCGGCGGTCATTTTGTAAGGGGGTTCGGCATGGCAGGTGTAATGGATTCGGTAAACCAGCGAACTCAGCTGGTGGGTCAGAATCGCCTGGAGCTGCTCTTGTTCCGTCTCGACGGCAAGCAGCTCTATGGGATCAACGTCTTCAAAGTGAAAGAAGTACTGCAATGCCCGAAACTCACCATCATGCCCAAATCGAGCAAGATCGTTCGGGGCGTGGCCAATATTCGTGGCGGCACGATCCCGATCATGGATCTGGCAATGGCGACAGGTTCCACAGGGATGATTTCGCTGGTTAACTCCTTCGTCATCATTACCGAATACAACACCAAGGTTCAGGGCTTTCTGGTGCATTCTGTCGAACGCATCGTCAACATGAACTGGGAAGAGATTCATCCACCACCCAAGGGCACCGGGCGCGATCATTACCTGACCGCCGTCACCCGGGTCGATAACCAGTTGGTGGAAATCATCGACGTCGAGAAAATTCTCGCCGAAGTCGCGCCAGTGTCCGAAGAAATCTCGGTCGGTGTCATTGACGCCGAGGTTCAGCACAAGGCTGTCTCTATGCGCGTGCTGACGGTCGATGACTCGTCGGTGGCCCGCAAGCAAGTGAGCCGCTGCCTGGAAACCGTCGGGGTGGAGGTCGTCGCGCTCAACGATGGTCGTCAGGCGCTGGACTACCTGCTCAAGATGGTCGCAGAAGGCAAAAAGCCTGAAGAAGAGTTCCTGATGATGATCTCCGACATTGAAATGCCGGAGATGGATGGCTATACCCTTACCGCAGCAATACGTAATGATCCACGCATGCAGAAGATGCACATCACCTTGCATACCTCGTTGTCAGGGGTATTCAACCAGGCGATGGTCAAGAAAGTCGGCGCGGATGACTTTCTCGCGAAATTCCGGCCTGATGATCTGGCGGCCAGGGTCGTTGCGCGGATCAATGCAGCAGAATAACCAGCCGGGGGCGTCGTCCCCGGTGATTCACATGATTTGAGAGGCGGCACTTTGTCTACGGGTAATTTGGATTTTGATCAGTTCCGGGTATTTCTGGAAAAAGCCTGTGGCATTCTGCTTGGGGAAAACAAGCAGTACCTGGTGTCCAGCCGCCTCAACAAATTGATGGAGCAGCAAAGCATCAAGTCGCTTGGCGAGTTGGTCCAGCGTATTCAGACCCAGCCGCGCAGTGGTTTGCGCGAGCAGGTCGTCGATGCGATGACCACCAACGAAACCCTGTGGTTTCGCGACACCTATCCGTTCGAAGTGCTGAAGAACAAGGTGCTGCCCGAGCAGATCAAGGCCAGCCCTGGTCAGCGACTGCGTATCTGGTCGGCCGCCTGTTCATCGGGTCAGGAACCGTATTCGCTGTCGATGTCCATCGACGAGTTCGAGCGTGCCAATCAGGGTCAACTCAAATCGGGCGTGCAGATCGTCGCAACCGATCTGTCGGGCTTGATGCTCAATAACTGCAAGACCGGCGAATACGACAGTCTGGCTATCGGCCGCGGCCTGTCGCCGGATCGTCTGCAGCGCTTTTTTGATGTTAAAAGCCCGGGCCGCTGGGTGGTCAAGGCGCCGATCAAGAGTCGTGTGGAGTTCCGCTCGTTCAACCTGCTCGACAGCTACGCCTCGCTGGGCAAATTCGACATCGTGTTCTGCCGTAACGTATTGATCTACTTCTCCGCTGAAGTGAAGAAAGACATCCTGCTGCGTATCCACGGTACGCTCAAGCCAGGCGGTTACCTGTTTCTGGGGGCTTCCGAAGCACTCAATGGTTTGCCGGATCACTACCAGATGGTTCAGTGCAGCCCCGGGATCATCTATAAGGCCAAGTGACGGTCTGTCAGTTGCCTGCGATGAAAAAAGAGACCTTCGAGTCTCTTTTTTGTGCGCGGCTGAAAACAGCTTTGATCGTCTGCCCATCGGTTCATGTTTGCGTACTGTTGCTCACCAGTTTTGCAAAAGCGTTGGCGGCGGCGCTCTGGTAGCCGTTTTTACGCCGCAGCAGCGCAACCGTCCGCCCGGGCAAGGCAGGGATCGTCTGAACTTCGCACAACCCAGGCTGCTCGCGAACGATGGCATCGGGAAGAATGGTCGCCATGCGGCCCTGGGCAACGACCTTGAGCAAAATGGCAATCGAGTTCGCCTCGAGGCCGACCGTCGGCTTGAAGTTCTGCGTATGGCACCAGGCATCCAGCAATTGGCGAGTGGCGAATCCGGGGGCGAGCAAGGCAAAGCGAAGCGTTTGCAGGTCCTCAAGTGTCAGCAAGGTCTGTTTTTCGGGGGCAGACTTGGCCATGACCAGGCACAGTTGTTCATCGAACAGAGGCTGGCTGTCTATCTCGACAGCATGACTGCCAGCAAAACCGATGGCCAGATCGAGCGAGTCACTGATCAATGCCTCGGTGATCCGCTCCAGAGGCAGCTCCGTGAGGATGATTGCCACGCCGGGATACAGCGCGCTGAAGCGGTCGATCAGCGGCGCTATCAGGTATTCACTGAAGGTGGGCGTGACGCCGAGGCGCAAGTGTCCGCGTGACAGGTCGCTGACATCGTTGAGCGCACGCTTCCCGGCCTCCAGCTCCAGCAGGCAGCGACGCGCGTGGTCCAGATAGACGCGGCCGGCATCGGTCGGCACGACACTGCGGCGAGTGCGGTCGAACAGTTGCACACCCAAGCTGCTTTCCAGTTGCCTGATCTGTTGCGACAACGCCGGTTGCGAGACATGCAGGGCCTCGGCCGCCCGGGTGAAATTGCCATGATCGGCGACCGCCAGCAAATAACGTATGTGGCGTAACAGCATGGCATCACCATAAGTCAGGGTTATGGCGATGATCATAAATCAGTCTTGGATCTTATGGTGATAGTTGCCGATGCTGTGATTGACGTGAATTCATTCCGGAGGGTTACCTATGCCGCACAGCAACATTTCCAGAGCGCCGCGCCAGCATCTGACTGAACGTGTGCTGCAGGCCAAGACCGCAAAGAACCTGACGTGGGCAGGGCTTGCAGAAGGTACGGGGTTGAGCGTGGTGTATGTCACGGCTGCATTGCTCGGTCAGCACCCATTGCCGGAAGCGGTGGCCGAGGTAGTCGCCGAGCGTCTCGGGCTGGACAGGGACGCGGTCGCCGAACTGCAAACCATCCCGTTGCGCGGCAATGTCGAAGACGTCTCCAGTGACCCGACGATCTATCGCTTCCACGAAATGGTTCAGGTCTACGGCACAACGCTGAAGGCATTGGTGCATGAGCAGTTCGGCGACGGCATCATCAGCGCAATCAACTTCAAGCTCGACATCAAGAAAGTCGAAGATCCGGAAGGGGGCGAGCGAGCCGTGATCACCCTCGATGGAAAATTTCTGCCCTACAAACCGTTTTGAGGACGCTGGTATGAGTGATAAAGGAAGACCGCCATTTCCACCCTTTACCCTGGAGACGGCTGTCCAGAAAGTCCGTGGCGCCGAGGATGGCTGGAATTCGCGCGATGCGGCGAAAGTTGCGCTGGCCTACACCGAAGACACCTACTGGCGTAACCGCAGCGAGTTCATCAATGGTCGTGCAGAGGCTCAGGCCTTTCTAGAGCGCAAGTGGCGCAAGGAACTGGACTACCGGCTGATCAAGGAGCTCTGGGCATTCACGGATAACCGCATCGCGGTGCGCTATGCCTACGAATGGCATGACGACTCCGGCAACTGGTTCCGTTCGTATGGCAACGAAAACTGGGAGTTCGCTGCAAACGGCCTCATGCAACGGCGCTTTGCCTGCATCAACGATTTGCCGATCGCCGAGTCCGAGCGCAAATACCATTGGCCATTGGGGCGCCGACCGGATGATCACCCGGGTTTGAGTGAGCTGGGTCTCTGATTGAAAGCGCTGTCCGGGCGGAAATGATCGAAAACCGCCCGGACTTTCGTTCGGTGGAGGGTGCGTCGGTAGCTGATGCACTGTCGCCAAATAAGCTTTGATCTCTAGCCATGCCTGCGAAAGGATTCTCTCTACCGCCGTTCACGAATTGAGTTGCTTTTTTCGCGCGTGCCAGCAGTTCGGGATCAGTCGTGTCAGGCACCTCGGCATCATTTTTAGCCTTGTTGACGTCGTAGCTTCGGCCAATGATCTGGTCAAGCTGCTCAGCTGCCTTCGCCCCCAGTGCATCATGATCAAGACTCGCATCTCTTGACGCCGCACGCGTCGCGCTTTCGCTGAGTTGCACAGAAAGAGAAGAAAGTTTGCCTGAGTCCTGCGCTTTGTTTGAGGTGCAGAAGGGGCACGGGGGGTGGGTGAGGTGGCGGGGGGCGCCACGGCTTTCGCGGTGTTAATGACCGGGTTGTTGTGAGTGCCTATTGAGTCGACCAAGATGAAGCTCCTTTCCAATTCCCAATCCTTGTGCGCTTGAGTGTATCGGTCATCACCACAATCCTGTAGTGCAGATACGAGATTCGCCAACGCTGCCCCCATACTGGCAAAAAAACGGCACCCACCTTGCCGCTTTGCCCCTCCACAGCGGAAATGCCTTGCCGCTTTTCTGGCATTGCCGCCTCACCGCTGCCTACGGCCCCCGCAATCATTGGCTTTTACAACATGGCACGCCGATTGCTTTGTCAGTAGCAACAGAATCAGGTCAACCGGCAAAGGTTTCCCGAAATGAGCATCAGCTTCGATAAAGCGCTAGGCATACATGAAAAGGCTCTGAACTTCCGGGCTCAGCGTGCAGAGGTGTTGGCCAACAACATCTCCAACGCCGACACCCCGAACTTCAAGGCTCGCGATCTGGACTTCTCGTCGGTGCTGGCTGCCGAAAACGACAAGGTCCAGAACGGTCACTTCGCGCTGAACAAGACCAACAGCCGTCATATCGAAGCCGAGGGCATGGGCAATGACGACGGTACGCTGATGTATCGCACGCCGTCGCAGCCTTCGCTGGACCAGAACACCGTTGATTCCCAGGTCGAGCAGGCCAGCTACACCGAGAACGCCATGGGCTTCCAGGCCAGCTTCACATTGCTCAACAGCAAGTTCAAGGGGCTGGTTGCAGCCCTTCGCGGAGAATAATTCATGTCACTAGCCAATGTGTTCAACATTGCCGGTAGCGCCATGAGTGCCCAGACCACGCGTCTGAACACCACGGCCAGTAACATCGCCAACGCCGAGACCGTGTCTTCGAGCATGGACCAGACCTACCGCGCCCGTCACCCGGTGTTCGCCACCGTGATGCAGGGTCAGCAGTCCACAGGTGGTTCGCTGTTCCAGGACCAGGGCGAAGCCGGGCAGGGCGTTCAGGTCAACGGCATCATCGAAGACAGCTCGAACCTGGAAGCACGTTACGAGCCCAATCATCCTTCCGCTGACAAGGACGGGTATGTCTATTACCCCAACGTCAATGTCGTGGAAGAAATGGCCGACATGATTTCTGCCAGCCGGTCTTTCCAGACCAACGCAGAAATCATGAACACCGCTAAATCCATGATGCAGAAGGTTCTGACCCTCGGTCAGTGATAGAAGGCGAAAGTTATGGCCGTTGATAACACCTCAGCAACCAGCGTTTCATCGACATTCCTGAATACGCTGCAGAACCCGACGCCGACCAAGACGGACTCTACCGGCACGCTGGGCAAGGATTCGTTTCTGCAACTGCTGGTCACGCAGATGAAGAACCAGAATCCTCTGGACCCGCAGGACAACACGCAGTTCGTGGCGCAACTGGCGCAGTTCAGCAGCCTTGAAAGCATGCAGAACCTGACGTCGACGGTGGATACGATCGCCAGCAGCTACAAGTCGTCGCAGGCCTTGCAGGCCTCGTCACTGGTCGGTCGCTCGGTGATCATCGATGCGAGCAGTACCTCGGTCGATACCACCAAAGGCCTGACCGGTTCGATCGTGGTGCCGGGCGAAAGCTCGCTAACGACCGTCAAGGTGTACGACGCGCAATCGAATCTGGTCGACAGTGTTGACCTGGGCACGCAAAAAGCCGGTACCACCAGCTTTGCCTGGGACGGTACGGACTCAAGCGGTACCCAGCTGCCATCGGGTACTTACAGCTTCAAGGCTGAAGGCTCGGTGGAAGGCAAGAACACGCAGTTTTCAACTTACCTGCCCGCCACGGTCAACAGTGTCACGCTGGGTGTCAATGGCGCAGAAACAACGCTTAACCTGGCCAGCGGCAGTGTCGCCCTGTCCAAAGTTCAAACTATCGGATTGTAGAGCCGCTACGGCGCAGGAGTGAAACATGTCTTTCAATATCGGCCTTAGTGGGCTCTATGCTGCAAACAAAAGTCTCGACGTTACCGGCAACAACATTGCCAACGTCGCGACAACCGGTTTCAAATCGTCACGTGCCGAGTTCGCTGATCAATATGCTCAGTCGATTCGCGGTACTTCCGGCAATACCAGCGTCGGCAGTGGCGTGACTACCGCTGCGGTTTCCCAGCAGTTCTCCCAGGGCAGTCTGACCACCGGAACAGCCAACAGTCTGGACCTTGCCATCAATGGCGACGGGTTCTTCATGCTCAGCAATAACGGTGAGAAGCTGTATACCCGTGCCGGTGCATTCCACACCGACAAGGAAGGCTATGTCGTCAACAGCAGCAACATGAAGCTGCAGGGTTACAACGTTGACGCCAATGGCTCAGTGGTGACTGGCGCGCTCAGCGATCTGCGTGTGAACGCGTCCAACCTGGAGCCCAAGGCGACGACCACAATCACCAACTCCGCCAACCTGAACTCGACAACCGCGCTGCCGACCGTTTCGACGTTCGATGCCACCGACACCAATAGCTACAACGTCAAGTACAGCACGCCGACTTACGACACTCAGGGTAATGCGCATACCCTGGATCAGTATTTCGTCAAGACCGGCACCAATACCTGGTCGATGTATTCCCTGATGGACGGGCGCAGCATTTCCGATCCGACGTCCACCACGCCGGACAAGAATAACCTGACATTCGACTCCTCGGGCAATCTGGTGACCACTGCCGGCGGCTCTGTTCCTACCGACAGCGCCAACATCAAGTTCAATGCTGACGGTACATTCGCCGTGACCAACTGGGTGCCTGGCGTGCAGGTCGGTACTGGCACGACAGCTACCTGGGCAGCCAACGGTGCGACGGGCGCTGCTTCGATCAAGCTTGACATGTCGAGCACTACCCAGACCGCTTCGGTATCCGGTCTGCTCAAACAGGATCAGAATGGCTACGCCACTGGCCAGCTGAGCGGCATGAACGTTGACTCGAGCGGCAACCTGTTCGCCACTTATACCAACGGCAAGTCGCAGGTGATCGGTCAGACTTCGCTGACCAGCTTCGCCAACGTGCAGGGTCTGGCGCAGGCCGGCGGCACCAACTGGCGTGAAACGTTCGCTTCCGGTGTACCGGTGAGCGGCGCACCACAGTCGGGTACGCTGGGTTACATCACCGGTCAGGCGCTGGAAGAGTCCAACGTCGACCTGACCATGGAACTGGTTAACCTGATCAAGGCGCAGAGCAACTATCAGGCTAACGCCAAGACCATTTCCACCCAAAGCACCATCATGCAGACCACTATTCAGATGACGTAATACGCGTTGTTTGATACGCGTTGAAAGAGCCCCTGTAAAAAGGGGCTTTTTTATGGGTGTCTGCAAAGTATTTTGTCATGTCTTTTTTAGTGCTGAAAGTTACGGATTACTCCCTCAGCCTACTTGGAAACTTCCTACGCACGATGGTGTGAGAATAAAACTCCTCTATGAATTGCCTTTATGGCAAGGGAGTTTTCATGTCATTCAATACAGCGATCAGCGGTATTCAGGCTGCCAATAAACGACTGGAAGTAGCGGGTAATAATATTGCCAACGTCGGCACCCTGGGGTTCAAGTCGTCTCGTGCGCAGTTTTCTGCTTTATATGCGTCCGCACAGTTGGGGGCCGGGCAGCACGCTGTCGGGGATGGCGTACGACTTGCTTCGGTGCAGCAGAATTTCAATCAGGGTGAAACCGTGATCAGTTCCGGCAATGCGTTGGATATGCGTATTCAGGGCAACGGTTTTTTTGTGGTCAGTGATCAGGGCTCACTGGCCTATACCCGGGCCGGCGCCTTTCTGAAGGATGCTGCCAACTTTGTCGTCGACAGCGATGGTGGGCGTTTGCAGGGTTATGCCGCAAACGACAAGGGCGAGATTGCCAGTGGTATCCGCATGGACTTGCAGATCGATACGTCCAACGTCGGTGCTCGGGCCACGACCCGGGTGGCCGAAACCATCAATCTGGATGCCTCGCTGCCGTCACTCGCCCGCTTGCCGACCTTTGACCCGGACAACCCCGCGACCTATACACGGGTTGCCACCCGGACCATCCAGGATGTGGGGATCACTCCGGTGCCCGCAGCCGACCATGAACTCAAGCAGTATTTCGTCAAGACCGAGGCTGATCAGTGGTCGATGTATGTACTGGTGGACGGGCGCAACCCGGTGGATCCCGACAGCGTAGCGCCGTTGCAGGTAAGCCTTGAGCTGAAGCCTGACGGTTCTCTGTCGTACAGCGGCAATGATCAGCATCTGCGCAAGCTTTCGGACACCGAGTTTGCCTTGCAGGGTTGGGTGCCTGCCGCGCAGATCAATGGCGCCTGGGCGGCAAATGGCTCCCTGAACGGCGGGGCTGTTTCGTTGCCGTTGAGCGACGCCGGGGCCAGTCTGCTCGACCCGGGCGATACGGTCATGCATCGGCCAGTTCCGCACTTCAACCCCGCAGATCTGAACACCTACAGCAGGATGTTCGGTAACCAGATCTTTGACAGTCAGGGCAACACCCATGAGCTGAAACAATATTTCGTGAAGGACGGCACCAACAGCTGGCGCCTGCACGTACTGATCGACGATCGAAACCCGCAGAACTCCGGGTCCACCACGCCGCTGACGGCAAACATCGTCTTCGATTCCCATGGCGCCGTCGCGTCGTTGACCGGCAGTCCGGGCCTGAGCAGCAATGGCGATCAGCTGAAGCTCACGGGCTGGTCGCCTGTGATGGCGGTTGATCCTGGCACCGGTCGCGAGCGCTGGATATCCAATGGGGCGGCTGGCAGCGCTGACGGCATCACCATCGACTTCACCCATCTGCTTCAGCACAACGCTGCCAGTTCGCGCTCCGCCGCATATGTGGATGGCCATTCGGCAGGGGAATTGAAAAGCCTCGACGTTGGCCGGGACGGCATTCTGCGTGCCGGGTTTACCAATGGCATGACTAAAGATATCGGTCAGGTGATGCTCGCCAGTTTCGCCAATCCGCATGGCTTGCAGCCGCGTAGCGATACACGCTGGACCGCCACTGCCGATTCCGGAGTGGCTGAATATGATGTGCCGGGCGTCGGTACGCTGGGCGGCATCGTCAGTGGCGCGCTGGAAGGTTCGAACGTCGTGCTGGCCGATGAGCTGATTGCGCTGATCCAGGCCCAGACGGCCTATCAAGCCAACTCCAAGGCGATATCCACCGAAGTGACGCTGATGCAGACGCTGATCCAGTCGACCTGATCAGATCGAGCAGTCGGCTTTGATGAAGTGGCCTTTCAAGCGTTTCCAGCCTGGGCCCGGGCTGGCCTGGGCGCAGACGATCCGGCTGTCGCCCTGCCATTTGTAATAGTGGGCGGGAGCGGCCTGAGAGAGCAGGGCAAAGGTCATCAGGCTCGCGCTCGCGATACCGATGATGCACGCACGAAAAGGCATGACGGTTCCCGGTCACGGTTGCGGTGTCGGCAAGATTATCACTGTCGATCCGGTTCTCGGCGCAGTTCGATGAAGTTTTTTTGGCGGTGTTTCCTGTCTGGCAAGCGGCAGGCGGCAGTCCACCGCCGCTATTGGTTGGCGCTCGTTCCTCAAGCCATCGGCGATCGCCAGTTTTTACTGGCTAATCAGGCATTTGTATCGAGCCTGACAAGTTGGTTCAAAAATTGCTTAACCCTTTCAGAACAGCTACAGGCGGCAAGCGTCTGTCGGAGGAGGAAGACTGTGGACAAGTTGCTTTACGTCGCAATGAGCGGTGCATCCGAAAACGCGATCGCGCAAAAGGCTCATGCCAACAACCTGGCAAACGTCTCGACCAACGGTTTCATGCGTGACCTGGAACAGGCCCGCTCGATGCCGGTGTTTGGCGAGGTCATGCCATCGCGAGCCTACGCCATGAGCGAGCGTCCCGGGACCGACTTTTCCGCCGGTGCGATGGTGCAGACCGGTCGTGAGCTGGACATCGCCGTCAAGGGTGATGGCTGGATCGCAGTACAGACGCCCGACGGCGGTGAAGCCTACACCCGCAGTTCCGGCATGAACATCGATGCCCTGGGCGTGTTGCGCGACGGCAGTGGTTTGCCGGTTATGGGCAACGGCGGTCCGATTGCCGTGCCGCCTCAGCAGCAGATCGAGATCGGCGCCGACGGCACGATCAGTATTCGTTCGCTGGGCGAGAGTCCTCAGGTGATGGCGCAGGTCGACCGCATCAAGCTGGTCAAGCCTGACCTGAAGACCATGGAGAAGGGCCCTGATGGCCTGATCCACACCAAGACCGGCCGGCCTGCCGATGCAGATGCCACCGTTCAGGTCGAGTCCGGCTTTCTGCAGGCGAGCAACGTCAATGCGGTCGAGGAAATGACCTCGGTACTGGCCTTGTCCCGTCAATTCGAATTGCACGTCAAGATGATGAAGACCGCCGAAGAAGACGATCAGTCTATGGCTCGCGTCTTGCAACTTGGCTAATCAATGACAGCTTGCGCCGACAAACCGGCGCTCGAGGAGAACACACATGCTTCCTGCACTATACGTCGCCAAAACCGGTCTTGCCGCTCAGGACACCAACCTGACCACCATCTCCAACAACCTGGCGAACGTCTCGACCACCGGTTTCAAGAGTGACCGGGCCGAGTTCCAGGACCTGCTGTATCAGATCAAACGCCAGCCGGGTGCCCAGTCCACTCAGGACAGCGAACTGCCTTCCGGCCTGCAACTGGGTACCGGTGTGCGTATTGTCGGCACGCAGAAGAACTTCACTGCCGGTAGCCTGCAGACCACCAACAACCCGCTGGACCTGGCGGTCAACGGTCGTGGTTTCTTTCAGGTGACCCAGCCGGACGGCACCATTGCCTACAGCCGTGACGGTACTTTCCACCTCGACGCCAACGGCCAGATCGTCACGGCCAACGGTTATGCCCTCGAGCCTGCGATCGTTGTTCCGCAGAACGCCCAGACTTTTACGGTCGGTCAGGACGGTACTGTTTCCGTCACGCTGGCAGGCGCAACCGCTACGCCGCAGATCATCGGCAATATCCAGACCGCCGACTTCATCAACCCCGCCGGCCTGCAGGCCATCGGTGGCAACCTGTACCTGGAGACCGGTTCGAGCGGCGCGCCGCAGATCGGCACCCCTGGCCTTAACGGCCTTGGCCCGACCCTGCAGAACACCCTTGAAAACTCCAACGTCAGCACCGTTGAGGAACTGGTCAACATGATCACTACCCAGCGCGCCTACGAGATGAACTCCAAAGTGATCTCGACCGCTGATCAGATGCTGCAAAACCTGACTCAGAACCTGTAAATCCTTGATGTCGCTGCTCGTAGAACCGCTCAATCCGATGGGGCGCCTGATAAGCGCCTGTTACACCGCGAGGTTTCAAGTGTCATGAACCGCCTTAGTGTTCCGCGTTTTTCAGTGTTGATCGCTTCATTGTGCGGGATCACCCTGCTGTCCGGCTGTGTTGCGCCGACGGCCAAGCCCAATGACCCTTATTACGCTCCGGTGTTGCCGCGTACGCCCATGTCGGCGGCTGCCAACAATGGCGCCATCTATCAGGCCGGTTTCGAGCAGAACCTGTACGGCGACCGCAAGGCCTTCCGTATTGGCGACATCATCACCATCACGCTTTCCGAGCGTATGGCGGCGAGCAAGGCGGCCACTTCGGCGATGACCAAGGACAGCACCAACAGCATTGGTCTGACCTCGCTGTTCGGTTCGGGTCTGACCACCAACAACCCGATTGGCGGTAACGACCTGAGCCTGAACGCTGGTTACACCGGCGCGCGGACCACCAAGGGTGATGGCAAGGCCGCACAGAGCAACAGTCTGACCGGCTCGGTCACCGTGACGGTTGCGGATGTGCTGCCCAACGGCATTCTGGCGGTGCGTGGCGAGAAGTGGATGACCCTCAATACCGGTGACGAACTGGTGCGGATTGCCGGCCTGGTCCGGGCTGACGACATCGCGACCGATAATACCGTGTCGTCCACCCGTATCGCCGATGCACGTATTACCTATTCGGGGACCGGAGCCTTTGCCGATACCAGCCAGCCAGGCTGGTTCGACCGGTTCTTCCTCAGCCCGTTGTTCCCTTTCTGATAGCGGGATAGACATGATCAAGCTCAAGCAACTGATAGCGGCGACCTTGTTGTTGTCCACAGCGTTCGGCGTGCATGCCGAGCGTCTGAAGGACATCGCAAGCATCTCCGGCGTACGGGCCAACCAGTTGATAGGTTACGGTCTGGTCGTGGGTCTCAACGGTACAGGTGACCAGACCACCCAGACCCCGTTCACCCTGCAGACCTTCAACAACATGCTGTCGCAGTTCGGCATCAAGGTGCCGTCGGGTTCGGGCACCGTGCAGCTGAAGAACGTCGCGGCGGTTGCGGTGTACGCAGATTTGCCAGCGTTTGCCAAACCGGGCCAGACGGTCGATATCACTGTTTCCTCGATCGGTAACTCCAAAAGCCTGCGCGGTGGTGCGCTGTTGATGACACCGATGAAAGGTGTCGACGGCAACGTTTACGCCATCGCTCAGGGCAACCTGGTGGTCGGCGGTTTCGACGCGGAAGGCCGTGACGGCTCGAAGATTACCGTCAACGTTCCGTCGTCGGGTCGAATCCCCGGTGGTGCGTCGGTAGAACGCGCTGTACCGAGCGGCTTCAACCAGGGCAACACCCTGACGCTGAACCTGAATCGCTCCGACTTCACTACTGCCAAGCGCGTCGTGGACAAGATCAATGACATGCTTGGCCCTGGCGTCGCTCAGGCGCTTGACGGTGGTTCGGTGCGCGTGACTGCGCCGCTCGACCCAAGCCAGCGTGTGGATTACCTGTCGATTCTGGAAAACCTGGAAATCGATCCGGGCCAGACCGCTGCCAAGGTCATCATCAATTCGCGGACCGGCACCATCGTCATCGGCCAGAACGTCAAGGTTTCACCTGCTGCCGTCACCCACGGCAGCCTGACCGTGACCATCACCGAAGACCCGATCGTCAGCCAGCCGGGCGCATTGTCCGGCGGACAGACTGCTGTAGTGCCTCGCTCGCGGGTTAATGCCCAGCAGGAACTGCACCCGATGTTCAAGTTCGGTCCAGGCACCACGCTGGATGAGATCGTTCGCGCGGTCAATCAGGTGGGCGCTGCGCCCGGTGACCTGATGGCCATCCTCGAAGCCCTTAAGCAGGCCGGCGCGTTGCAAGCCGACCTGATCGTGATCTGAGGATTCGAGCATGGATATGCCCAAGAGCGGAATTTCGTCGGCGGTCGATTCGGGTGCCTACACCGACGTCAACCGTCTGGCGTCGCTGAAGCATGGCGACAAGGACAGTGTGGAAAACCAGAAGAAGGTGGCCCGCGAGTTCGAGTCGCTGTTCGTCAGCCAGATGCTCAAGGCCATGCGCTCGGCCAACGAAGTGCTGGCCAAGGACAATCCGATGAACACCCCGGCCACGCGGCAGTATCAGGATATGTATGACCAGCAGTTGGCGGTCACGCTGTCCACCCGTGGCAACGGTATCGGTTTGCAGGACGTGCTGATGCGCCAATTGTCGAAAGACAAGGGGATAAACCACGCTGCGCCGGTCAATACGACCGACGCTGCAACGGCCGCTACTGACGCTGCGCCGGCCAAGACCGGTCTGGCGACCAGCGTCTATCAGCGTCCGTTGTGGGCCACGCGCTCGGCGGCTGCCGATCAGGCGGCGGCTGCGGCCTCGGCGTCCGGAGAAGGGCGCAACGACATGGCGCTGCTCAACGCGCGTCGTCTGTCGCTGCCCGCCAAACTCACCGATCGTCTGCTGGCCGGCATCGTGCCTTCTGCCACCACAGCCGTCAGCAACAGCCCGGTGCCAGCTCGTGCGACAGCCGGTACTTCAGGCAACAACGGCGACTGGACACTCGATCCGAACCTGGCACCCGCGCCGGAATACGTGCGCTCCATGGCCCAGCCACCGCTGGCACCGGCCAAGCGCGCGTTCAGCAACGCCGATCAGTTCGTCGAAACCATGTTGCCACTGGCCAAGGAAGCCGCAGCGCGTATCGGCGTCGACCCGGTCATGCTGGTGGCGCAGGCGGCACTGGAAACCGGTTGGGGCAAATCGATCATGCGTCAGCAGGACGGTAGCAGCAGTCACAACCTGTTCGGCATCAAGGCGGCGGGCAGCTGGAAGGGTGCCGAAGCGCGTGCGATCACCAGCGAGTTCCGCGACGGCAAGATGGTCAAGGAAACGGCGGATTTCCGTTCCTATGATTCCTACGCCGACAGCTTCCACGACCTGGTCAGTCTGTTGCAGAACAACAGCCGCTATAAAGAAGTAGTCAATTCGGCCGATAAACCGGAACAGTTTGTAAAAGAATTGCAGAAGGCCGGTTACGCCACTGACCCGGACTATGCCAGCAAGATTTCGCAGATTGCGAAGCAGATGAAGAGTTACCAGACTTACGCCGCTGCAGCGGGCTCTTCCACGACTTTATAAGGTTTGACTCATGTCGCTGATTTCAATTGGGCTCTCAGGTATCAATGCCAGCAGTGCCGCGATCAACACCATCGGTAACAACACGGCCAACGTGGATACCGCGGGTTACTCGCGTCAGCAGGTGCTGACCACGGCTTCGGCGCAGATCGCTCTTGGTCAGGGTGTAGGCTACATCGGTACCGGCACTACGCTGTCGGACGTACGTCGCATCTACAACAGCTATCTGGACACCCAATTGCAATCGAGCACCGCCCTCAGCGCGGATGCAGTGGCTTATTCCGGTCAGGCCAGCAAGACCGATACATTACTGTCAGACAATGCGACGGGGATCTCCGTGCAATTGGCGGACTTCTTCACCAAGATGCAGGGCATCGCCACCAGCGCCACGCAGTCGGCCGAACGCTCGTCGTTCCTGACCCAGGCTGGCGCGTTGAGCGCACGCTTCAACTCGGTTTCGTCGCAGTTGTCCACGCAGAACGATAACGTCAACACGCAGCTCAACACCTTCACCAAACAGGTCAACGAGCTGACCACCACCCTGGCGAGCCTGAACAAGCAGATCACACAAGCGTCTGCGGGCAACGCCACGCCGAACACCCTGCTTGACTCGCGCAGTGAAGCGGTTCGTCAGCTCAACGAGCTGGTCGGTGTGAAAGTGGTCGAGAACAACGGTAACTTCGACATCTATACCGGTACCGGACAATCACTGGTCAGTGGCGGCACGTCCTACAAGATGTCGGCCAGCCCGAGCCCGTCCGATCCGTTGCAGTACAACGTGCAGATTGCCTACGGCCAGACCCAGACCGATGTGACCTCGGTGCTCACTGGCGGCTCGATCGGTGGTCTGTTGCGTTACCGCAACGAAGTGCTGGTGCCTGCGACCAACGAACTGGGCCGTACCGCGATGGTATTGTCGGACCAGGTCAACAGCCAGATGAACCAGGGCATCGACAGCAAGGGCAATTTCGGTTCGAACCTGTATTCCAGCATCAACAGTGCCGAAGCCATTACCCAGCGCAGCATCGGCAAAACCACCAACAGTGTCGGCTCCGGCAACCTCAACGTCACCATTGGCGACACCAGCAAGCTGACCGCCAACGATTATGAAGTGACGTTCAGCGACTCGTCGAATTTCACCGTACGTCGTCTGCCCAACGGCGAGAGCGTCGGTGCCGGTTCGCTGGCTGACAATCCGCCCAAACAGTTCGACGGCTTCAGTGTGAGCCTCAACGGCAATACGCTGGCAGCCGGTGACAGTTTCAAGGTTATCCCGACCCGCACTGGCGCGTCGGGGATCTCGGTGGTTCTGACGGACGCCAAGGATATTGCAGCGGCCGCGCCCTTGACGGCAACGGCGGGATCCAGCAACTCCGGTACTGGTGGCTTCACCCAGCCGGTGCTGAACACCAAGTCGGATATCTACGACAGCACCCAGACCGCTGACCTGCGCAATGCGCTCAAAGACTCCACCCCGATGAAACTGGTGATGGGTGCGGTCAGCAGTACCGGCGTGCAGAGTTACACCCTGATCAATGCGAGTGGCGGGGCGGTGCTCGACCAGAACGGCAATGCCGTTGGTGGCTCGATCATCCAGGGCCAGGCCAACACGATCAAATTGAACGTCGGCTATACCGACACCACAACGACGCCGAGCAGCAGCACTGCGTTCCAGCTGGAAATGACCATTTCCGGCTCGCCGGTTGCCAATGACACGTTCAGCATCGGCATGACCGGTGGCGGCTCGTCCGACAACCGCAACGCGTTGGCAGTAGTCGGCCTGCAGACCGCCAAGACCGTCGGTGTCGTCAACGGTGGCGTGGGCACCAGCCTGTCCGGTTCGTATGCAGATACGGTATCGGTTGTGGGTACGCTGGCGAGCCAGAGCAAGAACGATGTGACCGCCACTGCGGCCGTTGTCAGCCAGGCCAAATCGTCACGCGACTCGGTCTCGGGTGTATCGCTCGACGAAGAGGCGTCCAACCTGATCAAGTATCAGCAGTACTACACCGCCTCTTCGCAGATCATCAAGGCGGCACAAACCATTTTCAGCACGCTGATCAACAGTCTTTAAGGAATCGTGAGCCATGCGTATCTCGACTACCCAGTTCTTCGAATCCACGAACACCAATTATCAGCGTAACTATTCGAACCTGAACAAGACCAGCGAAGAGGTCTCCAGCGGCATCAAGCTCAATACCGCAGGCGATGATCCGGTAGGTGCCGCGCGCGTACTGCAACTGGCGCAGCAGAACTCCATGCTGACCCAGTACGAAACCAATATCGGCACGATCAATACCAACGCGGTGACCACCGAGACCACGCTGACCAGCATCATCGACACGATGCAGGCTGCGCGGGAGCAGATCGTATCGGCAGGCAGTGGCGCGTTTACCGACTCGGACCGGCTCGCCAAGGCTTCGGCCCTCAAGCAGTACCAGAGTCAGATTCTGGGCTTGATGAACAGCCAGGACCCTAACGGTCAGTACATATTTTCCGGTTCCAAGGCCTCGACGCCACCGTATTCGCTGAACGCCGATGGCTCCTATAGCTACAAGGGCGACCAGACCAGCGTCAATCTGGCGGTAGGTGATGGTTTGGTCATGGCCAGCAACACGACAGGTTTCGAGGCCTTCGAGCAGTCGGTCAACACAACCCGTACGTCTGCCACACTGCTTTCGCCTGCAACCGATGACGGCAAGATCGGCCTCAGCAGTGGCCTGGTGACGTCCACTCCGACCTATAACTCCAGCTACCAGGGCGGCGAGCCCTATACGCTGACTTTTCTCAGCGGTACGCAATTCAAGATCACTGATGCCAGTGGCACTGACGTGAGTTCCGATACCTCGACTGGCGGCAAGTTTTCCCACGGCTCGTTCGATGCCCAGACGTTTACTTTCCGCGGCGTGGAAATGACGCTCAACGTCAACCTGCCGGCCGCTGACCGGGTCTCGGACGCTACCGCAGATGCGGCGCTGGCCAATCGCAGCTACCAGCTGGCGTCGACACCGGACAGTGTTTCCACCTCGCGCAGCGCCGGCAATACGTCAACGGCGACCGTCAGCAGCTCTGTCGTGGGCAATACCGCTGCGGACCGGACTGCTTTCAACAATACCTTCCCGACAGACGGCGCGATCCTCAAGTTCACCAGCCCGACCGATTACGAGCTGTACGCCGCGCCGTTGACCACCAGCAGCAAGCCAGTGTCCAGCGGCACCATGACCGGCTCGACGGCCAACGCCTCCGGTGTGAACTTCAATATCAGCGGTACACCGGCTGCCGGTGATCAGTTCATCGTCGAGTCTGGCACGCACCAGACCGAGAACATTCTCAATACGCTGACAGCGGCGATCAAAGCCCTGTCGACGCCCACCGATGGCAACCTGGTGGCCTCGCAGAATATGACGGCAGCGCTGAACTCTGCGCTGGGCAACATGAGCAGCGCCATCGAACAAGCTTCTACGGCACGTTCCAGTGGCGGCGCGCGTCAGCTGGCGGCAACCGCCCAAGGTACGACCAACGATCTGCTCAAAGGCAACAACACTACTGAGCAAGGTACTTACGTAAACGCAGACATCGTCGAGGCGACCACCCGCCTGACATTGCAGAAAACCATGCTGGACGCTTCTCAGCAGGTGTTTACCATGCTATCCAAGTTGAACCTGTTCAGTCAGCTTTGAGTTCTGACGTTGAGCATCCGCCGTCTTTTTTCAGCGGTGAGGGGGGCCACTCGACTGAAGGGCCCCCAGCCGCTCGCGAGTCAGTCATAGTGAATTCAGTCCCCCTCGTCAGTATTGTCATTCCCGCCTTCAATTCGCGCTTCTTCCGCGCAGCGCTGCAAAGTGCGCTCGACCAGGTCTACGACAATCTCGAAATCATCGTCTGTGACGATTGCCGTAGCGACGAGATCAAGGCGATTTTCGACGAGCTGGTAGCTCCCGACAGCGACCGGGCCCGTTACCTGCGCAATCCTCAGCGCCTGGGATTTCAGGGCAATCTGCTCAAGTGTCTGGAGCAGGCGAGCGGCGAATACATCAAGTTTCTCTGCGATGACGACCGCCTCTATAACTACTGCGTTGCGCATCAGGCGCAAACCCTCGATACCTACAAGGATGTCCAGCTCGTCGTCAGCAAACGCCATCTGGTGGACGTCGATGATTATGTCCTGCCGGCCCGCATGGAAAACGTTGGTCTGGTGCCCTACGACGCTGTGTTCAAGGGCGAGGACATGCTGGCGATTTTCGAGCGCACGCCGCGCAATTATCTGGGCGGTTTCAGTGGCGCGATGATGCGTCGCGCCGATGTGCAGGAATACCTGCCGTCCATTGCGCTGCCGCAGGGCTTCGTTGCGCTGCTGGATTTCACGCTGTTCATCTGCCTGCTGCGGCGCGGCAATCTGGTTGTGCTGCACAGCATCCAGAGTACCGAACGCCTGCACCCGGGGCGCTTCAGCAGTCAGGGCGATATGTACCAGAAAGCCACCACCGAATGGGGCTGGCTGAACGAAATGCTCAAGGCGCGTAGCGGAGAAGACGCACCGGCTCAGGGCTGGGTACGTTTTCTGCCTCTGCGCCGCGCGCACGAAGAGCCGCGCGAGTGGGACGAGGTCGGCCTTTACGGGGTGATGGCGGGTCGCCAGGGCGTGATGATGAGCCGCGTCGGCAGTGCCAGTGACAGCTATGCCGAACTGTACGCCGAATGGCTGTCCTGCCGCCGGTTTTCCGAGCCGCAAAAAAAGCTGCTCGAACAACGCATAGTGAGTTGGGCATGGCAGCCACGTATTGTGCCGGTGATCATCGATCAGCAGGGTGATGCCGAAGCCCTCGACATCACCTTGCGCAGCCTGGCCGAACAGGACTATGCCGCAGACTCGGTGGTGGTACTGACCAACGCCAGTGTCGACGATCCGCAGGTGCTGCGTTTTTCTCTGCAGCCGGACTGGGCTCGGCAACTGAACGAAGTATTGCCACTGCTGGAGAGTACCGACTGGGTCTACCTGTTGCGCGCCGGTGACCGGCTGACGCAGCCGGCGCTGCTGATTCTGGCCGAGCGTATTGCCCAGACTCCCGGTCTGCTGTGTGTCTACAGCGACGAAGGCGCGCTGGTTGAGGACGAGTCCAGAGAGCCTATTTTCAAACCCGGCTTCAACCTGGATCTGCTGCGTGCCTATCCCTATGTCGGGCGCACGCTGGCGTTCGAGCGGCGAAATCTGCTGGACATGGGTGGTTTCGATCCGGCCTTCGATGAGCTCGCCCCGCACGATGTGATCTGGCGTCTGGTCGAGGGGGCAGGGCCGCAGAGCATCGAGCACATCGCCGAAGTGCAGGTCGAGTCGCGTCTGGCATTCGCCGACTGGCTGTCACTGCCTTGTGTCATCGAGCACAGCGAACCTCTGGTTGCGGCCCACCTGTCGCGGATCGGCAGAGAGCACGTCATTCATCACGATCAGTTGCCGTTGCTCAATCGCATCGAGTACGTTCATCCGTCGCTGCCTCTGGTCTCGATCATCATCACCGCCAGGGATCAACTCGGCGCCCTGGAGCGCTGCATAGACAGTCTGCTCAGCAACACCACCTACCCGAATTACGAAGTCCTGATCGTCGACAACGCCAGCGAAAGCGCCGAAGCGCGGGCATGGTTCACGGCGATGAGTGAGCTGGGCAGCGACAAGCTGCGGATTGTTTCCCTGTCCGAGGCTGGCAGCGAAGCAACCGCCCAGAATCATGCCGCCGGTCAGGCGCGTGGTGATTATCTGCTGATGCTCAGCGCCTATGCCCTGATCCATCAGGCGGACTGGCTGCAGGGGCTGATCCACCATGCCCAGCGTCCCGAGGTCGGGATCGTCGGTCCACGCATCCTTAATCCGCAAGGCAATATTCTGTACGCCGGTATGGTCATGGGCATGGATGGCCTGGCCGGTCGGCCGTTCATCAATTTCCCCGCAGGGGCCAGCGGCTACATGCAGCGTCTGCAGTTGACCCAGAACTGGAGCGCGGTCAGTGGCAATTGCCTGATGGTGCGCAAGGAGGTGTTCGACGCTGTTGGCGCACTGGAGGCGGCGACCTTCACGCAGGGTCTGCAGGACCTGGACCTGTGCATGCGCGTCGGGCGCGAGGGTTACCTGATCGTTGGCACCCCGGATGCATCGCTGGTACTGGCCGAGCCTGCTGCCGTTGAACGTAATGAGGCGTCTCGCCAGGCGCTCGATGACGAGCAGAAATCGTTCTTTCAGAAGTGGCTGCCGAAAATGGCCAGGGATCAGGCCTACAATCCCAACCTGTACCTCAACGAGGCGCTGTCGTTCACCCTCGATCCCGGTCTGCTGGCGGGCTGGAGTCCGTTCTGCACCCGCCATCTGCCTTTCATTTTCGGTATGGCGGTCAACTCTTCGGCGGTGGGTCACTACCGGGTCAGCCAGCCTCTGCTGGAGTTGATGGCGGCCGGGCGGGTGGTTGGCCGTATGACTTACGAGACCGCAACGCCCGTCGAAATCGAGCGCCAGTCGCCAGATGTCATCGTCTTTCAGGGCCGGTACACAGAAGCCAAGGTCCCGGACATCGAGCTGGCAAAGAACTACTCCAATGCCATGCGTATTTTCGAGCTCGATGACTACATCGCCGATGTCCCCGAGCGCAATGAGCACAAGCGCAACATGCCGGACAATATCGGCGCCATGCTGCGCAAGGGCATAGGTCTGTGTGATCGCGTGGTGGTCTCGACTCACCCGCTGGCCGAGGCGTTGTCGGGCATGCACAGCGATATTCGCGTCGTGCCGAACATGCTGGCGACGCATTTGTGGAGCAATCTCAGGAGCCAGCGTCGCAGCTCCGACAAGCCGCGTATCGGCTGGGGCGGCGGAACCAGCCATCGCGGGGACCTGGAGCTGATTGTCGATGTGGTGCGCGAACTGGCTGATGAAGTCGAGTGGGTATTCTTCGGCATGTGCCCGGACCTGCTCAAGCCCTACATCCATGAGTTCCATCCGGGGGTCAGCCTGAAAACCTACCCGGCCAAGCTCGCCAGCCTGAACCTTGATCTGGCACTGGCGCCGCTGGAATTCCATATTTTCAATGACTGCAAAAGTAACCTCAGGTTGCTTGAGTACGGCGCCTGTGGCTACCCGGTGATCTGTTCCGACACCGAAGCGTATCGGGGCCATCTGCCAGCGACCCGTGTGTATACCAACAGCTCGGATGAATGGTTGCAGGCAATCCGCATGCACTTGTCCGACCCCAATGCCAGCTACCGCATGGGTGACGAGTTGCGCGAGACAGTACTGCGCGACTTCATGTTGCGCGGCGAAAACCTGCAATATTGGGCCAACGGCTGGTTGCCGGACTGATCCGATCCGTTTGAACACGCACCAGCAGGTTGCCTGCCGGCGCGGTCACGCTACGCTCTTGCTTCAACGCCCGCTGCGGTTGAAGGCGCAATCGATTCGTTATAAGGAAAGACCATGCAAAGCCATTCGGGAAATGAACATAACGCTTTGAATCAGCGTCTGACCCTGCTGTTGATGGCCAGGGACCAGCCAGACTTCCTGCGCCGCGCCTTGAAGTATTACAGCGAGTTTCCGTGCAACCTGGTAGTGGTCGATGCATCGGCCCAGCCTGATGCGGAAATTGCCGCGAGCGCTGGCTTGCATTACCTGCAGAGTGACGCGCTGGTCAATGCCAGCCTTGGCGTCAGGGTCGCAGAGGGGCTCAAACAGGTGGCCACACCCTTCGTGGTCCAGGCTCCGGTCGACAGTTTTTTGCTGCCTGATGCACTGCGCGCAGCGCTGAGCTTTCTTGAGGCCAACCCGACCTACGGTGCCTGTCAGGGCTACAGCCTGAGCTATCAGGCGCAGGTCGGTCAGGTGGATTATTTCCGCCGCGATCGCAAAACCTGCGAAGACTATGCCGCAGATGATGCGGGCGAGCGGGTTCTGGGTTTCATGAGCGAAAGTCTGTCGCTGCTCAGCGCAGTGACGCGCACGGAACTGGCGCAGCAGTGGTTCACCTCGGTTGCCGATGACACCGAGCCGCACTGGCAGGAAATCGGCCACATGAACTACCTGGTTGCTGCGGCCCGCCTGCGCATCCTGCCAATCCCTTATGCACTGCACTTCACCTCGGGCAAGCAGGTCGAGCTACGTCACGGCACCGCCATTGCCGCAGCCGTCAGACACACTGATCCCAAAGCCAGGGCCGCCCGCGACGCATTCGCCGAAAAACTGGTCGCGCTGCTCGGCGAAGGCTCGGGCTTCGAAGGCGCACAGGGCCTGCAAAAGATCCAGGCTGGCCTTGCAGTCATGGGCGAATGCCTTAAGACCCAGGCTTTCCAGGGCGATGAGAAAATCATCAGCGCGGTGTGGAATGTCGGCCTTGAGCAATCGGACGCGCTGTTCGAGCCTCGTCAGTTTGTCGAAATGCCGTTCTACAACCAGGCGTTGTTCGATGAGCTGGCCAAAATCGAATTCCTGATCCACATCATGCCAGCGGGTCGTTTGCAGCTGGAAGGGCTGGAAGCGGTGCTGCTCAAGCAGGCTGAATTGTTGCGCGAGCAGAGCAACCCGGATGCTGAAGCGCGCATCAGCCGCCTGTGGTATGCCTACGAAACCTACGCTTTTAACCTGGGTGTCGTGCAGAGCCTGATCGCGGAGTTGATCAGCGGCAAAGGCAAGGACAGTGAAAAGCAGATCGAAATGGTTTCGGCCTGGAGCCAGCGTCTGCAGGCGGCATCCGGTTTCGACAACGGTCGGCTGTTCGATGGCATGGCTTCCGGTCGACTGCTCAACTGGCTTGATTCGCGCGATCCGGCGCCTGAGGCCCTCAAGCAGATCAGCGACAGGCTCGCCAGCAAACCGGCCGGGTCGCAGATCGGTATCTTGCTGCTGGACCTGGACGCGGACGTCTTCAAGCTGCAGGCCACGTTCGACAGCCTGATCAACAGTCACTACAAGGCCTTCAGGGTGGTGGTGTTCACCACCGGGGAATTGCCAGCGGTGACCACGCTGCACAATACCCTGCACTTTGTGAAAGTCACCGAAAGCAACTACGTCGACAAGATCAACCAGGTCGTCAAGCAGTCACCCAGCGACTGGCTGATGCTGGCACGGGCCGGCGAAGAGTTCACCCGCAGCGGTCTGCTGCTGGCCAGCGCCGAGCTGATCGATGCGGCGCAATGCCGGGCTGTTGCCGTGGACGAGATTCAGCGTCAAGCCAATGGCACACTGACCCCGGTGTTCCGTCCCGGCTTCAACCTTGATCTGCTGCAAAGCCTGCCGGCATTGATGGCTCGTCACTGGCTGGTGCGCCGTGAGTTGCTGGTCGAGGCGGGTGGTTACTCGCGCGAGTTTCCCGAGGCGCTGGAATTCGATCTGTTGCTGCGTCTGATCGAGCAGGGCGGCATGAGCGGCCTGGCCCATCTCAGCGAACCGTTGCTGATCTGTGATGCGCCCGAACTGAAAGACAATCCGGACGAACAGAAAGCGCTCAAGCGCCATCTTGGCAAGCGCGGTTATCAGGCGGAAGTCAGCTCGGCGCAGCCTGGCACCTACAAGATCGATTATCGCCACGCCCATCGGCCGGTGGTTTCGATCCTGCTGCACAGCCAGGACAACCTGCCCGAATTGCAGCGCTGCCTGCAAAGCATTCTGCAACGCACCCGCTATCAGCGTTATGAAGTGCTGATCGGTGACAACGCCAGCACCTCTGCCGAACTGTCGACCTGGCTTGACCGGCAGGAGCAGGTGTCGGGTCGCGTGCGGGTGTTCCGTGCCGAACAGCGCATGAGCCCTGCGGCCCTGCGCAATCTGATCAGCCAGGAAGCCGGTGGCGAATACCTGATCCTGCTGGATGCCGAAAGTCAGATCGTCAATGTCGGCTGGATCGAATCACTGCTCAACCAGGCGCAGCGCCCGGAAGTGGGCGTAGTAGGCGCCAAGCTGGTGAATGGCGAAGGCGCAGTGACTCAGGCCGGTCTGGTGCTGGGACTGAATGGCGGCGTGGGTTCGGGGTTTGTCGGCGAGCCGAAGACCGCCACCGGCTACATGCAGCGCCTGGTGGTCGAGCAGAACTACTCTGCCGTGTCATCGGCCTGCCTGATGATTGCCAAGGAGCTGTACAACGCTGTGGGCGGTCTGGATGAAGATCTATTCGCCGAAGCGCTTGCCGATGTCGACCTTTGCCTCAAGGCTGCACAGGCCGGCTACCTGACGGTATGGACGCCGCATGTGCAGGTGGTGCATTCCGGGGTGGTGCATGCCCCGCAGCAGGCGCGCGAAGCATTGATGGACAAGTGGTCAGCGCAGTTCGCACAGGATGAGGCCTACAACGCCAATCTGGATCTTGACGGCAAGGGTTTCACTCTGGCCGGCTGAGTCGTCCGCCCTCGTAAAACCGGCTGCTTCGCGGCCGGTTCGCTGCCTTGAAGGCTTCCTCGCAGAGAGCAGTCGGCAAGGATCAAGTGCCTGTTCCCTCGACGCAAATTATCGTAAAGCATGCAGACGGGAGTGACCTGCGGGTCATAACGTGCATCTCCACTGTATTGTTTTACAGGGAGCGACATGCGCCTGACTTGCTTTAACCTGCCAAGCGCCCTGAAAATGTCCGTAAATCACCCCTATTCGGTAGCGCTCCGATTTCATCGGGACGAAAAATGACCTGTTTACTCATCGGGAAGCCATGATGATTGGCATTAAAAGCATAGCGAGTTACGTGCCTGTTGCAGGTGTCGATAACTACGCTCAAGGCGCCAAATTCGGCAAGGATGAAGAATTCATCCTTGGGAAGATCGGCTCCACCTTTCTGCCGCGCAAAGACGCCGGCCAGGAAACCTCGGATCTGTGCGTTGAGGCAGCCAATACGCTGTTTGCCAATAACCCGCAGCTCAAGCGCGAAAGTATCGATGTGCTGATCGTCGTCACCCAGAATGGCGACGAGGAAGGGCTGCCGCACACCGCGGCCATCGTTCAGGACAAGCTGGGGCTGTCGACCAACGTTGCTGCATTCGACATTTCGCTGGGCTGTTCCGGCTATGTGTACGGCATTTATGCGATCAAGGGCTTCATGGAAGCGGCAGGCTTGAAAAACGGCCTGTTGATCACTGCCGATCCGTACTCGAAAATTGTCGACCCGGAAGACCGCAATACCACCATGCTGTTCGGTGATGCTGCGACGGCCACCTGGATGGGCGAGGGGGCCGAATGGCAGCTGGGCAAGGCGAAATTCGGTACCGATGGTTCCGGTGCGCCACATCTCAAGGTCAGCAACGGCATTTTCTTCATGAACGGTCGCCAGGTGTTCAACTTCGCACTGTTGAAAGTGCCAGCGCATCTGCACGAGCTATTGGCCGAGTCTGATTTGACCCCCGACGACATCGATGCCTTCTGTATTCACCAGGGCAGTGCGGCGATCGTCGATGCGGTCGCGCGGCGCTTCGAAGACAAGCCCGAGAAGTTTCTCAAGGACATGGTCGAAACCGGCAATACCGTGTCATCCAGCATTCCGTTGCTGATCGAAAAGCACGTGCTCGGCTCTTCATGGACGCGCGTCGCCTTGAGTGGTTTTGGTGTGGGGCTTTCCTGGGGCTCTGCAATTATCTATAAAGGCTGAGTTCACTTCGCCTGACAAAGAACGCCTGCGGATAAATCCCCAGGCGTTTTTAAATTAAATAGTGATCCACGTCACACTTTTAACTTCGTGGCACAACGCGCTCACCTGTCGCCACTTCTGACTGTCATGAATTTCTCTCTGTTGCGTCGCAGGTTTATGCCCCCAAACCCTTGTTTTATAAGGGGTGTCACGGTGATGGCAAAATATTAAAAAAAAACACTCAAGCAACCTGCCATCGCGACGATAACTATTACGAAGGTTCTCTAGGCACACCCGGCGCTTGCAGGGGCCGGAAGCCACGTAGTACCAAACCAACGAGGAATTCATCATGGCTTTAACAGTAAACACCAACGTAGCATCGTTGAACGTCCAGAAGAACCTGGGTCGCGCTTCCGACGCCCTTTCGACCTCGATGACTCGTCTGTCTTCCGGTCTGAAAATCAACAGCGCCAAAGACGACGCTGCTGGCCTGAACATCGCCACCAAGATCAACTCGCAGATCAAAGGTCAGACCATGGCGATCAAAAACGCCAACGACGGTATGTCCATTGCTCAGACCGCTGAAGGCGCGCTGCAAGAGTCGACCAACATTCTGCAACGTATGCGTGAACTGGCTGTTCAGTCGCGAAACGACAGCAACAGCGACACTGACCGCGTTGCGCTGAACAAAGAATTCACTCAGATGAGTTCGGAACTGACCCGTATCGCTCAGAGTACCAACCTGAACGGCAAAAACCTGATCGACGGTTCTGCCAGCACCATGACTTTCCAGGTTGGCTCCAACTCCGGCGCCTCGAACCAGATCACTCTGACTCTGAGCGCCAGCTTTGACGCAAACACCCTGGGTGTCGGTTCGGCAATCACCATCGTCGGTTCCGACAGTGCTGCTGCAGAGACCAACTTCTCTGCTGCAATGGCCGCTATCGACTCGGCTCTGCAGACCATCAACAACACGCGTTCTGATCTCGGTGCTGCACAAAACCGTCTGACCAGCACCATCTCCAACCTGCAGAACATCAACGAAAACGCCAGTGCTGCACTGGGTCGTATCCAGGATACCGACTTCGCTGCTGAAACTGCACAGCTGACCAAGCAACAGACTCTGCAACAGGCTTCCACCTCTGTTCTGGCTCAGGCTAACCAGCTGCCATCCGCTGTACTGAAACTGCTTCAGTAATATCAGCGTGAGTTTTAGCGGGGGAGTACTTAACGGTGCTCTCTCGCTTTTTTACTTTCTGAGGTGATGGTCATGGATATGAGTGTGAAGTTGAACGTGACTTATCCGGCCGTTCAACCGACGAGTCAGGCCCCTGTGCCAGACGCGTCCGTTGACAAGCCTGCCGATAAGGCACCCGTCGAGCGTGTTGCCGCCACGGCTGAAAGTAAAGGCTCCGGTCTGCACAAGGATGATTCCAAGGACGATGCCAAAGTCAAGGCAGCCGCCGAGGACATCCAGAAGTTCTTTCACGAGGTCAAGCGCAATCTCGAGTTTTCGATCGACGAAGATTCTGGCAAAGTCATTGTCAAAGTGATTGCAAGCGATTCCGGTGAAGTAGTACGACAGATTCCCAATGCAGAAATCCTGAAGCTGGCCGATAGCCTGAGTGATGCGAACAGTTTGTTGTTCCGCGCCAAGGCCTGATCGCCGGTACGGTATGTGTTGCCGGGTCATTCGCCTTTTGAAAGGGCGGCGAGCCCCGCGGCATTCTTGAAGGGAGAAGCACCATGGCAAGTCCGATTACCTCTACAACAGGCCTGGGTTCGGGGCTGGCAATTTCCAGCATCGTCGAAGGTCTTGTCGGTGCTGAAAAAGCGCCCAAGCAAAACCAGATCGACAAGCAGAGCGCCTCCACGACTGCATCCCTGTCGGGTGTCAGTCAGTTGACGTCTGCACTGGCTGCGTTCCAGAAAACACTGGATACCCTGGCCAGCTCCACCACGCCTGCCTTCCAGGGCTTTGCTGCCACGTCTGCCAATGAGTCGGTGGTCAAGGCCACAGCGGGCAACACGGCAGTCAACGGCTCCTACGCGATTAACATAAGCCAGCTGGCAACACCTTCGAAGGTGGCTACCGCCGCGCTGGACTCGACGCAGTCGAGTGCTATTCCGAGTGGTACGCTGAAAATCACTCAAAATGGCACTGATTACAACGTGGCGATCGACAAGACCTCGACGCTGCAGGAAGTGCGCGACAAGATCAACTCGACTCTGCAGGGTAAAGGCATCACCGCCAACATCATCAACGACAGCAACGGTTCCAGGCTGGTGTTCAGTTCGACGACCACCGGCAAGGGCAGTGACATTTCGGTGACGGGTGCTTCCGGCCAGGAAGCACTTAACATCGATGGCACCAAGTTGATGAGTGAATCCAGTACCGGCGCTGGTGCGATTACCGCTGTCGCCAAGGACGCCGCATTCACGGTCGATGGCCTGAGTCTGACCAGCAAGACCAATACCGTGAGCACGGCGATTTCCGGTCTGACATTCGAATTGGTCGCGCCCAGCGCGTCTTCTGATCCTTCGGCATCGACCACAGTCACGGTCGCCACCAACACCGATGGTCTGAAAACCTCATTGCAGTCGTTTGTCGACTCTTACAACACGCTGGTTTCACTGGTGTCCTCGTTGACCAAGGGCACTGTCGACAGTGATGGTAAATACACTGCCGCTGCATTGACTGGCGACTCCACCCCGCGTGCGCTGTTGGCAACGATACGCGACCAGATTTCCACTGCCACGTCGAATGCCGGTTTGAGTTCCCTGGCGCAATTGGGGATCAAGACTCAGCAGGCTGACGGCAAGTTGTCGTTGAACACCACCGAATTGACTACAGCGTTGAGCGACAAGAAGCTGGGCAGCCAGATTCAGGCGATGTTCACCGGTGTGACCAGCGCTGACGGCACGACTTCGGGTGGCTTGATCGCACGCCTGAACACTGCGCTTGAACCTTACACGAAAGCCGACGGCGTTCTGGCTGGCAAGACCTCCAGCCTCAATAAAGTGCAGACGCGACTGGCCAGTGATCAAGAGGCGCTCAACCGTCGTATTACCACGTTGACGGAAACCCTCACCAAGAAATACAACGCGATGGACCTGGTCGTCGGGCAGTTAAAGGCGACAGCTTCAAGCATTACTTCGATTTTTGAAGCGATGAACGCCCAGAAAAACGCCTCGTAAAAAAACGAGTGTGGAAGTATCAGCAACCCGACTCTGTGTCGGGTTTCTGCTTTTGGGCTAAAGTTTCTGCGCACTGCGTCGATAGCTTGAGTATCAGTATTCTGGATTTGTTACGAGGCCCCTTATGAATCCGATGTTAGCGTTGCGGCAGTATCAGAAGATCGGCTCCCAGGCCCAGACCTCAGAGGCCAGCCCTCATCGTCTGGTGCAAATGTTGATGGAAGGTGGCCTCGACCGCATCGCTCAGGCCAAGGGCGCCATGGCGCGCAGGGACGTCGCCAACAAGGGCGTACTCATCAGCAAGGCCATCGACATTGTGGGCGGTCTGCGTGAGGGGCTGGATCTGGAAAATTCACCCAGTGACACGCTGCTCAGGCAGGACAGCCTGTATCACTACATGATGACGCGCCTGGCGGAAGCCAACGCTCGCAATGATCAGAAGATACTCGATGAAGTCGCTGGCCTGTTGATCACCGTCAAGGAAGGCTGGGATGCAATCGGTACCATGCAATAACCCGCTGTTCCGAGGAGAATAAAAATGAGTGCTGCGCTCAAGCGTATCGAAGAAACCCGGGAAGCCTTGGTAGGGGCACTGGCCGAGCGTGACTGGGAGGCTATCGTCAAGCTTGATCTGGCGTGTCGCGAGTGTGTCGACGCGGTGGTGAGCGAAGCGCCCGATGACGAACCTGCTCTGCGCAGCAACCTTGAGGAGTTATTGGGGGTCTATCGGCAATTGATTGATGTTGCCACTGGCGAGCGTCAAGCGGTTGTCGAAGAAATGACTCAAATCCAGAATGCGAAGAGTGCTACGAAGGTATACCATCTGTTCGGTTAATGTTTAATTGTCATTTTTATTGTTCGACAAGAATTTCGCCATAAATTTGACTGTGTTCGTTTTTTTGACTTAACTAGTGATGTTTACTATTTTCTGGCGTCTCAAGGTTTATACATCTGAGAAGCCAAGCTGCCCCCCAATCATGGGCATTGAGTTGACTAGGGAAGTTGCTATTGCATGTGGCGTGAAATCAAGATTCTGCTAATCGATGACGATAGCCAGCGCCGCCGGGATCTGGCGGTGATCCTGAATTTTCTTGGCGAAGAAAATCTCTCCTGTTCCAGTCAGGACTGGCAGCAGGTGGTCGGCTCTCTGGCGTCTCCACGAGAAGTACTGTGCGTACTGGTCGGCAGCGTAAACGCGCCGGGCAGCCTGCAAGGGCTCCTTAAGACCATCGCGGCATGGGATGAGTTCCTTCCTGTGCTGCTGATGAGTGAAAATTCCTCTGTCGAATTGCCCGAGGATTTGCGCAGGCGAGTGCTCTCCGCACTCGAAATGCCACCCAGCTACAGCAAACTGCTCGATTCGCTGCACCGTGCCCAGGTCTACCGCGAGATGTACGACCAGGCTCGCGAGCGCGGCCGTCATCGTGAACCGAACCTGTTCCGCAGTCTGGTAGGTACCAGTCGCGCGATTCAGCACGTGCGGCAGATGATGCAGCAGGTCGCTGACACCGACGCCAGCGTACTGATCCTTGGTGAGTCGGGGACGGGCAAGGAAGTGGTTGCGCGTAACCTGCACTACCACTCCAAGCGCCGAGATGCGCCGTTCGTGCCGGTCAACTGCGGTGCCATTCCGGCCGAACTGCTCGAAAGCGAGCTGTTCGGACACGAGAAGGGCGCGTTTACCGGCGCGATCACCAGCCGTGCCGGCCGCTTCGAGCTGGCCAACGGCGGCACCTTGTTCCTTGACGAAATCGGCGACATGCCGCTGCCGATGCAGGTCAAGCTGCTGCGCGTCTTGCAGGAGCGCACGTTCGAGCGTGTGGGCAGCAACAAGACGCAGAGCATCGATGTGCGCATCATCGCCGCAACGCACAAGAATCTCGAGACCATGATCGAGCTGGGCAGCTTCCGCGAAGATCTTTACTACCGTCTCAACGTGTTCCCGATCGAGATGGCGCCGTTGCGTGAGCGTGTCGAAGACATCCCGCTGCTTATGAACGAATTGATTTCGCGTATGGAGCACGAGAAGCGCGGTTCGATTCGCTTCAACTCCGCAGCCATCATGTCGCTGTGTCGCCATGCCTGGCCGGGCAACGTCCGTGAGCTGGCCAACCTGGTCGAGCGCATGGCGATCATGCATCCGTATGGTGTGATTGGTGTAGCCGAGCTGCCAAAGAAGTTTCGCTACGTCGACGACGAAGACGAGCAGATGGTCGACAGCATGCGCAGCGAGATCGAAGAGCGTGTGGCGATCAACAGCAATACGCCGAACTTCGCTTCCGGCGCGATGCTGCCGCCTGAAGGGCTCGATCTGAAAGACTACCTCGGTGGTCTGGAGCAGGGCCTTATTCAGCAGGCGCTGGACGATGCCAACGGTATCGTTGCTCGCGCTGCTGAGCGCCTGCGCATTCGTCGGACCACGCTGGTCGAGAAGATGCGCAAGTACGGTATGAGTCGTCGTGAGGGCGATGAACAGGCAGATGATTGACGCCGGTTTTTTGTGCCAAAAACCAAGCCCCTGATTTTTCAGGGGTTTTTTTTAGGCACGGGGATTGCTAAGTCTCTCTTAACACACCGTTTACTGACGGTTCGCCACGAGAGAGATGAATCATGTCCCAGGCCGCCCAACTGACTTCCGCCCTATCTGTTCAGGCTCAGTACTCCCCGGAACTGGAAAGTCGTCAGGGGCTTGAGCAGGCATTCTCGCTGTTCAATCAAATGTCGGCGCAACTGACCGACTCCTACGGCTTGCTTGAAGCGCGCGTCACCGAGCTCAAGGGCGAACTGGCTCATGCCGGTGCCCAGCGCCTTCAGGAACTGGCGGAAAAAGAACGCCTGGCCAACCGACTGCAGAATCTGCTCGATCTGCTGCCCGGTGGGGTGATCGTCATTGATGGCATGGGCGTCGTGCGCGAAGCCAATCCGGCGGCCATCGATCTGCTTGGGCAGCCGCTGTTGGGCATGCTCTGGCGTCATGTGATCAGCCGCTGTTTTGCACCCCGTGAAGATGATGGCCACGAAGTCTCGCTCAAGGATGGCCGCAGGCTTTCCATTGCCACGCGTTCGCTGGATGCCGAGCCAGGGCAGCTGGTGCTGCTCAATGACCTGACCGAAACCCGTCATCTTCAGGAACAGCTGGCTCGTCACGAGCGCCTGTCGTCACTGGGCCGTATGGTCGCTTCTCTGGCGCATCAGATTCGTACACCGTTATCCGCTGCCATGATCTACGCCAGCCATTTGACCGAGCAGGAACTTCCGGTGGAAACCCAGCAGCGTTTCGCCGCGCGGCTCAAGGATCGTTTGCATGAGCTGGAGCATCAGGTTCGCGACATGCTGGTGTTCGCCCGGGGCGAGCTGCCGTTGACGGATCGTCTGGCGCCTGGTGCTCTGTTTCAGGCGCTGCAAAATGCTGCTGCGACGCATGTTCAGGGCGTTTCGGTACGCTGGCAGTGCGACAGCATCGATGGCGAGCTGCTGTGCAATCGCGACACATTGGTCGGCGCACTGCTCAATCTGATTGAAAACGCTGTCCAGGCCAGCGCTGGCCGGACACTGCTGAAGATTCACGCCTACAGTCGCGGCAATGTGCTGCGGATCTGCTTCAGCGATAACGGCAGCGGCATTGACAAGGCCGGTCTGGCTCGCATCGGTGAGCCGTTCTTTACCACCAAGACCACCGGCACAGGGCTTGGTCTGGCCGTGGTAACTGCGGTGTCGCGTGCGCATCAGGGGCGCGTGCATTATTTGTCGCGGGTTGGCCGTGGTACCTGCGCCATTATCAGTCTGCCATTGATCCCGGCTTCCAGTTCGACAGGTAATAACTGATGCCGATCAATGTGCTGCTGGTCGAGGATGACCGTTCGCTCCGCGAAGCGCTTGGGGAAACCCTCGAGCTGGCCGGTTATGGCTATCAGGCCGTCGGTTCCGCCGAAGAGGCGCTGGTGGCCGCCGAGGCGCGGCCCTTCAGTCTGGTGATCAGTGACGTCAACATGCCGGGCATGGACGGTCACCAGTTGCTGAGTCTGTTGCGCAGCCGGCATCCGCAATTGCCGGTGCTGCTGATGACTGCGCATGGCGCAGTCGAGCGCGCGGTCGAGGCCATGCGCCAGGGGGCTGCGGATTACCTGGTCAAGCCCTTCGAGCCCAAGGCGCTGATCGCGCTGGTTGGGCGGCACGCACTGGGTCGTCTGGAGCCTGCCGAGCGCGATGGGCCGATTGCTGTCGAGCCCGCCAGTATCCAGTTGCTGAACCTGGCCAGCCGCGTGGCGAAAAGCGATTCCACCGTGCTGATCTCCGGCGAGTCCGGGACCGGTAAAGAGGTTTTGGCGCGTTTCATTCATCAAAACTCGCCCCGTGCCGATAAACCTTTTATTGCGATCAACTGTGCAGCGATTCCGGACAATATGCTGGAAGCCACGTTATTCGGCCATGAAAAGGGTTCGTTTACCGGCGCCATTGCGGCGCAGGCTGGCAAGTTCGAGCAGGCGGACGGCGGGACAATCCTGCTGGACGAGATTTCCGAAATGCCTCTGGGGCTGCAAGCCAAATTGCTGCGTGTGTTGCAGGAACGCGAAGTCGAGCGCGTCGGTGCGCGCAAACCGATCCTTCTGGACATTCGCGTCGTGGCGACCACCAACCGCGATCTGGCGGGTGAGGTGGCGGCGGGGCGTTTTCGTGAAGATCTGTTTTATCGCCTGTCGGTATTTCCACTGGCATGGCAGGCGTTGCGTCAAAGGACTGCCGATATTCTGCCATTGGCCGATCGGCTTCTGGCCAAGCACGTCAATAAAATGAAGCATGCGCCGGTGCGTCTTTCCGCCGAAGCGCAACAGTGTCTGGTGAGCTATCCATGGCCCGGAAATGTCCGGGAGCTGGATAACGCCGTGCAGCGGGCCTTGATTCTGCAGCAGGGCGGGGTGATTCAGGCGCAGGATTTCTGTCTGTCCGGGCCGGTCACCAGCCTGCCTGTTGCTGCGCCTGTCGAGGCGGCAGCGGCTGTGACTGGCACTGTCGTGGCGGATAATGTAGGTGCCGGCGTCAGTCCGGAATCGGTCGGCGCGCTGGGCGATGACCTCAGGCGTCACGAGTTTCAAATGATCATCGACACCCTGCGTTCTGAGCGGGGACGTCGCAAGGAGGCTGCGGAACGCCTGGGTATCAGCCCGCGTACATTGCGTTACAAGCTGGCGCAGATGCGTGACGCCGGAATGGATGTGGAGGCCTATCTGTTTGCCACATGAGCAACGCACAGTGATTGCCGTTCCCGATCGGCGGTCCCTGAATATTTTTGCTGTGATGCAAGCCTGAAATTAAACCCGGCGCCCCGTGAATACGGGCGGTCCGGCGCGACCTCGTGTCAAGCGACATGATGCACTCATCTGGTGTGGCAAATAGCCGCCATCTAGCTGGCATCGTTGTTGCTATACCTTCTGTACCCGCTGAATCAGTGTCAAAAATTTGCGGGCCTTACGAGAGATATGTCCATGAGCCAAGGTGTTGAATTTAATCGCTTGATGTTGGATATGCGGGCCATGCAGATGGACGCGATGTCTGCGCCCAAGCCCGTGTCCGGTGCGCAGGAAGCCGGTGCCAGCAGCTTCGCTGACATGCTTGGTCAGGCCGTCAACAAGGTCGCGCAGACCCAGCAGGCTTCCAGCCAGTTGGCCAATGCATTCGAAATCGGCAAGAGCGGCGTGGATCTGACCGACGTCATGATTTCGTCGCAGAAAGCCAGCGTGTCTTTTCAGGCGTTGACCCAGGTACGTAACAAGCTGGTTCAAGCTTACCAAGACATCATGCAGATGCCGGTTTAAGGGACGTACTGAGTCATGGCTGAAGCAGCTGCCGATACCGTTCCTGCAAGAGCGGGCGCTTCCGAAAGAAAACCGTTGTTCGGTATGTCTTTTCTGGAAAATCTTTCCGAAATGACCATGCTGCGTCAGATCGGCCTCATGGTCGGTCTTGCCGCGAGCGTGGCCATCGGCTTCGCCGTGGTGCTCTGGTCCCAGCAGCCTGACTATCGTCCGCTTTATGGCAGTCTGGCGGGCATGGACAGCAAGCAGATCATGGACACCCTGACTGCAGCGAACATCAACTACACCGTCGAGCCGAACTCCGGTGCGCTGTTGGTGAAGTCCGATGATGTGCAGCGTGCGCGCATTCAACTGGCTCAGGCGGGTGTGGTACAGAACGACGCCAACATCGGTTTCGAAATCCTCGACAAGGATCAGGGGCTGGGCACCAGTCAGTTCATGGAAGCCACGCGTTATCGTCGTGGCCTGGAAGGCGAGCTGGCGCGTACCATTTCTGCGTTGAACAACGTCAAGGGTGCCCGCGTGCACCTGGCGATTCCGAAAAGCTCGGTATTCGTCCGTGATGACCGCAAGCCAAGCGCTTCGGTACTGGTCGAGCTGTACGCCGGTCGTTCGCTGGAGCCGAGTCAGGTCATGGCCATCATCAATCTGGTGGCCACCAGTGTTCCCGAGCTGAGCAAGTCGCAGATTACCGTCGTTGACCAGAAGGGGGCTCTGCTTTCCGATCAGGCGGAAAACTCCGAGCTGACCATGGCCGGCAAGCAATTCGACTACAGCCGTCGCATGGAAAGCATGCTCACCCAGCGCGTGCAGAACATTCTGCAGCCGATTCTGGGCAATGACCGCTATAAGGCCGAGGTCTCGGCAGTGGTTGATTTCAGCGCTGTCGAATCGACCGCCGAAAGCTTCAACCCTGATCAACCTGCCTTGCGCAGCGAGCAGTCGGTCAATGAACAACGTTCCAGCAGCTCAAGCTCGGGCGGCGTTCCGGGGGCGCTGAGCAATCAGCCGCCCGGCCCGGCGACGGCTCCGCAGACTGCAGGCGGTGGCGCAGCCGGTGCAGCCGGCCCTATCGCTCCAGGCCAACCCCTGCTGGATGCCAATGGTCAGCAGATCATGGACCCGGCAACCGGTCAGCCCGCGTTGGCACCATACCCGGCCGACAAGCGCGTGCAGTCGACCAAGAACTTCGAGCTTGACCGTTCCATCAGTCACACCAAGCAGCAGCAGGGCCGTCTGACCCGCCTTTCGGTTGCGGTAGTGGTCGATGACATGGTCAAGACCAACGCGGCCAATGGCGAAGTCACCCGTGCTCCATGGAGCGCGGCGGATCTCGCTCGCTTCACACGGCTGGTACAGGATGCCGTCGGTTTCGACGCCAGCCGCGGCGACAGCGTCAGCGTGATCAACGTGCCGTTCTCCAGCGAACGCGCTGAAGTGCTGCCTGAAGCGTCGTTCTATTCGCAACCCTGGTTCTGGGACATCGTCAAGCAGGCTGTTGGCGTGATCTTCATCCTGATCCTGGTGTTCGGTGTACTGCGCCCGGTGTTGAACAACATCACCAATGGCAAGCGCAAGGAACTGGCAGGTTTCGGCGGCGACGCCGAACTGGGTGGCATGGGCGGTCTGGACGGCGAATTGTCCAACGATCGCGTAAGTCTGGGTGGCCCGCAGAGCATTCTGCTGCCAAGCCCGACCGAAGGCTATGACGCACAGCTGAATGCAATCAAGAGTTTGGTGGCTGAGGATCCTGGCCGTGTGGCTCAGGTTGTGAAAGAGTGGATCAACACTGATGAATGAACGAGCCATGGTAGCCAAACTCTCCAAAGTTGAAAAAGCGGCTGTACTGTTGCTCTCGCTGGGCGAAACCGATGCGGCTCAGGTGCTCCGGCACATGGGCCCCAAGGAAGTCCAGAAAGTGGGTGTGGCGATGGCGCAGATGCGCAACGTGCATCGCGAGCAGGTCGAAGAGGTCATGAGCGAATTCGTCGACATCGTCGGCGATCAGACCAGCCTTGGCGTCGGTTCCGACGGCTATATCCGCAAGATGCTGACCCAGGCACTGGGCGAGGACAAGGCCAACGGCCTGATCGACCGGATTCTGCTGGGTGGCAATACCAGCGGCCTGGACAGCCTCAAGTGGATGGAGCCGCGTGCGGTCGCCGACGTGATCCGTTTCGAGCACCCGCAGATTCAGGCCATCGTGGTCGCCTATCTTGATGCCGACCAGGCGGGCGAGGTGCTTGGGCATTTCGATCACAAGGTGCGCCTCGATATCATCCTGCGCGTGTCTTCGCTCAACACCGTACAGCCAGCGGCTCTCAAGGAATTGAACCAGATTCTCGAGAAGCAGTTCTCCGGTAACGCCAACACGTCGCGTACCACACTGGGCGGTATCAAGCGTGCGGCCGATATCATGAACTTTCTCGACAGCTCGATCGAAGGTTCGCTCATGGACTCGATCCGCGAGGTCGACGAAGACCTGTCGGTGCAGATCGAAGACCTCATGTTCGTCTTCAACAATCTTTCCGACGTGGACGATCGCGGTATCCAGGCGCTGCTGCGCGAAGTATCCTCGGACGTGCTGGTACTGGCGCTCAAGGGCTCCGACGAAGCAATCAAGGAAAAAATCTTCAAGAACATGTCCAAGCGTGCCTCCGAGCTGCTCCGCGACGACCTGGAAGCAAAAGGTCCGGTGCGTGTCAGCGATGTGGAAACCGCCCAGAAAGAAATCCTCACCATTGCGCGTCGTATGGCCGAGGCCGGCGAGATCGTACTCGGTGGCAAGGGTGGCGAGGAAATGATCTAAGGATTCAGCCGACTCATGTCCAGTTCCAATAAAGAATCGGCCAGCGACCTCATTCGCGCCAAGGACGCCGGGTTACTCGACATCTGGGCGCTGCCCAGCTTCGATCCGCACGTGGAGCCAGAACCAGAACCGGAGCCCGAGCTGGTTGACGAACCGGCCGAGATGGAAGAAGTACCGCTGGAGGAAGTCCAGCCACTGACCCTGGAAGAGCTGGAAAGTATTCGCCAGGAGGCCTGGAACGAAGGCTTCGCCACCGGTGAAAAGGAAGGTTTTCACAGTACTCAGCTAAAAGTGCGTCAGGAAGCGGAGGTCGTTCTTGCGGCAAAAGTCGCCAGCCTGGAACAGCTGATGGGTAACCTGCTGACACCCATCGCCGAGCAGGACACTCAGATCGAAAAGGCCGTCATTCTCCTGGTCGAGCACATCGCGCGTCAGGTTATCCAGCGTGAACTGGTCACAGATTCTGCGCAGATTGCCAGCGTCCTGCGCGATGCCCTCAAGCTATTACCGATGGGCGCGCAGAATGTGCGAATTTTCATAAACCCTCAGGACTTTCTGCTGGTCAAGGCCATGCGCGAACGTCATGAGGAGTCGTGGAAGATCGTCGAAGACGAAGACTTGCTGCCGGGCGGTTGCCGTATCGAAACCGAGCATAGCCGCATCGATGCCAGCGTCGAAACACGCATCGCCCTGGCAATTTCCAAGATGCACGACCAGTTGCATGAACAGGTAACCCATCCTGCGGCAGCCGATCTGAGCGTCGATCTGGATGCCTCGCCAGGCAATGCAGCCAATGTTGACGAATCCGACGCGGATACCCTCGATGCGCCTTGAACGCACCAGTTTCGCCAAGCGCCTCGGTTCCTATGCCGAGTCGATCAGTTTGCCTGCCCAACCCGTAGTGGAAGGCCGCCTGCTGCGCATGGTAGGCCTGACGCTTGAGGCTGAGGGGCTGCGTGCGGCAATGGGTAGCCGCTGTGTGGTCATCAATGACGACAGCCATCATCCGGTTGAAGTCGAAGCCGAAGTGATGGGTTTTTCCGGTAGCAAGGTGTTTCTGATGCCGGTCGGCAGCGTGGCGGGCATCGCGCCTGGCGCGCGGGTCGTGCCGCTGGCCGACACCGGTCGCCTGCCGATGGGCATGAGCATGCTGGGCCGGGTGCTTGATGGTGCCGGTCGCCCGCTGGATGGTCGCTCGCCGATCAAGGCCGAAGACTGGGTGCCGATGGATGGCCCGACCATCAACCCGCTCAAGCGCGACCCCATCAGCCAGCCACTGGATGTCGGCATTCGCTGCATCAACGGTTTATTGACGGTTGGCCGCGGTCAGCGTCTCGGGCTGTTTGCCGGTACGGGCGTGGGCAAGAGTGTGCTGCTCGGCATGATGACGCGCTTCACCGAGGCGGACATCATCGTCGTCGGCCTGATCGGTGAGCGGGGCCGTGAGGTCAAGGAGTTCATCGAGCACATTCTCGGCGAAGAGGGCCTGAAACGTTCGGTGGTGGTCGCCTCGCCAGCCGATGACGCGCCTCTGATGCGCTTGCGGGCAGCGATGTATTGCACGCGAATCGCCGAATACTTTCGTGACAAGGGCAAGAATGTCCTGTTGCTGATGGACTCCCTGACCCGTTTTGCTCAGGCTCAGCGGGAAATCGCACTGGCCATTGGCGAGCCGCCGGCCACCAAGGGCTATCCGCCTTCGGTGTTCGCCCGCTTGCCCAAACTGGTAGAACGCGCCGGCAATGCCGAGGCGGGTGGTGGTTCGATCACCGCGTTTTACACGGTGCTGTCGGAGGGTGATGACCAGCAGGACCCGATTGCCGACTCGGCGCGTGGCGTACTCGACGGTCACATCGTGTTGTCCCGGCGCCTGGCCGAAGAGGGGCATTACCCGGCCATCGACATCGAAGCGTCCATCAGCCGGGTCATGCCCGCCGTGGTCAGCCCCGAGCACATGGCGCGTGCGCAGCATTTCAAACAGTTGTGGTCACGCTATCAGCAGACTCGCGACCTCATCAGCGTGGGGGCCTATGTAGCAGGCGGCGATCGCGAAACGGACATGGCCATTGCGCTGCATCCGGTACTGGTGCGCTACCAGCGTCAGGGTCTGCGTGACAACGAAAGCATACAAGGCAGCAGCGAGGCGCTGGCGTCGATCTTCGCACCAGCGCCTGGCGGCTGATAATCCATGGCCCAGTGTCGAGCGGCGCGTCTGGCGCCAGTGGTCGAGATGGCAGAAGCTGCCGAGCGAACCGCCGCCCAGCGCCTTGGGCACTTCCAGGGGCAGGTCAACCTTGCCAACAACAAGCTGCAGGAGCTTGACCAGTTTCGCCAGGATTATCAGCAGCAATGGTTGCAGCGCGGCAGTGCCGGGGTTTCCGGGCAATGGCTGCTGGGTTATCAGCGCTTTCTCAGTCAGCTCGATGTCGCCGTTGCCCAGCAATACAAAAGTCTCGAATGGCACAAAGCCAATCTGGATCGGGCGCGCAGCGCCTGGCAGGATTGCTACGCGCGGGTAGAGGGCTTGCGCAAGCTGGTGCAGCGCTACATGGACGAGGCGCGCAGGCTGGAGGACAAGCGCGAGCAGAAACTGCTCGACGAGTTATCGCAGCGCCTGCCGCGCCATGAACAATTCTGACGTTTGACTCAATCAGACCGCAGTGATCTCTCTGGCTGGTCTACGCTATCAATGTCTCGGTGATGAAACACCTCGAGGTTCCCATGACTGTCACTTCCGAACGTTCTGCCGATGGCCAGACGCTGACCCTTTTTATCGAAGGACGCTTCGATTTCAATTCCCATCAGGCGTTTCGCGCTGCCTATGAGGACTATCCGCAGTCGCTGAATTACGTGGTCGACCTGCGCGGTACTCATTACCTGGACAGCTCTGCGCTGGGGATGCTGTTACTGCTGCGCGATCACGCCGGGGGTGACAAGGCATTGGTGCGCCTGGTCAACTGCACGCCCGATGTGCTGAAGATTCTGGCCATTTCCAATTTCTCGAAGCTGTTCGAATTGAGCATACCCAGTGCAACCAGCCCTGAAAAAACTGTGCATTCTGATCGCTGACGACAGCGCCAGTGACCGGCTTCTGCTTTCAACTATCGTAGCGCGGCAGGGGCACCGGGTTCTTAGCGCTGCCAACGGTGTCGAAGCGGTCGCCATCTTCAAGGCTGAAAGCCCGCAGTTGATTCTGATGGACGCCATGATGCCGGTCATGGATGGCTTCGAAGCGGCGCGAAGGATCAAGGCATTGACCGGCGAATCGCTGGTGCCGATCATCTTCCTGACCTCGCTCACCGAAGGCGAAGCGCTTGCACGTTGCCTGGACGCCGGTGGCGACGATTTCATGTCCAAGCCTTACAACCCGCTGGTACTGGCCGCCAAGCTCAACGCCATGAACCGTCTGCGGGTATTGCACGAAACTGTCCGCCAGCAACGTGACCAGATCGCCAGGCACCATGAGTATCTGCTCAATGAGCAGCGTGTCGCCAAGGCGGTGTTCGATCAGATCGCCCACGCCGGTTGCCTGGGGGCGAGCAATATCCGCTACCTGCAGTCCCCCTACGCACTGTTCAACGGCGACCTGATGCTGGCCGCCTACACACCTGCCGGGCACATGCAGGTGCTGCTCGGGGATTTCACCGGACATGGCTTGCCGGCTGCGGTGGGTGCGATGCCACTTGCAGAAGTGTTCTACGGCATGACGGCCAAGGGCTATGGCCTGGTTGAAATCCTCCGTGAAATGAACGCCAAGCTCAAACGCATCCTCCCGGTCGATATGTTTTGTTGTGCGACGCTGCTGTGTATCAATCTGCCGCAGCGGCAGGTCGAGGTCTGGAGCGGTGGCCTGCCCGACGGCTACCTGTTGCGCGGCGCGCAGGGCGAGCATGTGCCGCTGGCCTCGAATCATCTGCCATTGGGCGTATTGAGCGTCGATGCCTTCGACGCGCGCACCGATGTGTATCCGTTGGCGCCGGGTGACCGCATATTTCTGCTGTCCGACGGCGTGCTTGATACCAGTAACAGTCAGGAAGAGCTGTTCGGCGCGCAACGTCTGCGACAGGTTCTGTCTGCCAATCGCGAGCCGCACTTGCTGATCGAGGAGATCCTCGTGGCGCTCAACGAGTTTGGCGGCAAGGCGCGTGACGATGTCAGCCTGCTGGAGGTCAGCGCTGTCGAGGCGCCGCTGGAAAATTTGCCTGTCATGATGTATTCGGACAGCGGCGCCTCCAGCCCGCTGGACTGGTCGGCCAGTTTCGAGTTTCGTGCCTCGACGCTCAAGCGTTTCAACCCTCTGCCTTATGTCCTGCAATTGCTGCTGGAGGTACATGGCCTGCGTGATCAGGGTGCCGCACTGCACATGGTGCTCGGCGAGCTGTACAGCAATGCGCTGGAGCACGGTGTGCTAGGGTTGGATTCGGCGCTCAAGCACGATGCAACGGGGTTCGCGCTCTATTATCAGCAGCGGGCAGAGCGTCTCGACAGGCTGCAGTCAGGCTTCATCCGGGTGAGCCTGCAGGTCGAAGCGGTCGAGCAGGGCGGTCGGCTGACCCTCAGTGTCGAGGATAGCGGCCAGGGTTTCGATGTGGAAAAGACCCGGACGCTGACGCCTGCCAGCAATGAACTATATGGTCGCGGGCTGCATCTGGTCTGTGAATTGAGTCGCGAGGCCAGGTGGTCCAGGGATGGCAGGACCGCCTGCGTGGAATTTTGCTGGGAGGGAGTGGCATAATCCCCGCCTGGAGTCTTGATCAAGGAGTGAACAAGTGTCGATTCATCTGGATTACAGCGTTTTGACTGCCTTGCAGGAGGTCATGGAGGACGAATATCCAACCTTGCTGGATGTTTTTCTCAAGGATTCCGAGCAGCGTATCGCGCAGTTGCGTCTGGCTGTCGGGTCGCGCAATCCTGATTTCCAGGAACTGAGCCTTAACGCTCACAGTTTCAAGGGCAGCAGCAGCAACATGGGCGCCTTGCAGCTTTCCGAGCTATGTCGCCAGCTCGAGGAGCAAGCCCGCCAGCAGCAGTTCGCAGGTCTGGCAGAATTGATTGGCACGATCGACAGTGAATACATGACGATTCGCGGGTTGTTCAATTCCGAGCGGCAGCTGTTCGTCAGCTGAGCCCTGAAGTCTCCCTCGATTCCCGTTATGGAGATCATTTAAAAATTGGCCCGCATATTGCTAGCTACTCTGGTAAGGCGATAACCAGCAGCTGATGCGGAGACCGAAATGCCCCTTGCTACCAATGCGCTTCTTCAGGCCACAACCTCTGTGACCGCCAGGTCCGGTGTGGCCAACAATGCGGTCAAGTCTGCTGACAGCAGCAAGGACGGGGCCTCCAGCTTTTCCAATGTCTATGCAAAGCAGGCGAAAGACACCGTCCCTGCGCGTGACGATGCGCCCGTAAAACCAGCTCGCGACAAGACCGCGCCTGACAAGGACAAGGTTGCCGCTGGCAAGGACAAGCCTGCAAGCGATCAGACGAATGCCGCCGACAAGTCGAGCGTTGCCGATAGCGGCAATGATTTGCCAGCCAAGTCGGCAAGTGCGGATGATGACGCGGCGCATTCCGACTCGAAGCAGGACGATGTGCAGGCCTCTGCCGATCCGGCGCTGACTGAGGGCCAGGCGGTCGTCGATCCGGCCCTTGACCCGGCATTGCAGGCAATGGCCGCACAGGCTCCCGCGGCGCCTGTAGGCAAGGCACCACCAAGTGTGGAAGTTGTCACCGCACCAGTGGTCTCGGCGCTCACCACCACTCAGGCGGCACCGCCAGTCGTAGCCGAAGACGCCTTCAATCCCGACGCCGATCCGCTGGACGGTCTGGATGCCGTGCAGTTGGCGCTGGAAAACGCCACTGCCAAGACTCAACTGGCTGCGCAGAACGCCCAGGCTGCCAACAAGGCGACGCCGAGCAACGCTGAAGCTGACCCCAATCAGAATATCGTCAATAACCTGTCGGTCCTGAGCGAGCAACTTCCCTCCGAAGGCAGCAGCACTGAAAGCAGTGACAAGTCGTTCAGCGGTTTGATCGGTGAGGGTCTGAAGGATGTCAAAGGCGCCGTCGGCGACACGCGCGTCGACAACTTTGCCGATCGCCTCGCTGCGCTCAGTCAGGCCGCGCAACCCGCACGCGCGGCGGCAGCACCTGCCGCGCCCTTGATGAACCAGCCATTGGCTATGCATCAAAGCGGCTGGACCGAAGGCATCGTCGACCGCGTCATGTACCTGTCGAGCCAGAATCTCAAGACCGCCGATATCAAGCTGGAACCTGCTGAACTCGGTCGTCTCGATATTCGTATCAACATGGCGCCTGAGCAGCAGACCCAGGTGACCTTCATGAGCGCCCATATGGGTGTACGTGATGCACTGGAAAGCCAGATGTCGAAGTTGCGTGAGTCGTTCGTGCAGCAGGGGCTTGGCAACGTCGACGTCAATGTTTCCGACCAGTCGCAACAGCAGGCCCAGCAACAGGCTCAGGAGCAGGCCAGCCGTGCCCAGCGCAGCGGTCGTGGCGGTGGCATGAGTTCCAGCGATACCTCCGATGAAATCGCAGGCATCGATGCAGCCATACCGGTCAGCCAGCCAGCGGCACGTGTGATCGGCACCAGCGAGATCGATTATTACGCGTGAGGCTCTTGAGTTGCATGGCAGCCGCGACGCGATGTCATGCATTGCATGAACTTGATGGCGCAGAAATGCTTTTTAACGCGATGGCACAGACGACCCAAATTGCGACGTAAGTGACAGGGCGAAGTCGGGCCGGAAACGGAGTTGCGGGTTTTGCCTACTTTGGCCCCATCAAAGCAGGTCGCCGAGGGGCGAAAAGGTGATTTGAGTCGAACCTCAATCCACCTGAGAACGAAAAACCATTGTGTGACGCGGAGCGTCACGAACTGCATTCCCACGCGGAGCGTGGGGACGATAGTCGTGGCAGCCGCGATACGACGTCATGAACTGCATTCCCACGCGGAGCGTGGGGACGATAGTCGTGGCAGTCGCGACACGACGTCATGAACTGCATTTCCACGCGGAGCGTGGGGAACGATAGTCATTAGCTCCCGAACTGTGCCTTTAGCCAAACTGCCCTGAAGTGCTTTCACAAGAATCACGATCCCTCCGCGCCCAGGCGCGTAACCGTTTGTGTCCAATACATCTCCGCCTCGTACAACTCTGGCATAACACTTGCTCTGCCTCTGTCACGTATTGAAGAACCTCTTGAATAGTGACGGATTATTGGCATGGCGCAGAGCGAAGAAGTTAAAGACCCCGCGACCACAGGCAAAGGTAAAGGCAAACTCAAGCTCATTATCATCGCCGTCGTGGCGCTGCTGCTGGCCGTAGGCTTGTCGGTGGGCGCGACCTGGTTCCTCATGCACAAGAGCGAAAGCAAGGAAGATCCAGCGGCGGCCGCAGCGGCAGCCAACGTCAAGCCAGTGGCGGTGTTCGAACCGATGACCCCGGCCTTTGTGGTCAACTTCAACGCCAATGGCCGCCAACGCTACATGCAGGTGAGCATCACCATGCTGGGCCGTAACGCAGCCGACATGGAAGCGCTGAAGGTCCACATGCCATTGATCCGCAACAATCTGGTCATGCTGTTTGCAGCCATCCCCTTCGAATCGCTGGCTTCGCCGATCGGCCAGGAAATGCTGCGTCAGAAAGCGACCGCCAGCATTCAGGAAGTCGCGCAGAAAGAACTCGGCAAGACTGTGATCGAACAGCTGCTCTTCACTAACTTCGTATTGCAGTAGGACTCTCACATGGCCGTGCAAGACCTGCTCTCCCAGGACGAGATCGATGCGCTGCTGCATGGCGTCGACGATGGGATGGTCCAGACTGACAACAACAGCGAACCTGGCAGTGTCAAAAGTTACGACCTGACCAGCCAGGACCGGATCGTCCGCGGACGCATGCCGACGCTGGAAATGATCAACGAGCGCTTCGCCCGCTACACACGTATCAGCATGTTCAACCTGCTGCGCCGCTCGGCGGACGTGGCGGTGGGCGGTGTTCAGGTCATGAAGTTCGGTGAGTACGTGCATTCCCTGTACGTGCCGACCAGCCTCAATCTGGCCAAGATCAAGCCGCTGCGTGGCACCGCGCTGTTCATTCTCGACGCCAAGCTGGTGTTCAAGTTGGTGGATAACTTTTTCGGCGGTGACGGTCGTCACGCCAAGATCGAAGGCCGAGAGTTCACGCCAACAGAACTGCGTGTCGTGCGCATGGTGCTGGATCAGGCGTTTGTCGACCTCAAGGAGGCCTGGCAGGCGATCATGGAAGTCAATTTCGAGTACATCAACTCGGAAGTGAACCCGGCCATGGCCAACATCGTCGGGCCGAGCGAGGCTGTAGTGATCTCCACCTTCCACATCGAACTCGATGGTGGCGGCGGCGATCTGCACGTGACCATGCCGTACTCGATGATCGAGCCGATCCGCGAAATGCTCGATGCCGGTTTCCAGTCCGATCTGGACGACCAGGACGAGCGCTGGGTCAACGCGCTCAAGGAAGACGTGCTGGACGTCAACGTTCCGCTCACCACGACCATCGCCCAGCGCCAGTTGCCATTGCGGGACATCCTGCACATGCGCCCTGGTGATGTGATCCCTGTGGAACTGGGCGATTCGCTGGTCTTGCGTGCCAATGGCGTACCTTCGTTCAAGGTCAAGCTTGGCTCGCACAAGGGCAAGATGGCCCTGCAAGTAATCGAACCCATAGCGCGACGCTGACCAGTCTGGTCAACGTCGGAAATTGTTGCGTAACTGAAATACTGCGTGCAGAGGACAACCGATGGCTGATGAAAACGATACGATGTCTGCTGAAGATCAGGCATTGGCGGATGAGTGGGCTGCTGCATTGGGCGAAGCTGGCGACAGCCAGGCTGATATCGATGCGCTGCTGGCTGCGGATGCCGGAAATTCGGGTAGCCGTATGGCGATGGAAGAGTTTGGCAGCGTGCCGAAAAGCACCGGTCCGGTTTCTCTGGATGGTCCCAACCTGGATGTGATTCTCGACATTCCGGTGTCGATCTCCATGGAAGTGGGCAGTACCGACATCAACATCCGCAACCTGCTGCAGCTCAACCAGGGCTCGGTGATCGAACTGGATCGTCTGGCAGGCGAACCCCTTGATGTGCTGGTCAACGGCACACTGATCGCGCATGGCGAGGTGGTGGTGGTCAATGAAAAGTTCGGCATCCGTCTGACCGACGTGATCAGCCCGAGCGAACGCATCAAGAAGCTGCGCTAAGTGAGGCGCTGGCTGAGTGTTCTGCTGACCCTGCCATCGCTGGCCTGGGCCGCCGAACCCGCCGTTCAGGCGGCGCCTGCACAAGTGGCCAATACGGTCTCCGGCGGCATGGGCGGGCAGGTGGTGCAACTGCTGTTCGGTCTGATCCTGGTGATTGGCCTGATTTTCGTACTCGCGTGGCTGATGCGCCGGGTGCAGCGCGTCGGGCCGAACAGCAATCAGGTGATCGAGCTGGTGAGCTCGCGCGCGCTGGGGCCGCGTGATCGGCTGGTGCTGGTGCAGATCGGCAATGAACAAGTGCTGCTGGGCATTACGCCCGGGCGAATCACGCCTTTGCATGTGCTCAAGGAGCCCGTGCAGGTGCCGGTGCGCGAGCAGGCTACCCCTGAATTCGCTCAGCGCCTGATGGAGCTGATGGGCAAGGATAAGGACAAGAAGTAATGGGCGCCTTGCGTTTCCTGATACTGCTGTTGCTGGTAATGGTGACGCCCGCTGCGCTGGCGGCCGATCCGCTGTCGATCCAGGCGATCACGCTGTCCAATGGTGCCGATGGTCAGCAGGAGTATTCGGTCAGTCTGCAGATTCTGCTGATCATGACCGCGCTGAGCTTCATTCCGGCGTTCGTCATGTTGATGACCAGCTTCACGCGGATCATCATCGTCTTCTCGATTCTGCGTCAGGCCCTCGGCTTGCAGCAGACGCCGTCGAACCAGATCCTCACAGGCATGGCGTTGTTTCTGACCATGTTCATCATGGCGCCGGTATTCGACCGGGTGAATCAGGATGCCTTGCAGCCTTATCTGGCCGAGAAGCTTTCGGCGCAGGATGCGGTGGCCAAGGCGCAAGTGCCGATCAAGGACTTCATGCTGGCCCAGACGCGCACCAGCGACCTCGAGCTGTTCATGCGCCTGTCCAAGCGCACCGACATCCCGACCCCGGATGCCGCGCCGTTGACCATTCTGGTTCCGGCGTTCGTGATTTCGGAGCTCAAGACCGCGTTTCAGATCGGCTTCATGATCTTCATTCCGTTTCTGATCATCGATCTGGTGGTGGCCAGTGTGCTGATGGCGATGGGTATGATGATGCTGTCGCCGCTGATCATTTCTCTGCCGTTCAAGATCATGCTGTTTGTGCTGGTGGACGGCTGGGCGCTGATTGTCGGCACCCTGGCCGGCAGTTTTGGTGGCGTATGAGCCGTTTCACTGAGGAGTCTGCCCGATGACGCCGGAAGTAGCCGTCGATCTGTTCCGCGAGGCCCTGTGGCTGACCACTGTGCTGGTTGCGATTCTTGTTGTGCCAAGCCTGTTGTGCGGTCTGCTGGTGGCAATGTTTCAGGCGGCCACGCAGATCAACGAACAGACCCTGAGCTTCCTGCCGCGCCTGCTGGTGATGCTCGTCACCCTCATCGTCATCGGCCCGTGGCTGTTGAAAATATTCATGGAATATATGCTGTCGTTGTACACCAGTATTCCGACCCTGATCGGCTAGCATCGCATGCAGCCGATGCTCGCGCTGACCGATACCCAGATCAGTACCTGGGTAGCCAGCTTCATGTTGCCGCTGTTTCGCATCATCGCGTTGCTGATGACCATGCCGATCATCGGCACCACGCTGGTCCCGCGTCGGGTGCGCATGTACCTCGCCGTGGCGATCACCGTGGTGGTCGCGCCTGCGCTGCCAGCCATGCCGCCCGTGCAGGCGCTCGACCTGAGCGCGCTATTGCTGATCGGCGAACAGATCATCATCGGCGCCGGGATGGGACTGTCGCTGCAGTTGTTCTTCCATATCTTTGTGGTCGCCGGGCAGATCATCTCGACGCAGATGGGGATGGGCTTTGCCTCGATGGTCGACCCTACCAACGGTGTCTCCTCCGCCACCATTGGCCAGTTCTTCACGATGCTGGTCACCCTGTTGTTCCTGGCCATGAACGGTCATCTGGTGGTGCTGGAAATCCTCGTCGAGAGCTTTACCACGATGCCGGTCGGCAGTGGTTTGCTGGTCAATAACTTTTGGGAACTGGCCAACGGGTTGGGCTGGGTACTGGCTTCGGGTCTGCGGCTGGTGTTGCCTGCGATTACCGCGCTGCTGATCATCAACATCGCTTTTGGCGTCATGACCCGTGCCGCGCCGCAACTCAACATCTTTTCTATCGGTTTCCCGCTCACGCTGGTGTTGGGCATGGTCATTCTGTGGATGACCATGGGCGACATTCTCAATCAGTATCAACCGATCGCTACGCAGGCCTTGCAGGCGTTGCGCGACATGGTGAGGGCTCGTTGAATGGCAGAAAACGAGAATGGCCAGGACAAGACAGAAGACCCCACGGAAAAAAAGGTCAAGGACTCACGGGCTGACGGCCAGATCGCTCGCTCCAAGGAGCTGACCACGCTGGTGGTGATGCTGATGGGGGCGGGCGGGCTGTTGATGTTCGGCTCCGATATCGCCCTGATGATGTCCGAGCTGATGCGTGACAACTTCACGATATCCCGCGAAACCCTGATGGATCAGTCCTACATGGGCAAGGCGCTGCTCAGTTCCGGGATGCACGCGCTGATCGTGGTCCTGCCGTTTCTGATCGCCATGCTGGTTGCCGCACTGGTGGGGCCGATCATGCTCGGCGGCTGGCTGTTCGCCACCAAATCATTGATGCCCAAGTTCAGCCGCATGAATCCGGCAGCAGGGCTCAAACGCATGTTTTCGCCGCATGCGCTGGTCGAATTGCTCAAGTCTTTCGGCAAATTCCTGATCACTCTGGCGGTTGCGCTGGTGGTCCTGAACAATGAGCGCAAGGACCTGGTCGCGATTGCCCACGAGCCGCTTGAGCAGGCCATGATTCACAGCCTGATGGTGGTGGGCTGGAGCAGTTTCTGGATGGCGTGTGGCCTGATATTCATCGCGGCGGCGGACGTGCCGTTCGTGTTGTATGAGGCGCACAAGAAGCTGCTGATGACCAAGCAGGAGGTGCGCGACGAGCACAAGAACAGCGAGGGCAGCCCAGAGGTCAAGCAACGTATTCGCCAGTTGCAGCGTGAAATGTCCCAGCGACGCATGATGGCCTCCGTCCCTGAGGCTGACGTGATCATTACCAACCCGACACACTTCGCCGTCGCCCTCAAATACGATCCCGAGCAGGGCGGGGCACCGATGTTGCTGGCCAAGGGTACTGATCTGGTGGCGCTGAAAATTCGCGAAATCGGCGCGCATAACGAGATCCTGATTCTGGAATCTGCGGCACTGGCGCGTTCCATTTACTACAGCACCGAGCTCGATCAGGAAATTCCCGCCGGCCTGTATCTGGCCGTCGCCCAGGTGCTGGCCTACGTCTATCAGATCCGCCAGTTCCGCGCCGGCCAGGGCAAGCGCCCCGACCCTCTGGGCGACATCAAAATCCCTCCCGACCTGCAGCGCGACGCGTAGTCCGGTCCCCTCTCGCGACGTTCGGGCATCAATCTGAAAGGCCCTGGTTTCAGACGCTCCGCGTCCGCTCTTGCACAGGCAAGCGAGAAGATTTTTCTGACTGCGCTCAGCGCACTGGATTTACGTGATTTCTGTGTCTAAAGCCTTACCGCCACTGGCTTTGTAAAAGTTGGACAGCTTTTTGCAACAGGGTCGATACAGGGCGCCATCGGCGTCAATGTTTTGATCTAGTGCGCAGGTAACGAATCAGTGGATCGCTCTCAATTACTCAGTAGCGCACGCAGCAATATCACAGGCCTGGGCCGTGGTCAGTTGGGCGTTCCGTTGTTGTTGCTGGTCATGATGGCAATGATGATGTTGCCTATGCCGCCATTCCTGCTGGACGTGTTCTTCACGTTCAACATCGCACTGTCCATCGTCGTGCTGCTGGTGTGTGTGTACGCCCTGCGGCCGCTGGACTTCTCGGTATTTCCGACCATTCTGCTTGTCGCCACGTTGCTGCGTCTGGCGCTGAACGTCGCTTCCACTCGGGTGGTCATGCTTCACGGGCAGGACGGCCACGCCGCTGCGGGCAAGGTGATTCAGGCCTTCGGTGAAGTGGTGATCGGTGGTAACTATGTCGTTGGTATCGTGGTGTTCGCGATTCTGATGATCATTAACTTCGTGGTAATCACCAAGGGTGCCGGCCGTATTTCCGAGGTGAGCGCGCGCTTCACCCTCGACGCGATGCCCGGCAAACAGATGGCGATCGACGCCGACCTCAACGCCGGCCTCATCGATCAGCCGGAAGCCAAGCGCCGCCGTGCCGAAGTCGCCCAGGAAGCCGAGTTCTACGGTTCCATGGACGGTGCCAGTAAATTCGTGCGCGGCGATGCGATCGCCGGTCTGCTGATTCTGTTCATCAACCTGATTGGCGGCATGCTGGTCGGTATCCTGCAACACAACATGACCTTCGCCGACGCAGGCCGCGTTTACACCCTGCTGACCATCGGTGACGGTTTGGTGGCGCAATTGCCATCACTGCTGCTGTCCACCGCCGCCGCGATCATGGTGACCCGTGCTTCCGGTTCGGAAGAGATGGGCAAGCTCATCAATCGTCAGATGTTCGCTTCGCCCAAGGCGCTGGCGGTTTCCGCTGCGGTCATGATCGTGATGGGGCTGGTGCCGGGCATGCCGCACTTCTCCTTCATCAGCCTCGGCCTGGTGGCTGCAGGCGGCGCGTATCTGCTCTGGAAGAAAGAAAATCAGGTGAAAGTCGAGGCGCTGGCCGAAGTGCAGCGTCAACAGGACCTGCTGCCTTCGCCGACCCGCGTTCAGGACGCCAAGGAACTGGGTTGGGATGACGTGACGCCCATCGATATCATCGGCCTGGAAGTGGGCTACCGCCTGATTCCGCTGGTGGATCGCAACCAGGGCGGTCAGCTGCTGGCGCGTATCAAGGGCGTGCGCAAGAAGCTCTCGCAAGAGCTCGGCTTCCTGATGCCCACCGTGCACATTCGCGACAACCTCGATCTGGCGCCCAGTGCCTATCGTCTGACGCTGATGGGCGTGATTCTGGCCGAGGCCGAGATCTACCCGGATCGCGAACTGGCGATCAACCCCGGTCAAGTGTTCGGCACCCTGAACGGCATTACCGCCAGAGACCCGGCGTTTGGTCTGGAAGCCGTGTGGATCGAAATCAGCCAGCGCAGTCAGGCGCAGTCGCTGGGGTACACCGTCGTCGATGCCAGTACTGTAGTGGCAACCCACTTGAACCAGATTCTCTACAAGCATTCGCATGAGCTGATCGGCCACGAGGAAGTCCAGCAATTGATGCAGTTGCTGGCCAAAAGCTCGCCCAAGCTGGCTGAAGAGCTGGTGCCTGGCGTGCTGTCGCTGTCTTCGCTGCTCAATGTGCTGCAGGCGCTGCTGGCTGAACACGTACCTGTGCGGGACATTCGCAGCATTGCAGAGGCTATCGCCAACAACGCCGGGAAGAGTCAAGATACCGCCGCTTTGGTGGCCGCAGTGCGAGTGGGTCTGAGCCGCGCAATCGTCCAAAGCATTGTAGGCGTTGAGCCGGAGCTGCCTGTTATCACTCTGGAACCAAGGTTGGAACAGATATTGCTCAATAGTTTGCAGAAGGCTGGTCAGGGTCAGGAAGAAGGCGTTCTTCTTGAGCCAAGCATGGCTGAGAAGCTCCAGCGTTCGTTGATTGAGGCCGCCCAGCGTCAGGAGATGCAAGGGTTGCCGGTAATTCTTCTGGTAGCAGGGCCTGTCCGGGCGATGCTGTCACGATTTGGACGATTGGCTGTACCGAACATGCATGTTCTGGCGTATCAGGAAATTCCGGACAACAAGCAAGTAACCATCGTAGCGACTGTCGGGCCAAACGGCTGAGGTAGTGAGTCATGCAAGTTAAGCGATTTTTCGCCGCCGATATGCGTCAAGCCATGAAGCTGGTTCGCGATGAGCTGGGCGTTGAAGCGGCCATCATCGGTAACCGGCGCATTGCTGGTGGCGTAGAGCTGACTGCTGCTCTGGATTACAAGCTGTCCGCCCTGGCACCGCGTGTGCCGAACATGGAGCTGGAAGACGAGCTGCGCAAGACTCAGTCGCGCATCGTCTCCGCCCAGGCCGAATTGAACAACCGCAGCGACAGCGACGCATCGGTCAACCTGCAGCTGTTTTCCGGCAAGCCGGTCAACCCTGCCGATACGCACATCGAACCGACGCTCGAAGAGCCGCCGCGCCCATTCGCGTACGCACCGCCACAGGCCGCCGAGCCTGCCGTTGGCCAGCGCGCCTATGACTCGATGCGCTCCGAATTGAACGGCCTGCGCGAGCTGCTGGAAGTCCAGCTCGGCTCGCTGGCCTGGAACCAGTTGCAGGGCAGTCGTCCGCAGCAGGCCAATCTGTGGCGTCGCCTGCAACGTGTCGGCTTGTCCGGCCCGCTATCACGCGATCTGCTGTCGATGATCCCGGAGATCGACGAGCCTCGTCAGGCCTGGCGCATGCTGCTGGCTCATCTGGCACGCATGATCGCCGTGCCGGAAGTCGAGCCGCTCGAAGAGGGCGGCGTGATTGCAATGGTCGGTCCTGCCGGCATGGGCAAGACCACCACCCTGGCCAAACTGGCAGCACGTTATGTGTTGAAGTACGGCCCGCAGAATATCGCACTGGTCAGCATGGACAGTTTCCGTATCGGCGCGCAGGAGCAGCTCAAGACCCTTGGGCGCATCCTCAACGTGCCGGTCACCCATGTCGATCCTGGCCAGTCTCTGGTTCAGGCGCTGGAACCGCTGCTGCGCAAGCGCGTGGTGCTGATTGACACCGCCGGGCTGCAGGCCAGTGATCCTGCGCTGCGCATGCAGCTGGAAAGCCTCGCGGGTCGCGGCATCAAGTCGCGCAACTATCTGGTGCTGGCAACCACCAGCCAGAAGCAGGTGCTGACAGCCGCGTATCACAGTTACAAGCGTTGTGGCCTGGCCGGATGCATTCTGACCAAGCTTGATGAAACAGCCAGCCTCGGTGAAGTCCTGAGCCTGGCGATCAGTCACGAATTACCTGTGGCCTATCTCACGGACGGACCACGCATTCCTGATGACCTGCATATTCCGCGTCGTCATCAGCTGGTAAGCCGCGCGGTGAGTGTGCAGATGCAGGATGAGCCTAGCGAGGAAGCAATGGCTGATATGTTTGCTGACCTCTATCACACCCCTGGCAAGAGAGTGGGTTAAGTGATGGATATTATTGGAATGTCCCTGCGTCAACGGTCTGCCATGCAGTGTTCATACGCGAACGTGCAGCCCTCGATGTGGTTTCGGTCTACGCAAGACAAGGTAAAGAAATAACATGGGCAGCATGCATCCCGTACAGGTTATCGCGGTGACCGGTGGCAAAGGTGGCGTCGGTAAGACTAACGTGTCAGTGAACCTTTCACTGGCCCTTGCCGAGCTTGGCCGTCGCGTCATGCTGCTGGACGCCGATCTGGGTCTGGCCAATGTCGACGTGCTGCTCGGATTGACGCCCAAGCGCACGCTTGCCGATGTCATCGAGGGGCGTTGTGAGTTACGCGACGTGCTGTTGCAGGGGCCGGGCGGGGTTCGAATCGTACCCGCTGCTTCCGGCACCCAGAGCATGGTGCATCTGTCGCCCGCCCAGCATGCCGGCCTGATTCAGGCGTTCAGCGAGATTGGTGACAACCTCGATGTGCTGGTGATCGACACGGCTGCCGGTATCGGCGAGTCGGTGGTCAGCTTCGTGCGCGCCGCTCAGGAAGTGCTGCTGGTGGTGTGCGACGAGCCCACGTCGATCACCGATGCCTACGCCCTGATCAAACTGCTTAACCGCGATTACGGCATGAACCGCTTCCGGGTGCTGGCCAACATGGCACAGAGCCCGCAGGAAGGGCGCAACCTGTTCGCCAAGCTGACCAAAGTGACGGATCGTTTTCTCGATGTTGCGCTGCAGTATGTAGGTGCCGTGCCGTACGACGAGTGCGTACGCAAGGCGGTACAGAAACAGCGCGCCGTCTACGAAGCATTCCCGCGTTCCAAATGTGCACTGGCCTTCAAGGCCATTGCCCAGAAGGTTGATACCTGGCCGTTGCCAGCCAACCCGCGGGGTCATCTCGAGTTCTTCGTTGAGCGACTCGTTCACCAGACCAGTGCAGGGCCTGTGCAATGACTGCGAGCGGCTACCAGATGTACAGCAAGGCTTCCCGTAATTCACAATACGAGTTGATCGAGCGCTATGCGCCACTGGTCAAGCGTATCGCTTATCATCTGCTGGCGCGCTTGCCGGCCAGTGTGCAGGTCGAGGATCTGATCCAGGCCGGCATGATCGGCCTGCTTGAAGTCTCCACCAAGTATGATTCCACCAAGGGTGCGAGTTTCGAGACCTATGCCGGCATTCGCATCCGGGGTGCGATGCTCGATGAGGTGCGCAAGGGGGACTGGGCGCCACGCTCGGTACACCGTAATACGCGTATGGTCAGTGACGCAATTCGGGCAATTGAAGCTAAAACCGGCCGTGACGCTAAAGATCACGAGGTTGCGGCCGAACTCCAGTTGAGTCTCGATGATTACTACGGGATTTTGAATGACACCTTGGGCAGCCGCCTCTTCAGTTTCGACGACCTGCTGCAGGACGGCGATCATGAAGGGCTGCACGAGGATGGCGCAAGCGGATCGCTTGAGCCGTCGCGCGACCTGGAAGACGAGCGCTTCCAGGCTGCGTTGGCCGATGCAATTGCCAATCTGCCAGAGCGCGAGCGTCTGGTGTTGGCGCTGTACTACGACGAAGAGCTGAACCTCAAGGAAATCGGAGAGGTTCTCGGGGTCAGCGAATCGCGGGTCAGTCAGTTACACAGCCAGTGCGCAGCTCGTTTGCGAGGGCGTTTGGGGGAGTGGCGAGCGCGTTGACAGGCAATGTGCGGTCTATGGCCGCGCGTTGACTGCAAGCCGGCTGTGCAGAGCGTTACGTGGTAACGGGGTGGACCCGTCAGAAGCCTGTCAGGTATTGCCTCGATGGGCTTGTTTCTCAGGTCCTTGCCTGTTGTTTTGCCAAGCCCGTCGTCGTTTCGTACAGCCGGGGGTGTGCTGTGCCAGTATTGAGTGAACAGCGTGTTCAGGTGCTGAACGCGTTAAAGACTGCTTGGAGGTCGAATTGGACAAGAACATGAAAATCCTCATCGTTGATGACTTCTCAACGATGCGGCGGATCATCAAGAACCTTTTGCGTGATCTGGGGTTTACCAACACATCGGAAGCGGATGATGGTCTGACCGCATTGCCGATGCTGCAGAGCGGTGCCTTTGACTTTCTGGTGACGGACTGGAACATGCCTGGCATGTCCGGTATCGATCTGCTGCGCGAAGTCCGCAAGGACGAACGCCTCAAGAGCCTTCCCGTGCTGATGGTCACTGCCGAAGCCAAGCGTGAGCAGATCATTGAAGCTGCCCAGGCTGGGGTGAACGGTTATGTAGTCAAGCCATTCACTGCCCAAGCCCTGAAAGACAAGATCGACAAGATCTTTGAACGCGTCAATAGCTGATGCAAGCCGCGAGGGCGCTATGGATAACAATGATTCGATGGCCGACTTTGAGTCGACCTTAAAAAGACACGCGCAGGAACTTGTCACCAGCCTTGAAAAGGGTCGTTTCGGTGACGCTGTGCAACTGATCCACGAACTCAACCAGACACGCGACCGCGGCCTTTATCAGGAAGTGGGTAAGCTGACTCGTGAGCTGCACAGTGCAATCGTAAACTTTCACATCGATCCGCACATGCCTCAAGCCGAGGAAGTGTCGCAGATCACGGATGCTACCGAACGCCTGTCGTATGTGGTGAGGCTGACCGAGAATGCGGCCAACCGCACCATGGACCTGGTGGAAGAGAGTACGCCGGTCATGAACGGCCTGAGTTCCGACGCCAAGGCGTTGAGCGATGACTGGGGACGTTTCATGCGCCGCGAAATCGGTGCCGAAGAGTTCCGCGAGCTGGCCAAGCGGGTCGATGGTTTTCTGACGCGTACCGAGAAGGAAACCCATCAGGTTTCCGCGCATCTCAACGACATTCTGCTCGCCCAGGATTACCAGGACCTTACCGGTCAGGTCATCAAGCGTGTGACGCAACTGGTGACCGAAGTCGAGAGCAATCTGCTCAAACTGGTGCTCATGGCCAGTCATGTCGATCGCTTCGCAGGCATCGAACATGACGAACAATCCATCCTCGATGAAAAAGATCCTAAAAAACATCTCACTCAGGGTGAAGGTCCGCAGATTCATGCCGATAAACGTGAAGACGTCGTATCCGGACAGGATGATGTAGACGATCTGCTATCGAGCCTCGGCTTCTAAGATCTGTAGACGGTTAATTTTAGGGAGCACCCCATGAGCCTCGGCGCCGATGAAGAAATCCTTCAGGATTTTCTGGTAGAGGCCGGCGAAATTCTGGAGCAGTTGTCAGAGCAATTGGTCGAGCTGGAAAGCCGACCGGATGATGCTGATCTGCTCAATGCAATTTTTCGCGGTTTTCACACTGTAAAAGGGGGCGCCGGCTTCCTCCAGCTCCATGAGCTGGTGGAGTGCTGCCACATCGCCGAAAACGTGTTCGACATCCTGCGCAAGGGTGAGCGTCGCGTTGATTCCGAACTGATGGACGTGGTCCTGGAAGCACTGGACACCGTCAACAGCATGTTCGGTCAGGTACGTGAACGGACTGACGTAACTCCGGCGACGCCAGAACTGCTGGCCGCGCTGTCGCGTCTGGCCGAGCCACAATCCGCCGACGAGGCCGCGGCTCCCGAGCCAGAGCCGGAGCCCGAGCCGGTGGTTGAAGTCCAGGCTGCTGCGGTTGCAGAGCCAGCGGCTGGCGACGAGATTACCGATGATGAATTCGAGCAACTGCTCGATTCGCTGCACGGCTCCAGCCCGGTGTCTGCAGCGCCTGCACAGGCGCCAGCAGCAGCGGCTGCGCCGGCGGGTGACGAAATCACCGATCAGGAATTTGAATCCCTGCTTGATCAGTTGCATGGCAAGGGCAAGTTTGCGGCCGATGCTGCAACCGCTCCGGCCCCTGCACCTGTGGCGCAGGGCAGTGCAGCGCCTGCCGGTGACGAAATCACCGACGACGAATTTGAAGCGTTGCTCGATCAGTTGCACGGCAAAGGTTCGTTTGACGCCGCGGTAGCGACGCCAGCAGCTGCTGCACCCGTAGCCGCTGCTGACAAGGCGCCCGCTGCTGCGGCCGCGTCGGACGAAATCACCGATCACGAATTTGAAAACCTGCTCGACGAATTGCACGGTAAGGGCAAGTTCGAGCCTGAGGCGATTGTTGCCAAGGCATCTGCTCCGGCAGCCGCAGCGGCTGCTCCGCCACCGCCGCCACCTGCTGCCAAGCCTGCTCCGGCGCCTGCTGCGAAAGCAGAGCCGGCCAAACCTGCTTCGGCGCCAGCCCCTGCGCGCGCTCCTGCACCCAGCGGCGAAAAGCCGGTGGCGACAGAAGCCGAAACTACGGTTCGTGTCGATACCGCCCGACTGGACGAGATCATGAACATGGTCGGCGAGCTGGTGCTGGTGCGTAACCGCTTGGTACGCCTGGGTCTCAACAGCGGCGATGAAGCCATGTCCAAGGCGGTTTCCAACCTGGATGTGGTCACCGCCGATCTGCAGACTGCGGTGATGAAAACCCGCATGCAGCCGATCAAGAAAGTCTTCGGTCGCTTCCCGCGTCTGGTTCGCGACCTGGCTCGCCAGCTCAAGAAAGAGATCAACCTGGAGCTGGTCGGTGAAGAGACCGACCTCGACAAGAACCTCGTAGAGGCGCTCGCCGATCCGCTGGTCCACTTGGTGCGCAACGCTGTCGACCACGGTATCGAAACGCCGGAAGAGCGCGAAGCCACGGGCAAGTCCCGCGGCGGTCGTGTGATCCTTTCGGCGGAGCAGGAAGGCGACCATATCCTGCTGTCGATCTCCGATGACGGCAAGGGCATGGACCCTAACGTCCTGCGCTCCATTGCTGTGAAACGCGGCGTCATGGACAAGGATGCAGCTGATCGGTTGAGTGACACCGATTGCTACAACCTGATCTTCGCGCCGGGCTTCTCGACCAAGACCGAGATTTCCGATGTGTCGGGTCGCGGTGTGGGCATGGACGTGGTCAAGACCAAGATCTCCCAGCTCAATGGCTCGATTAATATCTATTCGACCAAGGGCCAGGGTTCGAAGATCGTCATCAAGGTGCCGTTGACCCTGGCGATCATGCCGACCCTGATGGTGATGCTGGGCAACCAGGCCTTCGCTTTCCCGCTGGTCAACGTCAACGAAATCTTCCACCTGAACCTGTCGACTACCAACGTGGTTGATGGCCAGGAAGTGGTGATCGTACGTGACAAGGCCTTGCCGCTGTTCTACCTCAAGCGCTGGCTGGTCAGTTCTGCGGCTCATGAGGAGCAGCACGAAGGGCACGTGGTGATCCTGACGGTCGGCACTCAGCGCATCGGTTTTGTCGTCGATCAGCTGGTCGGTCAGGAAGAAGTGGTCATCAAACCGCTGGGCAAGATGCTGCAAGGTACGCCGGGCATGTCGGGCGCCACCATCACCGGTGACGGTCGCATTGCCTTGATTCTCGATGTACCGAGCATGCTCAAGCGTTACGCCGCACGGCGTATCTGAACCCGGGGTTGCGGGCAGCCTGGCTGCCTGCGACACCTATTGGAGTGTTTATGGCAGTCAAGGTCCTGGTGGTGGATGATTCCGGTTTTTTCCGCCGCCGCGTTACGGAAATTCTTTCTTCGGACCCCAACATTGTAGTTGTCGGCACCGCCACCAACGGCAAGGAAGCGATTGAGCAGGCGCTGGCACTCAAGCCGGATGTCATCACCATGGACTACGAAATGCCGATGATGGATGGCATTACGGCAGTTCGCCACATCATGCAGCGTATCCCCACCCCGGTATTGATGTTCTCGTCGCTGACGCACGAAGGTGCGCGCGTGACGCTGGATGCTCTTGACGCCGGTGCGGTGGATTTCCTGCCCAAGAATTTCGAAGATATCTCGCGCAATCCGCAGAAGGTAAAGCAACTGCTGTGCGAGAAAATCAACAGCATTTCACGCAGCAACCGCCGTTCCAGCGGCTTCGGTTCAGCCAGTGCAGCTCCGGCCGCACCGGCTCCTTCGACGTTGTCCAGCCGCGCGTCTGCGCCAGCCCCTGCACCTGCCAGGACGGTGCCGTCACGCACGGCGACACCTGCTGCGGCTCCGGCTGCCCCGGCCACTCATGCGCCGGCGCACCCGACTACTTCAGGCACAGCCAAGCGTAAGGCCTACAAACTGGTGGCCATCGGCACCTCAACCGGCGGTCCGGTCGCGCTGCAACGGGTGCTGACTCAATTGCCAGCCAATTTTCCGGCACCACTGGTGCTGATTCAGCATATGCCTGCGGCGTTTACCAAGGCATTTGCCGAACGTCTCGACAAGCTCTGCAAGATCAGCGTCAAGGAAGCGGAAGACGGCGACGTGCTGCGTCCTGGCCTGGCGCTGCTGGCGCCGGGTGGCAAGCAGATGATGGTTGACGGGCGCGGTACGGTGAAGATTCTGCCGGGCGACGAACGCCTCAATTACAAGCCGTGCGTCGACATCACCTTTGGCTCGGCTGCCAAGTCCTACGGCGACAAGGTGCTCTCGGTGGTCCTGACTGGTATGGGTGCCGACGGCCGCGAGGGCGCGCGACTGCTCAAGCAGGCCGGCAGTACCGTGTGGGCGCAGGATGAAGCGAGCTGCGTGATTTATGGCATGCCGATGGCCATCGTCAAGGCCGAACTCGCGGATGCGATCTACAGCCTCGACGACATCGGTCGGCACCTGGTAGAGGCCTGTCTCTGATGGATGTACTGAGCCTTATCGGTCTGATTCTGGCGTTTGTCGCAATCATTGGTGGTAATTTTCTCGAAGGCGGGCACCTCGGTGCCTTGCTCAATGGCCCGGCAGCTCTGATCGTGCTGGGCGGTACGCTCGGTGCTTCGCTGTTGCAGTCGCCGATGAGTGCGTTCATGCGTGCCATGAAAATCATCCACTGGATCATTTTCCCGCCACGTATCGATCTGCCCGGTGGGGTTGACCGGGTCATCGGCTGGAGCATGACCGCCCGCAAAGAGGGCTTGCTGGGTCTTGAAACCGTAGCCGATTCCGAGCCCGACGGTTATGCCCGCAAAGGGTTGCAACTGTTGGTCGACGGTGCCGAGCCTGCAGCGATTCGCAGCATTCTTGAAGTGGATTTCATCACCCAGGAAACCCGCGATATCCAGGCTGCGAAAGTATTCGAAAGCATGGGCGGCTACGCGCCGACCGTAGGTATCATCGGCGCGGTCATGGGCCTGATTCATGTCATGGGCAACCTGGCTGACCCCAGTCAACTGGGCAGCGGTATCGCCGTCGCCTTCGTTGCCACGATCTATGGCGTGGCCATGGCCAACCTGATCCTCCTGCCAGTGGCGAACAAGCTCAAGGCCATCGCCCACCGTCAGGCGCGCTATCGCGAAATGTTGCTTGAAGGTCTGTTGTCCATCGCCGAGGGTGAGAACCCGCGCTCCATCGAACTCAAGCTGCAAGGCTTCATGGAGTAACAGCGCATGGCTCGCCGTCGTCAGGTCGAAGAACATGAAAATCACGAACGCTGGCTGGTGTCGTATGCCGACTTCATTACCTTGCTGTTCGCGTTTTTCGTGGTGATGTACTCGATTTCCTCGGTCAACGAAGGCAAGTACAAGATTCTGTCCCAGGCATTGGTCGGTGTGTTCAATGACACCGAACGCACCATGAAGCCGATCCCCATCGGTGAGCAGCGCCCGGTTTCAGTCAAGCCCGCCGAGCCGCTGGTCAAGGACAGCGAGCAGACTGACGCAGGCATAGGTCAGGCGTCCGATGACCCGTTGCAGACCATTGCCCAGGACGTGCGCGATGCGTTCGGTGACCTGATCAAGTCCGACCAGATGACTGTGCGCGGCAACGAACTGTGGATCGAGATCGAACTCAACTCCAGCATGCTTTTCGGCAGTGGCGATGCGATGCCCAGCGACAAGGCCTTCACCATCATCGAAAAGGTCGCCGGGATCGTCAAACGCTTCGACAACCCGATCCATGTCGAGGGCTTTACCGACGACCAGCCGATCAGCACTGCACAATTTCCGACCAACTGGGAGCTGTCTTCAGCACGTTCTGCCAGCATTGTGCGCATGCTCGCCATGGACGGTGTCAATCCGGCGCGTCTCGCTTCGGTGGGCTATGGTGAGTTTCAGCCGATCGCCCCCAACACCAGCACCGTCGGACGCGCCAAGAACCGCCGTGTAGTGCTGGTTATCTCGCGCAATCTGGATGTTCGCCGCAGCCTGACCAGCGCTGGATCGGCCAATGTGCAACCGGATGCCGCATTGAGGCGTGCTGGCACACAAACTGCACCGGTGCCAGCAAAGCCGCCGGTACGCGCGAACGCCGTCAATTCTCCGTCACCCGCCCCCTAAACATCGTATCGGTATGGTCGTCGCTGTACGGAAGGAAAAACATTAATGAGAGTCTGGGCAGTAGCCAACCAGAAAGGTGGAGTCGGAAAGACCACCACGACCATTGCCCTGGCCGGTTTGCTGGCCGATTCAGGCAAGCGCGTGGTCGTGGTCGATCTGGACCCTCACGGCTCCATGACCAGTTATTTCGGGCATAATCCGGACGAACTGGAACACAGTGCTTTCGATCTGTTTCTGCATAAAGGCGCGGTGCCGGAGGGTCTCCCCGGCCAGTTGCTGCTGCCTACCAGCGATAAACGTATCTCGCTGATACCCTCCAGCACCGCGCTCGCCACACTGGAGCGTCAATCACCGGGCCAGAGCGGCCTGGGCCTGGTTGTCGCAAAAAGCCTGGCTCAGTTGTGGCAGGATTTTGACTATGCGTTGATCGACAGTCCGCCGCTGCTGGGCGTTCTCATGGTCAATGCCCTGGCGGCCAGCCAGCAGTTGGCGATTCCGGTGCAGACCGAGTTTCTGGCCGTGAAAGGTCTGGAGCGCATGGTCAATACGCTGACCATGATCAACCGTTCGCGCAAGGTGCCGCTGCCTTATACCATCGTGCCGACATTGTTCGACCGTCGTACCCAGGCATCGCTGGGCACCTTGAAATTGCTGCGCGACAGCTTCCCCGAGCATGTCTGGCAAGCCTATGTGCCGGTCGATACACGATTGCGCGATGCCAGCCGACTGGGGCTTACGCCGTCGCAGAACGACAGCAAGAGTCGTGGTGTGATCGCTTACCGGGCATTGCTCAAGCATATGCTCGCCGAGCAGCTCAATGCGCAGGTGGCCTGACGTGAACGTCTACTCTTTCTACATTGTTTGCTCAAGTGATGCCTCAATGCGGCCGATAACTGTATCAGGCTGCACATGCTCCATTTTTTGTTGGGCCCCGGTATGAACCGCCCTGTAGAAGTTGCAACACGACCCAAACTGGCTTTGCAGTCCTACTTGGACGCATTGTTGTACGACGCGACTGAAGTGCTCGAAGAGCCCGTCAGCAGCATCGATGAATTTCAGGCGGCTGTGCTCGAAGAGCAGGCCTTTGATGCGCGGATGCAAGCGCAGGTCAAGCCGCTGGCCGTCGCGGTTGCCGCACCGGCTCCGGTGGCGGTAGCGGTCAAGGTTGAGGCGCCTGCGCCAGTGGTTGAAGTCGCTCCGGTGATCGTTGCCGAAGCGGTGCAGGTTGAAGTGGCTCAGGTTGAGGAGGCAGTGCCAACCGTTGCGCTGGTAGAACCGGTCGCCGAGTTGAGCACGCTGGCAGCCCAGCGTACGCCGACACCACCGCCGACCAGTGATGGTCGTCCGGCATGGGCTGCCGAGCCGTTCGAATGCCTGTTGTTCGATGTGGCCGGTCTGACACTGGCGGTGCCGTTGGTGTGCCTGGGGTCGATTTATCCGCTGGCGGGGCAGGAGCTGACGCCGCTGTTCGGTCAGCCGGACTGGTTTCTCGGGATCCTGCCTTGCCAGGCAGGCAACCTGAAAGTGTTGGATACGGCGCGCTGGATCATGCCTGATCGCTACCGCGACGATTTTCGCCAGGGATTGCAGTACGTGATTTCGGTGCAGGGATACGAGTGGGGGCTGGCGGTGCATCAGGTCAGTCGTTCGTTGCGTCTTGATCCGAACGAGATCAAATGGCGCGCGCAGCGAGGTCATCGTCCATGGCTGGCGGGCACGGTCATCGAGCACATGTGCGCGTTGCTGGATGTTGCAGAGTTGGCCGAGCTGATAGCCAGTGGCGCGGTCAAGCAGTTGAACAAGTCGAAATAATCATGGGTCGGTGCCAGTGGCGTCACCTGCAAAGAACACACGTGAGGGGTTGGGGTTATGAATAAGTCGTCTGCACAAGGTTCCGAAGATCCTATTCTGCAATGGGTTACGTTCCGCCTGGACAACGAGTCCTATGGCATCAACGTAATGCAGGTGCAGGAAGTGCTGCGCTACACTGAAATCGCCCCGGTGCCGGGTGCGCCAAGCTACGTACTGGGCATTATCAACCTGCGCGGTAACGTCGTGACCGTGATCGATACCCGTCAGCGTTTTGGTCTGGCCCCGGTTGAAGTCAGCGACAATACGCGTATCGTGATCATCGAAGCCGACAAGCAAGTGGTCGGTATCCTGGTCGACAGCGTGGCGGAAGTGGTTTACTTGCGTCAGTCAGAAGTTGAAACTGCGCCTAACGTCGGTAACGACGAATCGGCCAAGTTCATTCAGGGCGTTTGCAACAAGAACGGCGAACTGTTGATTCTGGTTGAACTGGACAAAATGATGTCCGAAGAAGAGTGGTCCGAGCTGGAGAACATCTGATTGATCTTTGAGGTAGCTGTCGTCTTCCTGGGCATTCTCTGGGTTGTCACCCTGTTTATGTTCCTGGCCCATACCAGGCGTCAGCGCAAGCTCGACGCCGGGCGTGACGAGGCGGCTGCCTTGCGGGATCAGCGGATCAAGGAGTTGGCCAGGCGTCTGGACAACTACCAGAACGGCACGGTGCGCATGGGCGAAGCGTTGCATGAGCTGCGTGCCGTCGTTGCGCCGTTGCCCGACAAGCTCACCGCCCTGGAGCAGCGCGATCCCTCCACGCTGTCCTTCGCCCAGGCCGCCCGTCTGGTCGGCATGGGTGCCAGCATCGACGAGCTGACCCAGTCCTGCGGCCTGACCCAGGCCGAAGCGCAATTGATGACCAAACTGCACGGTAATACAGCGAGCTAGTTTCTCGTTCGTATGGCTATCGCTCCCACGCTCCGCGTGGTAATGCAGTTCGTGACGCTCTGCGTCACACAGCGGTTCTGCGACTTCAGATGCATTGAGGTTCGACTCAGGTCACCTTTTCGCCCCTTGGCGAGTTACTTTGACGGGCCAAAGTAACCAAACCCCCTCGCTCCTGTTTCCGGCCCGACTTCGTCGGGTTCCTTCGTCCTGTCACTAACGTCGCACTCTGCGTCGTCAGTGCCATGGCGATAAAAAAGCGCATTTACGATAGCCGTGAGCGCTGGAGAGTTTGGAACCTGTAACTCAGTCCATGCGCCCTTACTGCTCGTCCAGCGCAAACTCGGTCAGACAGAACGTCGGGATCTTCAGGTCGTTAAGACGCTTGGAACCGCCCAGTTCCGGCAGGTCGATAATCGCAGCGGCCTCGTACACTTCGGCACCCATGCGGCGGATCAGGTTGGCGGCGGCGATCAGCGTGCCTCCGGTCGCGATCAGGTCATCGAACATGATGACCGAGTCACCTTCGCACAGGCTGTCGGCATGCACTTCCAGATACGCTTCGCCGTATTCGGTCTGATACGCCTCTGACAGTACATCGGCAGGCAGTTTGCCTTGTTTGCGGAACAGCACCAGTGGCTTGTTCAGCTGATAGGCGACCACCGAACCAATCAGAAAACCCCGCGCGTCCATGACGCCGATATGGCTGAACTCGGCATCGATGTAGCGCTGCACGAAGCTGTCAATCACCTGACGGGTGGCCTTGGGCGATTGGAACAGGGGCGTGATATCGCGGAAGACCACGCCCGGCTTTGGGAAGTCCACGACCGGGCGGATGAGGGATTTGAAGTTCGATTGATCGAAAGTCATCAGGGGGTTCCATGGCAGTTTTGGCCGACAGTTTAAGCCGACCCGCCAAAGATCGCACGTTTCAGCTTTGCATCGACCCGCCAGCCAGCGCACACAGCTCGATGGGGGCGAGGATGTGAATCTCTTTGCCCTCGGCAGAAATCAGCTGATTTTGCTGGAACCGGGTAAATACACGGGACACCGTCTCGACTGCCAGACCCAGGTGATTACCGATTTCATTGCGCGACATGCTCAGTCGGAACTGATTGGCCGAAAAGCCTCTGGCGCGGAAGCGTGCAGACAGATTGATCAGAAAGGTGGCGATACGCTCATCGGCGGTCTTTTTCGAGAGCAGCAGCATCATTTGCTGATCGTCGCGGATCTCACGGCTCATGACGCGCATCAACTGCCGACGCAGCTGCGGCAGTTTCACGGACAGTTCGTCCAGACGCTCGAAAGGGATCTCGCAGACCGATGTGGTTTCCAGTGCCTGCGCCGAGACCGGGTAAGCCTCGGCGTCCATGCCTGACATGCCCACCAGTTCGCTGGGCAGGTGAAAGCCGGTGAGCTGTTCTTCACCGCTGTCACTGATATTGAAGGTTTTCAGTGCCCCGGAACGCACCGCGTAGACCGACTCGAAGGTGTCCCCCTGACGAAACAGAAACTCGCCTTTTTTCAGGGGGCGGCCGCGTTTGACGATCTGGTCAAGGCAGTCCATGTCTTCGGTATTCAACGAAAGGGGCAGGCACAACGGCGCGAGACTGCAATCCTTGCAATGAGCCTGGGTTTGAGCGCGCGACTTGACTGGCTCGGACATCACTTAATTCCTTGTGGGAAATCACATATAAGCTGTAAGGGTAACTCACCCGTGCTTGTCGGGGCCAGCCTGCAAATCTTTCGCAGTCATCAAGGTCGCAGACTGTCTGCCGATAACCCTGTATTCCTTCAGCCACATCAGGATGCCTTGGCATGTCAACGACACTCCCGTTGATCAACAGCATTACGATACGGACTGCGACCTCGCAGACCACCTACAGTTATGCCGAGCAAAGCACTGCCGAGACATCTGCAAGCGAGACAAAGGGCGTACAGGTCAATTTGTCCGCAGAAGGCAAGGCGGCTGCTTCATCGTCCTCCAAAAACGCCGATATCGAGCAGAGCGGCCTGCCTGCTTCCGTGCAGAAGATCCTCAAGGCGATTCGCGAGCTTCAGCGCAGGATCGAGGAAACCATGGAGCAGATCCAGAAGGCCCTGAATGACCCCAGCCTGAGCCCCGAGGAGCGACGGACCAAGGCCGCGGCACTGCAGACCGTGCTCAGCACGTTGCAGGCGCAGGTGAGCAATTCCACGGCCGATATGTCGTCGCTCATGAACGGCCTGGGCTCCAGTGACGCCGACAAGACCAAGGCGGGGATGCTGGTTCTGACCAAAATGTAGAGCCTGGACGCGGGTCATATCACTCGGGAGAACTGCTGTCTGTTGTGCCGGGTCAGGTAAGCATCGAAGACCATGCACACTGCGCGTACCAGCAGTCGGCCTGCCGGTCTGACTTCAATGCCCGTCTCATTCAGCGTAATCAGCCCGTCGCTGGCCATGCCGAGCAGTTGCGGCCACGCTTCGCTGAAATAGTCCCTGAAATCGATGCAAAAGGTCTTCTCGATACTGCCGAAATCCAGGGTGAAGCCGCAGATCAATTGCTGAATGATGGCGCGCCTGATGCGGTCGTCATCCTGGCAGATCAGTCCACGTCGAGTTGCGGGCTGGTCGCTGTCCAGCAGCCTCAGATACTCGCTCAGGTCGCTGCTGTTCTGGCTGTACAGCTCACCGACCTGACTGATGGCCGAGACACCCAGGCCGATCAGGTCGCAGTGACCGTGCGTGGTATAGCCCTGAAAGTTGCGTTGCAGGGTCAGGTCTTCCTGAGCGATGGCCAGGTCGTCGTCGGGCAGGGCGAAATGGTCCATGCCGATGTAGCGATAACCGGCGTTGCCCAATTGCTCGACGGTGCGCTCCAGCATCAGCAGTTTGCTCGCTGCATCCGGCAGATCCGCAGCGTCGATGCGCCGCTGCGGCATGAAGCGCTCGGGCAGATGCGCATAGTTGAACACCGACAACCGATCGGGCTGCAGATCGATGACCTTGTCCACGGTGTGGCTGAAAGTCTGCGGGTTCTGTGCGGGCAGGCCGTAGATCAGATCAATATTCACCGAACGAAATTGCAGCGTGCGCGCCGCTTCGACTATCGCGCGGGTCTCTTCCAGGCTTTGCATGCGGTTGATCGCCCGCTGCACCGTCGGGTCAAGGTCCTGCACGCCCAGGCTGACCCGGTTGAAACCCAGCTCGCGCAGCATTCCCATCGTCGACCAGTCCGCTTCGCGAGGATCAATCTCGATGCCATAGTCGCCGGAATCGTCGTCCAGCAGGTTGAAGTGTGAGCGCAGTTGCGCCATCAAGCGGCGCAGTTCGTCGTGACTGAGAAAGGTCGGCGTACCACCGCCCAGGTGCAGTTGCTCTACCACCTGATCGTGCGCCAGGTGACAGGCGAGCATTCGCATCTCGTGTTCGAGCCGTTTCAGGTAGGCCTGAGCCCGTCCGCGGTCCTTGGTGATGACTTTGTTGCAGGCGCAGTAGTAGCAAATGTTCGCGCAGAAGGGCAGATGCACGTAAAGCGACAACGGACGTGATGCCTTGCGGCTTTCGCGCAGCGCATGCAGCAGGTCGAAGGCGCCCACTTGGGTATCGAACTGCGCTGCAGTCGGATAGGACGTATAGCGCGGCCCCGCCACATCGTAACGATGGATCAGGTCTGAATCCCAACGAATGGCGTCAAACATGCGCGCGTTTCCCGGTCTGGCTGGCGATGTCGCGAGCATACGCAGGAGGCCGGGGGGCGGCGTTGATGTGGATCAAGTGGCAAGAGTTGCCGGCGTCAGTGCCCCATCAGCCAGTGCTGGTGGGGGCCTGGCAAGGTCCAGATACCGAAGACCATCACCAGCAAACCTCCCGCCATGCGCACACCACGCTTGCGCAACAAGACCGTGGTGCGCTCGGCTGCCAGACCGGTGGCCAGCAGAACCGGCCAGGTGCCCAGCCCGAAGGCCAGCATCAGCAGCGCGCTGTCGAGAGGGTTGCCCTGACTGGCGGCCCACAGCAGGGCGCTGTAGACCAGCCCGCAAGGCAGCCAGCCCCACAGCGCACCGAGCACCACGGCGCGCGGCACACTGGACACCGGCAACAGGCGACTGGCCAAGGGTTGCAAATAGCGCCACAGGCCTCGGCCGAGACGCTCTATATAAGTGAGCCCGCTCCACCAGCCGGCCAGGTACAGCCCCATCATGATCAGCAATACGGCAGCGACGATGCGCAAGCCCGTCGCCAGCGGACTTTGTGCCACCGCCCAGCCGACCAGTCCGGAACACAGGCCAGCTGCGGCGTAACTGAGAATGCGCCCCAGGTTGTAGGCCAGCAGCAAACGAAACCGGCGACTGCGCTGTTCCTTGGGGATGGCCAGCGTCAGGGCGCCCATCAGGCCACCGCACATGCCCAGGCAGTGACCACCGCCCAGCAGCCCGAGAATGAACGCCGAGAACAGCATCGAGGCGAGTTCAAACATCGCGTTTCTCGTCCGGGCCCGACTGCGGAGACTCAGGCGGGACATGCTCCACAGGCGGCGTGTCATCGAACAAGATGCTGTGTGCCGGACCTTCCATGTCGTCGTACTGACCGCTGTCCACTGCCCAGAAGAACACGTAGATCGCCACGCCCACCAGCAGCAGAGCGGCAGGGATCATGATGTAAAGCGCGGGCATGAAACCTCCGGTGCAGATTGGGGGGCAGGGGCACGACGCGGCAGGCGGGTCAGGCGCAAGGCGTTGAGCACTACCGTCAGTGAACTGATCGACATGCCGATCGCCGCCCACACCGGAGTGATCCAGCCCAGGGCCGCGAAGGGCAGCATGAGGCCATTGTACAGACCGGCCCAGAGCAGGTTTTCGATAATGACGCTACGCGTGCGTCGGGCCAGATTCAGCGCGTCGATCAGCACCGGGAGGCGGTTGCACAGCAGCACCGCGTCAGCGCTGGTTTTGGCGAGGTCGGTGGCCGAGCCCATCGCCACACTGATGTCGGCTGCTGCCATGACCGGTACGTCGTTCACCCCGTCACCGATCATCAGCACCTTGCGCCCCTGAGCCTGAAGCCGGCGCAGCACCTCCAGCTTATCGTCCGGGCGCATACCGCCACGCGCCTCGTCGATGCCCAGCGCTTGCGCGACGCTGTCAACCATCGGTGAGCTGTCGCCTGACAACAGCAGCGTTTTCCAGCCTCGCGACCGGCATGCCTGTAACAGAATGTCGGCATCCTCGCGCAGTCGGTCGTCCAGCACCAGCCATGCGAGCGGGCCCTGCGCATCGCCCAGCAACAGCCATTGGCCGCAACGCCCGGTTGGCAAGGGTGTTTCAGCACCGCTCAGCGCGCAGACGAATGCCGCCTCGCCGATGCGCAGCAGATGCCCGTCAACACGACCTTCCAGCCCCAATCCCGGTGTGATGAGCACCTCTTCGGCAGCCTTTGGTGCTCGACCGAACGCGCGGGCGATGGGGTGCTCGGAGCGGTTTTCCAGGGCCGCCGCCAGTTCCAGGCAGCGATTGGCGTCCAGCTCGCGCAATGGGTGAATGCTGCGCAACGTCAGGCGTCCTTCGGTCAGAGTGCCGGTCTTGTCGAAGATGACCGTGTCGATCTGCTTGAGGCCTTCGAGCACATGACCCCGGGTCAGCAGCAGGCCGAGTGTGTGCAGCGTGCCGGTCGCCGCAGTCAAGGCGGTCGGTGTCGCCAACGAGAGTGCGCAGGGGCAGGTGGCGACGAGCATGGCCAGGACGATCCAGAATGCGCGCGATGCGTCCAGCTGCCACCAGATCACCCCGATCAGTGCGGCCGCGATCAGCGAAAACAGCAGAAAGGTCTGTGCCGCCCGGTCGGCAATCTGCGCGAGTCGGGGCTTTTCTGCCTGCGCGCGTTCGAGCAGCCGGACAATAGCCGAAAGACGGGTTTCGTGGCCCAGCGCCGTCACGGCAACGGTCAGCGGACTTTCGACATTCAGCGTTCCTGCGGTGACCGCATCGCCCACTCTGCGCATCTGTGGCAAGTATTCGCCGGTCAACAGCGATTCATCGATACTGGAGCGACCCTCGAGGATTTTGCCATCGGCCGGTATCACTGCACCGGGCTGTACCAGCACCCGATCGGCCAAGTGCAGTTCGCTGAGCATGATGCGCTGGCTCTGGCCCTCGTCGCTGAGGCGCAGGCATGAGGCGGGCAGCACGTTGACCAGTTGGGCCGTGGCCGCTGCCGTGCGCTCGCGGGCGCGGCGTTCCAGGTAACGTCCTGCCAGCAGGAACAGTGCAAACATGCCGACTGCATCGAAATACAGCTCGCCAGCGCCGGTGACGGCGGTCCAGATCCCCGCGGCGTAGGCCGCGCCTATTGCCAGCGACACCGAGACATCCATTGTCAGGTGGCGGCTGCGCAGGTCGCGCAAGGCACCGCGAAAGAATGGCGCGCAACTGTAGAAGACGATCGGCGTGGTCAGAAACAGCGCCACCCAGCGCAGAATGGTGTGCATCTGCGGGCTGAGGTCGATATTGAATTCCGGCCAGGTGGCCATGGTGGCCATCATGGCCTGAAACCACAGCAGGCCTGCTACGCCCAGTTGTCGCAACGCCAGACGATTGTCACGCGCCAGGCGTTCGGCTGCACGGTCGGCCTGCCATGGATGGGCGACATAGCCAATCGCGTGCAGCTCGCTCAGCAATTGGCTGAGCGCAAGCTGGTCGGGGTGCCAGCGCACCAGCAGGCGATGAGTGGACAGATTCAGGCGCGCTTCGGCCACTGCTGGCAGCCGCCCCAAGCGTTGCTCGATCAGCCAGCCGCAGGCCGCGCAACTGATGCCTTCGACAAGCAGGGTGGCTTCTGAAAGGTCGCCGTCGTGGCGCACGAAGGGCGCCTGTACGTCGGGGCGGTCGTAGAGCACCAGTTCCTCGAACAATTGGCTGGGCAGGCTTTCCGGGTTGGCCGAGGTTTCACTGCGGTGGCGGTAATAGTCGTCCAGACCGCTGGCGACGATGGCCTCGGTCACTGCCTGACAACCGGGGCAGCACAGTTGTCGGGTGGCACCGAGCACTACCGCGTTGAAATGGCTGCCCGCTGGAACCGGTAAGCCGCAGTGGTAGCAGTGCAGCGGAGCAGGAGAGGAGGGCTTGGCCACGCTCAGTCTTTCCGGCGTTGCGCGGCTTGCAGGGGCTCGTCACCCAGGGTCACGTCGTCAGTGCCGATCTGTTCCTCCTCGAAGAGGCGCCAGGTCTGCTCGCCTTCGACACCCAGCAGTTCCACAAAACGCCGACCATCGACCTTGTCCTGCAACTGACCGATGTAACGGCCCGGTTCCGACGGGCTGCGGGTCAGGAACACCCGGCGATCACTGGCAGGGCGCGTGGGCGAAATGAGGTTGAGTTCCAGACGCTCCGGGTTGCTGTTGCCGCTCAGGTGCAGCCCGACTTCTCCGGTCAGCTCATCCAGGTGCAGGCGCGCGTGCAGTTTGAGGGTCTGGGCGAGCACTTCGCGATTCAACGAGCGATTGATGCCTTTGCCGGCCTCGTAATAGTTATCGGTGACCAGCGGATCCAGGTGGGTCACGGCGATGAACACCATCGACAGGCTCAAGGTCACCGAACCGGTGAGGATGGCGATGATGATCCATGGCCAGAGGTGCCGGTACCAGGGGCTTGCAGCAGTCGCAGCGGGCATGACGGTGCTCTTAACGAATGGGTGGGCCGAGGAAGCGGCTTTGGGTCTCGACCTGAGTATCGCTGTCGATGTCCTTGAGGGTAAAGGTTACCTCGTTGCTGTGCGACGGCAGTTTTTCCGGCGCACTGGACAGCTCCACCGGCAGGCTGACGATTTCGCCTGCCGGGACACTGATTTCCCGACGGCCCTGCAGTCTCAGGTCGGGCAGGCCGCTGGCCTGCAGCACATAGGTGTGGTCCACCTGATCCTTGTTCATCACTTTCAGGCTGTAGACGTTTTCGATCCGGCCTTCGGCGTTTTCCCGGAACAGCATGCGGTCCTTGCTGACCTCCAGACCCACCAGCGTGCGCATGCAGAAAGCAGCCGTCAGCAGCGCAATCATCAGCAGCAGGACCAGCGCATAACCGACCAGACGTGGGCGCAGAGTGCGGGTGCGTTGCCCGGACAGATTGTGTTCGGTGGTGTAGCGAATCAGGCCGCGAGGGTAGTCCATCTTGTCCATGACCGTATCGCAGGCATCGACGCACGCCGCACAGCTGATGCACTCCACCTGCAGGCCGTCACGAATGTCGATGCCGGTCGGGCAGACCTGCACGCACATCGTGCAGTCGATGCAGTCACCCAGCCCCAGTGCCTGAGGATCAGCCTCCTTCTTGCGCGGGCCTCGGGCTTCGCCACGATTCTGGTCGTAGGAGATAATCAGCGTGTCCTTGTCGAACATCACGCTCTGGAATCGCGCATAGGGGCACATGTAAATGCATACCTGTTCGCGCAACCAGCCGGCATTCAGGTAAGTGGCCAGGGTAAAGAAACCGACCCAGAAATAGGCCCAGCCATCCGCCTGGCCCGTGAACAGATCCACGCACAGCGCGCGGATGGGTGAGAAATACCCGACGAAGGTCATGCCGGTGGCAAGCCCGATCAGCAGCCACAGGCTGTGCTTGGCGAACTTGCGCAGCAGTTTGCCGGCACTCACCGGGGCATGGTCGAGCCTGATGCGCTGGTTGCGGTCGCCTTCAGTGACTTTCTCGCACCACATGAAGATCCAGGTCCAGACACTCTGCGGGCAGGTATAGCCACACCAGACCCGGCCGGCATAAACGGTGATGAAGAACAGCCCGAACGCTGCAACGATCAGAATGCCGGACAAGAGGATGAAATCCTGTGGCCAGAACGTCGCGCCGAAGATGTAGAACTTGCGTTCCGGCAGGTTCCACCAGACCGCCTGATGCCCGCTTCGATTCAGCCAGACCGTGCCGAAGAAGATAAGCAGCAACAGGGCGCCGCCGAGCATCCGCACATTTCGAAACAGACCCTTGAACGCGCGGGTCTGGATTTTCTCGCGCGAAGCGTAGAGGTCGGTGAATTCGCCGTTTATTTCGGATGCCGGGGTGATGTCGTGTACTGGAATCTGCTTGGTCATCGATGAGTCCAGCGGCGGTGGCCTGGCCCCGGCCTATAAAGGTCTGGCAGGTTCACACCCGCGTTCAACGTGATGCACGTGAATAAACGGCCGCTTCTTCATTCAACTGGCTGACCCAGGGATTGAGCAGCGCGACCCCGCACGACTGAAAGTCCATTGTGTTGCGTGTGACCACGGTCATGCCATGCACCAGCGCAGTGGCGGCGATCAGCGCATCGCTTTCGCTGCGCGGGTCGGGAACGTGCAATTGCGCGCAGCGCCTTGCGACCTGAGTGTCGACTGTCAGGATACGTCCGGCGAACGCCTCCATTACATGCTGCTCAAGCCACATTCGCAATGCTGCGCCCTGTGCCGGGTCGCGGCGTTCGATACGCAGGATACCTGTTTCGAGCTCAAGAATCGTGATGGACGAGATGAACAGGCTGGAGGCCATCTGCGTTCGCGACCAGCGCAGCACATTAGCGTCTGCAGTACGCTTTCTGAGCTCTGAAACCACGTTGGTGTCGAGCAGGAACATCAGGACAGATCAACCTGTCGGGGCGTGATCACGGCGCGCTGAGGCTCGAACTCGATATCGATGTCAGTGGGCATTATCAGCATGTCGGCGATGCTTGCCGCACTGCCGGTCAGCTTCAGGTAATCCTCGATGCAAAGCAACACATGGGCCGGGCGGCCGCGGTCGGTAATGAACACCGGACCTTCGTTAGCCGCTTTCTTGGCCCCGCTGGTGTCCTGATTGAATTCACGGCTGGAGAGGGTAGTGGGCATGTGCGCGACTTCCAGAATGAGTAGACAGAGTGTCGTGGTCGTGAACGAGTCTAGTCATGTAGAGATGTAACTACAAAGAATTTGTTCTTTCGGAATGCTACGTTCACAGGCTGACCGGAGCTCTGTCATCTGGATTCAGGTGGCTGCTCCTGGCGGGACAGGCTGTAAACATAGGCAGCCAGAATGTGAACGCGGTCATTGCCTTGCAGTGCTTGCTGAGCAGGCATCTGGCCCTGGCGGCCATCACGAATGGTCTGCTGCAACTGAGCGAAGCTGGAACCGTAGATAAACGCACTGGGGTGGGTCAGGTCCGGCGCGCCGAGAATCGGCATTCCCTTGCCCTCTGACCCATGACAGGCAACGCACAGGCTGGCGAAGGTCTTTTGTCCGGCCACCGGGTCAGCTTTCGCATCCTCCGGTAGCGGGCGGGCGTCCAGCTGCGTCAGCACGTAGGCCGCCACATCGCGAACACCCTGTTCGCCGAGCGCGCTGCCCAGAGCCGGCATCACGCCCATACGCCCGGCGAGGATGGAGGTCTTGATCGCCTGGGCATCGCCGCCCCAACGCCAGTCGGCATCGGTCAGGTTGGGGAAGCCGTAGGCACCTTTCGCGTCGGAGCCGTGGCAGACCGAGCAGTTGGAGGCAAACAGGCGTGCACCGATTTTCAACGCCTGCGGATCTTTGGCCACTTTCTCGACGGGCATGGCGGCGTACTTGGCAAACAGCGGCCCGTAACGGGCTTCGGCGTTTGCCACTTCCCGCTCCCATTCGTGGACACTGGTCCAGCCTTGCTGGCCGTCGGCGAATTGCGTCTTGCTGTCTTGGTCCCGGTATTCATAACCCGGCAGCAAACCCTGCCAGTTGCCCAGTCCCGGGTACAGGAGCAGATAGCCCAGCGCAAAGACGATGGTCGCCAGAAACAGGTAGAACCACCATCTGGGCAATGGGTTGTCGTATTCCTCGATACCGTCGAACGTATGGCCGACGGTTTCATCTGTCGGTTCGTCGGGCTGACCTTTGCGCGTGGACAGCAGCAGCCAGAGCATGGCGATGATGGTGCCCAGGGTCAGGACCGCGACGTACAGGCTCCAGAACGTACTCATGGTTGGTCTTCCCGTTCAGCTCTGGCGCGCTCGACCTTGCCGATGGCCTCGGGATCATCCGCAAAAGGCAGCAGTGTCGCGTCGTCGAAGTCTGCCTTGCGGGCAGGGCTGAACACCCACAGCATCAGGCCGATGAACGCCACCATCACGACCAGTGTGCCAAGGCCTCGAATCATTCCGATGTCCATCATGTTCACCGTTTGCTCTTGATGAGCGTGCCGAGGCCTTGCAGATAGGCCACCAGCGCGTCCATTTCGGTCTTGCCCTGTACCGCAGCCGCCGCACCGGCGATATCCGTGTCGGTGTAAGGGGTGCCGAGGGTACGCAGCACCTGCAGCTTTTTCGCAGTCTGCGTGCTGTCGATGGTCTTCTCGGCCAGAAACGGATAAGCCGGCATGATCGAGGTCGGGACCAGGTCGCGCGGGTTGTTCAGGTGTACACGGTGCCACTCGTCCGAGTAACGACCGCCGATCCGTGCCAGGTCCGGCCCGGTGCGTTTGGAGCCCCACAGGAAAGGATGATCCCAGACGCTTTCGCCTGCCACCGAGTAATGCCCGTAGCGCTCGGTTTCGGCGCGCAGCGGTCGGATCATCTGCGAGTGGCAACCGACGCAGCCGTTGGCGATGAATACATCACGGCCTTCCACCTCAAGCGCGCTGCGTGGCTTCATGCCCTCGATAGGCTGGTTGGTCACGTCCTGAAAAAACAGCGGGACGATCTGCGTCAGTCCGCCGATGCTCACAGCAATCACCATGAAGAAGGCCAGCAGGCCGATGTTTTTTTCCAGCGCATCATGCTTCATCAATGCGCCCCCGCGACTGCGATGCGGGTGGCCGCTTCGGCCGCCTGCGGGTCCGAGGCACGTATCGTACGCACGACGTTGTAGGCCATCAGCAACATACCGCTGGTGAAAATCGCGCCGCCGATGGCCCGCACGATATAGCCCAGGTGGCTGGCCTGCATGGTTTCGATGAAGGAATAGGTCAACGTGCCATCGTCGTTCACCGCGCGCCACATCAGGCCCTGGGTGATGCCATTGACCCACATCGAGGTGATGTAAAGCACGGTGCCGACGGTCGCGAGCCAGAAGTGCGTGTTGATCAGGCTGACGCTGTACATATGCGGTCGGGCATAGAGTTTCGGAATCATGTGGTAGATCGACCCGATGGTAATCATCGCGACCCAGCCCAGCGCCCCGGCGTGGACATGGCCGATGGTCCAGTCCGTGTAGTGTGAAAGCGAGTTGACGGTCTTGATTGCCATCATCGGGCCTTCGAAGGTCGACATGCCATAGAACGCCAGCGAGACCACCAGAAAGCGCAGTATCGAATCGGTCCGCAACTTATGCCACGCGCCCGACAGCGTCATCATGCCGTTGATCATCCCGCCCCAGCTGGGCACCAGCAGAATGATCGACATGACCATGCCCAGCGACTGCGCCCAGTCCGGCAGCGCGGTGTAGTGCAGATGGTGCGGACCGGCCCAGATATACAGGGTGATCAATGCCCAGAAATGCACGATGGATAAACGATAGGAGTAGACCGGGCGCTCGGCCTGCTTGGGCACGAAGTAATACATCATGCCGAGAAAACCGGTGGTCAGGAAAAAACCGACGGCATTGTGTCCGTACCACCACTGGATCATGGCGTCGGTCGCGCCAGCGTAGGCCGAATAGGATTTGAACAGGCTGACCGGCAACGAGATATGGTTGACGATGTGCAGCATGCCGGTCACCACGATGAACGCGCCGTAGAACCAGTTGGCGACGTAGATATGCCGGGTGCGGCGTTTGACGATGGTGCCGAAAAACACTGCAGCGTAGGCGGCCCAGACGATGGCCAGCAGAATCGCCACCGGCCATTCGAGCTCGGCATATTCCTTGGTGGTGGTGTAGCCCATCGGCAGGGTCACGATGGCGCCGACGATCACGGCCTGCCAGCCCCAGAAGGTGAAGGCCGCCAGACCATCGGAAATCAGCCGCGTCTGGCAAGTGCGTTGCACCACGTAATAAGAGGTGGCGAACAGCGCGCAGCCGCCGAAGGCAAAGATCACCAGATTGGTGTGCAGCGGGCGCAGGCGTCCGAAGGTGGTCCATTCAAGTTCCAGGTTCAGCCCTGGCCAGACCAGTTGCGAAGCAATGAACACGCCCAGGCTCATGCCGACCACACCCCAGACCACAGCCATGATGGCAAACTGGCGCACCACGGTGTAGTTGTAGGTTGTAGGACTGATTGTTGTGCTCATTGCAGACTTCCACGATTCAGAGGGTTACCGCAGACGTAATCGGGCCAGGGCGATGCAGCGCTGGCAATCGCATCGAAGCACACCGAAGAGGCAGGGGCAGGAACAGACAGGCACATCAATGAGCGTCAAAGGGCTGCGGCAGACGCGTGTCACGAGTTTAGCGTTGAAACAGGGGGTGTGGGAAGTCGCAGGTTCTGTACGAAAAGATGCTGCGCAATGCGTCAGCGAGTATTCCGCACCCCGTTGCAGGGTGCGGAGTTCACGCATCGCCGCTGGACTGGAACACAGCGGTGGCGACCTTCGCGTACAGACGAGTTGATCAGGACCCGCGCAAAGACTGTCACGTATGTTCAGTCGGCAGTAACACCTGTCATTGCCCAGCAAATCGGCCTGAGCAGGCATATGACTCTGGTGACCGACTCAGCGGTGTTGTTGCAATGTGCGAGGCCAGTGCCGTCAATGAAACCGCCCGGCGGTGTCAGGTTTGGGGCGCTCATCGCCTGGGTACTTTACCTAGTGCACTTTGACAGAGTACCCGGGCAGACCTGAATGGCGGCTGTCCGACGGGGCGGGGCGTCTCGATGCGCCGTGCGCTCGCGATTCGTACGGTATTCGCGACCCGGTTCGCCGCTATAGTGATGGGCTACTTTGCGACCCACCTGAATGAGGCAAACATGAGCAACGGCTTTAAGCCCGGTATCGGTCAGGATCAATGGCTGCAGCTGGTCAGTGAAAGAGGCTGGCTGTGGACGCCCGCGCAACTTGCGGGTGCGCTGGACGCGCCGACCCTGTTGCTGGCGCATGGTGCAGGTGCACCGATGGACAGCGACTTCATGAACCGCATGGCGGCTGATCTGGCGGCGCAAGGTATCAGCGTCCTGCGCTTCGAGTTTCCTTATATGGCGCAGCGGCGTCGGGGCGGCAGCAAGCGTCCACCCAATCCACAGGCACAATTGCTGGAGTGCTGGAGAGAGGTGTTCGCCTGTGTGCGTGCTCACATCCGCGGGCGTCTGGCGGTCGGCGGCAAATCAATGGGCGGGCGGATGGCCAGCCTGATCGCCGATGAGCTTGAGGTCGATGCGCTGGTGTGTCTAGGGTATCCGTTCTACGCCGTGGGCAAGCCTGAAAAACCACGCGTGGCGCATCTGGCCGACCTTAAGACACCCACGCTGATCGTGCAGGGCGAACGCGACGCGCTAGGCAATCGCGAAGCCGTAGAAGGCTATGCATTGTCGAGTGCCATTCGGCTGCACTGGTTGCCGACTGCCAATCACGACCTCAAACCCCTGAAGGTCGCGGGTATCAGCCATGAGCACTGCCTGGCTGAGTCCGCGAGAGAGATTGCCGGGTTCCTGCGCGCCTGAGTCACCGGCAAGGCAGGCCGATGGCGGTTCGCATTTTACCCACCTTGCCGTCGGCGATGACCTGCCATATCCACTGAGCGGGGGCCTGTTCCAGCTCCGATCTCAGCGTCAGCCGACCTGTCAGTGAGGACGTCCTGAAAGGCTGTGAGTTGATGCTCGCGGCAAAGCGGCCTTCATGGGTTGCAGGTTAAACGCAGCGTTGGCGTGAGGGAGTCGGACGGTGCATGGGCTGGCCCTGGGAAACTCCTGAAAACGGTGACAGGGCGTTACGCCTTTAGCGCAACGCCCTGCCGGATGAACAATGGGTTCAGCAATCGGTCATCTGATGCCTACGCCGAGACTGGAATTGTGACTCTTCAGTTTGAAGTTGCCGCCAGTGACCATGTTTTTCACGTAATACCAGTTCCATCCGCCGATGCCGGCGCTTGAAACAGTCGACGACCAATAGTTGCCGTTGCCCATCGGCCAGCGATTGCCGTACAGGTTATAGATCTCCACCAGTTCGTGAATGGTCGGAATCCTCGCGCTGTTGTTGCCCGCGTTTTTGCTGATCTGAGAAAAGCTGCCGCTGCCCAGACCGATGCAATGGATGACGCCGGTGACGGTGATCAGGTAGCTTTTACTCGCGCCCGAAGCATCGGTCGCCGTAATGGTGGCTGTGCCGTTGCCTCGAACCGAGGTCAGGCCATTGCTGTCCACTTTCGCGACCAGCGGGTCGCTCGAAGCGTACTGATAGGGTGCCTGTCCGCCACTGGCCTGACGCAGAAGGGTGGTATCGGACGGGAAGTTCGGCAACAGGTCCGGCGAGCCCGGAAGCAGATACACCTTGCCGGCCAGCGTGACCGGCGAGGTGTCCAGCAGCAACTCGGGCTGCGCCGCCAGAATCTGCAAGGCCAGCGTGCCGGATACCTGCACCAGACCGTTGACGCGATTGACCACATAAGAAATCGCCACCGTCTGCCCGGCGTTTGCCGTTACCAGAGCAAACGCAAACAGCATCTCCAGCGTCTTGCCGGCTTCTGCGCTCGACAGGGTCTTTTCTTGGGTGTCACTGCCGTTTGGCCCTTGCCATTGCACGATCACCTGATCGCCGGCTTTCAGGTTGGCGGTGGCGTCGATCACCACGGTTGCACCGGATGAAGCGTTGGCCGGGTCGAGTATGGTGCCGATGGCTTCTTTTATGGTTGGGGTGGGCAGGGGCGTTGCTTGCGCGAGTTGCAGCTTCACGTCCACCGACTCCGAGGCCATGGACAGATTCCCTGCCAGATCTGTAATCGTGTAGTAGACCGGCGCCTCAATGTCACCGATCAACTCCAGAAATGGCCTGGCGAAGTCGACCATTGTTCGTTTAAGACCCACGTCATCACTGCTCACCACCGCCATCGGACCGGGCAGATCATTCCAGTAGGTGCGGACAACATCGCCCTCCTGCATGCCGTTGTAGCTGGCAATCGTCCCTGAAAGCACGTTACCGATGGTTTGCAGTTCTTCTGAGGTCAGACCGTTCTGTACCTGCGTGGGAAAAATGATGGGGGCCAGCAGCGGATCGCCAGGCGGGGTAAGGTCTACGATTACAACTGTCTCGGCAGAAAACTCGACGACCATATTGATCGGGTTTTCGACCGCGTAAGCCACCGAGTGACGACCTTCCGTCAACAGCTCGGATGGAATGTGCAGCATGAGGTCGTCACCTGGCATCTGCGAAAGCAGTATCTCTTTCTTGAGACCAATAAGCACTCCATCGAAGTACAGCTGATAGGTATAGCCGGGGCGCGCGCCTTGCCAGACGTTCAACAGCACTTCGAGGGGCATGTTCAAACTGTCGACGGGTAATAGTCCACCGTTCAAGGCGGCTGCGATGACTGGCGAAGTCAGCACGTTTTCTTTTTTTTCAGTCGCAAGGTTATACATGGGCGTTCCTTCTACGTGTAAAAGTTGCGGGCCTGGTGAGCCCGCAACGGTTTAGCGACTCAGACAGGTAAAGTCGGTAGGTTTAAGCATATGCACGATGACGCGAGTGACCGTGGAGTTTGCCGGACTTTGATTGCTGCCTTCGACAGGGTCGACGGTATAACTCGCCTCCGCAAACCCGGTGCAAATAAGCAGTGTGTTGATCTGAGGGACCTTGAATACATGCCCTTGCACAACATCCACTTCATCGAGCTTACGAGTCGTCACATAAGTAGCGGCTTCGATGGGATTATTGAAGTCGTCAAAACCCTTGAACGTGAAGGTGATCTTCTGGCCCTCGGCAATATTTACATAAGGTGAGACTTTTACATCGGCACCGTCTGGATTTTCATTGGGCCCCAGCACTCCATTGGACGTGAGATTGAACGTGGGCCCGGTCAATCCGTTTTCGCCACCGGGTTGCTCTTATCGAGACCGTACTGTTACAGGCTGAGTCGGACTCGTCATACTGTTTGGGTTTCCTGTACGCGTGACTGTGAAGTACACCGGAATGCCCTCGCCGGTGCCTTGCAACTTCATCAGCTCGTTATCAATCGGAATAATCAAGTCTCTTGCCGCTGCAACGTCGCTAGACCGTATTTGATACCACTGCGTTTTTACCTGATTGCCCCAGTACAGGTTCAGATCATCATTGATTTCGAACCCTGTATTCCACGCCACCACCCCTCTGCCGTTCAACTCGTAATCGTCTTCGTCGATGAAGTTGTCCTGGGTGTTCGGGTTTTGTACGCTCGTCCCTTGTATCGTCAAATTGTTCAAGGGGGTGGGGAAGGGAAGTGTTGTAAAAACGTCTATGTGGGTGTCCAGCGATGTGCCGGTCAGTTCGCCGTCGCGAAACACTTCATAATGAACCGCGGTGTCGCCTTGCGGACCTTGGGCAATGGCCTCGAATGGCAGTTTCAACGTGAGTATGACGGCTTCGTTTTCGTCGCCAGGTGCAACGAAGACAGGGGGCAAGGGATTATTGGTGCCCCAGAATAGCTGGATGCTATCAAGCGCCGCTGCGCCCGGATAATGGGGGATGTCGACCAATACTCCGGCCTGAGCTTCCAGATAATCAATCAGATCGCCTACCGCTTGATCAATGACAGGTGCCGGATAATCAGAAGGCAAATCTTTCAGCCTTAATTTCACCGCTACAGTGTTCGAGAGGATTGAAGGGTTGCCTGCACGGTCGATGACCTGGTAACACACCTGCTTTTCTTCCTCCCCCAACGTTTGCAGAAACGCTCGTGTAAAAGTGACCGAGACCTTGTCCAGACCCATGTCGGTTTCGTTGACGACGGCAGTGGGGCCTACGATATCTCCCCACCTGGTCAGAATGCGGTCATGCTTGGCCATACCGGTGTAGCCGGGAATCTGCACATCAAGTTGGCCACCCAGTTGATCGAGCTCGGCGGCAGTCAGACCGTTCTGGATCTCGGCTGGAAACTGTATGGCAGCAAGCTCCGGAGCGCCTGGCGCTGTCCGGTCGATCTGAATCCGGAAAATTTCCGATCTCTGTTCTACCTGATTGATCGGATTGACAACGACGTACGCGACATCGTGGAAACCTTCCAGCAACAGCTCGGCCGGGATCTCCAAGTGCAGGGGGTCTCCTGGTGCATGTGAGGGCAGAATCAGTTTTTGGGGGCCAGTCGCGATACTGTTGAACAGCAGTTGATATGTGTAACCAGGAAGTGCCGCTGGCCATACAACGAGATCGACCGTCAACGGTTGTGATGCCTCAGCGACCGGTATGAGCCCTGGCGTATCCTGATCATGAAATGCGACTGCAATATCGGGTGCAGCCAATACAAGATTCAAGTTTCTATGCCTGTTTCCGGAAATTGAAACAGGTGTTGGGAGATAGTTGTTTGAGCAATTTTTCATGTGTAGAGGCCTTATCATTAAAATTTTGTAGGGGATTTCCTACTTTTTTCGAACGTGTTTCTGAATGAGATTTTTTTGGTTGGTACTTGGCGAAAGAGTCAATGATGTTCTCAGTCAAAATTGGACGTAATAGGGTTTTGGTGGGCTGGTCAAGTGGTTGTGTGGAGATTATTTAATTAGTTTGAGAGTTTTTTGCTTGGCGCCCATTTGGATGCTCGCTGTAAGAAACTTCTTATATTATTTTGGGAAGGCTCCTACGTTTTGGGTATTGAGCAGGGCCAGGGTTTATGAATTAAGTAAGCTATCTTTCCACTCTCAAAAAAACGAGGAGATGGACGGTGTCTAGTAGAAAAAGTAACGTCGTTAAGTCGCGGGGTGGCGCGTTTCAACTTGCCGTGATTGCCTTTGGCGCTCTCGCTAATGTACAGGCGTCGGCAGCAGCATCGGGCGATAATAATGGTCTGCCTTTAGACACTGCAGCAGTCACCGGATTGTGGCCGGATGAAGAGTTGCCAGATGAAACCGTTAGACGGGCTGAAATCATTACCGTAGGTCCTGATACTCCTTTCGATTCTTATCACATTAGTTATCAAAGTGTTCTTAATATTGTCGGTGGGCGAGCAGACCAGGTGGTCGTGAGAGACGCTACGGTCAATATTCAGTCCGGCGTGGTTGAGAGCGGTATCAGCCTTTCCGATGCGCTGGGTAATCTCTCCAACGCTACCGTGAAAAACGCGACAGGTAGCGGCATCGTTCTTCATGGAGTGCTCGGCTCTATCAACCCTGGCTCCACGGTATCGGCTCATTCAAGCGATGTATCGGGATCGGGCGACGGTATTTCAGTCGGGTTGTGGGGGGCACTGAGTATTTTCAATACCGATGTGCGCGGGTTTGCGTCGCAAAGCAAAAGTGGCCAGGGAATTTCTGTTTCTGGCGCCAATGTGCTGATCGCCGATAACAGTCATGTGACAGGCGACATGAATGGAATCCATCTGGTAGATGGATCCCAAGCCGGAATACTGGTCGGAAACAAGTCCGTTGCTGTGATTGACCGATCGATAGTCCAGGGTTTGGCCGGCGCCGCCATCAAAGTAAACCAGCGCGTTGCGCTCGACATCGAGGCCGACATTGCTGTGCAAAACCATTCCGAGCTATGGGCCGGAAATGGCAACCTGCTGGAGGTGGAAGATCACAGCACTGTCAACTTCAACGTCGATAACAGCACCCTAAACGGCGACCTTGTCGCCGATGACACCAGCACCCTGAACATCACGCTGCAAAACGACGCACAATTGAACGGCAACATCGTCAATGGCAACCGTCTGGCGATTACCTCGGGCAGTCACTGGCAGATGCAGGGCGACAATGCCGTCAGGTCGCTTTCCCTGCATGGCGGCAGCGTGGCGTTTGCTGGCGAAGGCTTTCATACACTTTCGCTGAATGAGTTGTCAGGGGGCGGCACGTTTGGCTTGCGCGTGGATCTGGACAACGGTGTCGGAGATCTCATCGACGTCAACGGCCAGGCCAGTGGACAGTTCGGCTTGCAGGTGCGCAACACGGGGGTGGAGGTTGTGTCTGCTGACATGGCACCGCTCAAGGTGGTGCATACCGAAGGTGGCGACGCGCAATTCAGCCTGCTGGGCGGGCGTGTCGACCTCGGCGCCTATTCGTATCTGCTGGAGCAACAGGGCAATGACTGGTTCATCGTCGGTAAAGACAAGGTCATAAGCCCATCGACCCAGAGCGCGCTTGCCCTTTACAGCGCGGCACCTGCCATCTGGATGAGTGAGCTCTCTACCCTGCGTTCGCGCATGGGTGAGGTTCGTGCTAGCGGCAGGGCGGGCGGCTGGATGCGCGCCTATGGCAACAGGCTGAATGCCACGACCAGTGACGGTGTCGACTATCGGCAGAAGCAAAGTGGCCTGTCGCTGGGGGCCGATGCGCCCGTCGAGGTCAGCAACGGCCAACTGGTGGTCGGTGTGCTGGGAGGGTACAGCACGTCCGGTATCGATTTGAGCCGTGGTACTACGGGTAAAGTCGACAGCTACTATGCAGGCGCCTATGCCACCTGGCTGTCGGACGATGGCTACTACGTTGACGGCGTGCTCAAACTCAACCGCTTTCGCAACAAGGCAGATGTTGCCATGAGCGATGCAAGCAAGGCCAAGGGTGACTATACCAACAACGGGGTAGGGGGCTGGGTAGAGTTCGGCCGCCACATCAAACTGGCGGACGATTACTTTCTCGAACCGTTCGCTCAGTTGTCCAGTGTCGTCGTTCAGGGACAGGAACTGCGCCTGGACAACGGCATGAAAGCGAAGAACGATCAGACCCAATCGGTATTGGGCAAGGTGGGCACCTCGCTGGGCCGCAGTGTCGCGCTCAAGGATGGCGGGGTATTGCAGCCTTATGTGCGCGTCGCCGTTGCACAGGAGTTTTCGCGCCGCAACGAGGTGAAAGCCAACGATGTGAAATTCGATAACAGCCTGTTCGGTTCGCGCGGCGAACTGGGCGCCGGGGTATCGGTGTCGCTGTCCGAGCGTCTGAAACTGCACGCAGACTTCGATTACATGAAAGGTCGGCATATCGAGCAACCCTGGGGAGCGAATGTGGGGTTACGCCTGGCATTCTGATCCTTAAGGCCAGTGCCTGAGTAACACCAGAGCCCCCGGTGAATGATCACCGGGGGCTCTTCGGTTAATGATCGGTAAACCTGCGTTTGCGTTGTTTCTGTCGGGAGGTGACAGGCACCGCGTAGTTGACGTTCACCCGTAACACTGGCGATGTGCCGATCAGGCGATGATCACGATAAAGCTCGTAATACAGGTCAACCAGGCCGTACTGAACATAGGGCGTGAAGTTGTAGGAAATACACAGCACACGTACCACGCTGTTTTCGCCTACCCGATGGAAAAGCGTTGTCGATGACAGGTTTTTTCCCCAATAGAAATGGATTTCGTCACCCCAGCACATTTTGACTGACCCGGGGATATGAATGGTAATGCCCGCATGTGCCTGCTCGTGACTGATGGAATCAGGATCGATGTTAGGCAACACAGGTGCTTTCAGCGTACTGGAAATATCGGATGGAAGGTGGAGTGGGGTCGCCTGTCGGTAGAGACTCTCGTGAGGTTGGGCTTCTTGAACAGCACTCGCGCTTTTGGGGTTGTTTTTTTCTTTTTGGGTGCGCGCCGCTACATCCGTGGATTGTTCTTTATCCATCGTAAACTCTTTTATTGACATTGAGTTGAGTTGTTATGTGCGTGCCGGCAGTTGTCGGCAACAGAATTATTACAAGGCACATAAGTGTGCAGGTCAAGTGTCTGCCGATATCAAAGACACGCCAAGCTTGTGTGAGGTTATGCAGTTACATTTGGTATCATGTGCACAGTGAGTTATCGCTCGTTAGTGTTGGAGATGCTGTAAATAAAGGGTGTGGCTTGGTGTGGGTGTTCTTTCAGGGCTTTTTGTGTGTGAAATACCTGTAGGACATTAACTACAGATAAGTCTTACAGAAGGTAAAAAAGTAGGTTTTGGCTGAATTCCCACTCCTGCGTAGGAATATTCACTCAACTTTATCATTAGGGTCTCGCACGCGTTAGCGTGCGAGACCGTCAAGGTTGTGGGCGGAAATGTAGGCTGCTGTGTTTAAACTTGTATTGACGGTGCCGGGGTGTCCAGACCGAACAGCAATGCTTTGCTGAAAACGATCTGCATGTTGGCGTAAGGGGTAATAAATAACTACCGCATCAACTGAATTTCAATTAATCGGAGTATGCGTCCACTGTCAATAGGCAAAAGTACTGCATTGCTGTCATTGAAGATGTTAAAAAATATCCTGCACGTTCTTCAGATGGCTTCTCAAGCTCTGTCAGATTTGAAGAGAGGGCTAACAGTGCACACTATTGACGCTCATAAAAAAGCCCCGACCAACCGAAGTTTGTCGAGGCTTGGCATACAGTCTCAGGCCTTAGCGATTAAACCGCTCTACCAGTGAATACTGTGAGTTGGCCGTGTCGGTCAGTTCACCACTTAATACGGCAGAGCGACGCGCTTCGTCAGAGGTCTGGTCTGCCAGGCTGGCGATGGTGGCGATGTTGCGATTGATTTCCTCGGCCACGGCGCTTTGCTCTTCCGTGGCGGTGGCGATTTGCGTGGTCATGTCGGTGATATTGGCGACGGCCTCGCTGATGCCCACCAGCGCCTGATCTGCCTCCAGTACCCGGGCTACGCCTTCTTCGGCCTGACGGCGACCGGTGTCCATGGTGTGAACCGCGTCGGTTGCGGTCTGCTGCAGTTTGGCGATCAGGCCATGAATCTGTCCGGTGGACTCGGCGGTGCGTTGCGCGAGCTGACGCACTTCATCTGCCACAACCGCAAAGCCGCGACCCATCTCACCGGCGCGCGCCGCTTCGATCGCGGCGTTGAGCGCCAGCAGGTTGGTCTGGTCGGCAATGCCTTTGATCACATCGACCACGCCGCCGATTTCATCGCTGTCCTTGGCCAGGCGGGTCACGGTCAGGCCGGTTTCGCCCACCGAGGTGGACAGGCGCTGAATGGCTTCGCGGGTTTCACCGGCGATATCGCGACCGCGACGCGTCAGTTCGTTGGCCTGCTGGGTTGCATCAGCGGCACGGTTTACGTGATTGGCGACTTCCTGAGTGGTGGCGGCCATCTGGTTGATGGCGGCGGCAACCTGCTCGGTTTCCACACGCTGACGTTCCAGCCCGATCGAACTGGCATTGGCCAGCGAGTTGGACTGGCGGGCCTGACTGTTCAGGTGTTCGGCGGTGTCCTGCAAACGCGTCAGGCAGGTTTTCATGCGCGCTTCCTGGCTGAGGATCGACATTTCCAGACGCGCTTGCGGGCCACGGCTGTCAGTGTACATCTGCGCGATCAACGGGTCGGAAGTGGTCTGTTCGGCCAGGCGTAACAAGCGTTTGGTGCCACGCTGCTGCCAGGAAAGCCCCAGCAGGCCGAGCGGTACCGACAACGCCGCAGCCAATGCAAAACCCCAGTGTGAATTGAGCCACACGCCGATCAGGAAGCTCAGTTGGCTGACCAGAATGAACGGCAGCCAGTCCTGAAGTACCGGCAGCCACTTGTCGCGGTTTGGTACGGCGCTCTTGCCCTTGTTAAGGCGGGTGTAAAGCGCCTCGGCACGGCGGATCTGTTCGGCGGTCGGCTTGATACGTACCGACTCGAAACCCACCACCTGGCGGTTTTCCAGTACCGGCGTCACGTAGGCATTGACCCAATAATGATCGCCGTTCTTGCAGCGGTTCTTGACGATGCCCATCCACGGCTGCCCGGACTTGAGCGTGGTCCACATGTGCTCGAAGACTGCAGGCGGTACGTCCGGATGACGTACGGTGTTATGCGCAGCACCCAGCAATTCAGCCTCGCTGTAACCACTGATGTCGACAAAGGCATCGTTGCAGTAGGTGATGGTGCCTCGGGTGTCGGTGGTGGAAATCAGTCGTTGTTCGGCAGGGAATGTCCGCTCATGTTGAGTGATGGGCTGGTTGTTGCGCATGGGATTTCGATCCTTCGATCCGGAAGACTATGGCGTGGTTATCGGCGGGCACGTCGATAAATTGAGCGGCGTGCGACAAGTGACCGTAGAGTCAGCCCTGGCGGGCCAGCATGGGGTAGGTGAACAGCCCGAAATGCACGAGGTTCAGGCCCAGATGGCTGATGACGGCGGCCTGCAGCCCGCCGAAACGAAATGCGATGCCGTACCCCACTCCAGCCATGCCTGCCAATGCCACCCACTGCGGGCCGGCACCAGCGTGCGCAAGCCCGAACAGGCCGGCAGCGAGGGTGATCGATAATGCCGTCGCATACCTTGAGCTCTTGAACAGGCGCATCAGGCTGCCCTGCAGATAAGCGCGGAAAAACAGCTCTTCGGTCAGGGTCACCAGCAACAGGTTGTTGAGCAGCCATATCAGGCCCTGGGCAGGCCATTTCGGTGTCCAGCCGACGACGTTCAACATGACCGCAGCGGTCATGCAGAACGCCGACGTCACAATCAGCGCCAGAAGCCCGGTTTGCAGTGAATGGGCGACGTCAACCTTGGGCAGAATCCAGGGGCAGGCCAGTATCAGCCAGAAGCCGATCAGTGGCTTGTCCAGATTCAGGTCCATGGAGAACAGCGCGGCATCGGCACTGAATCGCGTTGCTTCGATGACGTTGGCGTTATTGAAGCCGGGCGCCAGGTGAAAGGCCAGCGCCAGACCGGTCACGATGAACAATCCGTGGCCACACAGGCGAATGGAGGAGTAAGAGGATCGCGCCACGCAGAACCAGGCAATGAACAATGCGCCAAAGCTCAGCGCTGCCGAAGGGTCAAGGTTGCCGTGGAACAACGCCAGCGCGTAGCCGCTGCTCAGGAGGCAGAAAGTCAGCCAGTGCCTTGTTTTCATGAGTAGGTCCTGCCTTGAGAGCGGGGAATTCTATCCGGCGTTCAGCAGGGCAGGAGCGAGTTTATAAAAATTTTCATGCTGGGGCCTGACCCTTAAGCAGGATGCAGGCCCCATTTATGAGATATCAGGAGGCGATCAGCTGGCGCAGCACGTAATGCAGAATGCCACCCGACTTGAAGTATTCCACTTCGTTAAGCGTATCGATGCGGCACAGCACGTCGACGGTTTCCTTGCTGCCGTCTTCGCGGTCGATATGCAGGGTCAGGCTCATGCCCGGCTGCACGTCTGCGTTGGTCAGTCCGGTGATCTTCAGCGTCTCCTTGCCGGTCAGGCCGAGGGTCTTGCGCGTCTGGCCGTTCTTGAACTGCAAAGGCAGCACGCCCATGCCCACCAGGTTCGAGCGGTGAATCCGTTCGAAGCTTTCGGCGATGACCGCCTTGACGCCCAGCAGGTTGGTACCTTTGGCTGCCCAGTCGCGGCTTGAGCCCGTGCCGTATTCCAGACCGGCAATGATTACCAGCGGCGTCCCTTCTTCTTGATAACGCATGGCCGCGTCGTAGATCGCCAGCTTCTCGCCGGAGGGCACATGCACCGTGTTGCCACCTTCCTCGCCGCCGAGCATTTCGTTGCGGATACGGATATTGGCAAAGGTCCCGCGCATCATCACTTCATGGTTTCCACGACGCGAGCCGTAAGAGTTGAAGTCCTGATACGTGACGCCTTTCTCCTGCAGGTAGCGCCCGGCAGGGCTGTCGGCCTTGATATTACCGGCAGGGGAGATATGGTCGGTGGTCACCGAGTCGCCCAGCAGGGCCAGGATGCGTGCGTTTTCCACGTCTTCGATAGCCGGCAGCGGACCGTCGATGCCGTCGAAGAACGGCGGGTGCTGAATATAGGTGGAATCGTCCTGCCAGACGTAGGTGGCAGCCTGCGGCACTTCGATGGCTTGCCATTGTTCGTCGCCGGCAAAGACTTCGGCGTATTCCTTATGGAACATGCCGGTGTTGACGCTGGCCACGGCGTCGGCGATTTCCTGCTGACTCGGCCAGATATCGCGCAGATAGACCGGTTTGCCGTCTGCGCCTTCGCCCAGGGGTTCGCTGCTGATATCGATGCGCACCGAGCCTGCCAGTGCATAGGCGACTACCAGGGGTGGCGATGCCAGCCAGTTGGTCTTGACCAGCGGATGGACGCGGCCCTCGAAGTTGCGGTTGCCCGAAAGCACCGACGCGACTGTCAGGTCGGACTGTTGAATGGCTTTCTCGATAGGCTCCAGCAGCGGTCCGGAGTTGCCGATGCAGGTGGTGCAGCCGTAACCGACCAGATCGAAGCCCAGGGCATCGAGGTATTGGGTCAGACCTGCTGCGTTGTAATAATCGGTCACCACTTTGGAGCCGGGTGCCAATGAGCTTTTCACCCACGGCTTGCGCTTCAGGCCTTTCTCGACGGCTTTCTTCGCGACCAGCCCGGCTGCCATCATGACGCTGGGGTTGGAGGTGTTGGTGCAGGACGTGATCGCCGCGATCACCACAGCGCCGTCTTTCAGATGATAGGTCTGGCCGTTGTATTCATATTGGGTTTCGCCGCTGACCTGGGCCTCGTTGCCAACCGCGACACCGCCACCGCCTTCGCTCTCCAGGCGACCTTCATCGACCTTGGCAGGCTTGACCTGCAGACCGAGGAAATCGCTGAAGGCCTTGGACACATTCGGCAGCGCTACACGATCCTGAGGGCGCTTGGGGCCAGCAAGGCTGGCTTCGACCGTGCTCATGTCCAGTTCCAGGCTGTCGGTGAACACCGGTTCCTGGCCTGCCAGACGCCATAGACCCTGAGCCTTGCAATACGCTTCGACCAGCTTGACGGTTTCGTCGGGACGACCCGACAGACGCAGGTAATCCAGCGTGACGTCATCGACCGGGAAGAAACCACAGGTTGCGCCGTACTCGGGCGCCATGTTGGCAATGGTCGCGCGGTCGGCCAGTGGCAGATCGGCCAGGCCGTCGCCGTAGAACTCGACAAACTTGCCGACCACACCTTTCTTGCGCAGCATCTGGGTGACGGTGAGCACCAGGTCGGTAGCGGTGATGCCTTCCTTCAGTTTGCCGGTCAGCCGGAAACCGATGACTTCCGGGATCAGCATCGACACCGGTTGGCCAAGCATCGCCGCTTCGGCTTCGATACCGCCCACGCCCCAGCCCAGTACGCCCAGGCCATTGATCATCGTGGTGTGCGAGTCGGTACCGACCAGCGTGTCGGGGAATGCGTAAATGCGGCCGTCCTCTTCCTTGGTCCATACCGTGCGGCCCAGGTATTCGAGGTTCACCTGATGGCAAATGCCGGTGCCGGGCGGCACCACGCTGAAATTATCGAAAGCGCTCTGGCCCCAGCGCAGGAACGCGTAGCGCTCACCGTTGCGCTGCATCTCGATGTCGACGTTCTCGCCGAACGCCTCGGCGTTGCCAAACTTGTCGACCATCACCGAGTGGTCGATCACCAGGTCCACCGGGGACAGCGGGTTGATGCGTTGCGGGTCACCACCAGCCTTGGCCACGGCAGCACGCATGGCGGCCAGATCGACCACTGCCGGCACACCGGTAAAGTCCTGCATCAGCACGCGGGCAGGGCGGTATTGAATTTCCCGGTCCGAACGGCGCTCGGTCAACCAGTCGGCAAGCGCCTTGAGGTCGTTGCCGGTTACTGTCTTGTTGTCTTCCCAGCGCAGCAGGTTTTCCAGCAGCACCTTGAGTGACATGGGCAGCTTGTCCAGATCGCCCAGTGAGCGGGCGGCTTCCGGCAGGCTGAAGTAGTGGTAGGTCTTGTTATCGATTTCGAGGGTTTTAAGGCTCTTCAGGCTATCGAGGGAGGGCATGAATGTCTCCTTTGAGGAATGTTCTCCGAACATCGGTTCACGGGCTCCATGTGCATCAGGTCGGGAGCGCCGCATCAGGCTTCAAGTTCTGTGGACTGTTCGGCCGCACCAGTGGTTCCTGGATTGGGCTATCATGCGCGGCTTTCAAGTCTGCGGGGTTACGCCCGAGTGCCCACTGCCCAGGAGTAACCCATGAATACACTGTTTATGCACTGCCGACCCGGTTTTGAGGGCGAAGTCTGCTCGGAAATAGCCGATCACGCCGCGCGCCTGGACGTGGCCGGGTATGCCAAGGCCCGTCCCGACACCGCCTGCGCCGAATTCATCTGCACCGAGGCGGATGGTGCCGAGCGGTTGATGAACGGTCAGCGCTTCGACAAGCTGATCTTTCCCCGGCAGTGGGCGCGGGGGCTGTTTCTCGAGTTGCCGGAAACCGATCGCATCAGCGTGATTCTGGCGCAGCTGGCGGCGTTCCCGATCTGCGGCAGTCTGTGGCTTGAGGTGGTGGATACCAACGACGGCAAGGAGCTGTCGAATTTCTGCAAGAAATTCGAAGCGCCGCTGCGCAAGGCCCTGACTCAGGCAGGCAAACTGGTGGATGACCCGCGCAAGCCGCGTCTGCTGCTGACCTTCAAGAGTGGTCGCGAGGTGTTTCTCGGTCTGGCCGATGCGGACAACTCCGCCATGTGGCCTATGGGCATCCCGCGCCTCAAGTTTCCCCGCGAGGCGCCAAGCCGTTCGACCTTGAAGCTAGAAGAGGCGTGGCACCACTTCATTCCCAGAGATCAGTGGGACGAGCGCCTTTCCGGCGACATGACCGGTGTGGACCTGGGTGCCGCGCCGGGCGGCTGGACGTATCAACTGGTGCGCCGCGGCATGCTGGTGACCGCCATCGATAACGGACCGATGGCGGAAAGCCTGATGGACACCGGGCTGGTTCAGCACTTGATGGCCGACGGCTTTACCTACAAGCCTCGACAGCCAGTCGACTGGATGGTCTGCGACATCGTCGAAAAGCCTGCGCGCAATGCGGCGCTGCTGGAGACCTGGCTGGGTGAAGGCCTGTGCCGCGAAGCGGTGGTCAACCTCAAGTTGCCGATGAAACAGCGCTACGCTGAAGTACGCCGACTGCTCGACCGCATCGAAGAGGGCTTTCAGGCGCGAGGGGTACGGGTGTCCATCGGCTGCAAACAGCTCTACCACGACCGCGAAGAAGTCACCTGCCACCTGCGCAGGCTGGACGTGGCCAAAGCGGCGAGAAAGTGATTTCTCACACTCGCGCCGCATGCTTCAGTGACTATAGGATTTCAGTGACTATCGGATTATCGTGCCAATGCTCCGCGTTGGTACGCAGTTCGTGACGCTCTGCGTCACAAATCATCGATACGAAACAATGTCATGCCTTACACGCAGTCGCTGCCAACTCAGTGCTTTTCAACCGCGATGGCACTGACGACGCAGAGTGCGACGTTAGTGACGGCTGAGTCCTGGCGCTGATCCGGGGGTAGCCTGGCAGGACGCCAGGCTAGCCGCACCGGGCCATGGATGGCCCGTTGCGGCGACCCCCGGATCAGTGTCAGGGCGAAGGAACCCGACGCAGTCGGGCCGGAAACAGGAGCGAGGGGGTTTGCCTACTTTGGCCCCATCAAAGTAGGTCGCCGAGGGGCGAAAAGGTGACTCAAGTCGAGCCTGAATCTCACTGAATCGCAGAACTGTGTGACGCAGAGCGTCACGAAAGGCATTACCACGCGGAGCGTGGGAACGAGAATCTGGGCAGAACGCCAATCCACCTGACGCCACAGAACCGCTGTGTGACGCAGAGCGTCACGAAAGGCATTACCACGCGGAGCGTGGGAACGAGAATCTGGGCCGAACGCCAATCCAGCTGACGCCACAGAATCGCTGTGTGACGCAGAGCGTCACGAACTGCATTCCCACGCGTAGCGTTGGAACGATCCTCATCGTAGTCTGAGCCCCATTTTCCGGACTTTCAGCACCAGCGCCACTCAACCAAACCCCACAATAGCCTTGGTCTCCAGATACTCTTCAAAGCCATGCACGCCATACTCGCGACCGTTGCCAGAGCGCTTGTAGCCGCCGAACGGGGCCATCGGGTTCCAGGCGGGGTAGTTCAGGTGCACTTGCCCGGCACGAATGCGCGAAGCGACCGAGCGCGCCAGGTCAAGGTCCTGCCCCTGTACATGCGCACCCAGGCCATAGACCGTATCGTTGGCAATTGCGATAGCCTCCTCAATCGTGTCGTAGGCCATCAGGCACAGCACCGGGCCGAAAATCTCTTCCCGGGCGATACGCATCGACGAATCCACCTCGGAAAACACCGTTGGCCGGGTATAGAAGCCTCGCTCATGGCCCAGCAACCGTCCCGGCCCGCCGCACACCAGCTTCGCGCCTTCGCTCAGCCCTGCATCGATCATCGCCTGGACACGGTGAAACTGCGCCTCGTTGGCGATAGGGCCCAATACCGTGTGCTCCGACTGCGGATCACCCACAACGATTGCCGCGGCCGTTTCGGCAGCCAGCGCTTCGACTTCCGCCAGTCGGTTCCTGGGCACGATCATTCGCGTTGGTGCGCTGCACGACTGACCCACATTGCGGAATGCGGCCATCACGCCGGGCGGCACCGCGTTGGCGAAGTCGGCGTCGGGCAGCAGGATATTCGGTGATTTGCCGCCCAGTTCCTGAGTCACTCGTTTAACCGTCGGTGCGGCGGCCTGCGCCACCAATGCGCCTGCCCGATTGGAACCAGTGATCGAGATCATGTCGATATCAGGGTGAGCCGCCATAGCGCCGCCGACTTCGGGGCCGCTCCCATTGACCAGATTGAACACCCCGGGCGGCAGACCGGCGTCATGCACCAGTTGCGCGAACAGCAGGGCGCTCAAAGGCGACAATTCGCTGGGCTTGAGCACCACCGTACAACCCGCCGCGATGGCCGGGGCGACTTTGGCGGTGATTTGATACAACGGCCAGTTCCACGGCGTGATCAGGCCACACACCCCGATGGGCTCGCGTTCGATTGCCGTGCCGCCTTCAACGGTCTGGAAGCGATAGGTCGCCAGCAGGTCACGTGCGACACGCACATGCTCGGCGGCCAGCGGCACCTGCATGGCCCGCGCCGAACTGATGGCTGCGCCCATCTCCAGCGAGATCGCCTGCGCCAGTTGTTCCTTGCGCTCTAGAATAAGCTCGTGGATCCGACCGATTATCTGTGCCCGGGCGTGTGGCGAGGTGCCGGACCAGCCGGTAAAGGCTGCCCGCGCTGCTGCAACCGCACGGTCGACATCGGCGGCCGAGCCACTGGCGACATGCGCCACCACCTCTTCGGTCGCAGGGTTGATCACCGCAATACTGACCGGGTCGAGCGGTGCGGACCACCCCCCATCGATATACAGTTTCAGCGCGGTGTCCGGATCAACGTGATGGCTGTTCAAGGACTGTGAGGTCATCCAGCGGGCTCCCTGGAGCAATAATGGTCAAGGCCAGGCACTTTGCTGTCAGGCCGTTCGATACCCATAAGCTAACAAAGCAGTCTGGATAAAAAGCGCCGATCTGCCGGGTTGCAAAGAATAATCTGCTGTATGCAACCCGCTAACATGGCGGACCTGTTTCGGCCGTTTATCCGCGCTGTTTTCAGCCGATCGCCTGAGTCACCAGCGCGAATTGCTGCACATCCGGGGCGGAGGCGGGCGGCGTCCCGAGCACCATGCGCGGTGCCCTGTCGACACAGGGCAGCCCCAGCCCTTCGAGCCACGCTGCCAGTCCGCAGTCAGCCAGAATGTCGAAGCGCACGAACATGTCGGGTATCTGTTGCAACAGGTGTTCAATCAATCGTTGTGCCTGATCGACATCACGGGCGACCACCGGACCGATGATATGACCGCGCCCGAAGCGGCGCAGCAGGGCGATGCCTTGCAACTGACCTGCGTATTCAATCCCGACCGCGCGTTCTGCATCGCGCGACAACAGGTCAGTCAACACGGCATTGCGATCCAGGCCGCTGCCCGCGTTGGCCAGTCGGATCAGTTCTGCGTGGTCGGTCGGACCCAGCGTACGAATCGGCAGGTCGTCTTTCGGTGCCAACAGACCTGACAGGTCAGCAATGCCCTGATGCTGCTGGATGCGGGCAAAATCCACGAAACCCAGACTCTGGTAAAGCGGCGCGCCCAGTTCCGTAGCGTTGAGGACTGGCGTGCGCGGTGCCGTCGCGTCGAGACACAGCTTCATCAAGCGGCGACCGATGCCTTTGCCCTGATGATCATCGCGGACGATCACCAGCCCGATCGAGGACCAGTCGCCCTGATGGCAGGTAAACGCTACGCCAACCAGCTGGCCATCATGCTCGGCGACAAAGCCCTCGGAAGTACGTTGCACCATTGCCCAGTCCTGTTCGCGATGTGGCCATTTGAGGCTCACTGAAAGGGCATGTGCTGCCGGGATATCCTCCGCAGTCACCGGGCGATACTGGTAGTGAGCGTCTGTGGTTGCAGGCATGGCGCCTCCGTTGCGATGGGGTGGGTGAGTGGTTGGGCTCATACCAGCTTTCCAGTGCTCATCAGGCTGGACATGAGCGGCATCTCGATGGCGGTCGGATCGGTGAAGCGGCGAATATCGAACGGGCTGATCAATGTGCGCGTGCTGCCGGTGCTGATCAGCTCGGCCATGACGTCACCGACGCCGGGGCCAAGCTGAAAACCATGGCCGCAGAAGCCAAACGCGTAGAACAGGCCGTCGACCTTGCCGCTGCGGCCCATGATCGGCAGCGAGTCCGGCGTGTAACTCTCGATGCCGCTCCAGACACGGATGATGTTCAGCTTCTCTGCACCCGGTAGCAGGCGTTTCATCTGTTTCATCTGGTTGATCAGGCTCTCCGGCTTGAAGTAGGCGCGGCGGTTGAGCATGTCCGGTTTATTGCGATTGCCGCCTCCGATGATGATGTTGCCGCGCGGGATCTGCCGGAAATAGATCACTTCTTCCTTGATCCTGGTGAACACCCCGATCACCGTCGGCAGCGCGTAAGGTATCGGTTCTGTCACCGACATCTGCGGTCCGTTCGGCTCAAGAGGCACTGACTCGCCGAATTGCTCGGCGAGCCTGGCGCCCCAGGCACCCGCAGTGATGAGCAACTGTTCGGCGACGAATAGCTGTCCATCGGCGGTGGTGACCTGAAACTCGCCGCCGACCTTCTGCACCTCGATCACTTCAGTGCGTTCTTCAATTCTTGCACCTGCGCGACTCGCCGCACGGGCGAATGCGGGTGCAGCCAACCGTGGGTTGGCGTGCCCGTCATGGGGCGCATAGGAACCGCCTTTGACTTGTGCACCAAGAAACGGAAAACGGTCATGCAGAGCCTTGCCGGAAAGGATCTGCAAATCCAGCTCGCGGGCTTCCGGGGCGGCGGCATAGGCTTCCAGTTCGGCAATTTCGTCTTCGCGATAGCAAACGCGCATATGCCCGCTGGGAATGAATTCCAGGTCTTCACCGATCAGCTCAGGCAGGCGCTTCCACAGTGCCCAAGAGCGATTGGACAGTTCCAGTTGGCCAAGAAATCGTCCCTGACGGCGCACGTTGCCGAAATTCACGCCGCTGGCATATTGGCCGATCTGGTCACGCTCCAGCAGGGTGACCGAACGGCCGTGCTGGCGCAGAAAAAACGCGGAGGAAGCGCCCATGAAGCCGCCGCCGATAATCAGGACATCGCTTTTTTGTGGGGTCATGAGGGGCTCCCGGTCATGTTCATTGATCACAGCGCGCCAGGGCTTCGATCTCGATCAGGTAGCCGTGGTGCAATTCCGGGACCGGCACTACGGCACGCGCAGGGCGATGCTCGCCCAGATAGCCCGCGTAGAGACGGTCGAAGGCAGGCCAGTGTTGGACGCCGGCAATATAAATGGTCACTTTCAGCAGGTCATTCGTGCTGCATCCCGCCGCGCCGAGGATGGCCAGCAGATTGTCCAGCGCGACCGCAGCCTGGACCTCGAACGGCTCCCCGACGCTGTGACTGCCATCGGCGCGCACCGGCAATTGTCCGGAAACATGCAGCGTGCCCTGATGCAGCATCGCCTGCGAATAATGCCCACCGGGTGCTGCGGCCAGGGACGTACTGATCGGTTTCATCTCACCAGCCATGCAGGCGACTCCAGGTATGGATTGCGCCTTCGCTGTCGCAGGCGTGGTAGTCCGGGAATTGCGCGCCGGGGGCACAGGCGTGATTGGGCAGAATGCGCAGTCGGCTGCCGATGGGAAAACGCTTGCTGATGTCGGTCTCGCTGCCCGTAGCAAGCGTGATGATGCCGTGCTCCTGATTGGCACCGGTGACCCGTGCACCGTCGATCCACTCGCCGCTTTCGCTGCACACCTGGCCGTAGCCGAAATCCTCGCGCTGGCGCTGAGTGCCACGGTCGCGGCTCATGGCCATCCAGCCCGCGTCAACGATGATCCAGCCCTTGTCGTGCTGGTGGCCGATGACCGTGGTCAACACGCTCAGGGCCAGCTCATCTGCCTGGCATACGCCAATGTTGTGCATCACCAGGTCGAAGAACACATACACGCCGGCGCGAACTTCGGTCACGCCGTGCAGGCTCTGCGCCGACAGGGCCGTCGGTGTCGAACCAATGCTGACGTCCGCACAGGGCAGTCCTGCCTGACGAATCCGCTCGGCGGCGCTGACGCAGAGCCTGCGCTCCTGTTCGGCGAGGGCTTGCAGGGCTGCGGGGGTGTCGAGGTCATAACTGGACCCGGCATGGGTCATTACCCCACGCAGTTGCATGCCACCGTCGACCAGCGTGCGCGCGACCTCGACGAGCGATGCATCGTCGACGGTCAGGCCGGAACGATGACCGTCGCAATCGATTTCAATCCAGACGTCGAAACGTTCGTCATGCGCCTGGCCGAAGACCACAATCGCCCGGGCAGCCGCCACGCTGTCGGTCAGGAGGCTCAGGCGGCAGCCCTTGCGCCGCAGTCTGAGTGCCTGCTCCAGCTTGCCGGGCGCAATGGCCACGGCATAGAACACATCGTCGATGCCCTCGGCAAAGCAGTGTTCGGCCTCCTTTAATGTCGATACCGTGACGCCGCTGGCGCCCGCTGCAATCTGCGCCTGAATGACCGGCAGGCATTTGCTGGTCTTGACGTGTGGGCGCAAGCGCACGCCCAGTTCATTCATGCGTTGTTGCATGCGCTGGATGTTGTGCTGCATGCGCGACACATCGAGCAGCGCGACAGGCGTATCGAGAGAGGACAGGGAGGCTGACATGGAAAGCGCTCATGTGGCTGGGTACGGCAGCCACTCTACGCAGCGATGATGAAGCTGTGGTTCAATGCGTGATCATCAATCATTAAGCTGAAGTGAATGATAGCCATCGAAGACCTGCGTTTGGCCGTGACCCTGTCGCGCTGCGAATCGCTCAGTGCTGCCGCCAGAATCCTCAACGTCTCGCCGCCGGCGTTGTCGATGCGCTTGCGCAAACTGGAGGCGCAACTGGGCATCACCCTGGCCAATCGCGACGCCAGACGCCTGAGTCTGACCGCTGATGGCGAGCGTTTCGCACGCGAAAGCGCACAGTTGCTGGAGCAATTGGAGGCGCTCCCGGAGTCCTTTAAGCAGCGTGACGAACGGCTGGTGGGTACGCTGCGCCTGGCAGCGCCATTCGGTTATGGGCGCCAGCGCATTGCGCCGCTGCTGGCGCGCTTCGCCAGGCTGCACCCGCAGTTGTGTCTGCAGTTGGACCTGCGCGAAACACCTTGGCCGGACCGTCATGACAGCGATGCGGTGATACACATCGGTAGCCTCAATGACAGCCAGTGGATCGCCAGGCCGCTGGCGCAGAACCATCGCTGGCTATGCGCCAGCCCGGCATATATCGAGCAACATGGTGTGCCCTCGACGCCCGAACAGCTGGCTGCCCATCGCTGCATCTGTATTCGCGAAAACGATGAAGACGTCACCCTCTGGCACCTGAGCAAGGGCCAGACCAAAAAGACCCTGCGCATCGAGCCCGCGCTGCTCAGCAACGACGGTTCGGTCGCCCGGCGCTGGGCCGAGCAGGGGCTGGGCATCGTGTTGCGCTCGCAGTGGGACGTCAGCGACGCCATTGCCAGCGGCAGGCTGGTAAGGGTGCTCGCCGATTGGCAACTGGCCAGTGCGCCGATCAACCTGCTGGTGCCTGTACGCAAGCATCGCAGCGCACGGGTGCAGGCGCTGACCGAGTTTCTCGAGACAGCTCTGAAAGCCTGATTCGGCAAAGCAACGGCACGCTGTTGGTCGCAGGGTTGAATACCTTAATTGACGCTCACGGCAACGCGCGGGTATAAACCGCGTCTTGTGTTTTTGTCGGATTTTTCTCCATGAGCTTCAGCCCCCTGATTCGCCAGTTGATCGATGCCTTCCGCGTGCTGCCGGGCGTCGGTCAGAAAACCGCTCAGCGCATGGCGTTGCAGTTGCTGGAGCGTGACCGCAGCGGCGGTTCGCGGCTGGCGCAGGCACTGGGGCAGGCGATGGACGGCGTGGGTCACTGCCGCTCGTGCCGCACGCTGACCGAAGAGGAACTCTGCCCGCAATGTGCAGATACGCGTCGTGATGACACGTTGTTGTGCGTGGTTGAAGGCCCGACGGATGTCTATGCGGTGGAGCAGACCGGCTACCGCGGTCGTTACTTCGTGCTCAAGGGCCATCTGTCGCCACTCGACGGCCTGGGGCCGGAGGCCATCGGCATTCCGCAGTTGATGGAACGCATCAGTCAGCAGGGCACCTTCACCGAAGTGATTCTCGCGACCAATCCGACCGTGGAAGGCGAAGCGACGGCGCATTACATCGCCCAGTTGCTCCATGACAAGGGCCTGGTGGCGTCGCGCATCGCCCACGGCGTTCCGCTGGGTGGCGAGCTGGACCTGGTCGACGGCGGTACCCTGGCGCACTCGTTTGCAGGGCGCAAGCCGATTTCGATGTGATACCGGCCAGCGCTTCTGCTGTCAGTAGCGCGGTGTAATATCGCGCTCGACAGGTGGCGCGTCCGGGTCCTGACCTGCCGGAAACTTGCCTTTCAGGTGCCAGGCGAACGCGATGATTTCGGCAATCGTGCGGTACAGCGGCTCGGGAATGCTGTCGCCCAGCTCCATGCGTGCCAGCAGCTTGACCAGTTCGGCATTCTCGTAGATGGGCACTTCGTATTCGCGAGCAATGGCCAGAATCGCCTCGGCCAACTGGTCGTCGCCCTTGGCGCTGAGCGTCGGAGCATGCTGGCCGTCATAGCTGAGGGCGATAGCCTGGCGCGGAGTGTGGTCGGGTAGGCTCATCAGGCGTTCTCGTCGATCCAGCGTTGTTCGAGCGCGGTACGCGGACCGCTTGGCGGTGTGCCGTGACTGCAGGCCAGTTCGCCTACTGCCAGGCCGCAGGCTATCAGCCGTTCGCGCAGATACCCCAGCTCATGTTCGATCAATGCCGCGCTGTCGGGGCGCTCGGCCCACAGCTGGCTGGACAGCGTGCCGCGCAGTAACTGTGCATGCACCTGCAAGGGGCCCAACGGCTCGAGGTTGAACGCCAGATCGACTTTCCAGAGCTTTTCCCGGGTGTCCTTGATCTCGCCATCATCACGGTCTTCGGCGGCCTCCTGATCCGGCGTGTCTTCGCGCTGCACCTTGACCTGCAAGGGCACGATGTCGTGGGCGTTGCGCATTGGCACTTCCAGTTGCCAGGTGGTCACCTGGGTGCCGTCGGCGTTGGTACGTGTCTGCTCCAGACCGCCCAGTTGATGGCTTTGCAGGCGTGATACGGCAGCCGCAGCGAGCTTGAGGAGGATTTCCAGATCGTCCTCCTTCTCGCCTCCGCTGACCGTGCGCGATGGCAGCGGAAAAATGCTTGGCTGTGTGCGTGCCGCGACCAGGCCCAGGGTGCCCAGCGCATTGCGGATTGCATTGGGCATTGTGCGCGCCAGGGTATTGGACGCCGCAGCTGCGCCATAGGACGTGTTATCCGGCAGGCCGGGAAGGATCTGGGCGATCAGGCGCATCAGATTGGCTTTCATGTCCGGCATGTGCGCCGGGTTCAATCCGGCCAGCAGCTTGGCTTCCAGAAATACACCGCTGGCGTTGAGCGCCTGTGCGACGCCTTTGGGCGTGGTCATCTGCTCAACGTCGGGCAGGTCGGCAAGTAACTGGTTGATACTGGCCTGCAGCGGCGCGCTGATGGCCGGGCTGGTACTGGTCGGGCTGCCGGACTGCAGGTTTTGCAGGGCGTTGATCAGAGTGTCCAGCGAGCCTTGGCGATTTTGCTGTGCGGACAGTTGCTGCGCCACGGCCAGTTGGTCGAAACGACCGGGCAGGGCAACGAAGTTGAGTGCCTGATTGCCTTGCACCTGAGCGCTCAAGAGGCTGCCCACCGTCAGCGGCTGCGGGCTCTCGATGGTCAGGCTGGAACCCGCCAGCGCTGTGTTGAGCAGCATCACGATGGACCGGTAGGTGGGCGTCGCAGCGGCCGGGTTCTGGCCGGCCAGTTGATTGACTCCCTGAGCGATCACCTGGCTGGTCATGACTTTGCCCTGCAGCAGCGTGCCGACCGGTAATTGTCGGGTATCGATGCTGGTCATCGAGTTTTTCAGCGCGCCGTTGAGCTGCTGCAGCGTCAAGGTCAGCTCGTTGGCCGACGCCTGCGCCACTTGCAGCAGGCTGCCGGGCGTGAACGGGACGCTGCTGGTGACCGGTAAATTGGTCAGGCTGCCGTTGGCGAGCACCAGTCGCAACAACAGCTGGAAGTTCTGGTTGACCTGCTTGAGGGTCAGCACTTCGGCGTTGACGGTCTCGCCTTCGGGGATCAGATTTTCCGCCGATTGCAGCATGGTCAGCACTTGCGCCGGGGAGATGCCGTTGCGCAGCAGTGTCATGGTGGCGTTTGTTGCCGGAACGCTGGTGATGTCGCCTGTCATTGAACTATCGACCCGAGGAAATTGCCCCTTTGATAACAGGACTCGCATGTATAATACCGGCCAAAACCGGACCAGCCGCCATTAACTTCTCTTCATGTAACGGCCGTATCAACCCCGACTTGAACCGCGTTTTACTCCGTATGTGTCTGTTCTGGCACATTTCGCGACGCAAAGCACTGGAAACGCTCGATGATCCCAGCCACCCCATTTTTGCAAGCGACGGCTCTGGCGTGTGAGCGGGACGGGCGGATGCTGTTCGAAAACCTCGATCTTCAGTTGCACACAGGCGACATGCTGCAGATCAGCGGTCCCAACGGCTGCGGCAAGACCAGCCTGCTGCGCCTGCTGTGCGGGTTGATGCAGCCAACGGTCGGGCAGGTAGTGCTCGACGCGCAGCCAGTGGGTCGTGAGCCCGCGGCACCGGGCAGCAAGCTGTTGTGGATCGGTCATGCGCCAGCGCTCAAGGATGTGCTGACGCCGCTGGAAAACCTGTCCTGGCTCAGTGCACTGCACCAGCCAGCCGATGCCGACGCCATAGCCACCGCCCTCGATGCGGTCGGTCTGGCAGGTTTCGAGGACGTGCCCTGCCACACCTTGTCGGCCGGGCAGCAGCGTCGCGTCGCGCTGGCACGTCTGTATCTGCCGGGTCCGCCACTCTGGCTGCTCGACGAGCCGTTTACCGCGCTCGACCGCCAAGGCATCGAGCAACTGGAAAACCACCTTGCCGGGCACTGTGAACAGGGCGGCATGATTGTCATGACCACCCACCACAGCCTGAGCCGGGTGCCTGCGGGCTATCGGGATCTCGACCTGGGGCAGTGGTCAGCATGAGCAATGTGTTTGTCCTGCTGATGCTCCGTGAGGTGCGGCTGCTGGCGAGGCGTCCCGCAGAGCTGGCTAACCCACTGGTGTTCTTCGCGATCGTGGTCGCCCTGTTTCCGCTGGCGCTGGGACCGCAGACGCAATTGTTGCAAACCTTGTCGCCGGGGCTGGTCTGGGTGGCGGCGCTGCTGGCCGTGCTGCTGTCGCTGGACGGGCTGTTGCGCAGTGATTTCGAGGACGGCTCGCTGGAGCAGTGGGTCCTTTCGCCGCACCCGCTGGCCCTTCTGGTGCTGATCAAAGTGCTGGCACACTGGGTTTTTTCCGGGCTGGCACTGGTACTGTTGTCACCCTTGCTGGCCTTGATGCTCGGCCTGCCGGTGCAGTGCCTGCCGGTGTTGATGGTTTCGCTGCTGCTGGGCACACCGGTGCTCAGCCTGCTGGGGGCATTGGGGACGGCATTGACCGTGGGGTTGAAGCGTGGCGGCCTGCTGCTGGCATTGTTGATACTGCCGCTGTATATCCCGGTGCTGATTCTGGGCAGCGGTGCGTTGCAGGCCGCGTTGCAGGGCATGCCGACGACCGGCTATCTGTTGTGGCTGGGCAGCCTGGCGGCGCTGGCGATCACCCTGACACCCTTTGCGATAGCCGCTGGCCTGAAGATCAGCATCGGCGAATAATTGTGGTTCCGGGATCGAGACTTCGATGCCGTTCAATACCCTGGATGTACCCTGATGAAAAGCAACGCCATGAAAAGCAGCATCGGTTGGGCCTGGCTGCACACGCTCGGCTCACCGAAAGGGTTTTATCGCGTCAGCGCACGCCTGCTGCCCTGGTTGAGTGTTGCCGCCGTGCTGTTGCTGGTCATCGGCATGGTCTGGGGCCTGGCGTTCGCGCCGCCGGATTACCAGCAGGGCAACAGCTTCCGGATCATTTATATCCACGTACCTGCCGCGATGCTCGCCCAGTCCTGTTACGTCATGCTGGCCGTGTGCGGGCTGGTCGGGCTGGTCTGGAGAATCAAGCTGGCCGATGTCGCACTGCACTGCGCTGCACCTGTTGGCGCGTGGATGACCGCGCTGGCGCTGGCGACCGGCGCGATCTGGGGCAAGCCCACCTGGGGAGCATGGTGGGTCTGGGACGCGCGACTGACCTCGATGCTGATTCTGCTGTTCCTGTATTTCGGCCTGATCGCGCTGGGCAATGCCATCAGTAACCGCGACAGCGCCGCCAAGGCCTGCGCGGTGCTGGCCATCGTCGGTGTGGTGAACATTCCGATCATCAAGTATTCGGTCGAGTGGTGGAACACCCTGCACCAGGGTTCGACGTTCAGCCTCACCGAGAAGCCCGCCATGCCGGCTGAAATGTGGCTACCGCTGCTGTTCACCACGCTGGGTTTCTACTGCTTGTTCGGCGTGCTGTTGATGATGCGCATGCGTCTTGAAGTATTGCGTCGCGAAGCGCGCACGCAATGGGTCAAGGCCGAGATACTGCGCAGCCTGGGTCACACAACCGCGCAGTCGGAGAACACGCTTTGAGTTTTGCATCGTTCAGCGACTTTCTTGCCATGGGCCGCCACGGCGTGTTTGTCTGGTCGGCCTATGGTCTGTGCCTTGTGGTACTGCTGGTCAACGTGGCGCTGCCGCTATGGGCACGGCAGCGGTTTATGAAACAGCAGGCGCGTCGCCTGAAGCGGGAGAATCGCCCGTGAACCCGTTGCGCAAAAAACGCTTGTTGATCATTGTCGCGCTGCTGGCCGGTGTCGGTCTGGCCGTGACCCTGGCCCTCAGCGCCTTGCAGGAAAACATCAACCTGTTCTACACCCCCAGCCAGATCGCCAATGGCGAGGCACCGCTGGATACGCGCATTAGGGCTGGCGGCATGGTCGAAAAGGGCTCATTGCAGCGCTCGGCCGATTCGCTGGACGTGCGTTTTGTGGTCACCGATTTCAACAAGTCGGTGACCATCACCTACCGAGGCATTCTTCCTGATCTGTTTCGTGAAGGGCAGGGCATCGTGGCGCTGGGCAAACTCAATGCACAGGGCGTAGTGCTGGCCGACGAAGTACTGGCCAAGCATGACGAGAAATACATGCCCCCCGAGGTCACCAAGGCGCTGCGTGACAGCGGTCAGGCGGCACCGGCTGCGTCTTCCACACCCGTCAAACAGGGTTGACCGATGATTCCCGAACTCGGCCAGCTGGCCATGATTCTGGCATTCTGCTTTGCGCTGGTGCAGGCCATCATTCCGCTGATCGGCGCATGGCGCGGTGATCGCTTGTGGATGAGCCTTGCCCGTCCGGCAGCCTGGGGCCAGTTCAGCTTTCTGATCTTCGCCTTCGGTTGTCTGACCTACGCGTTCATGGTCGACGACTTCTCAGTCGCCTACGTTGCACAGAACTCCAACACCGCGCTGCCCTGGTACTACAAATTCAGCGCCGTGTGGGGTGCGCATGAAGGTTCGCTGCTGCTCTGGGCGTTGATTCTTGGTGGCTGGACCTTCGCCGTGTCGGTGTTTTCCCGGCAACTGCCGCAGGTGATGCTGGCGCGGGTCCTCGCCGTGATGGGCATGATCAGCCTGGGTTTTCTGTCGTTTCTGATCCTCACCTCCAACCCGTTCGCGCGTCTGTTGCCGCAGATGCCTGCCAACGGACGTGATCTGAACCCGCTGTTGCAGGACATTGGCCTTATCGTGCATCCGCCGATGCTGTACATGGGCTATGTCGGCTTCTCCGTGGCCTTTGCATTCGCCATCGCTGCCTTGCTCGGCGGCCGACTCGACGCCGCCTGGGCGCGTTGGTCCAGGCCGTGGACGCTGGTGGCCTGGGCCTTTCTCGGCATCGGCATCAGCCTTGGCTCGTGGTGGGCGTATTACGAACTGGGCTGGGGCGGCTGGTGGTTCTGGGACCCTGTGGAAAACGCCTCGTTCATGCCCTGGCTGGTGGGCACTGCGCTGATTCACTCGCTGGCGGTCACGGAAAAACGTGGCGTGTTCAAGAGCTGGACGGTATTGCTGGCCATTGCTGCGTTTTCTCTGAGCCTGCTGGGCACTTTCCTGGTCCGTTCCGGAGTGCTGACCTCCGTTCACGCCTTTGCCTCGGACCCGGCGCGCGGCGTGTTCATCCTGATGTTTTTGCTGTTCGTGGTCGGCGGTTCGCTGACCCTGTTTGCGATTCGCGCACCGGTGGTCAAAAGCCACGTCGGGTTCGGTCTGTGGTCGCGGGAAACCCTGCTGCTGGGCAATAACCTGTTGCTGGTGGTTGCCGCGTCCATGATTCTGCTGGGCACCCTTTATCCGCTGGTGATCGATGCCATGAGCGGCGCCAAGATGTCGGTCGGCCCGCCTTACTTCAACACGCTGTTCGTGCCGTTGATGGGCCTGTTGCTGGCGGTCATGGCGGTCGGTGTACTGGTGCGATGGAAGGACACACCACTGAAATGGCTGCTCGGCATGCTGGCCCCGGTACTGCTCGGCAGCGTCGTTCTGGCAGTGCTGGCCGGTCTGCTGCTGGACGATTTCCAGTGGGCGGTGCTGGCCGCTCTGATGCTTGCCGCCTGGGTGCTGCTGGCCGGGGTTCGCGACCTGTTCGACAAGACCCGCTACAAGGGGCTGCTCAGTGGCGCACGCAGTCTGACCCGCAGCTACTGGGGCATGCAGCTGGCGCACCTTGGCATTGTCGTGTGCGCGCTGGGCGTGGTGCTGTCGAGCCAGAACAGCGCCGAGCGCGATTTGCGCATGGCCCCCGGCGAATCCACCGAACTGGGTGGGTATACCTTTGTCTTCGAGGGCGCCCGGCATTATGAAGGGCCGAACTTCACCTCGGATCGGGGCACCGTTCGCGTGTTACGCAACGGCGTTCAACTGACCGAACTGCACCCGGAGAAACGCCTCTACACCGTGCAGCAATCGATGATGACCGAGGCGGGCATTGATGCCGGTTTCAGTCGCGACCTGTATGTCGCCCTGGGTGAACCGCTGGGCGATGGTGCGTGGGCTGTTCGGGTTCATGTCAAACCGTTTGTGCGCTGGATCTGGCTTGGCGGCCTGCTGACCGGTCTGGGTGGGGTGCTGGCGGCGCTCGATCGGCGTTATCGCATCCGGGTCAAGAACAAGGTGCGCGAGGCGTTGGGTCTGTCGGGAGCTGCACAATGAAACGCTGGTTCATGGTACTGCCACTGGTGCTGTTTCTGGGCGTGGCGGCGTTGTTGTATCGCGGTTTGTATCTGGACCCCGCCGAGCTGCCCTCGGCACTGATCGGCAAGCCTTTTCCGGCATTCTCGCTGCCGGCGGTGCAGGGCGAGCGGATGTTGAGCCGTGCCGATCTGCTCGGCAAACCTGCGCTGGTCAACGTCTGGGGCACCTGGTGCGTGGCCTGCCGGGTGGAGCATCCTGTACTGACCCGGCTGGCGCAGCAGGGCGTGCTGATCTACGGCGTGAATTACAAGGACGTCAACGCGGACGCGCTGAAATGGCTCAAGGAATTCCATGATCCGTATCGGTTGAATATTCGTGACCAGGAGGGCTCTCTGGGGCTCGACCTGGGGGTGTACGGCGCGCCGGAAACCTTCCTGATCGATGCTCAAGGCGTCATCCGTTACAAACACGTCGGGGTCATCGACGATGCGGTGTGGCGCGAAAAGCTTGCCGCGCGTTATCAGCAACTGGTCGATGAGGCGCGGCCATGAAGCGCTGTCTGTTGATCGTCCTGCTCGGCATGCTGTGTTCCGGTATTGCTCACGCGGCCATCGACGCTTATGCCTTTCGCGACGACGCCGAGCGCGCGCGCTACAGCGAACTGACCAGAGAACTGCGCTGCCCGAAATGCCAGAACCAGGACATCGCCGACTCCAATGCGCCGATTGCCGCCGATTTGCGCAAGGAAATCTACCGCATGCTGGGCGAAGGGCAGAGCAATCAGCAGATCATCGATTTCATGGTCGATCGCTATGGCGATTTCGTTCGCTACAAACCGAGCCTGACTGCGCGTACCTGGCTGCTGTGGTTCGGGCCGGCCTGCCTGCTGGTCGGCGGGCTTGTGGTGATCGGGCTTATCGTTGGCCGCCGCCGCAAGGCACAATCCGCACAGGCCGACGGACTCTCCGAAGATGAGCGGCAGCGTCTTGCCACCTTGCTGGATGAGCACCGCCCATGATCGATTTCTGGATGGCAACCGGGCTGTTGCTGCTGGTCGCGCTGAGCTTTTTGCTGATTCCGCTGCTGCGCGGCCATCGCGCGCAACGGGAAGAAGACCGCACGGCTCTGAACGTGGCGTTGTATCAGGAGCGACTGAGCGAGTTACAGGTTCAGCACGAGCAGGGCGTGTTGTCGGCGACGCAATTGCAGGCTGCACGTGCCGAAGCAGCGCGCGAGCTGCTCGCCGACACCGAAGGCGCAGAGCCTGCCCGGACATCGCGTCTGGGCAAACCCTTGCTGGTGCTGGCTGCGGTGCTGGTCCCGGTGTTGGGACTGGCGGGCTATCTTCAACTGGGTGCCAGTGACCGGGTTGAATTGAGTCGCGAATTCGCTCGACCACCGACCTCGCTGGCAGACATGACCCAGCGCCTTGAGCGCAGCGTGCAGGCTCAGCCGGATTCCGCCGAAAACCTCTATTTTCTGGCGCGCAGCTATATGGCGCAGAACCGCCCCGGTGATGCCGCGCAGATGTTCGAGCGTTCGGTGGCGCTGGCCGGAAGGCAGCCCGAGTTGCTCGGGCAATGGGCTCAGGCGCTGTATTTCGACCGCGACAAGCACTTCACGCCACAGGTGCAGGCGCTGACCGACGAAGCGCTGCAGGCTGACCCCAGGGAAGTCACCAGCCTTGGCCTGCTCGGGATTGCCGCGTTCGAAACACAGCGCTATCAGGCGGCCGTGGATTATTGGACCCGGTTACTTGCCGCACTGCCCGCAGATGACGCATCGCGTTCGGCACTGGAAGGCGGCATTGCCCGCGCCAGAGATAACCTTGCCAAACGCGCTGCAGACGCGGCGCCGGCAGTGAAGGCGAAGTCGATAAAAATTCATGTCGAGCTGGCTCCCGGGCTTCAAGGCAAAGTAAGGCCGAGCGACAGCGTGTTTATCTTCGCCCGCGCCATCAATGGCCCGGCGGCACCTCTGGCGGTCAAACGCATTACCGTGGCGGACTTGCCTGCCGACGTGGAACTGAGCGATGCCGATGCGATGATGCCGCAACTGAACCTGTCGAACTTCGCGCAAGTCCAACTGGTTGCGCGAGTGTCTCGCGCGGGGCAGCCAACCACCGGTGAGTGGGTCGGCCGCAGTCAGCCTCTGGCCAGTGATACTGCGGCGCAGCAGGCATTGACCATCGACAGTCCGGATAACTAGAGAAATCGCTTATGTACCGTACCGCACGCATCACCTTGTTGGGTCTGGTCGTTGGCCTGAGTGCCTGTGCTGTCCAGCATCCGGCACCGCCTCACAGTCAGGATCCGATTCTTAACCTGCCGGGTGGCCAACAGCCCGGCGCGCCGCGTCCGAGTACCGCACCTTCGGAGCCTGCCAAGGCACCTGCCGCAGCGCCGAAGACCTCGGCCAGCTTCGCGCCGCCACCGGGTGGCGGCAGCCATTGGGACCCGCGCCTGGGCGTGTACGTGATGGACGATCAGCCCAACACTTTCTATCGCCAGCGCACCTATTACCAGTGGAATGACGGCTGGAGCTGGGCAACCAGCCCCAACGGTCCGTGGCAGGCGACCGATGTCAGTGGTGTACCGGCAGGGCTGGGCAAACAGTTCAGTAAATGATTCAGGCTTCAACAAAAACGGCGACCTCGAAGGTCGCCGTTTTGCATTGCCTGAGCGGCTTATTTACCCGGATAGATCTGGTCGAACACCCCACCATCGATGAAATGGGTCTTCTGCACCGTGCGCCAGTCACCGAAGGTTTTCTCCACCGAGAGGAAGTCCACTTTCGGGAAGCGATCGGTGTACTTGGCCAGCACCGCCGGATCACGTGGGCGCAGGTAGTTTTTGGCAGCGATTTCCTGGCCTTCCGGGGACCACAGGTAATTGAGGTATTCCTCAGCCAGGAGGCGGGAGCCTTTCTTGTCCACGACCTTGTCGACCACACTCACCGGTGGCTCGGCTTCTGCCGACACGGAGGGATAAACCACTTCGAACTGATCGCGACCGAATTCGCGGGCGATCATTTCTGCTTCATTCTCGAAGGTGACCAGCACGTCGCCGATCTGGTTGGTCATGAACGTCGTGGTCGCGCCACGGCCGCCTGTATCAAGCACCGGCACATGGCTGAACAGATCACCGACGAATTTCTTCGCCGCCGCTTCATCGCCACCTTTTTTCAGGGTGTAACCCCATGCCGAGAGGTAGGTGTAGCGGCCGTTGCCCGAGGTTTTCGGGTTGGGCACGATGACTTCCACGCCATCCTTGATCAGGTCCGGCCAGTCTTTGAGGGCCTTCGGATTGCCCTTGCGCACAATGAACACCGTGGCCGACGTGAAGGGCGCGCTGTGGTTCGGCAGGCGGCTGACCCAGTCTTTCGGCACCAGCTCGCCGTTGTCGGCCAAGGCGTTGATGTCGGTGGCCATGTTCATGGTGATCACGTCAGCCGGCAGCCCGTCGATGACCGAACGCGCCTGCTTGCTCGACCCGCCGAAGGACATCTGCACGGTCACATCTTCATTCTTCTCGGCTTTCCAGTGTTTCTGGAAGGCGCTGTTGTAGTCCTTGTAGAAATCACGCATCACGTCATAAGAGACGTTGAGCAGCGTTGGAGCTGCATGGGCAGCGCTGGCAAAAGCCAGGCTGGCGGCCAGTAGCGAGGCGGCGAAGAGTTTATTCACTGCAGGGTCCTTGAGATGAAGAGTGGTGTGACAAGCCTGATGGCGTAATGCCGCGACACTATCAGCATCGCGCCTGCGGTTTAAAGACCGAAAAGATCTTTGCTTATGCCTTGTGCTCGGTTTTTTTGAACAATTGATTGCCACATCTTGAGCAGAACGCCGCGCCATGCTCGTGAAGGTTTTTCGAGCACACCGGGCAGTCGTGTTTCAGTTGCTCGCCGCGCATGGCATTGGCCAGCTCGGCGGTGAATATCCCGGTAGGCACGGCGATGATTGAGTAGCCGGTAATCATCACCAGCGAAGAGAGCATCTGGCCGAGCGGGGTCTTGGGCACGATATCGCCAAAGCCCACCGTCGTCAGGGTCACGATAGCCCAGTAAATGCCCTTGGGAATACTGGTGAAGCCATGCTCTGGGCCTTCGATCACGTACATCAGCGTGCCGAACACCGTGACCAGTGTAGACACGGTGACCAGAAACACGATGATCTTCTGCTTGCTGCCACGCAGCGCCGCCAGCAAATAGTTGGCCTGGCGCAGGTAGGTGCCGAGCTTGAGCACCCTGAAGATCCGCAGCATACGGATGATCCGCACGATCAGCAGGTATTGCGCATCGCTGTAATAGATCGACAGCACGCCGGGCACGATGGCCAGCAGGTCCACCAGCCCGTAGAAACTGAATGCGTACTTCAGCGGCCGTGGCGAGCAATAGAGGCGCAGGATGTATTCGATGGCGAACATCAGCGTAAAGCCCCATTCGATCCATGCGAAAAGCATCGCGTAATCACGATGAATACTCTCGATGCTGTCGATGATAGTGACCAGCAGACTGAGCAGAATCGCGACCAGCACCGCCTTGTCAAACATCCGCCCGGCAGGCGTATTGGCCTCGAAAATAACAATATGCAACCGCTCGCGGCGGCTGAGAGAGCTGTCCATGGTGCTTCCCGAATCAAAGATCGGGTGAGCCTAGGAGCATGGATCGGCAAGTGCAAGCACACAAGCGAGCTTGCTCGCGAAGAGGTCGTTACAGCCGCGTAAAGGTGACCTGAGCCGACCCCCAATCCACCTGATATCGCAGAACCGCCGTGTGACGCAGTGCATCACGAACTACATTCCCACGCTGGAGCGTGTGAACGATAATCCGGGTAGTGACTGACACGGGGAGTAAATATGCAGTATGCAGGCGAAGGCTTTTCTCTCAGGATATTGGCATTTGATGATGCCGAGCTGATCAGCCGTTATGAAAACACCCATCGCCAGCATCTGCAGCCCTGGGAGCCGCTAAGGGACGATGACTATTTCATCCTCGAAAACACCCGATCAAGGGTCCAGCAGCAATGGGAAAGCATGCAGACCGGCAGCGCGGTCTTTTTCCTCATAACAGCTCCGGGCGGCGAATTGCTGGGACGCTGCAGCTACACCAACATCGTGAGAGGCGCTTTCCAGGCCTGCAACCTCGGCTTCTCACTGGCAGAAACCGCTCAGGGGCAGGGCTTGATGAAAAGATCGCTGGAAGTCACCAATCGCTACTGTTTCGAACAGATGGGGCTGCATCGAATTATGGCCAGCCACATGCCAGCCAATGTACGCAGCGAGCGACTTCTGCAATCACTCGGCTTCGAAAAGGAAGGGCGCGCGCGCGCCTACCTGAAAATTGCCGGTGTCTGGGAAGATCATGTCCTCAGAGCACTGATCAATCCGAACCACGCCTGATGGCGTGGCGAACGCGCATCCTACTGCTGCGCCACGTCATCCTTCTCCCAGCCGCCGCCGAGAGCCAGAAACAGATTGATCTGCCCCATCGCCACCTGCGTGTTGGCCTCTGCCATCTGCGCGCGTACGTCGGTGTAAGTGCGCGTGGCTTGCAGGTCAGCGAGGAACGAGGCGCGTCCGGCCTGATAGAAGCGGTGCGTCTGGTCAGCCGCTTCTTTGGCAGATTGCTCGGCTTCTCTGAGGGCGTCGCGGCGGTCGAGCAGGGCGGTGTATTGCGCCAGGCCGGTCTGGGTTTCACGGATGGCGTTGAGCACCACACCATCAAAGCGCGCGAGGGCCGCCTGCGCCGAGGCTTCGGCTTGATGGATGCGGGCGCGCGAGCCATTTGAAGGGATGGTCCAGTTCAGCAGCGGGCCGAAGCCCCAGCGATTGGCCGCCGGTTTGCCGAGGTTCTCGATCAGGCCGGTGGTGCCAATGCTCGCGCCGATGCTGATGTCCGGATACAACTCGCCGGTGGCAACGCCGATCTCGGCAGTCGACATCGCCAGATGGCGTTCAGCCTGACGCACATCCGGGCGGCGTTTGAGCAGTGCTGCGCCGTCGCCCACAGGAATGACCTGCGCAATCTGCGGCAACTGGTTGCAGGCACTTACCCCGGCGGGCAGTTGCTCGACAGGTTTGGCCAGCAACATCGACAGGCGAAACATCGCGGCCTGACGGCGCGCTTCGTAACGGGGCATTTCGGCGCGCAATGACTTGAACTGCGTCTGCGAACGAGTGACCTGGGTTTCATCGCCACGCCCGGCATCGCGCAGGCGCTGGTTGAGGGTCACGCTCTGTTGTTGCAGGTCCAGCGATTCGCGGGCGATATCGAGCTCTTCGTTGGCGGCACAAATCTGCGTGTAGGCGCGCACCACATCGGCGACCACTGTGATACGTGCCGTATCCACCGCCGCCTGATTGGCATCGACATTGGCCTGCGCCGCCTCGATGCCACGCTGCAAGGTGCCGAACAGATCGAACTGGTACGAAGTGGTCAGACCCACGTCGCCGACATTGGCCACCGGCACCTTGTCGGTCAGCAGAAACGCCTCGCCGGACTCCTGCACGCGCTGAGCGCCGATCTTCGCGCCGTTGGTAAAGCCGCCAGCCGCCTCGGCTTCCGAGGTCTGATAGCGAGCACGCTGCAGGTTGGCGGCGGCGATGCGCAGGTCGGTATTGGAAGCGATGGCCTGGCGCACCAGCTCATCCAGCCGCGCATCCTGATACAGACGCCACCAGTGCGCCGGCACCGGGGCGGAAACCGTGTTGACCGAGCGGCCCGCCAGTTCACCCTGCAGGTCCGGACGGCTGATCGCGCCCTCCTTGGGCAACCGGTAATCCGGGCCGACCATCTGGCAGGCCGACAGCACGGCGGTAAAGCCGAGCGCGGCCACGCGTAAAGCACGTTTCATCGGCTGCGCTCCTGCGTGTCGTCGATGATCGACACCGTCGCGGTACGTCCGGCAATCATGCGGAAGTCGGCGGGCACGTCATCGAAGGCGATCCGCACTGGAATCCGCTGCGCCAGACGCACCCAGCTGAAAGCCGGGTTGACGTTGGGCAGCAGGTTCGAGCCACTGCTGCGGTCGCGGTCTTCGATACCGGCAACGATGCTCACCACATGGCCGGTCAGCCGCGCGTTGTCGCCGATGACGCGGATGTCGACGCCCTGGCCGACATGGATGCCATCGAGCTTGGTTTCCTCGAAATAGCCGTCGATGTGGAACGACGTCGAATCAACCACCGAAAGCACTGGACGCCCGGCAGTGACGAACTCATGTTCGCGGGGCGCGCGGTCGTTGAGGTAGCCGTCCACCGGGCTGCGTATCACCGAGCGATCCAGGTTCAACTGCGCGGCGTCCACTGCAACCTTTGATTCGCCCAGTGCGGAAAGGGCTCGGGCTTCGCGTGACTGGCTTTCTTCCAATTGTTCGCGGGCGACCAGATTGCCCAGGCCACGGTTACGTTTGTTCTCACGGCGTGCCTGCTCCCAGGTTTCCTGACGTTCGGCGACCGTCGCCTGCGCCTGGCGCAGTGCCAGACGGAAGCGGTCCTGATCGATGGTGAACAGGACCTGGCCCTTGTGCACGGGCTGGTTGTCAGTGACTTCGACTTTCTGGATCAGCCCGGAGACGTCCGGTGCGATTTGCACGATGTCGGCGCGGATATGCCCGTCGCGCGTCCACGGTGCATACATGTAATACATCACCATGCGCCATACGACCACGGCGGCCAGGGTGACAACCAGCAGGGTCAGGACCACGCGGCCCAGTGTCAGTATCGGTTTTTTCATGTCATCAGGTATCGACTTAGAGTATCCACGGCGCCGAGCAACAAAGCGTATAGACCTACGTTGAACAAAGCCCGGTGCCAGACCAGACGGTAGAAGTGGGCACGCGACAGCACCGCATGCACGACAAGAAACAGCAGATAGGCGATGCCCATCATCGCCAGAAACGTGGGGATGAAGATCCCGCTGATATCCAGATCACCGATCACAGGGGCGCTCCATCGATGTTATGCGGCAGTTGCTCGGTCAGTTCCCCGCCCACGGTGACGATTTCGACCCCCGGCAGCAGCGCCAGGCGCAGGCCGCTGAGAGCATGCAGCAGGTGCAGTCGGGCCGGGTTGTCGCCCATCTCCTGATCGGTCAGTGAACGGCGTGCGCGGTCCATGGCCATCAGCAGGCCTCTGGGCGCGGGCAGTCGTTCACCGGCCTTGCGGCACTGTTTGAAATAGCCGCTGACTTCGTCGATCACCTGACGCAGCAATACCTGAGCCGCAGGCGTGGCGCGGCGGGTGTAGGCCAGCAGGTCGAGCATGTTCAGCGCGACGCGCAGCTCACGCAGGGCAATCCCGGTGTCCTGAGCGGTGAGCGTCAGGCGCGGCAATTGCTGCATCAGGCGGTCGAGCATTTGCACGCCCATGCGCCGGTGTTCGGCCAGAGAAGCGTTTTCACTGAGGCTGGCGATGTCACGCCAGCTGAAACGGGTCAGACGCTTGACGGCCAGTTCGACGCCGAACGGGCGGAACACCAGGGTCCAGATGAAGGCGAACAACAGCCCGGCAGGACCCGCCAAGTTGGAGTTGAGGAAGTTCATGAAGTCCGCGTCATAAGCGCTCTGGATGCTGATGAACGACGAGGTGTTGACGATGGTCAGCAGCGTGCCGAGAAAGAAGCGCGGTTGCACGGTCAGGGTACCGACGCAAATGAACGGCACGGAAAAGGCCAGCACCAGCATCGGGAAGTCATGCAGGTTGGGCAGCACCACGAACAGGTACAGGCTGGCGAACACTACCGAGAGCAGGGTCCAGAAGAAGAACCGGTAGATTTGCGGAGCAGGGTCGTCCATGGCAGCGAAGAAGCTGCACGACACCGCTGCCAGTGCCACGGCACTTGCGCCGTCTTTCCAGCCGAGCAGAATCCATAACACCGACGCGGCAATGATCGCCAGCACTGTCGAAGTCACCGAATAGAGCATCAGGCCGCGGTCGAGAAACGGGGTCAACCGACCCAGGCGCCAGTGGCGATAGACCGCGCGCCACTGTGACTGATCGTCGGTCTTGATCGCGTATTGCAGGGTTCGGCAATCCAGCCACAGGTCGATCCACTCACCCAGCCTGAACAGCGTATTGGATAGCAGCAGTTGATCGCGATCGTCCAGTTGCGCGGAATCCGGTTGCAGGCTCTGCAAGTCGCGGTGCAACTGTTGCCATCCTTCCAACTGCGGCGCGTCGGCAGTGCTTTCGAGCCAGTCACAAGCCTTTTGCAACAAGGGCTTGATGCTGGCCAGCAGCTCGGGCGTGCGCCGCTCCAGCGCCCACAGCGCGTCATCCAGCGCATCGATGACCGGCAAGAGGTGGATCATCCGGCCGCGCAGTTCATTGGCGTTGCGCACGGTTTGCTTACGGGCGCCTTCGTGGCTCAACTGGCCGATCATCATTTCCAGCGAGTTGAAGCTGCCGACCATCGAATTGCGCAGCGTGCCGATTTCTTCGGGCTGACAGGTACGGCTGATAAAGCGCTGACTGTAGGTCGCGGCATCACTGAACCATTTCTCCGTGGTGGCCTGAAACACAGGTGCCAGGCGCCTGGGCCAGAACATCGCACCTACGACGGCGGCGCAGATGATGCCGAGAAAAATCTCTTCGGTACGCGACACCGCGATGTCGAACACAGCCTGCGGGTTGTCGACCACCGGCAGCGAAATCAGCGGCATGGTGTAGCCGGCCAACATCAGGGCGTAGCTGTTGGCGGTGCGCAAGTGCAGGGACAGAAACAACAGGGTCCCGGTCCACAGCCCGACCACGATAGCCAGCAACAAGGGCGTTTGTACGAACATCGGCACCAGCAGCACCGACGCCGCTGCACCGGCCAACGTCCCGGCCGCTCTGTACAGCGCCTTGGAGCTGGTCGGGCCGACGAAGGGGCTGGAGACGATGTACACCGTGGCCATCGCCCAGTAGGGGCGGGGCATTTCCATCAACAATGCGATGTACAGCGCCAGCATCGACGCGCCGAAGGTGCGGACACCGTAGAACCAGTCACGTGCCGGCGGAACGCTGGAGAAAAATCCGTTCAAGCCTGGCCCCCGTGTTCGCGCTGCGCCGCATCAGCAAAGGCCTGTAACACACGCAAGGTGGCCTCCAGATCGGCAGGCTGCAGACCTTGCAGCACTTCGGCGCGCAAGCGGGTCAGCTCGGCTTCGATGGAGCAGGCCAGTGCGCGACCTTTGCGAGTCAGGCTCAAGGCCTTGGCGCGGCGGTCATTCGGATCTTCAGTGCGGCAAACGATATCGGCCTTGCACAACTGGTCGAGCAGACGCACCAGCGTCGGGCTCTCCATGCCAGCCGCCTGGGCGACTTTCACCTGATGTGCGCCATCGCCCAGACGCGCAATGGCCAGCAACGGACCTGCGCAGGCTTCGGAAATGCCATAGGTCACCAGCGTGTTCTGGCAGATGCGTCGCCATTGGCGAGACGCTGCCACCAGGCCACTGCTGATTGTCCGATGCAGGGATTCGACAGACATGGAAACACCAGGAATTTAGTTAGGAGAGATATTGTTAGCAGGGAGATAAATAGCTTGCTAACTAATATCCCGTAACAACTGCTTACAGTCAACCCGAAGCCGCCCGGCGGAGGCGCTTTTTTAACCCGGCGAAAGCGTATTTCGAGGCGGCGTAGCGTTGATGAAGGGGCGCCTTTGTCAGTTTCAAGTGCCATAAGTTCATTTTTCATGAATATAATTGCTACCGTCTGTCGGTAATTTGCGGCTTTTTGCGCTGTATCGGCCTCGATACATTCAAAAAAATGACGCGCTTCGCAAAACACTTCTTCACGTTAATCAACGCTCACAGCTTGGTGGTAGCACATAGCCTCATCGCAACAATTGATATCACAATGATGGCATCGGCTATATTTAGACGTTTTGTTGACGCCAAAGCATTGTCGATGCTGTTTAAAAAATAAACGATTCAGCCGATAGTCTGGATGACCAAACGGGCCAGCACACCCGTTCCAGAGCCATTCAGTTGGTGCGCGATGCGCACCTTGCGAGCTACGCCATGATCGACCTTGCTACCTGGAATCTCTCCGTCCCCGTCGGAAGCCCTGCGACCATCATCGAAACCCCCAAATTGGTAAAGGGCTATCGGGATGGCTATTTCCAGTCCGGGGATACGCTGTTCTTCTGGGCACCGGTGACGGGTTCAACCACCGAAAACGCCAAGTACCCGCGTTCCGAATTGCGCGAGACGACGTCGGACGGAAGAGTCTTCAACTGGGCCTACTCCAGTGCCGACAACTTTCTGCGCGCGACCCTGGAAGTCGATCAGGTGCCTTCCAGCGGCAAGATCGTGATCGGTCAGATTCACTGCTACCAGAGCACCGAACCGCTGCTGAAGGTGGAGTATCAGTACAAGGAGAAGCTGCAGACCGGCAATATCGTCGCCAAGTTTCGTCGTACGCCGGACTCGGAAATCGAGGTCATCAACATCGCCCAGGGTGTGCCGCTCAATAAGCAGTTCAACTACACCATCAACCTATCGCCGTCTGGCGATCTGACGGTGAATGCCTTCGATGCAGTCTGGTACGCCAAGCTGGATTCAGCCTGGGCCAGCAAACTGTTCTATTTCAAGGCAGGGGTCTACACCCAGGACAACACCGGCTACACCACGGAAGGCGGCTCGGCCACGTTCTACAAGCTGGCCATTGCCCACGAGAAAAAGAATTGATCCTTTCGCGCCGCAGGCTTCAGGCCGCCGGGAATATCAGACTGAAGCAGATTCTGCCGACGGCGGGTTGAGCGACTTCGACCCGACCGCCGTGCAGTTGCATGATTGCCGTGACGATCGCCAGCCCCAGGCCGTTGGAATCCGAACGCTCATGGCGTGAGGCATCACCGCGATAGAAACGATCGAACAAGCGTGCGAGGGTGGCTTCCGGCAGCACCGGTCCACGGTTCTCCACATCGATCTTCCAGTGCCCGTCCACAGCCGTCACCTGCATCAGAATCTCGCTGTCTTCATCGGCGTAGCGGATCGCATTGGCGACCAGATTGCTCAATGCACGCCGTAGCAAAATCGGATCGGCCTGCAACGTACCTTGTCCGTGGGGGCTCAGGGTCAGGTTGCGTTCTTCGGCCAGCCCTTCGAAATAGCCGGCAACCCGTTGCAGTTCATCATGCAGATCCAGCGACTGACGCTCCAGAGCGGCCTGGGCTTCGTCCGCCCGTGCCAGAAACAGGATGCTTTCCACCAGCCGCGAGATGCGCTCCAGCTCTTCCAGATTGGAGGCCAGCAGCGCCTGATATTCATCGGCGCTGCGGTTCTGGCGCAAGGCAACCTGACAATGGCCCATCAGCGAACCGACCGGTGTGCGGATTTCGTGGGCCAGATCGGCAGAGAACTGCATCAGGCGTCGGTAGCCATCGTCCAGACGGTCAAGCATGGCGTTGAAGGCGTCGCTCAATTGTTGCAGCTCGACGGGCGTATCACGGCTGTCGAGGCGTTTGTGCAGGCTGGCCGGGGTGATTGCGGCGGCATGGGCAGCCATTCTTCGCAGTGGACGCAAGCCGCGACGCAGCAGTACATAACCCAGGGCTGCGGTGATCAGAAACGCCAGGGCCACGGCTATATAGATGCGCTGACGGAAGCTGGCGAGCATGGCCATTTCCTTGACCATCAGGTGCGCTGCCTGCAAACGTACTTCGACACCGTTGGACATCACCTGTACGGCAGCAGCGCGCAACGGCACGCCTTGCAGGCTCATGCCGCTGCGCAGGTCATCGACACGCAGCGGTTGGTCCTGCGCCACGGTCGGCAGTTCCGGCAAGGGCGCGTGCTGCGGGTTGACGGAGATAACCGGTGACTTGCCCGGCTCGCCGATGATGAAGATGTCTTCTTCGCTGTCGAGCATGTTCTCGAACAGCTGCGGGCTGCCCTTGAGGTTGTCCATGGTCAGGTCATAGCGCAGCAGCTTGCGAAAGTGGTCCAGTCGCGCAAGCACGGCATGGTCACTGCGTTGCATCACTGTTGCTTCGATTGACTGATACAGATACAGGCCGGCACCGCTGACGGTGAGCATCGCCACCAAGGCAAATGCCAGGGTCGAGCGCAGGGTCAGGGAAGGCTGGCGTCGCATGGCCGTACCTCGCACACATAACCAATGCCGCGCACGGTGTGGATGAGCTTGACCGGGTAGGGCAGGTCGACCTTGCTGCGCAGACGCTTGATGGCGACGTCGACGACATTGGTGTCGCTGTCGAAATTCATGTCCCAGACTTCCGAGGCAATCTGTGCCCTGGACAGTACGTCGCCTTCGCGGCGCAATAACAGGTGCAGCAGGGCGAACTCCTTGTTGGTCAGCACGATAACCTGTTGCTGACGCGTCACCCGGCGGCGCAACAGGTCTAGTTCCAGATCGGCCAGATGAAAATGGTCCGCCTCGCGCACCACGCCCCGGCGCAGGATGGTGCGGATGCGCAGCAGCAGTTCAGTGAAGGAAAATGGCTTGACCAGATAATCGTCGGCGCCCAGTTCCAGGCCGCGAATCCGGTCCTGCAACTGGTCGCGCGCGGTGAGAAACAGCACCGGCACGTCCTGCCGGGCGCGCAGTACTTCGATGATTTGCCAGCCGTCGATGCCTGGCAGCATCACGTCCAGCACGATCAGGTCGTAGCGGTTTTCCAGCGCCAGGTGAAGGCCGTCGGCCCCGTGCTGGGTCCAGTCCACCTTGTAGCCGGACTCACCCAGACCCTTCTTCAGGTACTCGCCGGTTTTGGTGTCGTCTTCAATCAGCAGGATATGCATCGTTTTGTCCGCTACGCTTTTGCCTGCACCCATGGTGCGCCGATGCCGGAGTCTAACCAGTTGCCGACGAGGTGTCCGGCGAATGACAAAAATGTCATTGCCCGGTCATTCTGCGGTGCCGGTAACGGTGCAAGGATGGGTTTCAGATATCAACTGCCAAGGAAGTACCGATGAAGACTGCACTCTCTACTACGTTCGGCCTGCTGTTGCTCAGCGCTGCTGTCATGACTCAGGCTGCTGACATGAAGGTGGTTAAACCGATGCGCGGGACCGTCGACAGCGTCAGCGCCGACACCCTCGATTTCACCACCCGCTCGGGTCAGCACGAAAGTATCAAGCTGACTGACAAGACCGGTATTCGTCTTGTGTCCGAAGCTGACTTCAAGCAAATCAAAGGCGACAGTTTTGTCGGTTCGGCTGCCATCCCGCAGGCGGACGGCACACTGAAAGCGCTGGAGGTGACTGTTTTTGAAGCCAGCCTCAAAGGCAGCGGCGAAGGTCACTATGGCTGGGAAAACGCTGATGGCAGCACCGGCACCATGACCAATGGCACCGTTGGCACGTTGGCTGGCACCGATGGCCGCACGCTGACCGTCAAATACGAGGGTGGCGAGAAGAAGCTGGTGGTGCCGCAGGATGTGCCTATCGCCTACGTCGAGCCAGGCAAGGTTGATCAGTTGACCAAGGGCGCCAAGGTCGTGGTGTTCCCGGCTGACGACGGCAAGTCTGCTCGTGGTGTGGCAGTCGGCAAGGACGGGTTTACCCCGCCGATGTAATCACCGCCAGGGCTGTCAGGGCTGTCAGGGGCGCAAGGCTGCCCCTGACAGCCTTTTCCATGCCTGATCAGAGGGATCTCGACATGAAAACCCGCCCCATTCATCCGTGGCCGGTGCGCCTGACGCACTGGGTCAATGCCGTGGGCATGGTCTGTATGTTCATGAGCGGTTGGGCGATCTACAACGCATCGCCACTGATGCCGTTCACCTTTCCCAAATTCCTGACACTCGGCGGCTGGCTGGGCGGTTCCATTGCCTGGCACTTCGCGGTGATGTGGCTGTTGGTCATCAACGGTCTGATTTATGTGCTGTATGGCGTGTTCAGCCGCCATTTCAAACGCGACCTGCTGCCGGTTCGGCCGTCCGAAGTGACGCGTGACATGAGTGACGCGTTGCGTTTTCGACTGGTCCACGTCAAAGGCCGTTACAACGCGGTGCAACGGCTGATGTACTGGCTGGTGCTGGCCATGGGTGTGTTGGTGGTGCTGTCCGGCCTGGCCATCTGGAAACCGGTGCAGTTTCAGGGGCTGGTCAGTCTGCTGGGCGGATTCGATTTCGCCCGTTGGGTACATTTCGGGGCGATGACCGCCATCGGCGCATTTGTCATCGTCCATCTGCTGCTGGTCGTGCTGGTGCCCAGTACTTTGCTGCCGATGATTACCGGCGGCCGCCAGCCGAACGAAGACGGAACTGCGCAATCATGAACGAACCACGTAAACGCATCACTCAGCGTATCCGCCTGGAGCCCGCGCAGGAGCGTCAACTGATCGATATTCAGCGCCGCTCGTTCCTGCGCGCGGGGCTGACCGTGGGCGCGATGTCGATGCTCACGGGCTGCAACCTGCAGGATGGCGATCAGGTCGACAAGGTGCTGTGGGCCATGTCGCGCTGGAATGACCGGGTTCAGGCCTGGCTGTTCAATGGCCAGAAGCTGGCGCCGACCTACAGCAAGGCGCAGTTGACCAACCCGTTCCCGTTCAATGCCTTCTACCCTGAGTACAACGTGCCGGAGCTGGATCTTTCCGATTACCAGCTGGCGGTGTCGGGGCTGGTGCGGGACAAGCAGCCGTGGACGCTGGGGGCGCTGCGCAAACTGCCGCAACGCACGGACATCACGCGGTTGATCTGTATCGAGGGCTGGAGCGCGATAGGGCAGTGGGGCGGTGTGCCGTTGAAGACCTTCCTGGAGTACATCGGCGCTGATACGACGGCGCGCTTTGTCGGTTTCAAGTGCGCTGACCGCTATTACTCGAGCCTGGATATGCCCACTGCGCTGCATCCGCAGACGTTGCTGGCGCTGGACTTCGGTGAAGTGGCGCTGCCACCTGATTACGGTTACCCGTTGCGGGTGCGGGTGCCGACCAAGCTGGGTTTCAAGAATCCCAAGCACATCGTCGAGATTTTCGTCAGCAACGAGAATCCTGGGGGGTATTGGGAGGATCAGGGGTACAACTGGTTCAGCGGGATCTAGGAGCGGACGCAGAGCGTCCAGAAATGTGGAGCAGGGGCACGATAGGTGTTCTCACGAGCGCCTCTCGTTCCTCACGCTCCGCGTGGGAATGCCGTTCGTGACGCTCTGCGTCACATGGCGGTTTTTTCTTTGTCAGGTGGATTGAGGTTCGGCTCAGGTCACCTTTGCGCCCTTACGGCGCCTTACTTTGAGGGACCAAAGTAAGCAAAGTCCCAGCTCCGGTTTCCGGCCCGACTTCGTCGGTTCCTTCGCCCTGGCACTGACGTCGCACTCTGCGTCGTCAGTGCCATCGCGTTAAAAAGCACTTTCAGGCGCGGCGTTTCAGGTCAGTTCAGGCCAAGTTTGCCGCGCAGGGTCGAGAGGTCTTCTGCCAGGGTGTTGACCGGGCCGACCAGGGCTTTGCGGTCGTTCTCTTTGACTTTGTCGTAGGTTTCAAAGCCACCGTCCTTGGTCTTGTACTTGGCGAGGATTTTGTCCACGGTGGCGAAGTTCTTGTCGACTTTGCTGGAGAAGGCCTTGTCCTGTTGTTCGATCTGCGGGCGGAACAGGTCGACGATTTTTTTCGCGCCGTCGATGTTGCCCTGGAAGTCATACAGGTCGGTGTGGCTGTAACGGTCTTCTTCGCCGGAAATCTTGGTCGCTGCCACTTCTTCCAGCAGGGCTGCGGCGCCGCCGACGACTTTTTCCGGCGGGAAGGTCAGGTCGGCCACGCGCTTTTCCAGGTCCTTGACGTCGCTCAACAGCTTGTCGGCGATAGGGCCCTGATCTTTTGTGGTGTTCTGCGAGAACAGCGCATATTCCAGACGATGGAAGCCGGTGAAGTCTTCCGCCGCCACGCCTTGTTCATGGTCGTCGACGCGTGAGTCGATGGATGCGTCCAGGTCACTGAACAGTTCGGCAATCGGTTCTACCGACTCGTAGTACACGCGGGTCGGAGCGTAGAGCTTCTTGGCCGTTGCGATGTCGCCTTTCTTCACGGCATCGGTGAATTTCTGGGTGTGGCTGACCAGCTCTTCAATGTTCTCGGTCACGTAGATCTTGTAGTCCGACACCGGGCCTACCAGATCCAGCGGCGCGGTGGCGGCAAAGGCCGCCAGCGGGGTCTGGAGCAGGCCAAGGGTCAGGAGCAAAGCCAGGGGCGTCTTTTTCATGAGTGTCTTCCGGGTCGGGAGTGGATAGGTCATGCGTTTTTAGTGGGCGCTACGGCCGCCAGCAGCGAGCGACCGATGAAATCCTGGTCGCCGGTTACCCCCGGCAGGGTGAAGAAATAGCCGCCTCCGATTGGTTTGAGGTATTCCTCCAGCGGCTCGCCGTTAAGCCGGCTCTGTACCGTAATGAAGCCTTTTTCCAGATCGGCCTGGTAGCAGATGAACAGCAGGCCCATGTCCAACTGACCGTTCTTGTTCACCCCATTGGAGTAATTGAACGGGCGGCGCAGGATCAGGTTGCGCTGGCTTTCGGCAGTACGCGGGTTGGCCAGGCGGATGTGCGAATCCAGCCGGGTTTTCTTGCCTTCCGGGTCGGCCGCATAGTTGGGCACATCGCTCTCGACCTTGCCGTCCATGGGCGCGCCGGTGCTTTTGCTGCGGCCGAAAATCGATTCCTGCTCCTGCAGCGGCGTGCGGTCCCAGCGCTCGACGAAGTTGCGGATGATGCGCACCGCCTGATAGCTGCCATTGGCGGCCCAGGCCGGTTCATCGCTGCCCGGCTGCACCCAGACCAGCTCGTTCATGGTCTTCTGGTTGTTGGAATCCGGGTTCGCCGAACCGTCCCGGAAACCCAGGAAGTTGCGCGCGCTTTCCGGCGGCTGACCGGGTTTCTTCGGTGCCTGGGGCGGCACGGTGCCTTCCTGTTTCCAGCGCACCAGCAGCAGGTCGGGCAGGTTCTTGACGATGTCGCGCAGCGCATGGATGTTGCTGTCGGCAGTGTTGGCGCAGAACTGGATGCTCAGGTCGCCGTGGCAACTGGCCGGATCCAGCGCATCGTTGGGGAAACCGGTCATGCGGCTCAAGCGTTTCGGCTTGACCGGGGCCAGACCAAAACGCTCATCGAACAGCGATTCGCCCACCGACACGGTGATGGTCAGGTTGTCCGGGGTCACCACCGGACCGAGAATGCCCGAGTCCAGCGGTGGCAGTTTCGGATCGATCTCCGGCACCGGGCCACCGGTCATCAGGAACGCGATGCGCTCGTTCAGCGTGCGAAACAGGCGTTCCAGGTCCTCACGGTCGGCGGCCAGAACATCGAATGCCACAAGCATGCCCGCGGCCGGGCGCGGGTTGACGATGCCGCTCTGATGCTGGCCGTGAAACTCGTTGTGATCCTGCGTTTTTTCACTGTTCGGCGCTTCGGCGACTTGTGCAGGTGCTGCGGCAAGTACATTGCCACTCAGGCTGCTGCCAGCCAGCGCAGCCCCTGCAGCGCTGAGCCCCATCAGCACGCGGCGGCGTTGCAGGGAGGCCGGAGCGTTGGTTGTTTCTGGATTGCTGTCCGGATTTTTCATCGTGATGTGCTGTGCTCCAGTAAATCAGAGGCCAGAGAGGCCGAGTGCCGGGTCGATGCCATTGAGTGCGTCAGCCAGAGCGCCAGCCTTGGCGGCGATCTGCTTGCGCTGCGCCTCATCCACCTGGTCGTAGGGGCGCACACCACCATCAGCGCTGCTCAATGCATCGAGCGTGGTGTCCAGATCCGCCATGGCGGCGTCGATCTTCTGCAACAGATCGCCTGCACTGCGGCTCAGCAACGGACGCAGCAGGTCGACAATCTTGCGGGTGCCGTCCAGGTTGGCGGCAAAACCGTTCAGGTCGCTGTGGCTGTAACGTTCCTCTTCGCCGTTGCTGCGTACCTCAGCCAGGCTACGCAGTGTGCGAGTGGCAATGGCCGCCAGCTGTTCGGGCGCCAGCGATTGCGCCATCAACTGTTGCTTGAGCTGGGTGACATCGGTTTGCAGACGCTGCGCGATCGGCGCCAGGCCCTCGACGCTGTGTTGCTCGTACAGGCCGTATTCGATGCGGTGAAAACCGCCGAAGCCGGGGTCCTGTTCACGTTTCTCGTAATAGTCGGCGCGGGCGTTGATTGCGTTGTCCAGCTCGGCCAGGCGCTGCGCAGCCGGTGCAATGCGCTGGTAGGCGGCGCGGGCGGGCAGGTAGGCCGCCTGGGCAGCGCTCAGGTCGCCGGCATCGATGGCCTGTTGCAGGGCGTTGACTGCCTTGATCAGCGCCGAACTCTGCAGGCTCAGGTACACGCGGTATTCGGAGAGCGGCCCGATGAAGGCGGTCATGGACGGACGCGCCTTGGCCTTGGCGTCGGACTCTGCGGTCGGCGTGACATGCAAGGTGCCGCGCGGATTGCTCAGCAGACCGCAGGTAATCGCGTAATCGCCGGGTGCCAGGTTGGCATTGATCACCTGGCTTAGCCCAGGTGCGATGTTTTCCCGTTCTTCAATCACCAGCACGCCATCGAGGATTTCCCATTCGACGGCGCGCTCCGAGCGGTTGACGATGCGGAAGGCGTTCTTGCCCGCCGCGACCGTCAAGGCGTTCGGTTCGCAGTTGTGGGCGTGGATATTGACCACGGTTTCAGTACCGGCATTGGCCGCGCGCTTTTTGGCCGCGACCTGCGAGGCGTAGTAGAACAGCCCGCCAGCGGCGATCATCAGGATCACTGAGCCGGCGACTGCCAATCGCAGGACACGGGGCGACCGGGCTTTCCCGGAAGGCCCTGAGGGACGGTTAGACATGGAGGCCCTTATTCGTTCGTAACAGAAGATGTGTTTGGCTGCATGACCTTGCCAGTCGTCGGGGTGTGCGGCTTGAAGAACAGCAGCAGTGCCCCGATCAGGTAAATCAGGTAGGCACTCAGGGTGCTGACCGTCGGCGCGTCCTGATAACCGAACATGCCCGCCAGTACCGAACCGGCAGGGCCGTCCATCGGCAGCAGCGCACTGATGTCGAAGACCACCTCCTGCAGGTGATTCCAGACCCCGGCTTCATGCAGTGCCTGAACGGAGTTGGCGAGAATGCCCGCCGCTACCACCAGAATGAACAAACCGGTCCAGCGGAAAAACAGGCTCAGGTTCAGACGCATACTGCCGCTGTAGATGGCTACGCCGAAACCGACCGCCAGCAACAGGCCGAGCAGCGCACCCAATGGCGCGCCGGAGCCTTCGCTCTGCTGGAACACGGCGAGCAGAAAGAATACGGTTTCCAGCCCTTCGCGGGCCACGGCAAAAAACACCATGGCGATCAGCGCGTAGGTCTGGTTTTTCGAGCCGGTGAGGGCCGCGTCGAGTGATTCGTGCAGCGCATGCTTGATCGACCGCGCGACCTTGCGCATCCAGAACACCATGGAGCTGAGAATGCCGACCGCGATCAGGCCGACGATCCCTTCGAACAGCTCCTGCTGCTTTTGTGGGAACTCGGCGCTCATCAACTCAAGCCCGCCACCGACGAACAGCGAGAGCGCGGCGGCCAGAAATACGCCGATCCACACCGCAGGCATCCACTCGCCGCGGCCGGTCTGCTTCAGGTAACTGGCGATAATGCCAACGATAAGCGCGGCTTCGATGCCTTCGCGCAGCATGATCAAAAAGGGAACGAGCATATCTCACCGAGTCAAAGCTGTAGGGTGAAGGTGTTTCGGCATGTCGTAGGCCGGAAACACTGCGTAACATAATGATACTCATTCTTGAATGCGTGTAGTTGTTTTTTATCGGGATTGCGTTTTTGAAAAGTCGTTCAGGTCAGGTTCAGCTAATCGATCACGGTTTTCTGAACGTTCCGCGGTCTTCGGAAATCAGCGATCATTTTCAACACCCCTGTAAACCGTGGTTGCCCCTCTGACCGCTTTATTCCGGAAATCATCATGTCATCAGAATCAGACAGCGCTGACCGCAGGCATGCCGAGGCGGTCGCTGCGCTCAGGTCCATAGATCCGCAATGGCAGTCGCTGATTGACCAGGTCGGCCCCTGTCTGCACCCGGTCAGTGCGGCGCAGGACCCGTTTCAGGCGCTGGTCAAGGCCGTCGCCTACCAGCAATTGCATGCCAGGGCAGGCGATGCGATGGTCATGAGGTTGCGTGCGCTTTTTGTGGATGACAGCTTCCCGGGGGCGCAGGCACTGGTCGAGCTGGATGATCAGGCACTGCGCTCCTGTGGGTTCTCGGCGTCCAAATGCCGGGCGATCAAGGCGATTGCCGCTGCGCGAGTGGACGGTCTGGTGCCTGAGGTCAGTGCGGCGCTGGCCATGGGCAACGAAGCGCTGGTCGAACGCCTGATCCAACTGCCGGGCGTGGGGCGCTGGACCGTGGAGATGATGCTCATTTACGGGCTCGGTCAGCTGGATGTGATGCCCGCCAGCGACTTCGGCGTGTGCGAAGGCTACCGTCGACTGTATGCTCTGGAACTCAAACCGTCGCACCGGCAAATGGCCCGGCTTGCCGAGCGCTTCGCGCCTTACCGAACCATTGCTGCCTGGTATCTGTGGCGAGTGCCGGCCGATTTCAGCGAAAACGGCTCATCTCGAATTTAAAAGCAAGAGTCGGAGTGCCCGGTGGCCCTGACAGGTGCAGGCTTATCGAAACTCAAGGCAGGCTCGACCATGGACAGCACTGAACGCACCCAACCGGCACGCGCCCCGCGCACTGAAGACGACCCGCGCTGGGACATTCTGGTCAATCGGCGTTCACACGCTGGCGCTGACTTCGTTTATGGCGTGCTGACCACCGGCATCTATTGCAACCCTTGCAGCCCGACACGCCTTCCGCGTCCGGAGAACGTGGTGTTTTTTGACAGTGCGCGCGACGCCGAGGCTGCCGGGTTTCGCCCGTCCCTGCGCAATGCCGGCGACCCGAATGCGCTGCAACTCAGGCACGCAGAAGTCGTTGCCCAAGCCTGCAGACTGATCGATGCCGCCGAATCGATGCCCAATCTGACCGAGCTCGCCGAGCAGGTCGGGATGAGCGGTTTTCATTTCCACCGTATTTTCAAAAGGCTGACCGGGCTGACGCCCAGGGCCTACAGCGTCGCCTCGTTACGCTCGCGGGTGAAAACTCAGCTCTCAGAGGCGGTAAGCATTACCCGTGCGTTGTACGAGGCGGGCTACAACTCCAACAGTCGTTTCTATGAGGCTTCGCAGAACATGCTCGGCATGAAACCTTCTGAATACCGCGCGGGCGGCGCCAATGTCGATATCAGGTTCGCCCTGGGTGAAAGTTCGCTGGGTTCGATTCTGGTGGCCACCAGCAGCAAGGGCATCTGTGCGATTTCGCTCGGTGATGACCCGCATGCGCTGATCGAAGCTTTCCAGGACCAGTTTCCCAACGCCAACCTGATCGGTGCAGACGCAGCGTTCGAACAACTGGTTGCCGAGGTCGTGGGTTTTGTCGAATCACCCGCGACCGGCCTGGCGCTGCCACTGGATATCCGCGGCACGGTGTTTCAGGAGCGGGTCTGGCAGGCGCTCAGGGACATTCCCGCTGGATCGACGGCCACCTACACGCAGATCGCGGCGCAGATAGGACTGCCCAGTGCAGTCCGTGCGGTTGCCAACGCCTGCGGTGCGAACAAGCTTGCGGTGGCCATTCCCTGTCACCGGGTGGTGCGCAGCGATGGATCGTTGTCGGGCTATCGCTGGGGCGTCGAGCGCAAGCGCAAGCTGCTTGAACTCGAAGCGGCCGAGCAGGCAGGGCTGTTTTCAGGGAGTTGAGCAGCAGCCCATTTTCTGCAGAATCCGATAGGCCAGTTTCACCCGCTCCTCGTTCGGGTAGTTTTTGTTGGCGAGGATGGCAATCCCCAGCTGCTGCTCCGGAATGAACGCCACATAGCCACCGAAACCGTTGGTTGATCCGGTTTTGTTGACCCAGACCGAAGATTGCGCTGCCTGCGGCGGCTCGATCATTTCGGCTTTGACCGTGTTCAGCATGGCGCTGGCATTGCCCTCAAGCAGCGTCTCCAGACGCACCGGCAGCGGATACTGTTCCCAGATCAGGTCCTGAGTCATGCCGCCGACCTTGAAATAGCCGGTCCTTGTATCGCGCAGGGCTTTTTGCAGTGCGGCGTCGTTTTGACCGAGGCTGATGTTCGCTTCGATAAAACGGAGTACGTCCCGGGCACTCGATTTCACGCCATAGGCTTGCGCCGCCAGCGGACCTGGATTGACCCTGACCGGCTCGTCGAGCTTGTTGTAGCCCTGCGCATACAGCGCCTGTTTTTCATCGGGCACGTTGATATAGGTATTACTCAGACCCAGCGCCGGAAACAGCCGCTGCTGCAGGGCTGTTTCATACGGCAGCTTCATGCTGCGCGCCGCAACCATGCCGAGCAGGCCCACACTGGGGTTGGCGTAGGTGCGATGGGTGCCGGATAGATATTCGGGCTGCCACGCCTTGAAATATTCCATTAACTGACGGGTGTTGTGCACTTTATCCGGCACCTGAAGCGGGAAGCCGCCAGCCGTGTGAGTGCCCAGATGGAAAACCGGCACCTTGCCCAGTCGCGTAGCCTGCAACTGCGGAATATAGCTGTCGATGCTTTGCGTCAGCGACAGCTGCCCATTGGCCTGTGCCCAGGTAGCGAGGGTGGCGGTGAAGGTCTTGCTGATCGAGCCAAGTTCAAACAGCGTATCGCGGGTGACTGGCTGGCCAGTGGCTTTTGACGCGACGCCGTAGGCGTAGAACTGCTGTTTGCCCTGGTGAGTGACGGCGATCGACAGGCCCGCGATATGATTTTCCTGCATCACTTTGCTGGCTTCTGCCTGCACGAATGCGTCGACAGCCACGGTGTCGTCGTCTGCAACAGCCACCGCACTGGCCAGCAGAAGTCCTGTGCAGAGCAGCGTTCCATTCCATTGCATTGGGTTATTCCTTGTTGTTTTGGGGCATGGGCCGATCATCAGAGAGCCTTCCTGGGAGCCCCTCCGTGGTGGTCGGTCGTCAAAGGTTTGCGTAATATGCCCACTTTTTTGCGCTTCTTCCACGGAGCGCCGCTCAGGTAACCCATGAAAACGATCCGTATACGTGCCGAAGTCCTGGCAGGCCTCACCACATCTTTTGCATTGGTGCCCGAGTGCATCGCCTTTGCGCTGGTGGCTCATCTCAATCCGCTGATGGGGCTCTACGGTGCGTTCATCATCTGTACCCTGACTGCGCTGTTCGGCGGGCGTCCGGGCATGGTGTCCGGCGCGGCCGGTTCCATGGCGGTGGTGATCGTCGCGCTGGTGGTGCAGCAGGGTGTGCAGTATTTACTGGCGACCGTATTGCTGGGTGGCCTGATCATGATCCTGTTCGGCTTGCTGCGGCTCGGCAAACTGGTGCGACTGGTGCCGTATCCGGTGATGCTGGGCTTCGTCAACGGCCTGGCAATCGTCATCGCGATGGCGCAACTGGAGCACTTCAAGGTGGGTGAGTCATGGCTCAGCGGTACGCCGCTGTACGTGATGCTCGGGCTGGTGGCGCTGACCATGGCGATTGTCTATCTGTTGCCACGCCTGACCCGCATTGCGCCGCCAGCGCTGGTGGCGATCCTCAGCGTCGGGCTGGCGGTCTACCTGCTCGGCCTGCCGACCCGCACCCTGGGCGACATGGCGCACATTGCCGGTGGCTTGCCGGTATTCGCCATGCCGGACATCCCGTGGAATCTGGAGACGCTGCGCATCATTGCGCCTTACGCCATTCTGATGGCGCTGGTCGGTCTGCTGGAAACCCTGCTGACCCTGAACCTGACCGACGAGATCACCGAAACCCGTGGCTATCCGGATCGTGAGTGCGTAGCGCTGGGCGCTGCCAACGTGGTCTCCGGTGCCTTCGGCGGCATGGGCGGCTGCGCGATGATCGGCCAGACCGTCATCAACCTGAGTTCTGGCGGCCGTGGTCGTCTGTCGGGCGTGGTTGCAGGTTTGATGATCCTGATGTTCGTGCTGTTCCTCTCACCGTTGATCGAGCGCATTCCATTGGCGGCGTTGGTCGGGGTGATGTTCGTGGTCGCTCAACAGACTTTCGCCTGGGCCTCGCTGCGTGTGCTGCGCAAGGTGCCGGTCAACGATGTGCTGGCGATCATTGCCGTGACGGTGGTCACGGTGCTGACTGATCTGGCCACTGCAGTGCTGTTCGGGATCATTATCGCGGCGATCAACTTCGCCTGGCAGCAGGCTCGTGAGCTGTACGCCGACAGCCATGTCGAAGCCGACGGCAGCAAGGTCTACCACCTGCATGGCACGCTGTTCTTCGCCTCGACCACACCGTTTCTCGACCAGTTCAACCCGGCCGAAGACCCGGCGCAGGTGACACTGGATTGCCGCCACCTGAGCTTTGTCGATTACTCGGCCATCGCTGCGCTCAAAACCCTGCGCGAACGCTACGCCAAGGCGGGCAAGCATCTGCGTGTGGTCCACCTGTCCGAGCGCTGCAAGCGACTGCTCAAGCGTGCCGGCGTGCAGCATGCCTGAGTTGAGTTGAGCTGATGAGTTGCGTTGCGCGGCGCAGCCTCGTATAGGCTGGATGTCTTTTCTCCGATAGCGAAGGGTGTGTGCCTGATGGATGCTGTCTCTCCTCTGCAAGCCTACGAACGTGCCGTCCAGCGTGGTTTTCAACCCGATCAGGCGCAGTTGCAGGCCGCCCGGCAATTGCAGGTGTGTTACGAGGGGCTGGCCGACGCTCGAGGTCGGGCCCGGGGCGTTTATCTGTGGGGGCCGGTCGGGCGTGGCAAAACCTGGCTGATGGACCGCTTTTTCGAAAGCCTGAGCGTACCGGCCCGGCGTCAGCATTTTCATCACTTCATGCGTTGGGTGCATAAACGCATGTTCGAGTTGATGGGCACCTCCCAGCCGCTGACCGTGGTTGCCAGGGAGCTGGCGCGTGACGTGCGGGTGATGTGTTTCGATGAGCTGTTCGTCACCGATATTGGCGACGCAGTGATCCTGGGCGGGCTGCTGCAGGTCATGTTCGAGGAGGGCGTGGTGCTGGTCTGCACGTCCAACCAGCCACCGGAGCAGTTATACAGTCACGGCCATAATCGCGAGCGCTTCCTGCCAGCGGTTGCGGCCATTCTCAAGTACATGGATGTCGTGGCGGTCGACGGCGGCGAGGATCACCGACTGCACCCCGGGCAACTGCATCAGCGCTACTGGATTGCCGAAGCCGGTCGACCCAGCGCCCTGCAGGGCATCTTCGAAGCGTTGAGCGCGGATCAGCCGGTTCACGACTCGCAGGTCATGCTCGGTTATCGCAGCATCAACGTGGTTCAGCATTCCGACACCGCCGTGTGGTGCCGTTACCGCGACCTTTGCGAACAGCCGCTGGCGGCCATGGATTTCATCGCCCTGTGCGATCGCTTTTCGGTGATTCTGCTCAGCGAGGTGCCGCTGCTGGGGGCAGCACAGCGCGAAGCGAAAATCGCCCGCGGCACCGAGGATGGCGTCGAGCAGGTGAGCGCAGGCGATCGCGAGCTGCCGCAGTTGTCGCCCAACGATGATGGCGTGCGACGCTTCATCGCGCTGGTCGATGAGTGCTATGACCGGCGCATTTCGCTGTATGTCGAAGCGCCGGTGCCGATGGACGAGCTGTACACCGAGGGCTATCTGTCGTTTGCCTTCCGGCGCACCCTCAGTCGACTTCAGGAAATGCAGTTGGAGCGTTTCACCGAGTCTTGACGCTCAGCTCGCATCCCGGCGTCGCTGGGCCAGCATATGCTTGGCGCCTTCGATCATCAGTACCACGACGGCCATCCAGATCGGCAGGTAGGTCAGCCATTCCTCGCGACCGATGCTCTCGCCGAGCAGCAGGGCGACGCCGACCAGCAGCACCGGCTCGACATAACTGAGCAGCCCGAACAGGCTGAACGGCAGCAGGCGGCTGGAAAGGATGTAGCTGACCAGCGCCGAGGCACTGATCACCCCGAGCAGCGGAATCAGCAGGTACAACAGCGGTGCCTGTTGAATGGCCTGAGGATGGCCGTTGGCGATGAACCACAGTCCGATGGGCAGCATCAGCAGCATGTCGAACCAGAGCCCGCCGAGGTGATCGGTCCTGAGCTTGCGACGCAGCACGAAGTAAAGGGGATAGCCGCCCGCGACCAGCAGGGTTTCCCAAGAGAAACTGCCCAGCCTCCACAGCTCATGCGCCACGCCGATCATGGCAAACACCGCAGCGACTTTCTGCAGGTAGGAGAGGTGCTCGCCGTATACCACGCGGCCAGTGAGAATCATGCTCAGCGGCAGCAGAAAATAGCCCAGCGATACCTCCAGACTGCGCCCGTGCAACGGTGCCCACATGAAGATCAGCAACTGCGCACCGAGCAGCACCGAAGACAGCAGCAGCGCGAAGATCAGCAGCGGTTGCTGCCTGAGCCGGACAGCCACTTCGCGGACTCGCCGCCAGTCACCGCTGACCAGCATGAACAGCGTTGCGCATGGCACGGTGAGCAGCATGCGCCAGCCGAAGATCTCTTCACCGTCGAGCGGGGTCATCAGTGACGTATAAAAATACATAACCCCAAACAGCGTTGACGCCAGGACCGACAGCACCACACCTTTGTACACAACGGCCTCCGCGACAGCTGATTCGACAGATTGCGCACCTGTCTGGTGCGCGCGGAGGCTAGTTTAGTGTGCAAGGTCGCAAAAAGCTCGGATTTGCAGGCGCAACGTTCGTCAGGCGCAGGGCGCACGAATGGCACCCTGTACCTGACCGATAACGGGCGCGTCAGGAGGGCGATTCAAGGTGTCGCCAGAGCGCATCACCGTTGAAGTCGCGAATGATGTCCCGGGCGCCGGCCGCCCGAAGCTGAGCTTCATCCAGCCCCGACAGCATGCCGAAGGTATGGATCCCGGCGGCGCTCGCCGACTGTACGCCCGCCAGCGAGTCCTCGAAGGCAAGCGCCTGATCGGCCGTCACACCGAGCAGTTCCAGGGCCGTGAGATAAGGCATCGGATGCGGTTTGCCACGCGCCAGCTCACCGCCGATCACAATGGTTTCGAACCGGTCGACAATGCCCAGGCCGGTCAGCATGGCCATGGCGTTTTCGCGGGGCGCATTGGTCACCACGGCGGTGCGCAGGCCGGTTTCCCGTGCGTGATCCAGGATACGCAACACGCCCGCCACCGGGATCGTCTCACCCAGTTGAGCGCGAAACATGGCCTCTTTCTCCGCCGCCAGACTGGCGTATTGCACCGCCGGAATGTCGGGAAACAGGCCGCCAAAAATCATGTCATCCGGGAAGCCCATGACATGGGCCTTGTAATAACCGATGTCCATCGAACGGTCCCAGCGTGCGAGCAGCTGGTTATAGGCGTTCAAATGCAGTTCATCGGTGTCGATAAGCGTTCCGTCCAGATCGAACAACAGCGCGCGAAGGGCCATCGATTCCTACTCCTTTGAGGGGGCGGTAGCGTTGCCGGCAGACCAGGCACCACGCAGGGCGGGGACCAGCGGCAACATGAGAAGGGGATAGACGATCAGCAGGCTGAAGGCGGCCTCGACCCCGATTCGTTCGGACAGCAGCCCGAGCAGAAACGGCGCCAGCAGCAGCGCCACACCGACCGCCTGTGATGCCTGGGTACTGAGCGTCGAGCTGGCCTGTGGCGCAATACGCATGGCCGAGCCAAGAATCAGCGGAAAGAAATTGCCCAGGCATGCTCCGAGCACGAACGTAAGGATCGCTGTGCCGATGACGCCTTGTACGAACGACAGCACCAGCAGCGTGGCAATGGCGCTGAATATCACCAGGGTCAGCAATGTAAACGGTGAGACCCGGCGCAGCGCATAGCTGCTGACCAGTCGCCCGCAGACGGTGCCGGCAAAGTACAGGCTCATCAGCGTCGCTGCGACCGACGCGCTGGTCTGTACATGGGTCTTGATGTACTCCGCGCCCCAGAACCCCACGCCCCATTCCGCCGAGATCCCGAGTATCACCAGAGCCCACAGACTGAGCCGGGTCAGGCACTGCAAGCGCGGGGTATCGAGCCTTTGCGATGAGGCGTTGTGGCCGGCCCCGGACTTATGGATGGTCAGCGGCAGGCAGAACATGATCAGCGCCCAGCTACTGACCATCAGCGGAGCCATGCGCCACGACAGCCCGATGGCTGTCGCTGCGCCCACCAGCAGCGCGCCGCCCAGTACACAGAGGCCCGCTACGATGTGAGCTTCCACCAGTTTGGCGGCAGCCTGCCGACCATACAGTCTGCCGAGCATGGCCTGTCCGACAGCCATGACCAGACCTCCCGAGAAGCCCATCAGTACGCTGCCCGGCAGTGTCATGGTCAAACCTCCGGCGATCGAAAACAGTCCGCTGGCCAGCACGATAGAACCTATGGCGATACGACCGATGCCGATTGCCAGTGCCCGGCCCTCCAGCCAGCGATAGGGCACTCCGATCAGTACCAGCCCCGAAGCGTATGCGGCGAAGTGCAGGCCAGTCCAGCGCAGATCAAGATTGAACTCGGCACGCAGAAACGGCATCAGCGGTCCGAGCATGCCTTGCTGGGCCCCGAACAGGCCGAACATCAGGTAAATCCCCCACGGCCGTCGCTCCGTTCTTGCCGGGGCAGAGGGCGACTGCATCGATTGGTTGTGGGCCATTTCGGTCATAGGCCAGCCTTTGTGTCGAACAGTGAATGCCAGCGTGCGCAACGGGCGGCCTTGGTGTGGCTGGCCTTGATGGCATCCAGCGTCTTGAGGTCGGCCGCTGCCAATGTATCGCTCGACACGCCACCGATCACGACCTTGCCATAGCGTCGGCTGATGGCAGCAGCGCCCGGCGAAAGCATCCAGCCAAGTGCCTGCAGCGCCTGTGTCGCACGCGGCGAACCGGCGCGACAGCCGAACACTTCGAGCTCGTAGCGACGTGCATCATCGGGCACGCACCAGTGCAGGGAACCGCGCTGCGCCGCTGCGCGAGTGGCAGCAGTGGACACCGTCACGCCGACCAGCGCATTTCCCTCGATCACCGCCTCTATCGGGGCTGTGGACGACCCGCTGATCGATGGCCGCAGTTGTGCAATGTGAGCGAGCCTGTCCCAGGCCTGCTCGCCGTACTCTTCGAGCAGCGCGCTCAGGTGCAGATAGCCTGCGCCCGAGCGTCCCGGATCCGGCAAGGCGATGCGATGGACCCACGCAGGTGCGCACAGTGCGTCCCAGGACAGAGGGGGCGTGAGGCCGTGGGCAGCGAGCACGTGCGGGTCATAACAAAAGGCCGGGACAAAGCCTGACGGGCTGAACCAGCGTCGGTCGACGGCAATCGCCTGCGCGGGCAGGGTCGAGCAATCAAGCGCGTCCAGCGTCAGCAACTGTGAGTTCAGTGCGGGATCGAGCAGGGCGGTGGCCGCCGTTCCCAACAGCAGATCCCAGTCGCCTGCCTTGCCGTCGATCACGCGCTCGATCAATTCTGATGTGGACCAGCGCGAGAGGCGCACCGGTACACCAATATGCTCGCTGATGCCTGCCACGAACTCGGCCAGTTCGGCATTTTCCATCGAGCTGATAGCGATAAGTTCATCCATGCCCGGCCTCAATCCAGCAATCCATGCAGCTTGGCGTACTGTAGCAGCATGATGGTCTTGCCGTCGCAGATTGCCCCGGTGTCTATCATGGCCAGCGCTTCGTCCAGCGGCAGCTCGAGAACCTCGATTTCTTCGCCTTCCGCTTCCAGACCACCGCCGTCGCTCAGCTTGTTTTCATCAAAATATTCGCCGACGAAAAAGTACAGCCGCTCGGTCACCGACCCAGGACTCATGAACGCTTCGAAGACCTTGCGCACCTCCTGGATGCGATAACCGGTTTCTTCCTCGGTCTCCTTGCGGATACAGGTTTGCGGATCGTCGCGATCCAGCAACCCGGCGCAGGTTTCGACCAGCATGCCGTCGTGCTCGTTGACGAAGGCCGGAAAGCGGAATTGCCGGGTCAGGACCACCGTCTGCTTCAGCTTGCTGTAGAGCAGGATGGTTGCACCGTTGCCGCGGTCGTAGGTTTCCCGGGTCAGGGTGCGCCAGGCGCCGTTGCGCCCCTGAAAGTCATAGGTGGTCTTGCGCAGTACGTACCAGTTGTCCGAGAGCACTTCGACTTTCTTGATACGCACTCGGTCCTGAGTGGTGCCCGGATTGTTCATGCTTTCGCTCCCAGGTGAGTGGCGTTGGGGGCAACCGTCAGCAGGCGCGCGATCATTTCCGGGTCGCGATGCTCGGGGGCGGTCATGACGGCGGTGTCCAGCGCGTGATCACATCCGGATGAGCAGGTACCCTGATGTTCACCCAGTCGCGTCACGGCTTCGGTGACCAGACGGCGGGTCAGTGCGACCGTATCAGCCATTCGCTGGGCGACCAGCGTCGCGTTGACCTGTTCATGGGACTCGTGCCAGCAGTCGAAGTCAGTGGGGATGGCAATCATCGCGTAGCAAAGCTCCGCTTCGCGTGCCAGCTTGGCTTCCGGCATGGCGGTCATGCCGATCACGGTGCCACCCCATTGGCGATAGAGGCTGGACTCGGCGCGTGTCGAAAACTGCGGCCCTTCCATGACCACGTAGGTGCCGCCGTTGCGGGCCTGCACGTCGGCGGCTTCTGCCGCGCCGGCCAACACCGAACGCATGCGCCCGCACACCGGGTCGCCAAACGGCACGTGACCGACCAGCCCCGGCCCGAAGAACGTCTTGTCACGCTTGATCGTGCGATCGATGAACTGGTCGATCAGCACGAAGCTGCCCGGCGGTGCATCGTGGCTCAGGCTGCCCACGGCACTCACCGACAACAGTTGAGTGCAGCCGACACTGCGCAGCGCGGCAATATTGGCGCGCACATTGATGAACGCGGGCGGGATGGTATGGCCCACACCGTGGCGCTGCACGAACGCCACCGGCACGTCGTTGAGGGTACCCAGCGTGACCGGAGAAGAGGGTTTGCCGAACGCCGTTTCGCACTCGACAAGCTGTATGTCTTTCAAACCGGGCAACTGTTGAAGGCCACTGCCGCCGATGATGCCGATACGTTGAATGTGCTGATGTGCCGGGGTATTCATACGCTGCCTCTGGTTTTCAAGGTGGTTTCTGGATGTCCGGTGGTCACCAGACGCTCATACAGTTCGGATAGCGCAGTGGGTGCGCTGCCGCGTCGCAGCAGCAGGCCTTCACTGGCGTTGTTGCTGTAGCGTGGCTCATGGATTTTCAGGTGCCGGTCAATTGCTGGCAGGTAGTTCCAGCGCACGCCGGGGTACAGCGAGTGCGCCAGGTGGTAGGCGTCGGACGTCGGCGCGATGAACACGCGGATCAGCCACCCGGTGATGCCGAAATAATCGGTGGGTCGGCCTGCCAGGTATTCGAGATCGCGTCGGTCCCTGGACGTTCCTTCGACAAACCAGCGGTGCTCGGTGAGCAGTGACACCCAGGCAAACACCGGATACGACGTCAGCAACGGAACCAGCCAGCCAAACAGCACGCCTTTCCAGCCGCCTGCCCAGTAGAGCAGCGCGGTGACCGCCAGCAGACATACGACGCGAACCACCGTGGTCAGGCGCGAGTGATTCAGCAGACTGTTGCGCGCCATGGTGCTCAGATTGACCCGGGCCCCCTGGGGCGTCAGCGGATAGAGCAGCAGCCAGTAGAATTTGCCGGGGGAGATGCCGGCCACGTAGCCACCGGCATGCACCCGTGCGCGGTTGGGGTCGAGATCCGGATGATTGGGGTTGCGATGGTGTTCCAGCGTGTGGGTCTGGTGTCGGCTGCGCATGTCACGTTTGAACGCTGGAAACTGATAGAAGATATCGCTCAGCCACCACTGCCAATCGTGATGCGGGCACAACGCAAAATGCACGGCGTTATGGCCAAACTCCTGCAGCGCACGCAGCCGTCCACCGCTCCAGAGCACCACCATCAGCCACGCCAGCGGCGAGGAGTAGAGTGATGCGAGCAGCACGGCGGCGACGATATCCAGCCAGGTCCAGATGAACGGCAGCGGCGCGAGCCAGCCATCCAGCGGTCGATAGTAGTGCTCCTTGCGGTCCGGTAGCCGGGGTATCAGGCGCAGCAATCGCAATATGCGCTGCTTGTCGCGGTAGTAAAAGGCAACGATCGCACGCAAGGCCAATGCAGTGGCGATCAGGCCAGACAGAACAATGTGCGATGTGGCCATGCTCAGGCACCCCCGGTTTTGGCGTGCAGTATGGGGAAGGCCGTGAAGCGTTCGAGCAAATCGCCCAGGCCATCGAACAGTGGGGCACCACTGAGTCGCAGGCGTTCGATGTTCTGATGGCCTGTCGCAACCAGCACCGGCGACCAGCCCACGGCATTTGCGACGTCGAAGTCATGCAGCGTGTCGCCGACAAACAGGGTGCGTGAGGCCGGTGTGCCCAGGGTTTTCTGCAGCACTACGGCTTCGGCGGTCTTGCTGGTGGCCTGGTTATGGCTCAGCCCCACGACATGTTCGAAACACTCATACAGGCCCTTCGCGCGCAGGGTCTGAACCAGAACGTCACAGTGCGATGCCGACAGGATCGAGACGCCGATTCCGACCCTGCGCGCCGCGTCGAGAAACTCGATCACGCCCGGTTGCAGCGGGCAGTGGGCAACGTTTGCGTCGAAGTGCGCAAGGTAGTGCTGCACGATGGTAGAGAACGGCACACGCTCCAGGTCGAAGCCGAGTGATGCGTAGAACCCGGCAATCGGAAAGTCGAACCTTGCCCGGTATTGTTCGGCCGTAACAGACGCGACGCCGAACTGTTCGCCGCAGCGATTCACGGCGCAGACGGCAAGATCGAGGTCGTCGATCAAAGTACCGTTCCAGTCGAACACCACATGCTCGATGCCGGAAAAATGCAGGATGTCGTCGATCATTGTCGGGTATTCCGGGAAAGTAGGGCATTGAGAGCGATACGCGACACAAGCGCTGGCGAATACACCCGGGCGGGGTCCATCACCAGATTAGTCACACTGATCTGCGTTTCCAGCGCACGACGATTGCTGGCCGAGAGCGCACCCAGCCCGGCGCCATACCAATGGTCGAAACGTGTGCGCCAAGTGCGCTCCCCGGAGGTTTCCGGAAAACGAAAATCCTCGGTCGTGGCCATGTTCCAGGCACCGTCAACGACACTGCACAGCAGGCCCTGTAACTGATGGCAACCAAGTGATTTATCCAGCAGAGCGTCAAGGCGCTCATCGATGCAATCGGCTTCGAGTGCCGCGATGGTCATGCCCTGGCTGTACAGCGGATTCATACTGCTCAACGCATCGCCCACCACCAGCAGACCCTCTGGCCAGTGTTTGAGACGGTCGTAGTGAGTGCGGCGACTGCCAGGCATTCTGAAGGTAAAGATCTCCGAGAGTGGTTCGGCCTCGCGGATGACGTCGTGGATGTCCGGGACGGGCAGGCTGGCCAGTGCCTGAAGAAACTCGTCGGGATTCTTGCCGGGGAAGTGGCCGAACCAGCCCCCGGTGGTGACCATCCAGCGATCGCCCTCGATCGGGCTGATGACCCCCATCGAGCGCTGGGCCGGAGCGGTGGGCAGTACCAGCAATACCTGCCATTGTTCAGCGAAGGCAGGAAGCCGTTTGTAGATGCGCGATGCGTAGCCCAGTTCGGTCTTGACCACACTGTTCTGCACGCTGCCAAAGCCTGCGTCTTTCAGCCAGGAAGGCATGTGCGTACCGCGGCCGCTGGCATCCACCAGCAGGTCGCAGGACAGGTCGCGCTCGCCCGAGTCGTCATCGATCACCACGCCGCTCACCTGACGCAGGTTCTCGGCACCGGAAAACTCGATGCGCGTGACCCGTGTACCGGACAGAATGCTGACCTGCGGTACTGTCGTCAGGCTACGGCGCAACTGGTTGTCTATGAGCCGGCGGCTGCAGTAGTGAGCTTCGATGCCGCTGCGATAACGGTTTTTCCAGCGGCCGCGTTGATACCACTTCACATCATGTCCGAGGTCCGCCACCTGAGCGCCGCTTTGTTCGAGCGCACTCAGCAGACCCGGATAGATCCGCTCCATGATCTGCTTGCCGCGCAACAGCAGCAGGTGCACATGATGTTCTTGAGGCAGGCTCTGACGCGGGCCTGTCTCGTCGTAAAAGTCGCCTTTTTCGACGACAGTGACACGCTCGAAGCGGCGCGCCAGCACGGCAGCGGTAAGGCAGCCGGTGACACTGCCGCCAATTACTACCGCATGGCCCGAGCGCAGGGCCGGTTCAATCGGGAGAGTAGTCATTGAGCACCTTGGCGATGTAATGCAGATCGTCGTCCAGCAGATTCTGGTGCAGAGGCACCGTCGTCAGTGAACGCAGCAATCTGGCAGCGTTAGGGCAGTCGCGTTGATACCGGGTCAGCAGCGGCAACTGGTAAAGCGGCTGGTTATCGTACTTGCCGATGTCCGATTCGATACCGTGACGTTGTTGGTAGTGCACCAGTTGGCGACCGTCATGCCCCACTGATTGCAGGAGCAGCGAGTAGGCGTTGACTGCGCCGCCTTTGACGACAGGCAGCTCGCGAAACGCCGGGTTGTCGAGCATGGACAGAAGAAGATCGCGGTTTCTCATGCGGCGTTCGAGGTGCGAATAGAGCTGACGCGAACGGGCCAGCCCCAGCGCCGCCTGCAGCCCGCCCAGTTTCAGGTTGATGCCCAGCGATTCGCCTGTCAGATTGCCGAAACGGGTATAGGCGCGTATTCGTCTGGCCCGGTCGTCGTCATCGGTCATCACGAAGCCGCCTTCGCCGGTCGAGATGAATTTGCAGTCATGGGTACTGAAACAGCTGATATCTCCGTGCCGTGCGAGCCAGGTGCCGTCCAGCCGGGTCATGTGCGCGTGGGCCAGGTCCTGGATCAGAGGAATACCGGCTTGGCGCATGGTCGCCCAGGTTTCATTCGAGCGAATCGGATAGCCCCACATCGGTACTTCGATGACTGCGCAGGTACGAGGGCCTATGCAGCGCTGCAGGTCTTCCGGATCCAGGCCGAAACTGTCCGGCGCGACATCGCAGAACACCGGCACAAGCCCCAGCGAGAGGATTGGCAGGACAGTACAGATCGGCCCCGTCGGGGCGACGATGACTTCGTCGCCCGGCTTGAAGTCGACGCCGGCAAGCGCAGCGGTCACTGATGCTGCACCCGAAGACACAGCGATCACATGCTTGATGCCATACAGCCCTGAAAGCGCCGCTTCGTATTCATCGACCACCTGCGAAGTGCCTGTCAGGCCCGAATGCAGCGCCCGCTCCAGCTCGTGCAGGTCATCGATCGAATGCATCGGCCCTTTCTGGGTAATGGTGCGCGTCTGGGTAATGGTACGCAGGCTCATGGTGCCACCTTCATTCCCACCAGATCCCACAGCGCATCGTCTGCAAAAACCCGGTCTACCATTCGCCGGAAATTGGGAAACATCTTCAGGTCTGCGGTTTCCGCATGGCTGAAGAACCGCGCATGCTCGACTTCCCGGTTGTCCGGGCAGGCCTGCAGGCTGGTTGCTGTTACATAAATCAGGTCCAGGTGATAGTGCGGGCCGCGTTTGTCATTGATGTATTCGCACAGCACCCGGTAAGGCTGATGCAGGACGGTGACATCTGTTTCGACATCGGCGAGCTCTTCATCACGCTCGCCGAGCAGCTCGGCATGAATGCCTGTCTCTTCGAAAATCTCTCTGAGTACTGCAACGTCGGGGGTTTCGCCCTGTTCGATGTGGCCGCCCGGATAGAGCCAGACGCCCAGCTTGCGGTGATGCAACAGCAGCATCTTGCGCTCCGGGTTCAAGACGAACCCGGACGCGGTGAAATGCCGATCCAGTTGTGAGCGATCGAGTGCTTCAGTCATTTATGCGCCACCGTACTGGTTGATGCGATCAGCCATGTAGTCGAGCTCCGCCCGGGTAATGCCCGGATGAACCGGAATCGTCGTCATGCCTGCCAGCAGCGCTTCTGCGTTCGGGCATTCGTTGCGGTACTGTGCCAGTGCCGGGAACTCATAGAGTGCCTTGCAACCGTAGCGTTTGATGTCGGAAGGGATACCGGCTTCGTCGAGGTAATCGATGAATGCACGGTTGTCGGCGAAGTGCAGCTCAAGGTTCAGGAAGTAATAGTTAGGCAGGCCGCCGCCGATGATTTTCTTCTCCCGGACCTTGCTGTGGTCGAGCCGTGCAAGGAAGTAGGCCGCGTTCTCTCTGCGTTTCTGGATCTGCTCATTCAGTGACGCCAGACGGCTACCGCCCAGCGCCGCTGGCAGGGCAGCGAGTTTGTAGTTGAGGCCGAAATCCTTGCCGTTGAGGTTACCGAAGCGGCTGTAGTCGCGGCAGCGCTGCGCCAGTTCATCGTCGTCGGTGAGAATGAAGCCGCCTTCGCCGGTTGCCAGTGGTTTGCGCTCGTGGGTGCTGAAGCAGGACAGATCGCCGAATTGCGACATCGGGCGGCCTTCCAGGGTGGTGCCGTGCGAATGGGCCAGGTCGAGAATCAGCTTGATACCCAGCTCATGGGTAAGGGTGCGCAACTCGTCGACTTCCGTCGGATAGCCCCACATCGGAATATCGATGATAGCCTTGGTGCGTGAGGTCATGCGCGCCTTTATGGACGCCGGATCGGCACCGAAGCCGTGGGCTCGGGTGTCGACGAAGATAGGGTTGGCCCCGGCAGCGATGATCGGGTAGATCGTGCAGAGCGGGCAGCTGGGCGTGAGCAGAACGTCGTCGCCCGGACCGACACCGGAGGCGTAGATAGCGACACTTAACGCGGCACCACCTGACGATACGGCAATGGCGTGTTGCGCTTCGAACCAGGCGGCGAGTTTGCTTTCGTATTCGCCGACCACATCGCTGGTCCCCGACAGCGGACGCTCCAGCGTCAGTTGCATGGTCAGCAGATCGTCCGCATACACCGGGCGATATTTATCCGAAACGGCAGGTCGGGCAGTGGCGTTGCTGGAAAGACTGGACATGTGTGCAAGCTCCGAAAACAGGCATTGGGTTGGCGTAGGGTCAGGCGCTCAGGGCCAGGTCGGGTCGAGCGACGGCATCTGCCTTGCAAATGCTTTCGATGACCTCATAGGTCGGGCGCAGGCTTTCGAAGCTCGCCTCATAAGCGGTGTTGTGACGAACGGCATGGAAGAACTGCTCCAGTTCGCCGAAGTAGCCACTGCGCTCATACCCGGAATCCAGAGGCCCCGGCTGCCAGGCGCCTCTCCAGCGTTTACCCGGACCGGTAGCGCTGGTGCCGTGCTCCGGCTCGTGCATGGTGATGTTCCACAGGTTATTGAGCTCGACCATCATCGAGTTCGAACTGACGATTTTCATGTCGAATTCAAAGTAGGGGAACATTGTTCCGCTGAGCAGACTGACGCTGGCGCCGGTGGTGAATTGCAGCTCCAGACTGACCAGTAACGAATCGCCATGACGTTGCACTCGCGATTCGATATCGCGCAGCTCGCCGCCGCCGAACGTGACGCCCAGATCGATGGTATGGATGGCCTGTGCGAGCAGGAAAGACCTCAACGTTGAGTCGAGGCCCCAGAGTGGCGAGGTGGGTTTGCTGGCGTAGTGGTTGAGCTGGATATGCACGACCTGGCCGAATTGTTCGGCACTGGTCATCTGGCGCAACTGGCGCATGGGCTTGGCAAACTTGAAATTCATGCCGACGCCGGTGATCACGTTCGAGCGTCGACTTGCGTCGATCAACTGGTCCAGTTCGTCAAGGGTGAAGCAAGGCGGCTTCTCGACGAAAACATGGACACCTTTGGCCATTGCCTTGAACGCAAGATCGCGGTGAGCCTGGGGCGGGCAGGCCATGACGACCGCATCGAGCCCGGCGTTTGCGAGCATGTCGTCGAAATCGTCCGTGATCATCACATTCGATACGAAACGATTGATCTGCTCGGCTCGGCGGCGATCACTGTCGCAGACCGCCACAATACGAATGTCCGGCATTTGCAAAAGCGTGGGCAGCAGATTTTCCTGCATCTGTGCGCCGAGACCAACAATGCCAACTTTGAGTCCAGTCATAATCATCTCCGTCTTGAAAAGTCAGATGTAGTTCATGGGAAAACAAGAGCGAGCGCGTACACGAATTCCGTAACGGATTAGCCGAAGGGCAAACCGAATGAGTGCAGTGTTCGTTTTGAGTCGGTAGAGCAGGGCAGCAGTGCCCTAAGGTATGAGGCCCGTCAGGCAGGAGGGACTGCCATCATGTGCTGCAGACTGGCTTGTGACGGGGGGCATCAAGTCAGGGGCGTTCGATATCCGTGGCAACCGGTCAAGCACGTTGCACAGCAGTACAGAAGATTGACGATTGAGGGGGTTCGACACGCGGGGAGGTCCGGAGCCTTTATTGTTCTGACTGATTCCGGTGAGGAACAATACGCTGGCGAAAGACTCATGCGTTGCGTTACGCAGGGAGCGATGGTTTACGTTCGGGCAAGTATTCATATATCGAATCCTCCATGAACATCTGATTCTTCCGTGGCCGCTGACGATTCCCAAAGGGAACATCTCATCGGTTAGTTGCACTAACCCAGTGCGGAAATGAATCTAACCCAGCCTTTTACGCATGGCAATAAACAGGTCTAGACCAAAAAAACATAAAAGAAGGTTACTAAGATTATGCTTTCGTATTAAGTTCATTGAGACACTTTATAATGATTTTGATATTTAACGATTTTTTCATTTATCCTTGGCGTTTGCTGGCTTTTTGCCAATCATGGATACATAAATTATTCATGTTTAAGGTGATTTTGAGCAGGCTTGAATCGATTGCGTATCATAAGTTTGTCTGACGCTTTGGTTTCTGATGTGCCGAGTTTCGCGACTCGTGGCGACCCAACCCCAAAAAGGAGCATGCATGACCTCTTTCAGCACCGCAGCCCAGGATGCCAAGGCTCGGGCGGAGCAGTCTTCGACGCGTATCGCGTTTTTCATTGCCGGTTTCAGTGTCGCCTCGTGGGCGCCGCTGGTGCCTTACGTCAAACAGCGGATGGGCCTCGATGAGGGCACGCTCGGGCTCTTGTTGCTGTGTCTGGGGGTGGGCTCGATCATTTCGATGCCGTTGGCGGGAGCACTGGCGGCACGGTTAGGCTGTCGGCGCCTGCTGGTCTGTTCGACGCTGCTGATCTGCCTGTGTCTGCCGCTGCTGGCGACGATTTCCAGTCTGCCGCTATTGATCGCCACGCTGTTTCTGTTTGGCGCGAGCATGGGCGGGGTGGATTGCACGGCCAACGTGCAGGCGGTGATCGTCGAGCGCGCCAGCGGCAAGACCATGATGTCGGGTTTCCACGGCCTGTTCAGCCTCGGCGGGATTGTCGGTGCCGCGGGTGTCGCCGGCTTGCTCAGTCTGGGCATCTCGCCGTTCACGGCGATGCTGATAGTGGTATTTCTGACGTTGGTTGCGCTGGCCAAAGCGGCGCCGAATCTGTTGCCTTACGGCAGTCCGGCCGATGGGCCAGCCTTTGCCATCCCGCGTGGCGTGGTGCTGTTCATCGGCCTGCTGTGCTTCACCGTATTTCTGGCCGAAGGCGCGATGCTCGACTGGAGCGCGGTATTCCTGACCTCGTTGCGTGGTGTCGAAGCGGCGTATGCCGGGCTGGGCTATGCGGTATTCGCCGCGACCATGACCCTGGGGCGGTTGTTTGGCGATGCGGTGGTAAAACGGGTGGGCTCCAATCGAGTGATCATCCTTGGCGGACTGTGTGCCGCAGCGGGTCTGGCCGTCGCGACATTGATCCCGGTCTGGCAGGCGGCGCTGCTGGGGTATGCATTGGTAGGCGCGGGTTGCTCGAACATCGTGCCGGTGTGCTACAGCGCGGTCGGTCGGCAGAAGACCATGCCCGAAAGCGTGGCCATCCCGGCGATTACCACAGTCGGTTATGCCGGGATTCTGATCGGTCCTGCGGCAATCGGTTTCATCGCCCATGTCAGCAGCCTTGAACTGGCGTTCATGGTCGTTGCCGTGATGCTTCTGGGCGTGGCGATCGGCGGCAGCAAACTCAGGACCTGATCCCCGCTACAACCTGCGCGCCATCCCCGACACCCGGATCGAGCTTCCCCGTTGCTGCGGGATTTCGGCGCGCAGGCGCGACGGGCTGCCCATGTCCTCGCCCTGAATAATGTCTATCAAACCGCCATGCGGCCAGTCGATATCGCGCAGATAGCCGCCCAGTGCCGCCGTGGCCGCTCCGGTGGCCGGGTCCTCATAAACGCCACCGAACGCAAACGGGTTGCGGGTGTGGAACAACTGATCGGTCTCGGCCCACGCCAGCAAAATCGTCGCCCAGCCTTCACGGACCATCAGGTCGTGCCCCGCTTGTTGGTCATAGCGCATGGCCTTGAGCCTGGCCCGGCTGTTCAGCGCCAGCAGCAGGTGCCCGGCACCGCCATTGATATGCGCGGGGCTAATGCGCTCATCCAGATCGGCATGGTTATAGCCGAACAGCGCCAGGGCTTCTTCCAGCAACAGCGCGCTGATCGGCGTGCTGAACGTGGGCGGCGATTGCAGCGCCGCCGACGTCAGCGAGCCCTGCGCATGGCCTTCGACAGTAATCTGCGCCTGATTGAGTGTCAGCTGATACACGCCATCGCCTTGCTGCGCCGCCAGCGCTGCGCCCAGGGCGATGGTGGCGTGCCCGCAAAACGGTACTTCTGCCAGCGGCGAGAAATACCGCACCCGCCAGCCGGCTTCGACAGGCGCAGCGAACGCCGTTTCGGAAAAACCGATGTCGGCGGCAATCTGTTGCATGACGGTATCCTCGGGTAACGCATCGCCGATCCATACGCCTGCCGGGTTGCCACCGCGATCTCCATCGCTGAACGCCGCCAGTTTGAGTACTTCAGTTGTCATCGAAGGGTGTCCTTGCCTGGGTCAGTAGGGGACAGTGTGCAATGGCGAGGATTTGATTATCCAGTGAGAACATTTGATGCACGGCATCCATCTGCCTGATGCGTTACACCTCACACCTCGCCAGGCGTCGCTGCATCAGGCGTTCACGCAGTGTGTCGTAGGCCCAGTTGAACAGCAGGGTATAGGGCAGAAACATCAGCAGCAGACCGATGTCCAGCCAGAACGCTTCCATCAGGCTGATTGTCAGCCACCATGCGGCCAGCGGTACCACGGCCAGAATCAGTCCTGCTTCGAACAACGTTGCGTGCAGGATGCGGACCGTCAGGTTCATGGTAAATCCGCAGCGGTTGCGCAGACGGTCGAACAGCGCGTTGTAGGTCATGTTCCACAACATGGCGATGGTCGAGATCATCACCGTCATGGCCCCCATCATCGCCAGCGATTGGTCCATCAGCCAGGCCAGCAGTGGTGCGACCAGAATCACACCGCCGATCTCGAACAGCGCGGCATGCAACGCCCGCTCACGAAGGGTTTTGCTGGCGACGCCGGGTTGCCGGTCGGTGTGCGGTTGGTTGTTACTCATGACTACGCTGTCCTTGGTGCTGATGGATGGCAGTATTATCATCGGTGTTTGCGTTAAGCTGAAAATCAGTACCATCGGTTAAACCGATATGAGAGCGCCATGAGTTATTCACCAGAAGCCCTGGAAGCCTTCGCCCAGATTGCCGCGCTGGGTTCTTTCAGCGCCGCCGCCCGCCGTCTGGGCAAGAGTCAATCGACCATCAGTGAGGCGATCGCCCGTCTGGAAATCGACCTGGGGCTGGAGCTGTTCGACCGTTCTTCCAGGCAACCAGTCCTGACCGAAGCGGGTAGGGTGATGCTTGGCCGTGTCGATGATCTGCTGTGCGCCTCGGACCGGCTGCGTCGTGCTGCCGCGCGGCTTGCAGCAGGCGTCGAGCCGCGGCTCACGCTGGTGCTGTCGGATGCCAACCAGTTTGCTGATTTCGAGCGGCTGATGACCGAACTCGATCAACGCTTTCCAGAGCTGGAGATGGAATGCGTGTTCGCCGAGCATGGCGACGCCATCAGCCTGGTGCAGTCGGGGAGGGCGTCGCTGGGGCTGCTGTCGGCGCAAGCCAGCTACCCACCGGAAATCGGTCACGCGACCATCGATGAAAGTGCCGATTTCGGTCTGTTCGTGTCGCACAAACATCCGCTTGCCGCGCTGGAACGGGTCGATTACCAACAGTTGTCCCGCTATCGCGCCTTGCGCCTCAATACGCTGATCGAGCACAGCATCCCCACCGACGACTTGCCCACCAGCGGCCATCGGCACTGGTCGGCACCCAATTACCTGCTGTTGATGGACATGGCTGCGTTCGGCTTTGGCTGGTCGGCATTGCCGCGCTGGCTGGTGTCGCGTTATTCGGGCGGACTGCTCAAAGAACTGCACGTCTCCGGTTGGCCGCGGCGCTCGGCGGTGGACGTCATCTGGTCATTCCAGCGCAGCCTGGGGCCTGCGGGCGCGTGGCTGCTGGAGTCGCTGGTGCCGTTCGCGGGAGAGTGAGACGGGTTTAAGCGAATTCCTGTACGCCACAAGCCCTTCCAACCTCGCGACTGCAACAGAATCCCGCTATAAAGAGTGCCTGCAACCCGACGGCAGAAGGAATCAGGCATGGCTTTCGATTGGCACTCCGACCTCATCACGCGTGATACGCCAGTGGATGACACCTATCGGAACACGCAGAACGTGAGGCGTTTCATGACCGGGCAGTGCGGGGCGTCGTTCAGGTTCGATCGGCCATTCATGGCATGGATCAACAATGGCGAGCCCAAGAACATGGGGCAAGTCGCGGACCAATGGTTGCGCCTGCATGCCGCAGCTTCGGCGTCGAACTGATATCACGGGTCAATCGGGATCGGTACAGCGTGGCCCCTGTACTCGTGAATGTTGTTCACAAAAGTACCTATCGCGCTGACTGGGTCAAAAAAACCAGAATTTCTGAGCTCAAAACGCCATTATTTTTGCATGCGAGCGGTTTTTCTCGTAGCGTGCTCGTGCCGCCCCGCATGACGGGAAAGCGGCGCAACCAATACCTCAGGTGCCGCCGCTTTGACCCCGACAGATTTACAACATCTCCAGAGCCGATTGGCGGCTCTGGAGCAGGAAAATGCCTCGCTTAAAGAGAGCCTGAGCGTCACCGGTCGGGAGGCCGAATACGCCCTGGCCCAATCCCAGGAGCGCTATCGTTTTCTGTTCAACGCCATGGATGAAGGCTTTTGCATCATTGAGTTCTTTGACGGTCCACACGGTCCGCTGAGCGATTACATTCACGTCGAAGCCAACCCGGCCTACGAGTACCACGCCGGCATTTCCAACGTGGTGGGCAAGAAGCTGCGCGAGATGGTTCCCGAGGAGGCTGATGGCTGGCTGGAGTTTTACGGCGCCGTGTTACGGACCGGCAAGCCGATCCGTTTCGAGCGCGAACTGGTGGCCACAGGGCGCTATCTGGCCTTGACCGCGTTTCGCATCGAGCCGGCCAGCCGCAAGCAGGTCGCGGTGTTGTTTCAAGACATCACTGAACGCAAACGCGCTGAACTGGCGCTCAAGCAACTGAACGAAACTCTGGAAGCACGCATTATCGAAGCGGTGGCCGAGCGTAATGTGCTGGCCGACGTCGTCAACGGCACCAATGCGTTCATTCATGTCGTCGACTGCAATTTTCGCTGGATGGCCATCAATGGCGCTGCCCTGCGCGAATTCGAGCGTCTGTTCGGTGTTCGGCCGCAGGTGGGTGACAATATGCTCGACCTGCTCGACGACCGGCCGCAGAGCAAGGCTGATCTTGAACGGCGCTGGACGCGTGCGTTGGCGGGCGAAGAGTTCGCCGAAAGTGTCAGCTTCAGTGACTCGAACGATCCGGCCAGTCATTTTGAAATACGTTACAGCACGCTGCGCAATGCTCAGGGGCAGGCCATTGGGGCCTACCTGTTTGCCTACGATGTCAGCGAACGGCTTCGCGAGCAGGAACGCCTGAGCCAGGCTGAGGAAGCCTTGCGCCAGTCCCAGAAGATGGAAGCCGTAGGCCAGTTAACGGGCGGTATCGCCCATGACTTCAACAACCTGTTGACCGGCATCACGGGTTCGCTGGAACTGCTCAAGACACGGGTGAGCCAGGGCCGTTTCAATGAACTGGACCGCTACATAGGGGCTGCGCAGGATGCCTCCAAACGTGCGGCGTCACTGACTCATCGATTGCTGGCGTTTTCGCGCCGGCAGACCCTTGACCCCAAGCCGGTCGACGTCAACCGATTGGTCATCGGCATGGAAGAGCTGATTCGTCGTACGGTCGGACCGCATATCACTGTGGAGGTGGTGACCTCGGTCGGGTTGTGGTCAACATTCATCGATGCACCGCAGCTGGAAAATGCCTTGTTGAACCTGTGCATCAACGCCAGGGACGCCATGCCGCGCGGCGGGCGAATTACCATCGAGACAGCCAACCGCTGGATTGACGAGCGCGGCTCACAAAGCCGCGATCTGATCCCCGGGCAATATCTGTCGCTGTGTGTCAGCGACACCGGTACAGGCATGTCGCCCGAGGTCATCAATCGGGCCTTCGACCCTTTCTTTACCACCAAGCCACTGGGGCAGGGTACGGGGCTGGGCTTATCGATGGTGTACGGTTTCGTGCGCCAGTCCGGCGGGCAGGTGCGTATCTATTCCGAGCCTGATCAGGGCACGAACATGTGTCTCTACCTGCCGCGTCATTACGTTGGGGCACCGGAAGAGATCGAGGCTGCAGATGCTGCTGGATCGGCGCCTGTGCAGACCGAGCGCACCGTGATGATTGTCGACGATGAGCCGACCATCCGCATGCTGGTGGCCGAAGTGCTGGAGGATCAGGGCTACATTCCGATCGAGGCGGGCGAAGGCGCATCTGCGCTCAAGGTGCTGGAGTCCGATGCGCGTATCGACCTGCTGGTGACTGATGTCGGGTTGCCGGGGGGTATGAATGGCCGGCAATTGGCCGATGCCGCGCGCATCATTCGACCCGACCTCAAGGTGCTGTTCATCACCGGGTACGCTGAGAACGCCATCATTGGCAACGGCCATCTGGATCCGGGGATGTGGGTGCTCACCAAACCCTTCACCATGGAAGCGTTTGCCAGCCGCATCTACGAAATGATTGAGCGCGAAGACTGATTCCAGCAGCCGTCAGCGGGTGGGCGGCGCCCGGAATTCACCCTTGGACAAGCCTTCCACGTCATTGCCCATGCTGTCACGAATGCTCAGGTCTGCGCCCTTGTCGGTCAGCTCCTTGAGCACTTCGGTGCGTTTGAACAGGGCGGCGTACATGGCTGCGGTCTGCCCGGCATTGTTGGTAAGGTTCGCACCGCAATCTGCCTGAACCAGACGCTTGGCGATGCTCAGTTCACCTTTGAAAATCGCACCCATCAGCGCCGTATTGCCGCGATTGTCCTTGGCGCAAGGGTCTGCTCCGGCATCTATCAGGCGTATCACCGAGTCTTCATGGCCGTGATAGGCCGCGAGAATCAAACCGGTATAGCCTTGTTCATCGCGGATGTTAAGGTCGTAATGAGCCTCGATAAACGTGTCCAGCATCGGGTTGTTGCCTTCACGGGAGGCGTCGAAAAACAGCGTGCGCAGCTGGCTGGCCGTCTGTTCGGCAGTCAGCTCCGGGGGCGGTGGAGTGGGGGTCGTTGTTGATGTCGGTGGTGTGGCGTTCGCGGCTGCGGCGAACAGCAGCAAGCCATAGATCAGATGCTTCATGGGCGTTCTCCTGACGGGAACCGTCCCGGCGACTGAGCACCGGGACGGGGTATCAGATCATCAGTCCTTGAGGCTTGCAGCCAGGGACTTGACCTTGCTCAGATCGCCTTTGGCGACTTCGGCTACCCGAGTGCCGTAGTCCGGATCTGCCTTGTACAGGTACGACAGCATGATGTTCTTGCTTTCAGTATCGGTGTCGGCCAGCGACTCGCCGAAGCTCTGCACCAGGTCAGTCTTCTCTTTCGCGCTGTAGGAGCGATACAGATCACCCGCCTGCTTGAAGTTCTGCTCACGCGTGATCTTCGCCTGCTGGGTAGTGCCACTGAGCGGCAGTTCGCTGTAGCGCGCCTTGTCATCCGCTGGACGAGGTTCCAGACGGCTCGGCTCATAGTTGACGCCGCTGGTGGTGTGGCCAGTGTTCAGCGCACCGTCCTGATTACCGTTGTTGACCGCAACCTTGGGCTGGTTGACAGGCAGGCTCAGACCATTCGCGCCAAGGCGATACATCTGGGTGTCAGCGTAGGAGAACACACGGCCTTGCAACAGGCGGTCCTCGGAAGGTTCGATACCTGGAACCAGGTTGGCCGGGGCCATGGCGACCTGCTCGGTTTCCTGGAAGAAGTTATCGACGTTCTTGTTCAAGACCATCTGCCCGATCTTCTTCTCGGGAACGTCCGGCCAGATCTTGGTGGCGTCCAATGGATCGAAGTCGAATTTCGCCAGCTCTTCAGGCTTCAGGACCTGAACGTACAAATCCCATTTCGGGAAGTCACCCTTTTTGATCGCACCAACCAGGTCGTTGGTCAGGTGGCTATAGTCCTTGGACTGGACCTGAGCGACTTCCTTGGGATCAAGGTTCTTGATGCCCTGCAGGGATTTCCAGTGGAACTTGACGTAGTGCACTTCGCCCTTGGCATTGACCAGTTTGTAGGCGTGTACACCGTTGCCATCCATGAAGCGATAGCCTGCTGGGGTGCCCTCGTTCGAATACAACAGGGTCAGCGTACGGGTGGCTTCCGGTACGTGGGAGAAGAAGTCGAAGCGACGCGAGTCGTTGTCCAGGTTAGTACGCGGATCAGTTTTGAACGCGTGGACCATGTCCGGGAACTTGATGGCATCACGAATGAAGAACGTCGGGAAGTTGTTGCCAACCAGGTCCCAGTTACCGTCAGCCGTGTAGAACTTGGTGGCGAAGCCGTGCGGGTCCCGCAGGGTTTCAGGCGAGTGATTGCCGTGAACCACGGAGGAGAAGCGTACAAATACCGGCGTCTTCTCACCGGATTTGAAAACGGTCGCCTTGCTCAGATCACTGATGTCGACAGAAGCCGTAAACTCGCCTTTGACGCCGGTGCCGCGGGCATGCACGACGCGCTCGGGGATGCGTTCGCGATCAAAGCGCTGCAGCTTTTGCAGCAACTGAACGTCTTGCAGCAGGACAGGGCCCTGGGCGCCTGCGGTCTGAGAGTTCTGATTGTCGCCGACGACGGCGCCATTGTCGCGGGTCAGGGTGTCGGCTGCATAAACGGTCGGAACAGTAATCAGACCGGCTGCAGTCAGGCACACCATGTGTCTGGACCAGTTTAATAACGGCATTTTGAATCCCTCATATTTTTAGTAGGCCGGATAATCTTAGGCGCGTGAGGGAAATGCGGTGATTATAAAAATATATTGGGGTGATTGAGATAAATACTCGAACAAAAGGTGGACCCGGTAACGGATGTTTGTACCGAGTTGGCCTGATGCGTTGATTGCACGTTCGGTCGCTGTAAATCAAGTTATATTTCCATTTTTTGCTAGTTATGCATCCCTTTGAAAAAATTGGATTTTTATTGAATGTCAACAGTCATTAAACTTCCTTGTATCCCCTTACTCAGGTAGATGTGAATCATTATCAACTTTATTATTTGGTAACAGACTGGCGACTGTGGTGTGTGCTGGTACGATCGTACCGATACTTGCGGTGGTCTTTCGGGTGGATGGCTATTTGATATTCTTTTTTAAAATCATCGTATAAGTTGCAACTAAGTTGGCGCGCTGCAGCATGCTGGCAATATGACAATATCGGTCCTGAATGCCTCGACGCGCTATCATGTGGCCACATCCCGTACAAACACACCTATTAATGGAGCCCCTTGTCCCATGTCGACGATCATGCTGCTGAAAACCCCGCCGCCGGAATTCATCCGTAGCCAGATCCAGCAGATGGTCGTCGACTACGTGACGGACATCAGTCTGGTGGCGATCGCGCCGAGCAACCCGCTGTACAACCTTTACCAGTACGGCGTGGGGTATGAGGTGCATTTGTACCTGAATGCCATGGACGGTTCGCAGCAGCTGACCGTGGAGCTGATCGTCGCGCTGGACGATGAAGACCCCGAAACTGTATTGGGGTTTTTGCTCTATCTGCCTGTGCAGGATGATCCGCAGGCCTGCGCCGTAGCCTACATGGCGGTGCGCGACAGCCACCGCCGTCAGGGCATCGCACGCTCGATGCTGGAGAAAATGACGAGTCGCTATCCGCACGCAGAGCTGTATTGCGTGGTCGGCAAAGTCGCGTATTTCGAGGCAATGGGCTTTCAGGTGCTGGGCGCGCGTGGTCCGCAGGTCATCATGAACACGCGTGATCACGGTACTGACGGTCTGCTTGCGGTCATGGATATCGCGCCCATCTACAACTCGGTCGAAGTGCGGCAGATCCACGCTTACCTGCTCAGGCAGCACGGCAAAAGCGCGATGGTCGATGCGGAGAAGCAACGCGATCGCCATCTGGACCGCATGACTCTTGAAGCGAGAACGTTCGCCGAGCAACGTCTTGGCAATGATGGCCTGGCAGCCGGCGCATCAAACACCGTGCGGCTGCACTGATAACGAACAGGATTTGCGAACGGGGCGGTGCCGATAGAAGGCAGTAGTCGCAGATCTGCGACTTGTCAAAGTTTTTCTATCAAAAAGCGAGGAGGTCGGGAACGATCCAAATGAGGTGAAGTTATTATGACATCATCGCTGTTTGATCAACTCATTCCGGCACTGACATCACTCCTCATTCAGCAACAGGTAAGCCCCATGAACGTCCTGCGTCAGTCCAAGTTTTCCACCAAGCTGCTCTCCGCTTTCATCATCTGTGCATTGATTACGCTGGCCGTCGGCGCCTTGGGTATGGTGGGCGTGACACGCCTGGCCAATGCCCTTGAGCTGACCTTCTCCAACAACCTTGTCTCGGTCAGCAACACCAATGAAGCGCTGACCAGCTTCACCGCCCACAACCGCGGGCTTTACCGTTTGCTGGATGCGCAGGATGGCGGTGTCTCCGAAACGGACAAGGATCGAGTTCGTCAGGCGTTGAGTGATGACCTGGCCCGTGCGCAAAAAGTGTTTGCGATCTACCGCGCCACGCCTCTGGAAGATGACGAGCGCGCCGCCGGTGACCAGTTGGAACTGATGCTGCCCGCGTACGTTTCGGGCTCTCAACAGGTTGTCGACCTGATGAAGGCGGGTAATTACGAGGCTGCCCGGACCCAGTTGAACAGCCTTTCCTCGGAAAGCTTTACCAAGGTGCGCAGCTATCTGCGGATCATGATCGATTCCAACAATCGTCAGATCAAGGAAGGCGCAGCCGCTGCTGCCGACCTGAAGGCCAGTTCGGTATTAATGCTGGAGATTGGCGTGGTGATTGCTTTTCTGGTGGCCATCATGCTCGGCGTGCTGATTACCCGCATGATCACCCGTCCTTTGGCTGTCGCAGTCGCCAGTGCTCAGCGCATTGCGGGCGGTGACCTGACCCAGCCCATTGTTTCCAACAGTGGCGATGAGGCCGGACAACTGTTGAACGCGCTGTCCGACATGCAGGGCGGTCTGAAAAACACCATTCAACAGATTGCCAGTGCCTCGGACCAGCTGGCTTCCGCTGCCGAAGAACTGAGTGCCGTCACCGATGAAAGCACCCGCGGGCTGACTCGCCAGAACGACGAAATCCAGCAGGCGGCAACGGCCGTCAATCAGATGACTGCCGCAGTGGAAGAAGTGGCGCGTAACGCGGTATCCACGTCTGAGGCTTCGAAGTCTGCTACAGACGATGCCATCGATGGCCGTGGCCAGGTCGATCACACGGTCAAGGGCATCACCACCATGGTCCATGAGATCACCGCATCCACTGGCGCTGTGTCCGAGCTGGCCGGGCATGTCCGGGAAATCAGCAAGGTGCTTGACGTTATTCGCAGTATCGCCGAGCAGACCAACCTGCTGGCCTTGAACGCCGCCATTGAAGCTGCACGTGCTGGCGAACAGGGTCGTGGTTTTGCGGTGGTGGCTGACGAGGTTCGGGCTTTGGCGCACCGTACCCAGGCATCGACAGTGGAAATCGAAGGCATGATCAGCACCGTGCAATCGGGTGCTGACGGCGCGGTTGCGGCGATGGGCAAGAGCCTGTCGCTGGCCACCAACACGCAGGAACTGGCCCAGCGTGCGGGCGCGGCGCTGGAGAAAATCACCCAGGGTGTTGCAACCATCAACGAGCGCAATCTGGTCATTGCCTCTGCTTCGGAAGAGCAGGCCCAGGTGGCTCGCGAGGTGGACCGCAACCTGCTCAACATTCAGGACCTGTCGACCCAGAGCGCTGCGGGTGCCAACCAGACCAGCGCGTCCAGTCAGGAACTGTCGCGACTGGCCACCTCGTTCAATTCACTGGTGGCCAACTTCAAGCTATAAGTCGCTCCCAAGAGGCATTGTCTGGCGCACGTCCTGGCCCGATCGGTGGTGAAATTCCGGTCAGGCATAAAAAAGGCGTTGCGCCCGACCGGGTCATTTCGCGCATCATAGGCGGACTCAGCCCGAGAGAGACTTTTCATGCCTGTCATTCATTACTTTCTGCGCCTGTCGCTCCCGCGAGTGTCGTTAGCCTTTCTGGCCGTGTTGTGCTCTGGTGTGTTTGCCAGTGCTGCGCTGGCTGGCGACGAAACGCAACTGATCGAATCCCTCAATGCCTATCGCAGCCAGGCACAGCGCTGTGGCGAGCAGGTGTCCACGGAACTGCCGCCGCTGACCAGCGACGCGCGTCTGGTGCTGCCGGCCAGTGGCAATCTGGACCTGCAACAGGCGTTGACGCGCGCTTCCTACCCAATGGTCACTGTGCAGGCGATAAGCCTGTCCGGTCCGAACAATGCAGACGCTGCACTCAAGGCGGTTCTGGAGAGTTTCTGCCGCGTGGTGCTGGACCCGCAGTTCGTCGACATCGGTGTCAGCCGCGAAGGGCGAGACTGGCGTATCGTGCTGGCGCGCTCGCTGGTCGCGTCGCGTCTTGGCGACTGGCAGACAGAGGGGCAAAAGATTCTGGAAATGATCAACAATGCCCGCACTCAGGCACGTCAGTGCGGCCCACAATCCTTCGCCGCTACCACGCCGCTGGCCTGGAACCTGGTTCTGGGGACCGCTGCGCAACGTCATTCCCAGGCGATGGCCAATCAAAACTTTTTTGACCACAAGGATCGTGACGGCCGCACGCCTGGCGACCGCGCTGAACTGGCCGGGTATGTGGGGCAGCAGGTGGGCGAGAACATTGCTGCCGGTCAGGACAGTGCGCGCAAGGTGGTGGATGGCTGGCTGCTGAGCCCGGGCCACTGCGCCAATCTGATGAATCCGGATTTCCGCGAGCTGGGTGCAGCCTACGCGATGGACCCCAAAAGCGACGCAGGGATTTACTGGACGGCAATGTTCGGCACGCAGCAGTAGCGTCTAGCGCTGCGCCAGTGGCTGGCAAGCCTGGGCAGACCATTCGAAGGAGAGATGCCGGGAAGCGAGCTTCCCGGCAGAGGGGCTTAAACGCGGAATTGCCTGGTGAGACGGTTCAGGCTTGAAGCCAGGGTCGACAGTTCGGCAGTGGCGATGGCCGTCTGATTGGAACCCTCGGACGTCTGGCTGGACAGCATCACGAATGCTGACCAGGCTTCTGTCTACTTCTCGAGCGACCTGAGCCTGTTCTTCAGCTGCGGTGGCAATCATCAGGTTACGTTCATTGATCTGGCTGATGGATTCGGTGATTTCGAGCAGCGCCTTGCCGGCACCATTGGCCATCTCCAGTGTCTTGTGGGCCTGAACGCTGGTCTGCTCCATTGCGCTGACAGCATTGCCGGTGCCGGTCTGAATCGAGCCGACCATCTGTTCGATTTCACGGGTCGATTGCTGAGTACGATGCGCAAGTGCCCGGACTTCGTCCGCAACCACGGCAAAGCCCCGTCCGGCTTCACCTGCGCGGGCTGCTTCGATGGCCGCGTTGAGTGCCAGCAGGTTGGTCTGTTCGGCGATGGCCCGAATCACATCCAGCACCTTACTGATATCCGTCGCCATGACGGCCAGGCCCTGTACCTCGGTGGACGTAATCTGCACCTTGGAAACCATCAGGTTGATCGCCGTGACGGTCTCATCGACCTGAGCGCGTCCGGCCATGGCGGCAGTGCTGGATTGCGAGGTCACCTCAGATGCCGATGCGGCATTACTGGCCACTTCTTCCACCGCCGCGCTCATCTCGTTAACGGCCGTGGCTGCCATTTCGATCTCGTTGGTCTGGCGCTGAATGGTGCGCGATGCGTCCTCCGTGACGGCATGCATTTCCTCGGAAGTGGCAGCCAGCTGGGTGGAGGATTCGCCGATCAGGGTCAGGGCATTGCGCAGGTTGGCCTGCATGGTGGCAAGTGCGGCAATCAGTTTCGCCGCCTCATCAGTGCCATGCTGCGGAATATCCTTGCTCAGATCATTGGTGGCGATGCGTTGCGCGATACTCAACGAATCGCCAATCGGGCCAGTCAGGCTGCGGGTGTACATCCAGGCAAGGAGCAGCGTGGTAATGACGCCCACGGCGATGAAAATACCCACCATCCACAGCGTCTGCTGATAGGCAGTCTGAGCGGTATCACCGGCTTTCTCGGCTTTGGCGTCGTTGACGGTCCTGAGTTTCTTCAGTCCGGCTTCAACCTGATCGGCCGCGCTTTTCATTTCGCCATTGGAGGTTGCCACTGCAGCTTCCAGATTGCCGGCGGCCACCGAGGCCAGGTAGCGATCCTGTGCCACCTGATACCCGGCCTGTGCCTGGGACAATTCATCGAATGCCTGGCGTCCTTGCGGAGTCACGATCAATTTGCCGAGGGCGTCAAAATAGCCGGCGATCAGCGAGCGAGACTGCTGGATATCGCTGAGCGCCTTGGTCTTTCGATCCTGCGGTTCAATCGGATTGCGCACTCGGGCGTTGTTGCCCCGAATACTGACAAACTCCCGATCAATCGACGCGATCTGTTTCACGCTCGGAAGCACATTGGTCTCGATAAATTTTTCCGCAGTATTGAGCTCGGCGGCCTGACGCAGGGCGAGCAAGCCCAAGGCAATGATCATCAGGCAGAACACGCCGAAACAGAGCGTCGAACGAGCGGCCAGGTTAAGTTTTCGCAGGATCATAAGTGTTTCTCCGAAGGGGTAATCAGATATCGCCCTCATTCGGATTAACTTGGCCGTAAAAGAGTAACAAAGTGTTTCAGAAGGGTTGCAATATTGGCTTTTATCAAAACCGCTTGGTTCTGTTATGCGGACTCAACGTTTCTCCATACCCAACATGAAGGTATCCACCGCGCGTTCGACCATGGCGTGAATTTCTTCGATACTCAGCGGCATGGGCGCCTGCTGGTAAAGACGAATGTCGGTTTCGGCAGTCAATAGCGAGGTCAACTGCAATGCGGCGATGTGCGGATCGGTTTCACGCAACTGGCCTTTTCGCATCGCCAGAGCCATCAGTGAGCTGACTGTTTGCAAACACTGGCTGGGACCGGACTCGTAAAACATCATGCCGATGTCCGAGTGCCCTGACTGGGCCACTACCATGCGATAGACAGCCAGTGCCTTGTCGTCATTGATGAGCACCATGAGCATGCGTTCCCCGAAACGGGTAAACAGTGTTCTCAAATTGATCGGTTTGTCATCCTGGATCGCCAACTCTGAAACCGCGTCGGCCAGATGAGCGGTTGCGAGCCTGTTAACCACGGCGATGAACAGTTCTTCCTTGGAGGGGAAGTAACTGTAGATCGTCGCCTTGGAGCCACCCATTCGTTTGGTGACTTCATTCATCGAGGCACGCTCGTAGCCCATTTCGAGGAAGACACTTGCTGCGGCATCAATGATGGCTTCGCGGCGAGCTTCAGTACGGACCTTCATTCATATCCTCAATTCTCCAGTGGGCAGATTGTGTGCAAAATTCTCTAGACTGGAACTGAACCGTTCGGTACGATTTCAGCAGACTCCGTGGAGCTTACTGGAAAAGCAGGCGCAGATAAATGCCGATGGACTGCACCCGGCCATTCGTTGCCCGAATCCATTCAAAGATGGAGTGAACAGTTCTATGACCATTATCGACTTCAACAAATCCGTCAAACGTGCTTTTCGTAGTAATACGGCAGCCGCTCCTCAGCTGGAAAAAATGCTGACCGTGATTCTGAAGACCGACGCTCCCGTGCTCATGGGGATTTGCAGTGACGGGCTGCGTAGCAACAGCAATGTAGTGGGCGGGGAATTTTACGGCGAAAACTTCAGCGGCTCGGTACTCTCAGGCGGTAGCAATACGCTGGTTGAGTTGTCATCCGAGCTTGCCTTTCTGGAAACCCGTTTCACGCTGGTCACCCAGTTGGGTGAAATGATCAACGTTGAAAGCAGGGGCGCTCTACTCGTTGACGAAGCGGGCCAGCACGACCTGCAGAACGGAGTATGGCCAATCAGCGAAGGTCATTATCAGTGCACCTGTACACCGCGCTTTCAGGTCTCTCTGGGTCCTAACGAGTGGCTGGAGAAGAGCGCATTCATCGGCAGGTTCGAATACCTGTATGGCAATGAAGCGCTGATCAGCTTTTACCGAATGAAGTTCTGATCAGTCCCTGCGAATGTCCGCGTAGCACGCCTGGGCAGGCCTGCTACGCGACAGCCTTTTAAAACGTGACGCTGGCACTCAGGCGCGCGGTGCGCGGTTCACCCACGTTGACCTGCAACTGGCTGCCGGTGCTGGACGGGTAGTACTGCTTGTCGAACAGGTTATCCACATTCAACTGCAGGCGTGTTTTATAACCGGCCATGGGCACGTCCCAGCGCAGAAACGCATCCGCCACTGTGTAGCTGCTCATATAGAAGGTGTTGGCATCGTCGCCAGCACGTTCGCCCACATAGCGTGCGCCGCCACCTGCGTGCCAGTCGCCCAGACCTGACGGGACTTGCAGATGGTGGGTGAGGTACAGGCTGGCCGTATGCTTGGGGGCCTGGCTAAGACGATTGCCCTTGTTGCTTGGATCATCCAGCACTTCGGTGTGGGTGTAAGCGTAAGTGCCGATCATGTCCCAGCGCTCGGCAATTCGACCGGTCACGTCCAGCTCGATGCCTTGTGAACCTACCTTGCCAGCGGCTTCGCTGACACCCGTCACGCCAGTAGGGGTGACGACGTTTTTCTTCTCGATATCGAACACCGCAAGGTTGAAGTCGAGTTCCGGTGCCAGTGCATATTTGGCCCCGACTTCGTAACTGCGACCTTCTTCCGGGTCGAAGGTGGTGCCGTCATCGTTAACGTCATCATTGGGGACGAAGGAGCGGCTGTAGTTGCCGTACAGCGACAGGTCTTCATTGACCTTGAATACCAGGCCCGCCATCGGCAGGAATATATCGTCATTTTTGTCCAGGTTAGTGTTGCGGCTGGCGCCGAGGCCTTGGGCGATGTACTGGTCATAATGCTGATAGCGGCCGCCGAGGACCAGAATCCAGCGGTCATCGAGGTGCCAGTTATCCTTGAGGTAAATGGACGATGAAGTCAGTTGATTGCTCAGGTTGCTGTTCGCTGCGCTGATCACGCTGGGCTCTGCCAGGCTGCCATAGCTGGGCGAAAAGATGTTGAAGCCGTTCTGGGCGGTGTTGCGATAGGTCTTGCCGCGGTACTTGTCGGAGTCTTCCTGCTCGGCACCGATCAGCAGATCATGTTGCTGGCCAAACAGCTCCTGCTTGCCGATGAAGTCCCAGCTGGCATAACGCGTTTCATAATCGTAGTGGCCGCCATTGGCCTGACGCCGCAGCACGCCGCTGCTGGACAGCGTACTCGGCTGGGCAATCGAGAGGCTGTAGCGGTCGTTGTTCCAGCCGTAGGTCAGACGGGTTTTCCAGTCATCGCTGAGCTGGTACTCGAAGCGCGCGGTTGCGGTTTCGCTGATGCCGACTGTATTGGACCATTTTTCATCCAGGCGCTTGTCGTAGCTGATATTGGCAGGATGACCGCCCGTGAACACCGTGCCACGATCGAACGGGCTCACGTAATCGTTGTATTCGTAAGCCAGCGTCAGGCTGGCGCGCTCCCCGGTCCAGGACAGCGACGGCGCGACCAGCGTGTGCTGGTCAACGCCGTAGTTACGCCAGTAGTCCTCGCTCTGACGCTCGGCCACCAAGCGGTAGGCCAGCCCCGAGTCGCCCAGCGGGCCGGTGGTGTCGATGCCGAAGCTGCCGCCGCCTTCGCTGTACGCCGAGCCACTGAGCGTGGTGCTTTGCACGTATTGCGGCTGTTTGCTGATCACGTTGATCACGCCACCCGGCTCCATGGCTCCGTACAGCAGCGAGGCCGGGCCTTTGAGCACTTCAACGCGTTCGGTGGTAGCACCGAAATTTTTCGACACCACCGAGCGCACGCCGTCACGCAGCACCGAGCCATCATCGTTGGTGCCAAAGCCGCGCTTGACCAGCGAGTCCTTGGTGTTGCCAAGCGTGTTGCCTTGGCTCACGCCACTGACAAACTTCATGGCATCGTCCAGCGAGCGCACGTTGTAGTCGGCGATGGTCTGCGGTGTCACCACGTTGACCGACTGCGCTTCTTCCTTCAGCGGTACATCGCTCTTGCTCGCGGTGCTGGCGCTTTTGGCGCTGTAGCCTTCCTGTGTTTCGGTCGCGGTTGCCGACACCTGCGTGGCAGGCAGCGTTGCGGTTTCGGCTGCATGCACTGCGCCGCCGGAGAACATCGCCAGAGAAAGCGCGGACAGCAGAAAAGTGCCGGGACGGCGAGGGCATTGGAAGGAAGTGCTCAAGGGAGATGCTCTGCTAGGACGTTAATAGCAATAATTGTAATTTGATATTAATTCTCATGTAAATAAATGATTGAGGCGCCTGCCGGCTTCTTTCCCCCTGCAAACAGGGGGCGCACGGCTCAGGGCAGATTAGGTACATTGGCATCAATCCGCTTACCCATGCTGATAATGGGCTCAGGCGTATAGCCCAGGGCTTGATAGAAGGCCTGCACGCTTTCATTAAAGGTATGGATCTGCAGGTTGATCTTCACACAGCCAAGCTCCGCGAGCGCTTTTTCAGCGTGCCTGACCAGCCGGGTGCCCAGGCCTTTGCCACGCTGTTGGGGATCAACGGCAACCGAATACAGCCAGCCGCGATGACCGTCATAGCCGGCAAGGAGGGTCCCGACCACCTCGTCATCCGCTAGAGCGACGAAAAACAAATGGTCGTCGACAGCCCTTTTCTTGTCGATCGACAGGTCTGGGCGATTGTGTGGCTTTTCGTCATTGAAGACGGTCTTCCACAGTTGGATGACCGCGAGACGGTGATGCGGGTCTGAATACTCGACAATACAGTTCATTGCGGGGTCCTTTAGCCATGAATCCGAAGACTAAGGCCACGCGCCCTGCATTGTCTAACCGGCAGTCTTTGAGCCCTTGCCCTGTTTTGTCACCTGAGGCAGCGATGCGGGTGTATCGAGCAGGGCGCGAATGGCCCGGCTGTAAGCGGGCTGCCCGAGCTGCATGCTGTTGTTATGCGTACCGCCAGGCACCAATAGCAGTTTCTTCGGTTCCTGCGCGGCCTCAAACAACTGTTCGCTGAAGCGGGCCGGGACATAGCGATCCTCGGTGCCATGCACGATCAGCACCGGCATATGGATGTCTGCAATCTTGTCCAGCGAGTCGAACTTCTGCGACAGCAGCCAGCGCACCGGCAGCGAGGTATTGGCCAGCGCGGTAGCCACATCGGCCAGGCTGGTGAACGTGGATTCTATGATCAGCCCGCGGGCCTGAATCGGCACATTGTCCTTTTCAGCGTCTTCGCCCAGCTCGGCAGCCAGATCCACTGCCACCGCACCGCCCAGAGAATGTCCATAAATCAGCCTGCGCTGCGGATCGGGTTGCAATTGCTTCAGACGTTCCCAGGCGATGCGTGCGTCTTCATACACGGACTTCTCCGACGGCAGCTGGCCCATGCTTTGCCCGAAACCCCGGTAATCGATCGCCAGTATCGAGTAACCCTGCGCCTTGAGTTGCTGGATACGGAACAGCTGGCCGGTGAGGTTCCATCGTGATCCATGCAGGTACAGCACCGCCGGGGCGTTCTTGTCCGCAGCGGGCCACCACCATGCGTGGATATTCTGCGAGTTACCGAATGCCGGTGTACTGAGTTCGATTTCCTGTACATCTGCCGGCAGACCGCTGTACCAGCTGGCGGTACCGGGCTCGATGCGAAATACCAGTTCGCGCTCCTTGTGTTCAAGCACTGCGCAGCCGACGGGCAGGCCAAGGATGACGGCTATCATGCTAATCCATCTGAGCGGACGGGCTTTGAAGCGAGCCAGAGGCGAAATCGACATAAGAAGGAGAGTCCGGTCAACAAAGTGAAATAAATGCAGAATCTGCATCCGGGATGCAAGACCAGCCGACGAACGCCGGGTTACAGGATATTGCGTACCTGCGCCGGAAGGATTGATAGACCGAGGCGAGTAAAACCGGTGGCTTCAATACCTTGCGCGATGTGGCCCGAAGGCAGTCTGGACAACGACGCTCATTAGCACGTTTTGTTATTGAGGTAGCCCTTATCGATAGCTGCGGATTATGCTGTGTCGGCGAGGGCGCTGTGTTTTTGTCATCTACCGCCGCCGGATTCGCCGATCTGCTTGCTGTATTCCCGCGCTTTCTTCAATTTCTTCAAGAGGTTACCGCCTATGTTCACCTACCGTCCCCTGGAAGAAAAAGACGTCCCCCTCATCTGCGAGATGCCGCAGAATGCCGATGAGCTGTTCTATATGTTCCCCAGGGCCACGTACCCGTTGACCGCCTCGCAACTCATCGAAGCGCTTGAGACGCGTCATGATTCGACCGTCATCGAGATGGATGGCGAAGTAGTAGGGTTTGCCAACTTTTCTCTCTGCACGTTTCGCGGCCGCTGTTCGCTGGGCAACGTCATCATCGCACCGAAAGCCCGCTCCAGAGGAGTAGGGCGCTTCATGATCACCACCATGATGGGGATTGCGTTCGACAAGCACGAGGCGAGTGAAATGATCGCGTCCTGCTACAACCACAACGTCCCGGGCTTGCTGTTCTATCCGCGAATGGGGTTTCGTCCTTTCCACATCGAAGAAAAGCGCGACAAGCGTGGCGAGCGTGTTGCGCTGATTCACCTGCGGCTGTCCGGCACCGACGCAAAAGAGAACATGCAAGACACACAAGAGTAAGTTTTCGAGCGGGGCACGCACGAATCTTTTAAAGGAGCGGGCGTGCCTTGCGAGCGCGGTAACCATTTTATGTTCAACCGTTCGTCGGTCTTTATTCCTTCCTTTCACGTGCCTTTTATACGCTGCGGTTCACGCCGGGTCCCATTCTGTTGAAGAACATGAGGGTGAATCGTTTTTTCTGTGGGGGCACTCAATAAGAAACCGCGTTAAAAGGGTGGTCGATATTCAAGTATGGAAGTTGCCTGAAGTGCAGCGCGCAGTGTATAACGGGTTTAAGCATCAAGTGAGTGGCGACGGATAATTGGCGGGCTGGCGCGGGCCGTTTTTAAAAAGTCATCAACAATAAAAATTATCAAAAATTTGTCACTGTCGGGACATGCTTACACACATAAGGAGATAAAGAGATGATCGCGAGTGGACTGTCCGAGTTAGAACTCAGAAGCATCGTTGAACGTGCGTTCCTGCCGTTACGCTGCACCTGCACGATTGCCAATGATCAGATGAACGTGCAGATAAGCGACCCGGTATCGGGGCGTACCCAGCGCCAGATGAATCTGCCGCTCAGCCGTATCAATACGGTTCGGGACATCTCGGCACTGGTGGCCGAGTTACGCGAAGAACCGGTAATGCCCCGTGTGGCGAAAGCGTATTACAGCGCTGCCTGATACTGCTGCACCCCGCTGATGCCCTGGCATCACGTTACCTGGCCCTGATCATCGCTGATCGGGGCCTTGTCGTTTCTAAGGGCCGCTTTATCCACCGCATTCGGCGCAGGCAGAGAGGCTAGGCGGGTCTTCATGAATGCGAACCTCTGGTGGCGCAAAACCGCTTTGTGCTCGTCAAATTAACAGCGTCGAAAGAATGCTGTTTTTGGCGCAGACTATAAAAAATAAGTTGAACGCATTGAATGCGTTAATGTCAGCGAAAACTGCTCTTTTGAAGGGGCATTCAACAATTAAACGATACAAGGTCATTCAAATCATCAGGTTATAAAGCGTTCCAGGCCGTTGTGGCCGCTTGCAGCCCATTTGACACCCCCGATTTTCTTTGCAACTATTCAGTTGCCCGACTTATTTTGTAACGCATTGTCACTCTTTTCAGGCTGATAAAAGCGTTGTCTTAAAAAGGGCGGTAGCATGACGCCTTCTTCCTGTCAGGTCTGAACATTGGGCCTGTGTCTGTTGTACCTAGTGTAATTTTTTGTGAAGAACACCTTCTCTAACCACGTCGTCTCATGGGCGCCGTGAATGAGCGCGTGTGTAGTGTGCTGCATGTGTTTCGCCTCGAATCGTGCAGGGACGCTGGTTCGCCTTATCAATCAGGTATTCGACATCCAGAACATCTGGACTGCACCCACGTATGAAAATGACGATGGAGCATCATTATGTTTGATAACTGTATGGAAACAGCCTGCGGTTGCGTGGTGGGAGGTGCCGGGCTCGCGGGCATGGGCTTTTTGTTCTACGCCCTGAAGAGCGGCGCGATGCCCGGGCTCGCTGCCAAAGGACTGATTGTCATTGATGCAAGCGACCAGCCCGGGGCGGGTGCGCTGGGAGATTACCGGATTACTGCCAACTCGGTAGGCGATGTATTCATCGACTGCCTTCGTGATCCGGCATTGCGCGAGGTGTTCGAACCCCTCGAGTACTCGGCAGCCTATTGGCGCATCAAGGCGCAGGCACAGAGCGCGCCACAGCTGTCGGATGTGGGCCTGCTCATGGCCGAGGCAGCCAGGCTGGTGCTGGACCACATCGTGCAACGTTATGGCGTAGAAGTATGGTCCGGCACGCGCCTTGATGAGGTGATTTGCGAGGGCGACGAGTTCTGTCTGCACGTTGACAGCGTGTACGGCAAAAGAAGCGTGCGCTGCCAGACGCTGGTGCTCAACCTGGGCGGGCGCCAGGATCCACAACACCTGATCGATGATCTTGCCCGGCAAGGTCTGACGCTGCCGGACACCTGCACTATCCAGAGCGCTGACCGCTTGTTGCGCATGAACGCGGTGCAGTTACGCGAAGTATTTGCCCCGGCGCTGGCCGATAACGGGCGTATCACCATCGTCGGGGGATCTCACAGCGCTTTCTCGACGCTTGAGAATCTGGCGGATGCACTGGAGTTTGCTGGCTTGCAAGAACTGTCACTGGTTCACCGGAGCAGTATCAGGCTGTTTTACGAAAGTGCTGAACTGGCGCACGCAGCCGGCTACGCATTCGACGCGCAGCTTGACGTCTGTCCGGTTTCAGGTCGGATCAACCGTTCCGGAGGTTTGCGTTACCGTGCGCTGGAGATCGGGCGCGAAGCGCTGCAAAGCGGCCGCGTAGGCAAAACCGGCGTGCACGTGCAGATGGTGCAGACACTGGGCGGACGCTCCGATGAACACGAGCAGGCACGACGTGTCCTGGCTGACTCGACTGTGATCGTGCAGTGCTCTGGTTATCAGCCCGTGTTGCCCAGACTGAAGGATGCCGATGGCAACCTTGTCAGCTTGCGCGAGGCCAAGGGGGGACTCGACTCGGACGCTGGCGGCTGCCCGTTCGACCAGCACGGTCGTCGAATCAAGGGCCTGCATCTTTTCGGTCTGGGCGCCGGACTGGGCGTCGACCCGCAATTGGGCAGCGAACCCGCCTTCGACGGCCGGATATACGGCGTCTGGCAGTTTCATCATGATGCCAGCCGAGTGGTACTGGAGGCGGTCACGCGCAGACTCGCTCATCAACCTGTAGCTGCCGAGACGTTCATTTCGGAGGGGTTCATGCAGGCGGCTTTAGGCCTTCAGGCCGGTTAGGCCGGTGCAGCAGAGAAGCGCAGAATGGCGGCCATAAAAAACGGCGTCCCAGGGACGCCGTACGGCCGGTCTGCCAATAAACGGCAGATCAGCATTGAATAAGGGGGTGGTGCGGGAATTATTGTGGGTCCTGGTTGGGAGCCAGTTCTGCCTGGATACGTTTGTAGATTTCTTCACGATGCACTGAAACATTTTTAGGTGCATTGATGCCCAGGCGGACTTGAAGCCCTTGAACGCCAAGAATCGTGACGGTGATCTCGTCACCGATGTTTATGCTTTCGCCTACTTTGCGAGTGAGTATCAACATAATCTTTTCCTTGATGGCCTCTTGAAAACGCCTCTCTCAAGAGGCTGGCGTTTGCCTTTGCGTGGTGATTGTTGCCGAGTGCATCCAAATGCATCCGTCTTATGACGTCGCACAGGTGAATTAAATTCCCTCGGTTCATTTTCTTGTCATCGAGATTTGCATCCCGGATACGACGAGTGCGCCAATTCTGCCCGTTTCGACGTGAAAATGCCCGTATTTACTGGCGTCATATAAAAAGTAACGTCAGCCGCTGCACCGTTCAGGGTCGTCATCGTCTCGGTCGACGGTGCTGCTCAAGCCATTTCGATATGAGTACAAGCGTAGGCACGACTTCACCAGATTGCCCGGGCTTTCTGAAAATTCAAATGAAAGTGGCGAACGAGTGTGTAGGAAGGGGCTGCAGATCGCCGTAGTGTCCACGCTGATGTGGTGTATTGCGGGGGGGCTGGGAAGGGTGATGCACAGGTGTGAGGCGGAGCCAGGCGTTCGCGGGCTGCAGCTCCCGCGAAGGCCTGGTCCGGGGTTTACACCGCCATCGACAACAGCATGATGAAAATCAGGCCGACGACCGAGAGGATGGTTTCCATCACTGTCCAGGTCTTGAAGGTCTCGGCAACGGTCATGTTGAAGTACTGCTTCACCAGCCAGAACCCGGCGTCGTTGACGTGCGACAGGATCAACGAACCGGCACCGGTTGCCAGCACCAGCAGTTCGCGATTGACGCCTGGAATCAGGCCGACCACCGGCGCTACGATGCCGGCACCGGTAATGGTTGCCACCGTCGCCGAACCGGTTGCGATGCGGATGACCGCCGCTACCAGCCAGGCCAGCATGATCGGGTTGATCTGCGCCTGCACAGCCATGTGCCCGATCACGTCACCGACGCCACTGGCCACCAGCATCTGCTTGAAGCCACCGCCTGCGCCCACGATCAGCACGATTGCCGCCACCGGAGCGAGACTCTGGTCCAGCAGCTTCATGATCTTGCTGCGGTCAAACCCGCGCGCGGCACCAAAGGTGTAGAACGCCAGCAACAGCGCGGCAAGCAGGGCGGTGATCGGGTGACCGATCAGATCCATCCAGATGCGGAACATGTTGTTTTCCGGCAATACCACGTCGGCCAAAGTCTTGAGCAGCATCAGGAAGACTGGCAGCAGGATGGTCACCAGCGTGATGCCGAAGCCTGGCAGGTTGTCAGTGCTCGACTCCTTGGCAATCTGGTCCATCAGTTCCTTGGACGGCGTACCGGGGATACTTTTGGAAATCCAGTTACCGAAGATCGGGCCAGCGATGATGGCGGTTGGCAGAGCAACGATCAGTCCGTAGAAAATGGTCTTGCCGATGTCTGCACCGAAGATGCCGATGGCCAGCAACGGACCCGGATGCGGTGGAACCAGACCGTGCACGGCTGACAGGCCTGCCAGCAGCGGAATGCCGATCTTCACGATGGGCACGCCGGTGCGTCGCGCGACAATGAACACCAGCGGTATCAGCAGGACAAAACCGATCTCGAAGAACAACGGGATGCCCACCAGGAAGGCAGAGAACATCATTGCCCAGTGCACTTTCTGCTTGCCGAAGGTGCGTATCAGCGTTTGCGCAATCTGGTCTGCGCCGCCCGAGTCGGCCATCAGCTTGCCGAGCATCGTGCCCAGGCCAAGGATGATACCGACGAAGCCCAGTACGCCACCGAAGCCGTCCTGGAAGGATTTCATGACTTTTTCGACCGGCATTCCCGAGGTCAGGCCAAGAAAGCCTGCCGCCAGGGTCAGCGCGACGAAAGGGTGCACCTTGAAAGTGGTGATCAGCAGCACCAGGCCGACGATGGTCACCAAGGCATCGACGAGCAGGAACGTCTCATGGGTCATACCGAACATGGGTGTCTCTCCGGTTTATTGTTTTAAGGAACTGTTAACAGCGCCGACTTCAATCGTGTGTGCGCAAGACAGCGCTGTCTTTTGCACTCACACCTTTATCAGGCGTGAGAGCCTTTCCACCATGCTGCGGCTTGTTTGCCGATGACATCGATAGGCTGGGACGCGTCCACGATCAATGTCAGCGGTTCGCCATAGGGCGGTTCGAGGGTCGCGAACTGGCTGTCCACCAGGCTGGCGGGCATGAAGTGCCCAGGCCGGTGCGAGCAGCGTTCGCTGGCGAGTTCCTTGCTGAGCTCCAGAAAAACGAAACCCAGGCCAGGCACCGCATCACGCAGGCGCTGGCGATAAATGAGCTTGAGCGAGGAGCAGGTCAGCACCGGGTGTTCACCGTTGGCGAGGGCGGCAGCCATCTCTTCGCCCAAGCGGGTCAGCCAGCCGGCACGGTCTTCGTCGTTGAGGGGGATTCCGGCGCTCATCTTTTCGATGTTGGCCGGTGGATGGAACGCGTCGCCTTCGATCAGACGGCCGCCGCTGTTCAGGGCAATCTCGGCACCCACGGCGCTTTTGCCGCAGCCAGACACACCCATCACCACAAGGGCGGAAATAGCAGTATTCGCAGTTGTCACAGTAGGCACCTCATCTGGAGACAGCGCTGTCTTCTTTCGGGTGGACATGAGTCCCAGCCCGGGCTGTTCCAGTTATTTGTCGTTGTTTTGGGCTCATCAATAAGCATGGGAGGCTGTTCTCCGCGGGACCCGAACCGGGCAACCCCTGTGAAACCAGCGATAAAGCATTGTCACGTTCCATGAGACAGCGCTACCTTATGGGGCATTCGACACATTTGGCAACCCTTATGTTAGTTGGCAACGCATGATACGCATTGGTTCCCGCTCTACCGGTCGCCCCACGCTCAATGAAGTGGCGAAGCTGGCTGGTGTCTCTCCGATCACTGCCTCGCGTGCGTTACGCGGTATCAGCACCGTGGCGCCTGAACTTGTGGAAAAGGTCCGTGCTGCGGCGCAGGGCCTGGGTTATGTAGCCAACCCAGCCGCCAGGGCACTGGCTTCTTCCTGCAGTCAGACCGTCGTGGTGCTGGTGCCGTCACTGTCCAACCAGTTGTTCATCGAGACGCTGGAAGCCATTCAGGACGTGTTGCGCGTGCGGGGCCTGGACGTGGTCATCGGCAACTACCATTACTCACCTGACGAGGAAGAGAAGCTGCTGCGCAACCATCTGGTCAATCGCCCGCGCGGTATTCTGCTGACCGGTTTCGACCACACGGCAGCGTCTCGCCAGATGCTTGAAACCAGTGGCATACCCTGCGTGCACATGATGGAACTCGACACCCGCCTGGGCGCCTATTGCGTCGGGTTCTCGCAACAACAGGCCGGTGCTGAAGCCGCGCGCCATCTGCTCGGGCGTGGCCGCCGTCGGCTGGCGTACATGGCCGCCCAACTCGACCCTCGTGTACTGCAACGTGGCGCCGGGTTCCGTCGGGTGCTGGAAGACGCCGGGCTGTTCGACCCAGCATTGCAGGTCTCGACACGCCAGGCCTCGTCGATCGGTCTGGGCGGGGAGTTGTTTGCGCGCCTGCTTGACCAGCATCCGGATGTCGACGGGGTATTTTTCTGTAACGACGACCTGGCACAAGGCGCTGCGCTGGAGGCCTTGCGCCTGGGCGTCACGATTCCCGAACGAGTCTCTCTGGTGGGCTTCAACGACCTGCCGGGGTCCGCGCACATGGTGCCGCGCCTGACCTCGATACGCACGCCCAGAGAAGAAGTCGGGCAGCGCGCTGCTCAGGTATTGCTGGGCCTGCTTGACGGGGTCACCCAGCAGCCTCTGGTGGATCTCGGCTTTGAGCTGGTGGTGCGGGAAAGCTCTTGAGGATTTTCCCCGGCCAATTCTCGCGAGCCTCCTCCGGGTCATTGCGCTGACCAATGGTAATGGCGCTCTGCGGGCTCGATGCCTTCGGGCTGGAGTGCCCGACCGCGCTGTCCTGCACTGCCAGCGATACCCTCATTCGAACGGTTCCGGCACATTTTGACTGTCATTTCTGACAGTACCCATCCCCCCGTGTTGAGTATTCAATGACCCTATGTTTTTGGCTCGGAGCGGCATAAGTGTCTTGGCCGCATCGTTGGATGACGGGGATATATCTTCTTATCTATTCCCCGTTCTGGCGGTCTTACAAGACCTATTGAAGGATCAGAGAAATGCAAAAAAAAGCATCTCAGAACGTTAGAGCCTTGACGCATATCGCTGACCCCGTCGGTTCGGGTGTGCCCTTGGACATCGCGTGGCTGACCGGCATTATCCCCCTGGGCTTTGTACCCGCACAGATCGCTATCAGCCCTGATGAAACCACGTTGTATGTCGCCCATGAAAGTGGCCGGGAAGTCAGTGTGGTCGACATCGCCAGTGCCAGCGTAACGGGCGCCATCAAGCGGGCAGGGGCCGGCGCGATTACCTTGAGCCCCGATGGTAAAAGGCTTTACACCATTGGCCAGAAAAGGTGCTACGTGGTCGATACGCGCCTGCGCGAAGTGATCAGGATACTCCCGGCAGCCAACGTCAACAGGATCCTGTGCAGTGCCGATGGCCGTTTTATCTGCCTGTCCTTTCAGAATGCGTTCGGCGGTTTGATTCGTCTGATCGAGACCGAGAATTACACGGTCGAAAACGAGTTCGATCTGGGCGCCCTGACCAACGCATCGCTGGCCCTCGGGATCAGTCCGTTGAACGACAGGTTTTACGCGACCATGCTGGTTGATCGCACCGCGCCTACCGATGTTCTTGCGATCAGCAAGGTCGATTACCTGCAGCATGACATTACCGGGTTTTCCGACCCACGTTCGATGGCCTTCAGTTCCGATGGCGCCTGGCTGTATGTCGGCGGCATCGACGAGGTCTACATCGTCGATGCCGCGACCAATAAAACCTTCTATCGGGAAAAAATCGGCACGCAGGGTTACCCGGTGAAAGTCATCGGCGTGACACCGGATGACCGCTATGTCTACGCAATCTACACCTGTAATTACGACGTTTACCGGATCGATACGGTGAAGGGCATCGCCACCTGCATTGCCTACTTTCCGTCGGTAGGCGGCGCTGTACTCAACAAGACCGGCACGTATATCTATTCCAGCCATCCGGACATGAGCTGGATTTCGATCTACCGGCTATGAAGACTCCTGCAGTGGCCTGGCTTGCGTGTGACCAGCCGGGCCGCCCGTCAGTCGGCGTCAAGTGCTGCGACACCGGCCTTGGCGACCTGAGCATCCTGTTCGGCTTTCACGCCTGAAACTCCCAGTGCACCGATTACCTGGCCGTCGACGATGACCGGCACACCGCCTTCCAGGGAAGTCAGCAGCGGAGCACTCAGGAATGCAGTGCGCCCGCCATTGACCATCTCTTCGTAACCCTTGGACTCACGTTTGCCGAGTGCCGAGGTGCGGGCTTTTTCGATCGCGATGTAGCTGCTGATCGGTGCGGCGTCGTCCAGTCTCTCGAATGCCAGCAGATGGCCGCCGTCATCAACGACGGCGATGGACACGGCCCAGGCATTGGCCCGTGCTTCATCGCGTGCGGCACCGAGCATCAGGCTGATTTCGGTCTGGGTCAGGACGGCTTTGATCTTCATGGGGTTCTCCGGAGCAGTGATTATTGAATAGGGTTCAGTGTGATTCAGGCGTGCCAAGCGCTGCGTCGATCAGTTCGATCCAGTGCCGCACTGGCGTTCGGCCGGCGCTGGCCAGATGGGTCTGACAGCCGATATTGGCGGTGGCAATCACCTGCGGTTTGCCGCTCTCCAGTGCGTTCATGCGGTTGTCGCGCAGTTGACGGGCGATGGCAGGCTGGGTGATGGAGTAGGTGCCTGCAGAGCCGCAGCATAAATGACCGTCCGGCACTGTGGTCAGATTGAAGCCTAAACGAGTCAGGACACGCTCGACTTCGCCGCCGAGTTTTTGCGCGTGTTGCAGCGTACACGGGCAGTGAAACGCCAGGCGCTGATCGGTCTTGATGCCGAGGGTTTCCAGCGGTTCGTCGCGCAGCAGTTCGACCAGATCCTTGGTTCGCGCGCTGATCTGCCTGGCCTTGTCGGCATAGGCTGGATCATGGCGCAGCAGGTGGCCGTAATCCTTGACGAAGGCCCCGCAGCCGCTGGCCGTCTGGATCAGACTTTCAACACTGCCCTGCAACGCGGGCCACCACGCGTCGATGTTGCGCCGTGCCCGGTTCAGCCCTGTCTCCTGTGCATTGAGGTGATAATCCACGGCGCCGCAGCAACCCGCCTGTCCGACCGCCGTAACGCCGATGCCCAGACGATCCAGCACCCGCGCCGTAGCGCTATTGGTGTTGGGCGACAGACCCGGCTGAACGCAACCTTCCAGGAGCAGCACTTGGCGCGCATGACCGGTGTGCGGGCGAAGTCCGGCAGGATGGACCGTCTCCGGCAGCTTGGTGGCCAGGGTTTGTGGCAGCAACGGCCTGAACTTCAGGCCCATGCCGGTCAGGGATTTGAACAGCCCAGGGTGGGGGATGACGCGACGCAAGCCTTCACGCAGCATGCGTTCTGCGAGTGGCCGCGGCACCAGGGCCTCAACCGCCGCGCGGCCGATGTCCAGCAGGTTGTGGTAATCCACCCCGGACGGGCAGGTGGTCTCGCAGTTGCGACAGCTCAGGCAGCGGTCCAGATGCAGACGGGTTTTCTCGGTGACCGGCTGACCTTCGAGCACCTGCTTGATCAGGTAGATCCTGCCGCGTGGACCGTCCAGCTCATCACCCAGCAATTGATAGGTCGGGCACGTGGCGTTACAGAAACCGCAATGCACACAACTGCGCAGGATACGTTCGGCTTCTTCGGCGCGCGGCAGGGTTCTGGCGTGTTCACTCAATGTGGTCTGCATGTTTCAAAGCTCCGCGTACAGTCGACCGGGGTTGAAAATCCCCTGCGGGTCGAGTCGGGTCTTGAGTGTCTGATGGTAGCGCAGCACAGGTGCGGCCAACGGCTCGAAGGGGCTGTCGACGACGCCCTGGCTGTAGCAGGTCGCATGGCCGCCAACCGCCATAGTAATGGCTCGAATGGTTTGTCTGTCAGCGTCCGACTTGAGCCAGCGTTGCGCGCCACCCCAGTCGATCAACTGCTCGCCCGGCAGATCCGGCAGGCGGCTGTCAGCAGGTACACAGAGCCGCCACAGCGGCCGAGGGTCATCGAAGAAGGGCAGGCGGTGCGCATTCAACTGTTGCCAGTACGCGGCATCGAGCAGCTCGCCGCCGAGCCGGTCCCGGGCTGCGGCCACTGAACCTTCACCGCCTTCCAGGCGCAGACGCAGTACGTGGCCATCATGGCTGGCCGCGCTGATCGGTATCGGTTGCTGACCCCACTCGGCAAGGCGCGCCAAGGCCAGCGCGCTGTCCATTTCCAGTGCGATGCTGCTGCACAGACGTGGTTTGGGCAGCACCTTGAGCGACACCTCGGTCAGCAGCCCCAGGCAGCCGAAACTGCCTGCCATCAGGCGTGAAACGTCATAACCTGCAACGTTCTTCATGACTTCTCCGCCGAAACGCAGGTGTTTGCCAAGACCGGTGATGACCCGTGTGCCCAGCACGAAATCACGCACCGACCCACTCCACGGACGGCGCGGTCCCGAGAGCCCCGCAGCGACCATGCCGCCGAGCGTTGCCGCGCCGAAGTCGGGCGGTTCGCAAGGCAGCATCTGACCTGCGGCATCCAGCGTCTGTATCAGCTCGTTCAATGGCGTACCGGCGCGCGCCGTGATCACCAGTTCTGTCGGGTCATAACTGACGATGCCTCGGTGCTCGCGGGTATCGAGTATTTCGCCAGCCGTTTCACGACCGAGAGAAGCCTTGCTGTTGCCGCCCTGAATACGTAACGGCCGGTTATCGCGGAGCGCCTGATCGACCCGCTGGAGCAGTGCCTGGCTGACGTCGTTGTCCATCGTGCTCATCAGAAGCGCTCCAGGTCGGGGAACGGCAATTGCCCGGCATGTATGTGCATGGCGCCAAATTCCGCGCAGCGATGCAGCGTCGGGATGTTCTTGCCAGGGTTGAGCAAACCGCTGGCGTCGAATGCCGCCTTGATGGCATGGAAGAAGGTCAGCTCGTCGCTATTGAACTGGGCACACATCTGATTGATCTTCTCGCGACCGACACCGTGCTCGCCAGTAATGCTGCCGCCGACCTTGACGCACAGCTCGAGGATTTTGCCGCCCAGTGCCTCGGCGCGCTCCAGCTCACCCGGTTGATTGGCATCGAACAGGATCAGCGGATGCATGTTGCCGTCACCCGCATGAAAAACGTTGGCGACGCGCAAGCCGTATTGCTCGGATAGCTCCCTGATGCTGCGCAACACTCCCGGCAACTCACGGCGCGGGATGGTCCCGTCCATGCAGTAGTAATCCGGCGACAGGCGACCCACGGCCGGGAAAGCGTTCTTGCGCCCGGCCCAGAAGCGGACACGCTCGGCTTCATCCTTCGCCTGGCGCACTTCGGTAGCGCCCGCCAGTGTCAATACCTCGCTGACCCGTTCGCAATCGGCGTGCACGTCGGCTTCGACGCCGTCCAGTTCACAGAGCAGAATGGCTTCGGCATCGACCGGGTAACCTGCGTGAATGAAATCCTCGGCGGCACGAATCGCCAGATTGTCCATCATCTCAAGTCCGCCGGGGATAATGCCCGCGGCGATGATATCGGCCACCGCGCGTCCGGCCTTTTCCACTGAATCGAACGCCGCCAGCAGCACCTTGGCCACTTGCGGTCTGGGTAGCAGCTTGACCGTGACTTCGGTAATGACGCCGAGCATGCCTTCGGAGCCGGTGAACAGTGCCAGCAGGTCGAAGCCCGGCGAGTCCAGCGTGTCGCTGCCCAGTGTCATCGGCTCGCCTTCCACGGTCAGGATCTCGACCTTGAGCAGGTTATGCACGGTCAGCCCGTACTTGAGGCAATGCACGCCGCCGGCATTTTCCGCCACATTGCCGCCGATGGAGCATGCAATTTGCGAGGACGGGTCCGGCGCGTAATACAGGCCGTGGGGCGCTGCCGCCTGAGAAATGGCCAGATTGCGCACGCCGGGCTGAACCCGCGCCAGGCGCGCCGAAGGGTCGATATCGAGGATCTGATTGAAGCGTGCCATGACCAGCAGCACGCCTTTTTCCAGCGGCAGCGCGCCACCCGACAGCCCGGTGCCCGCCCCACGAGCGACCACCGGTACGCGACGTGCGTGGCACAGCCTGAGCAGCGTCTGTACTTCTTCCACATGCCGCGGCAATGCCACCAGCATCGGTGTGCTGCGATAGGCCGACAATCCGTCGCACTCGTAAGGCCGCAGTTCTTCGGGCCGATGCAGGATGTCCAGGTCGGGCAACTGCTGTTGCAGCGCCTGCAACAGTTGTTGCTTGTCGACGGCGGGCAGCACGCCATCGATGCGTTCGTCGTAAAGGATATTCATCAAGCCACCCTGGGTTGTTTTTATCGGGTTAATGCATCCTAGCTCATTCGCTACGAAGCTTGAGTTGACAGCGAAGGTCTGATCACGCAATTTACGCATTACGTAATGCGGTTACGAAAATAAAAACACGCACCCATGCGTCAGGCAGGCGACTCTCGTGGACCTATTCACTTATTACCGCTCGACCTCCAGTTACCGTGTGCGTATTGCGCTGGCCCTCAAGGGGCTGGATTACACGGCGGTTCCGGTCAACCTGGCGCTTGAGGGCGGCGAGCAAAACAAACCTGATTACACGGACTTGAACCCGCAGGGCAGGGTGCCTGCGCTGCGGCTGGACGATGGAGTGGTCATCACTCAGTCACTGGCGATCATCGAATACCTGGAGGAGCGTTATCCGCAACCTGCGTTACTGGCGCAGGAGGCCGTGATGCGGGCTCGACAGCGTGCCGTGGCGGCGCTTATCGGCTGTGACATCCAGCCCTTGCACAACGTTTCGGCGCTTGACCGGTTGCGCACGCTTGGTCACGACGAGGCCGCTGTCGTGGCCTGGACCAGGCATTGGATCGGCCAAGGCTTGCAGGCCGTCGAGCAGTTGATCGGGGAGCAGGGTTTCTGTTTTGGCTCGAGCCCCGGCCTCGCGGATATTTACCTGTTACCGCAGCTGTACGCAGCCCATCGTTACCACGTTGACCTGACTGCATTTGCGCGTATTCAGCGGGTCGAGCATCTGGCCATGCAGCACCCGGCCTTTCAGCAGGCACATCCTGATGCACAATCGGACAAGCCGGAGTAGGCTGCCTTCATGAAGATTCTTGGTCTGCAACTGATATTCGGTGATTTTCTCGCACGCAGCGTGCGAGGGATTCCGTGTGCGCCGCCCGCAGGACAGTGATTGCCAGGGTTACCCACTCTTACTTTCCTGCAAGGAGCCAGTCATGGCTGATCTTTACGAAAATCCAATGGGCCTGATGGGCTTTGAATTCATCGAGTTCGCGTCACCGACGCCCAACAGCCTTGAGCCCGTGTTTCAGATGATGGGCTTCACCAAAGTCGCAACGCACCGATCTAAGGATGTGTCCCTGTTTCGTCAGGGCGCGATCAACCTGATCCTCAACAACGAGCCGCACAGCCTGGCATCGTACTTTGCCGCCGAGCATGGTCCTTCGGTATGCGGCATGGCGTTCCGCGTGAAAGATGCGCAGAAGGCTTATAACCGGGCACTCGAACTGGGTGCACAACCGCTGGAAATCGCTACCGGGCCCATGGAGTTGCGCCTGCCCGCGATCAAGGGCATCGGTGGCGCGCCGTTGTACCTGATTGATCGCTTCGGCGAGGGCACGTCGATTTACGATATTGATTTCAATTTTATCGAAGGCGTCGATCGCCACCCGGTCGGTGCCGGTCTGAAATTCATCGATCACCTGACCCACAACGTGTACCGCGGGCGCATGGCGTATTGGGCCGGTTTCTATGAAAAGCTGTTCAATTTTCGCGAGCTGCGTTACTTCGACATCAAGGGCGAATATACCGGCCTGACCTCCAAAGCCATGACCGCCCCGGACGGCATGATCCGCATTCCGCTCAACGAAGAGTCGTCCAAGGGGGCGGGGCAGATTGAAGAGTTCCTGATGCAGTTCAATGGCGAAGGCATCCAGCATGTAGCGTTCTTTACCGATGACCTGATCAAGACCTGGGACGCGCTGAAAGCAACCGGCATGCGCTTCATGACTGCGCCACCGGACACCTACTACGAGATGCTGCAAGGACGCCTGCCCGATCACGGTGAGCCGGAGGCCGAGCTCAAGTCACGCGGCATTCTGCTCGATGGCTCTTCCGAAGGGGGCGAGCGTCGCTTGCTGTTGCAGATATTCTCCGCCACGCTGATGGGCCCGGTGTTTTTCGAATTCATTCAGCGCAAGGGCGACGACGGGTTTGGCGAAGGCAACTTCAAGGCGCTGTTCGAATCCATCGAACGCGACCAGATCCAGCGTGGTGTACTGACGCCGGATTGAGCGATAACCGGAAGTGCCCGCCTTGCGCGATCAGACGAGCCTGCTCAGGCTCGTTCTGAGTCATTTGTGCTTGAGCACGTCAGCCTGCCGATTGTGAGACGAGATATAACGCTCGGTAAATTCATGCGCCGGCATGGGACGACCATACAGATAGCCCTGACCCTCGTCGCACACATAATGACGCATCAGACTTTCCTGCTCGCGGGTCTCTATGCCTTCTGCCGTGACCTGGAGATTGAAGCCGTTCGCCAGCCTGATAACGGCCTCGATGATAACTTCGTCTTTTTTGCTGCGCTCAACGCCACTTACGAATGAGCGGTCGATTTTCAGCCGTGTCACCGGATAGTCTTTCAGCAGGCTCAGGGACGCATAGCCGGTACCGAAATCGTCGAATGCAATGCCCACTCCCAATGAGCGAAGGTGGCGCAGCGGTTCCATGATGCGCTGTTCGTTTCGCAGGATGATGTTTTCCGTGATCTCCAGCTCGAGAGCGTGTGCTGGCAAGGAAAAGTCTTCAAGCGCACTTTCAACCATTTCCGCAAAGTCACGCATGCGAAACTGCGCGGCGAACAGGTTGACGCCGATGCGGAATTCGTCACAGCCGGTATTTCTCCATTGCGCTGCCTGCTCACAGGCTGAACGCAGGATCCATTCGCCCACCGGCACCGCAAGAAGACCTGCTTCCAGTGCAGGTAGAAAAACCGCCGGGGACACCACGCCCAGTGTCGGATGGTTCCAGCGAATAAGGGCTTCGGCTCCGGTAATACGACCGTCCGCAAGGCGTACCTGAGGCTGATAGTACAGCTCGAACTCTTTGTTGGCCCACGCCTGACGCATCGATGAGCTGAGCGCGCCTCTTCTTGACGCGGTCTGTCGATGCTCGGAGGTGAAGGTGCGAACAAGGGAACGTCCGTCAGACTTGGCCTGGTAGAGCGCCAGATCCGCATTGCCGAGCATTTGCTCCTCGTCGTAGTCGCAGCCGGACCTTACGGAGACGCCGATGCTGGCGCCGATGTAGATTGAATTGTCTTCAAACTCAATCGGTTCCTCGATGACCGCGATGAGCTCCAGGCCCAGCCTGGTCGCGTTGTCAGGGTCTGCCGTGTCTGACAGGAACACGACAAACTCATCGCCGCCCAGACGCGCGACCATATGGCTGGCCGGGACGTTTTCGCGAAGACGAAGAGAGGTCACCTGGAGCACAAAATCCCCCGCAGCGTGGCCCAGCGTGTCGTTGACGTCCTTGAAGCCGTCCAGGTCGATCAGCAGGATGGCCGCCGAAAGCTGTGCGCCGCACGCTTCCTTGATCCGCCTTTTGAGCGTCGATCGATTGGCAAGTCCGGTCAGATGATCGTATTCAGCCGCATGCTTGAGTAATTTGTCCGCCTCGACACGCTGGGTGATGTCACGAATGATTGCTCCGAATTGTGGCTCGCCGGCATACGTCCATTGTGAGAGCGAGAGCTCGATGGGGATTGTATGACCGTCGCGATGGATGGCCGTCAGGTTGATGGATTTTCCGATAATGGAGGCCGGGCCGCCTGCAGACACCCTCGACAGACCTGCATGATGCCTGGAGCGCATTTCGGGCGGAATAATGATATCGAGAGGCTTTCCTATGGCGTCCTCGGATCGATGCCCGAAAATGAGCTCGGCCGAATTGTTCCATGAGATGATCCGGTTTTTGCTGTCCGAGCAGATGATCGCGTCGGGTGAGGTCGAGGTGATATTCATGAAGCGGGCGTGGCTGTCTTCATTCTCGAGCTCGAGCCGACGCAATTCCATTCTTTCGATGACCATGACCGCCAGGTCCTGAAGAATCAGTTGGTCTCGCTCCGAGAAGGTCTCCCGAGGTTTATTGTCGATCAGGCACAGGCTGCCCAACACATGACCGCTGGGGGTTATCAGTGGAGCCCCGGCATAAAAGCGAATATAGGGAGCGCCTACCACCAGAGCGTTTGAGCGGAACCTCTCATCCTGCAATGCATCAGGCACCAGAAAAACGTTACGGCCCATCAGCGCAAAATTACAGAATGAGACGTCGCGGCCCGTTTCGCAGACATCGAGGCCAACGCGCGCCTTGAAGAATTGCCGGTCGCGATGAACCAGAGAAATCAGAACAATGGGCGCGTCGAAAATCCGCGATGCCATTTGCACGATCTGATCGTATTCATGCTCAGGTGGGGTATCCATCAACGAAAAAGCATTCAAAATCCGAATACGCTCTTCGTCGTCATCGCCGACTGGGTAAGTACTCATTTGAGGTCATCGCTATAAGCTGATCGCGCCTGAAACGCGAAGCGATCGATGTACAATGCCGCTGTGCCGGCATCGGTGAAAACACCCTGCCAACACGCGCTTGCGCCATGCCGGAAAAGCAAAGTTCGATACATTGCAGCACCTCTCACAGTAGTGTATCGGTAGCTGTCTCTAGCAGCTTAGAAGCTGTATCGTCAAAAAACCGAATACCTGTAATGACTTCTTGAGCAACTAGCCTGCGGGGCATTCATTCAACTAAGCCCCGCGTGACCTCGGTGTAACAAGGTGTTCGGGTGAGTGGCGCTAAGGTATGGAAACTGCATGGCGGGGTTCACTGCCAATTTGATGACAACCCTATGAAACGGCTTTCCTTTATTTCGACGAGGCTTACACCTTCGGCGCTCAGCAAAGCGTTGATAGGCTTCATTGCCCTGGTCTGTCTATCGCTGACCCTGGCTACCGTCTGGCAGATGAACCAGTCGAAGCTCGAGCGCGCGGCCACCGCCAGGATTGCGGTGTCCAATATCGTGCTTGCCGCTGAGCAGCAGGCTCAGGACACCCTGCAACAGGCTGACAATACGCTGCGTGACCTTGTCGAGCGTGTGGAACAGGACGGGGTCGCAGGCCAGCAGCAAAGCCGCTTGACCAGGCTGATGGCTCAAGACCTGATAAACGTCAAAGGGCTTCAGGGGCTGTTCATCTACGATGCTCAGGGCAACTGGGTCGCCAATTCCTTTGCCAATGGCGTGCACACCAGAAACAACGAAGACCGCGATTACTTCATTTACCATCGCGATAACCCTGACCCGTCCATTCATGTAGGGTCTATCGTAGAAAGCCGTAATACCGGGGATATGGTCATCCCGGTCAGTCGGCGTATCAATGCTGCGGATGGCAGTTTTGCTGGCGTTGCACTGGCCACCGTACCGGTGGCTTATTTCCAGGCGTTTTTCCAGCGCATGGATGTAGACGACAAGGGGGTAATCTTTCTCGCTCTGAGCAATGGCGACCTGCTGGCGCGACGCCCCACATTAACCGCACTGATGACCACCAATGTCGCCAAGGGCGATATCTTCACTCGCTATCTGCCCTACAGCGATAGCGGCACCGCGGTGATCAACTCCGTGGTGGACGGGGTGGAAAGGATCTACGCCTATCGGCGGGTGTCCGGATTGCCGATCGTCGCCGCTGCAGGCGTCTCCTGTCAGCATGTGTTCGCGCCCTGGTGGGCCTATGCACACCGGTCCATGACCATCACCGGCATCATTATCCTTGCGCTGGTTATGCTTGGCGTCCTGCTGTACCGGCAAATCCAGCAGTTGATCAATGCGGAAGGTGAACTGAACATCGCCAGGAACGAACTGGAGATCATCGCTCACACGGACAGCCTCACGCACCTGGCCAATCGACGCTGCTTCGATGCGGCCTTGCAGCAGGAGTGGGGGCGGGCGAGCCGGAATACTGCAACTATCGCGATCATTCTGCTGGATATTGACTGGTTCAAACAATACAACGACACCTACGGTCATCTGCAGGGAGACGACTGCCTGAAACAAGTGGCTGGGCTCATAGGCAACAGTCTTGACCGGGCTGGGGATATCGCGGCACGTTACGGCGGCGAGGAGTTTGTCATTCTGCTGCCTGAAACCGACCTGGCAGGGCGCTGAAGATCGCGGAAAAAATCAGATCATCCGTTGAAACCACTCGTATAGAGCACTCGGCCAGCCCGCTGGGCAAACTGACCATCAGTTCGGGCGTGGTGTCGATCAACGCAGCAGAGAAGGATGGACATACCGCCGCGTTGGCGGAAGCGGATCGGCTGCTTTACCTGGCCAAAACCAAAGGGCGTAACCGCGTCGAAGGTCGGCTGATTCACGGCTGGCATGGAGCGAGCCATTTCGCCAGGGTATCAACCGCCTCTTCCTGAGTCAGTCTGACGGACGGCTACCGCCCATACGCTCGCTGATGGCCTGCGCCGTTTGCAAAAGCCGCCTGGCCGCCAGATTCTGCGTCTCGTCGTTCAACACCGATCCCGGCCCGACCACGGTGATCACCCCCACCAGCTTGTCACCCATGGCGAACAGCGGTGACGAGGCTGCATTGATACCCGGCATCAGCAGGCCCTGAATCTGGTGCACGCCGGTGGTACGAATCTGCTCGACATGCTGCTCGACCTCACGCAGCTGGCCGGTGCTCAGCAACGGCACTTCCTGCTCGCGAAGCGCGGCGGTTTCGCGCCCGTTCAGAAAACTGTCGAACACCAGGCCGGTGGACGAGCCAAGCAGCGGCAGCACCGAGCCGATCTGCGTGACCAGCGTCACCGCACCCATCGAGGGCTCGACATACACCACGGTCGGCCCCTTGTTGCCCCATACCGCCAGAAAGCAGGTCTGATTCAACTCGTCGCGCAGGCTGGCCAGCCAGGGGGCCGATACCTTCAGGACATCCAGCTTGCCGAGCGAGGCCAGCCCGACCTGCAACGCCTCGCGTCCCAGCCCATAGTGATTGTTGACGGCATCCTGTTCGGCAAAGCCACTGGCAATCAGCGCCTGCAGATAACGATGGACCTTGCTGGCGGGCATGCCCAGGTGTTCGGCCAGTCTCGACAGGGACGTGGCAGGGGAGAGTTCGGCGAGCGCCTTGAGCACGCCCAGCCCGACTTCGGCGGCCTGGACCTTCTGCTGGCGTCCGCCTGCGGGGCTTTCGGTTTGCTGGGGCATGGGATGTTGTGCGCCGATCGGGAAAGGCAGCTTTATAGCTTGACCGGCTGGCAAACTCAAATTACGTTATGCGTAATCTGTTTACGTTAAATGATGTTTCCTCGTGTCTGTGTCCGACCCCACAACAACAAGAGGTCCAGATGGCTATCCACTCCAGTTCCGACGCACTGCTTTATCAGTCGGGCTTTGGCAACCAGTTCAGCAGCGAGGCGCTGCCTGGTGCCTTGCCGATTGGTCAGAACTCGCCGCAGAAGCATCCGCTGGGCCTGTATGCCGAGCAGTTCTCGGGCACCGCATTTACGGTTGCGCGCAGCGAAGCCCGACGTACCTGGCTGTATCGGATCAGCCCATCGGCAGCCCATCCGCGTTACCAGCGCATGGATCTGCAGATCGCCGGTCGGGAGCAGGGGCCGATCAACCCCAACCGGTTGCGCTGGAATGCCTTCGATATCCCGACAGAGCCGACCGATTTCATCGACGGCCTCATCCCTCTCGCCAGCACCTCGGCGGCGGAGCAGGCCGAGGGCGTCAGCGTTTACCTGTACACCGCCAACATCTCCATGCAGCGAGCTTTCTTTAGCGCGGATGGCGAATGGCTGGTGGTGCCCCAGCAGGGCCGGCTCAGAGTCGTCACCGAATTGGGCCTGCTGGACATCGAACCCCTGGAAATCGCCGTCCTGCCGCGAGGTTTGAAGTTCAGCGTGCACCTGCTCGATAGCAGCGCCCGCGGATACCTCTGCGAGAATCACGGCTGCGCCCTGCGCCTCCCGGAACTGGGCCCGATCGGCAGCAACGGGCTGGCCAACGCACGTGATTTTCTGACCCCGGTCGCCTGGTTCGAAGACAGTCGCCAGCCAATGCAACTGGTGCAGAAGTTCCTCGGTGAGCTGTGGTCGACGCAACTGGAGCACTCACCGTTTGACGTGGTGGGCTGGCACGGCAACAACGTTCCCTACAAGTACGATCTGCGGCGTTTCAACACCCTCGGTACCGTCAGCTACGATCATCCGGACCCGTCGATTTTCACCGTGCTGACCTCACCGGGGGCTATTCACGGCCAGGCCAATATCGATTTCGTGATCTTTCCGCCGCGCTGGATGGTGGCGGAAAACACCTTCCGCCCGCCGTGGTTCCACCGAAACCTGATGAACGAGTTCATGGGCCTGATCGACGGCGCGTACGATGCCAAGGCCGAAGGCTTCATGCCCGGTGGCGCTTCGCTGCACAACTGCATGAGCGCGCACGGCCCCGATAATGTCACCGCCGAAAAGGCTATTGCCGCCGAGCTGAAACCGCACAGGATCGACAACACCATGGCCTTCATGTTCGAGACCGGCAAGGTCTTGCGCCCCAGTCGTCACGCGCTCGACTGCCCGCAACTGCAAACCGATTACGATGCCTGCTGGAAGGACATGGCCAGAACGTTTACCAGGGAGCCACGCTGATGAATACCGCGTTCAAGCGTCGTAGCTGGGTCGAATCTGCCAACGGGCATGCCGATTTCCCTTTGCAGAACCTGCCATTGGGCGTGTTCAGTCACGGCCAGACCGGCCCGCGTGGCGGAGTGGCGATAGGCAACAGGATTTTCGATCTGCACGCGGCAACAGAATCCGGGGTGTTTCAGGGACAGGCCGCCGACGTTGCCGACGTTGCCAGCCGCGACCAGCTCAATGATTTTCTTGCGCTGGGTGCCGCAGCGCGTCAGGCATTGCGCACCGCCTTGTTGCAGTTGCTCGATGAAGACAGCCCGCAGCGCGACAGGCTGCAGGGTATGGCCGGTTTGTTGCTGCCGATGAGCGAGTGCACGTTGCACATGCCCGCTCGGGTAGGTGATTACTCGGACTTCTACGTCGGTATTCATCATGCGCTGAATGTCGGCAAGCTGTTCCGCCCGGACAACCCGCTGCTGCCTAACTACAAATACGTGCCGATCGGCTATCACGGCAGAGCGTCGACCTTGTGTCCCTCGGGTACGGCTGTGCGGCGCCCCAGCGGACAAACCCTGGCGGCAGGTCAGGAGTCGCCCGTTTTCGGTCCCTGCCAACGCCTCGATTACGAACTGGAACTAGGGGTCTGGATCGGGCCGGGAAATGTCCAGGGCGAGGCCATCGGGATCGATCGGGCCGCCGAGCACATTGCCGGGTTCTGCCTGCTCAACGACTGGTCGGCGCGTGACATACAGGCATGGGAGTACCAGCCACTGGGGCCATTTCTGTCGAAGAGCTTCGCCACCACGATTTCGCCCTGGGTGGTGACTGCCGAAGCCCTTGAACCGTTTCGTCGCGCCCAACCGCCGCGTCCGGACGGCGATCCGCAACCGTTGGCCTATCTGCTGGATGACCACGATCAGCAGGGTGGGGCGCTGGATATCGAGCTGGAAGTGCTGCTGCTGACTGCACGGATGAAAGCCGACGGGCTGGCGCCTCACCGGCTGGGTCTGAGCAACTCGCTGAACATGTACTGGACAGTGGCGCAGATGGTCGCGCATCACAGCGTCAACGGCTGCAGGTTGCAGCCGGGTGACCTGCTCGGCACCGGTACGTTGTCCGGTCCCGGAGAAGGTCAGTACGGCAGCCTGCTGGAGATGACCGCCGGCGGCAAACAACCGGTGACCCTACCCAACGGCGAAGTACGGATGTTCCTGCAAAGTGGCGACGAGGTGATTCTGCGTGCCCGTTGTCATCGCGACGGGTATGCCTCGATTGGCTTTGGTGAGTGTCGGGGCGTTGTGCTCGACTGAGAATACCGTGCTCGGCTCCTGCAACGTCAGCGGGTTATTTCGTACCAGCCAAGAAACATGTTCAGCGTCGATTCGACCACCGTGTGCTGCTCCTCGGGGGTAAGCAAGGCCGCACTGAACGTTACCTGCGGCCAGAACGCGAATGACTTGAGCAATGCATGCATCTGCGTCGCGGCAAAGGCCGGGTCGACCGGTTTCAGACGGCCATCCTTCTGCGCGGCGCGAATCCAGGCACTGAAGGTTTCTTCTCGTTCATTGATACGCGCCATCCACACCTGAGCCCGCTCGGGGGAGTGAATGGTCGCGCCGACCACCACGCGGGCCAGGTCGAGAAAATGGCTGTTGGTCAGGTTGCGCATCTTGCCCCAGAGCAATTCCCGTAACTGCTCGCGCAAGCCGATCTGTGGATGAAAAACCACTTCGGCCTGCGGTGGGGCGCAGCTCCAGAGGCGCTGCAGCATCTCGGCGAACAGTTCTTCCTTGCTGGGGAAGTGGTTATACACCGTACGTTTGGAAACCTCGGCCCGCGCGGCGATCCGGTCCATGCTGGTGATCTCGAAGCCACGATCGCCGAATTCGGCGATAGCCGCCTGGACGATGGATTCGCGTTTCTGATCGGTGAGGCGCATGGGTTCGGTCATAGGTTCGCTTCAAACGTGCGTTTAGAGAAAATTACACTCAGCAGTTTACTTGTCGCCGAGGATCATGCAAGCTTAAAACTACACCGTGTAGTGTAAAACACTGTTACATATTTTCCCTCGGACATCCTGCAACAGGATCACGTACGAAGTATGCACGGCTGGAGCCTCAACCTGCCCCCAGGAGTCAGCGAACCATGGCCTCGACACATCAGAAAAAGGACTCTTCTACACTGCCTGTCTTGTCCCGTCACGAAGGGCAATACCGCAATCACGCCACCATGAAGCCGTCGAGTCTGCTTCGCACGCTCGGTATTTTCTGGGATCAGGCGTTCAACAAACCCAAGGACACACGCCCGGCAGGCGAAATTCCGGTACAGCCGCTGTCGCGTCAGCAATTGCTGGCGGCACCGAACAACACGGTGTATCGCCTGGGGCATTCGACCGTTCTGCTCAAACTGCGCGATCAGTTCTGGCTTACCGACCCCGTGTTTGCCGAACGTGCCTCGCCCGTGCAGTGGGCGGGCCCGCAGCGCTTTCATCAGCCGCCGATCAACCTCGAAGAGTTGCCGCCGATCAAGGCGGTGATTCTTTCGCACAACCATTACGACCACCTGGATCGTATGGCTATCAAGGCGCTGACCGACAAGACCGAGCACTTTCTGGCACCGCTTGGCGTGGGTGATACGTTGATCGAATGGGGCGTGCCTGCGCACAAGGTGCGTCAGCTGGACTGGTGGCAGTCCACCGAAGTGGCGGGCATCGAGTTCGTCGCCACGCCTTCGCAGCATTTCTCGGGGCGTACGCTGCTCGACAGCAACCGCACGCTGTGGGCGTCGTGGGTGATGATCGATGGCGATCAGCGGATTTTCTTCAGTGGCGACAGCGGTTACTTCGATGGCTTCAAGACCATCGGCGAGCAATATGGGCCGTTTGACCTGACCCTGATGGAAACCGGCGCCTACAACGTCGAGTGGCCTGATGTGCACATGCAGCCCGAGCAGACGCTGCAGGCGCATCTGGACCTGCGCGGTCGCTGGTTGTTGCCGATCCACAACGGCACCTTCGACCTGTCGATGCATGCCTGGCACGAGCCGTTCGATCGCATTCTGGCCCTGGCCTGGGAGCAGAATGTCTTGATCACCACGCCGATGATGGGCCAGCCGTTTTATGTGCAGTACCCGTGTCGGGGTCTGACCTGGTGGTTGGGCGTGGATGAGGTGGTTGAGTCTGAAACCGCACAGACGGAGGGCGCAGAACCCTGCAACTGCCGTCGTCAGAACGCCTGAAAACCAACTCTGGTAACGATGAACTGATTTTTAAATAGCAGGGCCCAGATTTTGATTTGTCACCTGAGCACACGCCCGGCCTAATCGTGACCCTCGACAGGGAGGGTGAAGGTATGCAGATGCGTGGCTCGGTGGTTCAGAATATGGGGTTAATGATCAGTGTCATACTGGTGGCGCTCAACTTGCGTCCGTCGATGGCCGCTGTCGGTCCATTGTTGGTGGCGATTCGGCTGGACGTCCCGCTGGGTTTCGGGACGGCGTCGTTGCTGACCATGCTGCCGGTCATGGCCATGGGACTGGCAATGTTTTTCGGCATGGGCATCGCTCGCTACCTGGGGTCGTATCGCAGCATCATGCTTTCACTGGCGCTTATCGGTCTGGCAACCCTGACGCGTCTGTTTCTGGATTCTGCTGCCGAACTGATTTTCAGCGCTGTGTTGGCGGGGCTGGGTATTGCCTTGATTCAGGCGCTGATGCCCGCGTTGATCAAATCGCGCTTCAAAGCCAACGTCTCCTTGTGCATGGGCTTGTATGTGACTGCGATCATGGGCGGGGCCGCGCTGGCCGCTTCATTCAGCCCCGTGGTGATGGGTAGCAGTGGCAGTTGGCGCTTCGGCCTGGCGGTCTGGTCACTACTGGCTCTTCTGGCAATGTGCTTCTGGTTTGCCCAGCGGCGCGTATTGCGCTCCGATGCGTCAACCACTGCAGGGCTCCGGCAGACTTTCTTCCACACGCCTCGGGCCTGGATGCTGGGGGTTTTCTTCGGCCTCGGCACTGCGTCCTATACCTGCGTGTTGGCCTGGCTGGCCCCGTATTATTTGGAGAACGGCTGGAGTGAGCAGAGTGCAGGGCTGCTGCTGGGTTTTCTGACCCTGATGGAGGTCGTATCGGGTCTGCTGGTGCCGGTGCTGGCCAACCGCAGTCGCGATAAGCGCGTGGCGCTGGTTGTGCTGCTGCTGTTGATGATGACCGGCTTTGCCGGGCTGATTCTGATGCCGCAGCAGTTGGGACTGCTGTGGGCATGCCTGCTGGGGTTGGGGATTGGCGGTCTTTTTCCGATGAGCCTGATCGTGTCCATGGATCATTTCGATGACCCACAGCAGGCGGGCAGCCTGACGGCATTCGTGCAAGGCGTGGGTTATCTGATCGCCAGCCTGTCGCCGCTGCTTGCCGGAGTGATTCGTGACCTGACGGGCAGCTTTGCGGGTGCATGGTGTTCACTGATGGCGTTGGTCGCGGTCATGCTGTTGATGGTGGTGCGACTCGACCCCCGGCGTTAGGCTGATCATCTGCGCGACGCACTCGACGAACCTGTCATCACTGGCAGATAGGCGGCATGATCGCATTTTGATGCTATCTTGTGCGCGTTGACCTGACCGCCTGGTCACAGCGCCAGCGAGATACCTTGATGCTTAACAGTAATGCTCTGAGAAAGCTGGACATGCAGGACCTGATGGTCTTTGTCTCGGTGTATGAGCAGCGCAACCTGACCCTGGTCGCGGAAGCGTTGCATGTCAGCCAGTCGACGGTCAGTTACTGCCTGAAAAAGCTGCGGGCGAACTTCGAGGACGACCTTTTCATCTGCACCCGCAACGGCATGCGCCCGACCCGCAAGGCATTGGCCATGCACGACCATGTGCAGCAGATTCTCCGCTCGGTCAATCTGTGCCATGACGGCCTGGATCTGTTCGACCCGACTCGCACACAAACGACCTTCACGGTCTGTGCGCCGGAGTATTTCGAGCTGCTGGTATTGCCGCATTTGATGCGTGACTTCGCTGCCGCTGGTTTCTCGGTGACGGTCAATGTGCAAAAACTTGAGAAGCAGTTGCCTGCCGAGCAGTTGAACGACGGTCGTTTTGACCTCGCCCTGTGCTTCGGGCCTGGCTTTCACCGAGTCCCGGACAGTCTGATTTCGCAGGTGTTGATGGAGGATGATCTGGTTTGCGTCATGGACTCCAGGTTCGCGCCGCTCAGCGCCCTGATCGACATTCAAACCTTCGTCCAGCATCGTCATGTCTACCCGACGCCGTGGACGTCCGACACCAACATGGTGGATGGCTGGCTGCAGCGACAGGGTCTGGAGCGCAACATTGTCGCGCGGGCCAACAGCTATCGGGCGGCCTTGCAATTGCTGGAAGGCACTGATTTCATGCTGGTTCTGCCACGGCGTATTCAGACGCTGCTGGGTAATGAACCGTGGATTTCCGTATTCGAACTGCCACCTGACCTGCCTGGCTTCAGCCTGGACATGCTGTGGAGCGCCCAGGGGGATCGAGACGAAGCCAGCGGCTGGCTGCGTGAACAAGTCGTGAAGGTGTGTGCCGAACGCGGCTTGCTCTGACGGGTTGTCAGTTGCCTGACTTGTCTTTCTGCGGGTCGGGTGAGGTGGCAGGTCGGGCCTGTTCGCCCTGCTGATTGAGCTGTTTGTTCTTCTCGCCCACCTTGCCGGCGTTTTCCGGTTTGTGATCGAGGTCTTCGCGTTTGGATTCATCTGCCATGACCGTATTCCTTTTTGTAGGGGGGTGTGGTTATTGGTCAGTGTGGCGGGTGCAAGATTCGATTTAAATGACGCGCGGTTCATTGCCCGGTGCTGTTAGCGTCGGACGCTGAACCGCGTACATCAATCAGCTCAACAGAGTGATCAAGTCTTTGGCCGCCTGCGCAGAGCTGGCCGGGTTCTGGCCAGTTACCAGCTTGCCATCGGTCAGCACGTAGACGCCCCAGTCGTCGCCCTTGGAATAGTCACCGCCCAGTTGCTTGAGCGTGTCTTCGACCAGAAAAGGCACGACATTGGTCAGGCCGACCGCTTCTTCTTCACTGTTGGTGAAGCCTGTGACACGGCGGTCCTTGACCAGCGGCTGGCCGTCCGGCGACTTTACGTGACGCAATACGCCAGGTGCGTGGCAGACCATCCCGTGTGGCTTGTCTGCCTTGGCAAAGGCCTCGATCAGCGCGATGGAGTCCTTGTCTTCAGCCAGGTCCCACAGCGGGCCGTGACCGCCCGGGTAGAACACGGCATCGAAATCGGCCGCATTGACGCCAGACAGAAGGCCCGTATTGGCGAGCGCTTTTTGCGCATCGGCATCTTTGGAGAAGCGCTTGGTGTCGTCGGTCTGAGCGTCAGGCTCATCGCTTTTCGGGTCCAGCGGTGGTTGACCGCCTTTCGGAGAGACCAGCGTAACGTCGGCACCGGCCTCTTTGAACGCGTAATACGGCGCGACGAACTCTTCGAGCCAGAAACCGGTTTTCTTGCCGGTGTCGCCCAGTTGGTCATGGGATGTCAAAACCATCAGGATTTTCATGTGCATGCTCGTCTTCGAAGGGGTGAGAGGGTGTAGACAGGCAAAAACCTCAAGTGTTGTGAGAATTTTTTACCACCGGAACGAGCAGGGCCGGATGTCGACACAATGACGTGCGTCGACATCCGGCCCTGTTTCACCGCTGCGTTTAAAAACGTCGGATGAGGATCATTGCTCCTTGGTCAGATCCACCAGCGGTTCTTTGCGCACTTCGGTCTCGCGACCGTCCTGAATGTGCTTGACCTGCCCAAGGGCTTTGTCGACAGCACCTTTGTCAGCCAGCAGACTGTAGCTGATCTGGAACTGGCGTTGCTCTTTCGGCGCAATGGTTGGCACCAGATTCAGCGGGCGCTGGAAGCGGCGGTTGTAGGAGAAGCTGGTCCCCGGTTCCAGTCCGGTGACGTAGCCCTGGCCTTTGGTGTCGGTGTTTTTCCACAGCGAGAACACCGGCAACTGCTTGGTATTGAAACCGACCGACACGCCCAGGCTGCCAGCCTTGTTGTGCAGCACGGTCAGCGTGTCACCCTTGGCATCGCCGTAGGGCACGATGTTGTAGACCGTCTCGTCGTAATCCGGCGTCGGTGCGCGGTAGGTCTGCCAGTCGCCCAGGTCACCCTTGGCTTTTTCATTGAACGGCGAGACCTGCTTGACCGGCGCTTCGAAACGCGCACCCTGTTCGAGGAACGGCGTGCTGAAGTTGCTGTGGTACAGCGCCTGGTATTCTTTCGGATAGTCGCCATTGTTGGTCAGCGTATCGTTGAGCGAAAAGCTCGTGCTGCCTGGCTCGGTGACCAGTTCGGTCTGCACCGAGAAGTCGACCTTCTTGAACGCCTGCTCCTTCAATTCACCCTTGAGGCGGATCGCGTAGGGCGGTTTTTCGTCGATCTGCAGTGTCACCTTGCTCGCCGGAATGTTGGCCGCACGGCCGTGCAGGGTCAGCAGCTCGCCGTTGTCCATGCCCGGGTGGCCCACCCACTCATAGCCGCAGCGGGTCACTAACTCGTTGAAACCTTCCAGCCAGCCCAGGCCGCCGCGGCCATTGAGCTCGATGAAGGCCGGATTGACCACGTCCTTGACCGGAGAATCCCAGCCCATGCGCACATCGCCGACTGATGCCTGCAGCACGTTCATGCCACGGGTCGGGACGACTGACAGCTTCATCGTGCCATTATCGATATCGATAATGCTCACGCCTTCCTGACGACCGCCATGCAGCGTACGCATCGTGACAGTGAACGGCTTGTCGGTCTTCACGCCCAGCTGCTGACTGGTGATCTGCTGATTCTGCGCAGCCTTGTCGGTGTCGAGCAGCACATAATCCCAGGCAAACACACTGGAAGCGGCTGTAAGAGCGCCGAGGCCTACGAGCAGAGGAAGGGATTTTATGGTGATGGTCCTTCTGTAATTATTGGAATTATGGTGTTGCATACCGTCTGAACAGCTATTTAACGCCGAGTTAAACGATTCAGCAATGGGCAGAGTCCAGGCACAGCGCTTTTAACCACGATGGCACTGACGACGCAGAGTGCGACGTCAGTGACAGGGCGAAGGAACCCAACGAAGTCGGGCCGCAAGCAGGAGCGGGGACGTTGCTCACGTTGGTCCCTCAAAGTGAGTCGCCGAGGGGCGAAAAGGTGACCTGAGTCAAACCTCAATCCACCTGACGAAGAAAAACTGCTGTGTGACGCAGAGCGTCACGAACTGCATTCCCACGCGAAGCGTGAGTAACGAGAATCCGAGTCGAACCTGAATCCACCTGATACCACAGCCCCCTTCGTGAACAAGTTTGCTCCCACGGCCTCCGGCCAGCATCAAAAGCAGATTTGTGTATAACGATGAGCGCGGACGATGAGGTACGAGAGGTGCCTCGCCGAGTATAGCCAGGCACGTTAATCACCGGTCATTGAGATTCAGGTGACTGCCCCCGAACCTGATCGAGCCCAAGCCGCTCGGCTGCCGCCTCACCCAGCAACCGCTCGATCTGCGCATGCTCCCAGCCGCTGAGCAAACTCACCGGATCAGTGCGCAGCCAGCTTTCGAACGAGCCTTCCCGACCCAGCGGACAGCGACATGCCCGACAGCGGGTCGGGCTGCCCTCGGTGACTTCCAGCGTCAGCAACCAGCCGTCAATCTCGACCTGTTGCAGCCCGAAGCTGGAGGATGTGCCGATAAGCTTCAGCGACCGAGTACCCATCGCAGCATCCCGCAGTTGCTGATACACCTCACGAGTCGTCAGAGCTTTCACAGGCGTCACTCAAATCCATTTTGCTGAGTAAAGCACGATTCCGAATCGTGCCGGTTAAAGCAGACGCTTCAAAACGTCGATGGCGCACCAAACAGGCTTTCGATCTCGGGCCGGGTCTGGTTGATCGCACCCAACTGACGGATCAGTTCGGCCTGTCTGCTGCCGCGCACACCTGCAGTGGTCATCAGCGCATCGCGCACGTAGGTGTAGACGCCGCTGACACCGAACGGCGTGATGTAGCGAACATGCTGGCTGATGCCTTGGGTGATCGTCTTGAAATGCTCGCTGGCGTAATAGGTTCTGCGCGTCCAGGCCGATTCGAACACCAACTCCATCATGACGATATTCAGGCGCGACTCTTCGACCTCATGATTAACGTCCGGCGCAGGCGGCGCAGGCTTGGCGTTATCGTAGGGTTGCGCAAGGTGCAGGCGCAGTTTCAGCACAGCCTCGGAACCGGCCATGTCACGGGCGAGCTGCTCAATGGCTTTGCGGGCTGCGGGCAGATCATCGCTGGCGAGATGAAAGTGCAGATGCATCTTGTCCAGTGTGGCGGTTTCGTTGGGGATCGGGTCAGGCAGGCGATCCACCAAGGTGCTGGAGCCGTCCGGTACGTCGTAGGCGATGGTTTCTTCGAACATATTCTGCTCGTCGGAGAACAGCAGGGCGCTGGCATCCTTGAATTGTTTCTGCGCTTCGGCGGACAGAAAGCCGATCTCCACACCACCATCCAGCACGTAGCCTGGCAAGGCCGTGACGCCCTCGATGACCGGCCACAGGTGGCCGTCCTTTTCGCGCGTCAAGTGATGCTGAACGTACCAGCCCAGGCCCTCAAGCCTGGCGCACAGCGGGCCATGAACGTCGCGCCAGTAGGTCGCGAACAGTTCATGGGGAACACCCGTCTTGCGCAGCACGGTGGTGTAGGAGTTGATGACGATGTTTTCATCGCGAGCGGCGTGGTTGCCGGAAAAGTGGCTGGCGGAAAAGGCTGAGTTGGGCATGGAGGCTCTCTGTCATGAAGATATTCCTCTCAGGCGCCTCGCCGCCGAGGTAAGTTCAAGGAAAGTTACCGGCGGACACCTTCTTGTGCCGCAATGCACGGCGAGACGAACAGGTAACCCCGGTAGGCGCCGGCCAGAGTACGTACCGACACGACCGACCACATCAGCGCCAGCAGCGCAACGAGCCACGTGCCAAACACATCGAAAAAGCCCAGATGCAGGGTAGCGCCGAGTTTGAGCGTCGCCACTGCATACACGCCGAGCGGGAAGGTGAACGCCCACCAGCCCAGGTTGAAGCCGATGCCCTGTTTCACGTAGCGCGCCGTAATCAGCACGGCCAGCGCCATCCACCACAGACCCAGCCCCCAGAACAGCATACCGACCACCACACCGATGCCTGCTGCTACCGTGCCGATGGATGCGAGGCCGTGGGCGGCGAAGATCGCCGGGGCGTCGCTGCCCATCACCAGCATGCCCAGTGCGCCTGTACCGATGGGCCCGAGTGCCAGCCAGCTGGAGGCGGCCATGCTTTCGTGGGGCAGTTTGTGCAATGCCAGGCGCAACAGCAGAATCACCAGAATGCTCAACGCCACGGGCACCGAGTAGGCCCACAGTACGTAGCTGGTGATCAGCACGGTGAACTGCGAGTCAGCGGTCGCAAGATGCGTTGTCAGCGATCCCCCGCAGGCCGCTGCAACTTCGGCCGCCACCACCGGTAACAGCCAGACAGCAGTCATCTTCTCGATGCTGTGCTCCTGACGGGTGAACATCATGAAAGGGATCAGCACCCCACACGCCAAGGCCATCGCCACGTCCAGCCACCACAAGGCTTCGGCAACCGGAACAATGGCACTGCCCCAGCGCGCCGGGCCGAACACCAGCAGGCCATTGATGAGGGTGGCCAGGCCCATGGGAATGGTGCCGAAGAACATCGACACGGTGGAGTGCCCGAAGACCTGACGCGCCTCATCGAAAAACAGCAACCAGCGGCTGGCGTACATCACGCTGAACAGCGTGAACAGGGCGATGTTCAGGAACCACAGCGCTTCGCCCAGCGCACGCAGCGGGGCAGGGCTACCCGGCAGTTGCGCCAGCGCCAGCGACAGAATGCCGGTGCCCATGGTCACGGCGAACCAGTTGGGGGTGAATTGCCGAATCGCCTCCAGCGGGCTGTTCAGCGCTGTGAAGGGGGCGTTGCCCTTGATGAGGATTGCGAGTCTGCTCATGGCAGTCTCCTGCAGGTGATTTCGGGATGTGCCATCAGTCTACGGATCGACAGTCAATCTTCTAAATGGGTAATCTCTCTCATTGTTACCTGTTTTTCAGGTAGATCTACCCGGCGAGAGAGACGGTCTTGAGAATCAACCTGCGGCAATTACAGATTTTTTGCGCGATCACCCGCTGTGGCAGCACCACCAGCGCAGGCAGCGCTCTAGCACTGTCCCAATCAGCCACCAGCGCGGCATTGAACGAGCTTGAAAGCGCGCTGGGTATGCGTTTGTTCGACCGGGTTGGCAAACGCCTGGTTCTGAATGACAGCGGCCAGACGTTGCTGCCGCGTGCCATGAAAATGCTGGAAAACGCCCAGCAGATCGAGGACAGCTTTCTATTGCCCGACGCGGCGTTGAAGGCTCGGCTGCGCATCGGCAGTAGCAGCACCATCGGCAATTACGTCGTGCCACAGATCGTCGGAGCATTGCGCAGCTCGACGCCTCAACTGCGAATCGATGTGGACATCGGCAACAGCGCGCTGATCGCGCGCAAGGTTGCGCAATTTGAAATAGACATGGGGCTCATCGAGGCACCCTGTCATCTGCCGGAGTTGATCGCCGAGCCGTGGCTGGTCGATGAAATGGTCATCGTCGCCGGCTGCGCCCATCCGCTGGCCGGGCAAGAATACGTGTCACTGGGCGAACTGCAGGGCGCGGAGTGGCTGCTGCGTGAGCAGGGTTCGGGGACGCGCGAAGAGGTCGAACACTTGCTGCTCAGGCATTTGCATGACCTGCAGGACATGCGTCAGGTAGGCAGTTCGGAAGCGATCATGCGCACCCTCGCGCAAGGCATTGGCATCAGTTGCCTGTCCCGTCGTGTGGTCGCCGACCTGCTGGCGAGCGGGCAGTTGCGCACGCTCGCCAGCCCGTTGCCGCCGCTCAATCGCCGGTTCTTCATGATCAGGCATCGCGACAAGTTCATCTCGCCGAGCCTGGAGCGCTTCAGGGAGGCCTGCCGCCAGGCTGCCGATCAGGCTGACACGTTGCGCCATGGCTTGAGCCACAACGCCAGCCCGACCAGCAGCAGCGCGCCGTAAACACAGCTCAGGCCCAGTTGCAGCCAGGTGTCGTGCAATGGATGCAGCAACAGGGCGGCGATAGTCATCAGCAGGCTGGCCAGTAACCAGTGGCTACGCCACGGCAACACATGCAGCAACGACTGGCGACGCATCAGCAGCACGCCGGTGACCAGCGCGCCGCCCAGCGCGGCGAGGGCAATGCCGGTCAGGCCGAAGGCAAAGGGCAGTGCGCCGAGCAGCAGTGCATTGCACAGGCTGCCCACTAGCTCGCAGTTGAGCGGCAGGCGCGTGTCGCCAGCGGCGTAGGCATAGCGCGCCAGCAAGGCATTCCAGGCACCGAACATCAGCGGCACGGCAAACCAGGCGAGCAGTTCCGGCAGCGGCCCGCCCTGGGTCTGGTTGGGCAGCAGCAGGGCCACCAGCGCCCCGGCTGCACCGATCAGGCCGGCCACTGCCGGCAAGGTCAGCAAGGTCGCGCTGCCCAGCCCGCGCTTGAGCAACGATAGGCGCTGATCGCCGGCACTGCCGCTCATCAGGCCGAGCAGCACCTGATTCAGGCTCATCAAGGCAATCAACGGCAGGTTGATCAGTTTGCGCGCCAGGTTGACCCAGGTCACCGCGCCTTCGCCGAGCAGCGAAGCCACCATGCGCTCCAGCAGGGCAAGTCCCTGGCTGGCCAGGTTGCTGCTCAGCAGCGGGCCGATGCGCTGCAACAGCTCACGCATTGCGCCCGCTTCCGATTGCCACTGCCAGGGCCGCCAGCCCGAACGATACAAGGCGGGCAACAGCACACCCGGCATCAGCACGCTACCCAGTACGCACGCGCTGGCCAGCCCGCTCGATGTCGAGGCATGGCTGAACGTGGCGAGGTAGATGACCGGCGGCAGGTTGAACAGCAGCGAGCCGAGCCCGGCCAGCACGAAGCGCGAGCGAGCCTGTAGCGGTACGCAAAACAGCGCATGCAGCATGAAGCCCGGAGCGCACCATGCCAGCCAGCGCAAGCCACTGGCAGCCTGCGCGTAGCCATCGGCGTCCAGCCCCGGACCGATCAGCCGCACCAGTCCCTCTGCGCTCAACAGCAGAACGACGCTCACTGCCAGCCCGGTCAGTAACAGACGCGGTACCATGCCTCCCAGCCAGCGCTGTTGCCGTTCAACGCTGCGCTGCTGATAAAGGGGCAGGGCAGCGGCGCTGAGCAAGCCCGCGGCCAGTGACATGCGCAGCGCCTCGGGGAGGAACATCGAAACCAGAAACGCGTCGCTCTGACCTCCGGCACCCCAGGCCGCCACCAGCAGCCATTCGCGGGCAAATCCGGCAGCCAGACCAGTAAGGGTGGCCAGTGTCAGCCACAGTGTCGAACCCAGCATCGTCTGTGCTTCTGATCAGTGAAACAAGGTGAACAGGCCTTTGCCGCCCACCTTGTACTTGAGGCCGCGAGCGCGCTCGCCCTTGATCTCTGCGTTCGGGCCACTGACGATGGCGTAGGGCGAAACCGGTTTGGAGACCACGCTGTTACCGCCCACCACGGCACCTTCGCCGATGTCGGCGCCGAACGAGAGCAGCGCGCGGCTGCAGATCCACGCGTAGTCGCCGATGAACACCGGTCCGCCTACCGCCCAGAATTCAGGTTCGTTGAGATCGTGTCCACCGGCGATGATCAGCACATGTGAAGCGATGGTGACGTGATCGCCGATCACCAGCCCACCGCGTGCGTCGAGTTGGCAGTGCCAGCCCACCGTGCTGTCATTGCCGATGCGCAGGCTGTCGACGCCGAGCACCTCGGTATTGCGCCAGACGGTCGAGCCCTTGCCGATCTTCGCGCCGCCGATGCGCAACCACAGCAGGCGCAGGGTGTGGCTGGGGATCTTGCAGATGAGGATGTTGTAAGCCTGCTCCCAGGTCCGCAACATGCGGTCGCGCAGGGTCGGCCAGTTGATCCCGTACAGCGGAATAAGCGCGCCTTTGGTTTCGCTGGCCAGCAGCTTGTAGAAGCGTCGCGCCAGCGGGTGTTCGATTCTCGGCTCGATATTCAGGTAGCAGATGAACGACAGGGTGCGTTCCTTGATCCGCGTTTCAAAGCACACTTCGTTGTCCAGCATCCACTGATAGGCGGCTTCCAGCTCTTCGAGCGGCACCGCCATCTTGCGCGCGTAATCGGGCAGTGCCTCTCTGAGATTATGAGAATGCAGCATGCGGTGTTTCATGAGGAGGCTCCCGGCTCGGGTGAGGCGTCAAGGTGTCTGGATGTCATGTCGGGCCTGGCGCGCAGGCGTCTGGTTTCGTGCAGGCTGATGCCGAGCAAGAGCCAGAACAACGCAACCAGCACACTGGTGAAGCTGAAGTAATGGTCGAACAGACCGCTGAACAACGCAGCCAGTACACCGGTGGTGCAGCCCAGCGCAATGGCGTTTTCGCGAGTCAGCACGACCCGGCCGCTTCCGGGACGCACTTCCTTCCACCAACTGAGGGTGATAGCGATGAACAGCAGCATGCCGGGTATGCCGATCTTGTAGATGAAGTTCAGCCACAGGTTGGAAATGCCGAATTCTGTGTAGCCCAGCACCGGTGGGTCGGTCTTGAAACCGATGCCGAACGGGAAGGTGGCCACTGCGTCGGGGAAATGGCTGTATTCCAGGAAGCGAATCGCGGTACTGGCATCGTCATTGCTGAACAGCCCCATCAGCCGGTCTTGCAGAGGCGGGTAGAACATCAGCAGAAGAATGCCGGCCACCATGCCACCCATCAACAGCCGTCCCAGATGCGGAATGCGTCGCCGGGCCATCAGCAGCATCACTGCGATCAGGCTCAACAGCGCGCCGCGTGAGCCGGTCAGCAACAGGCCGACCACGCCAAGGGCCGCCACCGCAAGGCCCAGCCTGCGGGCCGTGCCGCTGCGCGTCATGCCGAAGCAGAAGGCGAGTGGCAGTAGCATCGCCAGCGCACCCCCCGCCACGTTGGGGTGCATCCACGGCGAACCCATGCGGCTGGCGAACGAAAGCAGGCTCTCGCTCAACACGTCGGCACCGCTGTAGCCCAGGCTGCCGAGGATCGGAATGATTGCAGTGGCCGAGCCTTTGGTGACGTAGACACCGATCGACAGCACCAGCAACAACAGCGTCCCGCCGAGCAGCGCGATGACTGCGTTTTCCAGCGTTTTGAGGTCGGTCAGCAGACGGGGCACCAGAAACAGGATCGACAGGTTGAACAGCCAGCGGACCCAGTTGATCGGGCCGTTGCCCTCGGCGATGACGGTCAACTGGCCGACCAGAAACGGAAACGCACTGAACAGCATCAATGCCACCAGCAGCCGTTCGGGGCGCAGCATATGGGGCACACGGTGGCGTTCCTGAAAGACTGCATGCAGCAGATAGCTGGCCCAGGTCAGCATGATCAGCGCTTCGGAGACCGTGGTGCGAATGCCGATCTGAATCGTCGAGTAGGGCAGGAAGTTTCCGATCAGGCAGAACAGCAGCAGCCCGCGTACCGGCCGACGGATGATCGTGGCAACCGCCACGATACCGATTGCCGCCGCCACCACGAAGGGCGCCGGCAGCATCCAGATCATTACGCCGAACAGCAGGCTGAACAGCAGCCCCAAGGGCAAGGCCAGTGGCATCAGCGCAATTCCTCCAGCGCCACGTGCACGCGTTCGCAAAAGGCTTTCAACTGGTAGCGCTGCGTCCAGTCTGTGGCAATCGCCGGATCCTCTTCAGGCGCCTGCGACAGGGTCCCCATCAACCTGATCAGGTTACCGCTGTCGACCGGCGAAAAGCGTGGACTGTCGGGCGGTGCGACTTCGTCCAGCGAGGAGCCCGAGGCCACTGCAACCGGTGTGCCGCTGTTCAGTGCTTCAATCACCGGCAGCCCGAAACCTTCACTTTTGGAGGGTTGCCAGAGCCGTTCGGCATTTTTGTAGACGGCGTGCAGTTCGGCGTCGCTCAGGCCGCTGAGCACATGCAGACCCGGTAACTGGCGCTGCGCTTCGGTCAGCGGATCATCGCCACCGACCAGCACCAGTTCCGGGGTATCGACGAATTGCATGCGCGCGGTCTGCCAGGCATCCACGAACCATTTGATGTTCTTGCGCGGTTCGCGCGTGCCCACGCACAGCCAGTAACGCAGCGGCAGGCGCAGTTGCGCGATGTCGGCCGGCTCACCCTTGAAGGCTTCCACCAACAGCGGTATGACGCGCAGCTTGGCTTTGATCCTGGGGAACATCCGTGCAGCCTCGTTTGCAGTGAATTGCGAAGGCACCCAGATCTGGTCGGCAACCTTCAGCGACCAGGCAATCGACAGGTAGTCGGTCATCCGGTAGATCCTGGCTTTCAGTCGCGAACCGTGACTGTTGTGCTGCGTGAGCTGAAACAGATCGTGCAGTTGCAGTACGTAACGCATATCGGCCGGCTTGCGCCCCAGCGGCAGGCCCATGTTGATATTGGCCATGTAGATCTGAATGCCGGCATCGCGCAGGGCTGCAGGCAGGAACTGGCCTTCGAAGCGCAGGCGATCCGGCAGCCGATGAACTGAATTCAATGGGGCAGCCCAGCGCGGGGCATGCATCAGGCGGCGTACCGGATGATCGTAGGGGGCCACGCCGAACAGTTGCAATTGCACGTCCGGGTGTTCACGGAATGCCCGTTCCAGTGCCAGGTTCTGGCGTCCGATGCCGCTGGTGGGGTAACCGGCTGCGGCGCGGTAGTCGAGTCCTATACGCATGAGCGCAATCCTTGCTTGGAGAACGAAAAGCGGGTGTAAATCACTTCCAGCTGAGCGGCGGAAACGGACCAGTCATGCCGGGCGCGAACATAAATGCGGCCGGCTTCGCCAATCTGCTCAAGCTGCAGTGGTTTGTCGGTGTATTCGGCGATCAGGGTCGCCAGCCCTGAGGCATCCTCGCTGCCCAGGTAATGTTCGCCATGCCGCACCGCCAGTCCGGAAACACCCTGTGCGGTGGTCACCACTGGCAGGCCGGCGGCCATGGCTTCCAGGGTCTTGAGCTTGGAGCCGCCGCCCTGGCGCAGGGGTGCGAAGAACATCGAGGCAGTGGCCTGCAAGGCACGCAGGTCAGCTACATAACCCAGCCATTCAATGCGCGGGTCAGACCAGCGCTCGCGCCAGGCGGGCGGCATGCCGAAGCCGCCGATGGCAAAACGCACATGGGGTGCCAGGGCCCAGACCTTTGGCATGATCTCGTCCAGCGCCCATTCGATGGCGTCGACATTGGGGCCGTATTCATAGTTGCCGATGAACAGCAGTCGATGGCTGTGACGGTCCGCGTGGACGCTGGCGTAGTAATCGCAGTCGACACTGTTGACCACATAGGACGTCGCCCTGCCGCTGAGACGCGAAAGCGCCTTGGCATCGTCCTCGGTGACCGCGATCAGCTCACCGGTCTGGCGAAACACGCGGGTTTCCCAGCGCCGGTAGCGCCAGCGGTCATAGACCGCGAAGGCATTGGCCCAGCGTGGCAGACGGTCATAGCTGGCGGCACCCAGGTCCGATTCGACATTGTGCTCGGTCAGCACGAAGGGTTTGCCGGAGCGCTTGAGCGCATGCTCGAAGGGCTGAAAGGCATAAGTGTGCTGCAACTGAATAATGTCCCAGTCTTCCTCCAGCAACTGTTCGAAGGCCTTTTCCAGTTGCGGTGCGTAGCCGTTCACGCTGGCCAGCATCGGTGGCGGGGCAAACGCCACGGCCAGCAGGGTACGCAAGCTGAGCAACGGGCGGCGATCGATCACGATCAGGCGTTCCAGCCAAGGCTCCAGTGCCGCGCGGGCATCGTCGTCCAACGGGTTCTTGGACTGCACCAGCAGCGTGATGCGATGACCACGTGCTGCCAGGTTGCGCAGCAAATGGTATTCCCGGGTTTTGCCGCCACTGGTGGTGGGCCAGGGCAGATAGGGGAGCGTCCACAGGATTCGCATGGCTCAGGGCTTCCATTCCAGAATTTGCAGAGTCGGCTTCAGCAGCAGGGTGATCCCCTGGCTGCCGGACAACGGGGTGCGGCTACCGGTCAATGGGTCGTGGACCACCGCATCGGTGATAGCCGGGAAAGTCAGCGATGTGCCCGCCGCACTCCAGAACATCAGCAAGTGCGAGCCATCCGCGCGCGTCCATGGAATGGCATACAGGTCGTCCGGTACGCTGCTTACGGCGGGTGGTTCGGCGGGTAGCAGACGTGGGCCGGTGATTTTCAGAAAGTTCTGCAGCGCAGTGTAGGCCGGTTTGGGACTGGCTTGCAGGTCAAGCAGCCCGTAGCCCTGATCGCGGGCCGAGGCGCGCTCGTCCAGATCGCTGAGGTTGAACAGGAAGATGCGCTGGAAATCCATGGCGCTCATCAGCGCCAGACGCCGCAGGGTGTAGTCAGCCTGGCCGGAGGTGCCAATCAGGTGCTGCATCTCCACCGGGCCTGCATAGCTCGACCAGCCCCATTCAGTGGCCCACACCTGCTTGACGCCATTGCTGTGCAACAACTGGTTCATGGCATTGGCACGCACCAGAAAATCGCGATCCGGTATGGAATCGCCTTCCGGGTACTCGGAGTAGGGGTGATAGGCCGCGACGATATTCTGCTGGCCCAGGCCATTATCGAGCAGCGTCTGCAGCATGTAGCCAGAGGTGCTATGCATCTGACTGTAGTAAGCCATGCCTGACGTGACAATCGTCTTGTTCGGCAGGACGGCGCGGATCGCATTGGCAGTGGTGGTCAGCAAGCGGCCATAGGCAGCCGGATCCTCTTTGGGCAGCCAGACGATGTTCGGCTCGTTCCAGACCTGCCAGTTGTTGACCTGCGGATAGCGCTGGGCCAGGGCGGTCATGCGTGCGGCGAACACGTTGAAATCCGTCGGGGGGTATTGATCGCGGCTCTTTGCATCGGCCGGCGCGCTGCTGGCGAAAGGCGCTGACCCGACCAGGTACGCCAGGGTGTTGTAATTGTGCGCCTTGATCGCGGTCATGGCGGCGTCCAGCTCGGTCAGGGCGTAGCGGTCCTTTTGCGGCTCGATCACCGGCCAGTGAATGGTCAGCCTTACCCAGTTCAGGCCCAGTTCGTCCAGACGGCTCATCTGCTGTTGGTAGATGTCCGGGGCGAAGTACTGAAACTGTACGTTGACGCCCAGAAAGTCCGCCCAGACCACCTCGCGGGGCGCCTTGAGGACTGTTGCCGCCTGGGCGGCGCAGCTCATTGCTGCGCCGAGCAGTATGCTGGTGACGAGTTGCCCGAATCTGGATGGACGCTGCATGTCACTTCTCCTGGCAAGCCTGGCGAAATACATCCTGAAAATGTTCTGCGGTATGGCTCCAGACCCGGGCCTTGCCCATCTGCGCGGCGTTGTCGGCCCACTGCCTGACCAGCTCCGGTGTTGCGCAGGCGCGGGCGAGGGCTTGCGCCAGCCCGTCGACATCGCCTTGCGGGTAGATCATGCCGTTGCCATGCGAGACTTCTTCGGCAAACGAGCGCGCGTCCGAAGTGATCACGCCACGTCCGCAGGCTACCGCCCAGGACAGCGCGCCGCTGGTGCCGCGCAGTTTGCCGAGAATCTTCAGTTTGCTCGACTCGCGATAGGGCAGAACCATCACGTGGTGGGCCTGGATTACCTGCGCAATCTGTTCGGCAGGCAGGTCCAGTTGCCAGTCGATCAGATCGACAAGGCCCAGTTGGCGGATGCGCAGTCGTAGTTGTTCCAGATAACTGCCGGACGGGCCAAAGGCCATTTCCGGCTCGCTGCCGCCGGCCAGGGTCAGGCGCACGGTCGAGCGCAGCGCAGGCTGGGCGGTGAATACGCTGGACAGCGCATCGAGCAGGTCCTCGATACCCTTGCCGCGATAAATGAAACCGAAATACAACAGACGCAAGGGATTCAACGGCGGTAACGGCATGGGGGCGATGTCGAGGTTGCCGTGATTGATGACGGCCATCTGCGCTGCCGTCAGCCCCATGCGCTGGCGCAGGCTCTGACTGCCCGCCTGGGTCAGGGTCACCAGCCGGGTCATGTGCCGCGCCAGCTGCCGTTCTTCATGCAGGCACAGCGGATCGGCCAGTACTGTGGCGATTTCCGGCAGCGGCGAGCGCATGCCGCTGACCATCGATAATGGCCACGGCAGTTTCTCGCGTCGCCAGACCAGGCGCTCGGGATCGTGCACGGTCGCGGTCAACGGCAGCCTCGGGAAACGCCGACGCAATGCGCGCAGGACTTGAAACTCCGCCAGTCGACCGCCGCCCAGTTCAGCGTGGACCAGATCGATGCCGCTCCAGTCGGTTTCGGCCACCCGCTGTTGTGCAGCGCGGGGATCGTTGCCAACACCCTGCAGCGGTGTACTGACCTGCAGACCCAGGCCTTCAAGCGCATGCCGCAGATGTCCGGCGTAATCGGCGATGCCGTTCTGTTCGGGCGGCAGCGGCGCAAGCAACGCTATTCGCATCAGCCTCGGCTCCCGATCCGCTTGAGGAAATTCAGAACCTTTTCAGGCACTTCGAAGCGCCGACGGTTGATGATGATGCCGTCGACTTTCTTGAACGCGGTGTTGAGGTTGTTGAGCGTGTCTTCCAGCATCGGCACGGTGGTGTCCTGGGCGCGAACCACCAGCACGATCAGGTCAGCCTTGCGCAAGAGCACGAAGGCGTCCTGATTCGCCGAAAGCGCCGACGCATTGATCAGCACGATTTCGCCAGGACTGGCCGGGCCGCGGCCCTCGGTACGCACCCGATGGCCCTGTTCGATCAGCAGCGCGCTTAACCGCGCGATCACGAACGATACGCCAGCTCCGTACTTGACCGAGGTAAAACCGATGGTCAATCCGCGCTCTTCTACCTGATCAAGCGGCAGAATGCCGTACACCCGATGCAGATTCGAGGTGAACGCTGCACTGCGTTCCTGAGCACGTTCCAGGTCGGGGAGGCTGGTCCAGACCGGAACACCGAAGCTGCTCTCGATCTTGTCGCCGTCGTGAATGCGCTGGTCCAGCAGGTAGAAGAAGTACAGCGCCACGGCACCGACCACAATACTCAGCGGGAATGCCAGAAACAGCATCAGCAGGCTTTTCGGGAATACCCGGCTGGGGTTGAAAGTCGCGTCCTCGACGGTCGCGATATTGCTGATCTGGCTGTTGTCGAGCTCACGGTCGATACGCGATTTTTCCAGGCTGTCCTTGTACAGCGCATAGCTTTTCTCTGCTGCATCGAGTTCGTTCTGCAGGCGCGACAGTTCCGGTTCCAGATTCAGCGCCTGCTGGCGGTCGCTTTCCAGCTGGGCAATCTGCGCATTCTGTTGGGCAAGCTGGGTTTGCAAGCGCGCGTAGCTGGTCTGCTGGTCGGCATACACATTCTGCATGCGGTTGTAGATGGGGTTGGGCGTGATGCTTTCGGAACGCTGCACGGTGGCGTCCTGTTCCTTGAGCAGTTTTTTGAGGTTATTGATTTCCTCGTTGATGGCCCGAATCGGTGGCGCCTCTTCCTTGAACGAGCGAAGCATTTCCTGGCGCTCGACTTCCTTGCCGTTGATGCGGTTCTGAAGGTCCTGACGATTGGGGTTGAGGGCCAGTTCACGGCCTGCAGAGACGGTCTTGGGTTGTTCTGCCAGTTGTTTTTTCAGCAGGTCCAGACCTGCCTTGGTCGAGGCAATCGAGCGGGTGGTGTTGTTGCGCTCGGTGCGCAGATCGTTGAGCCCCTGCGAAGTGTCGGCCAGACGCTGGGAAATACTGACCGCGCTCAACTGGTTCAGGTAGTTCTGAATTTGCTTCTTGTACTCGATGATGTTCGCACCGGTCGTCTTCACTTCCCCTTCGTAAAACGCGTACAGGCTGACACGGCCCAGCGTTTTGGTGCGCTGCGTCTGGTACTCGGTGATCCAGGTCTTGAGTACGGTCTGCGCGATTTCCGGGTCGTTCCAGGTAAATCTCAGCTCCATCACCGACGAGCCCGGTTCATGGCTGACCTTGAAGTTTTTCTCCAGATCCTCGGCCAGACGTTCGACCTGAGAGCGGTTTTCCACCAGCCCGATGAACTGCAGAACGTTGCGCACGCCGTTGACGAGCGCTCCGACTACGGTCTTGATGCCGTTCTTCACCGAGGCCAGAACGCCGGTTTCAGGTGGCACCATGGACAGTTCGGCGAGGTATTTTTCGGACACTGCACGCATGATCGGCCGACCGCTGAGCATGCGCTCCTCGTCGAGCAGCGGATCGCGCAGGCCGCTCGGAATCACAATGGCCTGACGATCAGACAACTCGATCGGCACAGTGCTGCTGTCGCGGCCCGGCTTGACCAGCAGCAGGGCGGTGGACTCATAGCGGTTGGGGAGCAGAAATGCGCCCAGAAGAATGATGACGAAGGTCGCCAGCACGGTAATCCTGACTTCGCGCTGGAAGATGAAGAGCAGGCGCAGCAGGTCGCGGAATGAGCGGATGTTGATCATGTCTGTTTCCCTGACAATTAATTGTTGTTGCGCAGCTCGTAATTCATGCCCAGGCCGATCGACTTCGCGAAGGGGATCAACTGGTTGAAATACAGGGACACGCCGTCAACCTTGTTGCCGACCGACGATTTGGGAACGAACACGATATCGCCGCGTTTCAACAGGACCGGTGCGCTGGGGCCACCGGCGCCGCCGGCCCAGAGAAACTTGCTGTAATCGAAGAAGTAAGTCTTGTAGAGGCCGTTTTCTTCCTGACGCAGCAGGGCGACCTGACCGGCATCGGCGTCAAGCGCCACGCCGCCAGCGCCGACAATCGCCTGGTCAAGGTTGGTCGCGACGTTGACCGGCAAAGTGACCGAGTTGCGCACCGCGCCGCCGACAAACACGGTATTGCCCGGTGACTGGGAAATGTTGATGGTCAGCGCGGTCTCGCGGTAGACGTTCTGCAGCTTGCTTTCCAGCAGGTCGTTGAGTTGCTGGAGGGTCAGGCCTGCGGCCTTGACGGTGCCGATGTAAGGGTAGGAAAAGGTGCCGTCGTTGAGCACCTGAAACAGGGTCAGTTCATAGATGGAGTTGGCGGTGAACGCCGAAATCGACGGCGCCTCGCCACTGTTGCGCACGATGCGCAGCGTGTCGCCGGGGCGGATCCGCTCCGGTGGCAGCGGCTTGCCTGCCAGCGCGCGCCCCGCCGCCTGACCGGCCTCGATTTGCGCACGGTCATCGGGCAGGCCCACCCTGGAAGGGGTATTGCACGCACTTAACAGCAATAAGCTGGCGATCAGCATCATGCTTTTCATTGGTCCTGAGCTCCTGTCATGCACAAATACGGCTCCCTTGCGGGTAATAAATTCATGTTGGCGGGTCATGCGTGTTCCGGGTGCTGTCAATTGCGTGCCGCGTGAATCAAGCGGCGCTTGCTGCTGCGCCGATCAGCTCTTCACGGCCTTGTCGGGTACACGTCCATAAATGTCGGTAAAACGTACGATGTCGTCCTCGCCCAGGTACTCGCCGCTCTGCACCTCGATCATCACCAGATCGATGACGCCAGGGTTGACCAGACGATGCGTGTGGCCCGGCTTGATGAAGGTCGATTCGTTGGTATCCAGCATGAACTCGCGCTCACCGTTGGTGACGCGGGCCATGCCGCTGACCACGATCCAGTGTTCGCTGCGGTGATGGTGCATCTGCAACGACAGTGACGCCTGCGGGCGAACCACGATGCGCTTGATCTTGAAGCGCTTGCCCTCTTCGAGGACGGTGTAAGTGCCCCAGGGGCGTGTGACTGTGCGATGCAGGCGGTAGGCATCATGGCCCTGACGTTTGAGCTCCTGAGCGATGATCTTGACGTCCTGACTGCGGCGACCGTCGGCGATCAGCAAGGCGTCGGGGGTGTCGATGATGATCAGATTGTCGAGGCCGATAGCGCCTACCAGACGTTTGGGAGAGTCGATGTAGCAGTTGCTGACGTCGTGCAGCACGGTTTCGCCATTGCAGTAGTTGCCTTGAGCATCGCCAGGAGACAGTTCACGCACCGCCTGCCACGAGCCGATATCACTCCAGCCAAGCTGGCAGGGCACCACGGCGACTTTGTCGGAGCGTTCCATCAGCGCGTAATCGATGGAAATGTCCGGTGTCAGGGCAAACGACTCACTGTCCAGCTCGACTTGCAGCTCACGGTTGCCTTCCTTGCGTGGGCTGGATTCCAGGCACGCGCTGACGGCGCTCAGGACGTCCGGCGCATGTGTGCGCAGCTCGCGCAGCACGGCGTCGGCGCGCATGCAGAACATGCCGGCATTCCAGAAATGCTGACCACTGTCCAGATAGCCTTGGGCGGTGATCGCGTCGGGTTTTTCGACAAAACGGGCGACCTGACAGGCATCAGTATTGAGTGCCGGGCCTTTCTCGATGTAGCCGAAACCGGTTTCCGGCGCGGTCGGCAGGATGCCGAACGTCACCAGCCAGCCCTCTGCGGCCAGCTTCTGTGCAGCGCTCACTGCTCTGGAGAATTCCGCCACGTCGGTGATCAGGTGATCGGCAGGCAACACCAGCAGTTGCGCTTCGTCGCCATACAGTTGGCTGACGTGCAATGCCGCGGCGGCAACGGCAGCTGCTGTATTACGACCGAAGGGTTCGAGGATGAAATCCAGACGTGCATTGCCTTTGTTCAACTGGCGGTAGTCGTCCACCGTGCGGAAATACACTTCCCGGTTGGTGACGGTCAGCAGGCGCTCGACGCCGGGCAGACCGACCGCACGCAGAAAGGTCTTCTGCAGCAGGCTTTGGCCGTCTGGCAGGCGCATGAACGGCTTGGGCATCGCTTCACGGGAAACCGGCCAAAGACGGGTGCCGGAGCCGCCGGCAATGATGCAGGGAATGAGCGTGCTCATCAGTAAGCCTCACGGGTGAATAGCACTGCAGGCACAGTGCGCATAAGGATGTAGAGGTCGAACCAGACGGACCAGTTTTCTATGTACTCAAGGTCGAACTCGACGCGTTTTTCGATTTTTTCAACGGTGTCGGTTTCGCCCCGATAGCCGTTGATCTGCGCCAGTCCGGTAATGCCTGGTTTGACGCGGTGCCGCGAGGTGTATTCCTTCACCGCCTGCTCGAACAGAATCCCGGCTGCCTTGGTCGCCGTGGCGTGCGGACGCGGTCCGACCATCGACATGCTGCCCGCCACCACGTTGAACAGCTGTGGCAGTTCATCCAGGCTGGTTTTGCGAATGAAGCGACCGACCCGCGTTATTCTGGCGTCACCGCGGGTGGTTTGCCGTTCGGCCGTTGCATCGGCCTGGTGCTGATGCATGGAGCGGAACTTGAACACTTCGATCAGGCGATTGTTGTACCCGTAGCGCTTCTGACGGAAAAACACCGGTCCTGGCGAATCGAGCTTGATCGCCAGCGCGACCAGCAGCATCAAAGGTGATAGCGCCAGAAGCGCCAGCGATGACAGCACGATGTCTTCAGCGCGTTTGATGAACGGCGACCAGCCACTGAGCGGCAGATCCGAGGCATTGAACATCGGCAGCCGGGCGACTTCGGTGATGCGGTTGTGGGTGTGCCGAAAGGCGATCATGTCCGGCACCAGCAATACGTTGACCGGTAGCCTGCGCAGTTCGCGGATGATGTAGTCCATGCGGTTTTCCGCTGTCCAGGGCAGGGCGACCAGCACTTGGGTCACTTTCTCTTCGCGGATCAGCCGCTCCAGATCGCTGGTATTGCCCAGCAGTGGCAGGTTGGCTACGGTCTTGGGCATGCGCCCGATACGGTCGTCGATAAAGCCGGTCACCCCCGAACGAATGTCCTGATGTTCAAGCAGGTATTCGGCGAGGCGCTGGCCATTCTCCGTCGCGCCAAGAATCACGGCGTGCTGCAGGAACACGCCCTTGCGCATCTGACGTTTGAACAGCATCAGCAGCAGCAGGCGAATGATGCCGAACAGCGCAAGGCTGGTCAGGTACCAGATCAGCAGTTCTTCCGGCGGGAGGTAGCCGAACAAGCCCATTGCCTGCTGCATGAACAGCAACAGTCCGAAGGCGGCCGTCCAGGCCAGCGCCATCGCGCCCATGCGCAGATCGTTGCTGAACAGTGCTTCGGAATAGACGCCCATGGCCTGGAACACCAGCACCCCGACAAAGCCGAAAAACAGCAGCATGGTCAGGTAACCCTGCTGTGTTTCCGCTCCGCCATCCTTGATCAGCAGAATGATCACAAGGCCCGGCAGTATGCAGGCGATGCCGTGAGCCAGGCGAATGCCGAAAAGAAAGTATTCGACCAGGCTGGTGCGGGTCAGCGAAAGGCTGTCGACGGGCTGCAACCTCATGGAAATCCCTTACTCCCTGTGTGCGCCTGAATTCTGCTGACCCAGGACGTATTTCTATTTTTTGTAAGACCCGAGAGGTGTTTCTACGGGGACTGTGTCCAAGCGTAGCCAGTTACAGGTCGTGCTGATGAGGAATCCGGACCGTCTTTTGTGAATATCACTTTATATATGTCGTCCCTTACCGGATTTTATTTAAGCCTTTTCAATCATTTGTGAAGGAAATTTCCCTCAAGTGAGGGTACTGCTGTCAGTAAAGCTCATGAAACGAATAGTGACAGGACAAAAGTGCTTCAGCCCTGACGCAGGCGTTGATCCGGACAGCCCGTTGCGAGGTTCTCCCCAGTACCTGCGGGGGCAAGCGAGCTGTTGCAGAGGTGAAAAAAATTTCCGCAACGGATGGGCTTTTTCCGGCTGCCCGGGGTCAGAGTCATGCGTCGTGCGAAATGTATGCGGGCGCCGATTACACCAAGAGCGTCGCTCGCAGGTTTCAATTCGTAGGGTTCGGCAGAGGAGGTGTCATGACACAACGCAGGGCAATGCTCATTCTTCACGGTAAACAGGCACTCAACGAAGACGTGCGTGACGCGGTGGCAGACAAGCGCAAGCAGGGTTGGGAACTGGACGTGCGACTGACCTGGGAAGCCGGCGATGCCCAGCGCCTGGTCGGCGAGGCCCTGGCCGCCGGTCATCGGCATATCGTCGCAGGTGGTGGCGACGGCACCTTGCGCGATATCGCCGAAGCCTTGGCAATGGCCGAAACCAAGGCCAGCCTGACTATTCTGCCGCTGGGGACTGCCAACGATTTTGCCCGTGCGGCTGGCGTGCCTCTGGAAGTCTCAAGGGCCCTGCAACTGATGGACGTGGCTCCGCGTGCCGTCGATCTGGGTGAGGTCGGCGGCAAGCTGTTCCTCAATATGGCGACCGGTGGGTTTGGCAGCCAGGTCACGGCCAGCACGTCCGAAGACCTGAAGAAGGTGCTGGGTGGCGCTGCCTACCTGTTTACCGGCCTGACCCGATTCAGCGAACTGCATGCGGCCCACGGCGAGCTCACCGGGCCGGATTTTCACTGGCGCGGCGACCTGCTTGCACTGGGTATCGGCAATGGTCGGCAGGCGGGCGGTGGACACGAGCTGTGCCCGACCGCGCTGGCCGATGACGGTCTGCTCGACATCAGTATCCTGCCGGCGCCTCAGGAAGTGGTCGGCACACTGAGGAGTCTTCTGGAAGGCGGGCTGGGCATCGACAATATGTTCGTTCGAGCGCGTTTGCCGTGGGTAGAACTCAAGTCCGCCCAGGGCCTGGATATCAATCTGGACGGTGAGCCGCTGTCGGGCGAGTACCTGCGTTTCGAGGCCCGGCCGGGGGCACTTCAGGTGCACCTGCCAACCGATTCGCCGGTACTGAGCGGCGCACCTGAGCTCAATCGTCCAGACTGATAATCCGTTCGCGAACGCAGAACAGCACCAACCCGGCCACGTCGAATATCTGCAGGCGCTTCATGACCTGGGCACGGTGAGTCTCGATGGTCTTGACGCTGAGTCCCAGGCCATCGGCAATCTCGCGTGTGGACTTGCCGCGCACGATCAGGCGCAGGATTTCAAGTTGGCGAGCGGTCAGGCGATAACGCTCCTTCGCCGCCTGAGCCCGGTCCGAGGGTGTACCGCGCAATGCGCACTCGATGACCATCTGAGCAATGGCCGGGCTCAGGTAGCGCTCGTTGCTGCGCAGCGCCCCGAGTGCCTGTTCGAGTTCCGCAGCCGTAGTGTCCTTGAGCAGATAACCATGCGCGCCGATGTCGAGCGCACGCATGATCATGTCCGGATCATTCTGCATCGACAGGATCAATACCTTGCAGTGCGGTAGCACCTGCAGCAGGTGCTCGAGTGCATCCAGGCCGTCGACACTTTTCATGCAGATGTCGAGCAGGATGATGTCGGGCCTGAGCTGCTGCGCAAGGCTTGCCAATTGCGCGCCGTCAGCCGTTTCACCCACGATGGTGTATCCGGGCATGTCTGCAACCAGCGCTCGCACGCCGGCTCTGATAAGGGAGTGGTCGTCGACCAATAACAGATTGCAGGTCATTGTGATTTCTTGTGCAAATGGGACCGCTCAAGCGCGTGTGCAGTCTCTGGTCATACGTGAAGACGATGTCAACAGCAGTAAAGACAATGAACGGAAAATGCTGGCGTGACAACGCTGCCTCAATGACATCGCGATACGATTCTCAACGGCGGGCGTGATCGAGCGTTATTGGCGGGTTGCATCTTTCGGCAAGGCCGATTGCGCGGAGGCGCTGGCCAGTTTTTCCAGCAGTTCGAGCTGTTCGTGGTCGTCCATCGTCAATTCGCCGGTCAGCGGATCGAGAAGCTCGACTTGCCAATACATCAGTGTCAGGCAGTTCTTGACGGCCAGCAGGGCTTCCTGGGAAAGCTCGTTGGTCTGACTGCCGGTTTTCAACAACTGGCACAGCTGGCGGGAAAAATCGGCAATGCACGGCACAGGAACGGCCTCTGCCTCCTGCGCGAGCTTGCGCAGGGTTGTCAGCAGGCAGCCGGTAGCGTCCTCGTCGTTGGGGATCAGCTCCAGATGCGAAAGACATTCTTCCGACTTGTGCAAAAGTGCCTGAGACAGGCTCAGGAACTGGTCGTGCTTGTGCTGCCAATCGTTGTGGCTCAGCATCCTTTGTCTCCACTGATCATGGATAGCGAACTTCCGCCCGCGGCGAATGGCTGACAGTTAATGTCGATTTCAAACAAAAGTATGTAGGACGTTTCTGAATGTCGCCAGCGCCACTCGATTGCAGGGATTGGGACGCGGACACAAATCGAACGCCATTCATGTAGTGAGAATGCCGTCACAATAGTGGCAATTAGATGTCGATCATATCAGGTTATCCCTGATTGACTTTTTGCGGATATATGATTTTGCTCCGGGCGCAAGGAGGCGCCGAGGTATTTTCGGCGCGGGTTTGAAGCTGTATTTGTGTGTGTTGAAAGCGACATCAGTAAAGCATGATGGTAAAATGACATCAATGCTTGAGAGTGGCCGTTCATCGCCATTAAGGTCCGGCTGATTTCAGCCGATACAGGCTCAACAGAATCAACGCGACCATCGCTTCAGGAGCTAATAATGGCAGGCATTCTCGACACAGTAGATCAGCGCACACAACTGGTGGGCGAGAATCGCCTGGAAATCCTCATGTTTCGCCTTGCCGGTCGGCAGCTGTTTGCGATCAACGTGTTCAAGGTCCAGGAAGTATTGCAGCTACCCAAGCTGACCCTCATGCCGCAACGCCATTCGTTCGTGTGTGGTGTGGTCAACCTGCGCGGCCAGACCCTTCCGGTGATCGACCTCTCCCAGGCCATCGGCATGCGCCCACTGGTACCGGGTCCGGGCAGCACAATCATCGTCACCGAATACAACCGGTCGGTTCAGGCCTTTCTTGTTGGCGGTGTCGACCGTATCGTCAACATGAACTGGGATGCAATCATGCCACCGCCGGTCAGCGCAGGTCGTCAGCATTACCTGACCGCCATCAGCAAGGTCGATGATCAACTCGTAGAGATCATCGACGTTGAAAAAGTGCTCGCCGAGATCGTGCCTTACAACGCCAAGGTATCCCGCGAGAAGCTCGAAGATCCGGTGCTGGAAAATGCCCGTGGTCGGGAAGTGTTGCTGGTCGACGATTCCAAGGTCGCGCTGGCGCAGTTGCGCGATACGCTGTCTCAGTTGGGCCTCAAGCTGCACGTAGCCAGCGACGGCCTCAAGGCGCTGAACATGCTCAAGGCCTGGGCGGACGCAGGCGAGAACGTGCACGAGAAGCTGCTGATGGTGTTCACCGATGCGGAAATGCCGGAAATGGACGGCTACCGTCTGACCACTGAGATTCGCAACGATGCACGCCTGCGCGGTCTGTACATCGTCCTGCATACTTCGTTGTCCGGCAGCTTCAACGAATCGATGGTCAAGAAGGTCGGCTGTGACAACTTCCTCTCCAAGTTCCAGCCCGACAAGCTGGTCGAGGTCGTGCGCGAACGTCTTTTGATGATTGTCTGACACCGCGCTCGATTTCTCATCGCGAGTGCTGCCGGCTCCGGCTTCGGATAAGCTTTGCTGTCTGCATCAAAGCTTATCCAGCCCCCAAAGGAATCGGCGCACATGTTACGTCTCAGCTCGCTCTATCGTTTCCCCCTCAAATCCTGCAAGGCCGAGCCGATGCAGCGCGCCTCGTTCGATGCGTTGGGGTTGGCGGGCGATCGACGCTGGATGCTGGTCGACGCCAGTAATGGCCGATTCTTCACTCAGCGCGCACTGCCGCACATGTCCCGACTGTCGGTATTGTGGAACACCAGCGGTGGTGTAACCCTTTCGGCACCTGGCTTCGAGCCTCTGGACGTCGCGATTCCGCTGGATATCGACTCTAATTTGCGTGGCGTGACCGTCTGGCGTGACTCGCTGCAGGTTCCGGATGCGGGTGATGAGGCCGGCGAATGGGTCAGCCGGTTTATCGGCAAGCCCACGCGCATGGTCTACCTGCCAGCGGAGCGTGCGCGCTGGATCCCTGGCGGCTACCAGACGGTCAACGACCGGGTGAGCTTTGCCGATGGTTTTCCATTGCTGCTGATCGGCCAGGGATCGCTCGATGATCTGTCAGCGCGCATGGGCAGGCCGATGGAAATGCTGCGTTTCAGACCCAATCTGGTGATCGAAGGGGCCGAGGCCTTTGCCGAGGATGGCTGGAAACGCATCCGCATCGGAGACATCGAGTTCCAGTTGCTCACGCCTTGCGCACGCTGCATCCTGACCACTGTCGACCCGGCAACCGGCGAGCGCAGTGCAGATCGCGAACCGTTTGCCACGCTCAAGACTTATCGGGAAGTGGAAGGCAACGTGCTGTTCGGTCAGAACGTGGTCAACGAGGGGTTGGGCGAGCTTGAAGTGGGCATGTCCGTCGAAGTGCTGGAGTAGGGGCGGGCAGCGCTATTGTCCGGCAGGAGTGCTGTGCGCAGCACTCCTGCCGACACCGGTCACTGGTCGTCGAAAAACCGTTCGTGCCAGTCCACCAGAGGCTGCGGCGAGTTGAGCTTCTGGCCGTAGATCACCGAGTACGACAATACGTTTTGCACGTACTGACGGGTTTCATCGAACGGAATGCTCTCTACCCAGACATCGAAGGCCAGATGATTGGCACCTTTAAGCCATTGGCGCACGCGCCCCGGGCCAGCGTTGTAGGCCGCTGAGGCGAGCACCCGGTTGCCGTTGAACTGCGCATGCACCGAGCTCAGGTAGGCGGCGCCCAACTGGATGTTGGTGTCCGGGTCGAGCACCTGCTGAGGCGAGGCCAGTGGGATGCTGTACTTGCGCGCGGTCTCCTTGGCGGTGGCAGGCATCAATTGCATCAGCCCGCTGGCACCGACGCCCGAACGGGCATCATCCATGAACGCACTTTCCTGACGCGTGATGGCGAACACCCAGCTCGAATGCAGGCCGCGCACCTTGGCTTCGCGTACCAGCGTGTCGCGGTGCGCCATCGGGAAGCGAATATCCAGATCGTCCCAGTATTGCGCCTGGCTGATGGTGCGGATTGCCGGGAAATACCACTGCATGTCGTAGGCCAGCTTGGCCTGGGCAACCATCTCGTCACGATTGAACAGGCGGCTCACGTGATACCACTCACGCCGACCGTTGACGATCTCGCCGCGATCATGAAACTCCAGTGCGCGACGCACGCCCGGCGTGTTGCGTACCTTGTTGATCAGCGCCTGGCTCAGCACCAGCGGCTTATTGTTGAGCTGGTACGGGCTCTGGGTGCGATCGGCAGCCAGAAAGCCGTAGAAGTCACGCTCCTTGGCGACATCCTTGTACAGCGCAGCAATCAGCGGGCTGTTGGGTTGCGCCAGTTCCAGAGAGCGGGCTTCCCAGTAACGCCAGCGATTGGTCGCCGCCAGATCCTTGGGCAGCCGGCGCGCGAGCTCATAGGCGTCTTCCCAGCGACCCAGGCGCAGCAACAGGCGCAGGCGCCATTCGGTCACGGTGTCGTCACGCAATTCGGGGTCATATTTGGTCATGACCTCCAGTGCGCGGTCGTCATAACGACGCGCCAGGGTCAGGCCGATTTCCTTGGCAATCTCGACCTGCTCTTCGCGGGAGAAATGCATGGTCACGGCGTAGCCATCGAGCATCGACAGGGCTTTCTGCGGGTCCTGCTTGGCGAGCCGACGCAGGCCGAGACCGACCACGTCGGACATCGCTTCGTCTACCGGGGCAAATTGCGACGGGTTGTTGACCATCTCCGGTTTCTGCGCGACAGCCAGTAGCAGGCGTCCTTGCGGTGCCAGCGAGTTGAGGCTGTCCACCAGCGTGCTGGCCAGACTGTAATTACGCGTCTGCGCCGCCAGCTTGGCGCGCTGCCAGCGCTTCTGTTCGGTCAGCTGGCCGGCGGCCGCCCACTGGGCAAAGAAACCGTCACAGGCGGCGGGTAATGTCTTGCCGGTCATCCAGAGCTTTTCAGCACTGGCGAAGCCTTCGGCGCGTTTGTTGTTGTTCAATTGGTACTGCCCGTACAGGCAGTCCAGCTCGACGAACTTCATCTTCGGGTCGTAATACTTGACGAAGGTTTGCCAGTCGCCACGCTCGGCCAGCCAGCGCAACCAGCGCAGCTTCATCCAGTTGGCTTGCGGCAGGTCGCCGTGCTCGGCAAGGAACTTCTCGATTTCGGGATTGCTTGCCGTTTTCAGGCGCGCCGTCAGTTCGTCGTATTCGAGGTAAGGCTCCAGCGGATAGTCGGCCAGGGCTGTGGCGTACATCTGGTAGGGGCCTGAATCGCCCTTGGCCAGTGCGCGCTTTGCTTCGTCGTAATACTTGCGTTGTTGGTTGAGGTCTACCGCATGAGCAGTCTGGACGGCGGTGGCGGAGAGGAGCAGGCACGATAAAAAGCTGAACAAACGACTGCGCATGAGACTTCCGAGCAGATGAGTCGGTGAAAAGTATTGCTAGCTTAGCCTTTTGCCAGCTCTTGGTGAAAGCATTGCCGACGAGCTTGTCTCATATGGAAATAATTGGCGGTCATAAAGTCTTGTCGAGGCGCGCAGCGGTGCCATGAATGCCGACATCTGCCTGCTATCTCAGGTAGAATGCGCGCCCGGTTTTTGGAGAAGCTCATGACCCTGCTCAAATTCAGCGATGTGTCCCTTGCTTTCGGCGCCATGCCGTTATTGGACAAGGTGTCCTGGCAGATCGCCCGTGGCGAGCGGGTGTGCATCATCGGCCGTAACGGCACAGGCAAATCCAGCATGTTGAAGCTGGTAAAAGGCGTTCAGAAGCCTGATGACGGGGCTGTCTGGCGCGCGCCCGGCCTCAAGATCGGCGAATTGCCCCAGGAATTGCCGGTAGCCGACGGACGGACTGTGTTCGATGTGGTGGCCGAAGGTCTGGATGGCGTCGGTGCCTTGCTGGCCGAGTACCACCACCTGGCGCAGAACTGCGTCACCGAGGAAGACCTGAACAAGCTGATGCATGTTCAGCAGGACCTCGAAGCCCGTGATGGCTGGCGCCTGCAGCAGTTGGTCGAGAGCACTCTCAGCCGCTTGCAGTTGCCTGCCGACAAGACCCTGGCCGAACTGTCCGGTGGCTGGCGTCGCCGTGTTCTGCTGGCCCAGGCGTTGGTGTCCGAGCCGGACCTGCTGTTGCTCGACGAGCCGACCAACCACCTGGATATCGGCGCCATCGCCTGGCTTGAAGAAGCCCTCAAGGATTTCCAGGGTGCAGTGCTGTTCATCACGCACGACCGGGCATTCCTGCAAAACCTTGCGACCCGCATCCTTGAACTGGACCGCGGCGGCCTGATCGACTGGGATGGCGACTACGCCAGTTTTCTGGTCCACAAGGAAGCTGCGCTGGCTGCCGAAGAAACCGCCAACGCGCTGTTCGACAAGCGTCTGGCCCAGGAAGAAGTCTGGATCCGCCAGGGCATCAAGGCTCGTCGCACCCGTAACGAAGGTCGCGTGCGTGCGCTCAAGGAGCTGCGCGTAGAGCGCAGCGAGCGTCGTGAGCGTACCGGCAAGGCCAACATTCAGCTCGACACTGCCGAGAAGTCCGGCAAGCAGGTCATGGTGCTCGATAACGTCAGCTTCGCCCATCCGGGCGGGCCGACCCTGATCAAGGATTTCTCCATGGTCCTGCAGCGCGAGGACCGTATCGGTCTGCTCGGCGCCAACGGTACCGGCAAGACCACGCTGCTCAAGCTGATGCTCGACAACCTGCAGCCAACCGCAGGTAAGGTTGAAGTCGGTACGCGTCTGGATGTGGCCTATTTCGACCAGTTGCGTCACCAGCTCGATCTGGAAAAGACCGTAATCGACAACGTTGCCGAGGGACGTGATTTCATCGATATCGATGGCCAGAGCCGTCATGTGCTGAGCTACCTCGGCGACTTCCTGTTCAGCCCGCAGCGTGCCCGCACGCCGGTCAAGGCGCTTTCCGGTGGCGAGCGTGCCCGTCTGTTGCTGGCCAAGCTGTTCAGCAAGCCAGCCAACCTGCTGGTGCTCGACGAACCCACCAACGACCTGGACGTCGAAACCCTGGAGCTGCTCGAAGAGGTTCTGCTGACCTTCAAAGGCACTGTGCTGATGGTCAGTCACGACCGGGCATTCCTCGACAACGTCGTCACCAGTACGCTGGTGTTCGAAGGCGAAGGCAAGGTTCGCGAGTACGTGGGTGGTTATCAGGACTGGCTGCGTCAGGGCGGGTCACCGCGTCTTCTGGGCGTCGCCGACACCAAGTCGGGCAAGGCCGAGCTGGCCAGCGCTGTGGTGCAGGCTGCACCGGTTGCCGCTCAGGACATGCCGGTGGCGAAGAAGAAGCTCAGCTACAAGCTTCAGCGTGAGCTGGAGGCGTTGCCTGCGCAGATCGATGAAGTCGAAGGCAAGATGGCGGCGCTGAACGCGGAAATGGCCGAGCCGGGCTTCTACCAGCGCTCGTCCGAGCAGACTGCAGCCGTGCTGGCGCAGCTGGAAAACCTGCAGGCCGAACTTGACAAGCTGCTGGAGCGTTGGGCCGAACTGGACGAGTGATCGTCCGGCGCGTCTCAGGTTGCAGGAAAAGCCCGGGTCACCGGGCTTTTTGCTATAGCGGGCCCGGGATTATTCAGGCTTCTTGTCTTCCTGTTTGTTGAGGCGTACGGCCAGTACGTCACAGGGCGCGCCATGCACGACGTCGTTGGTGGTCGAGCCTAGCAGCAGGGCGAGGCCGTGGCGGCCGTGGCTGCCGACAACGATTACGTCGCAACCCTTGTTCTTGGCCAGTTGATGGATTTCCTGACGCGGCTGGCCATACACAAGATGGCTTTCGCCTTCGTTGAGCAGCGGGAATCTTAGCTTGAGCGAGTCCTGTACTTTCTTGAGTTTTTCCTTGGCCTGGTCGAATTGCTGCTGCTGCAACTGCGACAGGTCCATGGGTACATCACCGCCAAAGGCCATTGCCATGGGTTCGACGATGTGCACGATCGACAGCTTCGCGCCGCTGTCTTTTGCCAGCATGCTGGCGCGGTGGATGACCGATTCACACTCATCGGTGAGGTCGATGGCAACCAGAACGTGTTTGTATGGCATGAGGGTTCCTCCGGGAGAATTGCAATGATGGGAGTATGGCTCTTTCGTTCGCATCTGGGCAGGCCCCCGTGCAAGTCATTGTTTTCAAGAATGTTGTAAAGAGCCTGAAATCGGCTGGGGGCAAGAAATATGACGGTCTGGATAGTCCTGTCAATCATTGGTGTAATGCTGAGTCCGCTGGTGTGGTTACGTCCCTCGCGCCAGCAAAGCGGCAGGATGGCGTTGCGCATGCAGGCGCGGCGGCTGGGCATGGGCATGCAACTGACCCCGCAGGAGTGGCCGCACTGGCTGAGCAAAGAGCCGCCCAGCCCTTGCGCGCAGTACCATCGTCCGCGTCTGGGCTCGCATGCAGATACCTGGGTGTACTGGCAAAGCGGACCGGGCGTATGGCTTAACCGCTGGCGCGAGCCTTGCGAGGACGCGAGGCTGCTGCCCCACCTGCAAACGTTGCCCGTGGATGCCTACAAAGTCGAGGCTGACGGGCAACTGATTGCGGTGTACTGGGCCGAGCGGGGCGAGGCAGAAGTGTTACAGCGTATTGATGCGGTGCTCAGGGCGCTTGCCTGACCCTGAATCGCAGGCATTAAAAAGCCCGATAACAACATCGGGCCGGGGTTGGCCAGGCAGGCCGATAATTCGTCGCGTGCCGACAGGCTTTCGCTGCCATGTCGGCTTTCGCTGTTGCGCACCCGCAAATCAGCTGCATTGCGAGCCTCTTGTGGCGCAGTGCTGCGACTCTAGACCTTTTGCTCCTTTTTGTCGCGATTCCTGCAAATATTTTTTGCATGTGCCCTCGTGCGGTGCGTTTCTGGCTGATTTTCCCCGCGCTTATCGATTGTCACGCATCGCGATTATTGTCATGCAGAGGCCCGTCGTCCCTGGCGTGGCGGCGTATTACCGCGCTCCGCGTCCAGCAACTGCAGGGCATTCAAGTGAGCACTATCATTACCGCGAATGATGGAAGATCTTAGGTTGCAGCGGGCATTATGGGGCCTCGGCATGTTCCTGTTAAAACGCGAATTTTCAGGCGTTTTGTCGAATTGACAATCTTGTGGTTATGCCTGATGGTGTGCGTACCCAAATCAAACGGGCGTATGAAATGAGCGTTTGGTCGTCAGAGGGCTCTCACAGAATCCCGACTACCACGTCGCGGCGGTAAGCGTGTGATTTGGCGTGTTCATCGACGGCGACGTCGTAGCCCCGTCGGACATTGAGGTCCGGCGGGTATTGTTCAGCTTCCATATTGTGGAGATCAGTTGATGATTTACGAAGGTAAAGCCATCACGGTTAAGGCTCTTGAAAGTGGCATCGTCGAATTGAATTTCGACCTCAAGGGTGAGTCCGTCAACAAGTTCAACCGTCTCACCCTCAATGAGTTCCGCCAGGCAGTCGACGCGCTCAAGGCCGACGCATCGGTCAAGGGCGTGATCGTCACCAGTGGCAAAGATTCATTCATTGTCGGCGCCGATATCACCGAATTCGTCGACAACTTCAAGTTGCCGGAAGCTGAACTGGTCGCTGGCAATCTGGAAGCGAACAGGATTTTCAGTGATTTCGAAGACCTGAACGTGCCGACTGTCGTCGCAATCAACGGTATTGCGCTGGGCGGCGGTCTGGAAATGTGCCTGGCCGCAGATTATCGAGTCATCGCCAGCAGCGCTCGCGTCGGTCTGCCCGAGGTCAAGCTCGGCCTGTACCCGGGTTTTGGCGGCACCGTGCGTCTGCCACGCATTATCGGCGCTGACAACGCGATCGAGTGGATCGCCTCGGGCAAGGAAAATGCCGCAGAAGATGCGCTCAAGGTTGGTGCCGTGGACGCGGTGGTTGCGCCCGACAAGCTGCAGGCTGCCGCCCTTGATTTGATCCAGCGCGCCATTTCCGGCGAGTTCGATTACAAGGCCAAGCGTCAGCCGAAGCTGGACAAACTCAAGCTCAATGCCATCGAGCAGATGATGGCATTCGAAACCGCAAAAGGCTTTGTCGCAGGTCAGGCCGGCCCGAACTATCCGGCCCCGGTAGAAGCCATCAAGACCATCCAGAAAGCCGCCAACTTCGGTCGTGACAAGGCGCTGGAGATCGAAGCTGCCGGTTTCGTGAAAATGGCCAAGACTGCTGCTGCGCAGAGCCTGATCGGCCTGTTCCTGAACGATCAGGAGCTGAAAAAGAAAGCCAAGGGTTACGACAAAATCGCCAAGGACGTGAAACAGGCTGCCGTACTGGGCGCCGGGATCATGGGCGGCGGTATTGCCTATCAGTCGGCAGTCAAAGGCACGCCGATCCTGATGAAGGATATTCGCGAAGAAGCCATTCAACTGGGTCTGAACGAAGCGTCCAAACTGCTTGGCGGTCGTCTGGAGAAAGGTCGTCTGACCGCTGCGAAGATGGCCGAAGCGCTTAACGCCATTCGTCCTACGCTGTCCTACGGCGATTTCGGTAACGTCGATCTGGTCGTCGAAGCAGTCGTCGAGAATCCCAAGGTCAAGCAGGCGGTACTGGCCGAAGTCGAAGCCAATGTGGGTGAAAACACCATTCTGGCGTCCAACACCTCGACCATCTCGATCAGCCTGCTGGCCCAGGCCCTCAAGCGCCCGGAAAACTTCGTCGGCATGCACTTCTTCAACCCTGTGCACATGATGCCGCTGGTGGAAGTGATCCGTGGCGAGAAATCCAGTGAAGAAGCGGTCGCCACGACCGTTGCCTACGCCAAGAAAATGGGCAAGAACCCGATCGTGGTCAACGACTGCCCGGGCTTCCTGGTGAACCGCGTGCTGTTCCCGTATTTCGGTGGTTTCGCCAGACTGATCAGTGCAGGCGTGGATTTTGTGCGCATCGACAAGGTCATGGAGAAATTCGGCTGGCCGATGGGGCCTGCCTATCTGATGGACGTGGTCGGTATCGACACCGGACACCACGGGCGTGATGTCATGGCCGAAGGCTTCCCTGATCGCATGAAGGACGATCGCCGCTCTGCGATCGACGCTCTGTACGATGCCAAGCGCCTCGGGCAGAAGAATGGCAAGGGTTTCTACGCGTACGAGACCGACAAGAAGGGCAAGCCCAAGAAGGTCAATGACCCGGCGGTGCTGGACGTGCTCAAGCCGATTGTCTACGAACAACGCGAGGTCAGCGATGAAGACATCGTCAACTGGATGATGATCCCGCTGTGCCTGGAAACGGTCCGCTGCCTGGAAGACGGCATTGTCGAAACCGCTGCCGAGGCTGACATGGGCCTGATCTACGGTATCGGTTTCCCTCCGTTCCGAGGCGGCGCGCTGCGCTACATCGATTCCATCGGTGTTGCCGAATTCGTTGCCCTGGCTGACCAATACGCCGAACTGGGTGCCCTGTATCAACCGACCGCGAAGCTGCGTGAGATGGCCGCTAATGGCCAGAGCTTCTTCGGTCAAGCGTCTTCCGAGGAATGAACCAATGAGCCTTAATCCAAGAGACGTCGTGATTGTCGACTTCGGTCGCACCCCGATGGGCCGCTCCAAGGGCGGCATGCACCGCAACACCCGCGCTGAAGATATGTCCGCGCACCTGATCAGCAAGTTGCTCGAGCGCAACAACAAGGTCGATCCGGCCGAAGTCGAGGATGTGATCTGGGGCTGCGTCAACCAGACCCTGGAGCAGGGCTGGAACATTGCGCGCATGGCGTCATTGCTGACCCAGATCCCGCACACCTCGGCCGCCCAGACGGTCAGCCGTCTTTGTGGTTCGTCCATGAGCGCGCTGCACACGGCTGCTCAGGCAATCATGACCAACAACGGTGACGTGTTCGTCATCGGCGGTGTCGAGCACATGGGGCATGTCAGCATGATGCATGGCGTCGACCCAAACCCGCACATGTCCCTGCACGCCGCCAAGGCCTCCGGCATGATGGGCCTGACCGCTGAAATGCTCGGGAAAATGCACGGCATCACCCGCGAGCAGCAGGACGCTTTCGGCCTGCGTTCCCACCAGTTGGCGCACAAGGCAACGCTGGAAGGCAAGTTCAAGGACGAGATCATCCCGATGCAGGGCTATGACGAGAACGGTTTCCTCAAGGTCTTCGACTACGATGAGACTATTCGTCCGGACACCACTCTGGAAAGTCTGGCGGCACTCAAGCCTGCCTTCAATCCAAAAGGTGGCACCGTGACTGCCGGTACGTCTTCGCAGATCACCGACGGTGCGTCGTGCATGATTGTCATGTCGGCCCAGCGTGCCCAGGACCTCGGCATCCAGCCGATGGCGGTGATTCGTTCGATGGCGGTGGCCGGTGTCGACCCCGCAATCATGGGTTATGGTCCGGTTCCGGCCACTCAGAAAGCGCTCAAGCGCGCTGGTCTGAGTATTGCCGATATCGACTTCTTCGAGCTCAACGAAGCCTTCGCTGCACAGGCCTTGCCGGTGTTGAAAGATTTGAAAGTGCTCGACAAGATGAACGAGAAGGTTAACCTGCACGGCGGCGCCATCGCTCTGGGGCATCCTTTCGGGTGTTCCGGTGCACGCATCTCCGGCACTTTGCTCAATGTCATGAAGCAAAATGGCGGCACCTTCGGTGTGTCGACCATGTGTATTGGTCTGGGTCAGGGCATCGCGACCGTTTTCGAACGCGTCTGATTCCTGAGTGTGATGCGAGCCGGGGCTTGGTGCCCCGGCTTTTGTTTTTTGGAAAAATGGTTTCAGGCAAATTTTCTGGACGTGTTACAAGAGGACCGCGACATGCAATTGCAGCCAGGGCTCTATCGCCATTACAAGGGCCCGCACTACCGGGTTTTCAGCGTTGCAAAACATTCCGAAACCGAAGAGGAAGTCGTGTTCTATCAGGCTTTGTACGGCGATTTCGGCATGTGGGTACGTCCCTTGAGCATGTTTCTGGAGTCGGTCGAGGTTGACGGCGAGCACGTCCCGCGCTTTGCTCTGATTGAGGCTGAACCCAGCCTGTTTTCCCGAACGTGAGAGGCGATTGCACAACAGGCTGTGCTTGACCTCACCTTGTAGCCACTATATATAGCGTGGCCTTTACAAGCTCCTCACTGTCTTTCATCTAGTATTCAGGAATTTTCTGATCCATGGGCAAATCGCTGGTCATCGTGGAATCCCCGGCTAAGGCCAAGACCATCAACAAGTATTTGGGCAACCAGTACGTGGTGAAGTCGAGTATCGGCCATATCCGAGACCTGCCCACCAGCGGTTCGGCGAGTGCCGCCAAAGATCCTGCCGCCAAGCGTGGCAAGGCCGCTGCGGGCGAAGGCCCGGTACTGACGCCGAAAGAAAAGGCGCAACGCCAGCTGGTCTCGCGCATGGGAGTCGATCCGGAACACGGCTGGAAAGCCAAGTACGAGATCCTCCCCGGCAAGGAAAAGGTCATCGAAGAGCTGCGCAAGCTCGCCAAGGATGCCGACACCATCTATCTCGCGACGGACTTGGACCGCGAAGGGGAGGCCATTGCCTGGCACCTGCGCGAAGCCATCGGTGGTGATGACAGCCGCTACAAGCGCGTGGTGTTCAACGAGATCACCAAGAAAGCCATCCAGGAGGCGTTTTCCAAGCCAGGCGAACTGGACATCGCCCGGGTCAATGCCCAGCAGGCGCGTCGCTTCCTCGACCGCGTCGTCGGCTACATGGTTTCCCCACTGCTCTGGCAGAAAGTTGCCCGTGGCTTGTCCGCCGGGCGTGTGCAGTCGGTTGCGGTGAAGCTGGTGGTCGAGCGCGAGCGTGAAATCCGCGCGTTCAACCCTGAAGAATACTGGGAGATCCACGCCGATCTGGGCACCACCAAGGGCGCCAACGTGCGTTTCGAAGTAGCGCGTGAAAACGGCGAAGCGTTCAAACCGCTCAATGAAACCCAGGCCATGGCCGCTCTTGAAAAGCTCAAGGCGTCCAGCTACAGCATCGTCAAGCGTGAAGACAAGCCGACCAGCAGCAAGCCATCGGCGCCGTTCATCACCTCGACCCTGCAGCAGGCGGCGAGCAACCGTCTGGGTTTCGGCGTAAAGAAGACCATGATGATGGCCCAGCGCTTGTACGAAGCTGGCTACATCACTTACATGCGTACCGACTCGACCAACCTGTCGGCTGACGCAGTCAGCATGGCGCGTGACTACATCCAGACCGAATTCGGCAAGAAGTACCTGCCGGAGTCGCCCAACGTCTACAGCAGCAAGGAAGGCGCGCAAGAGGCTCACGAAGCGATTCGACCTTCCGACGTCAACACTCACCCGAGCAAACTGACCGGGATGGAGCGTGACGCCGAGCGTCTTTACGAGTTGATCTGGCGCCAGTTCGTGGCCTGCCAGATGCTGCCTGCGCAATACCTGTCGACCACCGTCACGGTCGCCGCCAGCGATTTCGAGCTGCGCGCCAAGGGCCGCATCCTGAAATTCGATGGTTATACCCGTGCGCTGCCGCAGATGGCCAAGCCGGGCGATGACGATGTTTTGCCGGACATGGCACAGGGCGAAACCCTGAAACTGAACAAGCTCGATCCAAGCCAGCACTTTACCAAGCCGCCTGCGCGTTACTCGGAAGCGAGTCTGGTCAAGGAGATGGAAAAGCGGGGCATTGGTCGCCCGTCGACCTACGCAGCGATCATCTCGACCATCCAGGACCGTGGCTACGTGGCGTTGCATAACCGCCGCTTCTACTCGGAAAAGATGGGCGACATCGTCACCGGACGTCTGTCCGAAAGCTTTTCCAACCTGATGGACTATGGCTTTACCGCCGGGATGGAAGAAAACCTCGATGACGTGGCTCAGGGGGAGCGCGACTGGAAAAACGTGCTGGACGAGTTCTACGGTGATTTTCGTAAAAAGCTCGACGTGGCCGAGGCCGCTGATGGCGGCATGCGCGCCAACCAGCCGGTGATGACCGACATCCCGTGCAAAGTGTGCGGCCGTCCGATGCAGATCCGTACAGCCTCGACGGGCGTTTTCCTGGGTTGCTCCGGCTACAGCCTGCCACCCAAGGAACGCTGCAAGGCGACCGTCAATCTGACTCCCGGCGACGAAATTGCCGACGATGACGAGGGTGAGTCCGAATCGCGGGTTCTGCGAGGCAAGCATCGCTGCCCGATCTGCAGCACGGCGATGGACGCCTACCTGCTGGACGAGAAGCACAAGCTGCATATTTGCGGCAACAACCCTGATTGCACTGGTTACGAGATTGAGGAAGGCACTTACCGTATCAAAGGCTATGAAGGTCCTAGCCTGGAATGTGACAAGTGTGGCAGCGAGATGCAGCTCAAGACCGGCCGTTTCGGCAAGTTCTTCGGCTGCACCAACCCGGACTGCAAGAACACCCGCAAACTGCTGAAAAGCGGTGACGCAGCGCCGCCGAAGATGGACCCGGTGAAGATGCCGGAGCTCAAGTGCGACAAGGTTGACGATACCTACATACTGCGTGATGGCGCTTCGGGCCTGTTCCTGGCCGCCAGCCAGTTCCCGAAGAATCGCGAAACCCGCGCACCGCTGGTCATCGAAATCGCCCCGCACAAGGACGAAATCGATCCCAAGTATCACTTCCTTTGCGAAGCGCCGAAGAAGGATCCGGACGGTCGTCCAGCAGTGATCCGCTACAGTCGCAAGACCAAAGAGCAATACGTCCAGACCGAAGTAGAGGGCAAGCCTACCGGCTGGCGTGCGTTCTACGACGGCAGCGCCTGGAAGGTTGAAGACAAGCGTTGATCGCAAGCGCCCGGCTCAAGGGAGCCGGGCGCTGTTTTCGATAGGCATCAGCCTGTTTCGCCGGCCTGTCCAGGCGCCGCAGGCTATGCTGTTCTCTATCCCATCGTTGTGGAGAGTGTCGCCATGGCCCATGAGCTCTATACCCGTACCAACCAGAAAATCTATTTCGCAGGGCTCTCGCTCGAGGCGTTGGGCAGGGCGGAGAAGGGGCAGGCGGTGAACTCTCCTGCGTTGTTGCAGGCAGAGCGCGAGTCCGCGCTGTTTCATCTGTACGGTGCGCTGCTGGGCCTGTGTCACGAGATCGCAGGCTACTACCGTCTGCCACAAGCCGGCACGCGTCGTGCGGAAGAATTGTTGACGCAGGAAGTGTTGGACGCCATCGCCATCCCCGAAATGGCCGAGCTGGTAGAGCTTGCCCAGAATCGCCAGACATGGCTTGCGCAACTGCTGTCGGCCTATAACGCGTTATATGAGCCGCCTCGTGCGCCGAAAAAGCTCAAGGGTGATGTCACGCAGCCGATGATACAGGCAGTGAACCTGGACGCCGAGCCGGAGTCTGAACTCTCACGTGAAGAGCTTGAAAATTGGCGTCAACAACTCAAAGGGTTGGCCATCCGTTTTCGTGAAGGCCTGAGCGAATGCTGAAAACCAATGAAGTAAGGGCTGGCAGGCTGTTACAATGCCGGCTTATCGCGGAGTAACTGTACCAATGCCTACCTCTTTCCTGGAAATTGTCGAACTACCTGACGGACGTATAGAGCTGCGTCGTGCCGATGACGAGGGTTCCCTGGTAACGCTTGATTTCTCTGCGGATGCCAAAGCGTTCATGCAAGGTCAGCATGTCGAAGTCGCCAAAGCCATGTTGAGTGTGGGTGTGCAGATGGCTGGCCGCCTGGCTGAAGGCGAAATCGAAAAGGATGATGTGCCTCACGTTCTGCACTGATCGACGACTGGGCCTCAGCCCAGCCGAATGTTCAGGCTCTGTGCTTCCCCGATTTTTGCTGCACTGATCAATTGCTGACGCGCTATGGCGCCCAGCGGGTTGATCCAGCTCACCACCGTATGACTACGGCCCAGTCGAAGTGCTTCGCGCGTCAGCTCCAGTACGCTTTGCGTGCCGCGTGGCTGCAGCAGAAGAATTCGCTCCCTGTTGAGCCCCGCATCGCGCAGCCATGTCTGGGTCAGGCTGGATGGCGGTGCGATCAGCGTCAGCCAGCGCGCATCCAGTTCCTCGCTCAATTCCCGAAGGATGGGTGCAAGAAGGTTGAGGCAGTTCCCGGCAGCGCCACGCAATGACAGTTCACTGAAGGGCTCTGGGTCGTTGCCCCACGGCGTTTCGACTGCATCTGTGAGCAGAGGGGCGATGGGCTGGGCCAGAAACGCCTCGAACAGCGGCAATTGCGAATGCGGTGCTTGATGGAACTGCATAACGTCTCCTTAGCGGCGAATGACGCCGACGCTTAAACCTTCGATCACCAGTTCCTGATCCTTGAGATCGACCTCGATGGGTGCGAAATCAGGGTTTTCCGCCAGCAGCCAGACCTTGCTGCCTTCGCGCTTGAAGCGCTTGACGGTCACTTCATCGCCGATCCGGGCAACCACGATCTGGCCGTTGCGGGCCTCGCGCGTGGTGTGCACGGCGAGCAGATCGCCATCCAGAATGCCGACGTCCTTCATGCTCATGCCGTGAACGCGCAACAGGTAGTTGGCGCTCGGGTGGAAGAAGGACGGGTTGATGTTGCAGGACTCTTCGATGTGTTGCTGAGCCAGGATCGGTGCACCTGCTGCGACGCGGCCGATGACCGGCAGGCTGCTGTCATCGGGCCGCGCTTCGAAGCCGGGAATTCGAATGCCGCGTGAAGCACCCGGAGTCATTTCGATGGCGCCCTTACGGGCCAGGGCCTTGAGGTGCTCTTCCGCCGCGTTGGGCGATTTGAAGCCCAGCTCCTGAGCGATTTCCGCACGTGTCGGCGGGAACCCGTTGTCTTCCAGGCAGCGTTTGATGAAACCCAGGATTTCAGCCTGGCGTGGCGTCAGTTTGATCATGAGGGGCGCTCTGGCTTTTTATACAGTGACTGGGATTATATACAGTGAAGGCGCGTTGGCAATCATCCATTTCATTTTCGCCGCCAGGCGGTGGTCAACCCGCGTAGCGCTTCTCGTCCAAAACCTCGGCAACACCTGCGTTTTGTCATTTAACATCCATTACCGTGACTGTTCGGCCACAAAATGAACGGCCCGGCTTGACAACCGAGGCGTTTGATACGTATGTTTCAAACGTTCGTTTGTTAGGCAGAGAGCCATGGCCCAGTCGGAAACCGTTGAACGCATTCTTGATGCTGCCGAGCAGCTGTTTGCAGAGAAAGGATTTGCCGAAACGTCCTTGCGCCTTATCACCAGCAAGGCGTCGGTCAATCTGGCAGCAGTGAACTATCACTTCGGCTCGAAGAAGGCGTTGATCCAGGCCGTGTTCTCGCGTTTTCTGGGACCCTTCTGCATCAGTCTTGATCGCGAACTGGAACGTCGCCAGGCAAAGCCCGAGCACAAGCCAAGCCTTGAGGAACTGCTGGAGATTCTCGTCGAGCAGGCGCTTGTGGTGCAGCCACGCAGCGGTAACGACCTGTCGATCTTCATGCGCCTGCTGGGGCTTGCCTTCAGTCAGAGCCAGGGCCACCTGCGCCGCTACCTCGAAGACATGTATGGCAAGGTGTTCCGTCGCTACATGACGCTGGTCAACGAAGCCGCACCGCGCATTCCACCCATCGAGCTGTTCTGGCGCGTGCACTTCATGCTCGGTGCTGCCGCGTTCAGCATGTCCGGCATCAAGGCCCTGCGCGCCATTGCCGAGACCGATTTCGGCGTCAATACCTCCATCGAGCAGGTCATGCGCCTGATGGTGCCGTTTCTGGCCGCCGGCATGCGCGCCGACACCGGCGTCAGCGACCCGGCAATGATCGCCGCGCAGCTCAGGCCGCGTACCAAGAGCAGCACCGGCACACCAGCGGTCGCCAAGGCCTGAAGCCTTTGCCCTGAATCAAGCGGCACCGGCGTGTCGGATTGCGTCGGGCTTCAGGATCAAGCACCATGCCCGGATTGTGAACGAGCACTGGTGTGTAAGGGTTTTTCTATGAGTTCTGGCCTGCAAGGCTCCCTGATGGTCGATGTCGCCGGCACCTGGCTGACCAGCGAAGACCGTCAGTTTTTGCGTCAGCCCGAAGTGGGCGGTTTGATCATCTTTGCCCGAAACATCGAGCATCCCCGTCAGGTTCGTGAGTTGAGCGCCGCAATTCGGGCCGTGCGCCCGGACCTGCTGCTGGCCGTCGACCAGGAGGGCGGCAGGGTGCAGCGCCTGCGTGAGGGGTTCGTACGCTTGCCGCCAATGCGTGCCATTGCCGACAAGCCTGATGCCGAGCTTCTGGCTGAACACTGCGGCTGGCTGATGGCGACCGAAGTGCTGGCGGTCGGACTGGACTTGAGCTTCGCCCCGGTGCTGGACCTCGACTACCAGCGCAGCGCCGTGGTCGGCACGCGTTCGTTCGAAGGCGATCCGCAGCGCGCGGCGTTGCTGGCAGGGGCGTTCATTCGTGGGATGAACGCTGCAGGCATGGCTGCCACCGGCAAGCATTTTCCCGGCCACGGCTGGGCTGAAGCCGATTCTCATGTGGCTATTCCGAATGACGAGCGCAGCCTCGAAGAGATCCGCGCCAGTGATCTGGTACCGTTTGCACGTCTGAGTCAGCAACTGGCTGCAGTGATGCCGGCGCATGTCATCTACCCGAAAGTCGATTCGCAGCCCGCAGGCTTTTCAAGGCGCTGGTTGCAGGACATTTTGCGCGACGAACTGCAATTTGACGGTGTTATTTTCAGTGACGACCTGTCGATGGCCGGCGCTCATGTGGTCGGGGATGCGGGGAGCCGTATCGAGGCGGCGCTGACAGCTGGATGCGACATGGGCCTGGTGTGCAACGACCGGGCGGCCGCCGAGCTTGCGCTGGGCGCTGCGCAGCGCCTGAAGGTCAAGCCTTCGCCACGTATCGCGCGCATGCGCGGTCAGGCATCGGCCAGTACCGACTATCGGCAACACCCGCGCTGGCAGACCGCGCTCCAGGCTCTGCGCGCTGCTCAACTGATCGATTAAGGATTTGCGATGACTGTTTACGCGATTATTGGCGGCACCGGCCTGACCCAGCTCGAGGGCCTGAACATTCGGCAATTCCTGCCGATGAACACCCCTTATGGCGCACCTTCCGGCGAAATCCAGATCGGCGACTATGCCGGTCGCGAGGTGATGTTTCTGGCGCGCCACGGCCACCCGCACCGCTTGCCGCCGCATCAGGTCAACTACCGGGCCAATATCTGGGCACTGAAGCAGGCGGGTGCCGAAGCGATTCTTGCGGTCAACGCAGTCGGTGGCATTCATCCGGCCATGGGCACCGGGCATTTCTGTGTGCCGCATGATCTGGTCGACTACACCAGCGGTCGCCAGCACACGTTCTTTGCCGATGATCTGGAAGAGGTCACGCACATCGACTTCAGCTATCCATACAGCGAGCCCCTGCGCGCCCGGCTGATTGCAGCATTGACTGCCAAGGGATGCGCGTTCTCCGACCGGGGCGTCTATGCCTGCACCCAGGGACCGCGTCTGGAGACCGTTGCCGAAATCATCCGCCTGGAGCGCGATGGCTGCGACATCGTTGGCATGACTGGCATGCCCGAGGCCGCGCTGGCTCGTGAGCTGGAGCTTGAATACGCCTGCCTGGCGCTGGTGGTCAATCCGGCAGCGGGCAAGTCGACGACCGTCATTACCATGGCGGAAATCGAACAGGCTCTGCGTGAGGGGATGGGCAAGGTGAAGGCCACGCTTGCCCGGGTCCTGTCGGCGTCCTGAGTTACAGCATGCGCTTGAGGGTATTGTCCTTGCGCACCAGGTGGTGCCAGAGCGCAGCAATCACATGCAGACCGATGACATAGTAGAAGATCGAGCCCAGCAGTTTGTGCACGTCTTCGAACGTCTCGGCCAGGTGGTCCGAGGTGGCCAGCGGCCAGGGAATCTGCAGATCGGTGAGGGGAATGGGCAGTGCGCCTTTTTCCACCATCACTGTCAGCAGGCCCATTAACGGCTGGGCAAACAGGAACGCATACAGCGCGTAATGGGTCAGTGTTGCGACGATGCGCAACGCCCCTTCAAGCGGCGGTGTGATCCCGGGCGGACGATGACGTCGACGCTCGGCGACACGGAAAAACGCCATGATCAGAATCAGAATGCCGACCCAGTAGTGGCTCTGCACGACCAGCAAGCGATATTCCGAGCCCTTGCTGAACTGGGTGCGGCTCAGAATCAGGGTGTACGCCAGCACGATCAGAATGGCCATGGCCCAGTGCAGCCATCTGGCTCGGGCGGTGTAGCGTTGAGAAGTCGATGCATCCACGGTTTGATTCCTTGTCTCTTTTTTTGCAGGACTGATAGACAGCTTAGGCTGTCTATCAGGCGCCTGCGTTTCATGTTGGCCTGATTTTTTTCACGTGTATCTCTGCGCCACTGCATATGGCAAATACACAGCACGTGAGATACGCGACGGAACCTGTGCTCACGGGTGGCTTCATATGCCGTGAATATTCACCCGGGAGCAAGTCTTGACCAGTGCCAATCCGCCTGTCGGCCCAGCGACACCTGTGTCCGCCAGTGTTTCATTGAATGTACTGACCATGAACATGCACATGGGCTTTGGCATTTTCAATCGCCGCTTCATTCTGCCCGAGCTGCGTGAAGCTGTGCGCACTGTATCGGCCGATATCGTGTTTCTTCAGGAAGTGCACGGCGAACACCAGAGCCACGCACGCAGGGTCAAGGACTGGCCGACGATTTCGCAGTACGAGTTTCTGGCCGACAGCATGTGGAGTGATTTTGCCTACGGCCGCAACGCGGTGTATCCGGATGGCGATCATGGCAACGCGTTGCTGTCCAAATACCCGATCATCCAGCATGAAAACCTCGACATTTCCATTCATGGCACCGAGCAGCGCGGCTTGTTGCACTGCATTCTCGAGGTGCCACACGCGGGCCGGGTGCATGCGGTCTGTGTGCACCTGGGACTGCGTGAAAGCCATCGACGTCAGCAGCTCAAACTGCTTAACGAGCTGATGGCGCGTATTCCCGAAGGCGAGCCGGTGATCGTTGCCGGTGACTTCAATGACTGGCGCCAACGCGCCGATGCGTCGCTGCAGGGCAGCGGGCTGCACGAGGTTTTTGTAGAGCGCTTCGGGGCGCCGGCGAAAAGCTTTCCGGCCCGTTGGCCATTACTCCGGCTGGACCGGATCTATGTGCGCAATGCAACGTCCCACCGGCCGAAAGTGTTGTCCAGCCGACCGTGGTCCCACCTTTCCGATCATGCACCGCTGGCGGTGGAGTTGACCTTATGAGCAATACGACAGGGCAGTGGCGCGACGGCAACTCGGTAGAGTTGCTGATCAATGGCGAGGATTTTTACGCCCGGGTATTCGAGTGCATACGTGCCGCGCGCAAAGAGGTGCTGATCGAGACCTTCATCATTTTTGAAGACCGAATCGGCGAGGGCCTGCAACAGGCGCTGCTCGAAGCCGCTGCGAATGGCGCGAAGGTGGTCGTCACGATGGATGACTATGGCACCTCGGACCTGAGTTCGACGTTTGTCAAAACCATGATCGACGCCGGTATCCAGATTCAGCTGTTCGATCCGCGCCCAAGGTTCATGGGCATGCGCACCAACCTGTTTCGCCGGCTGCACCGCAAGGTGGTGGTGATCGACGGCGAATTGGGCTTTATCGGCGGCATCAATTACAGCGTCGATCACATGACTGACACGGGGGTGACGGCCAAACAGGACTATGCCGTTCTGGTCCGTGGCCCGATTGTTGGCGATATTCACCACAGCGCGTTGAATATGCTCAGCAAGGTCGTTCGTGACAAATTGCCGCCCGTTGCACTGAAGCTGGACCGCGCCGGTGACGCCAGCATGCTGCTCGCCGAGCGTGACAATGACGAGCACAGTACCGATATCGAAGAGCAGTACCTGAAGGCGATTCGCGCTGCGAAGCAACGGATCACCTTGGCCAATGCGTATTTTTACCCCAGCTACCGCTTTCTGCGTGAGCTGCGCAATGCATCACGGCGGGGCGTCAAGGTCACCCTCATTTTGCAAGGTCAGCCCGACATGCCGTTCGTACGGGTTTGCTCGCGGTTGACGTATACCTACCTGCTGCGCGACGGCGTGGTCATTCATGAGTACAAGCAACGTGCACTGCACGGCAAGGTCGCGCTGATCGATCAGGACTGGTCCACCGTGGGCTCCAGCAATCTTGACCCGCTGAGCCTCGCGCTGAACCTGGAAGCCAATCTGTTCATACGTGATCGCGGGCTCAATGAGCATCTGCAAAACCACCTGATGGAGCTTGCCGCTGCGCACAGCAAGCAGATGAGCCTCAAGGGCGCGGCGCGTGGCCAGTGGTGGCGTGCTCCGATGATCGTCTTGAGTTTCTTTTTCCTGCGCCGTTTTCCGGCCATTGCCGGTTTGTTCCCGGTTCACGGTGTGCGCCTCAAGCCCCTGCGTGCCGGTGATGTAGTGCCCGAAGCGAAAGTGATCGAACAGCAGCAGAACAACCATCCGATGGACCAGGAGAAAACCCTATGACCCAAGCCACGCAGGCAGCGCCGCAAAGCGCGCAGGGAACCAAGTGGAAATGGGCAAAGCGGGCGTTCAATCTGTTTTTCTTTATCGCCGTCCCGGTTCTGCTGTTTATGCTGGTCAAGAAGCTTGACTGGCAAGAGGTGAAACAGGCGTTGGCGTCCTACAAGGCCAGCACCCTGGCTATCGCGGCTGTTGTGGCCTTTGCCAGCTACGCGACCTACTGCGGCTTTGACGTGTTGGCGCGTTATTACACCCGGCACACATTGTCGATCAAGCAGATCGTGCCGGTGACGTTTGTCTGCTACGCGTTCAACCTCAACCTCAGTTCCTGGGTGGGCGGCATTGCCTTGCGTTACCGCTTGTATTCGCGACTGGGGCTGGATGTTTCGACCATCACGCGGATTCTCAGCCTGAGCCTGATTACCAACTGGCTGGGCTACATGCTGCTGGCCGGTTTTGTGTTTTCGATGCGCTTTCTGGAGTTGCCCAAGGAGTGGTCGATCGGCACCACAACCCTGCAATTGATCGGCTTCGGACTGTTGGCCGTGTGTTTTGCGTACCTGCTGGCCTGCCGGTTTTCGAAGAAACGCTCATGGACCATCCGTGATCAGGAGTTCAATCTGCCGTCGATGAAGCAGGCGCTGATGCAGGCCAGTCTGGGCGCTCTGAACTGGTCGTTGATGGCCGCGGTGATTTACACCCTGCTGCCGGACAAGGCGTTTTATCCGGCGATTCTCGGTGTGTTGCTGATCAGCAGCATCGCCGGTGTGATCACTCACATTCCAGCGGGCCTCGGTGTGCTTGAGACCGTGTTCATCACCTTACTGGCGCACCAGTTCTCCAAGGGCAGCCTGCTCGCAGCGCTGATCGGCTACCGCGCGATCTACTTCCTGCTGCCGCTGCTGCTGGCACTGGTGGTGTATCTGGTGCTGGAAAAACGCGCGAAGAAAATGGGCGAGAAGAACCAGCAACGCATGGGCGAGGAAGCCAAATCCTGAGGGCTCAGCCCTCAGTCATCAAACCCGACCTGCTCGTGTATTTCATCGACCTTGAGTTCCAGGCGATAGGCCACGGCAATGAACAGCGCCTGGCACAGGCATAGCGTGGCGCTCAGCGAGCGGAAGGCGAACGAGCTGCCTTCGTTGACCAGTAGCACCGAGTTGGCGCGCTTGGCCAGCGGCGACAGGTTGCTGTCGGTGATGATCAGCGTCTTGGCCTGGTGGTGCTGGGCGATGCGCAGGCAGTGCTGGGTCTCCTTGCCATAGGGCGTGAAGCTGATGGCAATCACCAGGTCATTGGCGCGCACACTGCGCATTTGCTCGCGATAGCTGCCCCCCAGGCCGGAGATGAGATGAATGCGCTTGTTGGTGTGTTGCAGGTTGTAGACCAGATAATCAGCCACCGCGAATGAGCGGCGCACGCCCACCACATAGATGTTGTCGGCGTTGACCACCAGGTCCGCGGCTTTCTCGAATTCATCGTCATCCAGCTCGACACTCAGGCGTTCCAGGCCGGAGAGGGTGGCGCTGACGCATTCGCGTGCCAGATCGCCTGCATTGGCCTTCTGTGACTTGTTGGCGATCAGGCTGCGGATACGCTGCTGGTAATTCTGCACCGGCGTGGTCTTGTGCGTATAAGCCTCGCGAAACAACGCCTGCATCTCGCTGAAACCGCTGAACCCGAAACGCTGGGAAAATCGCACGATGGCCGAAGGGTGGACTTCGCACTCGCGGGCGATGTCACTGATCCGGTCAACCATGATCCGGTCGCTCTGCTGGCTCATATAGCTGGCAATCCGCTTGAGCTGACGCGGCAGGCCCTCGTATTCATCAGTGATCAGCCGCAACAAGCCTTCGGCACTGTTCGGCGGCATGTCGACGCTCGTCCCGGGCAGAGTGGGCTGATCGGCGCTGGTCATATTCAAATCCTTTCTGCTTGTTCTTCTTCAGGGCAACGGCGCGCACAGCACGACCGTTGTGGGCCTGACGGTGGAGGCTGCCTTGGGGCAGGAACGACGACTATATCCTACCCGCCTGCGCAGTGTGCCAGCACTTGAGTGCTGGTATGGAAAAAATATTCCACTAAAAATAATTATAGAAAAAATATTGATTGATGTGTCTTGACGTTTTACGCTGCATTCACAAAGCAGCGTGTACACATGATGCAGGCGCTGCAGGCTGATAAAAATAACAGGAGCCACCATGGGCCAGACACGCTTTGCCACTGGGCGTCAGTTGGATCTGATTTGCCTCGGACGCCTGGGCGTCGACCTTTATGCGCAACAAGTGGGGGCGCGACTCGAAGACGTTTCCAGTTTCGCCAAGTACCTGGGCGGGTCATCGGCCAATATCGCCTTCGGCACGGCCAGGCTCGGTCTCAGGTCGGCCATGCTCAGCAGGGTCGGCGACGACCACATGGGCCGTTTTCTGGTCGAGTCCCTGGCCCGTGAAGGCTGTGATGTCAGCGCCATCAAGCGCGACCCCGAGCGTCTGACGGCGATGGTGCTGCTGGGGTTGAAGGATCGTGAAACCTTCCCCTTGGTGTTCTACCGTGAAAACTGCGCTGACATGGCCCTGCGCGCCGAGGACATCGACGAGCAGCAGATTGCCTCAAGCAAGGCGCTGCTGATCACCGGCACGCATTTCTCCACTGATCAGGTGTTCAGGGCCAGCAGTCAGGCGCTCGACTATGCCGAGAAGCACAACGTCAAGCGCGTGCTGGATATCGACTACCGCCCGGTGCTCTGGGGGCTGGCAGGCAAGGCCGATGGTGAGACTCGGTTCGTTGCCGATCAGAAGGTCAGCCAGCATGTGCAGCGCATCCTGCCGCGTTTCGACCTGATCGTCGGCACCGAAGAGGAATTCCAGATTGCCGGCGGTTCGACCGATTTGCTCGCGGCCCTGTGTAAGGTGCGTGAACTGACGGCCGCAACGCTGGTGGTCAAGCTCGGCCCGCAAGGCTGCACGGTGATTCACGGGGCCATTCCTGCGCGGCTGGAAGAGGGCGCCATCTACCCCGGCGTGCAGGTCGAAGTACTCAACGTGCTCGGTGCGGGCGACGCGTTCATGTCCGGTTTTCTCAGCGGCTGGCTCAAGGAGGCCAGTGACGAACGCTGCTGCCAGCTGGCCAATGCCTGTGGCGGGCTGGTGGTGTCGCGGCATGCCTGTGCGCCCGCGATGCCGACCCCGGCCGAACTCGATTACCTGTTCAACAGCCCTGAACCCATTACCCGTCCTGATCAGGATGTCGCCCTGCAACGGCTGCATCAGGTCAGCGTGCCGCGCAAGCAGTGGCGGCAGTTGTTCATCTTTGCCTTCGATCATCGCGGCCAGCTAGTCGAACTGGCGCAACAGGCCGGGCGTGATCTGGGCAGCATCAGCCAGCTCAAGCAGCTGTTCGTGCAGGCGGTCGAGCGGGTCGAAGCCGACCTGCGCAAGCGCGGCATCGAAGCCGATGTCGGTCTGCTTGCCGACCAGCGCTTCGGTCAGGATTCACTCAACGCCGCAACCGGTCGCGGCTGGTGGGTGGCGCGTCCGGTGGAAGTACAGGGCTCAAGGCCGCTGGCCTTCGAGCACGGTCGCTCCATCGGCAGCAATCTGCTCGCCTGGCCGCAAGAGCAGATCATCAAGTGCCTGGTGCAATATCACCCCGATGACGAGCCGATGTTGCGTCTGGAGCAGGAAGTGCAGATCAAGGCGCTCTACGACGCTTCGAAAGTCAGCGGCCATGAGTTGCTGCTGGAAATCATTCCGCCCAAGGATCACCCGTCGCCTCACCCGGACGTGATGCTTCGCTCGCTGAAGCGCTTGTACAACCTGGGCATCTACCCGGCGTGGTGGAAGATCGAGGCGCAGAGTGCGCAGGTCTGGCAGCAACTGGACGAACTGATCCAGCAACGCGATCCGTATTGCCGCGGCGTGGTACTGCTCGGGCTCAATGCGCCTGTCGAAGAGCTCGCTGCCGGCTTTGCCGAAGCTCGCCACAGCCGCGTCTGCCAGGGCTTTGCTGTCGGCCGGACAATATTCCGTGAGCCGAGCCGGGCCTGGATGGCCGGAGAAATAGACGATGCGACGCTGATCAGTCGGGTGCAGAGCACCTTCAACTGGTTGATCGAGTCCTGGCGCGAAAGCCGCGCCTGATTCGTTCCGGATTTCGACGCCACAACAACGTCGCGATAACAACAAAAAAGGTGCAGCCATGCCCATTTCGACTTCCACACCCAGAATCCGCATCGGCATCAATCCGATCTCCTGGAGCAACGATGATTTGCCGGCCCTCGGCGGAGAAACCCCGCTGAGCACGGCGCTGAGCGAAGGCAAAGCCACTGGCTACGAGGGCTTCGAGCTCAACGGCAAGTTTCCGAAAGATGCCAAGGGCGTCGGCGATGTGTTGCGGCCCCATGGCCTGGCGCTGGTGTCCGGCTGGTATTCCAGCCGCCTGGCGCGGCGTTCGGTGGCGGAGGAAATCGAAGCCATCGCTGCGCATGTGCACCTGCTCGCCGAAAATGGCGCTTCGGTGCTAGTGTACGGCGAGGTGGCCGACTCGATTCAGGGGCAACGTATCCCACTGGTCGAACGTCCACGTTTTCACACCGATGCCGCCTGGCATGAATACGCCGAAAAACTGACCGAGCTGGCACGTTTCACCCTGTCCCGAGGCGTGCGCCTGGCGTATCACCACCACATGGGCGCTTACGTCGAGTCGCCGCAGGATATCGACCGGCTGATGGCGCTGACCGGCGAGGAGGTCGGGCTGCTGTTCGATTCCGGGCATTGCTACATGGGCGGTGGCGAACCTCTTCAAGTGTTGAGCAAGCACATCCAGCGTATTTGCCATGTGCATTTCAAGGACGTGCGCAAGCCGGTGGTGCAACTGGCACGCAACAACCTGTGGAGCTTTCCGGACTGCATCATCAACGGCACTTTCACGGTGCCGGGGGACGGCGATATTGACTTCTCGGCGCTGCTCAAGGTCTTGCGGCAGGCCGGTTACAACGGCTGGCTGGTGGTCGAGGCCGAACAGGACCCCGCCGTAGCGCCCAGCTATGTGTACGCCAAAAAGGGCTATGACACGTTGCGCCAACTGCTGGCCGATGCACGATAAGGAGGACTGCAACATGAATCTGCTGACCAAGAGCAAACCCACTGGCCGCGACGTCGTAGCGCTGGCCCCCGGTTCGCTGGAATACGTGAACTTCGCCGCCTACCGCCTGGAGTCCGGAGAAAGCCTGCCGCTGAGCGCAGGAGAAAACGAGCTGTGCGTGGTCCTGCTGACCGGGCACGCCAGCGTCAGTGGCGAAGCGCCGGGGCAGGGCGCTTTCAGCTGGGAAAACATCGGCGACCGGCAATCGGTGTTCGAAGAAAAATCACCGTTCGCGGTCTACCTGCCGCCGCATAGCCAGGCGCAGTTTGTCGCACGCGGCGCGGTGCAGCTTGCCGTATGCACGGCGCCGGGCGATGCCGGCAAACATTTTCCGGCACGCTTGATCATGCCGGGCAGCATGACGCGCAGCGTACGCGGCAAGGGCGCCAATACCCGTTATGTGTGCGACATATTGCCGGACAGCGAAGCGGCGCATTCGCTGCTGGTGGTCGAGGTGCGTACACCTTCCGGGCATTCCTCCAGTTACCCGCCGCACAAGCACGACCGGGACAACCTGCCGCACGAGAGCTTTCTCGAAGAAACCTATTACCACCAGGTCAACCCGCCGCAGGGCTTCGTTTTTCAGCGGGTTTATACCGACGACCGCAGCATCGATCAGGCCATGGCCGTGGAAAACAATGACCTGGTGACCGTGCCCAAGGGCTACCACCCGGTCTCCGTCCCCTACGGCTACGAATCCTGGTACCTGAACGTAATGGCCGGCCCGACGCGCGCCTGGCAGTTCCACAACGATCCGCAGCACAGCTGGCTGCTGGATCTCTGATTTCCCATTTTTGTTCTGGAGGCATGAGATGAACGAGTCACCGGTGATCGGCCACTACATCAACGGACACCTGAACAATGGCGAGGGTGAGCGTTACACCGATGTCTTCAATCCGGCAATCGGTACGGTCCAGGCACGTGTTGCGCTGGCCAGCGTGAAGACTGTGGATGAAGCGGTTGCGGCGGCCAAGGCGGCGTTTCCGGCCTGGGCCGAGCAGTCCTCGCTGCGCCGGGCGCGGGTGATGTTCAAGTTCAAGGAACTGCTGGACCAGCACCATGACGAACTGGCGCAGATCATTTGCCGCGAGCACGGCAAAGTGTTGTCCGACGCGCGCGGAGAGGTGGTGCGCGGTATCGAGATCGTCGAATTTGCCTGCGGTGCCCCCAGTCTTCTGAAGAGCGATTTCAGCGACAACATCGGCGGTGGTATCGATAACTGGAACCTGCGTCAGCCACTGGGCGTCTGCGCCGGGGTTACGCCGTTCAACTTTCCGGTCATGGTGCCCTTGTGGATGATTCCCATGGCGCTGGTGACCGGTAACTGCTTCATCCTCAAACCTTCCGAGCGCGATCCATCGGCCAGCCTGCTGATGGCGCGCCTGCTCAAGGAAGCCGGTCTGCCCGATGGCGTCTTCAATGTGGTGCAGGGTGACAAGGTGGCGGTCGATGCGTTACTGCAACACCCTGACATCGAGGCCATTTCCTTCGTCGGCTCGACCCCGATCGCCGAGTACATCCATCAGCAAGGCACTGCCCACGGCAAGCGCGTGCAAGCACTGGGCGGGGCCAAGAACCATATGATCGTGATGCCCGATGCTGATCTGGACCAGGCCGCCGACGCCCTGATCGGGGCGGCTTATGGCTCGGCCGGAGAGCGCTGCATGGCGATCTCGATTGCCGTGGTGGTCGGCGATGTCGGCCAGCGCCTCATCGACAAGCTGCTGCCGCGCATCGACCAGCTCAAGGTCGGCAACGGCATGCAGGCCGATTCGGACATGGGGCCGCTGGTCACCGCTGTGCACAAGGCCAAGGTCGAGGGCTTCATCGATCAGGGCGTCAAAGAAGGCGCGAAGCTGATCGTCGATGGCCGCAACTTCAAGGTGCCGGGTGCCGAGCAGGGCTTTTTCGTCGGCGCGACGCTGTTCGATCACGTCACGCCGCAGATGCAGATCTACAAGGAAGAAATCTTCGGCCCGGTGCTGGGCATCGTCCACGTCGCGGATTTTGCCAGCGCCGTGGCGCTGATCAACGCCCACGAGTTCGGCAATGGTGTGTCGTGCTTCACCAGCGATGGCGGCGTGGCGCGCGCATTCGCTCGCAGCATCAAGGTCGGCATGGTCGGCATCAACGTGCCGATCCCGGTGCCCATGGCCTGGCATTCGTTTGGCGGCTGGAAGCGGTCGCTGTTTGGCGATCACCATGCCTATGGCGAAGAAGGCCTGCGTTTTTACAGCCGCTACAAAAGCGTCATGCAACGCTGGCCGGACAGCATCGCCAAAGGCCCCGAGTTCAGTATGCCGACTGCCAAATAATTCGCGGCAACGCATCGCAACACTTTCCACCTCAAACAACAATAAGGTGTGAGCATGAGTACAACCCGACTGACCATGGCCCAGGCCCTGGTGAAGTTTCTCGATAACCAGTACGTCGAAGTCGACGGCGTGCAAAGCAAATTCGTCGCGGGTGTCTTCACCATTTTCGGGCATGGCAACGTGTTGGGTCTCGGTCAGGCGCTGGAGCAGGACAGCGGCGAGCTGATGGTCCATCAGGGCCGTAACGAGCAGGGCATGTGCCACGCCGCCATCGGTTTTGCCAAGCAGCACCTGCGGCGCAAGATCTACGCGTGCAGCTCTTCGGTCGGGCCAGGCGCGGCGAACATGGTCACTGCTGCGGCAACGGCTTCGGCCAATCGCATCCCACTGCTGCTGTTGCCGGGTGATGTCTACGCCAGCCGCCAGCCCGATCCGGTGCTGCAGCAGATCGAGCAGTTTCACGACCTGAGCATCAGCACCAACGATGCGTTCAAGGCGGTGAGCAAATACTGGGATCGCATCAACCGTCCCGAGCAGTTGATGAGCGCTGCGCTCAATGCCATGCGCGTATTGACCGATCCGGCCGATACGGGCGCAGTCACGCTGGCGCTGCCTCAGGATGTGCAGGCCGAGGCCTACGATTATCCGGACAGTTTCCTGCAAAAACGTGTGCACCGTATCGACCGTCGCCCACCGAGCCAGGCCATGCTCAATGATGCGTTGCACCTGCTGGCAGGCAAGCGCAAGCCGTTGCTGATCTGCGGCGGCGGGGTGCGTTACTCCGGCGCGGCGGATGCCTTGCAAACCTTTGCCGAGCGCTTCGATATCCCGTTCGCCGAAACCCAGGCCGGCAAGAGTGCCATCGTTTCGGCACACCCGTTGAACATGGGTGGCATCGGCGAAACCGGTACGTTGGCGGCCAATCGGCTGGCAAAAGAGGCGGACCTGATTATTGGTGTCGGTACCCGCTATAGCGACTTCACCACTGCGTCGAAATGGCTGTTCCAGAACCCGGATGTGCAGTTTCTCAACCTCAATGTCGGTGCTTTCGATGTTCAGAAGCTGGACGGCGTGCAGTTGCTGGCCGATGCACAGGTGGCTTTGCAGGCGCTGACCGAAAGCCTTCAAGCCAGCGGCTATCGTGCGGCCTGGGGCGATGCGCCAAAGACCGCGCGTGCCGAGCTGGAGGCCGAGGTGGATCGCCTGTACGCGGTCGAGTACCAGAGCGAGGATTTTGTCCCGGAAATCAACGATCACCTGGACCCGGCCGTGTTGCGCGAATTCATCGAGCTGACCGGCTCGTGCCTGACCCAGAGCGGCGTGCTGGGCATCCTCAATCAGAACGTGCCTGACGACGCGGTGATCGTCGCGGCGGCAGGCAGCCTGCCGGGTGACCTGCAGCGCGCCTGGCGCAGCACCGGGGTCGACACCTATCACGTCGAATACGGCTATTCCTGCATGGGCTATGAGGTTAACGCCGCACTGGGCGTGAAACTCGCAGCGCCGCACCGCGAAGTCTTTGCACTGGTCGGCGACGGCTCTTACATGATGCTCCATTCGGAGCTGGCGACCTCTATCCAAGAGCGGCGCAAGATCAACGTGGTGTTGCTCGACAACATGACCTTCGGCTGCATCAACAACCTGCAAATGGGCAACGGCATGAACAGCTTCGGTACCGAGTTCCGTTTCCGTAACCCGCAAACCGGCAAGCTGGATGGCGACTTTGTGCCGGTGGATTTCGCCATGAGCGCTGCCGCGTACGGCTGCAAGACCTACAAGGTCAGCACCGCCGAACAGCTGCGCGATGCACTGGCCGATGCGCAACAGCAGACAGTCTCGACCCTGATCGACATCAAGGTCCTGCCCAAGACCATGATCCACAACTACCTGTCCTGGTGGCGTGTCGGGGTTGCCGAAGTGTCGACCACCGGCACCACAGCGCAGGTGTACGAAAAACTCAGTCGCGAGCTGGCCAAGGCGCGTCAGTACTGATCGATTTCTCGTTCGGACTCCATGACTCCCTTCCCGGGAATACCTAATAAAAAAAGGAACATGAACATGGCATTGAAACTCGGCGTGATCGGCACAGGCGCAATCGGTCAGGATCATATCCGGCGTTGCAGCAAGACGCTGGTCGGCAGTCAGGTGGTGGCCGTCACCGACATCAATCTCGAGCAGGCAGCGAAGGTCGTGCGCGAGCTGGACATCGGTGCCGAAGTGTATGCCGACGGGCACGCACTGATCGCCGCGGCGGACGTCGAGGCGGTTCTGGTCTGCTCCTGGGGGCCCAGTCACGAAGAGTTCGTGCTGGCTGCCATCGCTGCGGGCAAACCGGTGTTCTGCGAAAAGCCGCTGGCAGTCACTGCCGAGGGCTGCCGGCACATTGTCGAAGCCGAGATCGCCAGTGGCAGGCGTCTGGTGCAGGTGGGGTTCATGCGCCCTTATGATCAGGGCTATCGCGCCCTTAAATCGGTGATCGACAGCGGCCGGATAGGTGAGCCGCTGATGCTGCATTGTGCGCACCGCAACCCGCGTGTGGGCGAGAACTACAAGACCGACATGGCTATCACCGACACGCTGATTCACGAACTCAATGTACTGCGCTGGCTGCTCAACGATGACTACGTGTCGGTGCAGGTAGTCTTCCCGCGCAAGACCAGCAAGGCTCTGGCACACATGAAAGACCCGCAGATCGTGATGTTGGAAACGGCACGCGGTACACGCATCGACGTTGAGGTCTTCGTCAACTGTCAGTACGGTTACGACATCCAGTGTGAAGTGGTGGGCGAGAGCGGCATCGCCAGGTTGCCCGAGCCGTCACAGGTACAACTGCGCAGTGAAGCCAAGCTGTCGAACGAAATCCTTATGGACTGGAAGGACCGCTTCATCGCTGCCTATGACGTTGAACTGCAGGATTTCATCGACGGGGTGAAGGCGGGGACGATCTTCGGGCCTTCCGCCTGGGATGGTTATGCAGCCGCCGTGGCCGCCGATGCCTGTATTCTGGCGCAGAACAGCGGGGCGATCGTCCCTGTCACACTGGAAATGCGTCCGGCTTTCTACGGCTGACGCCCGACACATACAGGAGACATGCATGCGAGCAGGATTGGTAGGCTACGGAAAGGGAGGGCGTTACTTTCATGCGACGCTGATTTCAAGTTTGCCGGGTGCCACGTTTGTGGGCGTCGTCACACGCTCCGAAGAGCGCAAGCAGGAAGTGGCCAAAGACCTTCCCGGCGTGGCGACCTTCGATACGCTGGCCGATCTGGTCGCTGCCGGGGTTGATGTGGTGGTGATTTCCACACCGCTGGCCTCGCGACGAGCGTTGATCCTCGAAGCGATAGAGCTGGGTGTCGGGGTCGTCAGCGACAAACCCTTCGCCAGTGATGCAGCCCAGGCGCGCGAGCTGGTGGACGCGGCCGAGCGTCGTGGCGTGCTGCTCAGCGTTTATCAGAACCGCCGCTGGGATTCGGACTTCCTCACTGTGCGCAAGTTGCTCGACAGCGAGGCACTGGGCGCGGTCAGCCGGTTCGAGTCCAGCATCGAGCGTTATTCGCCACGGTCTGTCGGCAAGGCCAGCGGCGGTGGCGTGCTGCGTGACCTGGGCAGTCATCTGGTGGATCAGGCGCTGGTGTTGTTCGGCCCGGTCGAGCGGGTGTATGCGGAACTGCAATTCGCTGCGCCGCACGACGAACTGGATCACACGTTCTTCGTTTCCCTGCGCCATGCCGGCGGCGTGACCTCGCACCTGTCCGGCAGCTGCCTGCAAAACACTGCCAAGCCGCGTTTCAGGGTCAGTGGAGCGAAGGGTTGTTACAGCGTCGACGGGCTGGATGGCCAAGAAGAGGCCGCCTTTGCCGGGCTTACGCCAAGGTCCGAGGGCGAGCGCTGGGGTGTCGAGGAGCATCGGCGCTGGGGCTGGTTCGAGCAGGGCGAGCATCGCGAGCGTGTGCCGTCGGAGCGTGGTTGCTGGCTGGAGTTCTACCGCCAGTTGCAAAGCGCGGTTGACGAGCAGGGCAGTAATCCGGTCAATCCGCATGATGCGATAGCCTCGGCGCAAATCATGGATGCCGCGCGCCTGAGTGCCAGAGAAGGGCGCGTTGTGGTGCTGTAGCCATTGCGCGCTGCAGCGCATCCAGCGGCCCGTTATCGAAGAGAGCCTGACGCTTGCCATGCGTCGGGCTTTGTCGTCTCTGTAACCGAATAAAATGAAATGGAATAAAATTCTAAAATCAGTTGAATTGGAAAATATTTTCCAATAGAGTCGTTTTCAGGTTGCCGACTATCGAATCCCTCGCGTTTTGAAGGTTTTTCAAAGCACGAGAAGCAAGCCCGACAAAAACAAAACAAAAGATAGGTACTGTCGATGAAAACCCCTACCTCTGGCGTCACCGCCAAGCGTTCTGCCACCTCGTCATTCTGGATCCGGACCCTGGAGCGATTTCTCACCGTCGTCGCCCTGAGCCTGTGCGTGCGCCACAAGGACGCGCAACTGTTCTGCATTCCCGGTGCCACCGGGATCCGCCTGTCACGCTGATTCGCTGCATCCGAACAACAACAATAATTTGGAGACAGATCCTCATGAAGACCAAGATTGCTTTGACCTCATTGGCGATGGCGCTGATGGTGGGCAGCGGTGCAGCTTTGGCCGATATCAAGATTGGTGTGGCCATGTCGCAGTTCGATGACACCTGGCTGACCTACCTGCGTGACGACATGAATGCCAAGGCCAAAGTCATGTCCACGACCGAGAAAGTGGACCTGCAGTTCGTCGATGCCCGCGCGGATGTCAACAAGCAGCTCGATCAGGTCAAGGACCTGATCAACAAAAAAGTCGACGCCCTGATCGTCAATCCGGTCGACACCGCCGCTACTGCGCGGATCACCAAGGAAGCGGTGGCTGCCGGTATCCCGCTGGTCTACGTCAACCGCCGCCCCGACGATCCGAAACTGCCTGCGGGCGTCGCCACAGTGACGTCGGATGACATGGAGGCCGGCCGACTTCAGGCGCAATACATCGCCGACAAAATGAAGGGCAAGGGCAGCGTCATGATTCTTCTGGGTGACCTGGCCAACAACTCCACGCAAAACCGCACCAAGGGCGTCAAAGAGGTGTTGGCCAAGTACCCGGACATCAAGATAGACCAGGAGCAGACCGGCACCTGGCTGCGCCAGAAGGGCATGGACCTGACCAACGACTGGCTTACCCAGGGCCGAAAATTCAACGCGGTGCTGGCCAACAACGATGAAATGGCCATTGGCGCGGCGATGGCGCTGAAGCAGGCAGGCGTGGATAAAGGCAGCGTTTTCGTTGCCGGTGTCGACGGTACACCGGACGGGCTCAACGCCGTGACCAAGGGCGATCTGGCCGTATCGGTCTATCAGGACGCGAAAGGACAGGCCGACGGGGCGATCGATGCCGCGGTGAAACTGGCCAGGAAGGAGAAGGTCGAGCCCCAGGCGATCATCATTCCTTATCGCCTGATCACCCCTGAAAACGTCGCCACCTTCAAATAACAACGATCGCCAGGCTTGGGAGGGCATGCCCATGCGCTCCCGCAGCCTGCCGCTTGAGGAGTTGTGATCATGTTCGGTTCTGCTACTGCCAATCCGCCCGCGCAACGCGATCTGCCGTCCGGCGACGGGGGCGGAGGGGCGCCTGATGCCCAGGCCCCGTATCTGCTGGAAATCAGCCATGTCAGCAAGGGCTTCCCCGGCGTCATTGCGCTCAATGATGTGCAATTGCGCGTTCGCCCTGGCAGCGTGCTGGCGCTGATGGGCGAGAACGGAGCCGGAAAATCGACCCTGATGAAAATCATTGCGGGCATCTATCAGCCTGACTCGGGCGAAATCCGCCTGCGTGGCAAGCCGGTCCGCTTCGATACGCCTCTGTCAGCGTTGCAGGCGGGTATCGCCATGATCCATCAGGAATTGAACCTGATGCCGTTCATGAGCATTGCCGAGAACATCTGGATCGGTCGCGAACAGCTCAACGGCCTGCACATGGTCGATCACCGCGAGATGCACCGCTGCACTGCCGAACTGCTGGAGCGTCTGCGCATCAAGCTCGATCCCGAGGAGCTGGTCGGCACGCTGAGCATTGCCGAGCGGCAGATGGTGGAGATCGCCAAGGCCGTGTCATACGACTCGGACGTGCTGATCATGGACGAACCGACCTCGGCGATCACCGAAACCGAAGTCGCTCACCTGTTCTCGATCATCAGCGACCTGCGTGCCCAGGGCAAAGGCATCATTTACATCACCCACAAGATGAACGAAGTCTTCGAAATCGCCGACGAAGTGGCGGTGTTCCGCGACGGCGCCTATATCGGCCTGCAGCGCGCCGAAAGCATGGACGGTGACAGCCTGATCACCATGATGGTGGGCCGTGAACTGACCCAGCTGTTCCCCGAGCGGGAAAAACCGGCAGGCGACGTACTGCTGTCCGTCAATCAACTGAGCCTGAACGGCATTTTCAAGGACGTGAGCTTCGACCTGCGTGCCGGGGAGGTGCTTGGCATTGCCGGGCTGATGGGGTCCGGGCGCACCAATGTCGCCGAGACCCTGTTCGGCATAACCCCCAGCGACAGCGGCGAGGTGCGCTTCGATGGCAAGACGGTGCACATCGGCGATCCGCATCAGGCGATTGAACTGGGTTTTGCGCTGCTCACGGAGGACCGTAAATTGACCGGCCTGTTTCCATGCCTGTCAGTGATGGAAAACATGGAGATGGCTGTGCTGGCCAACTATGCCGGTAACGGTTTCGTGCAACAGAAGGCCTTGCGCGTACTGTGCGAAGACATGTGCAAAAAGCTTCGGGTCAAGACGCCGTCGCTGGAGCAGTGCATCGACACATTATCCGGTGGTAACCAACAGAAGGCACTGCTCGCGCGCTGGCTGATGACCAACCCCAGGGTGCTGATTCTGGATGAACCCACACGCGGTATCGACGTGGGGGCCAAGGTGGAAATCTACCGCCTGATCTCCCTGCTGGCCAGTGAAGGCATGGCGGTCATCATGATTTCTTCGGAGCTGCCGGAAGTGCTTGGCATGAGTGACCGGGTCATGGTCATGCACGAAGGCGAAATGATGGGCATCCTCGATCGTGGCGAAGCGACCCAGGAAAAAGTCATGCATCTGGCCTCCGGCCACAAGGTTCATTGAGTTCGCACTACAGGGCTCGGTAGAAGAAGAACAAGAGGAAACGAACATGAGCGACGCGATTCTGCAAAATAAACCGGCCATGACGCCGACCCGAAGCAAACGGCGGCTGCCCACCGAACTGAGCATCTTTCTGGTGCTGATCGGCATCGGCCTGATCTTTGAACTGTTCGGCTGGATCGTCCGTGATCAGAGCTTCCTGCTCAATTCCCAGCGTCTGGTACTGATGATCCTGCAGGTGTCGATCATCGGCTTGCTGGCCATTGGCGTGACTCAGGTGATCATCACTACAGGCATCGATCTCTCGTCGGGCTCGGTACTTGCACTTTCAGCGATGATTGCCGCGAGCCTGGCACAAACCTCCGACTTCTCCCGGGCGGTGTTCCCGTCGCTGACCGACCTGCCGGTGTGGATTCCGGTCGTTGTCGGTCTCGGGGTCGGGCTGCTGGCGGGCGCCATCAATGGCAGCATCATTGCCATAACCGGCATTCCGCCGTTCATTGCCACGCTGGGCATGATGGTCTCTGCGCGCGGTCTGGCACGCTTCTATACCGAAGGTCAGCCGGTGAGCATGCTCTCCGACTCGTACACGGCCATCGGCCAGGGCGCGATGCCGGTGATCATCTTTCTGGTGGTGGCGGTCATCTTTCATATTGCCCTGCGTTACACCAAGTACGGCAAATACACCTACGCCATTGGCGGCAACATGCAGGCGGCACGTACTTCGGGCATCAACGTCAAGCGCCATCTGGTGATTGTCTACAGCATCGCCGGGCTGCTGGCCGGGCTGGCCGGGGTGGTTGCCTCGGCGCGGGCGGCAACCGGGCAGGCCGGGATGGGCATGTCCTACGAGCTGGACGCAATTGCCGCTGCGGTCATCGGTGGCACCAGCCTTTCCGGAGGGGTCGGGCGGATCACCGGTACGGTGATCGGTGCGCTGATCCTCGGCGTGATGGCCAGCGGTTTCACCTTTGTCGGTGTGGACGCCTATGTTCAGGACATTATCAAAGGCTTGATCATTGTCGTGGCCGTGGTAATCGATCAATATCGCAACAAGCGCAAGACCAAGCGCTGATTCAATCACCTGCAGCAAAGGGCCTTTCAAGGCCCTTTTGTGCGTTGGAGTTTGCAGGAACCGATTCGCTGTCAGTGGGTCAGAGCCTCATCAAGCAACCTGCTGGTCAGGTCTTTCGCCCGCATTTCAAGGGTTTTACGGTATTCGCTGTACAAAAATCCTTCAATTGTGTTGCCGAGCCCGCTAGCCGGCCTTAGACTGCCGCCCCTCGTAAATTGAGTGCCAGGTGGCGCTTGGAGATTATTGGTTTGAACGGCAACGTCAGGCCGCTCCTCAATGCACGTTTTTTTATAGAGAAATAAATGACAAAGGAAAAGTTGCTGGCCATGCCGGCCGATGACTACATGAACGCCGAGCAGCACGCTTTCTTCGTCGAGCTGTTGCAGGGCATGAAGGTCGAGATCCATGAGCGTATCGAGCAGAGCCGCATTGCGATCGAGAGCCTGGACACGCCTGCCGACCCGGCTGACGCCGCTTCGGTCGAAGAAGAGCGTCACTGGCTGGTCAACGTGATCGATCGCGACCAGCGCATGCTGCCACAGTTGGAAATGGCCCTTTCGCGTATTGCCGACGACACCTTCGGCTGGTGCGACGACAGCGGCGAGCCAATCGGCCTCAAGCGCCTGCTGATCAGCCCGACCACCAAGTATTGCATCGAAGCGCAAGAGCGCCACGAGCAGATCGACAAGCACCAGCGCCAGGCCTGATACGCAGGCAACAGCGACTGAGTGACCAGACCGGGAGGCAAGCAATTGCCTCCCGGTTTTGTTGTGCCCGGGATTTGTCGAAAACGCGTTGATCGCCATCGCTCGGTCGCTACGACCAACAGCGCATGGCACAAGGCCGTTATCTGGCGTTTAATAGTGTCATAACGACAATGACAGACGGGGTGACGCAGTATGGCCGAGAACCTATCCATGGCAGCCGGATTACCGCTGGCCGATACGCCCGACGCTGCATCGAGGTGGTGGGTGCCAGCGGTGCAGAGCGTAGTCCTGTGCCTGCTGTTCGCCGCCATGAGCGTTGCAGGTCTGTCGCTGTATGTCGTCGTTCCCCTGGCGCTGCTGGTGGTCTGGTTGCCGCGCCTGGTGCGCAGCAGGCAAGTGCTGCCAGGCAGCGCGGTGGGCGACAGCGATATCGCTTTGCTGACTCGCGACCTGTCGCGCACCACCAGTCATAACGCGCTGTCCGCGGCCCAAGTGGCCTTTTCCGTTGGTCGGCTGGCTGGCAAGGTGCAATCGCAACTGGGGGCTGCCGAACAGATCGTCAGCAGTGCCGAGCAGATGATCGCCACCGAGCAACAGACGGCCCAGTTGAGCCAGCAGGCATTGGTTGCTGCCAGCGAGGCGCGGCAGCGCAGCGAATCGGGTAGCAGCGTGCTGAATGAGTCCATCGAGCGCATGCACCACCTGAGCAAGCGTGCCGTCGGCAGCCGTGAGCTGATCGAGGCACTCAGCCAGCGCAGCGAAGAGATCCAGCGTGTGACGCTGGTCATTCAGTCGATTGCCAGCCAGACCAACCTGCTGGCGCTCAACGCCGCCATCGAAGCGGCGCGGGCTGGCGAGCACGGACGCGGTTTCGCGGTGGTTGCCGACGAAGTCCGTGGTCTGGCCGGCCGCACTGCCAGTGCCACGGGCGAGGTCGGGCAGATGGTGGCGGATATCCAGCAGCGCACCGCACAAGTCGTGGAGCAAATTCGCGAGCTGTCGGCCGATCTGGACGTGGGTGTCGAGCAGGTCGAGCTGACCGGCGAGCACCTGGGCAATATCGCCCGGCTTGCGGTCGAACTGGAAAGCCAGGTCGGCGAGATCGCGCAGGGCGCGAGGAGCAATCAGGATCAATTGGCGAGCCTATTCGACGCTGTCGAGCATATGCGCAGTGATCTTGCCGTCAGCGATGAGCAGACCCGGCAACTGGCCAAGGCCGCAGTGCAGATGGAGGGGCAGGCCGAGACCATCAGCCAGCGCCTGGCGCAGGTCGGTCTGGATGAATACCACCAGCGCATTTACGACCTGGCTCGTGAAGGCGCGCGCATGATCAGCGAAAAGTTCGAGGCCGATATCGAACAGGGGCGGGTCAGCCTTGATGACCTGTTCGATCGCAATTACAAACCCGTTGCCAATACTTCGCCCACCCGCTTTACAACGCGTTTCGACCGTTACACCGATCAGGTATTGCCCGCACTGCAGGAACCGCTGCTGTCGCGCCATGAAGGTCTGGTATTTGCCATCGCCTGTACGCAACAGGGCTATGTACCGACGCACAACAACGCCTTCAGCCAGCCTTTGACGGGTGATGCGACGGTGGATAACGCGCGTAATCGAAGCAAGCGCAAGTTCGATGACCGTACCGGCATTCGCTGTGGCAGCCACCAACAGCCGGTCCTGCTGCAAACCTACACGCGAGACACCGGCGAACTGATGCACGACCTGTCCGTGCCGATCATGGTCAACGGACGACACTGGGGTGGTCTGCGCCTGGGGTACAGGCCGCAAGGCCGTTGATACGCGTAACCGATGATTCGGGTTGGCAACGGGGCTGGCCTGTTAGTTGGTTTTCATTGAAAGAGTGCATCAGAAAGTTATCAGTGCGTGTGTGTAGGGTTTTATTTATAAGTAATAAAGTCATGACTATAGAAGTCGTAGGACCGGTCTGAAAAGGCGCAACATGGCTTGACTGCTCACTGTCTTTAAGCAAGCTGTTTAAATCAACGTTATTTACGTTTTGATTTAAGTGCGGCCTTTTCCTGGCTTGCCTCTAGGGACGGAAAAGTTATGAGCGATAAATGGAGTTTCCAACAGTCAGCAGCCCTTTCAGATGTGGTGACACGCCGCGTCACGGCGCGGGTAGGCATTTTCTTCGATGGGACGGGAAATAACCGGGTCAACAGTCAGGTCGGTGCCGACTGCCAGGCATTGATGGAGATCAATGCGGGGCAGCACATTAAAGCGTGTGCGGGTCGTCATGTTCAACCTGGCAGTAGTTACAGTAATGATCCGAGCAATATAGCCAGACTGGTCGATATCTACCGCCTGCAACCTGTTGCCGAAAATGACGGTGAAGGCCTGAAGGTGTATTACCCGATCTATATAAGTGGCGCCGGCACTACTTCCGGTGGCCGTGATTCGGTATGGCCGGGGCAGAGTTTTGGCCGCGGGGCCACCGGCGTGATATCCAAGGTGGAAAACGCATTCAAAAAGCTGAAGTCTGTATTGAAGGCGTTCCCCCGCGACAACCCCGATTGTGTGCTGGATGCGCTGGAACTGGACGTGTTCGGCTTCAGCCGAGGTGCAGCGTCGGCCAGGCATCTGGTCAATGAAATCCTCAAGCAGCGTTCGGGCATGCTCGAGCCGATACTCGAAAGCCGCAAAGTCAGGTTGAGCGACAGTTTCAGCTGGAGCAACGGCAGCGTACGGCTCAAGGTTATCGGTCTGTTCGACACCGTCGCAGCCATAGGCAGCTTCAAGGACATGGGCAATACCCGCGATGCGAGTAACAGGAGGGTCAATCTGTACCTGCCTCCGGGGTGTGCGCAGCAGGTGTTGCATCTGGTGGCTCGCGATGAATCACGGCGTAACTTTGCGTTGAACAGCGTCCTGCCCGTGTGGCCCAGAGAAATCGTTCTGCCCGGTGCACATTCCGATATCGGTGGGGGTTATCCTCCACAGATGGAAGAAAGCGTACTGCTCACGCGCCCCCGTAGCAGTGTGGTAAGCCGTGACAGTTCCTGCGAGGCGGCACCGAGCTGGAAGGAGGCACAGGCTGAGTTAAAGCGGATGAACCGCGATCACTGGATCGACCCGCTCGACAGCCAGGCCTGGCTGAGGGTTCAGACATGCGAGAGCAAGTGTTATTCGTGCAGGAAAAGCTTGAATGGCATGAGTACGGTCGCTGCCGCAGTGGGCATGAGCCGCCAGGTATTTGGCCACCTGTCGAGGGTATCGTTGCTGGTCATGCACACACTGGCGTGTGATGAGGGCGTGCCTTTCAATCCGGTGCCACTGACACCTGAATTCCAGCTGCCTCCCGAACTCGAGAACATCTCTACCCGGTTGATCGACTATGCGCGAGGCGGGCCTTACCTGCTGGACAGTCATGAAGAGGCATTACTGCGCTGGCGCTACATCCATCAGTCCGCGCATTGGAATGCAGTGGTCGGCAGAGTAGGTACGTTAGGCGACGCTGTTTTCGTCCACGCACCCCAGCCAGGCGGCCGGATATTGCATCCCAATATCGGCCAGCCCGGTTATCCGCAATAGGCCTCAACGCCCGAGTGGCTCACTCGGGCTTTTTGTGAAGACGCACGTTCAGCTCGTCGACCACCATCGCCCATTCGGCATCTTCGTGCAGTTGTTCCTTGAGAAAGTCAGACTGACGCGGCGTCCAGAATTCTGCGTCGATCAGTTTGACGTCGTCGGGCAGAGGATGGCTGGCGATAAACTTTTCGATGCTTTCATCATCGGAATCCAGCGCCAATTGGGCGAACAGGTCGTTGATGGTAGTTGTAGTCTGTTCCATGTCATCTCCTCGCCGGGGGATATCCCCGTATTCATCAGTTCTTATGGGAGTGGTGGGCACAGGCAAGAGTTCGATGCATTTGGCTGTGGAGAAAAGATGGCTTTTTTTGCAACGGCTATAAATGATATGTTTCTGCTATCGCAGGATGCACCCAACGCAGGCTGGAACCCGTCCAGCCTTTGCGCCGTGACCGGGCTGATTGCAATTTTCAGGGCATCAGCGCTGCTGCGACACTGCTGTGTACAAAAGGTATATATCCCGTAGCTGCCATGAGCCGGTAGAATCCGCCACCCGCCTGCACAAGGTTTGCGGCGGCGCTGTCTGCGCTTCTGCGTGCAGCATGCCGGAAAATCTCCGGCCACATGAAGCGGTCTATGGACGAATCACTTTCTCGACTGCCCTGACATCAGGCAGCCTCATTTCATGTTTGAGGGTTTGTACTTTGGCTGTAAGTAATCTGGATACCCATGCCTTGTTCGTGCTCGGCGACCTCCGTGCACAGTTGGTCAAGCAGTTCCAATCCCGTTTTGTCTACATCACCGAACAATCAGCCGAAGGCATCTATATCGCTGAAATCGACACCGAAACCGCACTGGTAGTCGACGATAAACCTCGCCTTGAGCTCAAGGTGGGCGACCATTTCCGCGCTTCTGTTCTGCCCAGTCGCGAGGGCGGCAAGCTCGAATTGAAATTCCGTGAAATCAAGACCACCGTGTACGGGCTGGGCGAATATGCCTTCGTCGACGTCCCCGAAGGTCACGGTATCGTGTTCAAGGAAGGTCAGACCGTATTCATGGTCTTCGCTGCGCAAGAGCAACTGCAGATCGGCATGAGCAAGCTTCTCAAAGGCGCGGTCGGCAAGGCCGCCAAATGGCGCAAGGGCGAGCTGACCTTCAAGGCCAGCGAGTAACACTGGCCAGGCGTCGGTTCAGCCGCCTGTCGATTCTCCGTTGCCGGCACCGCTGCTGACTTCCTCAGGCACGTCGTCACCGGCCATGCGCTTGCGGAACAGCGCCGTGCGCGCCAGCAGCAGGGTGGTCACCGGTACCGTGATCGCCAGCAATACCGGGATCAGCCAGGCGTGGATCACCGGTTCCGACTTCAGCGCCGAGAAGTAGATGATCGACGCCAGCGCAACGCACCAGGCGCCCAGCGTCGATGCCAGGGCGGGCGGGTGCATGCGCTGGAAAAAGTCCTTGAGGCGCAGCAACCCCAGAGCACCGGTCAAGGCGAACAGGCTGCTGGCGATCAGCAGCCCGGCGGTCAGTATTTCCACCCAGAAGGGCACTGTATTCGGCAGTCCGGTCATTCGATCACTTCTCCGCGCAGCAGGAACTTGGCCAGAGCGAACGAGCCCACGAAGCCGAACAGGGCAATCAGCATGGCCGCTTCGAAATACGTGTCACTGGCGTAGCGAATGCCAAGCACCAGCATCATCAGCATGGCAATGATGTACAGATAATCCAGCGCCAGCACCCGGTCCTGCGCCGAAGGCCCCTTGAGCAGGCGCAGCAGGGTGATCACCATCGCCAGAGCGAAGATCAGCAGGCTGATCAGGATGGCGTTGTCGAGCAGTGCACTCATTGAAAGATCTCCATCAACGGTCGCTCATAGGTGGTTTTGAAGTGCTCGATGAATTGCGCTTCGTCCTCCAGATCGAAGACATGCATCAGCAGCACGCTGCGATCCAGTGCCAGCTCCGACCATACCGTTCCGGGTACTACCGTGGTGACCATCGCCAGCGCGGCCAGGCCGTGGGCGTCGTGCAGGTCCAGTGGAATGCGTACGAAGGCCGAGCGTGGCGGACGGCTTTCGAGCCGCCAGACGCTCAGGCCGACCTGCACATTGGAGATCACCACGTCGCGTCCCACCCGCCATAAGAACTTCAGGATCGTACCTGGTTTGCGGATACGTACCGGCAGCGGGCGCAGCGGGGCCATCAATACGGGGGCGAGAAACCCCAGCACCGCGCCCAGCAGCAAGTGACCGGGGCTGATCGACAGGTTCAATACCAGCCACAGCAGCCAGAGTGCCAACGAGAGGAGCGGGGCGGGAAACAGGCGCTTCATGGTTGCCCCTCCGGATCGACTTCCCGACTGGTGGGGCCGGGTATCGGGCGTGTGGCGAGCACTGACTGCACATACTGTTTGGGCTCATGCAGCGCTGCGGCGGTGTCCTGGGTATAGCGCAGCAAGGGCTCGGCCTTGAAGGTCAGCGCGATGCACAGACCCAGAAGGATGATGATCGGCAGGCATTCGTTGCGGCGCAGCATCGGCGAAGGGCGCTCGTGCGGCGTCCAGAAACGTTGCGTGCCGAGCCTCGAGAAAGCGATCAGCGACGCCAGCCCGGAAAAGATCAGCAGGCCGATCAGCATCCAGGCCTGGGTCGAAAGCGCTTCGTCCTGCGCGACGTCGAGCCCTAGCGGGTTCATCAGGGCGCTGAGCAATGTCAGCTTGCCGATGAACCCGGAGAGCGGCGGCATGCCGATGATCAGCAAGGCGCAGATAATAAAACTCAGGCCCAGAAAGGCCATGGTCATGGGAATGACCTGACCGACCACGACCTTCTGTTCGTCGTCCAGGTTGGTGCCGGGCGGCGGATGCAGAGACTCCAGGGTACGAGGCAATTGATCCACATCGTATTCCAGAGGGATCTCGTTGGCTGAACGGGAGCGTTCGATCAGCTCGCCCAGGAGGAACATGGCACTTAACGCCAGCGTCGAACTGACCATATAGAACAGCGCACCCGAGGTCAGGCTTGGCTGGGCGAAACCCACGGCAGACAGCAGAATGCCCGCTGACACCAGTATGCTCAGGCTGGCGAGGCGTTCCAGACGCTGGGCGGCGATGATGGCGATGGCTGCAGTGAAAATCGTCGCCATGCCGCCATAGATCAGCCAGTCGCCGCCGAAGAATGCCGATGCACCGGCCTGGCCGGAAAACAGCAGCGTCCACAGGCGCAGCAGGGTGTAGATCCCCACTTTGGTCATGATCGCAAACATCGCCGCCACCGGCGCGCTGGCTGCCGAGTAGGCAGGGACCAGCCAGAAGTTAAGCGGCCACATGCCGGCCTTGGCCAGGAACGCCGTGGCCAGAATCGCAGCACCCGCATGCAGCAGGCCCAGATCGGACTCCGCCACCTGCGGGATCTTGATGGCCAGATCGGCGAAGTTCAGCGTGCCGGTCACCCCGTAAATCAACGCAGCACCGATCAGAAACAGCGAAGAAGCCAGCAGGTTGATCGAAATGTAATGCAGGCCCGTCGATACTCGTGCCCGGCCGGAGCCGTGCAGCATCAGGCCGTATGACGCTGCGAGCAGTACTTCGAAAAACACGAACAGGTTGAACAGATCAGCAGTCAGGAACGCACCGTACAGCCCCATGAGCTGGATCTGGAACAGCGCATGGAAACTGGCACCGGCCCTGTCCCAGCGAGCCAGCGCGAACAGCAGGGCGCAGACACCGACAATCCCGGTCAGCACCAGCATCATTGCTGACAGGTGGTCCACCACCAGTACGATGCCGAACGGCACGCCCCAGTTGCCCGGCAGATAGACACCGATCGAGCCGCTGCTGCCGCTGTGTTGTACCCAGAGGAACAGCACCACGGAGATACCCAGCCCGAAGATGCTGGAAAACAGATTGATACGACCCTTGAGCGGCCGGTGCTTTTCGCCCAGCCAGAGCATCAGCCCGGCGGTCAGCAGCGGCAGCAGGATGGGCGCGATGATCAGTTGGTTCATCCCGCTCATGCCTTGGGCTCCCGGCCATCTACATGGTCGGTGCCGGTCAGGCCTCTGGAGGCGAGCAAGACCACCAGAAACAGCGCGGTCATGGCGAAGCTGATGACAATCGCGGTGAGCACCAGCGCCTGTGGCAACGGGTCGGTGTAATTGAGCAGGTCCTGAGGAATACCGTCCTTGATGATCGGCTCTCTGCCGATGAACAGGCTGCCCATACTGAAGATGAACAGGTTGACCCCGTACGACAGCAGGCACAGCCCCATGACCACCTGAAAGGTACGTGGCCTGAGGATCAGCCAGACGCCGGAGGCGGCCAGCACGCCTATGGCGATTGCAATGACTTCTTCCATCAGAGGATTCCTTGCGGGTTGGCGACAGGCTTGGGCAACTGCGTCGGCCGATGGCTACGCACCGACTGGTGCGCCAGTGCGGTGAGAATCAACAGCGTCGAGCCGACCACCACGGCGTACACGCCGACATCGAAGAACAGCGCGCTGGCGATGTGAATATCACCCAGGATCGGCAAGTCGACATGAGCGGTGTGGGTGGTCATGAACGGATAACCCAGCAGCATCGAGCCCGCGCCGGTCAGCACTGCGCACAGCAGGCCCGTGCCCATCCAGCGTAGCGGGCGCAGGCTCATTTGCGCCTCGACCCACTGGGTGCCTGCCACCATGTATTGCAGGATGAACGCCACCGACATCACCAGCCCGGCAACAAACCCGCCGCCAGGCTGATTGTGACCGCGGACGAACAGGTACATCGAAATAATGAAGGCAATCGGCAGCAGCAATCGAACCAGTGCTGCCGGCACCATCATGAAACCCAGCGCGGTATCGCTGGCGCTGCGCGGGTTGACCAGATCCGTCACCACGTCACGGGCCAGCAGGCGCTGCTGGGCGGGCAGCAGAATGCTTTCCTTCGGTGGGCGGAAGCGTCGCAACAGGGCGAACACTGTCATGGCGACCGCCGCCAGCACGGTGATCTCGCCAAACGTATCGAAGCCGCGGAAATCCACCAGCATCACGTTGACCACATTGGTGCCGCCGCCCTGGGGCAACGCGCGACTCAGGTAGAAGGACGAGATGGCGTTGGGCGTCTGGCGGGTCAGCATGGCGTAGGAGAGTATCGCCATGCCCAACCCCACGAGCACCGCCAGGCCGAAGTCGCGTATGCGCCGGGTGCGGGCACGCAGGCGTGCGCTGAGCGGAGCGACATCTTCGTTGCGTCGCGGCAGCCAGCGCAGACCGAGCAGGATCAGCACCGTGGTCACCACCTCCACGACCAGTTGCGTCAGTGCTAGATCAGGCGCCGAGAACCAGACGAAGGTGATGCAGGTCATCAGACCGCACACGCTGACCATCACCAGTGCTGCCAGACGGTGATATTTACCCTGCCATGCCGCGCCTATGGCGCAGGCAATCGCGATGAGCCATAGCGTGACAAACACCCCGGAGCCCGGAATCTTCGGTCGGTCGCCCCAGGTCAGGCCGCTGAAATACATCGGAATGAAACCGCCCAGTACCGCCGCGAGCACCAGCAGAAACAGTTGTGGCTGCAGGCGGCGAGTGCTGACCTTGCGTTCGAAACGGCGCGCCCAGTGCATCATCACAACCTGACTGCGCTCGAAAAAGCGCTTGCCGTTGAGGCGTCCCACCAGTGGCGGGGCGGTGATGCGCTCGTGCTTGAGCGGCTTGCGCAGCAACAGATACAAAATGATACCGCCGGCCATCGCCACCAGGCTCATGACCATTGGCAGGTTCCAGCCGTGCCAGATCGCCAGGCTGTATTCGGGCAATGTTCCACCGACTACCGGACGCGCAGCGGCGGCGAGCAGGGGGGCGACCGATTGCGCCGGGAAAATCCCCACCACCAGACACGTCAGGACCAGCAGTTCGACCGGTGCACGCATCCAGCGCGGCGGTTCGTGCGGCAGGTACGGCAGATCCTTGGCCGCCGGACCGAAAAACACATCGACCGTGAAGCGCAGCGAATAGGCAACGCTGAAGATCCCGGCAATGGTCGCGATCACCGGCAAGGCAATCTCGACCCAGGCAGTGGCGGAAATGAACACGGTTTCGGCAAAGAACATTTCCTTGGACAGGAAGCCGTTGAGCAGCGGTACGCCGGCCATCGACGCGCTGGCGACCATCGCCAGTGTCGCGGTGTAGGGCAGCAGCCTTACCAGGCCACTGAGACGCCGGATATCGCGGGTTCCGCTCTCGTGGTCGATGATACCGGCGGCCATGAACAGCGACGCCTTGAAGGTCGCGTGGTTGAGAATATGGAACACCGCAGCCAACGCAGCCAGCGGGCTGTTGAGGCCGAGCAGCAGGGTGATCAGGCCCAGATGGCTGATGGTCGAGTAGGCCAGCAGACCCTTGAGATCATTCTGGAAGATGGCGGCGTAGGCGCCGAGAATCAGTGTGCAGGCCCCCGCGCCACTGACGATCCAGAACCATTGCTCGGTGCCGGACAGCGCCGGCCACATACGCGCCAGGAGGAAGACCCCGGCCTTGACCATGGTCGCCGAGTGCAGATACGCCGACACCGGCGTGGGCGCGGCCATCGCGTGCGGCAGCCAGAAATGGAACGGGAACTGGGCGCTTTTGGTTAGCGCGCCGATCAGAATCAGGGTCAGTAACACCGGGTACAGGGCATGCGCACGAATCGCGTCGCCGGAGGCCAGGACACGGTCCAGGTCGTAACTGCCGGCCACATGGCCGAGGATCATCATGCCGGCCAGCAGCGCCAGACCGCCTGCGCCGGTGACCATCAGCGCCATGTACGCGCCGCGTCGGGCATCGGCCCGATGGTGCCAGTAGCCGATCAGCAGGAACGAGAACAGGCTGGTCAGCTCCCAGAAAAACACGATCTGAATCAGATTGCCGGACATCACCAGTCCGAGCATGGCGCCCATGAAAGCCAGGAAAAACGCGAAGAAACGCGGCACCGGATCGTCCGGCGACATGTAATAGCGGGCGTACAGCGAGACCAGCGCACCGATGCCCAGCACCAGCATCGAGAACAGCCAGGCGAAGCCGTCGATGCGCAGCACGAAGTTCATGCCCAGGCTTGGCAGCCAGAAATACTCTTCACGAATCACGCCGCCGTCGGCGATCTGCGGGAACCACAAGGCCATCTGCACCGCGCCGATGAGGGCGATCAGACCGGCCAGAAACGATTCCGCGTTACGCGCGTTGTGCGGCAAAAAGGCCGCCAGACAGCTGCCGATGAAAGGCAGAAGCAGTAGAACTATCAGGGACATAGGCTTCTAATCTGCAGGGGAATGTCAAGCATCATACGTGCCAGACACTCCGATACCAAAGGGACGGTTTCCGAAATTTCCTACAAAAAGTGTCTGCTTTTTTTATTCGGTAAATAATTGCTTCTGATGCGGTGATATGTCGTTGGAACAGTTTCGAAGAAACAAGGTGGTTGACGGCCTGCGATTAAGCACCGTTCATTCAGCTTCGCGCACGCCTCGCTGCTGTTGCTCTTCGTCGACGACGTTCTGTTCGGCGCGCGGAGAACGCCGCTTCATTTCGCTGATGATCACCCCGGCCACAATCAATGCCGCGCCCAGCAGGGCGATGCCCGGCAAACGTTCGCCGGCGAGTCTTCCGACAATCCCGGCCCAGACCGGTTCACCGGCATAAATCACGGTGGCGCGGGTAGGCGAAACACTTTTCTGTGCCCAGTTCATGGCAATCTGGATCGCCGCACTCATGGTCCCAAGTCCCACGGCACTGAGCACCAGCAACCAGGAGAAATCCGGCAAGTGTTCCTCGGTTGGAACGATCATCAGAAATGCCAGCGCTGAAGCAGTGGCCAGTTGCACCACCGTGACTCGACGCACATCGACCTCACCGGCATAGGCGCTGATCATGATGATCTCGGCGGCAATGGCCACCGTGCTGATCAGCGTCACGATTTCGCCGGAACTGAGTTGCAGGGATGCGCCTTGCGGCCCCGCTACCAGCATCAGCCCGGTGAAAGCCAGGATGATGCCCAGTGTCGGCATCAATCCTGGTCGTCGACCGAGTACCAGCCATTGCAACAAAGGCACGCAGGGCACGTAGAGTGCCGTGATGAACGCGGACTGGCTGCTGGGGATAGTCTGCAGTCCGATCGTCTGCAAACCGTAACCGAGCATGATCGCGGTGCCGATGAAGACGCCCGCCTTGAGTTCGAGGAAGGTAAGACCGCGCAGCACCTTTATTGAAAACAGCGCTACGATAAGCGCTGCGGCGGCAAAGCGCAGGCCGACGAAGAACATCGGCCCGCTGACGGTCATCGCATGCTGGACCAGCAGAAAGGTGCCTCCCCAGAGCATGGTGATCAGAATCAGTACGGCTTCTGCCTTGCTGATGCGGGGTATGCGGCTGATAGACTTCATGTCAGCTCCTGGTTCCTGTTAATTGCCATGCGCGCGGTGAAAGGCGGAACAACCTGACAGTGTCCCTGGGCTGGGCAGTATAATGCGCAACGGTTTGATGTGAGCACCTGCATGCACAAAGAAAATTCCCAGCGCCCTCCGGTGCTGCAGCACGTCAGCCAGAACGTCCGGCGTCTGCGTAACAGTGCGGACCTCAGCCAGACGGCTCTGGCGGAAAAGTCCGGAGTCAGCCGACGCATGCTGGTCGCTATCGAGGCCGGCGAAAAAAACGTCAGCCTGGCGACACTCGACCGCGTGGCCGAAGCCTTGGAAGTGGCGTTCAGCGACCTGATCCAGGCACCTGAAAATCGTGATTACAGCCGCATCAACGAGCTGGCATGGGCCGGTACGATCGTCGGCAGCAAGGCGGTACTGCTGGCCAGGGCCGTTGCCCGGCGCGAGGTGGAGCTGTGGGAATTCTGCCTGCAGCCTGGGGACGCCTATGTCTCGGAGGCCGATCCCGATGGCTGGAGTGAACAGGTCTACGTCGTCGAAGGGCATCTGACGTTGCGCTTTGCCGACCCTGCGGCCGTGCAGCAGGTCGGGGCGGGCGAGTTCTTCATGTTTCCCAGCAACCAGCCGCACCGCTACTGCAATGACGCCGATGTGCCCCTGCGCTTCGTGCGTAATGTCGTGCTCTGACCTTTCCGATTCTTTATCGCAACTCGACCGAGGCGCTGTTCGATGACCGAAGATTCCCACCAGACGGCTGACATTCTGATCATCGGCGGCGGTCTGAGCGGCACCATGCTGGCGGCGCAACTGCTGCGCAGACCGGGCCAGCGCCGAATCCTGATTATCGAAACCCGCAGCGAACTCGGCAGGGGCGAGGCCTACAGTGCGACGGAGCCGGGCCATACGCTCAATGGCAACGCTGCGCGGATGAGCGTCGATCCGGATAATCCGGATGACCTCACCCAGTGGCTGACTGACTATCTGGCCGCCGGGGGCTGGCCTGAAGCTTATGAGCAGAGGGTCCCGGTCGCCGAACTGTTTCCGCCACGCGGTGTGTTCGGGCTTTATGTTCAGCAGCGACTGCGTGAAGCCCGAAGCGCTGCTGAAGCCTTTGGCTCGACCGCCGTGCATGTGCCCGGCGAGGCAGTCGACCTGCAGGTCCATGAAGGTGGGGTCAGTGTCTCGCTGGCTGACGGCCGTAAGTTGCGCGGTAGCCGTGCCGTGCTGGCGACCGGCATGTACGCGGCTTCACGCACCCCGCGACGCGATTCGAACGAGCTGAACACGGCAGCGCTGGACCCTTGGGATGTGGCGGTGATGAACAAGCTTGATCCGCAGTCAAAGGTGCTGATCATCGGTTCGGGGCTGACCATGGTCGATGCGCTGGTCTCGCTGGAAACCGCGGGGCACCGCGGGCCCATTCAGATTTTTTCCCGGCACGGCCTGTTGCCGCACGTTCGGCGTCAGCCGCCGGAATGGTCTGATTTTCTTGCTCAGGACCCGAGTATCCGCAGCACTCGGCAACTGGTGCGCAAAGTGCGTGAACAGTGCGAACTGGCCATCGAGAGCGGCATTGACTGGCAGGCCCCGCTGGACACCGTGCGGGCCAACGTCGGCAGGCTGTGGAATCAGGCCAGCGACCAGCAGCGCCGCCAGTTCGTCCGTCATGTAAGGCCTTGGTGGGAGAGTCACCACCATCGCTCTCCGCCGCCGAGCGCTGCGCTGCTGGCGCGGCTGATCAGGCAAGGGCGGTTGAGTATTGATGCGGCCTCGCTGCAGGGCGTGGCCAGCCTGCCGTCAGGTCAGGTACAGATCAGCGTTCGTCGACGCGGGGAGAGTCAGCCGACGCAGATCACCGGCGATGCGTTGATCAACTCCACCGGTATCGAATACGACTGGCGGCGCGTGGACCGCCCGTTGCCCCGGCAACTGCTGGCACGCGGGCTGATCCAGCCCGGTCCGCTGGCACTCGGCATCGCCGCCGACGCCACTGGCGCAGTGCTCGACGCACACGGTCAGTACTCGGCACGTCTGTTCGCCATGGGCCCGCCATTGCGCGGCATGTGGTGGGAAAGCACTGCGGTGACCGACGTGGCAATTCAGGCCAAGGCGCTGGCGATGCGCTTGTCGTAAAGCGCCGCCTGCTCAGAAGAGGACGCAGAGCGTCCGGAACGGCATGCCCACGCGGAGCATGGGCACGATAGTGTTTTGCCAGTGATCGTTCCTCACGCTCCAGCGTGGGAATGCCGTTCATGACGCTCTGCGTCATCGGTCTTGACCTTCACACCGACAGGTGCAGCATCCGGTCGCCCTGGACATTTTCACCCGGTCTGCGTTTGTTGACCGCCAGCTCGCCAATCTTGATCAAACGCGTACGCGTGACGTTGCGGGTCAGGCCCAGCAGGCTGGCTGTGTGCACCTGGTTGTGGTGGCAGAAGCGATAGGCCGTTCTGAGCAGCGTATCTTCGACCTTCTCGTGCAAGGCTCCGGCCTGTTCTTCAAACAGCTTTTGAAACGCCCGGTTGAGCAGTTGCTCGGCTGATTCGTCAGACGGGTTCTGGTCATCCTGACGCTCGATTCTAAGGTTCGACAGGCGCAGGTCATCACGCTGAATAACGCCTTCACGGCAGACCAGCAGGGTGTGATGGATGACGTTTTCCAGCTCGCGAATGTTCCCCGGCCAGCTGTAAGTCTTGAGCTTGTGCTCGGCTTCGGGGCTGATCCGCACCGGACCATGCCGCAGCCGCTGGCCGTAGACCTCTATGAAGTGCCGGGCCAGGGGCAGGATGTCGCCCGGCCGGTCGCGCAGCGGGCTCAATTCCAGATTGACCACATCGAGCCGGTAATAAAGGTCTTCGCGAAAATGCCCGGCGTTGATGGCCTTTTCCAGCTGCACGTTGGTCGCCGCCAGGACGCGCACGTCAATCGGCACACTCTTGCGCGAGCCCAGACGCACCACTTCACGTTCCTGAAGCACGCGCAGCAATTTGACCTGCAGCGACATGGGCAGGTCGCCGATCTCATCGAGAAACAGCGTGCCGCCGTTGGCCTCTTCAAACCAGCCAGCCTTGGCGCTGATCGCTCCGGTGAACGCCCCTTTTTCGTGGCCGAACAGTTCGGCCTCGATCAGGTTTTCGGAGAAAGCGCCGCAGTTGACCGCCACGAACGGCTTGTCGCGGCGGGCGCTCAGTTCGTGGACGTGGCGAGCAACCAGTTCCTTGCCGGTGCCGGTCTCGCCGATGATCAGCACGCTGGCATCGCTGGGCGCAACCTGCCGCACGTGAGCGAGCAGGGCCCGGGATCTGGGGTCTTCGAACACCTGCGCGGTGGCCCTGATCGAGGTGGCCAGCGCAGGCGAGTGGGGTAGGGTCAGCAGTTGTCCGGACATCACTTGGCCTGCGGGGGCAGATCGTTGGCGATCATTTCGCCGAACGGGCCCGTCAGGTTAGTGATGCCACGCCCGGCGAGGCTGGCGTAAGGCTCGGGCAGCAGCGGGAAGACCAGTTCGGCGAAGCGGTAGGCTTCTTCAAGATGCGGGTAACCCGAGAAAATGAAGCTCTCGATGCCCAGGTCGGCGTATTCCTTGATGCGTGCCGCGACTTCTTCGGGATTGCCGACCAGCGCCGTGCCTGCACCACCACGCACCAGGCCGACACCGGCCCACAGGTTGGGCGCGATCTCCAGGTTGTCGCGGCGCCCGTCATGCAGTGCTGCCATGCGCCGCTGACCTTCGGAGTCAAAGCGTGAAAAGGACTTCTGCGCTGCAGCAATGGTGTCATCGCTGATGTGTTCGATCAGCGTGCTGGCCGCTTTCCAGGCTTCTTCGCTGGTCTCGCGCACGATGACGTGCAGGCGAATGCCGAACTTCACGGTACGTCCCTTGCGCGCTGCCCGTTCACGTACATCGGCGAGTTTCTGCGCCACGGCTGCCGGAGGCTCGCCCCAGGTCAGGTACACGTCCACCTGATCGGCCGCAAGGTCATGCGCCGCGTCGGAGGAACCACCGAAGTACAGCGGCGGGTAGGGTTTTTGAATCGGCGGGTAAAGCGCCTTGGCATTCTGTACGCGCAAGTGCTTGCCTTCGAAGTCGACCGCCTCACCTTGCAGGACGCGACGCCAGATTTTCAGAAATTCGTCAGTGACTTCATAACGCTCACTGTGGTCGAGGAAGCTGCCATCGCCACGGTTTTCGTCCGGGTCGCCGCCGGTCACCACGTTGATCAGCAACCGGCCGCCGGAAAGACGATCCAGCGTGGCTGCCATGCGTGCCGAGACGGTCGGCGAGATGATGCCCGGGCGGATCGCCACCAGGTACTTCAAACGCTCGGTCAACGGCACCAGCGCCGAGGCGATGACCCACGAGTCCTCGCAGGAGCGACCGGTAGGGATCAATACGCCGTAATAGCCCAGGTCATCGGCGGCCTGCGCCACCTGTTTCAAATAGTTGAGGGTGACGGGACGTGCGCCCTTTGTCGTGCCCAGATAATGGCCATCGCCGTGAGTCGGAAGAAACCAGAAAACGTTCATGACAAATCCTTGGAAGTAATCAGCCAGGTGAAAGCTGACGGGACCCGCTGTCGGTTGGCAGACACCTCACCAACAGCGTTCGGGGGTGGGGCCATTTATAGAACGTCTTTTTTATTCCGCAAAAGAACGTTAAACCATATTTTTAGATCCTAAGTGCATATGCGGAGTAAGCAACTCCGTAGAGCCCTGCGCAAACCCTTGCCATACGAGGCTTCGACGGTAATGAGACCCGGATCCCCATCCCGGCTATCAGAAGCCAAAACGTTGATAGTTGGTTCTTCACGATAAAAAACTCGCCCGGCTCAGCAGGTTTCCCGGCGCTCGTCAGCCTGTCGAAACTTTTCTCCGGCCGGCCCTGTCACTTTTCCAGGATCAACAGGAGTCAGACCATGGCAAGGGCAATCTGGAAGGGGGCAATCAGCTTCGGGCTGGTGCATATACCCGTCGCGCTGGTCTCGGCGACAACGTCGACCAGTGTCGACTTCGACTGGCTCGATAAACGCAGCATGGACCCGGTCGGCTACAAGCGGATCAACAAGGTCACCGGCAAGGAAGTCACCAGCGAAAACATCGTCAAGGGCGTGGCGTACGAGAAGGATCGCTATGTGGTGCTCAGCGAGGAGGAAATTCGTTCCGCGCACCCCAAATCGACGCAGACCATCGACATATTCGCTTTCGTCGACAGTCAGCAGATCCCCCTGCAGAACATCGACACGCCTTATTTTCTGACCCCCGACAAGCGCGGCGAGAAAGTCTATGCGTTGTTGCGCGAAACCCTGGTCGATACCAAAAAGGTCGCCTTGGCCAATGTGGTGCTGCATACCCGCGAACACCTGGCGGCGGTCATGCCGCTGGAATCGGCGCTGGTCATGGTAATCCTGCGCTGGCCTGCCGACGTGCGTGAGCTGGACGCACTGGAACTGAGCGATGCGGTGACCGACGCCAAGTTGAACAAGAGCGAACGTGACATGGCCAAGCGTCTGGTCAAGGACATGAGCGCCGACTGGCAGCCTGAGCTGTATCGCGACACCTTTCAGGACAAGATCATGCACTTGGTCAAGACCAAGGCAGACGAAGGCGAGATCGAAGATGTCGAGTCCGATCCGGCCGAAGAAGAACGCAAGAGTGCCGATGTCATCGACCTCACCGACTTGCTGCGGCGCAGTCTGGCGGGCAAGGGTGGTGCCAGTAAAGGCAAGGCGAGCAAGCCTGCGACGAAGGAAAAACCGGCCGACAAGGACGGTGCCAGACCCAAGCGGCCCGCCGCGCGCAAGAAAACCAGCAAAGCCTCTTGAGCCCTACGGAGTGACCGGTGATGGCCAAGCCCGCCAGTGAATACACCCGCAAGCGCAATTTCGCCATCACCTCCGAGCCTGCCGAAAGCAAGCGCAAGGGCAGAGGCAAATCGCAGCCCGGTGCGCTCGGTTTCGTGATCCAGAAGCATGACGCACGGAACCTGCACTATGACTTTCGACTGGAGCTCGATGGCACGCTCAAGAGCTGGGCCGTGCCCAAAGGCCCGAGCCTGGACCCCACGCAAAAACGCCTGGCAGTGCATGTCGAAGACCATCCGCTGGACTATGCCGGCTTCGAGGGCAGTATCCCGCAGGGTCAATACGGTGGCGGTGATGTGATCGTCTGGGACCGGGGTGTCTGGCAACCGCACGGCGATCCGCAAAAGACCTACGCGGAGGGCAAACTCAAGTTCACCCTGGTCGGCGAGAAGCTCAGCGGTGACTGGGCGCTGGTGCGTACCCGGCTCAAGGGCAGCGGCAGCAAGGAACAGTGGCTGCTGATCAAGGAAAAGGATGACATCGCGCGACCTGCTGCCGAGTACGACATTACCCAGGAGCAGCCGCAAAGCGTGATCAGCGGTGCTCATGTGGGCGAAGAGCGCAGTACTCCGAAAAAGTCCACGGCCAGTGCTGCAAACGGAAAAGCCAAGGCCTCCACATCAAAATCAAAAGCGCCGACGCCAGCGGCAAAGCCGACGCGCAGGAAAGCAAAATCGGCTTTCCCGGACACGCTTTCGCCGCAACTGGCGACGCTGGTGGAGGCGCCGCCAGCCGGTGACTGGCTGTACGAAATCAAATTCGACGGTTACCGCATGCTGACCCGCATTGAGGGCGATGAAGTGCGTCTGTTCACGCGCAACGGGCATGACTGGACCGAGCGGCTGCCGGAGCTGGTCAAGGCGCTCAAGGGCATGGAGCTGCGCGACAGTTGGTTCGACGGCGAAGTGGTGGTTCTCGACGAGCAAGGGCTGCCTGATTTCCAGGGCCTGCAGAATGCTTTTGACGCGGGGAACAGCAAGGACATTCTGTATTACCTGTTCGACATGCCGTTTTTGAGCGCGGAGGACCTGCGCGAAGTGCCGCTTGAGCAGCGTCGTGACGCCTTGAAACACGTTCTCGACGCACAGAAAAGTCGCTTGTTGCGTTATTCGGATGCCTTTCAGGCGGGTCATCAGGACATTGTCGCGAGTGCTGCGGCAATGGGCCTGGAAGGGGTGATCGGCAAGCGTGCCGGCAGTGCGTACGTCAGCAAACGCAATGCCGACTGGATCAAGCTCAAATGTCGCTTGCGACAGGAATTCGTGGTCGTCGGCTACACGGCACCGCAGGGTAGCCGATCGGCGTTCGGTGCCTTGTTGCTGGCGGTCAATGCCGGTGAGGACGGGCTGGTCTACGCCGGGCGGGTCGGCACCGGGTTCACTGAAGTGAGCCTTGAGCAACTGCATAAACAACTGAAGAAGTTGCAGCGCAAGGATTCACCGCTGGCCAAAAAACTCTCCGCGTCCCAGGCGCGTGGCGTGCAGTGGGTGGAGCCGAAACTGGTCTGCGAAACCGAGTTCGCCCAGTGGACCCGCGAAGGCATTGTCCGCCAGGCTGCCTTTGTCGGGCTGCGTAACGACAAGCCGGCCAAGGACGTGGTGCGTGAAGATGCTCAGCCTGCCAAAGTAGCCAGCCAGACCCCAACCAAAACGGCAGCGCCACAGGCGCGCAAAAAGGCCGCGCAGGGAAAAGTTGATGTGGCGGGCACCGGGGTCAGTCATCCGGACCGCATCATCGATAGCAAGACCGGCACCAGCAAGATCGAACTTGCACAGTTTTACGAGTCCATCGCCGACTGGATTCTGCCGTACCTGAACAAGCGTCCCGTGGCACTGCTGCGTTGTCCGGAGGGTATCGACGGTGAGCAGTTTTTCCAGAAGCATGCCGAGCATCTGGCGATCCCGCACATCAGACAACTGGATCGTGCGCTGGACCCCGGGCATGCCGCGCTGATGGAAATAGATTCGTTGCCGGCACTGATCGGTGCTGCGCAAATGGGCGCCATCGAGCTGCATACCTGGGGGGCGACGCGTGACAGGATCGAAACGCCGGACCATTTCGTGCTGGACCTTGATCCCGATCCGGCCCTGCCCTGGCGCAGCATGATCGAAGCCACGCAAATGGTGCTCGCCGTGCTGGAAGAGCTGGGTCTGGAGGCTTTCCTCAAGACCAGCGGCGGCAAGGGTATGCACATCATCGTGCCGCTGGCACGCCAGGTCGACTGGGACACTGTGAAGGCGTTCGCCAAGGCCATCGCCGAGTTTGCCAGCCGTCAGTTGCCGGAACGCTTCACCGCCACCATGGGGCCGAAAAACCGCGTCGGAAAAATCTTCATCGATTACCTGCGCAACAGCCGCGGCGGCAGTACCGTGACTGCCTATTCAGTCCGCGCCCGTCCAGGGTTGCCGGTCTCGGTGCCGATCGCGCTGGATGAGCTGGCGGGTCTGAAGTCCTCGGCACAGTGGGACATCACCGACCTTGAGCAGCGTTTGAAGCGGCTCAAGGACGACCCGTGGGCCGGTTACAGTAACCGGCGCAAGATCACGCAGAAGATGTGGAAACAACTGGGTGCCAAACGGCCTTGAGGCAAGGCCACTGTTCGGCGTTTGCCCGGGGATACGTGGCGCCGGCACGCCTGACCATGGCTGGCATGCCGGCCGCACGTTGAAGGCTCAGAGAATCCGGTACAACAGTCGCTCGACCCGCACGCGGCTGACACGCTTGAGAAACTTGCGTACGCCTTCGGGGTAGTTGGCGAGGGTGTCGAGTTCGTCATACTGGTTGACGCGCTGCGTGTTGCTCATCAAATGAGCGATTTCCGCTTCCCGTGGCTCGCTCCATCGGCCCTTTGGATCGTCGATCAGCAAGGCGTTTTCCAGGTCCAGGTTGAAGGCGCGAGGGTTCAGGTTGTTACCGGTCAGCAAGGTATAACGCTGGTCGACCCAGATGCCTTTGAGGTGGAAGGTGTTATCGCCGTGTTTCCACAGGTGCACATTGAGGCGGTGCTGGGCGATTGCCTTCTGATGCTTGTGGGCAAAGCGCCGCAGGCTGATTTCATACAGATAGGGCAAGGCCGAGATCACCTTGAACGGCTCATCCGGATCGATGAAGAAGTCGTTGGCGGTCTTGTCGCCAATGATGATGTCGACCTGCACGCCGCGCTTGAGCGCCCGGTTGATCTCGCGGGTGACAGCCACCGGCAGGTTGAAGTATGGCGTGCAGATGGTCAGCTGGATCTTGCTCGATGCGATCAGATCGCAGATGGCGCGGTTGAGATTGTTGCGCGGGCCGACGCCGAGCAGCGGAATCACCCGCATGTCGCCGTTTTCCTTTTCGCCCGCCGAGGTGTCATAGGCGGCGCGTTTCAGGTCGCCACGAAACGCTCGGATCTCGCTGCGCAAACTGCGTGAGCTGGGTGGCGATTGCAGATCGAGGCGGTGCACGGCCGGCGAAGAGAGTATTTCCCGCTGCACCAGATTCTGGAAAGCGTCGGCCAGTGCCGCGTTTTCGATCAGGTGATAACGGTCCAGACGGTATTTGTCGAGCTTGTGCAGGTAGACGTTGTTGATGCTCGCGCCGCTGTAGATCACGCAGTCGTCGATCACACTGCCCTTGAGGTGCAGCACCCCGAACAGTTCGCGGGTCTGCACCGGCACGCCGTAGATCGGCACTTCTTCATCGTATTCGAGGTTCTGCGCCTGATACCAGGTCGAGTTGCCGGGCTGGCGTCCGGCGCCGATCAGGCCGCGTTGTGCACGGAACCAGTCGACCAGCACCACCACATCCAGCTCCGGCCTCGCGGTTTTGGCGGCGTACAGCGCGTCGAGAATCTCCTGGCCGGCTTCATCCTGTTGCAGGTACAGCGCGATGATATAGATGCGTCGGGTGGCCGAAGCGATCCTTTCCAGCAGGCAGCGTCGATAGTCGGCGGCAGAAGGAACAATGGAGATTGCATCGCTCTGCAAGGCAAAACCACGAAGTGCTGCCAGGGTCGAGCGTCGGAAAGTGGACTGCATAGGCCTCTCGATGGGAAAACCAATAGCCTGTGAGCTTACACGACAGTCGCCCTCCTGTGGCTGTCGCCAACCTGTTTCAAAGCATTGCGCAACGCCACGGAAGCTCATGCGTGCCGGGGGCCTGACACTCCGGCGCAGTAACGCTTGTATGGCGCCGCTCGATTATCACTTTTCACGTTTAAACAAATGATAAGCATTACCAGTAACATCTGATATCATTTCGCATCTACCCGATCGGCGATGTCCAGGACGGTTGCTTCCGATCTCGTTCAACCTGTCTTCAGGACCTATTGATGAACTCACCATCGTTGCCGATGCGCCTTACGTTGCTCGCGTTTTGCTGTTCCATTGGATCTCCGGCCTGGGCCGCTGCACAGGCTGCCACTCGGCAGGACGGCCCTGTGGTGCTGGGCGATACCGATATCAGTGCCGACAAGTCCGACCCTCACGCGCTTGCGCCGGTTTATGCCGGCGGGCAGGTGGCGCGCGGCGGGCAACTGGGTGTTCTGGGCAATGCCGACATCATGGACGTGCCGTTCACCATGAGCAGCTACACCGAACAGTTGATCGAGGACCAGCAGGCCGAAACCGTAGGCGACGTACTGCTCAATGATGCATCGGTGCGTCAGTCGAGTGGCTATGCCAACGCCTCGAGTATCTTCGTTATTCGCGGCTTCAAGCTGACCACCGATGATATTTCCTATAACGGTCTTTACGGCGTACTGCCGCGCCAGATCATATCGGCCGATGCGCTGGAACGCGTTGAAGTGTTCAAGGGCCCCAATGCCTTCATCAACGGCGTGACACCCACCGGTTCCGGGATTGGCGGCGGCGTGAACCTGCAGCCCAAGCGCGCGCAGGATACGCCGACGCGTCGTTTCACCACCGACATCAGCAACGACGGCCGGATCGGCGAGCATCTCGATCTGGGGCAGCGCTTCGGCGAAGGCAATCGCTTCGGCGCGCGTCTCAACCTGTCGCAGCGCGAAGGCGAGACCGGTGTCGAGGACGAAGAGCATCGCAGCAAGCTGTTCGCGCTGGGGCTTGATTACCGAGGTGACAACTTCCGTCTTTCCGGTGATTTTGCCTACCAGAAGCAGCGCATCAACCAGAGCCGCAACACGGTGTTTGTCGACAGCGCTCTGACCAGCGTGCCGCATGCTCCGGACTCGGATACCAATTACGCGCCGAACTGGACCTGGACCGAAACCGAAGACACCTTCGGCATGAGCCGTGCCGAGTACGATCTCAACGACGACTGGACGTTGTACGCCGCAGCGGGCGCGAAGCACACCCGCGAGGTCGGCGTATATGGCTCGCCAACTGTCCACGATGCCGCGGGCAACACCACGGCCGCACCGTCTTTCATCCCGCACGACGAAGACAACAAGACCGCCATGGCCGGCATCAACGGCAAGCTGCAGACCGGTGCGGTCAGCCACAAGGTCAACTTCGGGCTCTCCGGCATCTGGACCGAGCAGCGCAGTGCGTATCTGTTCGGCGGCACCTCCAGCAACAACCTTTACGACCCTGTCTCCCAGGAGCGCCCGGCACTCGACAGTTTCACCGCAGGCGATCTGAATGATCCCGGCATTGTCGGCAAGAGCCGCATGCGCAGCGTCGCGCTCTCCGACACATTGGGTTTCTTCGATGATCGACTGCTGCTGACCGCAGGCCTGCGCCGCCAGCAATTACGTGTCCAGGGGTATGAATACGGCAGCGGCCCGCGCAATGCGCTGTACGACGAAGCGATCACCACGCCGGTCTACGGGGTGGTATTCAAGCCCTGGCAATATGTGTCGTTCTACGCCAACCGCATCGAAGGTCTGGCGCAAGGTCCGACGGCTCCAAATACAGTCACCATCAACCCTGGCGAAGTTTTTGCGCCGTCGCGTTCAAAACAGGTGGAAGCGGGCGTCAAGCTGGACATGGGGACATTCGGCGCGAGCCTGGGCGTGTACCGCATCGAGCAACCGGCTGACGGCTACCAGGTTCTGGAAGGCACCGGGTCGCGTTATGTCCGTGACGGTCAGCAGCGCAACCGCGGCGTGGAGATGAACGTCTTTGGCCAGCCTGTCAGCGGCTTGCGTCTGCTGGCCGGTCTGACCCTGATGGACACCGAGGTAAGCGGTACGGACGGTGGCAGCAACGACGGCAATCGGGCCGTAGGTGTGCCGACCTTCCAGTTCAACGCGGGTGCCGATTGGGATATTCCGGGAATCGAAGGCGCGGCCATCAATGCGCGCATGCTGCGCACCGGTGGGCAATATGTCGATGCTGCCAACAACCTGAGCATCCCGACCTGGAACCGCTTCGACCTGGGCGCACGCTATACCTTCAACGTTGCACAAAAGGACGTGACCCTGCGCGCCAATGTCGAAAACCTGATGAACAAGGATTACTGGGAGTCCGCCTATGGCGGTTATCTGACTCAGGGCGAGCCTCGTACCCTCAAGCTGTCGGGCACTATCGACTTCTGATTGACTGGCCGCATCGCCGGATGCGGCCAGCCGCTGGATCAGTAGCCGTTACGCTTCAGAATCGTTTCAATGCTTTCTTTCGCTGGCCGCCCGTAGAACTTCAACAGTTCGGCGGTGCGGTTGGTGAAGAAGCCGTCCGCGCCATCATGGCTGATCCGCTTGAAGTCCTCTGCGTCGTCCACCGTGTACGGGTGGATCACCATGCCTTTCTCGTGGGTCAGGTTGTTCATCCAGGGTTTGACCAGGTCCATATAGCTTTGGTCGCCACCCTTGGCCAGTTGCGACGAAGGGCCGGTGCCGATGGCGCCGTGGGCCTTGGCCCAGTCAATCCACTGCTCGAACTCCTGCGGTGATTTGACTTCCTGGGTCGCGTAATAGCTGGCCTTGTCCTTGGCCCCGGAGTCCTTGAACGCGACGCTGGATTTGGGCTCTATCGAGCCTTCGCCAATCCACAGCAGCATGACCTTGGGCACTTTCGGCATTTCTTTCTGCAGCAGTTCCAGGCTTTGCTTCTCGAACGTCTGCAGGACCACGCGTCCTGGCATGTGCGCGACATTGACATGGCCGGGCGCTGCCGCAGGGCGCTGTTCGAGCCAGCCGCGTTTGGCCAGCAGTTTCTTCAGGTCGGCTTCGACACCGGGAAACTTGTTCGGCACCTTGGTCTCGATGTACAGCCCCGGCTTGTTGGCGCCGCCCTCGGCGATGTCGATGACCTCATCCAGCGTCAGGATCTGCAACCCGTTGTAACTGTCGCGAGCCCTGTCCGGGTAAGCCTTGTTGAACCACGAGCCGGCATCCAGTTGCTTGAGCTCCGCCAGAGTGAACGTGCTGACCGGGTCTTTTACCCGGGTCGGGAACACGTCAGCGATGTTGGTGGTGCGTTCCAGCACGTCATCGTGCAGCGCTATCAGCACGCCGTCCTTTGTTCGCTGGATGTCCATTTCCAGGTAGTCCGCGCCCAGATCGCGCGCCAGGGTGTAGGCCGGGATGGTTTCTTCCGGTGCGTCGAACGAAGCACCGCGATGGGCGATCACCGCTGGCCAGGGCAGGCCGTATTTCTCGCTCAGCACCTTGCCTGGGGCGTCCGCCGCCGCTGCCATGCCTGACGACAGCATCAGGCCCGACATGACAGCCGCAGCCAAAAGGGTCTTTTTCAACAGGGTGGTGGGAAATCCTTGCATGGGCGGGTGTTTCCTTGTTTTTGAGAAAGCCTGTTTTTATGAGCAGCCTGCGCGCCAGACCGTAGAGCCACTGGTCGCGCAGGCTGCACGCAACCATAACGCACTCTGCTGATTGCCAAGTCTGCTTGCGCATTAGTCTGTCCGGCAAATGCGTCCACTTTATGAATGCTCGGCGTGTTCGGGAAGGCTTTTTTCAGTTCCGGCGTCAGCGGCTCTGCACAAGCGCGTCGAGTCGCGTTAAGGTCAACGTTTTGCTGATCGAGCGGGAGCGCGCATGACAACGGTATTGGTGCTGGTCGAAAACCTGGACACGTATTTGCCGATTCTTGAAAGCAGCGGCTTTCAGTTGATTCGCGCCCCGACGGCCCAACTGCGCGCCGAGGCGATTGCCATGCACGGGCCGAGCATCAGCGCAGTGGTGACACGCGGGCCGCTGGGATTTTTCGCCGAGGAAATGGATGCACTGCCGCAGCTGCGCATCATTTGCGTAAGCGGCGCCGGTTACGAGAAGGTCGATCTGCCTGCCGCACAGGCGCGGGGCATCGTCGTGACCAATGGTGCAGGCGTCAACGCCGCCACGGTGGCCGATCATACGCTGGCGTTGCTGCTGTCTTTGGTACGCGACATTCCGCAGGCCGATGCCTCGGTGCGCCGCAGTGAATGGCGCAAGGTGGTGCGCCCGTCGCTGGCAGGCAAGCGTCTGGGGATCGTCGGGCTGGGGGCGGTAGGGCTGGCGATTGCCAAGCGGGCAGCCGCCTTCGATATCGCCATCGGTTACCACAATCGCAAGCCGCGCACTGACTGCGATTACACCTGGCATGCGACAGCGCAGGCGCTGGCGGCCGCATCGGATTTTCTGGTCATCGCCACGCCCGGTGGAAGTGGTACGCAGCACCTGATCGACGCCCGAGTGCTTGAGGCGCTGGGCACTGACGGGTTTCTGGTCAACATTGCCCGCGCTAGCGTGGTGGATACCCAGGCGTTGGTCAGTGCACTGCAGAATGAGCAGATTGCCGGGGCTGCGCTGGACGTGTTCGACGATGAGCCGACAGTGCCGGACGTGCTCAAGACGCTGGATAATGTTGTGCTGACACCGCACGTGGCAGGCCTGTCCCCCGAGGCTTCGAGAGACAGTGTGCAGATGGTCAACGATAACCTGCTGGCGTTTTTCGCCGGGCAACCGGTGCTGACGCCTGTGACTGAATGAGCAACCGTGCACGCTTGCACGCGAGGCATTGCTGTAACGCCCATTCTGCTGGTTTTGCTGCCTGTTTATACTCCGCCCGGGCTGTACGACATCAAACAGGGAGCAGGGCATGGGCAAAGCAGACAACACAGGCGACGGGATACGGATCGGTCTGATAGGCGACTTCAGTGCGGATGTCGCTGCGCATCAGGCCATTCCATTGGCCTTGCAGAGAGCTGCGGATGCCGCGCAGGTGCCGGTCGGTTTCGAATGGTTGCCAACGCCGCGGATCGGCAGCGGTGCGCAACTCGCCGAATTCGATGGGCTGTGGTGCGTTCCGGCCAGCCCGTATCGGGACATGCAGGGCGCGTTGACGGCCATTCGCTTCGCTCGCGAGCATCGGGTGCCGTTTCTGGGTACGTGCGGAGGCTTTCAGCACGCGTTGCTCGAGTATGCCCGCCACCAGTTGGGCTGGGCAGACGCCGAACATGGCGAAACGGCGCCGGACGCGGCAAACGTGATCATCGAGCCACTCAGTTGCTCGCTGGTTGAATCGGTGGCAGCGATCCAGTTGCAACCCGACACGCTGATTGCCCAAGCCTATGGCAGGCTCGACATCGAAGAGCGCTATCACTGCCGCTACGGCCTGCGCCGCGAGCTGGAGTCGGTGCTGTTTGGCGAGCACCTGAAAGTCAGTGGGCGCGGTCTCGAAGGCGAAGTGCGCTGCATGGAGTTGCAGGGGCACCCGTTTTATGTCGCCACACTGTTCCAGCCCGAGCGAGCTGCGTTGCAGGGTCAGACGCCTCCTGTGGTGGCCGCGTTCGTCCGCGCCTGCCTGAGCAACCCGGCATGATGGCCACGCGGTTTGCCACGCCTTACTTCGCCGTGGTGTTCACCTCGTTGCGTACGCCTGACGATGATCAGGCGTACGCCGAGGCGGCGCAGCGCATGGTCAGCCTGGCCCGACGACAGCCCGGCTTTCTGGGCGTGGAGTCGGCGCGCGGTGATGACGGCCTGGGCATCACCGTGTCCTACTGGCGCGATGAAGCCGCGATTCTGGCCTGGAAACAGCAGGCCGATCATGCCCAGGTCCGCGAGCAGGGACGTTCGCGCTGGTATCAGGCGTTTACCACGCGAATCTGCCGGGTCGAACGTGACTACGCGTTCGACGCTTAACCATTCAGGGCATTACCGCTGGCACATAAGCCAGCGTGGTGCCCAGAGCCCAGAGCAGAAACAGCACCAGCGGCGTGTGGACCAGCAGCTGTACGAACGAGAAGCCGATCAGGTCACGCGCCTTCAAACCCAGTACGCCCAGCAGTGGCAGCATGTAGAACGGGTTTATCAGGTTGGGCAGGGCTTCGGCTGCGTTATAGATCTGTACTGCCCAGCCGAGGTGATACTGCAGGTCGTTGGCGACTTGCATCACGTAGGGCGCTTCGATGATCCACTTGCCGCCACCTGACGGAATGAAAAAGCCCAATATGGCCGAATAGACCCCCATCAGAATTGCGTAAGTGTCGTGCGAAGCAATGCTGGTGAAGAACGTCGAGATGTAATGCGCCAGGGTTTGCGCATCGCCGCCCTTGACCGTGGTCAGCAGCGCTGCGATCGAACCGTACAGAGGGAATTGAATCAGCACACCGGTGGTGGTGGGCACCGCCCGCGCGACGGCGTCGAGAAAACTGCGCGGCCGCCAGTGCAGCAGAGCACCGAGCATGATGAACAGGAAGTTGTAGGTGTTGAGTCCGGAAATCGCCGTGATCGCCGGTTTGCTCGAAAACTCGTTGAACAGCCAGCCAACGCCCAGCACCACCATCAGGATGATCAGCAGCGGGCTGTATTCCAGCCATTCCCCAGGCCGTGTACGAGGCGGCAGTGGCGGCAGGTTGAAGGCCGGGTCGACACCGCAGGCCTTGGCGTCGCGGGCGCTGTTCGGGCCGGGCGCGGTGGCGTAGGCAACGATCAGTGAGATGACCACCAGCGCGGCGAGCATGACCCCGGATTGCCAGAGAAAGATGGTTTGGGTGAACGGGATCACACCGGTAATCGCCAGGATCGACGGCGGCAGACTGGCCGGGTTGGCCTGCAATTGCGCGGCCGAAGACGATAACCCCAATGCCCAGACCGCACCCAGGCCCAGATAGGCGGCGGCGCCGGCTGCGCGGTAATCCATGCGCAGGTCAGTGCGGCGGGCGAGGGCACGTACCAGCAGGCCGCCGAACACCAGTGAAAGGCCCCAGTTGAGCAGCGAAGCGAGCATGGAAATCAGCGCCACCCAGGCCACGGCCGAACGACCGTTGCGTGGCACCCGGGCCAGGCGGTCGATCAGGCGTACCGCAGGCGGTGAGCTGGCGACCACGTAACCGCCGATGACCACGAAGGCCATCTGCATGGTGAATGGGATCAGGCTCCAGAACCCGTCACCGAACGCCTTGGCAGCCTCGGCCGGGCGTGCGCCGATGGCCAGCGTCGCCAGCGTGACGATGACCACCGCCAATGCGGCAAATACCCATGAGTCAGGAAACCAGCGTTCAGCCCACGCGGCGCAGCGCAAGGCAAATCGGGCGGAGCGGCTTTCTTCTATGTTGGCGGCCATCTGGGGCACCTCTTTTTGTAATTATTATCGGGGAGTGACTTAAGCGGCCGACTATTGCGGACGCAGAGCGTCCAGAACGGCGTTCCCAGGCCGGAGCTTGGGAACGAGTATCGTGCCAATTCTCCGCGTTGGCATGCATTTCGTGACGCTCTGCGTCATACCTTTGCGCAGGCCACACGGGCGTGTGGCAACGAGAGGCGCATCAAAGATGCCTGACTCAGAAACTCATCTCGATCACGTCATCCGGCACGATCAGCTTGCCTGCGGTTTTGGCCACGATCTCTTCCACGCTGACCCCCGGTGCGCGTTCGCGGAGGATGAAAGCGCCGTTTTCGATTTCGAGGTAGGCCAGATCAGTCAGCACCTTGCGGATGCAGCCTGCGCCGGTCAGTGGCAGGCTGCAACGGGTGAGCAGTTTGGATTCGCCGTCCTTCGACGCGTGGGTCATGGTGACGATGATGTTGTCGGCACCCGCCACCAGGTCCATCGCGCCACCCATGCCCTTGACCAACTTGCCGGGGATCATCCACGAAGCGATGTTGCCCTCGATATCCACCTCGAAAGCGCCGAGCACAGTCAGGTCGACATGGCCGCCGCGGATCATGGCGAAGGATTCGGCCGACGAGAAAATGGAAGCGCCGATGCGCGCGGTGACCGTCTGCTTGCCGGCATTGATCATGTCCGCGTCGATGGTGTCTTCGGTGGGGAAGGCGCCCATGCCCAGCAGGCCGTTTTCCGACTGGAGCATGACGTCGATGTCATCGGGCACGTAGTTGGCCACCAGGGTCGGAATACCGATGCCAAGGTTCACGTAATAGCCATCCTTGAGTTCACGGGCGACACGTTGAGCCATTTGTTCGCGGGAAAGTGCCATCGTCTGAAGCCTCTTTATTGTTGTACGGCCAAGGCTGCGCTATCAGGATTTTCTGACGGTGCGCTGTTCGATGCGTTTTTCGAAAGTGCCCTGAATGACCCGGTCGACGTAGATGCCGGGGGTGTGGATCTGGGTCGGCAGCAGCACGCCTGGCTCGACGATTTCCTCGACCTCGACCACGGTGATTCGTCCGGCGGTGGCCACCACCGGGTTGAAGTTCTGTGCGGTATGACGATAGATGACATTGCCGAAGTGGTCGGCTTTCCAGCCCTTGATCAGGGCGAAGTCACCGGTAATGGCCTCTTCCAGAATCACGTTGCGGCCGTTGAACTGGCGGGTTTCCTTGCCTTCGGCGACCGGCGTTCCGTAACCGGTTGCGGTATAGAACGCCGGAATGCCCGCGCCACCGGCACGCAGTTTTTCCGCCAGGGTGCCTTGTGGCGTGAGTTCGACTTCCAGCTCGCCGCTGAGCAGCTGTTTTTCGAACAAGGCATTCTCGCCGACGTAGGACGAAATCATTTTGCGGATCTGCCGGTCTTCCAGCAGGATGCCGAGTCCGAAGCCGTCAACGCCGCAGTTGTTGGAAACCACGGTCAGGCCCTTGATGCCCATGCGCTTGATCTGCGCGATCAGGTTTTCCGGAATGCCGCACAGGCCGAAGCCGCCGCAGAGTACCGTCATGTCGTCGGTCAGCCCGGCAAGAGCTTCTTCGTAGGTCGCTACTCGTTTATCGAGTCCAGCCATGATGATCCGCCTTTTGTAGTTGTTTACCGACAGTCGCACTGCCGGAGGATCGGGTGATCTGCATCTTCTCTCGGCAGGACTGATTTGTTAATTTTGTTTTTCTGATCAATTCATAAGAAAAGCAAATATATGAACGTCAAGCAGCTTCGCGCTTTTCTGGCCGTCGCGCAGTACCTGAGCTTCGCTCAGGCCGGCGAGCGACTCAACGTGTCGCAGCCGGCCTTGAGCCTGACGATCAAGAGCCTCGAGGAGGACCTTGGCGGACAGCTGTTGACGCGCACCACGCGCAACGTCGGTCTGACGCCCGAAGGCGAAACCCTGTTGCCGCTGGCGCGCCAGTTGCTGGCCGACTGGGACAACACCGAAGAACTGCTGCGTCAGCGTTTTACCCTGCAAACGGGCCGGGTATCGGTGGCCGCCATGCCGTCGTTTGCCGGCAACCTGCTGCCAGCGGCCTTGAAGGTGTTTCGCGGGCGCTACCCGCGCGTCAATGTGGCGGTGCATGACGTGATCAATGAGCAAGTGCTGGAAATGGTCCGCCATCGCCGTGTCGAACTGGGTATCGGCTTTGAGCCCGAGTCGAACAGTGCCCTGTCGTTCACCCCGTTCTATATGGATCGCTTCGTCGCCGTGGTGCCACGGGAGTCGTCGCTGTCCGAGCGGTGTGAGGTCACCTGGGAAGAACTGCTGCGTGAAGACTTCATCGCCCTGCAACGCCCGTCGGCGGTGCGTTTGCTGCTGGAGCAGGCTATCGAGCCGCGCCACGGCAAGCTGGCGGTCGCGTTCGAGAGTCATCAGTTGTCGACCATCGGGCGCATGGTTGCCAATGGTCTGGGCGTCAGCGCGGTGCCGTCACTGTGCATCGGGCAGATGCAGGAACTGGGGGCCTGCTGCGTAGCGCTGGTGGAGCCGCTGATCGAGCGGCGCATCGGGCTGATGATGCTCGCCGATCACAAGCTTTCAGCGGCGGCTCAGGCGTTGCGCGAGGTGTTGATCGAGAATGCTCGCAACAGTCGATAGCGACTATCACGGCGGATGATTTTTGCTGCGTCAGGGGCAGGCGTAACCTTGCTTCATTCCTGAAATGAAGCCGACCGGAGGCCCCTGATGAACCGTATGCTTGCCCTTGCGCTTGTCCTGACATTCACTGTTGCGCTGGTTTCCGGCTGCTCCACTCACCACGCTGTCGAGCAGCGCGCGTTCAGTGCTGAAGAAAGCCATCAACTGGCCCTTGAAGATCTCAACCGTCGCGGCCTGTCATTTGATGAGTATCAGGCACGCAAGGCGCAATTGATGGCGGATCCGCAGATCCAGCAGGCGCGGGACTTCGATGAAAAAGGCGAAACCAGCGTTGACCTGGGGGTCATGGGGCAGCAGCCACAAGGTTAACAGTCTGCCTGAAAAGGGTTTTACGTAAAAACTGTACTGCTTTAATTGGCCTTCAACTGTCCGTGTGTTTCCTGCACCGCCTTCGATAGGGTGAGTACCTGACTCACTGATCCGGACAGGCAGCATGTTTCTCTCTTTCGATTTGCTTCTGGCGTTCACGCTCTTCGCGTTCGTCACCTCCATTACTCCCGGCCCCAACAACATGATGCTGCTGGCCTCGGGCGTGAATTTCGGTTTCAGTCGCACCCTGCCGCACATGCTGGGTATCAGTGTCGGTTTTTTCGTTCTGGTGCTGGCCGTCGGCTTCGGTCTGGGCAGTGTATTCAAGGCCTGGCCGGTTCTCTACACCATCCTGCGCTACGTGGGCGCTGCCTACCTTCTGTACCTGGCCTGGAAAATCGCCACGTCGGGACCGGCCTCCGATAACGTCGACAGCCAGGGCAAGCCGCTGAGTTTCATGAGCGCCGCGCTCTTTCAATGGGTCAATCCCAAGGCCTGGATCATGGCGATCGGCGCGATCAGCACCTACACCCCCATGCAGGGCTACTTCTACAATGTGCTGGTGATTTCGGCAGTGTTTGCGCTGATCAACCTGCCCAGCGTGGGCGTCTGGGCAGGCTTTGGCAGTTTGCTGCGCAACGTTCTGCGCGATCCGCTCGGGTTACGTATTTTCAATGGCGTGATGGCAGCGCTGTTGGTGGCCTCGTTGTATCCGCTGTTTATCGAGCATTGATGCCGAGGCTATTCCGCGGATCTACAACGCCAGTTGCAAATGCCCGCCAGCCTGCTTGTGACGCGCCTGCAAGCGGCGTTGCAGGCCGTGGTGGAAATGTTCCAGCCCTTCATGCAGGCGCTCGGTGAGAACTTCGTCCAGCGTACCGCCTTGTTCGTTGTCGTCGTAGCTGACCTGGGTATCGATGGCGAAGATGCCGTGCAGCACTTCCTGCGACTTGAGCGCCGACAGCACCGGTTTGAGCGCGTAATCCACGGCCAGCATGTGCGCGATACTGCCGCCGGTGGCCAGCGGCAAGACCACTTTGCCATGCAGCGCGCGCTCGGGCAGCACGTCGAGCAGGGTTTTCAGTGCGCCGGAAAATGACGCCTTGTACACCGGCGTACCGATCAGCAGGCCATCGGCCTGGCTGACCGCTTCGATCAATTCCAGCACCTGCGGGCTGTCGAAACGGGCGAAAAGCAGGTCCTCTGCATTGAAGTCGCGTATGCGCAATGTGGTGACTTCAACGCCGTGGCTCTGCAGCCAGCGGCTGGCGTGGGCCAGCACAACGCCGGAACGGGATTTTGGGGAGGGGCTGCCTGAAAGTGAAACGACGCGCATGTGGGATGTCCTTGCGATAAGCGTAAACCTGCAAAGCAGCTTATGTGCCAGCCTCTTTGTGTGGCTGGCTATGGCCCGCAGCTATTGGGTCTGCGTGTGTTGCATGCAGGGGGAGAGAGTTCGCCGCGCTGATGCAAAAGCCGTCAACTGTTGAACAGCTGTTGCTCTGGCAACAGTCTGACGCGGTGTGACAGGCAAAAAAATCCCTGCACAACCGCGTGCAGGGAGATGGGTGAACGGCCGTCCGGGTCAGTTGCGAAAGGCCGCACCGGTCTGTATCACACTGGCCGAGCCGAGCAACTGGCTGATGAAGCGGCTCCAGCGGGTGATATCGGCAGGGCCGACGAACACCACATCCTGCGCCTTGAGCTCGAACTGCCCCGCCAGCAGGTAGGCAGTGGGCTTTTTCGCATTGAGGTGGTAGACGGTGGAAGGCGCCTGGGCAAAGTTTTCCGCACCGCGTATGACGTACACCGCATCGCCGTCTGCGCTGTCCGGGCTGAGGCCGCCGGAGTTTCCCAGCGCTTCGAGCAGGGTCAGGCGGGTGGTGCCGAACGAGATCACCTGAGGGTTACGGACCTCGCCCAGCACGTAGATCTTGTTTCGCGAGTTGCTGTTCAGGTGCAGGTAATCGCCGTCCTTGAGGAAGATCCGGCTCAGTTGCGAGTCCCGGCGGTTCAGCGAGTCGATGTCGATCAGGTAATCCTTGCCCTCCCGGCGCAGGGTCAGCCCGGCCAGGTTGGCGTCGGTCAGGTCGACGCCGGCGACACTCACCGCCTGCACCAGGCTCAACGGAATATTGGTAATCGGTTGCGGGCCGGGGACCTTGAAAGAACCGGACAATAGTATTCGCTGGCTGTTGTAGCGCAGCACTTTGACGTCGACCTTGACCTCGGTGTATTGCGGCGCCAAGCCCATGCGCAACTGCTCACGAACCTCGCTGACCGTTCTGCCACTCGCGCGGATTCTGCCTACATAGGGGAAGTAGAGCGTGCCGTCGTTGAGCACTTCCCGGGTGTTGGCATCCAGTTGGTCCTGTGAGCCCGGCGCGGTCAGTTCGGGGTGTTCGAACACGGTGACCAGCAAGGTATCGCCAGCACCGATCACGTATTCCGGAGTTCTGTAGTCCAGCAGCGCCTGCGGCAGGGCCTTGGCCTCTGCGGTGGCGCGCAGTTGCTGTTGCTGCAGGGTTTTCGGGGTGACCTCGATCAACTGTGCCCGGGGCTCGTCAGGTTTGTCGAGGGTGACGTCATCCGGCGTCATATGTTGCCCCGGCGCGAATGCACAGCCTTGCAGCGCCAGACTGACCAGCAGTAACGCAGTAACGCTTTGATTCATGACGTTTTTCCTTTCATTGGATTGCTCCGTTCTTGTTGCGTACCGAGGGTGTTAGGTGTGTGCTCGGGGCAGCGCCGGCATCAGAAGGCGTTCTTGTTGACGAACCCCTTGAGCAGCGTCAGCAGAATGATTTTCAGGTCCAGCCAGATCGACCAGTGCTCGATGTAGTCCAGGTCGAATTCGACGCGCATGCGCATCTTGTCCAGCGTGTCAGTTTCGCCGCGCCAGCCGTTGATCTGCGCCCAGCCGGTGATGCCGGGCTTGACCTTGTGGCGCAACATGTAGCCGCTGACCTGCCCGCGGTACTGCTCGTTGTGGGCAATGGCATGGGGGCGAGGGCCGACGATGGACATGTCGCCGTGCAGCACATTGAAGAACTGCGGCAGTTCATCCAGCGACGTGCGTCGCAAAAAACGGCCCAGCGGCGTTACCCGCGCGTCGTTGCGCGTCGCCTGAAGCACCCCGTCGGTGTTCTCCTGGACGCGCATGCTGCGAAATTTCCAGACCATGATCGAGCGGCCGTCCAGCCCGTAGCGGCGCTGGCGGAACAGCACCGGGCCGGTCGAGGTGAGCTTGATGGCTGCCGCGATGGTCAGCAGCGGCACAGCGATCAGCAACAGAATCAGGCTCGACAGCACGATGTCTTCGGCACGTTTGGCCAGGCTCCAGGCACCGTCCATGGGCGAGTCGAAAATGCTGATGCTGGCCAGGCCGTTGATGCTTTCACTGCGCGCATGCAGCAGGTCGAACATGAACACATCCGGAATCAGGTACACCGAGGCGGTGGTGTCGCTCAGGCCGGTAATCAACTCGCGCAGTTGCGGTTCGGCGCTGAAGGCGAGGGTGATGTACACCTTGTCGATCCGGCCTGCGCGGGCATCGTCGATCAACTGCTGCAGATCACCCAGTACGGGCGGGCGGCGCTTGTGCGCCTGCAGATTCATCCGCTGCGGGTGCGTGTCGTAAAAGCCCAGCAGGATCAGGCCCATCCAGGGCGCCAGGGCGATGGACCGGGCCAGCCGCTCGCCGACCTGCCCGGTGCCGACGATCGCCACCCGACGCGTGTTGAAGCCACGCCGACGCAACGTGTGCAGGGCTAGACGAATCAGCAGCCGGTAGCCGCACAGCACGGCGAGTGCCAGCGCAAACCACCTCATCTGGCCGTTATCGGGCAATTGCGTCTGGTTGAGCAGCAGGCTGTTCAGCGACAGCAGGGTGATGAAGGTCATCGCCCAGTAACTGAAGACCTTGGTCAGCTCGCGCAGAATGCGCTCGCCGCGCCATGAGCCATACAACTGGTGGTACTCGCTGACCCAGTGAAAGACCAGCACCGCGAGGAAAATGTGCGACCAGGCCTCTGTGCTGTCGGTGACCGTCAGCCCGGTTTGCCAGTAACCGATCAGCACGATGACGGTCAGGTCCAGCAAGCGATGGGCGAGTGAAAGCGCTGACTGGTGGGCACGCAGAATGCCGCGGACTGAAGTACGCATGGGAAGGGCTCGCTCAGACGGTTTTCAGGGAGAGAACACGGCCCGGCAGTTCGCTGCCCAGGCCGGACGATGCCTGGGCGACCCATGGCGACTGAGGCAGGCGCGCCAGATGGATCCCGCTTGAGACGGTCAGACGGTCCTCGACGAAGGCCTTGATCTCCTGCTCGAAGCGCGCGACCGAAAACCGCTCGGCATTGGCCCGGCAGGCCTCGGAAGAGATGCGTGATTGCGCCGCTTCGAATTCGCCGATGGCGGCGATCAGTGATGCGACCATTTGCTGTCGGTAGAACACGCCGGTCGGTTGCGGGTGATCCAGGCCGTGCACGGTCTCCATGACGCCGCCCTTGGCGAAGGCGATGACCGGCGTGCCGCAGGCCTGGGCCTCGACCGGGCTGATGCCGAAGTCCTCCTCGGCGGCAAAGACAAACGCTTTGGCGCTGCGCATGTGCTCGAGCAGCACGTTACCTGGCTGAAAACCCAGCAGCGTCACGTTGCTCACCTGGCTGGCAATGGCCTGCGCCTTGGCCAGGTCCGGTCCGTCGCCGATCATGATCAGGCGTTTGTCAGGCATCGCGGCGAAGGCTTCGACGATCATCGGCATGCGTTTGTAAGGCACCATCCGTGAGGCGCAGAAGTAGAAGTCCCCGCGCGCGCCTTGGGCAGTGAAGCCGAGCGTGTCCACGGGCGGGTAGATGACGGTGGAGTCGCGTCGATAGGCCTTGCTGATGCGCGCACCGATAAACCCGGAATTGGCGATGAAGGCATCCACACCGGTCGACGTGCGCTGGTCCCACAGGCGAATGTAATGCAGGATCAGACGTGCCAGACCACCCTTGATGCCCTTGTTCATCCCTGACTCCTGAAGGTACTGGTGCTGCAAGTCCCAGGCATAGCGGATCGGCGAGTGCACATAACTGATGTGCAATTGGTCCGGGCCGCACAGCACGCCCTTGGCCACTGCGTGGCTGCTGCTGATGATCAGGTCATAACCGGACAGATCCAGTTGCTCGATGGCCAGCGGCATCAGCGGCAGGTAGCGCGCATAGTGTTTGCGGGCGCCGGGCAGCTTCTGGATGAACGTCGTTCTGGCGGCCTTGCCGTGCAGGTGCGCGCGGTCCTGATCGCTGAGGAAGTCGATGACGGCAAACAGGTCCGCAGCGGGCCAGACGTTGAACAGTGATGCAAGCACGCGCTCGGCACCGGCGTAACTCACCAGCCAGTCGTGGACGATAGCGATTTTCATGGGCGTTCCTTGCTGTAATGGCCCGCGCTACTGCGGACGCGACGGCGCGCATCCTGGCGTTGCTGTTGTGGAGTCAGGGTTTGCCGGTGGACGATTCGGCGGTGACGTCCAGTCTGCTTTGCTGCGCGGGTTCGGACGCCAGCAACGTGTCGATGCGCTGGGAAAGGCGCTGCGCGGAAAGCTCCCAGGAAAAGCGCTGCACGTTTTGCAAGCCTTGTACACGCAGCGCGTTGCGCAACGGCGCATCCAGCAGAATGCGCTGCATGGCTGCGGCCATGTGGCTGACGTCCAGCGGGTCGAAATACAGCGCACTGCCTTGCAGAACCTCGGGGATCGATGCGGCATTGGCCGCCAGCACCGGGCAGCCGCAGGCCTGGGCTTCGAGCGGCGGGATGCCGAAGCCCTCGTAAAGCGAAGGGAACACGAACGCGGTCGCGCCCTGATATTGCTCGATCAATTCGGCATCACTGAGGCGCCCCAGAAAACGGATGCGCGGGTCACGGCAGGCGAGGTGCTGCAGGTTCGGGTCGGCGAACAGCGCGCTGGCTGCGCCGACAATGTGCAGTTGCAGATCCGTGTGGCCACGCAGGCTGAGAAAGGCCTGAATCATCCGCCTGAAATTCTTGTGCACGGCCGGTGAGGATACGGCCAGCAGGTAGTTCGGCTGACCTACAGCGGTCGACCCCGGGATGAAATCGTCGCTGACCGCAGCCGGTACGACGAGCACCTTGTCTTCTGCGTAGCCATAGAACGAGGATATTTCTTTGCGCGAGAAGTGGCTGCCGGTGATCAGCGTTTTGGCGCGCGACAGCAGGATCGGGGTGATGGTCCGATAGGCCAGCCGGAACAGCCGGGTGTAACTTTGCGGGTAGCGCACATAGTTGATGTCGTGGTGGGTCGCAATCTGGTTGCCATACAGCATGGGCCCGGTGTTGCTGATCGAGATCAACAGCGGACTGCCCCGACGTTTCAGGTACAGCGGCAGGTCGATCTGCTCCCACGCATGCCCGGTGGAGCGCCCGATGCAGTGCGCCTCCAATGCGCTGGCGCAGTCATGCCGTCTGATGTTGTGCGGGGCAACGAATAGCAGATCGTCGCGCAGTCGCTTCAGCGCTCGGCACATCTGCTCTGCGTAGCGCTGTACACCACTGATGTCCTGGGTAAGAAACCGTGCATTGATGAAAATCATCTTGAGCGTCCTGCTGATGAAGGTGAGCTGATGGGTGCCACACCGTGTCCGTGATGTCGTCAAATGGGGCGATTGCGCCCGTTCGCCGTGCTACGTACTGCGGTCCTGCAAGGTTTGGGCGAAGATACTTTCGTACTGGTCCAGCATCAGGTCCAGATTCATCAACGACGCGACGCTGCTGCGTGCCTGGCTGCCAAGGCGTGCCAGCAGTTCGGGCTGCTGATGCAGCCTGAGCATCGCCAGCCCCAGTGAGTCAGGATCATCGGGGCTACACAGCAAGCCGTTGAGCGGTTCCTGAATGATTTCCGTGAGCCCGCCCATGCGGCTGGCGATGACCGGCAGCGAGTGCGCGCATGCCTCGACCGCGACCATGCCGAACGGCTCATTCCACAGGGAAGGCACAATCGCCACATCGATCTGGCGATAGAAGTTCTCGGGTCTCTGAAAACCGACGAAACTGATGTCGGGGGACGTGACCATGGCTTTGAAGCGCTTTTCGTCAGTCGACTGTCCGCGCCCGGCAATCTGCAGGGTGGCTTTGAACGGCAGGCGCTGGAACTGCTCGATCAGCCACTCCAGCCCCTTGTTGGTCGACAGGGTGCCCAGGTAACCGAAACGCAACGGTGCGTCATTGACAAGTGCCTTGGGCTGCTCGCGAAGCGCTGGCGTAAACGGGCTGGCGTTATGCACCACATAGCCTCTGGCATGCTTGAAATAATCCTGCTCCCGCAGCGTGTCGAGCATGAAGCGGCTGACACCGACCACCGCGCTGACCTGTTCCGACTGGTGTGCATGCTGGCTGCGCAACCGTGTGCACGTCGTGCAGCGGCGCCGACAGCTTTTGCCCTTTCTGAACATCGTGCTTGCCGGGCACAGCAGGTAGAAATCATGCAGCACCTGCACGATCGGGCAATTGGCCTGGGTGATCTGGTCCCATGCCGAGACCGACCAGCCCGTCAGGTTATGGCACACCACCAGTTCTGGCTGCTCCAGCTCCATCACGCGCTCCACGTACTCACGCATGCCTGCGTTGTAGCGATCGCGCCAGTGCCAGGCAAAGCGCGCCAGACGGCCCGGACGCTGGGCGATGAAGTGCCAGTAACGGTTAAGCAGGCCGGCTCGATAGACCTTGACCCGGTTGACCTCCGCCAGTTGCAAGCCAGGTCGGTCAGTGGTGGCCAAAACCGCGACGCTGTGCCCGCGCTGCTGCAAGCCCTCGACGGTGCGTTGCAGAATGATTTCTGCGCCGCCGCCGATATCGGGCGCGTAGAGGCTGTTGATGAAAAGGATTTTCATAGCGGGTAGGCCCTGTTCAGGCCCAGCCTGCCGGCTTCGCCCTCGCGAATGGCGTCGTTGAGCAGGTCCAGACGCTGCGCTGCGCCACAGCGCCAGGCATACAGGTTCAGCAGGCAGAGAAAAACCCAGCGATTGAGCCGATAGCTGATTGGGGAGGCCGCCCAGACATGTTTGTCGAACCAGGCCTGATTGCGCGCTGCGTAGTAGGCGCGCAGATCCGATCCGCCCAGCAGGTAGCTTTCATAGACATTGCGGGTACGTGCCTTGATGTTCCAGGAGTCTTCCAGATCGTCCAGCCGCGCATCGGGCACCAGAAACAGCTTTCCGCCACCGTCGGTGATGCGCCAGGTGTATTCGCTGTCATCGCTGTCATCGCTGTACAGCTTGAGAGCATCCAGCGGCAGGCCGATCTTTTGGTAAAGGCTGCGATGGGCAAGCAGCCCGCCGTAAGTGGCAAAAGGCAGTTGCACGTGTTCCGGCATCAGCCGGGTCGCATCGGGCTTTCCCCACGGCAGGCGTCGCCAGATCTTGTACGGCAACTGTGCGATGTGGAAGCCGAAGAAGCTTGAGCGCCGCTGGATCGCATATTGCAGCGGCACACCTGCGGCGATGTCGGCTTGATGCGTGGGGCGAAAGCCGAGCACCGCGCAGTTGTCCTGGCCGTCGATGAGTTGCCGTTCACGCAAGGATCGATGCAATGCCTCGATGGCATGCGCGGTCGGTGCGTTATCGTCGTCCATCAGCCAGATGCAGTCGTCTCCGGTTTGCAGCGCGGCGTTAATGCCCACCGAGTAGCCATTGGCCGAGCCGGTGTTGTGCGGCAGCCAGATCACCTGAACCCGATCGGGCCACTCATCGCACAGCGCTTGCAGTGGCGCGGTGGAAGCATTGCTGACAACGATCACGCGGCCGATCAGCGGGCTTTCCAGCGAGCGGCTGATCAGGGTGTGCAAATAGCTGAAACGGTCACCATAGGTGAGCGTCACCAGGGTGGTCTGGCGCGGCATGGTGCGATTCCGAGGCTGGTGAAACAGGCGTGCGACGCATGCTTTCAGTACACGTCGTACGGCAGGTTGCGGCGGGTTCGAGCGCTAGGCGCTCGCCTCGATTCGCGACAGGCTGCTGATCGGCAACACCACTTTTTGCTGACGTTGCAGCATATTGAGCAGGATCACCGCGCGCTGCGCGCCATCTTCACTCAGAAAGATGGCCTCGACTTCACCCCAGCTGGCATGGGTGATCAGCACCGCGTCCCCCTGGGTAAACTGTGTTTTCGGCGCGGGTGTGGCGAGTCGTTGGCGGATCTGCTCGATCAGATGATCCCGAACCGGGACCGGATGACCACCGAAAGTCACGATGCGCGAGACGCCGCGGGTGGAGCGAATCGGGTACCAGTTGTCCTGCACCTGATCCATGTGAATGAACAGATAACCGGGGAACAAGGCCTCGCCGGCCTGAACCCTGGTGCCGGGTTTTTTTGCATCGGCCTGTAACGGTCGATAGCACTCGAACTGCTGACGCCGCAAATGTTCTTCGGCACGGGCTTCCTGCCGTGGTTTGGTCTGGATCAGGTACCAGCGGACATCCTGGTCGGAGTGGGACATGGTTAATTCCTTTTAAATGAAACAGCTCGGTCAGCGGCAAGCAGCGCCCCGGCTATCGGGGCGCGGGGTGGTAGTTGTAGCCGTAGGCGGCGCAGTCGTAGTCGGAGGTCGTGGCCTTGCGCACCACCGCGTTGAAAATGGCGCCCTTGATCAGAATTCCGTTCTGACCCAGACGGCGTTTGCTGGCTTCGATTTCCTGGACGGTGGTCATGCCAAAGCGCGCCACCAGCAGGCAAGTGCCCGCCTGACGGCCCACCAGCGTCGCATCGGTCACGGCCAGGATGGGCGGGGTGTCGATCAGAATCAGGTCATACAGCGGCGACAGTTCGGCAAGCATCTTGTGGAAGTTGTCATGCATCAGCAGCTCCGAGGGGTTGGGCGCGGCGAAACCACAGGAGATGAAATCCAGATGCCGGACACGGGTGCTGTTGATGACCTCGGTACAGCGCAGACGCGCCGCCAGTGTGTCGGACAGCCCGTGTTTGGGTTGCAGACCGAAGAGGCGATGCAGGTAGCCTTTGCGCATGTCGGCATCGATCAGCAGGACCCGTTTGCCGGTCTGGGCAATGATGGTTGCCAGATTGCTCGACACAAAAGACTTGCCGGCACCCGGTGTCGGGCTGGAGATCATCAGCACGTTGTTGCGCGCTTCAAGCATGGCGAAGTGCAGGCTTGTGCGCAGGCTGCGCAATGACTCGATCGCCAGCTCGGCGGGCGCGGCAATGCTCAGCAACTTCGACTCCTGGCCGGCATGGTCGCGCTTGTCCAGATGCTCCTGTTGGCGCGAGTGCGGCAGCGACGCGTAGACCGGCATGCCCAGATTTTCAATGATCTCGGCGCTTTCGATGCCGCGATAGAACGCCTGGCGCACGAAAACCATGGTCATCGCGACCAGCGCGCCGAGCAGCGTGGCAATCAGCACGATCAGTGTTTTCATCGGTTTGACGGGTCTTTCGACATTGGTGTCGGCGTTATCGATGACCCGGACGTTGCCGATGTTGCCGGCGCGCAGAATGTCCTGCTCCTGGCTTTTGTTGAGCATCAGTGTGTAGGTCTGGCTGATGACCTGCATATCACGGGTCAGGCGCAACAACTCCTGCTGGGTCATGGGCAGCGCGTCGATTTTTTTCAGCAGGCCCTGGCGCTGTTGTTCCAGCTGGTTCATCTGGCTCATCAGGCTGCGATAGGTCGGGTGCTCGCGGGTATACAGCCGTTCCAGTTCGACGCGTTTGAGTTTCAGTTCCGACAGCATTGAGTCGAGACTGACCACTTGGTCAAGCACCCCCTTGGTTTCGATACTCAGGTCCACCGACCGGGCGCTGGTCTGGAAGGTATTCAGTGCGGTTTCCGATTCTTCGAGCTGCTTGCGTACGGCGGGTAACTGCGAGCGCAAAAACTGCAGTCGCTGGGCGGCTTCGGCAGAACTGCGCTCGACGTTCTGGCGTACATACAGATGGCTGACTTCATCAAGAATCCGGTTGGCCCGTTGCGCATTCTGGTCCTCGATCGACAGGTAGATGATCCCCGAATCCCTGCCGGCCTCGGCGATCTTCAGGCGGTTCTGATAGATCAGCGCGGTGCTGAGTGTGCGCTGTCTGGAGACAGTGAAATCGGTACCGGGCCGGGCCTGCAACGTAGCGACCTGAATCTTTATTCCGTGGCCTTCGACCACGCGATTGATCGCCCCGCCGAGCAGCAGATGGCGTTCGCTATCGTAGAGCGAAAACTGGCCGGGTTTGCCTGCGGTCAGGGTGAGTTTTTCACCCAGCAGGTGCTCTGGCACTTCCAGTTGGAACACCTCTATTTTTTCGCCGCCCCACGCATATTGGGTCAGGCCGAATAAAGGCTGCGCCAGTTCACCGTCGCGTGCGGGCTTGAAGGTGCGATACAGATAAGGACCGATCACAGGAAACAAGTCAGGTGTCTGGAGCCTATTGAGCTTCAGATCGTCGACGACCTTGCCCAGCAGCGCGCGGGACTTGATCAACTCGATCTCGGTGGTCGCCTGCGACACCGACAGTGGCTTGGCACTGACTTCCGGCGTACCCTCGATGCCGATTTTTCGGGGTTCTATCTGAATCATGGCGGTGGCCTGATACACCGGCGTGGCCAGAATGGCGTAGCCCAGGCCGAGCAGAAAAAACAGGCCGACGGTCCACAGAATCAGGGTTTTGTGATCGAACAGCATCCGCAGGACCGTTGCCAGATCAATCCGGGAGTCCGCTTGGAAATTCAGGGAAGGATGGTTCATGACGGTCATTTATCCTGTTGCTCCTGACTGAAAATGGGGAAGCCAGTCGTCGATGCAGCGTGAGAGCTGCGCGTAGGTCTGTTCGAAGGCTGACGCGGGCCGCCGATAAGGGTCGGTGATGTCGAGCGGGTCCTGCCATTTACCGATCAGAAACGCTTTGCCGCGCACTTCGGGGGCCAGTTCGAGGACGTTGGAAAAATGCGCCTGCTCCATCAGCAGGATCAGGTCGGCCTCGCGCAGCAGCTCGCGATTCACCTGGCGAGCGGCATGCCGCCGAGGCTGCACCCGGTGCGACTGCAGCACCGCATGTGCCGTCGGGTCGATCGACGAACCCGATAGCGCAGCGATGCCTGCCGACTGGATACGCACCTGCATGGCCTTCAGGCGTTCATGCAGCATCGCGACCGCCATCGGGCTGCGGCAAACGTTGCCGACGCACAACACCAGCACACTACTGAACATGAGCGTTGCCAGTGTCCGGCAACAGGCGCCTGCGCAGATTGCCGATCACGTTGCCTGCCACCTTCCACACCGTCTGCAGCTTGTGGCGGGGGGCGAGTGCGGCCAGCGACAGGCACACCGTCTGCATCAGGAAATACTGGTACAGCGGCTGATTGCCTAGGCGGTTGTAATAGTTGGCCAGGCTTGAGCAGGTCTGCAGGTTCATGTGCAACTTGCGTTTGTCACTGCGCATCGAGAACACCCCGCCAGGGTGCATGCGATAGGCGGCCGGCTTGATCCCGGCCATGAACTTGCCCTTGCCGTAGGCCCCCAGCAACGACCACCAGCACATATCGTTCAACGGTGCGCTGCACAGGCTCAATTCGGGCGGCATCTGGCTGAACACATTGCGAAAACAGACAGTCAGGGTCGAGAGGCGTCTCGCTTTTTGCAACTCCAGCGCCGAGGCATCGGCGCGCAGATGACCTTGCAACTGCACGCCATACTGCCCGTGCTCATCGAAGACGAACGCGTCGTGATAAGTGATGACGTAATCCGGATGAGCTTCGAGAAAGTCCACTTGCAGCTGCAGTTTTTGCGAATCGGTCCAGTAGTCATCGGCTTCGCAGTAGGCGATGTAGCGACCGCGTGCTTCGCCAAACAGGCCCGGGACGCACGCGCTGCCCTGACTGTACTGATTGACCTGCTGATAGAAGGCCCGAATGATCGTCGGATGCCGCTCGGCGTAGTGCGCAATGATGCGCGCGGTGCCGTCGGTGGAGGCGTCGTCGTTGATCAGGATTTCGTACCTGAAATCGGTCTGCTGTGCCAAAAGCCCGTCCAGCGTCTGAGCGATGAAGCCCTCTTGATTGTAGGCGGGGCATACGATGCTCAGCAGCGGCGGCGCCAGGCAGGTTTCGTCGGTATTCTTTACAGTGTCGTCCATGGCTCAAGTACTCGGTTTACTGAACAGAACATAGAGTTTCGATGCCAGCGGCCGGTGACTCGTCGCCACCAGTGTCAGGGTGACAAGCCCGCTGAGCGCGAGTGCCAGAAGCACGCTGATTCGGCTTTCACCGGCAATCAGATTGAAGACGGGGGCGCTGACCACCAGGCCTGCAGCGCTCATCGCGCTGATCCGCAGAATGTCGCTCAACCACTGGCGATGAAGACCGGGGGCCAGGTGTCGATGCACGATGACTGGCCATATCGCGAAGGACGTCGCCCGCAGAAAAAACCACGCCAACGCCGCGCCGTACACGCCCTGGTAATGGATCGCCAGAACCATCACCGGCACGCTGACCAGCGTCGATATCAGGCTGTACCACAGGTGCAAATGCATCCGGCCATAGGCGTATTGCAAATAGAACTGAAAGGCACTGGCGGCCATGATGGCGCTGCCCAGCGCGTACCAGCCCAGCACCGGGCGACTCCAGCGCGCGGCAACCGGATCGCCGGTCCAGGCGAGGATCAACGGCTCTGCATACAGGGCAATGACCGCAGCCAGCGGGAATAAAAAGGTACAGGCGAGGCGATTGGCGGCCAGAAACAGGGCGTGCATATCGTCGCATCGCCCTTCGGCCATCAACACGGTCAGGCGCGGCAGCAGCGTCTGGACCAGCGGGTTGGTCAGCATCACGATGCCGGTAGTGATCAACGCCACCAATGAGAAATAGCCGTACTGGTCCAGCGGCAGCAGATTCGACAAAAGAGCCTTGTCCACCTGAGTCAGCACGATCCACAGCACAGCACTCAGCGACAGGCTGGCGGCGAACGGCAGGATCGGCTTGATCAATGGCCAGTCCAGACCGGTCAGCCAATGCGGCGCAGGCATTTGCCCACGTGCCTTGCCGGCAAACAGCAGGGTTTCGACCAGCCCCACCGCCAGTTGAAATTCAAAGAAGTCCCGTGGGTCCCGGGAAAACTGACTGACCAGCACCAGGCCACCGAAGTAGCGCAACGTCGCGATCGACACATTGGCGGCGTTGAGCCAGGCATGTTGTTCAAGACCCTGAATCGCGCTTTTGTACAGCGTCGAATACAGGCGCAGGGCAATGATGATGCCCATCAAGGTGATGCAATGGGTCAGCGTGTCGGGTTGTAGCGTGTTTGCGTTCAACCAGTGCGCGGCGATCCAGGGGCTGAGGACACCGACAAGCAGGGCGCTGAACATGGTCATCGGCAGAAAGATCAGTTCGAACGAGCGCAGCAGACGGCCCAGGTGTTGTTTACGTGCTGGAGTGTCTCGCGCATGCGCCACCGCACGCACCAGGCTGGGCGACAGGCCGGCATCCAGCAATTGCAGCCAGGCCTGCAGCAGGGTGAAAAAACCGATCAGGCCGTACGCTTCGGCACCCAGGTGGCCCAGATAGAACGGCATGATCAGAATCCCGACCAGCAGCACGTAAGCCTGCCCGCCGTAATTCAGGAGGGTGTTACGAATGAGGGAATGTTTGCCTGGCATGATCGTCAGCAGACCTGTGCAACGGTGCAAGCCCGATAGTCAGTCTCGCTGCAGGCTTCGATCAGGGTGCGGATGACCAGGTCCTGCTCGCTTCTCAGCAGACCGGGATAGATCGGCAGGCACAGCACTCGCTCGCTCAACGCTCTGGAGACTGGCTGGCCGGGTTGCGGCTGCAGGTATTCAAGGGTGTCCAGCGACGGGTAGAAGTAGCGGCGAGGGTTGATCTTGTGCTGGTTGAGTGCCGTGCGCACGCCCAGCAATTGTTGCTCGTCGCGCAGGGCCACGGGGTAATAGCTGTGATTCAGCTGGCTATCGGCCTGGGGTGTCTGCAGATCCAGATAATCTTGCAGCGACGAAGTGTAGTGGTCGGCTATCTCCGCGCGCGCTTCGAGAATGTTGCCGATGTTGTCGAGAATGCACAGCCCCATGGCGGCGGAGAACTCATTGAGCTTGGCGTTTATGCCGAGGCCATCGATCCGGTCGACGCCGGAAATGCCGAAGTTGCACATCAGATGGGCTTGTCTGGCCAGCTCGTCATCGTTGGTGATGATCGCGCCACCTTCAATGGTGTGAAACAGCTTGGTGGCATGGAAGCTCAAGGTGCTGATGTCGCCGTGATTGAGCACCGACTGGCCTGCGTGACGCACGGCGAATGCGTGTGCGCCGTCATAGACGACCTTGAGCTTGTGCTTGCGGGCTATTTGCTCGATGGCTTGCACGTCGCAAGGATTGCCGAACACGTGGGTGGCGACGATCGCCGTGGTGTCTTCGGTAATGCTGTTTTCGATGTGGTTGGGCGAGATGTTCCAGGTGTGCGCATCAATGTCGGCAAAGATGGGCCGAATGCCTTCCCATTGCAGCGAGCTGCTGGTCGCGACAAAACTGAATGGCGTAGTCACTGCGCTGCCGCTCAGCCCCAGCGCCCGATAGGCCACTTGCAGGGCCAGGGTGCCGTTGTTGGTCAGAATAATGTGCCTGACGCCCAGGTAGTCCTTGAGTCGGTCCGTCAGCTCCCTGGCCAGCGGCCCGTGATTGGTCAGCCAGCCACGTGCGTAGATGCCTTCGACATAGCGTTTGAACTGGTCGATATCACCCAGGTACGTCTTGGTCACGTTAATCATCGAAGCCTCCATGTTTCTATGAATCAGTGCGTTGCCAAGCGGGTGACCGGGCATCCGTTGCAGACGTACGTTGATTGCCGGGCACGCTACCGCCGAATCGGTCGATCCAGTCAGGGAGCCGTTTACCGAGCATCAACGCATAAGCGTCGAGTGGGTCGCATTGCAACAGGCAACGCTACCGCCACACCGAACGCATTCAGCATTTAAAAAAGGAATGGAGAGTCAACAGGCATCCGCCAGCGCCGGATAAGCGCCGTGGAAATAACTGGCAGGGTGAGACGGGACAGCAGTCAACTTCGGCTGATTATTCCGACGCTATGCTCTGCGGCATGTGCGTAAAACCGGAGTGTGCCTGACGGTCCTATATATCGGTGGCGGCAGGGTATCTGTCAAATTATTTCGTCAGGTTTCTGTTAGATTTTTGATAAATGGTAGATTGGAGAATCTAAAGTATTGATTTATAAGACTGTCAAAAAAATATCATCTTTCGATGTGTATTTAATGACACAGACTGCCGCCTCAGTCGGGCGTGCAGAGATCAACAGACTTTACGATGGCCAATTTCTTTATATTCTATTTTTGTCTATATAAATATTAATTGATAATTTTTAGTTCTATTTGATTTCGTGCATGATCCTCTTCATGGTCTGTGAACGAGGAGCGCGCATGAACGAGCCAGTGCTGTATTTCGATTACGCCGCCACCACCCCTGTGGACGAGCGCGTTATCAGAGTGATGGTCGATTGCCTGGGGGTGTCAGGCAACTTCGGCAATCCGGCCTCCAGCTCCCATTCGTTCGGCCAGAAGGCCCGCCTTGCAGTGGAGCTTGCCCGTGAGCAGGTTGCGCATCTGGTGGGTGCGCAAGCCTCGCAGATCATCTGGACTTCCGGCGCGACCGAGTCCAGCAATCTGGCACTCAAGGGGGTGGCTCAGGAGCGTGCCAAGCGCCAGGCAGCCGTCGCCGGAGGCAAACCCGGTCATATCATCACCAGCCTGATCGAGCACAAGGCTACCCTCGACACCGCCCGTCAACTTGAGCAGGAGGGCGTCGAGGTCACCTGGCTGGCGCCGGACAGCGAGGGCCTGATCAGTGCCGATGCCGTCAGTGCAGCCTTGCGTGACGATACATTTCTGGTCTCGCTGATGCTGGTCAATAACGAACTGGGTACCGTTAACGACATCGCCGAAATCGGCAGACGCGTACGGAGGCACGGGGCGCTGTTGCATGTCGACGCTGCACAGGGCGCTGGCAAGCTGCCAATCGACCTCAGCCAGCTCGCGGTAGATTTGATGTCGCTCTCGGCACACAAAATCTACGGGCCCAAGGGCATCGGCGCTTTGTACGTCGGTCCGCGTGCGCAGCAGCGTGTTCTCGCCCAGATACATGGGGGAGGGCACGAATGTGGCTTACGCTCGGGGACACTGGCAACGCATCAGATTGCCGGAATGGGCGCGGCCTTTGCCTTGGCGGCAGAGGTGCTCGAAGGCGAGGTGGTTGAAATACAGCGGTTGAGCGATCTTCTTTGTAAGCGTCTGGCCGGGATTCCCGGGGTGTGTATCAACGGCAGTCCCACACAGCGGATTGCCCACACACTCAGTTTTACGTTCACTCATAACGATCTGGACGTCGCCGCGCTGGGTGAGAGCCTCGCCTTTTCGTCCACTTCCGCCTGCAACTCGGCGAAAAACCTGCCGTCGCATGTCCTGCTGGCCCTTGGGCTGAGCCCGCAGGCCGCCAGCCAGACAATACGCCTGAGTCTGGGGCGCTTCACTCGCGAGCAGGACATAGCGCGCGCGGCTGACTCGATTCGCGCCTCTCTGATTCAGCCAGCGTTCTGGGCGGTTGCTCAGGCTCGATGAGTGCTCCATTATCTGAACCGGTGAAAGCAGTCAATTTCCGGGTCAGCAGGAGAGTCAATGAGTACGCAATCCAATGCCAGTTCAGACGTGGCAGAACGTTTGGCGCAAACCCGCGCCTTGATGAGCAGGGAGCGCATCGATGCCTATCTGGTGCCGTCAGCGGATCCGCACCTCTCCGAATACCTGCCCGGCTATTGGCAGGGGCGCCAGTGGCTGTCGGGTTTTCACGGCTCGGTCGGTACGCTGATCATCACCCAGGATTTCGCCGGCATATGGGCTGACAGCCGCTATTGGGAACAGGCCACCAAGGAGCTGGCTGGCAGCGGCATCGAATTGGTGAAGCTGATGCCCGGCCAGCAAGGCCCGCTCGAATGGCTGGCAGATGAAGCCAAGGCAGAGAGCGTGGTTGCCGTTGATGGGGCGGTTCTGGCCGTTGCCTCTTCGCGGACATTGGCAAGCAAGCTCTACGAACGTAGTGCGCGGCTGCGAACCGATATCGACCTGCTCACCGAGCTGTGGCAGGACCGCCCCGCGTTGCCGTCTCACCCGATTTACGAGCATTTGCCTCCCCAGGCGTCACTGGACCGTAACGAAAAACTCGCGCGGGTTCGTCAGATCATCGTCGAGCGAAAAGCTGACTGGCATTTCATCGCCACACTGGACGACATCGCCTGGCTGTTCAATCTGCGTGGCGCAGACGTTTCCTACAATCCGGTGTTCATCGCATTTGCCTTGATCGGTCCGCAAAGCGTCACGCTGTTCGTGGACTCGAAGAAAGTACCGGACTCGGTACGTGCGCGCCTGGAGCGCGACGGTATCAACCTTATGGAATACACGCAGATTGGCGCCGCCTTGCGCGAACTGCCTAAGGACGCGCGACTGCTGGTCGATCCGGCGCGGGTTACCTGCGGGCTGCTCGATTACCTGGACAGCGAGGTCACGCTGGTTGAAGGGCTCAACCCCAGCACGTTGCTGAAATCGCAAAAAACCGAGATCGATACGGCCCACATCCGTCAGGCCATGGAGCAGGACGGCGCCGCGCTCTGCGAGTTCTTCGCCTGGCTGGACAGTGCGCTGGGGCGAGAGCCTGTCAGCGAACTGACCATTGATGAAAAGCTCACTCAGGCACGCGAGCGACGTCCGGGTTATGTCTCGCCCAGCTTTGCCACCATTGCGGGATTCAACGCCAATGGCGCGATGCCGCATTACCGCGCGACCGAGGCGGAGCATGCGCGGATAGAAGGCGACGGTTTGCTGCTGATCGATTCGGGCGGACAGTACCTTGGTGGCACCACCGACATCACGCGCATGGTGGCGATCGGAACACCGAGCGCTGAACAGAAACAGGACTGTACACGCGTGCTCAAGGGTGTGATCGCGCTATCGCGTGCGCACTTTCCCAAGGGTATTCAGTCGCCGCTGCTGGACGCAATTGCCCGAGCGCCTATCTGGAGTGAGGGTGTCAATTACGGCCACGGCACCGGGCACGGTGTGGGGTATTTCCTGAATGTGCACGAGGGGCCGCAGGTCATTGCCTATCAGGCACCTGCAACGCCGCAGACGGCCATGCTGCCGGGCATGATCACGTCCATCGAGCCGGGTACTTACCGGCCTGGGCGCTGGGGAGTGCGTATCGAAAACCTGGTGATCAACCAGGAAGCCGGTAAAACCGAGTTCGGCGAGTTTCTGCGCTTCGAAACGCTGACCCTGTGCCCGATCGACACCCGTTGCCTTGAGGTGTCGATGTTGAACGCAGAAGAACGCACTTGGCTGAATGACTATCATGTGCAGGTTCTGACGCGCTTGAGCCCGTTGCTGCAGGGCACTGCGCTGCTGTGGCTGCAGGCCCGGACGATTCCTGTCTGATCAAGCTTTCGCGTTGCCGCAGGCTCAGTCCTGCGGTAACGGTTCAGCCAGTGGTGCAGCTTTCCTGCAGACGATGATCATGCTGCGGCTGGTGTAACCCGCCGGGTTCAGGCCGAACGGATAGTCTTCGGGCTCCTCGGTGGCATCGCCGGACTTCGCGATCACCTTGAATGTTCTCGACGCGCAGGAGTTGGTAGCCAGTTCGTAGCATTTTGCCCAGGACGAGGTGAGGCCTGAGCAGTTGATGTGGATGCCTCGCTTGCTTTGCGTGACGGGTTTGGACGTGGCTGCACAACCTGCCACAGCCAAGATGGCCAATACGACAAAAATGTATTTCATTCCTTTCCTTAGCGGGCCATTGCTGATCGCGATCCATCCGATTGACTGGACCATGAGTCTTTTGAACTGTAACGCATAGCCACCGAAGATAAATCGGTCAGGTACAAACATGGCGCATGCGCGTAACAAATGCTAGTGCCATATGGCTTCTTGATGCGTGGTAAGTTCAGTCGGCCGGTACCAATTGAGGTTTGCTGTTTGCAGAGCCAAGGGTCGCGCCGATGGACGCGAAGATGATTGCGCCGATCGCCAGCCATTGAGTCAGTGAAAGGCTTTCATGGAGAAACACCAGGCCTGAAAGCGCGGCGAAGACGGGTTCCAGGCTTGCCAGCGTGCCGAATGTACGCGCTGACATCCGCGTCAGGGCAATCATCTCCAGGCTATAGGGAAGGGCGGTCGAGAGGATGGCGACACCCAATGCTGCGGGTATCAGTGAAATATCCAGTAACGCAGAGCCTGCGTGTATCACGCCTATTGGCCCTATGAACAGCGCGGCAATCACAACGCCAAGCGCTGCTGTCTGCACACCATTGTCGGCGCCGGCCTTGTGACCGAACACGATGTATGCGGCCCAGCACACGCCTGCGCCCAAAGCATAGCCGGCACCGAGCAGATCAATTGCGGCAGCTGAGGTCCCCAGCGGGATCAACAACAGTAGGCCGATGACTGCCAGAGTCACCCAGAGAAAATCAATGGGCTTGCGGGAAGACAGCAAAGCCACAGCCAGCGGACCGGTGAATTCCAGCGCTACTGCAATCCCCAGGGGCACTGTCTGCAACGACATATAGAAGAGAAGGTTCATGCAACCCAGCGCAATGCCGTAGATCACGACGGTGCGTAACGACTTAGCTGTCAGATTCGCCCGCCACGGTCGCAGGACGGCAACCAGAATAAGGCTGGCAAATACCAGTCTCAGGGTCGTGGTGCCTTGCGCGCCCACGACAGGGAAAAGACTCTTTGCCAGCGATGCGCCGCTTTGAATGGAGATCATGGCGATCATCAGCAGCCCCAGAGGGAACAGGGCAGAGGCTATGTTGCGGGATTTCTCAGACATTTCAGATGTACATCCTGGGTGTGATCCGGGCAAAGGAAATGATGCATGATGCGGAATAATCAAACATTGGGCAATATATTGCGCAAGGCGCGCGTGCTCTTCTATATAGGTAATCGCGAAATGGTCAATTTCGGCGATTTTGAAATTAACGGTTGACGCCCTCTGTGAGGTGTCTATAATTCGCCCCACTTCCGGCGCAGACGGAAACGAAAAAGCCTTGTAGATCAATAGTTTGCAAGGTTTTGGAG
>NZ_CDRVEU010000003.1:0-700117 GCF_977070315.1 Plantibacter cousiniae (nom. nud.) | reverse complement strand
CCCCCCCCCCCCCCCCCCCCCCCGCCCCCCCAGACTATGTCTGTGCATATATTTTCCAGCGAAGAAAGCAATTGGCCGGTAATGATATTTTCTTGCCGGAAATCAATGGCTTCGTTCGACGAGCAGTTCTTCATGGCACCGTTAGTCACCCATTGTGCATTTTCAACTCATTGCTTATATGTTAGTTAAAGAATTTCTGCGTAAGCGCCTTTTGCGCGCTTTTTAACTGAGTAGCCACTGTATTTATCTACGCGATCGTATCGCTCGACTCGGCTCAGAGTGTCAAGCCTCAGCGAGCATCGTTACACCTCGTACTTGAGTAGGTGTCAATCAATGCCAAAAAAACCACGGAGGCTGTCAATCTAAAGCTTTAGTATTGACTGTCAATCGGATTCCGAACGCGACTTGTGGCAGTCCCGTATTCATTGGTCTTGGGTGAGTCAATGGGGAATGGGCCTATGTGATAACAACCATTACTGGCCGGATGATCCATTGGTGGCGGAGGCTACGGCTCGGGTCAAGCCTAGGGGGACGTAGGAGGGCCAAACGCTGGCTACGCCTTAGTAGGCCGGACGCTCTCTGGAGTCTTCCTTGACGCATCAGGCGTAAGGGCAATAGCGATAGTTTGAGGACAGGCCTTTCCAAACCGCCCGCCGAAGCGCGAGCAAGAAAATCGCAGGGGGCTATCTACCCGTTCAAGCTCAGGCCCCTGCGTGGATAACCGGCTCAACCTGTCACCTCAAAACTCTGCCGTCCCGCCCAATCAACCCATCAAAAATCCGTCTTCCATACAACCCAACGCTCAGTCCCGTAACAATCAAAAGCACCGCCAGTACCTTGCCCGTCGACATATGCTCGTTGAATATCACGACCGAGCCCAGCATCCCGAAAATCGGCACCAACAGCGACAGCGGAGCCACAGTTGAAATGGGATAGGTCTTTAGCAACGAGTTCCATATCCAGTAGGCGAACAGGGTGTTGGGATAGACCTGAAACAGAATCGACAGTACTGCGGTGGCGCCGATATGGTTCACAAACATGATGTAGCCGACGCTGCCGTTAATGGCGTAATCAAGGGCGAACAGGGGAATAGGCGAGAAGGCGCTGGACCATACCAGAAAAGCAAAGACATCCCTGGTATTGGCCTTTTTGTTAATGATGTTGGCGACACTCATGGACAACGCGCCCACCAGCACCAGCAGCATGCCGAGAGGGCTGACCGAGCCGTCGCTGATCACTATGACGCTGAGCAGACCGCTGAGCGCAATGAGCATGCCCAATATCTGGAACCGGTTCAGTGCTTCCCTGAATACCCAACTGCCTAGCAGGATGCTGAAGAACGCGCTGAACTGCAGTACTAGCGAAGCGATCCCGGCCGAGAGCCCGGCTTTGATTCCCAGATTGACTATTCCCCATAGCCCGATGCCGAAGACCAGCCCATAACCGATGAGATATCGCCAGGGCACATCGGGCCTACGGACAAAAAAGATCGCTGGCAGGGCGCAAAGACTAAAGCGCAGGCCTGCCAGAATGAGTGGATCGACGTTTGTCAGCCCCAGTTTGATCACTGAGAAGTTGATTCCCCAGATGGCCATGACCAGCACAGCCAGCGCTATGTGCAATGGTTTCATTGATGATTTGCCTTGTCATGAATCACTGAGGGAATTTGCAGCTACGCCCAGTACAGCAGCGCAATACCGCTGATGGCTGCAGCCGGCAGACATGCAGCGACCCAGCAAGACTTCGCATAAGTGTAAGTGGCCGCCAAGGGCGCCGACGCCGACGCCGACGCCGCTGCCGCTGCCGCTGCCCAACGAGTAGAAGCATCATCATTCGTCCTTGATATAGTTTCTAATTGAAACCAGGTGTTGATTTTTAGCAGCGCTGGTTTTAATTTGCAACTACTGTTGTGGGTTCGCATTTACTCGACACAATGTCTTCTGCACACTATTTGGCGCCTGACGTCGGAGATACATGGCCAGACAGAAGTTGATGGCGCAAAGCGAATGTCCGGTGGCTCGCGCGCTCGAGGCTATTGGAGATCGCTGGGTATTGATGATCCTCCGAGAGGCCTTTGACGACGTTCGCCGTTTCAGCGAGTTCCAGAAAAACCTCGGGCTGGCCAGGAACATACTTGCTGCAAGGCTCAAGCTGCTGGTCGAGCTAGGAGTGTTTGATGTGCAGCCAGCGTCGGATGGCAGTGCTTACAAGGAGTACGTGCTTACCGAGATGGGGCACGCCGTATTTCCTGTTGTAGTAAGCATGCGCCAGTGGGGCGAACGCTTTCTGTTCAGCAAGGGCGATACTCATTCGGTACTGCTGGATAACGAATCGTCGCAGCCTGTGGACACTCTCCTGGTTCGCTCGAAAACCGGTAAGGTGTTGACTTCAGCAGACTGTCATCGGCTTCGGATCAAGCGTGAGTCCTGAAAACCGCATGTTTGTTCGTCAATTGCTCAAGTGAGCATACCGCGTCATGAGGTTGGTTCTATGTACGTCGAAGACATCGAAACCCTCGCCCTGTCACCTGACGGCCGCTATCGGCTCGAGGCAACACCGTGGGAAGCGGGCAATTCACACTGGGTTTTTCCGCCCGTCATCATCGATACACAGCAAAACTGTTGTGTCTTTTCTTTTAAAAGCAGCCTCTGGACAGCGGATCGAGCAATCTGGCTGGATGCGACAAGAGTCGAGCTGAAACTACGCAAATACCCCGGAGGGCTCACCGGGACCGGAATAGCCGTCGCTATCGACTGCGCGCGCGGCACAGCTGTTTACGGAGCTGGGCTAGAAATAGAGCTATCGAAGTTCGAGGAGGCCCTCGATACGATGGTGGGTGATGTGAAGGCTTGAATGCCAATCTGGTCGGTGCTTTAGCATCGAACTCTTGCTATTCAAAGTGCCGGGTGTTGAACACCTGATCAAATGTTGGATATTCAGATACCCAGAGAACGCCAGGGCGCAAAGCCCTGGCAGGTAGCAGATGTCACTTTTTCTTTTTAGCCGGCTTTTCAGCCTTTTCTGATTTCTTGGCCTTTTCTGGCTTGCTATCAGCTTTTTTGGCAGCTTTCTTTGGCTCGGCGTCTTTTTTCTTGTCTTTCTTTTCGGAAGACTTGGAAAGCGTCGAGGCCGCTTCAGATTTCTTTGCCGGTGATGCTTTCTTGTCTTTCAGATCCTTGCTGGCTTTTGAGGCTTCGTCTTTGCTTTTCTTGTCGTCTTTAGCCACGTTGATCACCCTTTGGTGTATGCCGGTATTGGCACGTCGCCCATGGAAGTATGCACAGGCTAATCATTAGGCGAACGCGCTCAGAAACGGTTCAAACTGTTTTGACACTGTCGGCTGTGAGGGCGCTATTCGAAAGTTTGGTGGCCAGCCAGAGTATTGAAACCTGAATGCTGCTCGCTCCCTCAAGGCACCACCGGCAACAAAAACCGCCCGATCACCGGCAAGTGATCAGAGATCAACAACGTGTCATCCCTGCGCACCCTCGCACTCACTCGCTTCAAACTCGGGCTGTAAAACAGGTAATCCACCGTCCGGTCCGGCCCGTTGATGCGGCTGTCGTTGGGGAAGCGCGTCAGCCATTTGCTGCGGTCGATGCCGCTGGATTCGGCGTTGTCGGGGATCATCGGGTATTTGTCCCACAGCGCGTGCAGTTCGCTGTCGGCGGTGTAGCCAAGACGCTGTTGCTCGGGGAGGCGCAGGTATTGGCCCAGCGGCAGCAGGTTGAAGTCGCCGCCGATCAGCCAGGGCGTGCCGCCGCTTTCCAGCTTGTCCAGCTGCGTTTCAGTGGCCGCGACCTGTTTTTGTGCGGTGTCGCCGGCGTGTCTGGCGGTGGTCAGGCTGGTGTTGATGACGGCCAGTTTGCCGCCGTCACGCAAGGGCAGGTAGCTGACCAGCAAGGCATCTTTTGGCTGGAACTGACGGCTGATGATGTTGGCGTCGGGCACCGGCAGTTGTATACGTTCGGCGCTGTCGATGTGGAAGCGGCTGAGGGTCGCGAGTTTTCTGCCGACGCTGCCCCAGATATGCGGGTTGGGTACGAACTCTGCCTTCCAGTAGAACGCCTGCGTGCTGCACGGGTAGAGGTCCGCGACACGCTCCTTGATCAGCGCCAGTTGATCCTGATAATCGGAGTTCTTGGCACCATCGTCGACGCCTTGCAGCAGCACGATGTCGGGTTGTTCGTCACGGATGACCCGCGCCACTTCATCCAGATTGTAGGCAAGGTCTTCATGGGTCGGGCGTTCGTCCGGGCCGCTGCCGTCGGCCATGTCGTACCAGAACACATAGCGTTTACCCGCCAGGTACTGGATGTTCCAGGTCATGACTTTCAGCGCTTGCCCCGGCACCAGTTTCGGTGCTTCGACCGCTGGGTTGCAGCTCGCCGTGAGTAATTCACGGGCTGGAGGGCGCCAGGTCAGTTGGAAAACCAGCAACAGCAATACGGCGACCAGCAGCAAGCCGTACAGGGTCAGACGTAGCAGTAAACGGGGCATCGGCTCGACTTGGAGCGCCTGGCGCTCAGTGAGGGATTCGGCGTTGAGCATACCGAATCGACGCGCCTGACGTCAGCCTTTGCTTCAGGCGCGGTGTGCGGGCTCGCTGATCAGCATGAACAGGCGGAACGTCACGATGGTGGTGAACAGCTGCAGGAAGCTGGCCGACAGCACGGCGAAGGTCGGCCACAGGCGCACGGCCATGGCCAGTACATCGCGGGTGTGTACGTCCTCGCCACGGCTGCGTGCGTCGAGAAACAGGATCAGCGCGGCTGTATAAACAGGGTAGAAGAACAGTCCGATCACCAATGCATAGGCAGGCGAAGTGTCGGCAGACATGGCGCTGCCCAGCGCTTGTTTGGCCAGCACTTCAAGGATCACGACAGGCAGGCACAGCAGCGCGATGCTGCCCAGATTACGCCGAAAGAAATAAAGCGAATCCTGGATGATGTTCAACGGGTTCATGGAGATAGATCGCAGGCTAAAAGCAGGCGCACACTTTAGCCCATGGCCCCTGTCTAACCAAGCGCAGTGGTTTTCGGCGCACGGCTTGTTATCTTTTTCTTCATGTCATTGAAGCGCGTCGATGAGGCCCCATTTTCTGCACATGGTCCTGCTATTGCGGCAGGGAAGAATTCCAGTGGCAACTCAGTGAGGTGGTCATGAACAGCGAAGAGCAAACCCTGATTGATGGTCTTTTCTCGAAACTGAAAGACGCTGAAACGGCATCCGCCCCGCGAGATGCTGCGGCCGAGGCGCGTATCAAGGAGCATCTGACCCGCCAGCCCGCTGCGCCGTACTACATGACGCAGGCGATTCTGGTTCAGGAAGCAGCCGTCAATCAGCTCAATCAGCAGGTAAAACAGCGTGATGAGCAGATTCAGCAGTTGCAGGCCGAGCTTCAGCAGGCCAAGGGGCAGTCCTCGTCCGCGCCAGCGAGTGGCGGGTTTTTGTCGAGTATCTTTGGCAGCAGCGCACCGCGCGCCTCGCAGCCGCAACCGAGCCAGCCTTCCAGTGGCGGCTGGCGTGATGGTGGTGGTTTCAATCCTGCACCTGCGCCCGCAGCGCCACAGGGCGGTTATGCCGCGCCTGCTCCGGCTGCCGGCAGCGGCTTTCTTGGCGGGGCGCTGAAGACCGCGGCCGGTGTAGCGGGCGGTGTGCTGCTGGCAGAGGGTATCAGCAGCATGTTCAGCCACCACAGCCAGCCGCAGGAGATCGTCGAAGTCATTCACGACGCGCCACAGGCTCAGGACACCGGCTCGTTCAATGATCAGGGCGGTTGGGGACAGCCGGATCAGCAGTACACGGCTGACGACAGTTTCGACGATGGTGGTGACATGTTCTCGGACGATGATTCGTTCGTTTGAGGACGTGACGGTCGTTCTTCACGTTCCAGCGCTCATCGTTATGCACAAATCTCCAAGAGCCCGAAAAGCGTGACTTTCGGGCTTCTGCCCGCAGGTCGGGGGCGGCGATCCGCTTTGCTCACGAATACGATGGTACAGATGCTCCATTTTCAGGGGTTACCGGCCTCTTCGCGAGCAAGCTCGCTCCCACGGCCTGCGGCCAGAATCAAGAGCAGACTTGTGTATAACGATGAGCGCTGGAGCGTGGGAACGATAATCTGTGCCATGCCGCGCGGGCTTCGCAGCGGCCGGTACCGATCCATCCCTCAATTCCTTCCTCAAACTGGCATACTGGGCGCCGATTCACGTTCCGGATCGCTGTAACCCGTGGGCATGTTGCCCGCCATGAGGAATTGCGGTGAAGAAGATCGCGGTGTTCGCCGACGTGCAGAACCTGTATTACACCGTGCGCCAGGCGCATGGCTGTCATTTCAATTACGCCGCCTTGTGGGCGGATATCAGCAAGCGCGGCGAGATCGTTCACGCGTTTGCGTATGCCATTGATCGTGGCGACAGCAAGCAACAGCAGTTCCAGCAGATCCTGCGCAATCTGGGGTTCACCGTCAGGCTCAAGCCGTACATCCAGCGCAGCGACGGTTCGGCCAAAGGGGACTGGGATGTCGGCATCACCATCGATATCATGGATTTCGCGCCGCAAGTGGACGAAATCGTGCTGGCGTCGGGTGATGGCGATTTCGACATGTTGCTCGAACGCGTGATCAGCAAGCATGGGGTCGAGGCCGTCGCCTACGGCGTACCGGGGCTGACCGCGAACTCGTTGATCCGCGCCGCCAGCCGTTACGTGCCGATCGAAGGCGCGTTGTTGTTGAAATGAATTTACAGGGCCAGGCCAGTGTTGGAACGTATTGCAGTCATCGACTTTGAAACCACCGGTATCTCCCCAGGCCATAGCTGCCGGGCGACCGAGATTGCGGTGGTGATCATGGAGCAGGGGCGTATCGTCGAGCGTTTTCAGAGCTTGATGAATGCCGGCGTGCGTATTCCTGCGTTCATCGAAGGGTTGACCGGCATCAGCAACAACATGATTCGTACCGCCCCCAGCGCCGAGCGGGTGATGGGCGATGTGGCGGATTTCGTCGGCTCGACACCGCTGGTTGCGCACAACGCTTCGTTCGACCAGAAGTTCTGGGATTACGAGTTGTCGCGTATCGAGCGCACGCGCGAACAGAGCTTTGCCTGTTCGCTGTTGCTGGCCCGACGCCTGATGCCCGGCGCACCGAACCACAAGCTCGGCACGTTGACCCGCTATGCGCGCCTGCCCGACACCGGCAAGGCTCACCGGGCGATGGCCGATGCGGAAATGGCGGCCAACCTGACGGCGTACCTGACCAACGAATTGCGCCAGACCCACGGCATCTCTGCCATTTCTCACCAGATGCTGTGCTCCCTGCAGAAAGTCCCGGCCGCGAAGATCAGCGAAACGCTGAAGCGTCAGCGCGGCATCTGACCTGTCAGTGCTCCTGCTTGCCGTTGCTGATCAAGTAATCGGCCGGCAGGCTGCGTTCCACGGCTGTCGACAGCACGATTGATGTCTTGCTGAAGCCAAACTTGGCGATCCGGTTGATCAGGTCTTCCAGGTGCGGCATCGAATCGACCGCCGCGCGCATGATCACACACGGGTCGCCCGTCACCCGGTAGCACTGGATCAGTTCGGGGACTTTCCACAGTTCCTTGTACGCCTGCTGATTGCCGTGACTGCCCATGCGCAACTCGATCAGGCACTGAATCGGCAAGCCGACTTTCGACAGGTCAACCTTCGCTTCGTAGCCGGTAATCACACCACTGGCCTCCAGCTTGGCGACCCGCTCGGCCACGGCGGGCGCGGACAGATTGACCAGTTTCGCCAGCTGCGCAAAAGACGCCCGGCCATTTTTCAGCAGCTCATCGAGCAGAATCCGATCGTATTTATCCAGGGTCATGGCGTGCCTCGTACCGTACGGTGGGCAATTTTAAAATAAAAGGAAAGCAGGTCTTACAAGCATTGAATCGTAAGTTTCAGCGCGGTTTAAACAGGTTTGTCTGCTTAATATCTGCCTTGGGCCTTCATACAATAGGTCAACCATAACAATGATCCCAGAGCCTTGCCATGCCTCAGTCCGTTCGTGTTTCACCTTTGCTCATCGGTGCCTTTCTGGCCTTGTACCTGATCTGGGGTTCTACCTATCTGGTGATCCGCATTGGTGTGGAGTCATGGCCACCGTTGATGATGGCGGGTGTGCGCTTTCTGATTGCCGGCTGCCTGATGTATGGCTTTCTGCGGTTTCGCGGCGTGCCCGCGCCGACCTGGCGCGAGTGGAAAGCCGCGTTCGTGATCGGCTTCCTGCTGCTGGCCTGCGGTAACGGCGGTGTGACCCTGGCTGAACACGCAGGCGTTGCATCAGGCGTTGCAGCACTGGCTGTGGCGACCATGCCGCTGTTTACCCTGCTGTTCGGCCTGTTCTGGGGCAATCGCACCACTAACCTTGAGTGGGCGGGCATCGTGCTGGGTCTGATCGGCATCGGCCTGCTGAACCTCGGCTCCAATTTGCAGGCCAGCCCTTATGGCGCCGCCGTGGTGATCTTTGCCGCCGCAGCCTGGGCGTTCGGTTCGGTGCTGAGCAAGCACCTGCCGTTGCCGAAAGGCCCGATGGCCAGTGCGGCGGAAATGATCACGGCGGGAGCGACGCTGCTGATCGGCAGTGCCTTGAGTGGCGAGCGTCTGGCGCATATGCCGACGGCGGCGGGCTGGGGTGCGCTGCTGTATCTGGTGGTGTTCGGCTCTATCGTCGCGTTCAGCGCTTATATGTACTTGCTCAAGAACGTGCGCCCGGCTGCGGCGACCAGCTACGCCTACGTCAACCCGGCCGTGGCAGTGATGCTCGGCGTGGTGTTCGCTGGCGAAACGATCGGTGTCGAAGAGTGCATGGCCATGGTGGTGATCATCAGCGCCGTCGTGCTGATTGGCCTGCCGCAATGGCGCAGGTTGCCGCCGCAAGAGGTCGTATCGACACGCACAAGCTAACCGAGGCGCGCCGGACAGGTTAAACTGCGCGCCTTGCGTTGAATCTTTCCTACGGTATTACCATGACATTCGCCTCTCTCGGCCTGATCGAACCCTTGCTGCGCGCCCTCGAAGCGCTCGGTTACCAGACTCCGACGCCTGTACAGACCCAGGCAATTCCTCCGGTACTGGCGGGCCGCGATCTGATGGCAGCTGCGCAGACCGGCACCGGCAAGACTGCAGGTTTTGCTCTGCCGCTGCTGCAACGGCTGACCATGGAAGGCCCGAAAGTCGCTCCCAACTCAATTCGCGCGCTGGTGCTGGCGCCGACTCGCGAGCTGGCCGATCAGGTTCACGAAAGTATTCGTCAGTACGCCGAGCACCTGCCGCTGACCACCTACGCGGCTTACGGCGGCGTGAGCATCAATCCGCAGATGATGAAGCTGCGCAGGGGCGTGGACGTGCTGGTCGCGACCCCCGGTCGCTTGCTCGATCTGCATCGTCAGAACGCGGTCAAGTTCTCCCAGTTGCAGACGCTGATCCTCGATGAAGCTGACCGTATGCTCGACCTGGGCTTTGCCGAGGAATTGCGCGGTATCTATGCCGTGCTGCCCAAGCAGCGCCAGACCTTGCTGTTCTCTGCGACGTTCTCCGACGAGATTCGTCTGCTGGCCGCGCAGATGCTCAATGACCCGCTGACCATCGAAGTCAGCCCGCGCAACGTCGCGGCGTCTTCGGTCAAGCAATGGGTCGTGACCGTCGACAAGAAACGCAAGGCGGATCTGTTCATCCATCTGATGAAGAAACATTGCTGGGGTCAGGTGCTGGTGTTCGCCAAGACCCGGGTTGGCGTCGATCAACTGGTGGATCGCTTGCAGGCGCTGGGCATGGACGCCGACGGTATTCACGGCGACAAGCCGCAGGCCACCCGCCAGCGTGCGCTGGACCGCTTCAAGAGCAACGAAGTGAAGATTCTGGTGGCCACCGACGTGGCGGCGCGCGGTCTGGACATCGATGACCTGCCGACTGTGGTCAACCTGGACCTGCCGATCGTGGCCGAGGATTACATTCACCGTATTGGCCGCACCGGCCGTGCGGGGCTGACGGGCGAGGCGATTTCGCTGGTGTGTGCCGATGAGGTCGAGTTGCTGTCAGCCATCGAAGTGCTGACCCGCCAGACCCTGGAGCGCAAGGAAGAGCAGGACTTCGAACCGGAGCATCGCGTGCCGAGTACGGATGCCAGCGGCCAGATCCTGAAAAAGCCCAAGAAACCGAAAAAACCCAAAGTGTCGGGCAGCAAGCGCAACCTGGGCAAATGGGTCGACAGCGGCGAGTCCGAGCCTGCGCCGGTGGTCAAACCGGTACGCAAGGTCCCGGTTTTCAACACCGGTCCGCGCAAGAAGAAGCCTTGATATACACATGTGAGAGCGAGCCGGGCGACGCTTCGCTTGCTCCCTAAGAGGCCATGACAGACTTTGGAAGTAGGGCGGCAGGACCATCGTCTTCGTGAGCAAGCTCACTCCCACAGAAGGATTTATGTATAACGCTGAGCGCAGAGCATACGCACAGGAATCACTGTGAGTTCAGCCACTCCACCATCCCCAACCCCGCAGCGCGGCCGCTGGCGAAGCAGGCGGTCAGCAGGTAGCCGCCGGTTGGCGCTTCCCAGTCGAGCATTTCACCGGCGCAGAATACGCCTGGCAATTGCCTGAGCATCAGACGTTCGTCCATGGCCTCGAAGGTGACGCCCCCTGCGGTGCTGATCGCCTCATCGATGGGGCGTGGTTTGATCAGAGGCAGTGGCAACGCCTTGATCGCCTCGCTCAATAACAGCGGATCGGCAAACGCTTCACGAGGCGCAAGCTCGCGCAGCAGCGCTGCCTTCGCGCCGTCCAGCCCCAATTGGCTGTGCAAATGCTTGGACATCGAGCGCGAGCCGCGCGGTTTGCTCAGGGCTTTGTGAATGTCCGACAGCGTTTTGCCGGGCAGCAGATCGACATCCACAACCGCTGAGCCGTGCAGGTTGATTTGTTCACGAATCAGCGCCGACAGCGCATACACCAGGCTGCCTTCGACACCTGTCGCAGTCAGCACGCATTCGCCCAGGCGCAGAGCGTGGCCATGCAGGCCCATCGCGATATTCTTCAGCGGCGCACCGGCAAACTTGTCGCGCAGCAGGTCGCTCCAGGCGCTCACCTCGAAACCACAGTTGGCGGCCTGCAAAGGCGCAACCTCGACCTGCTGTGCTTGCAGCCATGGCAGCCAGGCCCCGTCAGACCCCAGCCGCGCCCAACTGGCACCGCCCAGCGCCAGCAACGTGGCTGCAGGTTTGATTGCCAGTTCATCGTCAGCATGAGTGATGCGCAGGCTGCCATCAGCCTTCCAGCCTAACCAGCGATGCCGCGTGTGAATCGTGACACCCGCATCACGCAGCCGCTTGAGCCATGCGCGTAGCAGGGGGGCGGCTTTCATGTCTGTGGGAAACACGCGCCCCGAGCTGCCGACAAAGGTCTCGATACCCAGCGCATGAATCCACTGGCACAGGGCATCAGCGTCAAAGCCGCGCAACAGCGGTGCGATCATTGGCGAACGTTCGGCATAGCGCGCCAGAAATGCCGGGTAGGGCTCGGAGTGGGTGATATTCATACCGCCCACCCCGGCGAGCAGAAACTTGCGCCCAACCGACGGCATGGCGTCGTACAGATCGACCTTCAGCCCGGCCTGGCTCAATACTTCTGCTGCCATCAACCCGGCAGGGCCGCCTCCGATGATGGCGACGGTTCGGGCAGCGGAGGGGGCGAGGTCGGTCATGGTCAGCGAAATATCGATAGCAGAGGGGTGGGGCATTCTACCCGAGCGCTCTTTCAAGGTGTGGCGCACGTCATGGCCTGCGACTCAAGCGAAGTACCGAGCGGGGTCACAAGCCCATGTCGTTCCAGACCCGTTGTGCACTGTGGTGGAGAATCCCGTGGCGTCTTGCCAGTGCCCGGCGGTCCTTGCTGTAGCCACCGCCAATCACGCCCATGACCGGAATGTCGCGGCCCAGACAATGACGCAGCACCGCTTCGTCGCGATTGGCCAGCCCCTGGTCGGTGAGCTGCAGATAACCCAGCGCATCATCCTTGTGGACATCGACCCCTGCGTCATACAGCACCAGGTCCGGCTTGTAGAACGGCAGCAGGTAGTTGAGCAGGTCGTCGACCACGTTGAGGTAATCGGCGTCGCCCATGCCCATCGGCAGCGGGATGTCCCAGTCGCTCTGCGCCTTGCGTGCCGGAAAGTTCTTTTCGCAGTGCAGCGAGACGGTAATGGCGTCCTCGGTATCAGCCAGAATGCGCGCCGTGCCGTCACCCTGATGCACATCGCAGTCGAAGATCAGCACCTTGTCCACGCGGCCGCTTTGCAGCAGGAACTGACTGATCACCGCCAGGTCATTGAAAATGCAGAAACCCGCCGGGTAGTCATAGTGCGCATGGTGGGTGCCGCCCGCCAGATGGCAGGCCAGACCATGCTTGAGAGCCTGCTCGGCAGTCAGCAGTGAGCCGCCCACCGCACGGATGGTTCGACGTGCCAGAGCCTCGCTCCACGGCAGCCCCAGACGTCGCTGGTCTTCGCGCGACAGATCGCCGTCAAGGTAGCGGTTAATGTAGGAAGGATCGTGAGCCAGCGCCAGAATGTCCGCCGGGCACAACTCGGGACGCATTAATTGAACGTCACTGGTCAGGCCGCTGTCGATCAAGTAATCGCGCAACAAACGAAACTTGTCCATCGGGAAGCGATGATCAGCCGGGAAATCCGGGCTGTAGTCTTCGTGGTAGATAAGCGGTAGGGACATTTTGCGTCCGTTGAAGGGCCGAAGCCCGATAGTGCCAGTAAAGTATCCGCACGCCCAGTTGTGTGGCGCAGTGGATACCCGCACTGACGCCCACTCATGTCTCGTTACACGGGGGAATCGATGGAACCGATACTCAAGCTTGATAGCGCCCGACTGCTGATGCGGCAGTGGCGTGACGATGACTTGCCAGCGTTCGCCGACATGTGTGCGGACCTTCGTGTCATGCGCTATTTTCCGCAACCCCTGAGCCGTCTTGAAAGTGCTGCCATGATCGGACGGTTGCGTGGTCATTTTGCCGAGCTGGGCTTCGGGTTCTGGGCGCTGGAGCGCAAGGATACCGGCGAATTCATCGGTTTTACCGGGCTGCATGTCGTGGGTTTCAAGGCACCTTTTACGCCCGCTGTGGAAATCGGTTGGCGGCTGGCTTATGACCACTGGGGCCTGGGCTTTGCCAGCGAGGCGGCCTGGACCGCGCTGGGCTGTGGTTTCGAACGCCTGGAGCTGAAGGAGATCGTGTCGTTTACCGCGGTCAATAATCAGCCGTCGCAAAAGGTCATGCAGGCAATCGGCATGCAGCAGGATGAGTCCGGCAACTTCGATCATCCCAATCTGGAGGACGGCCACCCGCTCAAGCCGCACGTGCTGTACCGGATCAGTCATGAGCAGTGGCTCAAGACGCTGAAGCCTTGATCAGGGTGTAGATTGAATTAAGCCAACCATTTTAAATCTGTATCATTCCATTCCAGTGGGATGGGCTTGAGGCCTGTCGGAAAATGCAGCGACTGCCGTTGCCGTACCAGCGCAAAGTCGATGTATGAGAGGAATGAGAATGAGCCAAGTGCTGGATGATCTGGTTGAGCTGCTGACGCTGGAAGCCATTGAAGAAAACCTGTTCCGCGGGCACAGCCAGGATCTGGGCTTTCGCCAGTTGTTTGGTGGTCAGGTGCTGGGTCAGTCGCTGTCTGCCGCCAGTCAGACGGTTGAAGAGGACCGTCATGTTCACTCGCTGCACGGCTACTTTCTGCGTCCCGGCGATGCCGGTTTGCCGGTGGTCTATCAGGTGGATCGCGTACGTGACGGCGGCAGTTTCAGTACGCGCCGCGTCACTGCCATCCAGAAGGGCAAGCCGATCTTCACTTGCAGCGCGTCGTTTCAGTACGATGAAGAGGGCTTCGAGCATCAGGCACCGATGCCGCAGATTGTCGGTCCGGAAAACCTGCCGTCCGAGCTCGAGTTGCTGACCCGCCGCGCACACCTGATCCCTGAAGCGATGCACGACAAGTTTCTGCGTCCCAAACCGATCCAGTTCCGTCCGGTGACCTCCGAGGATCCGTACGATCCCAAGCCCGGCGAGCCCGTGAAGTACGTGTGGTTCCGCGCCGATGGCAGCCTCCCGGACGTGCAGGCACTGCATCGTTACATGCTCGCCTATGCCTCCGACTTCAACTTGCTGACCACGTCGCTGCTGCCACATGGCAAGACGGTCTGGCAGCGCGATATGCAGGTTGCCAGCCTTGACCATTCGCTGTGGTTTCACAACGACCTGCGCACCGATGACTGGCTGCTCTACGCGATGGACAGCCCCTGGGCAGGCAACTCGCGCGGCTTCTCGCGCGGCAGTATCTTCAACCGCGCCGGGCAACTGGTCGCATCGGTCAGTCAGGAAGGGCTGATCCGCCATCGTAAGGATTGGGCATGACACTCGAAGGTATACGGCACTGGGTGTTCGACATGGACGGTACCTTGACCGTCCCTATCCACGACTTCCCGGCCATCAAACGTGAATTGGGCATCCCTCAGGACGATGACATTCTCGGGCATCTTGCTGCGTTGCCTGCTGAGGAATCGGCGGCCAAGCACGCCTGGCTGCTGGAGCATGAACGCGAGCTGGCGCTGGCTTCGCAGCCTGCCGAGGGCGCGGTCGAGCTGGTTCGCGAGTTATCGGCGCGCGGTTATCGACTGGGCATACTCACCCGTAACGCTCAGGAGCTGGCGTATATCACCTTGAAGGCTATCGGCCTGGATGACTGCTTTGCGGTCGAGGATGTCCTGGGCCGCGACGAGGCGACCCCCAAACCGGACCCTGCAGGTTTGCTGAAACTGGCCACTCGCTGGAGTGTCGAGCCGAAGCAGATGGTCATGATCGGCGACTACATGCATGACCTGAACTGCGGCCGTGCGGCGGGCGCCAAGACTGTTCTGGTCAACCTGAAGGACAACCCCTGGCCGGAGCTGACTGACTGGCATGCGGAGGATTGCACAGTGCTGCGCGGGATGCTGAGGTGATCTGAGCTGCCTACCGTGCCAATGCGGAGCGCTCACCGTTATCCACAAGTCTTTGTGGGAGCGACCGGGGCGGCGATCCGCATTGCTCGCGAAGACGGTATTTCAGTCGATGCATTTTCGACGATTATGTTGACCCTTTCGCGAACAAGTTCGCTCCCACGGCCTCCGGCCAGAATCAAAAGCGGACTTGTATGTGGCGTTGAACGCGGAGCGTGGGGACGATAGTTATATCCCTATCACTCAAAACGGCTTGAACAGCACCGCCTGGCCTTCCGGTGAAGTGAAGATCCCGTCGCCGTTGTGGCCGACTTTCGGCACGATCACCAGACGCTGGTTCAGCCCTTCCGGGTGACGCTTCTGCAGATAGTTGAAGTAGTTCTGCCCACGAATCAGGCGGTAGGGACCTTGCGCTTCGGCGGCACAGGTCTTGTCCAGCGCCGGGTGGTTGCGGTCGGTGTCCAGCTCGCCCATCAGGTAAGTGATGTCGCGCTTCACGTAATTCTTCTCGATGTCAGCCGGCTTTTCCTTGCCCGAGTAGAACGGCATCTTGTTGAGGCCGTATTTCCAGTCGTTGAAGTTCGGGCAGCTCTGCGCGGTTACCGGCTCAGGTCGTTCCGCGTCGAAATAAGCGTAGGACGACGGATTGGCGATCACGTAGCGCAGCTTCACGCCTTCACGTTGCAGCAAGGCGTCTTCCTTGCCGCCGATCATCGCGTAGCGCTGCACCACCTGGGCACCACCGGAGTGCCCGGCAATGACGATTTCCTTCAGGTTGGGGAACAGTTTGCTGTCGCTCAGGCGCTTGAGGATGTGGTCCAGCACCAGAAACGAGCTGACCGGCTTGGGATCGGTGGAGGTTGCACCTTCCATCCAGCTGTTCTGGCGCCAGCGCAGGATAGAGTCCGGCAGGTGGTGCGCGACGATATCCTTTTCATCCAGAAATTGCGGGGCGATCAGCAGGGTCTTGCTGCGCTCTCTGGACTGGTTGGCCGCACGTTCGATGCTGCGCAGGTAGGTTTGCGCATTGCGCAGGCGACCGTGCAGGACGATCACCACGCGCTCGATCTTCGGTTTGGGGTGTACCCACTCCTGGCTCAACCCCAGAGTCGCCTCAGCGCCATTGATGGCGAGGCGATCCGGGCTGATGGAATTGACCGCTTGATCCTCGGCATGCGCCCCGAGGCTCACGAAGGCAGTGCTCAACAACAGGACCAGAAGCGGTTTAATCATGTGCTCAGAGACTCTTGGCGGCGAACGTATCGCATTGATTGATTTGACCTTGGGCAAAGCCTGCCTTGAACCAGCGTACACGCTGTGCAGACGTGCCGTGAGTGAAGGAGTCCGGAGCGACTCGACCACTGCTTTGCTGTTGCAAGCGATCATCGCCGATAGCGTTGGCCGCGTTCAATGCTTCTTCAATATCACCCGGCTCGAGCCAGTTCAAACGATTTTGTGCGTTGTACGCCCAAACACCGGCAAAGCAGTCCGCCTGCAGCTCCTGGCGGACCAGTAAACCGTTGGCACCTTCCATTTTCTGCCCGGCCTGGCGAGCCTTGTCGACCTTGGCGGAAATGCCCAGCAGCGTCTGCACATGGTGCCCGACTTCGTGAGCGATCACGTAAGCCTGAGCGAAGTCGCCAGCGGCGGAAAAGCGCTGGGCCATTTCACGGAAGAAGTCCATGTCCAGATAGACCTGCTGGTCAGCCGGGCAATAGAACGGACCGGTTGCCGAGGTCGCGCGACCGCAGGCCGAGTTCACCTGGCCGCTGAACAGCACCAGCGTAGGGTCCTTGTATTCGCGACCATTCTGGGCGAACACGGCACGCCAGGTGTCCTCGGTATCGCCAAGGATGCTGCGCACGAATTCGGCCTGCTGGTCGTTGGCCGGCGGCGCTTCACGCGTCTGCGCGCTGGGTGGAGCGCTTTGCTCGGTTACTTGCCCGGTCAGTTGCCCGAGAATCTGCATCGGGTCCTGACCGGTGAGCAGGCCGATGGCGACGATGATGACGATGCCGCCCAGACCCAGGCCCTTGCCGCCGATGCGCATGCCACCGCCGCCACCACTGCTGCCGCCATCGCGCGCATCGACTACGTTGTCGCTGCGTCGGCCTTTTTTCCAGAGCATGTCGGATCCCTCTTCTTTTCGTGCAATGAGTGTCGCTGCTGATACGCGAATACGCCAGTCCGGCGTGTTCCGGCCATCGTCGTGTGCAGAATGCGAGGGTATAGAGGTGGGCCGGGGCTGATTGGTTCGCGCAAGCTGTGCCGTGGCTGTGTTTTGCTGAAATCCGCCGCTGTCAGGCCTGTTTGACGGTCTGCGCGTTGAGCACGTCCGGCGGCGAGGCGTCGGCAAAACGGTCGACCTGGCGCAACGATTTGAAGCCCGTCATCCAGGCACCGACCACGCCCAGCGTGCAGACGCCACCCATGATTGCGGCAGGGATGGCGCCGACCAGCGAGGCACTGGTGCCTGCGCGGAACTCGCCCAGCTCGTTGGAGGAGCCAATAAACAGCATGTTCACGGCATTGACCCGGCCGCGCATGTTGTCCGGCGTCGAGAACTGCACCAGCGCCGAACGAATGAACACGCTGACCATGTCCGCCGCGCCCGCGATCAGCAGGGCCAGGCATGACAGCCAGAACAGTGTCGACAGTGCAAACACCAGATTCGCTACGCCGAACAGGCCGACGGCGAGAAACATGGTCATGCCGACGTTGCGCTGCAGCGGGCGCATGCTCAGGTAAATGCCCACGCCCAGTTCTCCCAGGCTCATCGACGCCCGCAGCATGCCCAGCCCTTGCGGTCCGAGGTGCAGCACTTCATGGGCGTAGATCGGCAGCAGCGCCACCACGCCGCCGAGCAGCACGGCGAACAGGTCCAGCGAAATGGTGCCAAGGATGATTGGCCGCGAGCGAATGAAGGCAATACCTGCGGTGAACCGGCCCCAGGCGCTGGAGCCCAGTTCCACCGGTTTACCGGCAAAGGGCGTTGCCACGGGGGACAGAAACAGGATGCCGGCAATGAAGGCTGCGACGCAGACCGAATACGTCAGCTCTGCGCCGCCCAGCCAGTACAGATAGCCACCGATCAGCGGGCCACCGACGGTCGAGCAGCGCATGATCACGCTGTTGGTGGCGATGGCCGAGGGCAGCTGGTCGCGCGGGACAATCTGCGGCAACAGGCTTTGCAGCGCCGGACCGGTAAAGGCGCGGGCGCAGCCATACAGCATCAGCGCGCCGTAGATCAGCCGCAGGTCTTGTAGCTTCAGCGCCGAGAACACCAGCAGAATGACGCCACAAATCGCCTGCACCCCCCAGCTGAGCATCAGAATGATCTTGCGGTTGTAGCGGTCGATCAGATCCCCGGCAGGCATCAACAGCAGCAACATGGGAATGAACTGAGCAAGGCCCACATACGCCAGCGCCATCGGCTCGCGGGTCATGTCATACACCTGCCAGGCAACGACCACCGCCTGAATCTGCATGGCAAACACCGCCATCAGACGCGAGAGGATAAAACTGACGAAACCGGGCTGGCTGGACAACTTGACCGGGGCAGAAGGCGCGGAAGACTCGGAGCTCAAGAAAAAGGATCCCATCGAAGCAGCTGATTCAGGTTTTTGGTTTATACCCCAGCGTATCGATAGGAAGCTAATAAATATTCTGACAGTTTCGCCGTGACGGGTATGAAAGAATCTGCGCCGCGCCGCATGTACAGGATAGGACGCGGAGCGTCCGGAACGGCATGCGACGCAGAGCGCCGCACGATAGTCGAGATTATCGTTCCTCACGCTCCAGCGTGGGAATGCCGTGGGTGACGCTCTGCGTCACAGATCTATGTCGCGCCGCCTGTTCAGGATAGGACGCGGAGCGTCCAGAAAGGCATGCGACGCAGAGCGTCGCACGATAGTGGCGTCCCGGGAGCTTCAACGGCGAACCAGCAGCACGCCCGATTCCATGTGGTGGGTGTACGGAAACTGATCGAACAGCGCGCAGCGCTCGACCCGGTGGGTGTCGTGCAGTTGGGCGATGTTGGCGGCCAGGGTTTCCGGGTTGCAGGAAATGTACAGAATGCGTTCGAAGCGCCGGGTCAGTTCGCAGGTGTCCGGGTCCATGCCGGCGCGGGGCGGGTCGACGAACACGCTGCCGAAATCGTAACTCTTCAAGTCCACGCCGTGCAGACGACGGAACGGGCGCACTTCATTCAGGGCTTCGGTCAGTTCTTCAGCTGACAGGCGCACCAGCGTGACGTTGTTGACGCCGTTGTCATCGAGGTTGCTCAGCGCCGCGTTGACCGAGGTCTTGCTGATTTCGGTCGCCAGCACCTTGCGCACGCGGGTGGCCAGCGGCAGGGTGAAGTTGCCATTGCCGCAATACAGCTCCAGCAGGTCGTCCTGCCGCTCGCCCAGCGCGTCGAAGGCCCAGTTGAGCATCTTGCCGTTCACCGTGCCGTTGGGCTGAGTGAAAGCGCCTTCCGGTTGCCGGTAGCTGAACGTACGGCCAGCCACGTCGAGCTTCTCGGTCACGTAATCATGACCGATGACCAGCTTCTGACCCTTGGAGCGGCCAATCAGGCTGACGTCCAGTTCGGCAGCCAATTGCTCGGCTGCGGCCTGCCATTCGGCGTCCAGCGGGCGGTGATAACACAGGGTAATCATCGCGTCGCCTGCCAGTGTGGTCAGAAAGTCCACCTGAAACAGCTTGTGGTTCAACGTCGGGCTGGCTTCCCAGCGTTCGCGCAGCACCGGCATCAGCGCGTTGATGCGCTCGCTGGCGATCGGCAGGCCTTCGAGCAGGATCGGTGTCCTGTTGTCGCCCGGCGCGAACATCGCGTAGTAACGCTTCTGGTCTTCGCGCCACAGGCGGAACTCGGCGCGCAGCCGATAGTGTTCGCGTGGCGAGTCGAACACCTGCGGCTCGGGTGCATCGAACGGCGCCAGTAACTCGCGCAGGCGGACGGTTTTTTCTTCGAGCTGACGGTCGTAGCTCGCAGGGTCGAAGGGAACACTCATGCGTTGAACCAGCCCAGCTTGATCACGAACAGGATCGACAGGATCACCAGCGCGGAATTCAGCTCGCGCCAGCGTCCCGACAGCAGTTTGATCGCGGTCCAGGAAATGAAGCCAAAGGCGATGCCGTTGGCAATGGAGTAGGTGAATGGCATGGCCAGGGCAGTGATGACTACTGGCGCTGCGACTGTGATGTCATCCCAGTCGATTTCCGCCATGCCGGACGCCATCAACACGGCGACGAACAGCAGCGCGGGTGCGGTCGCGAAGGCCGGCACGCTGCCGGCCAGCGGGGCGAAGAACAGCGCCAGCAGGAACAGCACGGCGACCACTACGGCGGTCAGACCTGTGCGGCCACCCGCACTCACGCCTGCAGCCGACTCGATGTAGCTGGTGGTGGTCGAGGTGCCCAGCAGGGAGCCGGCCATTGCGGCAGTACTGTCGGCGATCAGCGCACGGCCCATCTTCGGCATGTGCCCGTCCTTGCCCATCAGCCCGGCGCGTTTGGCCACGCCGATGAGGGTGCCGGAGTTGTCGAAGATATCGACGAACAGGAAGGCGAAGATGATGCTGACCAGACCGACGTCCAGCGCACCCATGATGTCCAGTTGCATGAACGTGGGTGCCAGCGAAGGCGGCATCGACACCACACCGCCAAACGGCGAGAAGCCCAGGGCGATGGACACCAGGGTGACCGCGAGGATGCCGATCAGCACGGCTCCGCGCACTTTGAGGTAATCCAGGGCCACGATCAAAAAGAAGCCCAGCGTCGCCAGTACCGGGGCTGGCTGTTTGAGATCGCCCATGCCGACCATGGTCGCCGGGTTGCTGACCACGATACCGGCGTTATGCAGGGCGATCAGCGCCAGAAACAGGCCGATACCGGCTGCAATCGCCGAGCGCAGGGGCAGGGGAATGCTGTTGATGATCCATTCACGGATCCGGAAGATCGACAGGATGAAGAACATCACCGCTGAAATGAACACCGCGCCCAGCGCCACCTGCCAGCTGTGACCCATGTGCAGGACCACGGTGTAGGTAAAGAAGGCGTTCAAACCCATGCCCGGTGCCAGGGCGATCGGGTAGTTGGCGATCAGGCCCATGACCGTCGAGCCGATGGCCGCTGCCAGGCAGGTGGCGACGAACACGGCGCCCTTGTCCATGCCGGTTTCGCCGAGGATGCTCGGGTTGACGAACAGGATGTAAGCCATCGCCAGGAAAGTCGTGACGCCCGCAAGAATCTCGGTCCGCACGTTGGTGTTGTGTGCCTTGAGTTGAAACAGCCTTTCCAGCATGTCTGGCTCTCCGTGACGCGGCGCGCGTCGTGAATGATCGACTCCAGCAGCAAAGCACAGACTGCAGGGCAGCCCTTTTGATTTTTGCGGCTCGGAAAAAGCCGCGCATCATACCAGCAGCTTGGCGGGATGGCTGCCTGTGGATGACGGCCTTTCGATGACAAGTACGCTCATCAAGAAAGCCTGAACGTTGCAAACCTCGCGAAGTCCCACCCCTTAAGACGCATAAAAAGTGCGCTAAGCGACCGCCTACCGTGAGGTTTCCATGAGTGCAACGACCCCGAACCCCCAGGACTTCGCCACCCACGCGATTTCTCTGACCCTGAACGGACAGCTCCGCCAACTGGATGTGCTGCCCTGGACCACCTTGCTTGACCTGCTGCGCGATCAGCTCGATCTGGTCGGCACCAAGAAAGGCTGCGACCACGGCCAGTGCGGTGCATGTACCGTACTGCGCGACGGCACGCGCATCAATGCCTGCCTGACGCTGGCGATCATGTGTGACGGCGCCGAGCTGACCACCATTGAAGGCCTAGCCGATGGCGACCAGTTGCACCCCATGCAGCAGGCGTTCATCAAGAATGATGCGTTCCAGTGCGGCTACTGCACGCCCGGGCAGATCTGCTCGGCTGTCGGGCTGGCCAATGAAGGTCGCGCCAGCACGCGTGCTGAGATTCAGGAGCTGATGAGCGGTAACCTGTGCCGCTGCGGTGCCTACAGCAATATTCTCGCCGCCGTCGAAGAGGCGTTGCCACAGTTCCACAATGCGGCGCCGAAGCCGGAGGTGAACGCATGAATCCGTTTACCTACAGCAAGCCGACCGACATCACCGCAGCGGTCAACCTGAGCGGCCCGGCCACGCGCTTCATTGCGGGCGGCACCAACCTGCTCGACCTGATGAAAGAAAACGTCGCCACGCCCGAGCACCTGATCGACATCACCGGCCTGCCTTTAAGGGATGTCACTGAAACCGCCTCGGGCGGTCTGATGATCGGTGCGTTGGTCAGCAACGCCGACCTGGCCTATCACCCGTTGATCGAAGCGCGTTACCCGCTGCTGAGCAAAGCGGTGCTGGCCGGTGCGTCGCCGCAGTTGCGCAACATGGCCAGCACTGGCGGCAACCTGCTGCAACGCACCCGCTGCTATTACTTCTATGACACCGGCGTGCCGTGCAACAAGCGCGAACCGGGCAGCGGCTGCCCGGCGCGCACCGGCGTGAATCGCATTCACGCGATTCTCGGTGCCAGCGAAGATTGCGTCGCGACTCACCCTTCCGACATGTGCGTGGCCCTGGCTGCGCTGGAAGCGGTGGTGCATGTCCAGGGACGTGCCGGTCGTCGCACCATCGAGTTCGCGGATTTCCACCGCCTGCCGGGTGATGCGCCGCAGCGTGACAATCAGTTGGCCGACGATGAGTTGATCATTGCCGTCGAGCTGCCTGCAAACGGCTTTGTCAGCCACAACGCTTATCTGAAAATCCGCGACCGTGCGTCCTACGCGTTTGCCCTGATATCGGTGGCTGCCGCCATCGATCTGGACGGCGAGGTGATTCGCGACGTGCGTCTGGCATTGGGCGGTGTCGCGCACAAGCCATGGCGCGACAAGGCGGTCGAAGCGCTGCTGATCGGCAAGCCGGTCACCCGCGAGAACTTCGCCGCTGCCGCAGACGCCATGCTGGAAGATGCCCAGCCTCTGGAGCACAACGGTTTCAAAGTGAGACTGGCCCGCCGCGCGATCATTCGTGCCTTGAGCGATGCCGCAACAGGAGGGAGCGCCCAATGAACCAGCCATTTTCGCCAATGGGCAAGCCTGTGGACCGCGTCGACGGCCGATTGAAAGTGACCGGTGGCGCACGTTACGCCGGTGAATACCCTGAAGAAGGGTTGCTGTACGGCAGCGTGGTCTCCAGCACCATCGCCAACGGGCGCGTCGCCAGCATCGATACGAGCGAGGCAATGAAGGTGCCGGGTGTGGTCGCGGTCATCGACCACACCAATCGTCCTTCGCTGGCCAGCTACGACGAAAACTATGAGGACGCCGATTCGGCTGACGGGTCGCCGTTTCGTCCTTTCTACAACGACAACGTGATGTACAGCGGCCAACCGCTCGCGCTGGTCGTTGCCGATACGCTGGAGCTGGCGCGGCATGCGGGCTCGTTGGTGCGTATCGAATACGAGCAGCAGGAGCACCAGACCGATCTGCAGGCCATGCTCGACACCGCTTATGACGCGCCTGCCGAATTGCCGCCGCCGCGTGGCAACTTTGAGGGTGAACTGGCCAGCTCTGCGCTGAGTGTGGACGTGACATACAGCACGCCCAGCGAATACCACAACCCAATGGAGCCGCACGCGTCGACCGTCCTGTATCAGGCCGACGGCAGCTTGCAGATTCACGACAAGACGCAGGGTACGCAAAACTGTCAGGACTACCTGCACAAGGTCTTTGGCCTGGAAAAGGACAAGATCCGTGTGCTGGCCGCCTTTGTCGGTGGTGCCTTCGGCTCCGGCCTGCGCCCGCAATATCAGTTGCCGCTGGCGGTGATGGCTGCATTGCACCTCAAGCGCTCCGTGCGCCTGACGCTGACCCGGCAGCAGATGTTCACCTTCGGTTATCGCCCGCGCACCATTCAGCGTCTGCGTCTGGGGGCGGCTGCCAACGGCCGTTTGCTGGCGGTCGGTCATGAGGCCATCGGGCAGACTTCGCGCTTCGAAGATTTCAGCGAACACGTGGTGGAATGGAGCGGCATGCTCTATCACTGCGACAACGTGAAGTTGACCTATAAGCTGGTGCCGCTGGATGTGTTCACGCCGCTCGACATGCGTGCGCCAGGTGCTGCCCTGGGCATGATCGGCCTGGAATGCGCCATGGACGAGCTGGCTTACGCCTTGGCCATCGACCCGGTGCGCCTGCGTCTGACCAACTACGCCGAGCGCAACGGTAACGAAGACAAGCCGTATTCGAGCAAGGAATTGCGCGAATGCTACGCCCAGGGTGCCGAACGCTTTGGCTGGTCCAGCCGTAACCCTGAGCCACGCAGCATGCGCCAGGGCCGTCAACTGGTCGGCTGGGGCATGGCCGGCGGTGTCTGGGAGGCCATGCAGATGAAGGCCAGCGCCAAGGCGCGTCTGCAAGGTGACGGCAAGCTGGTGGTCAGTAGTGCTACCACCGACATCGGCACCGGCACTTATACCGTCATGACGCAGATCGCTGCAGAATCGTCGGGTATCGAAGTGGATAACGTCAGCTTCCTGCTGGGTGATTCTTCATTGCCGACTGCGCCGTTGCAGGGTGGCTCGTTCACGGTTTCTTCAGTCGGTACTGCGGTGCAACAGGCCTGTCAGGCTTTGCAGCGACAGGTACTGGAAGTTGCCAAGGGGCAGCATCCACAATTCGCTTCCGTGACGCCGGATCAGGTTCGCTTCGAAGCGGGCAAGCTGCACATAGGCGATCAGGCGCTATCGATGGCTGAACTGGCAGCGTCTCAGGCCCATGGTGTCATCGAGGTGCAAGTCGACGCCGAGCCGGACAAGAAGCGTGAGGCCTACGCGGCAGCGACGCACTCAGCGGTGTTCGTTGAGGTGCTGGTTGACGAGGATCTGGGCACTATCAAGGTCAATCGTGTGGTCAGTGCCGTGGCAGCGGGCAGGGTCGTGAACCCGAAAATGGCGCGCAGTCAGATTCTGGGTGGCGTTGTCTGGGGCATGGGCATGGCGCTTCAGGAAGAGGCGATGCTTGACCACAACCTGGGCCGTCCGATGAACCACAGCCTGGCCGAGTACCACATCCCGGTGAATGCTGACATCGGCGACATCGACGTGCTGTTTGTCGAAGAACACGACGATATCGTCAACGCGCTGGGCTCCAAGGGCGTCGGTGAAATCGGCATCGTGGGCGTCCCGGCAGCGATCGCCAACGCGATCTATCACGCCACCGGCAAGCGGATCCGCGAGTTTCCGATCACGCTGGATAAGCTGTTGTAACAGCGACCGCAAATCCAACGGCCTATCATGCCAATGCTCTGCATTGGCATGCAGTGCGTGACGCTTTACATCCTCCTGCGCAGGCAGTGCGGCGCAGGTGTGACGCGGAGCGTCACGAACGGCATTCCCACGCGGAGCGTGAGGAACGATAGGTGCCCGGAAGGACTCTGCATCTGCAAGCGCTGTGTAGGTGAGACAACCCGCCACGCGACAATAGACCACACGACTTTAATGGCTGAACAGGACTACTCTTTGATGGTCGATTGATCTGCATCATTGCGTTCAGGCAATGATCGGTGCATCGACCAGCGTTTTCGCCATTGGAAACGCCAGAATAAAGAAACATAAGCACTCATTACCGTGGGGGCAATCGCTGTTGGCTTGCGGCCGGCAGCAGGTTTCATCTGAGAGAGGAACATCCTATGTTCGGTTTAGAGGCTATAGATCTCGCCCGGATCCAGTTCGCATTCACGATTTCGTTTCACATCCTGTTTCCTGCCATCACTATTGGTCTGGCAAGTTACCTGGCTGTGCTCGAAGGCCTGTGGCTGAAGACCCGCGATGACGTCTACCGTGACCTGTACCACTTCTGGTCGAAGATTTTTGCTGTCAACTTCGGCATGGGCGTGGTTTCCGGGCTCGTCATGGCCTACCAGTTCGGCACCAACTGGAGCCGCTTCTCCGACTTCGCAGGTGCTGTGACCGGCCCGTTGCTGACCTACGAGGTGCTGACCGCGTTCTTCCTTGAGGCGGGCTTCCTCGGCGTCATGCTGTTCGGCTGGAATCGTGTCGGCCGCAACCTGCACTTCTTCTCCACGGTAATGGTCGCCATCGGCACGCTGATCTCCACCTTCTGGATTCTGTCGTCCAACAGCTGGATGCAGACGCCGCAAGGGTTCGAGATCATTGACGGTCGGGTCATTCCCACTGACTGGTTCGCCGTGGTCTTCAACCCGTCGTTCCCTTATCGCCTGACGCACATGGCGATTGCCGCATTCGTGGCGACGGCGTTCTTCGTCGGTTCGTCGGCTGCCTGGCACCTGTTGCGGGGCCGTGACACACCTGCGGTACGCAAGATGCTCTCGATGGCCATGTGGATGGCCCTGCTGGTGGCGCCTGTCCAGGCTGTCGTCGGTGACTTCCACGGTCTGAATACGCTCAAGCATCAGCCCGCGAAGATCGCGGCCATCGAAGGTCACTGGGAGAACGTCGGTGACGAACCGACCCCGCTGATCCTGTTCGGCATTCCCGACATGAAGGAAGAACGAACCAAGTTCGCGGTGGAAATTCCGTACCTGGGCAGCCTGATCCTGACTCACAGTCTCGACAAGCAGGTGCCGGCGCTCAAGGAGTTCAAGCCTGAGGATCGCCCTAACTCGACAATCGTGTTCTGGTCGTTCCGGGTCATGGTCGCCCTCGGCATGCTGATGATCTTCACCGGCCTGTGGAGCCTGTGGCTGCGCAAGCGCGGCACGCTGTATAACTCGCGTCCGTTCCTGTACCTGGCGTTGTGGATGGGGCCGTCTGGCCTGATCGCGATTCTCGCAGGCTGGTTCACCACCGAAATCGGTCGTCAGCCGTGGGTCGTGTACGGCCTGATGCGTACCGCGGATGCGTCGTCCGGGCACAGCGTGGCGCAGATGAGCATCACCCTGGTGTTGTTCGTGGTCGTCTACTTCGTGCTCTTCGGTACAGGTCTTGGCTACATGATGCGTCTGGTTCGCAAAGGGCCGAAAGCCTACGTCGAACATGTGCCTCACGGTGGTCCCGGCCAGCAACGCACACCGGCCCGTCCGCTCTCCGCCGCTGTTGAAGGCGAAGAAGATGGCGGCAATCTTGACCCGCTCGGCAAGGGGATTTAAGCCATGGGTATCGATCTTCCGCTGATCTGGGCCGTCATCATCGTCTTCGGCATCATGATGTACGTGGTGATGGACGGCTTCGATCTGGGTATCGGGATTCTCTTCCCGTTCATGAAGGACAGCTCCGACCGCGACGTGATGATGAACACCGTCGCGCCGGTCTGGGACGGCAACGAAACCTGGCTGGTGCTGGGCGGTGCGGCATTGTTCGGTGCTTTCCCGCTGGCCTACTCGGTGGTCCTGTCTGCGCTGTACCTGCCGCTGATGTTCATGCTCATGGGCCTGATCTTCCGTGGCGTGGCATTCGAGTTCCGCTTCAAGGCGACCGAGCTGAAGCGCCACTGGTGGGACAAGGCGTTCATTGGCGGCTCGCTGGCTGCGACCTTCTTCCAAGGCGTGGCACTGGGCGCCTACATTGAAGGCATTCCGGTGGTCGATCGCCAGTTTGCCGGAGGCTCGCTGGACTGGCTCTCGCCGTTCCCGATGTTCTGCGGGCTGGCCTTGATCGTTGCCTATGCGCTGCTGGGCTGCACCTGGCTGATCATGAAAACCGAAGGCTCGCTGCAGAAGGCGATGCATGATCTGGCACGTCCGCTGGCCCTTGCAGTGCTCGCGGTCATGGCCGTGGTCAGCCTGTGGACGCCGCTGGCTCATGCTGATATCGCGCATCGCTGGTTCAGCACGCCCAACCTGTTCTGGTTCATGCCGGTACCGATTCTGGTGCTGGTGACCATGTACGGTCTGTTCAAGGCGGTGGCCCGCAATGCTCACTACACGCCGTTTCTGCTGACCCTGTTGCTGATTTTTCTGGGCTACAGCGGTCTGGGGATCAGCCTGTGGCCGAACATCATTCCGCCTTCGGTATCGATCTGGGCAGCCGCCGCACCGCCGCAGAGCCAGGGCTTCATGCTGGTGGGCACACTGTTCATCATTCCGTTCATCCTGGGCTACACCTTCTGGAGCTACTACGTGTTCCGCGGCAAGGTGACGGCTGCAGACGGTTATCACTAGTCCGAACCGAGGAGAATGACGATGTCTGGTAAGCATTCCATGCACGATCCTGATCCGGCGCTGAGCAAGCCGCTCTGGCAACGATTGGCCTGGCTGGTTGGAATCTGGGCGGGCAGCGTATTTGCGCTGTTCATCGTGGCCAGCCTGATGCGCATGTTCATGAGCGCAGCGGGCCTGACGACACACTGATACTGAATTCCCGTTCGTGTCCTCCGGACACGTTTTGCGACCCTCTTGCCACTCGCGTGGCAAGGGGGTCTTTTTTTGTGCCGTGGGCCTGGGTTACTTGCGGGCTTTCAGAATCACGAATTTCGGCGTGGCGGCGACTTGCTCGACGCCGCGGAACAGGCGCGATAGCTTGGTGTGATAACCCAGGTGGCGATTGCCGACGATATACAGCGCCCCGCCGGTCACCAGTGCGGCCCGGGCCTGAAGAAACATCCGCCAGGCAAGAAAGTCGCCAACCACTTGCTGCTGGTGGAAGGGCGGGTTGCACAGCACCACATCCAGCGAGTCAGGCTCCTGCATCTCCAGACCGTCGCCTGCGCGAAGCTGTACGTCGCGATCCCCCAGCGTCGCTTGCCAGTTCTCGGCTGCCGATTGCACGGCCATGAACGACTCGTCGACCAGCGTGTAGTGCGCCTGCGGGTTGTCCAGCGCGCTGGCAATGGCCAGCACGCCGTTACCGCAACCCAGGTCTGCGACCCGTGCCGTGCCAAGATTTTTCGGCAGATGCGGCAGGAAGGCGCGGGTGCCGATGTCCAGCCCGTCGCGGCAGAACACATTGGCATGGTTGAGCAGTTCGATGGCCGGATCATCCAGCCGGTAGCGCGTCGGGTAGGGCGAGGTGCGCACTTCCATGGGCTGTGGCGTGGCGAACAGCAATCTGGCTTTTTTTACTGCCAGCGAGGCCTGTACCGGTCCGACATATTCCTCCAGCAAGTCGCCCGCCGAGCGCGGCAAATGCTTGACCATTGCCGCAGCGATGACCCGAGCGCCGGGGGCCAGTTGACCTTGCAGGCGTATCAGTTGCTCTTCGAGCAGCGCCAGGGTCTTGGGCACCCGGATCAGCACCCAGTCGAATGGACCCTGCAACGCTTCGCTGGCCGGTATGTGCGGTACTGCGTCGTAGCTCATGCCGTTGCGTGCCAGATTTTTTTCCAGCCCCTGCGCCGCCAGAAACGAGTCGGTGCTGCTGATCACCGTAGCATGTGGCGCGAGACTTGCCGCCAACGCGCCGAAACTGTCATTGAGCACCAGAACCCGGCTTTGCAGGCTCAGCCCTGCTTCTGCAACATGATTGAGCAGGTATTCGTCAGCGGCATCGAAGGCCTGCAGGGGCTCATCCTGTTGCTCGGGTTGGCGAATGAGATCAAGTTCAGCGAAGGGACTGATGAGCAGGGGCATTGGCGGGAGAACTCTGTGCAATCGAAGGTATGTCAGTGAGCCCGATGACAGGTGGGCTCGCTGAGACAGACGATTTTACGTATTTTTTCGTTCCGATACCTGTCTGATTGCGCGGTGATTGCCCGTTTTGTCAGAACATCCCGCTGAGCGCGGCTTGTACGGCGGCAGCCGTCTTGTTGCAAACGCCCATTTTTTGAATGGCGCTGGCAATGTGGAAGTGAATGGTGCGCTCCTTCAGGCAGAGGATCATTGCTATGTCGCCAGCTGTTTTGCCTTCAGCGGACCATTTGAGGACTTCGATTTCTCTCTGAGTCAGGTTTTTTGCTGGCGAGGGCTGTGAGAAATTTATGTCCATCGTGTTCATGTAGCCTCCTTGCAGTACGTGTACAGACCTTGCTGGGTGTTTATCCAGTTTAGGGACAAATACATGACAGTCCGTGGTGGCGCGGATCAGCCGGACGGATGGGCTGATGGCACTTGGCAGCGTGTTCTGGGGCTGTCGGCTGAAACCCCCGCGCGAGAAGGGTCGGGGTAATCGGCTCTGTGGATGTTCGACCCTGCAAGGGCTGATCCAAGAACCAAATACTCTAAGCTGCAGAGCCCGTTGCCGGGTAATCCATCACAAACAGCCGGTGTTTATCGAGCCTGCTTTGCGGGACACTGGGCGCTGCTTTCCATATTCAGGAGTTCAAAGCGCACCATGACCGTCAGTGACGACAAATTCACCCGACAGACACTGCAGCGTGTCACGCCGCTGACCGCGAACCTGTTCACCCTGCGTACCACGCGTGATCCCGGTTTTCGCTTTCGTGCCGGACAGTTTGCGCGTCTCGGGGTGACCAAGGCCGACGGCACGGTGGTATGGCGTGCCTATTCGATGGTTTCTTCTCCGCACGATGAGTTTCTGGAGTTTTTTTCCATCGTGGTGCCGGATGGCGAATTCACCAGCGAGTTGAGCCGCTTGCGTGAGGGCGACAGTCTGTTGGTGGAAAAGCAGGCGTTTGGTTATCTGACTCTGGATCGTTTCATTGACGGTCGCGATCTCTGGCTGTTATCCACAGGCACTGGGGTCGCACCGTTTCTGTCGATCCTTCAGGATTTCGAGGTCTGGGAGAAGTTCGAGCGGGTGATTCTGGTGTACAGCGTGCGTGAGTCGCGCGAGCTGGCCTATCAGCAATTGATTGCCGAATTGATGCAGCGTGAGTACCTGGCTGAATACGCGGACAAGTTTCTGTTTTTGCCTACGGTGACCCGCGAGCAGCATCCGGGTGCATTGAATGGGCGTATCACGCAGTTGATCGAAAACGGAGAGCTGGAGCGCGCTGCCGGTATTGCCCTCACGCCGGAGCATTCGCGGGTGATGTTGTGTGGCAATCCGCAGATGATCGATGACACTCGGGCGATTCTCAAGCAGCGCGAGATGCGCTTGAGCCTGTCACGCAAGCCGGGGCAAGTGGCGGTGGAAACGTATTGGTGATGGCTGGCAGCTGGCTATGGCTATCGTGCCGAGCATTGGCACGATAGTCACATAACTATCGTTCCTCACGCTCCGCGTGGGAATGCAGTTCATGACGCTCCGCGTCACACAGCGGCTTTTCTTTGTCAGGCGGATCAGCGCCAGGACGCAGCCGTCACTTACGTCGCAATTTGCGTCATTAGTGACATCGCGGTTGAAAGGCGCTGCGTGGGGGCGATGGCCTGCAGGTGCAGGCCTTACTCAATCAAGGCGTACGCGCAGGATCCACGGTAATGGGCGCTGCCGGTTTGCTCTGCTCCTTGAGCAGGTCGCGGATTTCGCTCAGCAGGATTTCCTGCTTGGTGGGCGTTGGCGGCAGGGTAGGCGCTTTGGCTTCTTCGCGTTTCAGGCGGTTGATGGCCTTGACGCCCATGAAGATCGCGAACGCGACGATGATGAAGTCGATAACGGTCTGGATGAACTTGCCGTAAGCCAGCAGTACCGCAGGTGCGGTCCCTTGCGCGGGGCGCAGGGTGACCGCCAGGTCACTGAAGTCGACGCCGCCAATCAACAGGCCCAGCGGCGGCATGATGACATCGCCGACGAACGAAGAAACGATCTTGCCGAATGCCGCGCCGATGATAATACCGACGGCCATATCAACTACGTTGCCTTTGACCGCGAATGCCTTGAATTCCTTAAGCACGCTCATGGGGTAATTCCTTGTAGCAGATAAATTTGATCCGGATGAGTGTAGCCCAGACGTACTGCTGCCGCCCGTGCCACTTTCAATCGACCGGAGTCGTCCGCGTAAGTTTTATCCGGTTTTCAAAAGCAGTCGTCGCCCTGCGACTGGCAGGTGTTGCAACCTGCGTTATCATGGGCGTTTTCTAACGACTGGGGTTGTCATGGCCAAGGCCAAACGCTTGTACGGCTGCACCGAGTGCGGCGCGACATTTCCCAAGTGGGCGGGCCAGTGCAGCGAATGCGGTGCCTGGAACACACTGGTCGAAACCATGATTGAAAGCGGTGCCGCCGCGCCGCCTACCGGGCGTACCGGCTGGACCGGTTCCCAGGCGCAGATCAGGACCCTGGCGGAGGTCAGTGTCGAAGAGATTCCGCGCTTCTCCACCAACTCCACCGAGCTGGACAGGGTGCTCGGCGGCGGTCTGGTTGATGGTTCGGTGGTGCTGATCGGCGGTGACCCCGGCATCGGCAAGTCCACGATCCTCTTGCAGACGCTGTGCAACATTGCCCAGCGCATGCCCGCGTTGTACGTCACCGGTGAGGAATCCCAGCAGCAGGTCGCCATGCGTGCCCGTCGTCTGGGACTGCCGCAGGACAAGCTGCGGGTCATGACCGAAACCTGCATCGAGACCATCATTGCCACCGCCAAGGTCGAGAAGCCCAAGGTGATGGTGATCGATTCGATCCAGACGATTTTCACCGAACAGTTGCAGTCGGCCCCCGGCGGCGTGTCGCAGGTTCGCGAAAGCGCTGCCTTGCTGGTGCGTTACGCCAAGCAGAGCGGCACGGCGATCTTCCTGGTCGGTCACGTCACCAAGGAAGGCGCCTTGGCCGGTCCGCGCGTGCTTGAGCACATGGTCGACACCGTGTTGTATTTCGAGGGCGAGTCGGACGGGCGCCTGCGCCTGCTGCGGGCGGTGAAGAACCGCTTTGGCGCGGTCAACGAGCTGGGCGTGTTCGGCATGACCGACAAGGGCCTGAAAGAAGTCTCCAATCCGTCTGCGATCTTTCTTACCCGCGCGCAGGAAGAAGTGCCGGGCAGTGTGGTCATGGCGACCTGGGAAGGCACGCGGCCGATGCTGGTGGAGGTGCAGGCGCTGGTGGACGACAGTCACATGTCCAACCCGCGCCGCGTGACGCTGGGTCTGGATCAGAATCGTCTGGCCATGCTGCTGGCTGTTCTGCACCGCCACGGCGGCATTCCCACTCACGACCAGGACGTGTTTCTCAACGTGGTAGGTGGGGTGAAGGTGCTGGAAACCGCATCCGACCTGGCCTTGATGGCAGCCGTAATGTCCAGCCTGCGCAATCGTCCGCTGCCGCATGACTTGCTGGTGTTCGGTGAGGTGGGGCTGTCGGGTGAAGTCAGGCCGGTGCCCAGTGGGCAGGAGCGCCTCAAGGAGGCCGCCAAGCACGGCTTCAAACGCGCCATCGTGCCCAAGGGCAACGCGCCAAAGGAGGCGCCGCCCGGTTTGCAGATCATTGCCGTTACGCGACTGGAACAGGCCCTGGATGCGCTGTTCGAGTAACCTCGCCCTGAGGATTATTCCTGCAGTTCGATCAAGGCTGCCAGTTCCCGATCCAGTTCCTCGGGATCTCCGAGGTTCAATTCGACCAGCCGCCTCAGGTGGCTGATCGAGTCCAGCCCTATGTGCCGGCAAACGCATCCCAGTTGCCGTTTGTTGTCATGAGTGATTTCGACATCCATTTTCACATGGGCATCGTTGCTTAGAATGATGTCGACTTCAAAGGGCTGCGTCTGATCACCGTTCCACGGATCAGGCCGTTCGATCAGCAGCCCTTTGAGGGATAGGTCGACCAGTTGCACTTTCCAGCTTTTGTCGCCTTGCTTCAGATCGGTCTTGGCATCAAAGGCAATGCGTTTGAAACGACGGCGATCTGCAGGTGAGTCGGTCATCGAATGAACTCTCTTGTTGACCGCCGCCGGAGTCAGCGTGCAGGTCGTTATCTGATCGATTCTGTTGTCCATGCACGATAGACCGTAAAGCAATTGCAGAACAGTTCCGCATCACGGTTTTGTGATCGGGACGCCATCTGTCGAGGCCATTCCAGCCCTCTATGCCGGGTATCTGCCGCAATTGATCAAATTTCGACCTAGACCTTGGTTGGGGGTGGTCTTTCGCTGATCCGGCGCTAAACTCGCATGGCTTGCCTTCTAGTCAACTCTGCTGGAATAAAAAAAATGAAAAATAATAATAGTCTGATGCGCCATGTTCCCTGGCTCATCATCGCCATTGTCGGGGCATGTGCCCTTGGGGTCGTGGCCTTGCGTCGCGGAGAGGCGATCAACGCCTTGTGGATAGTGGTCGCTGCGGTAGCTATCTACCTGGTTGCCTATCGTTACTACAGTCTTTTCATCGCCACTCACGTCATGCAGCTCGATCCGCTGCGTGCGACACCGGCAGTGGTCAACAACGACGGTCTGGACTATGTGCCGACCAACAAACACATCCTCTTCGGTCACCACTTTGCAGCCATCGCCGGCGCAGGCCCGCTGGTCGGCCCGGTACTGGCAGCGCAAATGGGCTATCTACCCGGTACGCTCTGGCTGATTGCCGGCGTGGTGCTGGCCGGTGCGGTGCAGGACTTCATGATCCTGTTCCTTTCCACACGCCGTAACGGTCGCTCGCTGGGCGACATGGTGCGCGAGGAAATGGGCCGTATTCCCGGCACCATCGCGCTGTTCGGCTGTTTCCTGATCATGATCATCATCCTTGCGGTGCTGGCGCTGATCGTGGTCAAGGCCCTGGCCGAGAGCCCTTGGGGCATGTTCACGGTCATGGCGACGATCCCGATCGCGATGTTCATGGGCATTTATATGCGCTACATCCGTCCGGGACGCATTGGTGAGATCTCCATCGTCGGCGTCATTCTGTTGCTCGGTTCGATCTGGGTCGGCGGCATGGTCGCGGCGGATCCGACCTGGGGTCCGATGTTCACGTTCACCGGTGTGCAGATCACCTGGATGCTGGTCGGCTACGGTTTTGTCGCGGCCATGCTGCCGGTCTGGCTGCTGCTTGCGCCACGTGACTACCTGTCGACCTTCCTGAAAATCGGCACCATTCTGGCGCTGGCAATCGGCATCCTGATTCTGGCGCCCGAGCTGAAAATGCCGGCCCTGACCCAGTTCACCAACGGCACAGGCCCGGTCTGGAAGGGCGCATTGTTCCCGTTCCTGTTCATCACCATTGCCTGCGGTGCGGTATCGGGTTTCCACGCACTGATCTCGTCGGGCACGACGCCCAAGCTGCTGGATAACGAAAAGAACGCCCGCTACATCGGTTACGGCGGCATGCTGATGGAATCCTTCGTGGCCATCATGGCAATGGTTGCCGCTTCGGTGATCGAGCCGGGTGTGTACTTCGCCATGAACAGCCCTGCTGCGGTGGTCGGCAGTGACGTGGTAACAGTGGCGCAGACCGTGTCCAGCTGGGGCTTTGCCATCACGCCGGAGCAACTGACCGCTGTTGCGAAAGACATCGGTGAAAACACCGTGCTGGCCCGTGCCGGCGGTGCTCCGACGCTGGCCGTCGGTATCGCGCAGATCCTCCATCAGGTGCTGCCGGGTGAAAACACCATGGCGTTCTGGTACCACTTTGCGATTCTGTTCGAGGCGCTGTTCATTCTGACCGCCGTCGACGCCGGTACACGTGCCGGACGCTTCATGCTGCAGGACCTACTGGGCAGCTTCGTCCCGGCCTTGAAGCGCACCGAGTCGTGGACGGCCAACGCCATCGGCACCGGCGGTTGCGTGGCGCTGTGGGGCTATCTGCTGTATCAGGGTGTAATCGATCCGCTGGGTGGCATCAATACCTTGTGGCCACTGTTCGGTATCTCCAACCAGATGCTCGCCGGTATCGCCCTGATGCTCGCCAGCGTGGTGCTGATCAAGATGAAGCGCCAGCGCTATGTCTGGGTGACCATTCTGCCTGCCACCTGGCTGCTGATCTGCACCGTGACGGCTGGCTTGATCAAGCTGTTCGATGCCAACCCTGCGGTAGGTTTCCTGGCCCTGGCCAAGAAATACAGCGCGGCGGCCGATGCCGGTCAGATTCTGGCCCCGGCCAAGACCATGGATCAGATGCAGCATGTGATCTTCAACGCTTACACCAACGCCGGGCTGACCGTGCTGTTCCTGTTCGTGGTGTTCAGCATCCTGTTCTACGCCATTAAAGTCGGCCGAGCGGCCTGGAGCACCAAGGAGCGCACCGACAAGGAAGCTCCGTTCCAGGCCATGCCGCCAGCGTCGCAGGTGTGACCACGCTTACCCATAGAGGATTTGCCCATGTTCAATGACCTGAGTCGCCTCGGCAAATACCTCGGTCAGGCCGCGCGCCTGATGGTGGGCATGCCGGACTACGACACATACGTAGAGCACATGCAGAACACCCACCCGGACAAGCCGGTGATGACCTATGAGCAGTTCTTTCGGGAGCGGCAAGAGGCCCGTTACGGCGGCAAGGCCGGTCCGAAATGCTGTTGATCCGCTGATCTGCGTTATTGTTTGATCCGACGCGCCGCAGGCCATCACCTGTGGCGCGTTTTCATTTCAGCTGAATGCCTCACGCCAGGAGCCTTATGACTGAGTTGCAACCCATCCCCGTGACCGTGCTGACCGGCTTTCTGGGCGCCGGCAAGACCACCTTGCTGCGCCACCTGCTCAAGGCCGAACACGGCCTGAAAATCGCTGTGATCGAAAACGAATTCAGCGATGCAGGCATCGACAGCCAGTTGCTCGGCACGGACCCTGTGCAGATCATGACCCTGTCCAACGGTTGCGTGTGCTGCACCATCCACACTGACCTGACCAAGGCGCTCTACCTGCTGCTGGAGCGTCTGGACAGCGGCGAGATCGTGTTCGACCGGCTGGTGATCGAATGCACCGGGCTGGCCGATCCCGCGCCGGTCGCGCAGACCTTTTTCATCGATGAAGAGCTGCGCGAGCGTTACATCCTCGACGGCATCATCACCTTGGTCGACGCCGCGCACGCCGATACTCACCTGGCGCAAACCATCGCCCAGGCGCAGATCGGCTTTGCGGACCGGTTGCTGGTCAGCAAGCGTGACCTGGTCGACGATGCAGCCTTCGATGCCCTGAGCGCGCGCCTGACCCGCATCAACCGCCGCGCGCCGATCCGTATCGTCGAGCACGGCAGGATCGACCTCGCCGAACTGCTCGACGTACGCGGCTTCAACCTCAACGCCGACCTCGGCGGCGGCATGATCCTGCGCCCACTGGCCCCGACCGGTAATTCCGCTGACCGCATCAGCAGCCTGGTCCTGCGCAGTGAAAAACCGCTGAACCTGGACCGCCTCAGCGAGTTCATGAACGAACTGCTCGACGACCATGGCAAGCAACTGCTGCGTTACAAGGGCGTGCTCAACATCGAAGACGAACCGCGCAAGATGGTGTTTCAGGGCGTGCTCAAGCTGTACGGCTTTGACTGGGACACCGAGTGGGCCGAGGGCGAAAAACGCGAGAGCGTGATCGTGTTCATTGCCGATGAATTGCCGGAGGAGAAGATCCGGGCGGGGTTCGAGAGGGTATGCGGCTGAGAGGTTGGGCTGCGAGTGAGCTTCTGCCCATAGAGTGATCTGCCCAACAAAAAGCCCCGGCTCTCACGAGCCGGGGCTTTTTGGTACTGCGTTTAAACCAGGCTTATCAAGCGCCGTAAACCGGCAGCTTCGCGCAGATGGCCTTGACCTTCTCGCGAACGGCGTCGATCACGGCTTCGTTGTTCAGGTCAGCCAGGATGTCGCAGATCCAGCCCGCCAGTTCCTTGCACTCAGCTTCCTTGAAGCCGCGAGTGGTCACTGCCGGGGTGCCGAAGCGCAGGCCGGAGGTGACGAACGGCGAGCGTGGGTCGTTTGGAACGGAGTTCTTGTTGACGGTGATGAAGGCGCGACCCAGAGCGGCGTCGGCGTCTTTACCGGAGATGTCCTGTTTGATCAGCGATAGCAGGAACAGGTGGTTTTCAGTACCGCCGGAAACCACGTCGAAGCCACGCTCGATGAACACACCGGCCATCGCCTTGGCGTTCTTGACCACTTGCTGCTGGTAGGTCTTGAACTCAGGCTGCAGCGCTTCCTTGAAGCACACGGCCTTGGCTGCGATGACGTGCTCCAGCGGGCCGCCCTGGGAGCCAGGGAATACCGCGGAGTTCAGCTTCTTCTCGATTTCGGCGTTGGCGCGCGCCAGGATCAGGCCGCCACGTGGACCGCGCAGGGTCTTGTGCGTGGTGGTGGTCACGACGTCAGCGAATGGCACCGGGTTCGGGTAGACGCCTGCGGCGACCAGACCGGCTACGTGAGCCATGTCGACGAACAGGTAGGCACCGACCTTGTCAGCGATTGCACGGAAGCGCGGGAAGTCGAGGATCTGCGAGTAGGCAGAGAAACCGGCGACGATCATTTTTGGCTTGTGCTCGACAGCCAGGCGCTCGACTTCGTCGTAGTCGATCATGCCGTTGGCATCGATACCGTACTGAACGGCGTTGTACAGCTTGCCCGAGGACGAAACGCTGGCGCCGTGGGTCAGGTGACCACCGTGAGCCAGGCTCATGCCCAGAATGGTGTCGCCGCCTTGCAGCAGGGCCAGGTAGACCGCCGAGTTGGCTTGCGAACCCGCGTGTGGCTGGACGTTGGCATAATCAGCGCCGAACAGCTCCTTGGCGCGGTCGATGGCCAGTTGTTCGATAACGTCGACGTACTCGCAACCACCGTAGTAGCGCTTGCCTGGATAGCCTTCGGCGTACTTGTTGGTCAGGGCCGAGCCCTGAGCTTCCATGACGGCCGGACTGGTGTAGTTTTCCGAGGCAATCAGCTCGATGTGTTCTTCCTGACGCAGAGCTTCTTGCTCCATGGCGGCAAACAGATCGGCGTCGTACTTGGCGATAGTCAAATCACGGCTGAACATGGCAGTCCTCAAGGGGGCATGGCGGAAAAGGCGGCTATTCTACCCCATCGGGTTTTATCTGGCATATGAAAGGCAGTCATCTTGACCAGTGACGCCGTTCACGCGGGTTTCGACAAGGCCTGAAATCATGGACGTGCCGCAGGCGCAAGGCTCGTTCTGTAGGGGACTCGCCCACATGAGAGGGTCGAGATCGATTTAGTCATCGGCGGCGTGAACCGGGCACATCCACTCGAATTTTCAGCGATCACGCATCTATTTACCTTCAACTGCCGGAACCGTTCCGGGCCGGACGACACTCAGTCGGTCTGTTGCCCATACCCACCGACAGTAGGTAAAAACGCCATGATGCCCTCTCAGATCACGCGCTCCTCTCATTCCTCATTGCCGGAGGTTGCTCCTGCGTCCGGCGATGCAACCGGCGTTAGTGAGCAAACTCCGCAGCAGGCTCGTACCGTAGCGTTTTTTACCTCCGGCGAGCTGGCCGTGGCATTTGGTCGCACCTCGGCTGCGCCAGCGCAGGACTCTGTGCGTCTGTTGTCTGCTCTTCAGCGTGAGCTGGATAAACAGCATCCGTCCTGGCACACCGTTGCTCAACTCTGTCAGAGCCTCGCCGAGGTCGGCACGACCGAGCAGGGCTGGCATCAACTGGCAAGCGAGGATCAGGTGCCGGCGCTGAGAGAACTGCTTGACCGTTGTACTCACCGGCTGGCCGATATGCCGGCTTCTCACGCATCTCACGACTCGCTGTCGCAGGCCTGTGAAGGGCTCAGGACGGCGCGGCTGCACCAATCCGTCGCTCGTTTGGCTGCCCGACCGTCCGCCCTGGCCCGGGCGATTCCGGATCTGCTGACGTTGACTCATCTGGATCCCGAGACGCTGGGCGCAGAGCCCCCCGTTGTTTCGTCTTACACGCTCTTCAGTCATTTCGTTCGCACGGCCAAGCAGCGTACGGCGGATTTGAATGACAGCCTCCAGCGTCAACCCGACGCGGTCGTCAGTCTGCTGCGCTCACATGCCGACACGCTCAATGATCTGGAGATGCTGCCGGGCGCATTGCAGGCATTGACCGAAAATTGCCAGGACGCGCCAGCCTGCAATGAATTGCGCGAGCTGGCGGAAGTGGCGGGGGCGCTGCTGCAGCTATTGCGCGAACACGATCTTTTGCCGAGGCTGGAAGAAATCTCCATCGAGCCAGGCGAAGCACCTGCACCTGGCCACGAGCCTGCCGAGCCCAGGCTGACCACACGCCAGGCATTGCTCAAGGCCGGCGGCAATCTGGTGCGCAAGTTTGATGCCTATGGGGCGCTCGCGCCGATGGACGACAAGGCGTTGCTGGCTTTGATGCGCACCCCGGCGCCACACCTGTCGCCCGATCAGATGCATGCCTTCCTGAACAAGCATGTGCTGCATCTCACGCAAGAACAACGCGATATCGTCAGCAATACCCCGCTGCCCTTCGCCCCTGAAGAAGACATCGAGGCCAGGTGCGGCATGGGTTTCGATGAAAAACTGCGGTTGGCGCTGGCCAACGGTTCGCTGGTGTTGAGCGAGGAGCAACTGGCCCGTCTTGGTGATTTGCCAAGTGCCGCTACCACGACGTCCGACGGTGTGAAGACGCTGCTGGAAAAGCCATCGTCTGCGCTGAGCGAAGCCGAGCGTGACATGTTGGGCGCAATCGTTCAGGCCAATGCTCAGGGACAACTAGACGCCTGGCGCGCTCACAACGAACAGTTGCCAGCAGTGTTGAGCCGCTCGGGGCTGCCCTCTGATGTGAAAGACGAGTTGCTCAGCCTCAACAAAAGCATGAATGCCGAACTGGGCACGCTCAAGAACGGCGCCTCGCTCAAGAGTCGCGTCCTTGCAAGCCCGGCGATGCTGCTCGCGCTGGCACCCTTGCCACTGGCCGTGGCGTTCGTCAGCAAGGACAACTCCTACAGCTCATCGCTGGTTGCCCACTTCACCAAGAACGCGGTGTTCATGGCTGGCCTGATGATGAACGAGCTGACCAACGCGCGGACCAATGTCGATCATGGCCTGAACCGCTACTTCGTCACCGTGCTGGCCAACGCCATCGTGGCGCAGCCCACCTTTGCCAGGAACGAACACCTGCTGGAGCAGGTCGGCTTCGGTATCGCAACGGCCGTGGCATCGGGCGCAGCCACGCTGGGCGTATTCAACCGTGAATCGATCGTCGCTGCCTTCAAGCTCGCCAAGAGCAAGCTTTCCAGGCAAGACACCGGGAACGCCCGCATCCCGGAGGAAGACCATCTGGCCGTGGTCAAGCATTTCGACGTCAGCGAGCATTTTGCCCAGCAGATGAAAGTGGCGACCGAATTGTACAAGCAAGACAAAAGCATCACCGACATCATGAACTCGAGCCTGACATACCTGGGCACCAAAAGCAGCGAGTTCCAGGCCAGGTTCGAAGTCGCCGATGCCCTGCGCGCAGGGCTGCAACTGGCCGAGGGGGAGCGCAAGGCGGACCCTGACTTCTACACCAAGCTGGGCCTGGTGGCCTTGACGGCGAGTATCGGTGCGGCGCTGGTGATGTTGATGAAAAGCATGGTCGGCAAAGCCGATTACGCGGCGGATGGCGTCTGGTGCGTATCGGAGATGCTCAAACTGGCCATGAACCCTGAAGTCGATATGCAAAAGGCGGTTCAGGTCTTCAAGGAAATCGTCGGTCTGAATCTGGTGATGACGGGGTTTCTGGGCGTCAACAAAGTCTGGAATTTTCTCGACAAGGGGATCAAAGGCTACGCCTCCGGTGCTGCGGTCCTGACCGCAGCCAACCTCACACTTCCCGGTATGGTTGGAGAAGTGGCTGGCGCAGCAGCCGGCAAGGGGTTGAGCTACCTGACTGACAAAGGCAAGGCGGCGCATCAGGCCGGCAGGGCGGCAGCGTCCTGGGCCGGAGATTACGTCAGCACCTCGCGTTTGGGGAGCGCGGTCGGCACCCTGCAAACGGCAATTCCGGGCAGGGTTGCAGGCGGGCAGGTAGTGGCGGGTCTCTACGACCGCTTCCGGTACCTGACCTGGTCGCACCCGGCGCCTGTACCGCAAGCGGCTGGCGAGCCATAAGCCTGTAGCCGGTAGACCGCCGCCAGCAGCGCAGGCGGTGGTCTTGCCTGGCTTACCACCATCACCGCCAATAATCCCTTCGCATCAACCCGCGCAAGCGTTTAACGGCGGCCTGCGTGCTGCCCACGGCTGGGCGCGCTCCAGTTGCCCGGCAAGGCTCAGCAAGGTCAGTTCGTCGCCAAACCGCGCGGCAAAGTGAGAACCCAGCGGCAGCGAATCGGCTGTCCAATAGAGGGGCACGGACATGGCTGGCTGGCCAGTCGCGTTGAAGATCGCCGTGTAGGGCGAGTAGCTGTGCGAAAGCGCGATGAAGTCCTGCAGGGACCGGCTGTCGTCATCGAAGACCAGTTCTCCCAGGCGGGGTGGCGCGCGGTTGAGCGTCGGGGTGAGAACAATATCGTACTCTTCGAAGAAACCGGCCATCGCCCGGCCCAGTGCATGCATCGACTCGACCGCGGAAATGTAGCGTGTCGCAGGCAGTTGCCCGCGTTCGCGCAGAATGACACGGGTACGCGGCTCCAGTTCGTCCATGGCGACCGGGAAGCCGCGCATTTTGCCCAGCAGATCGAGGTAGCCCTGGGTGTGTGAACCGATGATGTCGAACGTCGCGTCGAGGAATTCAGGCAGCCGGACCGGCAACGTCGCCGGGACCACGTAATGCCCGAGCGCCTCCAGCAAGGCCGCAGTGTGTTGCAGTGCAGCCAGGGCCTCCGGTTCTGCCGGCCAAGGTGATATTGCCGAGATCAGGGCGATTTTCAGACGCTTGGGATCGCGTCCTGCGGCGTGTGCAAAGGGCGTCGCTGGCATGGGCGCGGCGTAGGGAGCCCCCAGGTCACTCCCGGCAGTGGCGTCGAGCAGGGCGGCGCTGTCGCCTACCGACAGGGTAATCGCGTGAGCGGTGCTCAGGCCTGCCCAGCCCTCGCCGACCATCGGGCCTGAAGGCAGCAGGCCGCGTGATGGCTTGAAGCCGAATACGCCACAGCAGGAGGCCGGTACGCGAAGCGAGCCGCCGCCATCGTTGCCATGCGCGAAAGGGATGGCGCGTGCCGCAACCAGAGCGGCTGCGCCCCCACTGGAACCGCCCGCGCTGTGTTGCGGATTCCAGGGGTTGCGGGTCGCGCCGAAGCGTTGCGATTCGGTGCTGTAGGACACGCCGAATTCTGGAGCGGTGGTCGTGCCGATCAGTTGGCAGCCTGCATGACGCAGCCGACTGACGATTTCGCAGTCGATGTCTGAGCGAAACTCGCCCAGCGCATGCGAGCCACTGGTCATCCGTGCCCCGGTCATCGGGGTGAACATGTCTTTCACCAGGGTCGGTACGCCTGCCATGACGCCCTGTCTGACGCTACTCCCGCTCGCCTGGCTGCGCGCCTGATCGTAAAGCCTTTCGCTGACGGCGTTCAGGCCGGGCTCGACCTGCTCGACCCGTGCGATGGCGGTTTCCAGCAGCTCGCCGGGGCTCACCTCGCCATTGCGTACCAGTGTTGCCAGGCCACGGCCGTCCAGCGTATTGAATAATTCGTGCAGGTCTTTCATCGATGGTCTCCAGGATTGAAAGCGTGTCGTCGCGTTACGCGCGCCACTTAAAAGCTGATGCCGGTACGCAGCGCCACGGTGTAGCCCTCGGCACGGTTGTGGGCGTCGAACTCCTTGTAGGCGTGCAACCAGATGGGGGGCAGCCCGGCGCCGGGTTTGAAGTAACTTACTGCAGGGCCTGCGGCGATTACCCGGGCGCGATTGCCGCGGGTCAGCCCCGGCGCGTCGTCGTCCGACAGCTGCCGGTAGTAGTAGCCGCCCACGCCGACGGTCCAGTCGCCGACATGCTGGCCCACTGCAAACTCATGTCGGTACTCAACGCCACTGCGGTAATCGGTGTCGGGGTTACGCGCATTTATATCGATCCGGAAACTCGAGGAAACCTCGAAGCCGCCGGGTGAAATGTAGGTTGCATTCAACAGCGGAGAAACCGTCCAGTGATGGGTGCCAGGGCTGACCAGACGGTTTTTGTCGTAGTCCCCCGTGGGCGCCTGAATCATCAGTTGGGTATTGATGCCCAGCCCCGGCCCGAGCTTCCAGTCCAGGATGATCGGCACCACTTGCAGGTCCGCCTGACGAAACAGCGATGCACTGTCGCTGAATACCCGCTGCCCCCCGACGTTCACGCCCAGGTCGGCATCCATCTTGAAAAAGACCGGCACCACCGCGAAACCATAGCGGGCACCCAAAAACTCCTGCTCGGTCATTCGCAAGTAGGCGAGGCCGATCGCCAGGACGTTGATCTGGAAGTCGTTGGGGCTGTCATTGCCGTGGCTGTCCTTGATGACATCCGCGTGGTAGTTGCTGATGCGCAGGCCGACGGTGCCATTGGGGGTGGTGGGCGGCATGAAGCCTGCGCCAAAGTCGAAAACGCCAGCAGCTGTCGTGGGCGCAGCATTTTCGGTGGCGCAGGCCGTGGACGATAACCACAGGATCGCCATGGCGAGCCCTGAAGCGCTAAGGAAGTGGTTTTTTAATGACATCGGTAAGTGCCTTGTTATTTTTATGGGCGAGCACAGCCCTCCCTTGCGGGGTGGCAGTTATTGGAAAAACCGGAAATGGGGTAGAGCGCGTTGGCGTCAGCCGTCAGTCAAATGCAGTAACTGGGCGATCTGCGCTTTACGGGTGACACCGAGCTTGTTGTAGATCTTTCTCAAGTGGTGCCGGACGGTGCAGGGGGATACACCGATGTTGCGCGCGACTTCCTTGTACGTCTGTCCGACCGCAAAGCCTCGGGCAACCTGAAGCTCGCGCGTGCTCAACAGTTCCAGACTGCTGCGTCGCCGCGCCGTCAATAGAACGAGGTCGCCCACCGGCTGCGACGTGATGTGCAGGTTATGACTTGAATAGCCCTCTTGAGGGTTGCACTGTCGGGGTAGACGATTGGACGGTCTGTCGGGCCATTCCGAGCCCAGCATCGACGAGAACGCAGGCTCCATGGAAAGCAGCACGCCGTAACGATCGCTCACCGCCATGGCGGTCTCATCGTAGGCGCCCTGAGTTTCCCGCAGAGTCGTGAGCGCACGCAGATAACTGGCCTGTTCAGCGGCGATCAGATGCGGCATCAGCCACTCGATCAGGCGTTTGTCCAGGGGCGAGAAGGGCGTGTGACCAGCCGAGCGAAACAGTGTCAGATGCACGCCCTGCTGGGTGTGAGGGTCGGTCAGGACAATGCCCAGCGCGAAGCAAAGATCGTATTGGCGACCGAGGTCGGCAAGCGCAGGAGGTGCATCCGCTGCCGTGCAGTGAATGACCTGACAGACGCCCTGGGTCTGATGCATTCTGCCGACGCTGGCGTCCGAGGTCTTGAGTTGCTCCCACTCGGCGGCGTAACCGTTGGGCAGGCCCAGCAAAAAGGAACTGTGCTCGACGGGCCAGTTGTCACGCCAGGTAGATCTTCCCCACCAGGCCTTGTCGAACTGCACCAGTGCGCGCACCCGTTCAAGCGCCTGTTGATGGAATGTAGAGATCGACGCGCTGCTGACCTCGGTCTGAAGCTCGAGAATCACCTTGTTCAAGGCTTCGACGACCTGACAGGAAACACTGTCCAGGGACGTTGTATCGCTGATCATGCTACCCCCTTGTGTTCTTTGTTATGGGTAGAGCGCTCGCTGTCATTGACGCTGTGCGAGGCAGTGGCTCAAGTCTACTCATATTCAAGGGTTCGGCTATCGTTCAAATGGACGATGGCCGGGTCGCAAGGCTCGTCCTCAATCCAGCATGAACAGCGCATCATTGCTGAATTGCGCTTCGAACTGGGCGGGGGGCATCGGGCGGCCGAACAGGTAGCCCTGGACTTCGTCGCAGTCGTGTTCGCGAAGAAACTCCAGTTGCTCATGGGTCTCCACGCCTTCGGCGATCACCGAGAGGTTCAGGCTGTGCGCCATGGCGATGATGGCGCGGGCGATCTGGGCGTCCTGCTCGCCGGATGGCAGGCCATCGACAAAGGTGCGGTCGATCTTCAGCACGTCGATCGGGAACTGTTTGAGGTAGTTCAGCGACGAGTAGCCGGTGCCGAAGTCATCGACAGCGATGCTCAGGCCGAGGTTCTTGAGGCCGTCGAGTATCTGCATGGCCTCGTTGACCTCACGCATCAGGATGCTTTCGGTCAGTTCCAGCTCCAGGCAGGCGGGTGACAGGCCGGTCTGTTCGAGTATGTGGGCGATGCGCTTGCCGAGCTGGCCGTCCGAGAACTGCCGCGCCGAGATGTTGACCGACACCTTGGGCACGCGAACCCTTGCCTGATGCCAGTGTTTGAGTTGGCGGCAGGCCTCGGCCAGGACCCAATCGCCGACCTCTACGACCAGCCCGAGCTCTTCGAGCACCGGGATGAAGTCGTTGGGCGGCACCAGCCCGCGGCGTGGATGGCGCCAGCGCAGCAGGGCTTCCGCGCCTGTCAGGCGTTTGCCGTCGCCGCTGAACTGCGGTTGGTAGAAGAGGGTGAACTCCTTCTGCTCCAGGGCGTGGCGCAAGTCGCTTTCCAGCTCCAGACGCTCCAGCGCGGTGGCGTTCATGTCCGCCTGATAGAACTGGAAGTTGTTCTTGCCACGCTCTTTGGCGTGATACATCGCCGTGTCGGCGTTCTTCATCAACTGGCTCAGTTCCTTGCCGTCCTGCGGGCTGAGGGCGATGCCGATACTGGCGGTCACAAAGAACTCGCGGCCTTCCAGCACGAACGGTGTGATCAGGCTGGTCAGAATGCGTTCGGCAACGTGAATGGCGCGGCTCAGCGCGGCTTCACGGGTTTCATCCGGTTCCAGCAGCAGGGTGAATTCATCCCCGCCCATGCGGGCCACGGTGTCATCCACCGACACACAGGCAAGCAGCCGCGTGGCCATTTCCTGCAGCATCCGGTCGCCAGCGGCATGGCCCAGGGAATCGTTGATCGGTTTGAAACGGTCGAGGTCGAGGAACATCAGCACGACCCAGGCCTGCTGGCGCTCGGCGTGCTGCAGCGCCGAGTGCAGACGATCCTGGAACAGGGTGCGGTTGGGCAGATGAGTCAGCGCGTCGTAGTAGGCCAGACGGTGGATACGGTCCTCGCTGGCCTTGCGCTCGCTGATATCGCTGAAGAAGCACACGTAGCTGGCCAGATCGCCTTCATCGTCGAGGACCGCGGTAATGCCGACCCAGGCCGGATAGTGTTCGCCGTTACGCCGCTTGAGCCGGATTTCACCTTCCCACGTGCCTTGTCCGTTCAGTTGCCTGAGGATATGGCGCAGACGGGTTTCCTGTTCGGCTTCCACGGTGAGCATGCCCGGCAACTGATCGAGCACCTGAGCTACTTCATAGCCACTGACGCGGGTAAAGGCCTCGTTGGCCTGCACGATATAGCCGGCGGGGTCGGTAATCAGGATGGCGGATGTGGAATGCTCGAATACCGTGGCAGCCATGCGCAGGTCTTTCTCGGCCCGACGCTGCTGACTGATGTCGCGGCCTACCCCGAAGATGCCTTCAAAGTTGCCGTTTTCGCCCCACACCAGGACCACGCGCAGCTCCACCGGAATCTTGCGACCGTCGGCACGCAGGCAGTCGAACAGAAACATTCTGGTGGTGACTTCTTCGCGCAGCCTGGCGAGTTCCTGAGGTTTGTCGAGGACCTTGTCGATGCGGCCCATGAGTGCATCAAAACCGACTGTTTGCTGGGGGTTGGCAATGGCGGCGGACCAGCCGTTCTGCAGGATCCACTCGGCGCTGTAGCCCAACGCACGTTCTACCGAAGGGCTGACGTAGTTGACTGCCAACCGGCCGTCGGTGGAGAAAATCACATCACTGATGCTTTCGGCCAGCATGCGGTAACGCTGTTCGCTGTCACGCAGCGACTGGCTGGACGCGACCTGTTCGGTAATGTCCTTGGCAATGCCGATGATACGCGTGACCCGGTCTTCTTCGTCCCAGGCCAGTGCCTGCTCGCGAATGTCGAAGGACCGCCAGTTGCTCTCGCGGTCCCGAAAGCGCAACACGCGTTGCAGTAATTCATTGTGCCCGTGGTGACGCTGGCGCAGGCGCATGTCCTGATAATTTCGGGCGTCGTCGGGGTGCAGCAGGACTTCCCAGAAGAACTCGCCCATGGCGTGCAGTTCTGACTTGCTGTAACCCAGCGTATAGCCAAAGTGGTGGTTGCTGTAGATCACCCGCTGGCTGAGCACATCCTGAACGTACAAATGGTCCGGTACGGTTCGTACCACGTCGGACCAGAAGCTCTCGCGGTCCAGCAACGACAGCTCGACCTGTTTGCGGCTGGTGATATCGCCAATACTGAGAATCACCGCATCGAAGTCACTGCGTGTCTCGGGCAGGCGCATGACCAGCCACAGGTGCTGGTCATGACCACCCGCACGGGTCAGGCAGATTTCCAGTTCCAGTCGTGGCTGTCCGGAAAGCACCGCCTGGATGATCGGAATGCCGACGCCCGGACGCGAGCGCGACTCGCCCTCGATCAACGGTTGCCATGCCTGTTCGCGGTGCTCGATGTCCAGCAGGCTCAGGGCGACTTCATTGAGTTCGCTGATGCGCAATTGCTGCAAAAGGCGTTTCAGAGCGGCTGGCTGGCTTTTGAGCAGGCGCTCGAAGTCCTCGCCGGTGCTGACCTCGAGTGCTTCAAGTTGCTCCTGAAGGCCGGACATGTCCATGACACAGATGGCGACGCCCGCGCCCTCGAAGATATCCCGATAGCGGCGTCGGCTCTGCAGCATCTGGCGCTGGCGCCTGCGCAGGCTCATCAGCGCGATCAGCGGCAGGATCGACAGCAGCAGGCCGATCAGGCACTTGCCGATCAGTGGCGCGAGCAGTTCGCTGCGCGCCTTGTAGGTGTCGAACAGCCCCCGCAGTTGCCAGTCACTATTGCTCAGTGGTTGAAGCAGAATGGTATCGGACAGGCCACTCTCCGCTTCGTTGGCGGGCACCGGTTCATGGAGAATGACCCGCTGCGTCTTGCGCTGTTCAAGACGCCACAGGTGCTGAAAGTCCTGAGCCGGCTGGCTGGCAAGTTCCTTCAAGGCTTCAGGGGCCACGCGCAATGCCCAGTAATCGCCGCTCACGCCGTTGCCCAGGCGAATCAGTATATAAATCTGGTTGCCGTCTTCCGAGCCGGTATAGAAGTAGGGGCGACCTCGCGCCTGTTTCATGGCTTGTTCAAGAAACTCACTGTCGCGCGAGGCCTCGGCGCTGTCATTGACAATTTCACCCTCCCGGTTCAGGCGAGCGACGCTGCGCAGCGCGGGCAGGGCAGTGCGCAGGTTCACCAGCGTGGTCGACTGCTCCAGTCGCTCTCCGGCGGATAGCGCCTCGTCCAGCAGGTTCATGGCGATCTGCGCCTTGAGCGCCATGTTCAGACTCATCCGGTCGGACAGTTGGACGCTGTACTCCAGACTGCGCTGACGCTGACGTTCCTGCGTCTGGTGGAACTGCTCGATCAGTTGCCAGAGCAACAGGGCAAGCACCACCAGAACCAGGCCCGCCAGCATGCCTTTCACTGACCCACGCAAAGGCCTGGTCGCACTGTCTGGAGCGACACTGGATGACGACAGAGGCGTTAAAGTGGGCAAATCGCTGTTCCTGACTGCTGGACTGAAGCAGTGGTGCTTTATGTAAAATAGGCGGGTCGCTCAAAGAGGGCGGCTAGCATGCCTTTAGTTGTGGCAAAGTGCCAGCCCCATTGGGCCGTATCGTTTGCCCTGCACGACGCATTCGGGTAGCTTTGCGCAACGCGTGGTATCCACCGACTCCTGCATGAGTGACTCCACTTTTTGCAATATCGATCAGGCTTTATATTTGCCAGCACTGCCCCGACAGGTTTACCACTGAGTTTATTCAAGGCTCGGAACGGTCTCGCGGCAAGTCTCAAGGACAAATAAAAGCTTTTTTCCGGCCGGAGCTTTAAGCTCGTTACCCAAATCGGTCCTCATTACAGACGCTAGGTTTTCATTTCATGGCTCAATACGTCTACACCATGCATCGGCTGAGCAAAGTTGTGCCGCCGAAGCGTGAAATCCTGAAAAACATCTCTCTGTCATTCTTTCCCGGTGCCAAGATCGGTGTGCTGGGCCTCAACGGTTCGGGTAAATCCACGCTGTTGAAAATCATGGCGGGTGTCGACACCGAGTTTGATGGCGAAGCGCGTCCGATGCCGGAGCTCAATGTGGGTTATCTGCCGCAGGAGCCACAACTTGACCCGAACAAGACGGTCCGTGAGGTCGTGGAAGAGGCGGTCAGCGTGATCAAGGACGCACAGGCGCGTCTCGATCAGGTCTACGCCGAGTACGCCGAGCCGGACGCTGATTTCGACAAGCTGGCGGCCGAGCAGGCCAAGCTCGAAGCCATCCTGCAGGCCAGCGATGGCCATAACCTGGAGCGCCAGCTGGAAGTCGCCGCCGATGCGCTGCGTCTGCCGGCCTGGGATGCGAAGGTTTCGGTCCTTTCCGGTGGTGAGAAGCGCCGTGTCGCGCTGTGCCGCCTGCTGCTCTCCGCCCCGGACATGCTGCTCCTCGACGAACCGACCAACCACCTGGATGCCGACTCTGTCGCCTGGCTGGAGCACTTCCTCCACGACTTCCCGGGAACTGTGGTTGCGATCACGCACGACCGTTACTTCCTGGACAACGTGGCTGGCTGGATTCTGGAACTCGACCGCGGCGCGGGCATTCCTTACGAAGGCAACTATTCCGGCTGGCTTGAAGCCAAGTCCGACCGTCTGGCTCAGGAATCCAAGCAGCAGACCGCTCACGAAAAGGCCATGAAAGACGAGCTGGAGTGGGTTCGCAAGGGTGCCAAGGCGCGTCAGTCCAAATCCAAGGCGCGTCTGCAACGCTTCGAAGAGATGCAGTCGCAGGAATTCCAGAAGCGCAGCGAGACCAACGAGATCTACATCCCGGCCGGTCCGCGCCTGGGCGACAAGGTTATCGAGTTCAAGAACGTCACCAAGGGCTATGGCGACCGCGTGCTGATCGACAACCTGTCGTTCTCCATGCCCAAAGGCGCCATCGTTGGCGTGATCGGCGGTAACGGTGCCGGTAAGTCGACCCTGTTCCGCATGCTGATGGGCAAGGAGCAGCCGGATTCGGGCAGCATCGAAGTCGGTGAAACCGTACAACTGGCCTGCGTGGACCAGAGCCGTGATGACCTGGACGGCAGCAAGTCGGTATTCCAGGCGGTATCCGACGGTTCCGATGTGATCCGTATCGGTAACTATGAGATTCCGTCGCGCACCTACGTCGGTCGCTTCAACTTCAAGGGCGGCGATCAGCAGAAGTTCGTCAAGGACCTGTCCGGTGGTGAGCGTGGTCGTCTGCACCTGGCGCTGACCCTGAAAGAGGGCGGCAACGTGCTGCTGCTCGACGAACCGTCCAACGACCTCGACGTGGAAACCCTGCGTTCACTGGAAGAAGCGCTGCTGGACTTCCCGGGCGCTGCCATTGTGATCTCTCACGATCGGTGGTTCCTTGACCGTGTAGCCACGCACATCCTGGCGTACGAAGACGATTCGCAAGCGATCTTCTTCGAAGGTAACTACACCGAGTATGAAGCGGATCGCAAGAAGCGTCTGGGCGAAGCAGCTGCTCAGCCGCACCGTGTGCGTCACAAAAAGCTGGCCTGATCAGCGTTCAGGCACGCGCCGCTCCTTGCAAGGAGCGGCGCTGCCGTTGGCTGGCCTGGCTCACGCGTCAGGTTCGATCAGCAGCACTTCAATCGATTGATCGCCCGCCGGGCGCTGCCACAACACTTCATCGCCTTTCTGCGCGCCGATCAGGGCGCGGCCCAGTGGCGATCCCCAATTGATCAGCCCGTTGGCTGCATCGGCCTGATCCTCTCCGACCAGATGCACGCGCTGCTGGTTATCCTGTTCATCCGCGAACGTCACCCAGCTACCGATCTGCACCTTCTCGGTCGACACAGCCGGGGCGACGACCTGCGCGCTTTGCAGGCGCTGATTGAAGTAACGCAGGTCGCGTTCCAGGTCGGCCAGTCGCTGCTTGTCCGCCGCTTCGCCCAACGCGGTTTGCGCGCTGTGCTGCGCCTGCAGGCTATTGACGTGTTTCTTCAACAAGGTCAGGCCTTCGGCCGTGACGTAGTTGATCTGTGTACTGACCAGCCGCTCGACCGGTTGCTCGGCCTCGGCGGCAGCGTTGTCTTCGTTTACGAATGCGCGGCTCATGAAGAGTCCTCCCTAATAGGCTTTAGGCCGCAGCAGGACATCATTGGTTTCGTCGGATTGCACCGATGCCTGATCAGTTGGGACGATAGGCCTTGGCCGCGCTGCGGGTTTTTTCCTGCTCCCAGGCACGGTCACGCTCATTGAAGACCTGGCCGGGGTCGAGCCGGTCGCGATTGTCCTGCGAGGTCTCGCACTGACGAAAGCCATCGGTCCAGCCCTGGGCGTAGAGCTTGTCCTTCAGATAGCGGGGCACGTTCTTGCGAAATTGGCCGGTAGTGGCGCCTGCTGCGTCCCTGCCGCTGCTGCAACCGTCCTGATAGCCGTCTGCAAAACCCGGCGGATAACCCTCGGCCAGCATCTGGTCACGGGTGGACTGACAACCCGCCAGCACGATGGCCAGCGACAACAACAGCCAATACCGCTTCATGGTGATTCCCTCTGCTTATGAGAGGAGTCTAGAAGGTAATTTGTGAGTTATTCGTAAAAGCGATGTAGGGAACGTGTAATAGCAGTGTGCCGGTTTTTTCCAGGCACACTGCTGGCCATTGACACTGCTCCGGTCAGTAGTGATACCACTTCACCTCAAGCATCACCTCGTTCTGCGGCGAGCTCATCTGGCTGAATTCGCGCTGGGCGCTCAGGCGCAGACCAAGGTTGCGCGACAGCTCCCATTGCTGGTTGAGGCTGACGCTGCGGCGCACTTCGCCATTGGTGAAATAGTCGCCCTTGGCTTCCAGGCTCAGGTTGCCCAGCGGGTTGCGCCACAGCACGCCGGTGTTGAAGCCTGCGGCGGGAGAGATGAATTCGGCGAAATCGTTATTGTGCTCGACTCGCACGGTGCCCAGTGCAAAGCCGAGCATATCGTCGGCCAGCTGCCAGGTGCCGCCGCCACCACCGTTGACGTGGCTGACGAGGTTTTCGTCGCCGTGCTTGCCGAGAACCCGCTCCAGCCCCCCGGTGACTTGCCATGACCAGGGTTTCAGCAGTTCGGTGCGCGGGGTCAGTGAGCGAATGGTGGCCAGGTCCAGTTGTTGCACCTGCCAGTCATTGCCTTCGTATTGACGCACTTTGAGCTGAAGAATCTCGATCTGCGCACCCAGCGGGAAACCGTAGGCATTGTCGTTCAGGTCGTGATAGGCCATACGCAGACCATATTCAGCGAACGCCTTGTCACCGCGTGTGCCCGCCCCCAACTGCCAGGTACGTGATTCATGGCCTTCTTCCGGCAGGCCGGGGCGCGGGATGTCCAGCTGTGGCGGCGGGTTCTGATTGATCGCCTGCAACAGCTCGAAGCTGCGTTGTGAGCGTTGTGTATCGCGCTCAAGACCGTTGGCGCGATAGCGCTCCAGACGATAGGCAGCGTCCTGAATCAACGCGCGGCGTTCTTTGGGCTGCGCGAGGTACTCGCTGTTGTGCAGTTGTTTCTGATCGGCGCTGACCTTCAATACCCACTGTTGCTCGTCTGCATCGAGCGGTTCGGCGCGGCTCAGCAACTCGCGTTCGCGTGACGGGCGATAGTCGATCTTCTCCACCAGCCCGGCGGCCTTGATCGCCTTGACCGTATCGGTCGGGATCGCGGTCAGGCCAAACTGATCGGTAAGCTTCAGGCCCGGTCGGGCGACCTGCAGCAATTCCAGCAGCCGGTAGGAGCAGTTTTCGTCGAAGAAGAAATAACTGAAACGGATCTGTTTCAGCTCCCAGACATGCTCGACCATGCGCCCGGTTTCTTCCGCAGTCAGGTTCAGGCGGTATTCCCACAGGTCACGGTTTTCCAGGCTGCGGTATTCCGACAGTTTTTCCTGATACGGCACCAGCGCAAACAACCCCGGGTAGCCGCCTGCCAGACCTTTCCACGCGTACAGAATGCTGTTGTCCATGCCTTCGATATAGGCACCGAAGTTGATCGCGTAGCTCAGCAAGGTGGTGTTATTGGTTTTCGCGCTGGCCGGATCGATGCGCAGCAGCGTATGGCCAAACATCGACGAGGGGCTGTTGAGGTAAGCGGCCGGGAAAATCAGCACCGTGCTGTCCGGGGCCACATCCTTGTACCAGGCCTTGAATTCCTTACAGTCCGGCGTCGGCAGGTCAGTCAGGTGCAACTGGTCACGCAGCCAGCGGGTGCGTGCCGGGTATACGCACTGGGCGTGAGTCTGCTCGTTGCTGACCGGTGCGTAAATAGCGTCGAGTGTCGCGCTCAGCTCTGCCTGCGGGTCGTGTGCACCGTTGGCGGCGAGAAAGAATTTCGGGTCTGTGACATAGCTGCGCCAGCCACCGAGCTTGCCGGCTTCGTAGTGACCCAGGGAAATCCAGAACGGCTCATTGGCCAATTGCTGCAAACGGTCAGCGCTGGCATGAGGTGCCGCAGACAAGGGGGCACAGACAAACAGCGCCAGCGATACAAGACGTTTGAGCATAGAGGGCAACTAGTCAGAAAAGGGGATCCCGCCCTTTGCGAAGAAAGGGCGGGCGAACGACTTTAAGCCTGGGTAGCGTACTTGGCCAGAGTCGGATCGTTTTTCAGAACATTGACGGTGTTGGTGTGAACGTCTTCGGCAGTGGCGTCGGCCTTGCTGAAGATTTGCGAGAAGTGCTCGTGAGTGACGGCGGCAAAGTGCTCGCGGTCTTCTGGTGCAACGCCCAGTACCACAGCGTAGGTAGTCAGTGCTTCGCCCTGACCCATGGCCATGTCTTTGGAGAGTTCATCCATCATGCCGTTCATGGCAAGCCAGGATTTACCGCCATAAGTCAGCGCGCCGTTGGTCGAGCAGCCGTTGGTGCCGGAGGTCATGCCGAAGGTGGCGTTACCCGATGTACCGTTGGTGGTCGAAGCGAGGAAGTGAGCTGGAGTACCGCGTTGGCCTTCAAACAGCATGTTGCCCCAACCGCAGTCAGGACCGCCTGGTGCTTGAGCCATAGCGTTGATCGATACAGCGGCGAAGAGCGTTCCAAGAAGAATCCGTTTCATAGCTTTTTCTCTTTTTAGTTCAGCCAAGGGTCGAGTTTCTTGAGTTGTCACATCAAGACAGATGGTTAGCCAGCCGCCACCTGTGCAGTTTGGAGTTTAGGCAGGTTCCAAGGGTTCCGTGAGGGATTACAGATTATTACTTGAAAACGGCTTTTTTCAGAACGCGGCGGGTGACGCTACACACGCAAATGCTTTTCGGCTCTTTCCTGCCTTGCAAGTCGTGCACAGCGAGCGCCAGAATGCCGACATCTGCCCCGCCTGATGTAAGGATTACTGATGCCCGATTCTGTCGCAGCCAACCTACGCCTGGCGCCCAACGCGCTGACCCGTCCGTTTTCCGCTGAGCAGTTCAGCTTTGCGACCACCCACGAGCTCGAACCCTTTCGCGGTGTCCTTGGCCAGGAGAGAGCCGTAGAGGCCCTGCAGTTCGGCGTTGCGATGCCGCGCCCCGGTTACAACGTGTTTGTCATGGGCGAGCCCGGCACCGGGCGCTTTTCGTTCGTCAAACGCTATCTCAAGGCCGAAGGCAAACGGATGCAGACGCCGTCGGACTGGGTCTACGTCAACAACTTCGACGAGCCCCGCGAGCCAAAGGCGCTGGAGCTGCCACCTGGCACTGCCCATGAGTTCACCGCCGACATCGGTGGCCTGATCGACAACCTGCTGGTGACCTTCCCGGCGGTTTTCGAGCACCCGTCGTATCAGCAGAAGAAAAGCTCGATCGACCGTGCGTTCAATCAGCGCTATGACCGCGCCCTGGACGTCATCGAGCGCCTGTCGCTGGAAAAGGACATCGCGCTGTATCGCGACAGCTCCAACATCGCGTTCACGCCGATGGCCGATGGCAAGGCGCTGGATGAGGCCGAGTTTTCCCAGCTGCCCGAAGCGGATCGCGAGCGCTTCCACGAAGATATCTCCGCGCTCGAGGAGCGTCTCAACGAAGAACTGGCCAGCCTGCCGCAGTGGAAGCGCGAGTCCAACAATCAACTGCGTCAGTTGAATGAAGAGACCATCACCCTGACCCTGCAGCCCTTGCTGGCACCGCTTTCTGAAAAGTACGCCGAGAACGCTGCGGTCTGCGCCTACCTGCAGGCCATGCAGGTTTACCTGCTCAAGACTCTGGTCGAGCAGTTGGTCGATGACGCCAAGACCGACGCTCAGGCGCGCAAGCTGCTGGAAGAGCAATACAGCCCGAGTCTGGTGGTCGGGCATACTCGTGATGGTGGTGCGCCGGTGGTTTTCGAACAGCACCCCACCTACGACAACCTGTTCGGACGCATCGAATACAGCACCGATCAGGGCGCGCTTTACACCACGTACCGGCAACTGCGCCCCGGCGCGCTGCATCGTGCAAACGGCGGTTTCCTGATTCTGGAAGCCGAGAAGATGCTGGGCGAGCCGTTCGTCTGGGATGCGCTCAAGCGTACCCTGCAATCGCGCAAGCTGAAGATGGAGTCGCCGCTGGGCGAGCTCGGCCGCGTTGCAACCGTGAGCCTGACGCCGCAGGTGATCCCGTGGAACGTCAAAATCATCATCATCGGTTCCCGCTCGCTGTATTACACCCTGCAAGACCTCGATCCTGACTTCCAGGAGATGTTCCGGGTGCTGGTCGACTTTGACGAAGAGATTCCGATGGTTGACGAGACGCTCGAGCAATTCGCTCAGCTACTCAAGACCCGGACCTCGGAAGAGGGCATGGCGCCGCTGACCGCCGATGCGGTGGCACGACTGGCGACTTACAGCGCCCGTTTGGCCGAGCACCAAGGGCGTTTGTCGGCGCGTATCGGTGACCTGTTCCAATTGGTCAGCGAGGCCGATTTCATCCGCCAGCTGGCCAACGACGACAAGACCGACGCCGGGCATATCGAACGTGCGCTCAAGGCCAAGGCCACCCGTACCGGGCGGGTCTCGGCGCGGATTCTCGATGACATGATGGCTGGTGTGATTCTGATCGACACTGACGGCGCGGCCGTCGGCAAATGCAACGGCCTGACGGTGCTGGAGGTCGGCGACTCGGCCTTCGGCGTGCCCGCGCGCATTTCCGCCACGGTGTACCCGGGCGGCAGCGGGATTGTCGACATCGAGCGCGAGGTCAATCTTGGCCAGCCGATCCACTCCAAGGGCGTGATGATCCTCACCGGCTACCTTGGCAGCCGTTACGCCCAGGAATTTCCGCTGGCGATTTCCGCAAGTATCGCGCTCGAGCAGTCCTACGGTTACGTGGATGGCGACAGTGCGTCGCTTGGCGAGGTCTGCACGCTGATCTCGGCGCTGTCACGCACGCCACTCAAGCAGTGCTTCGCGATTACCGGTTCCATCAACCAGTTTGGTGAAGTTCAGGCGGTGGGCGGGGTCAATGAAAAGATCGAGGGCTTCTTCCGTCTCTGCGAAGCACGTGGGCTGACTGGCGAGCAGGGCGCAATCATCCCGCACGCCAACGTCACCACGCTGATGCTTGACGAGCGCGTGGTGCAGGCTGTTCGTGCCGGGCAATTCCACATCTATGCCGTACGTCAGGCCGATGAGGCGCTGAGCCTGCTGGTGGGCGAACCTGCCGGTGCGCCTGACGAGCATGGCGAATTCCCTGAGGGCAGCGTCAATGCACGCGTCGTGGAGCGTCTGCGCGATATCGCAGAGATGCTCAGTGATGAAGACCTCAAGGAAGAGCTGGAAAAGGAGCCTGCGCAGTTGCAGCCTGAACTCAAGGTCTGACAGCGCAGGAACCGGGCGGTGAGGGCCGCCCGGTGCTCCGTTCATCAGGGATAGTTTCTCGCAGAGCGGTTTTCTTCTAGTCTTGAGGTGATCGCAGTGGCCAAAGAGATTGGCGTAAATCCTGTTTCACGATAAGGATGAATAGTGTTGCTGATCAGGAGCGCATCATGCAGCGTAGCCTTTGCCTTACCCGAGAATGCATGGGGCTGATGACACGTATCGAGTGCGTCATCCGGCCCCTCCCTCATGACAGCGGACAATGGATGGTGCTCTTCGCGGCCGGAATGGCCGAGGAACAGCCTTCCGCAATCAAGACCCAAGGGCCTTTCAAGGGCCTGCCCGCAGCGCAATCGGTGCTGACCAGCATTCTCGAAAGCCTGTCGTTGCATGGTTATCAATGTGCCGATGACGTACCTATCTGGATGCTGCACATTCAGGCCGAACTGCGCCGTATCGATAGCGGCAGGACGGTCTGTCAAAGCTCATCGCTGTTCTAGGCTCTGTACGAAAAGTGGCTGCGCTCGGTGATGCTTCGTTAAAAACAGGCTCGCCTGACCTCCGCTCGCTGACTTTTCGTACAGAGCCTAGCCTTCAATCCGGGTCCTCAAGTGCGCTAACTGCCGCTGTGCGATATTTTGTCGCACGGCCAGAGCGGTGCATTACCGCTGATATACTCGCCCGCTCCTTCAAAACACCTTGCGAGTATCAATGGAACGTTTTTTTGAAAATGCCATGTACGCATCGCGCTGGCTGCTGGCGCCGATCTATTTCGGCCTCTCCCTTGGCCTGTTGGCGTTGTGTCTGAAGTTTTTCCAGGAAATCTTTCATGTCATTCCCAACATCTTCTCGCTGGCCGAAGCTGACCTGATTCTGGTGCTGCTGTCGTTGATCGACATGGCGCTGGTCGGTGGCTTGCTAGTGATGGTGATGATCTCCGGCTACGAGAATTTCGTGTCGCAGCTGAACATCGACGAGGACAAGGAAAAGCTCAACTGGCTGGGCACTATGGATTCCTCTTCGTTGAAGATGAAAGTTGCAGCATCCATTGTCGCGATTTCCTCCATCCACCTGTTGCGGGTGTTCATGGATGCCACCAACATCAAGCCCGAATACCTGATGTGGTACGTGATTATCCACATGACGTTTGTGATATCGGCGTTTGCGATGGGCTATCTGGACAAGGTCACCAAGCACTAAGGCGACGCGCGATGAAAGGGGCGGGTGTTATCGTTTCTGGCATGTCGGCGCTGTGTGTTGTAAAACGTCCGTTCCGATGCATCAGGCATTTGCGCAGGAGGTTCGATCATGAATTATCAGGAATTTATAGACCACGCCCAGGCCGGGCGGGTCGATGAGCTGAACCTGATCTCCATCGAAGGCGGCATCTATCTGCTGGATGTGCGCATGAATGGCACTTCGGTGATGCTCAAGGACCCAGCGGGCAAGACCCTGCACCTTCGCTCGGTGGAGCATGCGCGGGATTTGCTCAAGGACATACCGGTGGTGCCTTTCTACCTGGTCCATTGTGTGGTCCATGACGAGCTGTGCGGCATGCCGGTCAATGACCGCTCTGAAATGCGCCTGCCGATCTCGTTTCATTCCTCCTGGTCCTGATCGCCAGCCGCGTATTGCTGCTGCGGTAGGGGCTGTAGCGGCAATTGTGCTAGGCTGCTCGGCCTTTTGGTTCGGGGCGCATCAGCGTATAGCGTGATTGCCGTTCAGGTTTTGCGCGATACCGACTGCGTGCCCCTCTACGGAGCAGTGTCATGTCCGAAGTCAATCTGTCCACCGACGAAACCCGCGTCAGCTACGGCATTGGCCGTCAGTTGGGCGATCAGTTGCGCGACAACCCGCCACCGGGTGTCGACCTGGAAGCCATCGTGGCAGGCCTGCGCGATGCGTTCGGCGGTCAGCCAAGCCGTGTTGGTCAGGAAGAAATGTCCGCCAGCTTCAAGGTCATCCGCGAAATCATGCAGGCTGAAGCAGCCGCCAAAGCCGAGCAGGCTGCGGGCGCCGGCAAGGCCTACCTGGCTGAAAACGCCAAGCGCGAAGGCGTGACCACCCTGGCTTCGGGTCTGCAATTCGAAGTCGTGACCGCTGGCACTGGCCCTAAGCCAACCCGTGAAGATCAGGTACGCGTTCACTACCACGGCACGTTGATCGACGGTAACGTCTTCGACAGCTCCTACGATCGTGGCGAGCCGGCCGAATTTCCCGTCAGCGGCGTGATTGCCGGCTGGACCGAGGCGCTGCAACTGATGAACGCCGGCAGCAAATGGCGTCTGCACGTGCCGAGCGAGCTGGCTTACGGCGCTCAGGGCGTAGGCAGCATCGCACCGCACAGCGTGCTGGTGTTTGATGTGGAACTGCTGGACGTTCTGTAAGCGACCCGGTCGATGCAGACAGTCGCTGAACGAATCGCGCCGATTCGTTCAGCGACGCAGTTGTGCTGATGCTTCATGCTCAGTGCAACTCACTCATGGGGCGCAACGCCCGCGCGTAGCAGAACAGAAACAGGTTTCTCACCAGTTCCTTGAGCACCAATGGCTCGCTGGAACTCAAACTGCACACATCCAGATCGCCCTGATCGCGTAACTCCTCCAGCGCTTCCTCTTCCAGTACGGCACACACTTCCCCCGTCTCGCGGTGGAGAATTCTCAGGTAAGGGTGGGGTCTGTCCAGCCATGCATCGATCAAATAGGTCATGTCTCATCTCCTGTGCAAGTTAGATGAGAATAATTCTTATCGGGATAATAGCAAGGCTCTATTGAGATTAATTCTCATTTTGCGCTGAATGGTTGATCCAGATCAGCGAATGCCGACGCGGAGCGTCGGGACGATAGTTACAGAGCTATCGTTCCTCACGCTCCGCGTGGGAATGCCGTTCGTGACGCTCTGCGTCACACAGCGACGCCGTCGGCCTGTCAGTGATGCTCGCGGGTAGCGCGGAATTTCACGTCGGGCCAGCGTTCTTCCATCAGCGCCAGGTTCACGCGGGTAGGGGCGAGGTAGGTCAGGTGACCGCCGCCGTCCATTGCCAGGTTTTCCACCGCCTTGTTCTCAAACTCTTCGAGCTTCTTCTTGTCGTCGCAGTCGATCCAGCGGGCAGACCACACAGTGATCGGCTCGTAAGCGCATTCAACCTTGTATTCTTCCTTCAGACGGCTGGCGACCACATCGAACTGCAGCACACCGACGGCGCCGAGGATGATGTCGTTGCTGCGCTGCGGGAAGAACACCTGCGTGGCGCCTTCTTCGGCCAGCTGTTGCAGACCCTGACGCAATTGCTTGGACTTGAGCGGGTCCTTCAGGCGTACGCGACGGAACAGCTCCGGTGCGAAGTGCGGAATACCGGTGAAGCCCAGCGCTTCGCCTTCGGTGAAGGTGTCGCCGATCTGGATGGTGCCGTGGTTGTGCAAACCGATGATGTCACCGGCATAGGCTTCTTCCAGTTGTTCGCGCTCCGACGAGAAGAACGTCAGCGCGTCGCCGATCCGTACGTCCTTGCCCAGACGCACATGGCGCATTTTCATGCCCTTGTCGTAACGGCCCGAGCAGATCCGCATGAAGGCGATGCGGTCGCGGTGCTTGGGATCCATGTTTGCCTGGATCTTGAACACGAAACCGCTGAATTTCTCTTCCGCCGGCTCGACGGTGCGCTCGTTGGCCACACGTGCCAGCGGCTTGGGCGCCCAGTTCACCACGGCATCGAGTACATGATCGACGCCGAAGTTGCCCAGCGCGGTGCCGAAGAACACCGGGGTCAGCTGACCATCGATGAATTCCTGCTGGTTGAATTCGTGGCAGGCACCCTGCACCAGCTCCAGTTGCTCGACGAAGCGCTCGTATTCATCGCCCAGGTGAGCGCGGGCTTCGTCCGAATCGAGTTTCTCGATGATTTTGGTTTCGGTGCGCTCGTGGCCGTGACCTGCGGTGTAGACAATGATGTAGTCGTCGGCCAGGTGGTAGACACCCTTGAAGTCCCGGTAGCAACCGATCGGCCAGGTGATCGGTGCCGCCTTGATCTTGAGGACCGCTTCGATTTCATCGAGCAGCTCGATCGGGTCGCGGATATCGCGGTCGAGCTTGTTGATGAAGCTGACGATAGGCGTGTCGCGCAGACGGCAGACATCCATCAGCGCGATGGTGCGTGGCTCGACGCCTTTACCGCCGTCGAGGACCATCAAGGCCGAGTCGACTGCCGTCAGGGTGCGATAGGTGTCTTCGGAGAAGTCTTCGTGGCCCGGGGTGTCGAGCAGGTTGATCATGTGGTCGCGATACGGAAACTGCATCACGGACGTGGTAATGGAGATACCACGCTGTTTCTCCATTTCCATCCAGTCGGAGGTGGCGTGACGGTCGGATTTACGCGACTTGACCGTACCGGCGACGGAAATGGCCTTGCCCATCAGCAGGAGTTTTTCCGTGATGGTGGTTTTACCCGCATCCGGGTGGGAAATAATGGCGAAAGTGCGGCGTTTCGCGACTTCGGCGGCCTGTTGGGTCATGGGAAATCGCCTGGGATGGGATTGAAAAAGGGCGCAGATTATAGCTCAACTCGCGGCAATAACCGAACCGTTCAGACAATAAACGATGGCCAGATAATGTCTCGTGTGGGAACCTTTCAGGTCGTGGAGACGTCCACTCCCCCGTCAAGGCTCGCAACGAAGCCAACGCAAGGGGCTGATTCATCAGCATGTTGGTTTGACGAAGCTGCGCTTATGGCTTGTGTTTTCGCCGAGGTTAAACCCTTACCGGCGACCCACCCGCTGCTCTTCGCGAACGTTATTGCCGGCGTCCTTTCCGGACGTCCAGGTCAACGCGTTCGCCGACTGAAATAAGGAGTCCGCCTGTGGCAAATCGCTATGGCAAGGGGCTATTGGGAGGTGCGGTTGCGATCGCACTCCTGGCCCTGCTGATCCACTGGATCGGCATCAGTACTATCAAGCAATACCAGGATGACCTGCTGTTCTACCTTCAGGCTCACCTGATTCTGGTTCTGGTTTCAATGTTGGCGGCCCTGGTGGTCGGCATCCCTGCAGGCATTGCTCTCAGCCGACCGAGCATGGTTGGCCGCGCTGAACGCTTCATGCAGATCTTCAACATTGGCAACACCGTTCCTCCTCTCGCCGTTCTGGCCATTGCCCTCGGAATTCTCGGGATCGGCAGCGGGCCGGCGATCTTCGCGCTGTTCCTCGCCTCTCTGTTGCCTATCGTGCGTAATACTTACGAAGGCCTGAAAAACGTCCAGGGTTCACTCAAGGAAGCTGCCGTCGGTATTGGCATGACTCCGCGTCAGGTGCTGTGGCGTGTCGAGCTGCCCAACGCCGTGCCGATCATTGTCGGCGGTGTGCGTGTCGCGCTGGCGATCAATGTCGGGACCGCGCCACTGGCGTTTCTCATCGGCGCCAACAGCCTTGGCAGCCTGATTTTTCCGGGCATTGCGTTGAACAACCAGCCGCAACTGGTGCTGGGTGCAGCGTGTACCGCTCTGCTGGCGCTACTGCTCGATGGTCTGGTGACACTGGCCAGTCGTCTTTGGCTGGAACGCGGACTGGCTCGCTGAGCGAAGGAATTCTCATGAAAAGAATATGCTTGTTTTTAGGCTTTGCCTTGCTGTTTCCGGCACTTGCCCAGGCTGCGGAAAAGCCGCTGCTACGTATCGGCGCACGGGTGTTCACCGAACAGACCATGCTTGCCGAACTGACCGCGCAATACCTGCGGACCAAGAACTACGACGTCCAGATTACCGGCGGCCTTGGCAGCAACCTGGCGCGCAGCGCTCAGGAGAGCGGTCAGCTGGATCTGCTGTGGGAATACACCGGTGTATCGCTGGTGGCCTACAACCACATCGACGAAAAACTCGACAGCGCCCAGACCTATGCTCGGGTCAAGGAAGTGGATGCGAAGAAAGGCCTGGTCTGGCTTTCACCGTCGAAGTTCAACAACACCTACGCGCTGGCACTGCCGCAGAAAGTGGCTGACAAGTACCCGCAGATCAACACCATGACCGACCTGACCAAAGTGCTCAAGGACGAAGCCAAAGAGGGTCATGTCGTAGCGCTGGACACCGAGTTTGCCAACCGTTCCGACGGCCTGATCGGCATGGTCAAGCACTACGACATGAACCTCGGTCGTGAAAACACCCGGCAGATGGACGCCGGGCTGGTCTACACCGCGTTGCGCAACGGTCAGGTTTTCGCCGGTCTGGTGTACACAACCGACGGTCGTCTGAATGCGTTCAAGCTGAAAGTGCTGGAAGACGACAAGCACTACTTCCCTGACTACACCGCAGCGCCGGTGATCCGTCAGGAATATCTGGACAAGCATCCGGACATCGCCACGCTGCTCAAGCCGCTGGCTGACCTGCTGGACAACCAGACCATGATCGACCTCAACGCGCGCGTCGACGTCGGCCATGAAAGCCCCTCCACGGTTGCTGCAGACTTTCTGCGCCAGCACCCATTGAATTAAGGAAGGAGACGATATGAGTTTCTTGAGCGCCTTCTCCCATCTGGACTGGGCACAGGTTCTGCAACTGACCTGGCAGCACATTACGCTGGTGGGCATCGCCGTGACCCTGGCGATTCTCGTCGGCGTGCCACTGGGCGTGCTGATGACGCGTTTTCCAGCACTGGCGGGCCCGTTGCAGGCCAGCGCCACGGTATTGCTGACCGTGCCGTCGATTGCCCTGTTCGGCCTGTTGCTGCCGTTCTACTCCAAATTCGGCCAGGGCCTTGGCCCGATGCCGGCTATTACCGCAGTGTTTCTCTATTCGCTGCTGCCGATCATGCGTAACACCTACCTGGCGCTGACTGGCGTAGAACCGGGTATCCGCGAGGCCGCCAAAGGCATCGGCATGACCTTCGGCCAGCGTCTGCGCATGGTCGAGCTGCCGATCGCCGTGCCTGTGATCCTCGCCGGTGTGCGCACCGCCGTGGTGATGAATATCGGTGTCATGACCATTGCCGCGACCATCGGTGCCGGTGGTCTGGGTGTACTCATTCTTGCTTCTATCAGCCGCAGCGATATGTCGATGCTGATCGTCGGCGCGGTACTGGTCAGCATTCTGGCCATCATCGCCGACCTTCTCCTGCAATGGCTGCAACGCACGCTGACTCCAAAAGGATTACTGAAATGATCGAACTCCAGAACCTCTCCAAGACTTTCCAGAGCAACGGCAAAGAAGTGAAGGCTGTCGATTCGGTCAGCCTCACGGTCAACGAAGGCGAAATCTGCGTCTTCCTCGGCCCCTCGGGCTGCGGCAAAAGCACCACGCTGAAAATGATCAACCGCCTGATCATGCCGACCTCCGGCAAAGTGCTGATCAATGGCGAAGACACCACTGATCTGGACGAAGTGACCCTGCGTCGCAACATCGGCTACGTGATTCAGCAGATCGGTCTGTTCCCGAACATGACCATCGAAGAAAACATCGTGGTCGTGCCCAAGCTGCTCGGCTGGGACAAGCAGCGTTGCCATGACCGTGCTCGTGAATTGATGAGCATGATCAAGCTGGAGCCCAAGCAGTACCTGCATCGCTACCCGCGTGAACTGTCCGGTGGTCAGCAACAGCGTATCGGCGTGATCCGTGCCCTGGCAGCCGACGCCCCCTTGCTGTTGATGGACGAACCGTTCGGTGCGGTCGACCCGATCAACCGCGAGATGATTCAGAACGAGTTCTTCGAGATGCAGCGCGCGCTGAACAAGACCGTGATCATGGTCAGCCACGACATTGATGAAGCCATCAAGCTGGGCGACAAGATCGCGATCTTCCGTGGTGGCAAACTGCTGCAGATCGATCACCCGGACACCTTGCTCGCGCATCCGGCCGACGACTTCGTCAGCAGCTTCGTCGGCCAGGACAGCACCCTCAAGCGTCTGCTGTTGGTCAAGGCCGAAGACGCCGCCGACAACGCGCCATCGGTCAGCCCGGAAACCCCTGTGGCCGATGCGCTGGAAGTGATGGACGAAAACGACCGTCGCTATATCGTGGTCACCGACAGCGAGAACAAGGCGATGGGCTATGTACGTCGTCGTGACCTGCACCGTCAGCAGGGCACGTGCGCGCAGTTCCTGCGTGAATTCAACGCCACCGCCGCTTACGACGAGCACTTGCGCATCCTGCTGTCGCGCATGTACGAGTTCAACCGCGCCTGGCTGCCGGTGCTGGACGCCGAGAACGTGTTCCTGGGTGAAGTGACGCAAGAGTCCATTGCGGCTTATCTGAGCTCCGGCCGCTCGCGTGGCATGAAGACCAGTATTGTCTCGCCAGCCGAGCAAGTGGCTTCCTGACCGGATGTATTGCCGCCAGCATCATGGCTGGCGGCAATGTTCACACTTGGAAATTCTCCATGCCACATTGAGTGACGTTGTTTTCCTGCAATGCAGACGCAGTCATTGCGTCTGCAGCGTCGCTCTCATACAACGTTGTCACGACCCCCTGATACTCGACGTTCACTTTACAGTGGTCATTACCCTCGAACTTCTCGCTGCTGGTCCAGACCCGGTTGGACACACTTGAATAGTAGGCTTTGCCTTGGGTGATCTCGGAGGCATAGAGGTCGTTGACCAAAAGCTTGTAGTTAAGCTTTTTAAACGTGTCTCCCTCGAAATAGACCTCCAGCAGGTCATCTGTTCTGACGACCTTCGCGACTGTCAGTCGCAACAACATACTCTGGGCAATGGCCAGATAAGAACGGTAAGACGCCCGGTTTGTCACGCTGATGAGAGGGTTGCCATTGACGGTCATGTACAGGGCATCAACGCTTGCCTGATCGACACCTGCTACCAGTTGGGTCATCGTTGAGTCGGTGAAGAGCTGGCGGATGGGCAGGGCGATTTTTGCCTGTTCGACGTTGCCGGAGAACAGGGTATAGGGTTTCCCTATGCCTGCAATTGCCGTGATGGTCACCTCTTGATGGCCTACGCCGCCGAGGCGTATCCAGGTGTTGTCAATAAGTCCTGAGCCGTTGGGGGAGCCCTTCTCAAGCGTTGCATAAGGAGGGGCTCCGAAGACGATCGTGTAATCATAATTCTTGAAAGCCTCACCCTCGAACGTCACTTGGACAAGTCCTGCGCTGACGATCACGCTTCTTATGGTTTTTTGCAGGAGCAACCGTTGTGCACGGTTCAATAGTCGGCCGTGCAGTTCATCGGTCTTTTCTTTCTCCAGATTGAAGAAAAGAACGTCAAGCCTTGGCTGGGTAATGCCGGGCCTCAGTTCAGCGCAACGGTCATCGGTAAACATGGCCTTGATATTGAACAGCAGGATGGGTCGTGATGCGGTGCTGGCCACAGTGTATGGCTTGCCTCCAGCAAACACCTTGACTGACGCCTCATCCCCTTCGGAGAGGGGAGTGCTGGCTTCAACGTAGGCGATGCCTTCCTCGATACGGGCTTCACAACCCACGTGTTCGCCGTTGTCTGCCCACGCCAGTAATGTGCCGTTTAGCGTTATTTCGTAACGGTATGGCGTGTACCATTGCTTGGCAACGGTAAACTTTATCCGGTCTTGAAAGGTACCGTGCACGCTGGACAGGATATGGGCAAGCGGCGGGGTGTAAGTGAGCAACGGCAGATCGATCGGGATCGTCGTCTCAGCGTCATTTTCCCAAATGGCCCGCGTCAATGCGGGCAGGTCGGCGATCTGGTTGAGGGTTTCAGGGGTTGGGTACAATCCCCAGCGATCAAAGAATTCCGCCAGGTTGAGGTGGCTCAGCAGCGAGGTTTCGACGATGAAGCGCTGCGCTTTATCGTCGCTGACGGTGGGCGGGTTGTGCATGAGCCGATAGCGCTGGTGCAATTGCGGGTAGAACGAAGTACCGAAGCTAAGACGCAATTGCCAGAGCATGACAAGCTTGTGTCCGGCCTCCTTGATGTTGTCGTACGCTCGCAGGCTACTGGCCAGGTACTCTTTCACGGGGGGGTAACTGGAGTCGGCGCCTGTAGCACGGCCAAGGAAAAACTCTTGGGCGGCCATCGAGTAGAGATTGACCGTGACCTCTGTCATTCCGGTGCCGGTGCCCCATGTCATAGGGCTGAGTTGTCGTTGATGGCCGCTTTCGTGCCAAGGGCCCCAACCATCTTCAGGGGCGGTCGACAATAAACGCGCCAGCGCAGCCGATCCGTTAAACCCCATATGACCGTTTGTGGCAAACATGTAAAGCCGGTCCGCTTCCACGTAGAAATGTTTACTGGGATCAAGCGCCCATTCCATCGTGCCGTAGTCGATCAAGCCTGAAATACCATCCTGTGCGCTAATGGCACCATCGAAATTGCCCATCAGCTTTACGGGATCGGTCAGGTAGAGCTGTGCGCTCTGATAGCGCACCACGACAATAGCCCTCGGGCTGGTAAGCAGCACGACAGGCGCTTCGCTGTAGTGCGCCATTTGCTGTTCCCATTCCAGATTGGTCATATCCATTCTGAAAAACGGCACATGGTTGTACTGTCCTGTTATGTCCAGAACTACGTGGCCAAGGGGGTCCAGGTTGGTGAAGCCCAGCAGGCCTGTGTTGGTAGCGACAAGAACGTTCATGCCACGGTTCAGCGGGTACGAGGTGGGGGTATCCAGTTCTGGCACCCCGATCACTGCAGACACCAGATTCATGTACAGACTGGTTGCTGTGATTTCCAGCCGATCGCCTTTCGTTACATAAATATTAGTCGGCTGAAAGTCGGTGTGTGTCCTGGTACGGGCGTGACGTTGGCGATGACTTTCGGCAGATCCGAAGCCGAAGGCTTGCCACCGGGCTTGAACTGCACTGGGCGCAACGGAGCTGGCGGCGTGAAGGTGTCGGTCATCCATGATCGTTACCTGAAAAGGCGGTCTGAGCTGTTTATTGAGCGCGCAACCCCTGCATCCGTCTACTGACAGAACTGACAGGCTGATTTGCTTTGCGTGCCGGTGAATAAGGTGATGCCCAGCGTGCTGCGAAAAGGCATTGGCGACGGAGGTGGGGAACATCTGCCTGTCATGCAGGTCGGTTAAACAGGTCCTTGGGAAGGCAACTCAAGAGCCCTGTGCAAAAACGCGACATTTTTTGTTGATATCCGGCCCCTCAGGTCCTAAAGTTCGCGCCGAACGTCCATGCTGGAAACGATCCATCCGGCTCAAGTACTGACGACGAGACAGCAAGGCCAGGAAGGCAGCCCTTCAGGGCCTTTTTGCTTTCGGCGACATGCCTTGGGAAGTAGGCGAACCAAAGTGGGGATACGGAGGGCGTTCATTTGTACCCATTGACCAATACCGTTTGCCAATAGGAGTTCCAGCAGCATGCCGATCAATGTCGAAGACTACTACTCAGCCGAAACCTTCAAGAAAATGAAGGCGTTCGCTGACAAGCAAGAAACCCCGTTCGTGGTCATTGATACTGACATCATCAGCAAGGCATATGACGACCTGCGTGCGGGCTTCGAATTCGCCAAGGTTTATTATGCGGTCAAGGCCAACCCTGCCGTTGAAGTCATCAATCTGCTCAAGGAAAAGGGTTCGAGCTTCGACATTGCGTCGATCTACGAGCTGGACAAGGTCCTGAGCTGTGGTGTCGGTCCGGAGCGCATGAGCTACGGCAACACCATCAAGAAATCCAAGGACATTCGCTACTTCTACGAGAAGGGCGTGCGTTTGTTTGCGACCGACTCCGAAGCCGACCTGCGCAACATTGCCAAGGCTGCACCGGGCGCGAAAGTCTATGTGCGCATTCTGACCGAAGGTTCGACCACTGCCGACTGGCCTCTGTCGCGCAAATTCGGCTGCCAGACCGACATGGCCATGGACCTGCTGATTCTTGCCCGCGACCTGGGTCTGGTGCCTTACGGCATCTCCTTCCACGTCGGCTCGCAGCAGCGCGACATCAGCGTCTGGGATGCTGCCATTGCCAAGGTCAAAGTGATCTTCGAGCGTCTGAAAGAAGAAGACGGCATCGTTCTCAAGCTGATCAACATGGGTGGCGGCTTCCCGGCTAACTACATCACCCGCACCAACAGCCTCGAAACCTACGCTGAAGAGATCATCCGCTTCCTGAAGGAAGACTTCGGTGATGACCTGCCGGAAATCATTCTGGAGCCAGGCCGTTCGCTGATCTCCAACGCCGGTATTCTGGTCAGCGAAGTGGTATTGGTCGCCCGTAAGTCGCGTACTGCGGTCGAGCGTTGGGTATACACCGACGTGGGCAAGTTCTCCGGTCTGATCGAAACCATGGACGAAGCCATCAAGTTTCCGATCTGGACCGAGAAAAAAGGCGAAATGGAAGAAGTGGTCATCGCCGGCCCTACCTGCGACAGCGCCGACATCATGTACGAAAACTACAAGTACGGTCTGCCACTCAACCTGGCCATCGGTGACCGTATGTACTGGTTGTCCACCGGTGCCTACACCACCAGCTACAGCGCAGTGGAATTCAATGGCTTCCCGCCATTGAAGTCGTTCTACCTGTAAATTACCTGCGTCAGAAAAAGCCCATGAAAGTGGGCTTTTTTTTGCCCGTAAAAAAATAGTTATACAAGCCTTGAGGCGCTGATCCGTACGATAAGTGCAGCGTTTTTTTTGCCGAAACCCGATACGTTCCAGGATCAGTTGGTAGGCTTGAGGGAAAAGCAGCGAACGCAGTCGACCGAACTGCAGGCAGCGGTTGACGAAAAGCGTGCAGCGCTGGAAGTCGAAGTGGGCAAGCGTGACCAGCTCTCGGCCCTTGCCTCGGTCGAGGTTTGCAAGACCGATTACGTTCGCGAGATGAGCAAATTGCTCGAAGCGTTGAAACATGCAAAAGACACGTTACAGATAGACAGGCCATGGCCGTCAGTGCATTAATTGCGCCGCGAAATATGAGTGAGAGTGGCGAGCGTGCTGAAGAAAGTCCTGTTTCAGTTGCACTGGTTCTTCGGGATCACGGCAGGTCTGGTGTTGACCCTAATGGGGATGACCGGTGCGCTGTATTCGTTCGAGGACGAAATTCTCGACGCGCTGAACCCGAATGTGCTGTTGGTCGAGTCGCGTGGTGCCACGCTGCCACCCGTTGAGCTGGTGCGCAGGCTGGAGGCCACTACCGGCCTGACGGTCGCTATTCTGCGTGTCGAAACCACTGGCAACCGTGTCGCTCAGGTGTTTTTCACGCCCAAAGCAGGTGAGCGTCGAGGCCCCAAACGCAATTTCGACCCCTACACCGGCGAGCTTAAGGGCAATGCAGTAGGGGAGGGTTTTTTCGACTTTGTCCTGAAGCTGCACCGTTATCTGGCCATGGGCGAGGCGGGCAAGCAGGTTACGGCGGCGTGTACGCTGATTCTGGTGTTCTTTTGCCTGTCCGGGCTGTACCTGCGCTGGCCTCGCGCAGTGCGGAACTGGCGGGTCTGGCTGACGATTGACTGGGCAAAGAAAGGCCGAAGTTTCAATTGGGACCTGCATTCGGTCTTCGGCACCTGGTGCCTGTTGTTCTACCTGTTGTTCGCCCTCACGGGACTCACCTGGTCGTATGACTGGGTGAGCAACGGTCTGAATAAACTGATCGGCGATTCGCCGCTCAACGAAGACGTCGCTGCGCCAGCCAAGGCTGCTGGAAGATCGCCCTTGGTGGTCGATTACGTGGCGGTCTGGGACAGTATCCAGAAGGCCGCCGGGCCGGACTTGCGCGCTTACAACCTGCGCCTGCCTGCTGCGGGCGGTCAGCCTGCCACGGTGTTTTACCTGCTCAAGGATTCACCGCACCCGCGCGCGCTGAACACCATCACCCTTGATCCGGCCAATGGTCAGGTCAGCTCGGTTGTACGCTATGCAGAGCGCAGTTTCGGTGCGCAATTGCTGGCCAGCAATTATGCGCTGCACGTCGGCAGCTACTTCGGGCTCGTCGGTCGAATCATCATGACCGGCGCATCGTTGCTGATGCCGCTGTTCTTCATTACTGGCTGGTTGCTGTACCTGGATCGACGTCGCAAGAAGCGTGATATCGAGCGTGCACGCGGCGAGGTTCAGGGTGATGACCACGACGATGACGCATCCTGGCTCGTCTGTTTCGCCAGTCAAAGCGGTTTCTCCGAGCAATTGGCCTGGCAGACCGCTGGCCAGTTGCAGGCTTCAGGATTGTCGGTGCGCGTGAAGCAACTGGGCAATCTGAGCGAAGAAGAGCTATGCCGAAGCCGCAATGCCTTGTTCGTTGTCAGTACCTTTGGTGACGGAGAGGCACCGGACAGTGCCCGACGTTTTGAGCGCAATCTGCTGGGTAGCCCGCTTTCACTGAACCAGCTCGATTACGCCGTTCTGGCGCTCGGCGACCGGCAGTATCCGCATTTTTGCGGCTTTGCCCATCGTTTGCATGACTGGTTGACCGAGCAGGGCGGGCGCAGCGTGTTTCCGCCTGTTGAAGTGGACAGCGCCGATCCTGTGGCCCTGCAACACTGGCAGCAGCAATTGGGGCAGTTGACTGGCTCCGTGCCGGCAGCGCACTGGCAGACACCGGTTTTCGAGAACTGGACGCTGGCCCGGCGCGTGCTTTTAAACGCTGGCAGCAGTGGTTCGGAGGTCTATCTGCTGGACCTGACGCCGCCAGCCCTTGCGCATTGGCAGGCGGGGGATCTGGTCGAGGTGATGCCGCGCCACACACTGCAGGTCATCGAGCCGTTTCTCGCCGGGCTGGGTGTCGATCCGGGCGCATCGGTCAGCGTGGATGGCTTGCAGGAGCCGCTCGCGCAGGCGCTGGAAAGCCGCCAGTTACCGCAGAACCGTTCACATCTGGTGGGGCTGCATGCGCAAGCGTTGATCGATGCGCTGGTGCCGGTCTCCGTACGTGAATACTCGATTGCCTCGATTGCGCAGGATGGCATTCTGCAACTCATCGTGCGTCAGGAAGTGCATGCCGACGGTAGCCTGGGGCTGGGTTCGGGGTGGCTTACCGAACATTGTGCTGTGGGCGGTGCCGTCAGCCTGCGTTTGCGCCGTAACAGCAGCTTTCATCTGCCTGTCGAACCTGTCCCGCTGATCCTGTTGGGCAATGGTACGGGGCTGGCCGGTTTACGCAGCCTGCTCAAGGCGCGTATCGCTCAAGGGCAGGTGCGCAACTGGTTGTTGTTCGGCGAACGTAACCGGGCGCATGACTTTCATTGCGGCGCTGAACTGCAGGGCTGGCTGGAGACTGGTCTCCTGACGCGCCTGGACCTGGCTTTTTCCCGCGATCAGGCAGAGAAAATCTACGTGCAGGATCGCGTGCGCGAGGCGGCCGAGGAACTGCGTCTATGGCTCGACGAAGGGGCTGCGATTTACATCTGTGGCAGCTTGCGGGGGATGGCGGCGGGCGTGGATCAGGTGTTGAACGAGGTGCTGGGCGAGCAGGCGATCAGCGAATTGATCGAGGAAGGGCGTTATCGGCGGGATGTGTATTAAGCATCGCACGATAGCTGAGAGTATCGTTCCTCACGCTCCAGCGTGGGAATGCCTTGGTTGACGCTCTGCGTCACAAATCTGCGCCGCACCACATACTCAAAACTTGACGCGGGGCGTCCAAGAGCCCTGTGGGAGTGAGCTTGCTCACGAATACGATGGCCCAGATGCCCCATTTTCAGGGGATTTACTGGCCTCTTCGCGAGCAAGCTCGCTCCCACGGCCGCTGGCCAGAATCAAAAGCGTACTTGTGTATAACGCTGAGCGCTGGAGCGTGGGCACGATAGTCTTTTGGCTTTTAGCTACGCCGCTACAAATTGCTCGGCGTAGTGGCAAGCCACCTGGCGGTTATCCACCAGGCGCAGCTCTGGCACTTCGGCTGCACAACGCTCGGTCGCATAGGGGCAGCGCTTATGAAAGGCGCAGCCGCTTGGCGGGTTGAGCGGGTTGGGCAGCTCGCCGACGATCTTGATCTTCGGCTTGAGCGGGTCCGGATGGATGGTCGGAGTCGCCGACAGCAGCGCCTGGGTGTACGGGTGCAGCGGACGGTTGTAGATCTCTTCCTTGGGACCCATTTCCGCAGGCCGGCCCAGGTACATCACCAATACCGTATCGGCGACATGACGCACCACCGACAGGTTGTGGGAGATGAACACGTAGGCGGTGTTGAATTCCTGCTGCAGGTCCATGAACAGGTTCAGTACCTGCGCCTGAATCGACACGTCCAGCGCTGAAGTCGGCTCGTCCGCTACCAGCACTTTGGGCTGCAGCATCATCGCCCGAGCCAGCGCGATACGCTGACGCTGACCGCCGGAGAACATGTGCGGGTAGCGCTGATAGTGCTCAGGGCGCAAACCGACCTGGGCCATCATCGCCTGGACTTTCTCGCGGCGTTCGGCGGCTGACAGGCTGGTGTTGATCAGCAGCGGCTCGCCGAGCTGATCCCCGACTTTCTGCCTCGGGTTGAGCGAGGCATAAGGACTCTGGAAGACCATCTGCACGTCCTTGCGCAACTGCTTGCGCTCGGCCTTGCTGGCCCCGGCAACTTCCTGACCGGCGATTTTCAGCGAGCCGGATGAAGGCTCTTCGATCAGCGTCAGCGCGCGCGCCAGTGTCGATTTGCCACAGCCGGACTCGCCGACCACAGCCAGGGTCTTGCCGGCTTCCAGTTCGAAGGACACGCCGTTAAGCGCACGCACCAGCGCTGTGCCCTTGAACAGGCCGCGGGAGACTTCGTAGTGACGGGTAAGGTCGCGGGCGGTAAGTACGACGCTCATTACGCCACCTCCTGATTCAAGGGATAGAAGCAGCGCGCCAGACTGTGCGCCTTGGGATCAAGGGCAGGGCGTTCGGTTCGGCAGTTGTCGCGCACGTACGGGCAGCGCGGTGACAGCAGGCAACCCTGTGGACGGTCATAGCGGCCCGGGACCATGCCCGGCAGCGTGGCGAGGCGCTCGGCGCCCATGCTGTGCTCGGGAATGGCGGCCAGCAAGGCTTCGCTGTACGGGTGGGCAGGGACATCGAACAGCCCCGGCACCTGCCCGACTTCGACGGCCTGACCGGCGTACATCACGCAGACACGCTGGGCGGTTTCGGCCACGACAGCCAGGTCGTGAGTAATCAGCACCAGTGCCATGTCCTGCTCTTTCTGCAGGCTCAGCAGCAGCTCCATGATCTGCGCCTGAATGGTCACGTCCAGCGCGGTGGTCGGTTCGTCGGCGATCAGCAGTTTCGGTTCGCCGGCAATCGCCATGGCAATCGCCACACGCTGGCTCATGCCGCCGGACAATTGATGCGGGTAGGCATTCAGGCGCGCGGCGGCGCCAGGGATCTCGACCTTTTCCAGCAGTTCCAGTGCACGCTGGCGTGCAGCCTTGCCCGACATGTTCAGGTGCTGGCGCAGCACTTCCTCGATCTGGAAGCCCACGGTGTAACTGGGGTTCAGAGCGGTCATCGGGTCCTGAAAGACCATCGCCAGGTCTTTGCCGATAATGCGTCGACGCTGCCTTGCGTTGAGCTTGAGCAGGTCGTTGCCGTCGAAATTGAGCGCGTCGGCAGTGATGATGCCGGGGGAGTCGATCAGCCCCATCAGCGCCATCATGGTCACCGATTTACCGGAGCCCGATTCGCCGACGATGGCCAGTACTTCACCCTTTTCGACGCTCAGGGACAGGCCGTCCACAACAGGTACGGCCTTGGCGTCGCCGAAGCGGACGTTGAGATTCTTGATTTCAAGAAGTGACATGCGAATCTCCTCAGGCGGCGTTCTTGAGTTTCGGGTCCAGCGCATCGCGCAGACCGTCGCCCATCAGGTTGATTGCCAGCACGCTGAGCAAAATGGTCAGACCGGGCAGGCTCACGACCCACCAGGCACGTTCGATGTAGTCGCGCGCCGAGGCGAGCATGGTGCCCCACTCAGGCGTCGGTGGCTGTACGCCCAGACCCAGGAAGCCCAGCGCTGCGGCATCGAGAATCGCCGACGAGAAGCTCAGGGTGGCCTGAACGATCAGCGGTGCCATGCAGTTGGGCAGCACGGTGATGAACATCAGGCGCGGCAGGGTGGCGCCGGCCAGACGGGCGGCCGTCACGTAGTCGCGGTTCAGTTCGCCCATCACCGCAGCGCGGGTGAGACGAACATAGGAAGGCAGCGACACGATGGCGATGGCGATCACGGTGTTGATCAGGCCAGGGCCGAGGATCGCCACGATGGCCACAGCCAGCAGCAGCGAGGGCAGGGCCAGCATGATGTCCATCAGGCGCATCACCGAAGGGCCCAGAATGCGCGGGAAAAAGCCCGCCAGCAGGCCCAGCAGAATGCCTGGGATCAGCGACATGACCACCGATGCCAGACCGATCAGCAGCGACAGGCGCGAACCCTGGATCAGGCGTGACAGCAGGTCGCGGCCCAGTTCGTCGGTGCCGAGGATGAATTGCCATTGACCGCCTTCAAGCCACACCGGCGGCGTGAGCAGAAAGTCGCGGTATTGCTCGCTCGGGTCATGGGGGGCAACCCAGGGCGCGAACAGGGCGCAGAACACGATCAGGGTCATGAACAGCAGGCCGGCAACCGCGCCTTTGTTTTTCGAGAAGGCTTGCCAGAATTCTTTGTACGGGGATGGGTAAAGCAGGCTTTGATCGACTGCTACCGCAGGAGTAGGGGTGCTCATATCGATGATCTCAGCGCTGGTGACGAATGCGTGGGTTGGCAAAGCCGTAGAGGATATCCACCACGAAATTGACCAGGATCACCAGACAGGCGATCAGCAGAATGCCGTTTTGCACGACCGGGTAGTCCCGGGCGCCAATGGCTTCGATCAACCACTTGCCGATACCCGGCCAGGAGAAGATCGTTTCGGTGAGTACCGCACCGGCCAACAACGTACCGATTTGCAGGCCGAACACGGTCAGTACCGGAATCAGCGCGTTGCGCAGGCCGTGAACGAAGACCACACGGGCAGGCGACAGGCCTTTGGCGCGGGCGGTTCGCACGTAGTCTTCCCGCAATACTTCGAGCATCGACGAGCGGGTCATCCGGGCGATCACCGCCAGCGGGATGGTACCCAGCACGATGGCCGGCAGAATCATGTGGTGCAGGGCATCGAGAAACGCACCCTGTTCGTCACTCAGCAGCGTGTCGATCAGCATGAAGCCGGTGACCGGTGGGATGTCGTACAGCAGGTCGATCCGCCCGGAAACAGGGGTCCATCCCAGTGTTACCGAGAAGAACATGATGAGGATCAGGCCCCACCAGAAGATCGGCATGGAATAGCCGGCGAGGGAAATCCCCATGACCCCATGGTCGAACAGGGACCCTCGCTTGAGTGCGGCGATCACCCCGGCCAGCAGGCCGAGAATACCCGCGAAAATCAGAGCCGCCAGCGACAACTCCAGGGTTGCCGGGAACAGCGAAGTGAATTCGGACCATACACTGGTGCGTGTACGCAACGATTCACCGAGGTCGCCCTGGGCGAGCTTGCCGATGTAATCGATGTACTGGGCGTAGAGGGGTTTGTTCAGACCCAGACGTTCCATGGCCTGAGCGTGCATTTCCGGATCGACACGGCGCTCACCCATCATGACTTCGACCGGGTCGCCCGGAATCAGACGAATCAGGGCGAAGGTCAATAAGGTGATGCCGAAGAAAGTGGGTATCAGCAACCCCACTCGGCGGGCGATAAAACTAAACATCTTGGTGTGTACCTCATCAGCCGGTTAGGCATGCTCCGGCGAGTCTCGGGTTATGAGCTCGCCGGATTGTTTTTCTACTTCACCTGGGTAGTGGCGAAGTTGTTGGTTGTGAGCGGGCTGATTTGGTAGCCCTCCACATTTTTACGCATGGCGGTGAACATTCTGGTGTGAGCCATGCTGATCCATGGCTGATCCTTGTTGAATATGGCCTGGGCCTGTTCATAGAGCCCAGCGCGCTCCTCGGGGTTCACTGTTTCACGCGCCTTATCGATCAGCTTCTGGAAATCGGCGTTGCACCAGCGGGCGTAGTTCTCGCCGTTTTTCGCCGCTTCACAGCTCAGCATCGGAGTCAGGAAGTTATCAGGGTCGCCATTGTCGCCTGCCCAGCCAGCAGACACCATGTCATGTTCGCCATTCTTGGCACGTTTGAGCATTTCACCCCATTCCATGACGCGGATGTCGATCTTGATGCCGATCTTCGCCAGGTCGGATTGCATCATTTGCGCGCCGAGCATCGGGTTGGGGTTGGTTGGTCCGCCGCCGTTGCGGGTGAACAGGGTAAACGTGGTGCCTTCTGGAACGCCAGCTTCCTTCAGCAAGGCGCGTGCCTTGTCGAGGTCAATCGGTGGATTTTTCAGGTCTTTGTTATAACCCAGCAGGGTCGGCGGATACGGGTTGACCGCTACCAGCGCGTTGCCCTTGCCGAACACCGCGTTGACATAAGCGTTCTTGTCGAACGTCATGTCAATGGCTTTGCGGACGCGCACGTCGCTCAGGTACTTGTGCGTGGTGTTGATAGCGATGTAGCCGGTGGTCATTGCCTCCAGCTCATCGATTTTCAGATTCGGGTCTTTCTTGATGCTCGGTACGTCGTCCGGCTTCGGATACAGCGCGATCTGACATTCGTTGGCCTTGAGCTTCTGCAGGCGCACGTTGTTGTCGGTGGCGATTGCCAGAATCAAGGCATCGGCAGGCGGCTTGCCGCGGAAGTAGTCCGGGTTTGCCTTGAAGCGTACCTGCGCATCCTTGGCATAGCGCTGGAAGATGAACGGGCCGGTACCGATCGGCTTGCTGTTGAGGTCGCCGGTCTTGTTGGCTTTCAACAGTTGGTCAGCGTATTCAGCCGGGTAGATCGACGCGAAGGCCATCGCGAGGTCGGCCAGGAATGGTGCTTCGCGGCGGGTCAGGGTGAACTTGACGGTGTAGTCGTCAGTTTTCTCGACGCTTTTCAGCAGCTCTTTGAAGCCCATGCTTTCAAAGTAGGGGAAGCCGACGCTCGACTTGTCATGCCACGGGTGCTTCGGGTCCAGCTGACGCTGAAAACTCCAGAGCACATCGTCGGCGTTCATGTCGCGGGTCGGTTTGAAGTAATCGGTGGTGTGGAACTTGACGCCTTTACGCAGGTGGAAGGTGTACGTCAGGCCGTCGTCGCTGATCTCCCAGGAGTCAGCCAGCGCAGGAATCACTTCCGTGGTACCGGGTTTGAAATCCGCGAGGCGGTTGAACACGGTTTCAGCCACGGCATCGGCCGTCACTGCTGTTGTGTATTGCACCATGTCGAAGCCTTCGGGGCTGGCTTCGGTGCAGACCACCAGGGGTTTTGCCGAAACACTGACGGCGACGCTGAGCAGGGCCAGGGCGATCGAGTTGCGTAGCGATAACAGTTTCATTGTGAACCCTCCATAGAGTTGACGCCGATGGTGATGATGGGGCGCAAGGCCATTGCCTTGCGCCCCAACGGTTTTCAGCGAATCAAAGAATGTTGAACGGAACGGTGGTCACCAGACGGAATTCGTTGATGTTGCCATCAGCCTGATTCTCGCTGGCGCGGTGCGTGGTGTAGGTGGCGCGGATGGCAGTGGCCTTGAGCGGACCGGACTGCACGGAGTACGACGAACCAATGCCGTATTCGTAGTGAGTCTCGCCGTCCATTGCCAGTACGTCGGTGTAGCCGGTGCCCTTGTAGTGCGTACCGTCGATGTCCCAGCCACGTGCCTGGTAGATGTTGAATTTCAGGCCCGGCACGCCATATTCGGCCATGTTCAGTACGTAAGCGACCTGCAGGGACTTCTCGTTCGGGCCGTTGAAGTCCGAGAGCAGGGAGTTGGCCAGGAAAATCGCGTTGGTGTCGTGGGCGTAGTCGAAATACTCGTTACCGTTAACTTCCTGGTACGCAACGCTGATGCTGTGCGCGTTATGTGTACCGGTGAAGGACAGGCTGTAGGTATCGTTGTCGATCGCGCCCAGCTTGCTCTGACCTGCATCCTTAGTCTTGTAGTAGTTCAGGTTAGTGCTGAGGGCGAACACCTTGCTGTCACCCAGTTCGTGGGTGAAGCCGAAGTAGTACTGGTGCCAGAAGTCTTCGAGGTTGGACGCATAGAAGCTGGCGGTCAGGCTGTCGGTCGGCTTGTAGTCACCACCAAACATGTCCAGACGGTCGGCCGTCTTGCTGCGATCACCGTACTCGGAGCGGAACTTGTCCAGGCTCTGTTCCATACGTGGCGATACGCGGTCGAAGCTGCCGCCCTGCAGGGACAGGTTGTTGAATTCGTCGCTCTGGACTGCAAAACCCTGGAAACTGGACGGCAGTGCGCGGTTGCCGATGAAGGCGATGACCGGGGTGTTCACCGATTGGCGACCCATGGTCAGGACGGTGTTGGAAACCCGCGCCTTCACGTTGCCCAGGCCCATCTTGCTCCACTGACCCACTGCATCACCGTCACTGTGTGCCAGGGTACGGTTGGAGTTGCCGGCAAAGTCGTCGGTGTCACGGTCCAGCGCAATGGCGTTGTACAGCGCCAGTTCGGTGGAGAAACCTACAACGCCCTGCGTATAGCCGGAGGTGTAGTTGACGATCGTGCCCTGCTGCCAGTTGATGCGACGCGAGGTCTGCTCGGCAACGCCGTTGTCGTTGTAGCGGAACACTTCGCCGCGACGCTTGAGTTCATTGGCGTACCAGTTACGGGTCGTGCCGGTCAGGTGTTGGTCTTCGATAAAGCCGTTGGCGTCGGCCTGTGCATTCTTTGAACTCAGCTCGGTCGGTACGAACGTCTGGCTTGCCGGTTCAGCCTGAACCAGTGCGCCAAACGACGAGAGAGACAATGCCAATAATGCAGTGCTAGTTGTTTTCACGATGTGCAGCTCCCTTTATCACTTTTTTATATGCCAGTTCTTTAAGCCTGGCTTTTGGTGGTGCAAGACTTTGGGTCCTGCGTTGTTATAGGTATCGACGCGCAAGTGCCCGCTCTCGCCGTGACACAAGACGGCGAGGGCGTGCGGAGTTTTCGATCAATCGACGATGCTGACGCCTGAAAAATTGTTGCGACCGAACGGGCTGACGTGGAAGTCCCTGACCTCGGCGCGCAATGGCTGATTAACGGTCGAGTGGGCAACCGGTGTGATCGGCACCTGCTCCTTGAGGTAGCGCTGCGCCTGTTGGTACAGGTCGGTACGCTTCGCGCGGTCAGTGGTCGCAACGGCGGCCTTGACCAGTTGGTCGTATTTTTCGTCGCACCACATCGAGTAGTTGTTGCCGCCAATCGCGGCGCAGCTGTAAAGCGTGCCCAGCCAGTTGTCCGGGTCACCGTTGTCGCCGGTCCAGCCGATCAGCGAGATATCGTGCTCGCCGTTTTTGGTGCGTTTGAGGTATTCACCCCATTCGTAACTGACGATCTTGACCTTGATGCCGACCTTGGCCCAGTCGGCCTGCAGCATTTCGGCCATCAGCTTGGCATTGGGGTTGTAAGGACGCTGAACCGGCATGGCCCACAGGGTCAGTTCGGTGCCTTCCTTGATGCCCGCGGCACGCAACAGGGTCCTGGCTTTTTCCGGGTCGTAGGGGGCGTCCTTGATAGTGTCGTCATAGGACCACTGGGTCGGTGGCATGGCGTTGACTGCCAGTTGCCCTGCGCCTTGGTAAACCGCGTTGATGATCGCCTTCTTGTTGACGGCCATGTCCAGCGCCTGACGCACTTCCAGCTTGCCCAACGGTTCGTGGCGCACGTTGTAGGAGATGTAGCCGAGATTGAAGCCTGGTTTCTCGATGATCTGCAGGCTTTTGTCTGCCTTGAGGCTGGCGAGGTCCGCCGGGCGCGGGTTGACCGAGACCTGGCATTCATTGGCCTTGAGCTTTTGCATGCGCGCAGAGGCGTCGGTCACGATGGCGAAGATCAACTGATCGATTTTCACCCGGCTCGGGTCCCAGAACTCCTTGTTGCCCTTGTAGCGAATCTGCGAATCCTTCTGATAACGCTGAAACACGAACGGGCCTGTGCCGATAGGCTGCTGGTTGATGTCGCGTACGTCACCCTTGGCCATCAGCTGTTCGGCGTACTCGGCGGAGAGGATGCCGGCGAAGTTCATCGCGATGTTCTGAATGAAGGCCGCGTCGACCGTATTGAGGGTGAACACGACGGTCAGCGGGTCGGTCTTCTCGACGGACTTGATCTTCTTGTTCAGGCCCATGCTGGTGAAGTAGGGGAACTCGGTCGGGTAAGCGACACGGAACGGATGATCGGGCTTGAGCATGCGATTGAAGGTGAACAGCACGTCGTCGGCGTTGAAGTCACGGCTGGGTTTGAAGTTCTTGTTGCTGTGGAACTTCACGCCCTCGCGCAGATGAAACGTGTAGACCAGGCCGTCTTCCGAGATGTCCCAGGAAGTCGCCAGCGCTGGAACCACGGTGGTGTCGCCTTGCTTGAATTCGGTGAGTCGATTGTAGATCGGCTCGGATGCATCGTTATCGGTGGAGGAGGTGTATTGCGCACCGTCGAAGCCAGCCGGACTCGCTTCGGAGCAAAACACCAGATTGCTTGCCGCCTGGGCAAACGGGGCCAGTGCCAACAGTCCCAGGCACGACGTCATCGCAAGAGTTTTACGCATGATGATCCCTATCCTCGAAGGATGAGCCGAGGCTCGAATGTCTAACTGGCCCAAAGGCGTCGCCCCACGCAACTTCGCACGACATGCCCGGCGCACCTGGACACGAAGCGACGGGCTTCCTGCCATTGCCGCTGCCCTTCGACGGTAAGTCGTCAGAGGCCCGCGGTATATAGGCTCGAAGGCTGCAAAGCTCGTAGGAAATATCTTAGTGATAGTAGAAGAATGCCGTTATCGGCACTTTTTCAACCCATCGCTCGGGGCTTGCTATTCAAGTAGAGCGGTTTGCTGCGCCGGATGAGCGGCGCAGCAAGCTGTCACTTTTACTTGCCGCTCACGCTCACACCGTAAAAGGAGTTCAAGCCAAACGGGCTGATCTTGAAGTCCTGCACGCTGGTGCGCATGGGTTGATAGACCGTCGAGTGCGCAATAGGCGTCATTGGCACTGCGTCTTTCAGGAGGTGTTGCGCCTGTTTGTACAGCTCGGTGCGCTTGGCCTGATCGGACGTTTCCTTGGCCTGATGGATCAGCGTGTCGAACGGCTTGTCACACCATTTGGCAAAGTTGTTGCCATTCAGTGCGTCGCAGCCGAACAGGGTGCCGAGCCAGTTGTCCGGGTCACCATTGTCACCGCTCCAGCCAATCAGCATGGCGCCGTTCTCGCCATTCTTGGCGCGCTTGATGTACTCGCCCCATTCATAGCTGACGATCTTGGCGTTGATACCGATCTTCTTCCAGTCGGACTGGAGCATCTCGGCCATCAGTTTGGCGTTGGGGTTGTAAGGACGCTGAACCGGCATCGCCCACAGGGTGATTTCGGTGCCTTCCTTGATACCGGCTTCCTTGAGCAGCTCGCGAGCTTTCTCGGGATCGTACTTGGCGTCCTTGATGGTGGTGTCATAGGACCACTGGGTCGGCGGCATGGCGTTGACCGCCAATTGACCTGCACCCTGGTAAACCGAGTCGATGATCTGCTGCTTGTTGACCGCCATGTCCAGCGCCTGACGCACTTTCAACTGAGCCAAGGGATTTGGATGGTCTTCGCCCTTGATCTCAGGCATCACGTTGTAGGCGATGTACCCCAGGTTGAAGCCTGCCTGATCGGGCATCTTCAGGTTCTTGTCGGCCTTGAGCGGTTCGAGGTCGGCAGGACGCGGGTAGGCAGTGATCTGGCATTCGTTTTTCTTGAGCTTCTGCATGCGCACCGAAGCATCGGTGGTGATGGCGAAGATCAGGTTGTCGACCTTGACGTCCTCAGGCTTCCAGTAATCCTTGTTGCCGGTGTAACGGATGTTGGAGTCTTTCTGGTAGCTCTTGAACACGAACGGACCAGTGCCGATCGGCTGTTGGTTGATCAGCTCCGGCTTGCCTTCCTTCAGCAACTGGGCGGCATATTCTGCGGACTGGATGGACGCGAAGCTCATCGCCATGTTCTGGATGAACGCGGCGTCGACCTTGCCCAGAACGAACTTGACGGTGTGGTCGTCGATCTTCTCGATTTTGGTGATGTTGGTGTCCATCGCCATATCGGTGAAGTACGGGAACTCGGTCGGATACGCTTTGCGGTAAGGCATGTCCTTGTCGATCATGCGATTGAACGTGAACAGCACGTCATCGGCATTGAATTCACGGGTCGGCTTGAAGTAGGACGTGGTGTGGAACTTGACGCCTTCACGAAGGTGGAAGGTGTACGTCAGGCCATCGTCGGAGATGTCCCATTTGGTTGCCAGACCTGGCACCACGGCGGTGCCGCCGCGTTCAAACTGGCTCAAGCGATTGAAAATGGTCTCGGCTGAGGCGTCGAAGTCAGTACCTGTGGTGTATTGACCTGGATCGAAGCCCGCAGGGCTGCCCTCGGAACAGAACACCAGATTCGATGCAGCGTGAGCGAAAGGTGCGCTGGCGAGCAAGCTGGCGCCGACCAGAAACGGAATGACCGCGTGTTTGAGCATGGTTGCCTCAGTTGTTGTCATTTTTGATTAGAGGGAACGACCTCGTGAGCCGATCCGTCCGATACTTATGCAGGGGCCATACCCAAAGCAAGACAGTGAGGCGAAAGAAGCGACAAAGAGTGGCACGATCGTACAGGAATGTCGCGAAAGTGTAACTTTCTTGGTAGTTGATCGTTTGCGCGACGCTTTTTCAATTGTTTCGTGCACCAATAAAGCGCAACCGGGTGAGAAAAATGCACCCGGTTGGCGCTGTGTTGTTACTTCACTGTTCCCAGGCTGACACCATAAAAGGGTGTCAGGCCGAAGGGGCTGATCTTGAAGTCCTGCACTTCCTGGCGCATTGGCTGAAACACCTTGGAGTTGGCAATCGGGGTGATCGGCACCTGCTGCTTGAGAATGTGCTGAGCCTGCTGATAGAGCTTGATGCGCTCATCGCGGTTGCTGGTCAGCTTGGCCTTCTGCACCAGCTTGTCGTAAGCCGGATCGCACCACTTGGCGTAGTTGCTGCCTTTGACGGCTGCGCAGCTGTAAAGCACGCCGAGCCAGTTGTCAGGGTCGCCGTTGTCACCGGTCCAGCCATAGATCATTGCGTCATGTTCGCCGGCCTTGGCGCGCTTGATGTATTCGCCCCATTCATAGCTGACGATGTTGGCCTTGATACCGATCTTCTCCCAGTCGGACTGAATCATCTGAGCCGACATGCGTGCATTGGGGTTCGACGCGCGCTGGACGGTCATGGCCCACAGATCGATTTTGGTACCCGGTGCCACACCTGCTTCCTTGAGCAGTTGTTTGGCTTTGGTCAGGTCGTGCGGGGCGTCCTTGATGGTCGGATCGAAGCTCCACTGACCCGGCGGCAGGGCATTTTCAGCCAGTTGGCCTGCACTCTGATAAACCGCCTTGATGATTGCTGGCTTGTCGATGGCCATGTCCAGCGCCTGACGCACCTTGAGCTGATCCAGTGGCGGATGCGTAACGTTGTAGGCCAGGAAGCCCAGGTTGAAGCCCGGCTGACTGAGGACCTTGAGTTTCGGGTCCTTTTTCATCTCCTCGATGTCCTGCGGGCGCGGATAGCCGCTGACCTGGCATTCGTTGGCCTTGAGCTTCTGCAGGCGCACGGCGGCATCGCTGCTGATCGAGAAGATCAGGTTGTCGATCTTCACATCCTCCGGCTTCCAGTACTCGGTATTGCCGACGTAACGGATCTGTGAATCCTTCTGATAGCGCTTGAAGACGAACGGACCAGTGCCGATGGGCTTCTGGTTCAAGTCCTCGGCCTTGCCTTCCTTGAGCAGTTTGTCTGCGTACTCGGCAGACTGGATCGAGGCGAAGCTCATCGCCAGGTTCTGCACAAAGGCGGCATCGATGTTGTTCAGGGTGAACTTGACGGTCAGCGGGTCGACTTTCTCGACGCTCTTGATCGTCGTATTCAGCCCCATATCGGTGAAATAGGGCGACTCGGACGGATACGCCTTGCGGAACGGGTGGTTGGCATCAAGCAGGCGATTGAACGTGAACAGCACGTCATCGGCGTTGAACGTACGAGTCGGGGTGAAATAATCCGTGGTATGGAATTTCACGCCTTCGCGCAGGTGAAACGTGTAGGTCAGACCATCCGGCGAAACGTCCCAGCGCGTGGCCAGACCCGGCTCCACTTCCGTACCGCCACGCTTGAACTGGGTCAGACGGTTGAAAACGGTTTCGGCCGAGGCATCGAAGTCGGTGCCGCTGGTGTACTGGCTGGGGTCGAAACCGGCCGGGCTTGCTTCCGAGCAATACACCAGCGTGCTTGCCGCTTGGGCCAAAGGTGCGCAGGCCAGCAGCGCGGTGGTCAACAGCAGCGGTTTGAAAAGTGTGTGTCCCATGGATCCCTCGCGTGGTACTGCGTTCTCAAGATCGGACGCAGAGCGTCCGGAACTGCGTTCCCACGCCGAGCATGGGAACGATGGTTGTGCTGATTGGAGCTCGCTTTTCCGGGCTCGGGCTCAATGATCAACCCTGCTCAGGGTATCGCGACTTCGATCACGCCATCCGCGGCGACGCTGACCTGGCTGGTGCCAGCCTCGACATCGGGCGTCGGAGCTGCGTCTTCGCGCGAGGACTTGGCCATCATCATGACCGGCGCGCGCAGATACGGCTGCGGGTAGCCCGAGGTATTCAGATTCAGGTTGACCAGCTTGTAGCCTGTACCGCCCAGCGCCTCGGTGACCAGTTGCGCGCGAGCCTTGAACGCAGTCACGGCGTCCTTGAGCAGGGCGTCTTCGCTGGTCTTGCGCGTCGATGGCGAGATCGAGAAGTCCATGCCGCCCATTTTCAGGTCGGTCAGCAGCTCGCCGGTCAGCTTGGACAGCACAGCAAAGTCTGCGCTTTCCAGGCGCAGTTCGGCGCGTTCACGCCAGCCGGTAATCTTCTGGCCTTTATCGTCGTAGACCGGGTAGCTGTTGCGGCTGCCCTGGCGAATCTTCACGTCCTTGACCTGGCGCGCCTGCCCCAGCGCCTTGTTCAGCGTCTCGGTGATCTGCGCGGCCAGTTTGGCCGGATCGCTGTCCTGCGCTTCGGTGTACAGCGTGACGAGCATCAGGTCGCGCTGCACCTCCTGATTGACCTCGGCGCGCAATGAAATCTGGTTGTAACGGGCTTCTTCAGCCATGGCGGGCAGGCTGGAAAAAGCCGCAGCCAGCGCGACGAGGGTGGCGGCAGGGCGAAGGTTGAACATGAGAGCTCCTTGTTATCAAACGGCCTCCGACGATGGTCGGGCGGCGCAAAGTGTTCTGACTGTAGCGCTTTGGTCCGGTTCCTGCGATGACCGAGTGCTCTGGCGTGCGGTGCGTTGACGCACTTTTTCAGTTTTGTCTCCCGCTTGGTTATACTCGCTGCGATCCGCCTGGAGCACTCATCAGGAGAGCTCATGCTCGCCCCCGTTCAAATGCTTTCAGCCACACGGCAAAACCTGTGGCGCCTGACATTCATCCGTATTCTGGTGCTGGCCGCGCAGGCCGGCTCGGTCGGTATGGCCTGGCTGTTCGACTTTCTGCCGTTGCCGTGGCTGCAACTGTCGATCACCCTGGGCTGTTCGCTGGTGCTCTGCGGGCTGACAGTCATTCGTCTGCGCACCTCGCTGCCGCTCACCGAGCTTGAATATGCGCTGCAACTGGCGCTGGACCTGCTGATTCACAGCGCGCTGCTGTATTACTCGGGCGGCTCGGCCAACCCGTTCGTTTCCTATTATCTGGTGCCGCTGACCATTGCCGCCGCCACGCTGCCATGGCGTTATTCGCTGATTCTGTCCGGCTTTGCGCTGAGCATGTACACCTTGCTGATGGTGCGCTCCTACCCGCTGGAAACCGACTCCATTGCCCGGGAAAACATGCAGATCTACGGCATGTGGCTGAGTTTTGCGTTGGCCGCTGCGGTGATTACCTTCTTTGCTGCGAAGATGGCCGAAGAGCTGCGCCGCCAGGAGCAACTGCGTGCCGAGCGTCGCGAAGAAGGCCTGCGTGATCAGCAATTGCTCGCCGTCGCGACCCAGGCTGCAGGGGCCGCCCATGAATTGGGAACGCCGCTGGCAACCATGAGCGTGCTGCTCAAGGAAATGCGCCAGGATCACAGCGATCCAGCGTTGCAGGATGATCTGTCCGTGCTGCAGGAGCAGGTCAAACAGTGCAAGCAGACCCTGCAGCAACTGGTGCGTGCCGCCGAAGCCAATCGGCGCATGGCCGTCGAATATCAGACCGCCACCCGCTGGCTGGACGAGTCCCTCAACCGCTGGCATCTGATGCGCCCGGAGGTGAGTTACCGTTTCTATCAGTTGGGCAAGGGCGAAGCGCCGATGCTGGCGCCGCCGCCGGACCTGACCCAGGCGCTGCTCAACCTGCTCAACAACGCTGCCGATGCCTGCCCCGATGGCCTTGAAGTCAATCTGGACTGGGACAGTGCGGAAGTCTGCATCAGCATTCGCGACCATGGCGCGGGTGTGCCGCTGGCGATTGCCGAACAGATCGGCAAGCCGTTCTTTACTACCAAGGGCAAAGGTTTCGGCCTGGGGCTGTTCCTGAGCAAGGCCAGCGTCACCCGTGCGGGTGGCTCAGTGAAGCTCTACAGTCATGAAGAAGGCGGTACGCTCACCGAGCTGCGCCTGCCCCGAGATACGCGAGGAGAAGAAGCATGAGTGACGATGACATCCAGGTCGAAGGCGAAGAGCTGCCGCACCTGTTGCTGGTCGATGACGACGCGACGTTCACCCGTGTGATGGCGAGGGCCATGAGCCGTCGTGGTTTTCGCGTGAGCACCGCCGGCTCGGCCGAAGAAGGTCTGGCCCTGGCGCAACAGGACATTCCCGAATATGCCGCGCTGGACCTGAAGATGGACGGCGATTCCGGTCTGGTGCTGCTGCCCAAGCTGCTGGAAATGGACCCGGACATGCGCGTGGTGATTCTCACCGGTTATTCGAGCATCGCCACGGCGGTCGAAGCGATCAAGCGCGGCGCGTGCAACTACCTGTGCAAACCGGCTGACGCGGATGACGTACTGGCGGCCCTGCTGTCCGAGCACGCCAACCTCGACACGCTGGTTCCCGAGAATCCGATGTCGGTGGATCGCTTGCAGTGGGAGCATATCCAGCGCGTGCTGACCGAGCACGAGGGCAATATTTCCGCAACTGCGCGGGCGCTGGGCATGCACCGCCGCACCTTGCAGCGCAAGTTGCAGAAGCGTCCCGTGCGGCGTTGATGAAGGTTTTTTCATAGTGATCGTTTAGGCGTTTTTTGCTTCATTGTGCTCAGGCATCGTACTTTCGAATAGAGCGAGCCTGAACCACATGAATCGCAATGCTGAATATTCTGCCGTCAACGATACTGTGCAAGGAGCCTTTCTACCCCGCGTCTGGAAGCTGATAACGCCGTACTGGCGCAGTGAGGAAAAGGCCACTGCCTGGCTGCTGCTGGTCTCGGTGATCGCGCTGTCGCTGTTCAGCGTGCAGGTCTCGGTGTTCTTCAACAGCTGGTACCGAGACTTCTACAACGCTCTGCAGAACAAGGATCTTGCCGCGTTCACCCACCTGATCCTGTACTTCAGCGGCATCGCCGCGATCGCCATTCTGGCGGCGGTCTATCGCTTGTACCTGACCCAGTTGCTGACCATCCGCTGGCGCCGCTGGCTGACGGAGAGACACTTCGCGCGCTGGCTCGCGGACAAGAACTACTACCACCTGGAGCAGGGCGGTTACACCGATAACCCTGACCAGCGTCTGTCCGAAGACCTCAACGAGTTCACCACCAGCACGCTCAGCCTGGGCCTGGGTTTGATGAGCGCGGTGGTCAGTCTGGTGTCGTTTTCAGTGATCCTCTGGGGCGTGTCGGGCAGTATCGAGGTGTTCGGCGTCACCATTCCTGGTTACATGTTCTGGGCGGCCATGCTCTATGCGCTGGTGGGCAGCCTGCTGACCCACTGGATCGGCAAGCGGCTGATCCCGTTGAACAACCAGCAGGAGCGATTCGAGGCAGACCTGCGTTTTGCGCTGGTGCGTGTGCGCGAAAACGCTGAAAGCATTGCCTTGTCCGAGGGCGAACGCAATGAAAACCAGCGCCTGAGCGCGCGCTTCATGATGATCTGGAATAACTTCCGGGCGTCGATGAAGGTCCAGAAGCGGCTGACGTTCTTCACCTCGGGCTATTCGCAGATTGCGCTGATCTTTCCGTTCATTGTGGCCGCGCCACGGTATTTCGCCGGCAAGATCGAGCTGGGTGATCTGATGCAGATCAACTCGGCATTCGGCAATGTGCAGGAGAACTTCAGTTGGTTCATCAGCGCCTATGGCACGCTGGCGTCATGGCGCGCCACCAGCGACCGTCTGCTGAGCTTCTGTCAGGCGATGAGTGACAATGAAGATCGGCAGCCGGCCATCGAAAGAATTCACGCCAACGACACGCTTGACCTGCGCAATCTTGGCTTGAGCATCGCCGGTGGGCGGCAATTGCTGAGCGACGCGAGTCTGCAGGTCGGCGCGGGAGAGCGGGTGATGCTCAGCGGTCGTTCGGGCAGTGGTAAAAGCTCGTTGCTGAGGGCGTTGGGCGGTCTCTGGCCTGAGGGGGCGGGGCAGATTCGCTTGCCCACCGGTACGGCGCTGTTCCTGCCGCAGAGGCCTTACCTGCCTATTGGCACACTGCGTGAGGCGATGAGTTATCCACAACCCGCGGAACATTACCCGGCTCAGCGATTTGCCGAGGTACTGGAGCAGTGCCGTCTGGAGCACCTGATACCGCGTCTGGACGAAAGTAATCACTGGCAGCGTTTTCTCTCACCGGGCGAGCAGCAGCGGGTGGCGTTCGCTCGTGCCCTGCTGGTCGCGCCGAACTGGCTGTATGTGGATGAAGCCACCTCGGCCATGGACGAAGATGACGAGACGGCCATGCACCGCGCAGTCATCGACGGGCTGCCGGGCCTGACGCTGATCAGCGTCGGGCACCGCAGCAGCCTCAAACGCTTTCATGACCGGCATGTGCGTGTCGAGGGCGGCAAATTGATCGAGCAACCGTGATTCGCAACGTTTTGAGGTCGATGCTATAGGGGACACGGCGCTTTTGAGGGTGTGATCATACAACCGCTGAGCTATGATTAGCCCCATGTTTAGCAGTCCAGAGATCGATGTTGGATGGAAAATCAAAGCGCTCTGCCCCGCGCCCGCAGAAAACACCGCAGCCTCGCGCAGGAGCTGGTGACAGAGCTGTCCGAGCGTATTCGCAGCGGTCAGCTCAAGCGCGGCGACAAACTGCCCACCGAATCCGCAATCATGGAAGAGCAGGGCGTCAGCAGGACTGTCGTGCGTGAGGCGATTTCGCGTCTGCAGGCCTCCGGTCTGGTCGAGACCCGTCACGGCATCGGCACCTTCGTGCTCGACACGCCGAGCCCCAGTGGCTTCCGGATTGACCCTGCGACCATCGTCACCCTGCGTGATGTACTGGCGATTCTCGAGTTGCGCATCAGTCTGGAAGTCGAGTCGGCAGGCCTTGCAGCCCAGCGGCGCAGTGATGAACAACTGGCAGCCATGCGTTCGGCGCTGGACGCGCTCAATGAAAGTGCGGCACACGCCACCGATGCCGTGGCGTCGGACTTCCAGTTCCATCTGCAGATTGCCTTGTCGACCGGCAATCGCTACTTCACGGACATCATGACCCACTTGGGCACCAGCATCATCCCGCGTACCCGGCTCAATTCCGCGCGTCTGGCGCATGATGACCAGCAGCACTACATGGATCGGCTGAGCCGTGAGCACGAAGAAATCTTCGACGCCATCGCCCGCCAGGATTCCGATGCGGCCCGCGCGGCCATGCGCCTGCACCTCACCAACAGCCGCGAACGCCTGCGCCATGCGCATGAAGAGGCTGAATCGCAGCGGGCTTGAGGATTAAAAGAGGACACGGAGCGTCCGGAACGGCATACCCACGCTGGAGCTTGGGTACGATAGATGGCTGGGGGAACACCTATCGTTCCTCACGCGCCAGACGCTCTGCGTCACACATCTATGCGGCAGCGCAAAAGTCAAAACCGGGCTCTGTCCGTTCCCTCTGAAAAAACCCGAAAATCCCTGTTGAGTGATTTTATTATCAGTTGTACGATGACTTACGACATCGGCACTGACCCGGTGATCCTCTAACAATTAAGTCCTCCAGGGTGTTCGAATAATGAATCCACAAGAACTGAAGTCCATCCTCTCGTCCGGTCTGCTGTCTTTCCCGGTAACCGATTTCAATGCCCAGGGCGACTTCCACCGCGCCGGCTACATTAAACGTCTCGAGTGGCTGGCCCCGTACGGCGCAAGCGCTCTGTTCGCTGCGGGCGGCACAGGTGAGTTTTTCTCCCTGGCTGCCAGCGAATATTCCGAAATCATCAAGACTGCCGTCGACACCTGCGCCACCAGTGTGCCAATCCTCGCCGGTGTAGGCGGGCCGACTCGTCAGGCCATCGAGTACGCGCAGGAAGCCGAGCGTCTGGGCGCCAAGGGTCTGCTGCTACTGCCGCACTACCTGACCGAAGCCAGCCAGGACGGCGTTGCCGCGCACGTCGAAGCCGTGTGCAAATCGGTGAAGATCGGTGTGGTGGTCTACAACCGTAATGTCTGCCGCCTGACGCCGACCCTGCTCGAGCAACTGGCCGAGCGTTGCCCGAACCTGATCGGTTACAAGGATGGCCTGGGTGATATCGAGCTGATGGTTTCGATCCGCCGCCGTCTTGGTGACCGCTTCTCGTACCTGGGCGGGCTGCCGACCGCTGAAGTCTATGCCGCTGCCTACAAGGCGCTGGGCGTGCCGGTCTACTCGTCTGCCGTGTTCAACTTCGTACCGAAACTGGCGATGGACTTCTACCACGCCATCGCCCGCGACGATCATCAGGCGGTCGGTAAATACATCGACGATTTCTTCCTGCCTTACCTGGAAATCCGCAACCGCAAGGCTGGCTATGCCGTGAGTATCGTCAAGGCCGGCGCGAAGATCGCAGGTTATGACGCAGGTCCGGTGCGCGCGCCGTTGACCGATCTGACGCCAGACGAGTGCGACATGCTCGCCGCTCTGATGGACAAGCAAGGCAAGCAATAACACCTGCCACGACAAAGCCGCTGAGCGATCAGCGGTTTTTTCATTGCACTGCATGACCCTTACAGGTGGCAGATGTCGTCGCCGTGATACTGCCAAGGGGCCTGTAACGCTACACCCAAAAAACAGATTTACCCGCGTAAAAAAATAATCAGTGGGAGCTCTACCATGCAAAAGTCCAAGCCGACGCACGTCCGCTATTTGATCCTGTTGATGCTGTTTCTGGTCACTACGATCAACTACGCCGACCGCGCCACCATCGCTATCGCTGGTTCCAGCATTCAGAAAGACCTGGGCATCAGTGCCGTCACTCTGGGCTATATTTTCTCCGCATTCGGCTGGGCCTACGTGGCCGGTCAGATTCCCGGTGGCTGGCTGCTTGACCGTTTCGGGTCGAAGAAAGTCTATGCCATGAGCATTTTCACCTGGTCGCTGTTCACCCTGCTGCAAGGCTATGTGGGCGAGTTCGGCGTCTCCACGGCAATCGTTGCGCTGTTCATGCTGCGCTTTCTGGTCGGTCTGGCCGAAGCGCCGTCCTTCCCGGGCAACGCGCGCATCGTCGCCGCCTGGTTCCCGACTGCCGAGCGCGGCACCGCCTCGGCGATCTTCAACTCGGCGCAGTACTTCGCCACCGTGCTGTTCGCTCCGCTGATGGGCTGGATCGTTTACACCTACGGCTGGCAGCACGTGTTCGTCGTGATGGGCGCGTTCGGTATCGTGTTCTCCATGATCTGGATGAAGGTCATCTACGGCCCGCGCAACCACCCGATGATCAACGAGGCCGAACTGGAGCACATTTCCAGCAATGGCGCGCTGGTCGATCTGGATCAGGACAAGGGTAAAGGCGCGCAAAAAACAGCCAGCAGCGGCCCAAAGTGGGATTACATCCGCCAGTTGCTGACCAACCGCATGATGCTGGGTATCTACCTCAGCCAATACTGCATCAACGGCATCACCTACTTCTTCCTGACCTGGTTCCCGGTGTACCTGGTTCAGGAGCGCGGCATGACCATCCTCAAGGCTGGCATCATCGCCTCTCTGCCGGCTATCTGCGGCTTCATCGGCGGGGTATTGGGCGGGATCATTTCCGACTACCTGCTGCGCAAGGGCCATTCGCTGACCTTCGCCCGCAAGGCGCCGATCATCGGAGGCCTGCTGCTGTCGACCTCGATCGTGACCTGCAACTACGTCGACATCGAATGGGTGGTCGTGGGCTTCATGGCCCTGGCATTCTTCGGCAAGGGCGTGGGTGCGCTGGGCTGGGCTGTGATGTCCGACGTGTCGCCCAAGCAGATCGCCGGTTTGAGCGGCGGCCTGTTCAACACCTTCGGTAACATTGCATCGATCACCACTCCGATCGTGATTGGCTACATCATCAGCAGCACCGGCTCGTTCAAATGGGCGCTGGTGTTCGTGGGCGCCAACGCGCTGCTGGCGGTGATCAGTTACATTTTCATCGTGGGTGAAATCAAGCGTGTGGAATTGAAAGAGCCGCCTGCCAAGGGGCCATTGCTGAACGACTCGGTCAGCGACCTTTCCGAAGCAAAATCCTGAGGAAACCGTGATGAACCTGATTCAACATGCCGATTCGCCACGCTATATCCGGCTGCATCCGCTGGATAACGTCGTGGTCGTGGTCAACGACCAGGGTGTGCCGGCCGGAACCGAATTCGACAACGGCCTGGTCACTGTCGATAACGTACCGCAGAGCCACAAGGTCAGCACCGTTGACCTGGCCGTGGGCGAAGCCGTGATTCGTTACGGCCACACCATTGGCTATGCATTGCAACCAATACCGCGCGGCAGTTGGGTCAGGGAAGACCAGTTGCGCATGCCTTCCGCGCCTGCGCTCGACAGCCTGCCGATGTCCGATGCCGTGCCGGAAAAGCAGGCGCCGCTCGAGGGTTACACCTTCGAAGGCTATCGCAACGCCGACGGCACAGTGGGCACTCGCAACATTCTCGGCATCACCACTACCGTGCAGTGCGTGACCGGTGTGCTCGACCACGCGGTCAAGCGCATCCGTGACGAGTTGTTGCCCAAGTACCCGAACGTCGATGACGTCGTGGCGCTGACCCATAGCTATGGTTGCGGCGTGGCAATCACGGCCACCGATGCCTACATCCCGATTCGTACAGTACGCAACCTGGCGCGTAACCCGAACCTGGGCGGCGAAGCGCTGGTGATCAGCCTGGGCTGCGAGAAGTTGCAGGCCGGGCAGGTCATGCATGAGGGCGACAGCTCGGTGGACCTCAGCGAGCCCTGGCTGTATCGCTTGCAGGACTCCAGTCATGGCTTCAATGAAATGATCGAACAAATCATGGAGCTGGCCGAAACACGTTTGAAAAAGCTGGATCTGCGGCGTCGCGAAACGGTTCCGGCGTCGGAGTTGATTCTGGGCATGCAGTGCGGCGGCAGTGATGCGTTTTCCGGCATTACCGCCAACCCGGCGCTGGGTTACGCATCGGATCTGCTGTTGCGCGCTGGGGCGACAGTGATGTTTTCCGAAGTGACCGAAGTGCGGGATGCCATCTATTTGCTGACTTCCCGCGCACAGGATCAGGACGTCGCACAGGCGCTGGTGCGGGAAATGGACTGGTACGACCGCTATCTGGCCAAAGGCGAGGCTGATCGCAGCGCCAACACCACGCCGGGCAACAAGAAGGGCGGGTTGTCGAACATCGTCGAGAAGTCTCTAGGGTCGATCGTCAAGTCAGGCAGCAGCGCCATCAACGGCGTACTCGGCCCGGGCGAGCGGGTCAGCGGCAAGGGCTTGATCTTCTGCGCGACACCGGCCAGTGACTTTGTCTGCGGCACCTTGCAACTGGCTGCCGGCATGAACCTGCACGTGTTCACCACCGGCCGCGGTACTCCGTACGGCCTGGCGATGGCGCCGGTGGTGAAGGTCTCGACCCGCACCGAACTGGCCCAGCGCTGGCCTGACCTGATCGACATAGACGCCGGACGCATCGCGACCGGACGCGCGAGCATCGAGGACCTGGGTTGGGAGCTTTTCCACTTCTACCTGGACGTGGCCAGCGGCAAGAAGAAGACCTGGACCGAGCATTACCGGCTGCACAACGACATCACGCTCTTCAACCCGGCACCGATTACCTGACGGAAGTGTGGCGCGCAGCTTCACGAACGGCATTCCCACGCTGGAGTGTGAGGAGCGATGTGCAGAGGAATACGCCTATCGTGCCCATGCTCTGCTTGGGCGTGCCGTTCTGGACGCTCTTGCCGCTGCGCTGAGCACCCGGTCACAATCCGAAATATTCTCTGAACTTTAAGGCTCTTTTTGACCTCTTCTACAGTAGGGCAGCCGATCTGGTTGCCTTCGTTGATGGTGCAGGAGATTTCAAATGGGTTGGATATCGGAAAATCATTTGTGGTTGTTCGCAGCGCTGACCGCCCTGATCGTGATTTCGGACATCTGGGCAGTACTGCGTATTCGCAAGAGCAAGACACAATCCAGCAACAAGCTGATGTGGATCATTGTCGTTGTTGCCGTGCCAATCGTTGGCGTGCTGGCTCTGCTGATTGCGGGTCCGAGTCATGTGGACACACCGGCCAGACCTGAGCAGCAAAGCACCAAGTACTGACCCCGCTTTTCAAAAATACCCCGCCTGCGGGCGTGGGTATTTCCTCATGTAGATCGCTCCCTCCTGTTTTTCGACACCTTTGCTCACAAAGGTGGAATGTCGGCTGGCAAAAATAAAAATCTCTGCAATTCTTCTGCAATGGTGAGGTGTTTACATGCTTGCCATCCAGACCTGAACAAGGAGAAAGCGTATGTCGATCATGACCAAGTGGGCGTTACAGGCAGCTGCGTTGTTTGTGCTGGGTTGGATGGCAGTTTCGGTGGCGAGCTGGAGCAATTACGTTGCCAATGGCACCGGCAGTGATCGGCTGGCAGAGCTGAATGCTGGCGTATTGGGCAGCCAAGTGCTGGCTGTATCATCGTCGCCCGCAGCGCAAAACGAGTAATCCCGCCGCATCAGCGCGGGAGCACCGGCACTTTTCTGCAGGCAAAAAAATGGCCCACAACGGGGTGGGCCAAATGGGATTCATCAAAGGAGTAGGGCCAATTTACGCAGCCGGACGTGAAGGGGATGTGAAACGGATGTCATGGAAACGAGAAGTGGTTCGATAATTCAAGCGGCGTTATGACAGGGCGAAGATGACAGGGTGAAGCAGCGTCGCCCATTGTCTGGCAACGCTGTAGGGATTAATTCGCGGGGAGGGGGCGGTCTAGCGGGCGGCCGCCTGAACGCTTATCTCGGCGGCTGCGCGGCGTGCCATATGCGGCAGCGAATGAGGCGCGTCGATTCTGGATTTCATGCGGTCGGCAAATTCTCTGGCTTCCTGCCAGCTCCGGCATTTGACCGGGTAGTCGTCCAGTATTACAACCCAAGCGTCGCCATATACACCTTCTTCAATTCGGATGAGCATTGTTGGCATCTCCTTTCAGTGAGGGTAAGTCTGTGCCGGGTCATCGGCGCTGAAGCTGACGCACGAAATCCTGCGCCGAAAATCGGTGTCTCGCTACAAAAAATTACAATTCCCGATGAGTGCGCACAGCCTGCAAGCAAACCGGCTCTGCGGCTTTCGAGGCTATGTTCGTGGGCAAGCCTGACTCAGAAATGTGACAGGCTGATGGATAGGCGCCGATCAGAACGCCAGCTTGAAGCCGATCGTGCCCAGCATGATGGCCAGGAAGGGCCGTAGCAGGTCATCGGAGACGCGGCCGGCCATGTGGCTGCCCAGGTAGATGCCGGGCAGTGAGCCCATCAGCAGCCAGCCCAGCAACTCCCAGTTCATGTTGCCCATGCTCGCATGACCCAGGCCTGCGACCAGCGTGAGCGGGACCGCATGGGCGATCTCCGTACCCACCAGACGTCGGGTCGGCAGCAATGGATAGAGGATGAACAGGGCCACCGTGCCCAGCGCGCCTGCACCGATGGAGGTGAGTGCAACCATGGTGCCGAGGATCAGACCGGTGATGACGGTCAGTACCGTCAGGCTGGTGCCGCTGAAAAACGAGTACCCGTCTCCGCGCCGATGAGCGAAGGCCAGCAGTTTTTTCTTGAACAGAACGGCGAGTGCGGTAAGCAGCAGCACATAGCCCAAGGCCTGCTTGATGATAGCGTTAAGTGCTTCGGGGGCGGTGTGCAGGGTGCTCAGAAACCACAGCGTCATGAGCACCGCCGGGACGCTGCCCAGGGTCAGCAGCCCGGTAACTTTCCAGTCGATGTTGTCGTTCCTGCGATGAACCAGAACCCCGCCGGATTTGGTAATCGCCGCGTACAGCAAGTCCGTGCCGACCGCCGTGGCCGGATTGATCCCGAACCACAGCAGTATCGGGGTCATCAGCGAGCCGCCGCCGACTCCGGTCATGCCCACGATGAAACCGACTACCAGCCCTGCAACTACGAAACCCAGACCACCCGCTTCCATATCCAACCTTTTTCAAGCAAACGCATCAGGCAAAAAGTGGCGGGCAGCATAACGGCTTGCGTTGTAATCGGTTATGAAGATGTGTTCTAAGGTTATAACCGTTTGTCGCGGATGACGGCGGCTTCTGCGGCTTCGGAGGCACTCTGCAGGCGCTGGTTGGGGCCCAGCCAGTTCAGCAACGCCTCGGCTTCCATGGGTTTGGCGATCAGATAACCCTGACCTTCATCGCAGCCCCACTGCTTGACCAGGCGACGAATCTCGTCGGTTTCGATGCCCTCGGCCACGACGCAGTAGCCAAGTTTCTTGGCCAGACCGATCAATGCCTTGACCAGACGCTGATCGGTTTTGTCGGACGCCAGATTGCGGATCAGCGACTGGTCGAGCTTGACCGTCGTCGCAGGCAGCTGCCGCAGGTAATTCCAGTTGCTGTAGCCCGTACCGAAGTCATCGATCGCCACATCCATGCCCTCCTGGCGCATGCGCTCCAGCTGGTGGCGCACTTCTGCCGGGTTGTGCATCAACGCGCCTTCGGTGAACTCCAGCTCAAAGCGGGTGGGGTCAATCTTGTGCTTGCCCAGCAGGCGTATCATCCGGTCGGTGAACGCCGGGCCGGTGAGGTCTTCGGGCGTCACGTTGATCGCAATACGGAAATCGAAACCCTGCTGCTGCCAACGAGCGGCCTGTTCGATTGCACTGGTCAGCACCCAGAGGCTCAGCGGGCGCATCAGAGCGGTCTTCTCGGCCAGCGGCACGAACTCGGCAGGCCCGATGGCGCCGAGCGTCGGGTGATTCCAGCGCAGCAAGGCCTCTACCGAGGTGCACAGGCCAGAGTGGAGGTCGATGCGCGGTTGGTAGACCAGACGCAGTTGATCGTCAGCATGCACCGCCCCGGTCAACGAACTGAGCAATTTGAAAGCACGCTGCTGGGCGGCGTCAAAGTGCGGTTCATACATCGCCCAGCCGAGGTCGCGGTCGCGGGCATCGTCGGCAGCGCTGATCACCATGCGCATCCAGTCCTGTTCTTCGACCGGATTACGGTTAAGGGTCACGACGCCCAGGCCGACCTGCATCTGCACCGGAATTCCCCGGCACTCAACGGGCGTCTCGAAATCCTTGAGGATGGTGCGGAACAGGTGTTCGGGCGTACGGTCGCCTGCCAACAGAAAGCCGAAGCGCGTAGGACTGACCTTGTATAAAGAACAGGTCGGCGGCAACAGGCGCTCCAAGCGGCTCTTGATACCTGTTACCAGGTCCTGGGAGAAGCTGTAACCCAGGGCCTTGACGATATCGTTGAGGAACGCGGAGGTAATCATGTCCACCACGACCAACTGATAATCGACACTGGATGCCACGGCCTGATGAATATCTTCCTGCAGGCGCGAGCGGTTGTATAAGCCGGTGGGCTGGTCGATAAAGCAACTGAGCCTGAGGCCGACAATGCGTTTCATGACCAGCGACGCAAAGCGCTTGAGCATCTGCGTCTGGTACTCGCTCATCGGCTCGCGCGGCTTGGTATCAATCACACACAGGCTGCCCAGGGCAATGCCGTCATCGGTGATCAGTGGCGCGCCTGCGTAGTAGCGAATGTCAGGGTGTCCGGTCACCAGGCTGTTGTTGACGAAGCGCTCGTCGAGCGTGGCGTCGGGAATCTCGAACAGTGTGTCGGAAAGGATGGTGTAGGCGCAGAAGGACACGTTGCGCGGCGTTTCGCGGGCATTCAGGCCTACCCTTGCGCGGAACCACTGACGGTGCTCATCGACGATCGAGATCAAGGCAATCGGCGTCTCGAAAAAGGCAGCGGTCATCGCGACGATTTCATCGAATACGTCATCGGACGTATCTTCAAGCACGCACAGCTCCCGTATGCGCAACAGACGTTGCGTTTCATTCAAGGGAATAGGGGCACTGGCGTTCATGACAATTCTCAATGGGTGCTCGATGATGACTATATGACATCACGAAACTCACTTTAACAGACGAAAATATTCCGACCACAGCGGCGAGATACCGATTAATCGGCCGCAGATCGGATTTTTTGAACGCTATCGTTGTTCAAGCCGCGCACGGCGAGGGGTTGGCCATTTGTTTACGGTATCTTGTGAGCACTACCATTCGTCGACTGGCCGAAAATAAGTTGATCGAACGTCGTTATTCGGGCTGTTCGCCTACATTTTTTGTATGATGAGTGCGCAAATCCTTCGCCGTATGAGCGGTGTCTTGCTTGCCATTGCGCGTTCGAAATGAATTCACCTACTGCAGGGTAACCAGGAACCACGCCATGAGCATCAAGGTACGACCCGCCCGCATAGCCGAAGCGGATGCCATCAGTCGAGTAATATTGGCGGCCTTGCGAACCAGCAATTCCAGGGATTATCCCGTCAGCGTGATCGAGCGCGTGCAATCGGGTTTCGGCCCGGGTGCGATCGAGCGGTTCATGCTGCAGCGTCAGGTGTTCGTGGCGTCAGAGGGCAATGTGGTGGTGGGCACTGCGAGTCTGGAGGGGGAGGTCGTGCGCTCGGTATTCGTCGACCCTGACAGGCATAGGCAGGGGATCGGGCGTTTATTGATGGCCGAGCTGGAGGCTGTCGCACGCAATGCGGGCGCGGTGCGAATGGTTGTACCGTCATCCTTGACTGCGCAGGCGTTCTACTTGGCGCTGGGTTTCAACGTGGTGCGGGAGCATCTGGAGGGAGAGGAGCGCACATTAATCATGGAGCGGCAACTGCGCGTCTGAGGCATTCCATGCCTTAAGCGGTGACTTCCTGCATTTCCTGCAATTGATAGTGCGCATACAGCGTGCTGGCGATCAGCGTGCAAAACACTTTCAGGGTATCGAGGGTATTGGCGTCATCGAGTGGCGCAGGCTTGGTATCCAGGCCACACAGGGTGCCGAAGAACTCTCCGTTGGGAAAAATGATCGGCAACGAGAAGTAGCTCTGGAAACCGTACATTTTAGTAATGGGATGCTCTGCGTAGACGGGGTCGGTCGCGACTTCGTTGATCACGATAGGCTGGCGGTGCTGACGCAACTCATTGCAGAACGTGGTCTCCAGCTTGAGCTGATGACCGGGTTCCAGCCCGAACTGGATTTCATCGTATACAGCACATGCGGTCCAGCTGGCCTCGGTTACTTTGGCAATTGCCGCAAATCTCAGCCCGGTCAGCCGGGTCACCAGTCGTAAAAGACTGGAAGTGGCCTCGATTTCACTGATGACTGCCAGCTCTGCTGAAGTCAGTTTGTTGTTCAAAATGTGTCACCCTGGTCATAAAAGCACTGATGCGGCCTTGGCGGTACGCCGGGCGCTGCCGATCCCGTGCAGGAAGTGATCGTGTCATACCTGATCGTGGCTTACATAAATATTGTGTTGTTCGACGCCAACTATTGAATGAGTTCAATGCCCCTGTCAACGTTGCGGGCTTTTTCAAATAGCCTGTGCTTGTAAATAGGTCTTTATGGATCCTATTTCAACTAATGAAGACTATGTGTCTGAAAGGCTGTCAGCAGAGAGACGCGGCTCACAGTTTTTGAGAGGAGGGGACCGCCGGCTGGAGGAACCATTGCGGGTTTTTTGCCGAAAACGGTACTGACGCTATAAAAGAAGGGCAGCAGACGAATCTGCTGCCCTTCTGTCATGCCCGGCATGTGTGGGTGTTGTTCTGGATTACGTCTTGAAGCGCAGCACCAGATCATTCAGGTTGACCGCCAACTGCGAAAGTTCGGTACTGGCGATCAGGGTCTGACGGGTGCCTTCGCTGCTCTGCACGGCCAGGTCGCGAATGCTGACCAGGCTTCTGTCGACATCACGCGCTACATGCGCCTGCTGCTCGGAGGCCGCTGCGATCTGCAGGTTACGGTTATTGATCTCGAGTACCGAGTTGGTGATCTGACGCAGCGACTCTCCGGCGTCCTCTGCCGTCTTGCGGGTGCTGTGAACTTCCTCAGTGCTCTTCTGCATTGACTCGACCGTGGCGGAAGAACCGGCCTGAATCGCAGAAATCATCTGTTCGACTTCCTGGGTGGACGTCTGTGTGCGATGCGCCAAAGCCCGCACTTCATCGGCTACCACAGCAAAGCCGCGACCCTGTTCACCGGCACGCGCCGCTTCGATGGCTGCGTTGAGTGCCAGCAGGTTGGTCTGTTCGGCAATACCGCGAATCACGCCCAGCACTTTGCTGATGTCCTGAGCCTGGCCAGCCAGCGCAGTGACTTGCGCTGAAGAGCCCTCGACCAGGCCTATCAGGTTCTGCATGGCCGTCAGGGTTTCGTTAACGCGCTGGTTACCCAGGTCGGCGGAAAGGCTCGACTGTTGGGCGGCCTGCGAGGTCGACGTAGCATTACGAGCGACCTCTTCTACGGCAGCACTCATTTCGTTTACCGCAGTAGCAGCCTGCTCGATTTCGCTGTTCTGCTGCTGCAGCGTGCGGTCGGCACTTTCGGTGATCGACGTCATCTCGACGGCGGCAGTGCTCAGTTGTGCGGAGGCGCCGGAAATTTCGTGAATGGTGGTGCGCAGGTTCCCCGACATGGTATTCAGGGCCGTCATCAAGCGTGATGCTTCATCACTGCCGGCAACGCTAAGTTGTCGGGTCAGGTCACCGGCGGCGATGTCTTCTGCGAGTTTAAGCGAGACGCTGATCGGGTCGACGATGCTGCGTGTCAGGGCAATCGCGAGGACCACGGTAAGCAGGAACGCTGCGATCAGCACAATCATCAGGACGTTGACGCTGTGATTGTAGACCTCGGTTGCATCTTTCCCGGAGCTCACGGCTTCCGTGGCATTTTGCTCGCGCAGTCTGGTAAGTTTTTCCTGGTACGCAGTGGCCTTTTGGGCCTGCTCTCCGTTGGCAAGGGAGACCGCTCTTTCATGATCAGAGGTGTCCAGCGCGACCACCTGTTTCAAGCCATCAATGTATACGCTCATCTTGTTGTTGGCTTCTTCGAATTGCGCGCGGTCGGCTTCACCTGAAAGCAGGTGTTTTTGATAAAAGTCGCTGTTGGCACGCAGCGCCTCGATCGCTTCCCGGACCTTGGCTTCCGCGGTGGCGTGTACAGCGGGATCGGTGCTCGCAAGCATCCTGATGCTTTCCAGGCGAGCGTGAAGCAGGGCGATCTGAATGTCGTCGACTACCTGGATGCTGGGCAGTGAGTTTTCTTCGATGTTCTGCTCAGCCTTGCGCAGATGGTCGATCTGCACGTAAGAGAAAGCACCCAGACCGATCAACAGTAAGGTAATGACGCCAAAGCACAGGGAGGCCCTGCGTGAAATACTTAACGATCTGAGGTTCATGGTTGCCTCCAGCGGCAAAACAGGCGGAAGGCCAATACTTTCCTTCCAGTAACTGTTTTTCTGCTGAAAACGAGAGAGCTTTAACAAAATAGCGATGAAAGTTATTTCATAATGGCCTTTTGCAACTATCTGCTGTAAGGCAGCTGTATGTTGGCAAAAAGTTCCAGTAACACTGTGAGCAAAGTTAACCGTTAGTCGGGTGAATGCTACTAAAGTATTTATTCTAATAATGCAACTCTCAGGGCGTGGATCCATCAGGCCTGAACATCAAGCTGCGGACTCTTCAACCGATTCGACCAACGTGTCCAGAAAACCTGCGATGCATCCCATGCAGGCCATTCGCTCTTCTACATGGGGCATGTGACTGGACTCTTCGAAAACAGACCAACTGATGGTGGGGACGTTATCCACATAGGGCTTCACGACGAGCGGTGTGGCTTCGTCATACTTACCGGAAATCAGCAAGGTCGGAACGCTGATGAGTTTCAGGCGATCGACGATGGTCCAGTCCTTCATCGTGCCGATAACGTGAAACTCGGTAGGGCCATTCATGGCGTGGTACACGGTCGGATCGGCGTCAATCGCGTCGAAGGTACGTTTTACCTCCTCCGGCCACGGTGTGATGCGGCACACGTGACGGTCATAGAATGCTCGCGAGGCTTTCAGGTATTCCGGGTCTTTCAAGGTTTCCGCTTTTTCATGCTTGAGCAACGCGGCCTGTACGTCAGATGGCAGATCCTCGCGCAGCCGGTTGGCCTCACTTACCCAGGTGCGCATGTCTGCGGGGGAGTTGGCGATGATCAGCGCTTTCAGCCCTTCGGGCTGACGCACGGCATGCTCTGAAGCCAGCATGCCGCCCCACGACTGGCCCAGCAATGCGTAGTTGTTTTCGATGCCCAGGTGCTCAAGCAGGTTATCCAGCTCACTCAGGAACAGTTTGACCGTCCAGAAGTCGCGACCCTTGTCGGGCAAATGGGTCGACTTTCCGTTACCCAACTGGTCGTAGTGGATAACGGCCCGGCCGGTGCTGGCGATGTCCTTGAACGAATCGACGTAGTCGTGCGTACAACCGGGGCCGCCGTGCAGAATGACCAATGGTGTGCCGGGACCGTGCAGGTCGCCTGTGATGCGATACCACGTCTGATAGTCGCCAAAAGGCGCAAAACCTTCCTTGATCGTCATATCTGCCATGTCGCCGGTCCCTGCTGGATAGTTTGGGGGCACCATAGCGCGGCGTCTTGCGCCTCATAACTATAGAAAATGATAGGTTTTGGCCGATAAACCGGTCAGTGGTCGAGTAAACGGTAATGAACGGCACGCACTACCGCTTGTACACGGTTTTTGGCCCCCAGCTTCTGCATGGCCGAATTCAGGTGCAAGGTCACCGTGGCGACAGAGCGGTTGAGCTGATCGGCAATCTCTCTGGCCGTCAGGCCCTCGGCAGACCAGCTCAGGCATTCGCGCTCGCGCGGGGTCAGCCTGATCGCATTGCACGAGCGAATTTTCTGATCGAACAGCGGGTAGGCGACCTCCTGAAAGGCGTGAGCCAGCAGGCCGAACTCCGCCAGGCTCTGGCGGGCGTCCTCAAGGGCGACGTCGCTGCCGTCCGCACACAGACCGGTCAATGTGGCGAAACCGCCTTTGGGCATGTGGATCGGCACCGTCACGCCACAGGTCATATGTGAGTCATGCAGATAGCGCACCACCGGCTTGTGCATATCCGTGATGAAGGTTTTCAGGACCGTCTCGGCCCTGGGCTGGTATGACCATACAAAAGGCGAGACGCTGGCGACGGCCAGGTGTTGCACCGGATCGATCTGGTAATAGCCCTGACTGCACCAAAGCGCGTACCAGTCCGCAGGTGTATTGCGCAATGACAGCAGCGACGGGGTGATCAGTGCTCCATCATGGGACACCGGCACCGGGCTGTAGTCATAAATTACGGCATCGAATCCGAGATCCGATGCCAGCAGCAGCGCGCAATCCATTTGCTGATCCAGCGTGGATGCAGACTGCAGCCGCGAATTGAAATCCGACAACCTGATATGCATGGCATGACCTCCTTTGTCATTGAGCCGATGTAGGGCCCTAATATAGCAATTAGCAAGGACGGTGCCACGCGTGCGCCCAATCGGCTGCCAATCCTGTAAAACCTATAAGAATTGCTAGCTGTCTGCGCTCGCCTTGCAGGATAGGGTTGATGCCATGAGCGTCGTCCGCAAAGGTGCAATGCAATGGGCTATGAACACAGGCCGGATGAGCTGAAAACAATCAAAGTCGACGGATGGTCAATGTTCGACTACAACTTTGCTCTGCCCTTTTACGTAGAGGGGGCGGCGGCGTACTTTCCGGTCCTGCTGAATTTTCTGTCACAGCATCGGGGCGTCTGATGAATCTGGGTCGTTATCGCTTCATTCTCCAGCGTCCGTTGCAGCTGCTGCCGGTGCTGTTCGGCATCAGCCTGGTCACCTTCATTCTGGTGCGTTCGATCCCCGGCGATCCGGCGCGCATCCTGCTGGGTTCGCGTTCCACACCGCAGGCCTTGGCCAACATCCGCGCCCAGTATGGTCTGGATGATCCTCTGTGGACACAGTACGTGTATTTCATGAAAAACCTGGTGCAGGGCGATATGGGTAAATCGCTGCTGTACAAGATAGACGTACTCAAGCTGATCAGCACACGGATCGAGCCCACCGTATTTCTGGTGTTGGGCAGCGTTCTGCTGGCGTTGCTGATTGCCGTGCCCCTCGCCACGCTCGCGGCGCGCAACAAAGGCAGTTGGAGCGACAACCTCATCCGCGTCTTCACCACCACCGGGCTGGGCATGCCGGCGTTCTGGCTGGGGATCATGCTGATCCTGATGTTCAGTGTGCAGCTTGGCTGGTTTCCGGTGTCGGGCTACGGCAGCGACTGGCTGGACAAGGTTCATCACCTGGTGCTGCCTTGTCTGACCATCGCTCTGGCCCTGTCTGCGGTGCTGATTCGCAACCTGCGTGCGAGCATGCTCGTGGAGCTGCAAGCCGATCATGTGACGGCGGCCCGGGCGCGTGGCCTCAGTGAAAGTGCGCTGTTTCGGCGCCACGTGTTGCCCAATTCGCTGGTGCCTTCGATCAACCTGCTGGCGGTGAACATCGGCTGGCTGATCAGCGGCACCGTGGTGATCGAAAGTCTGTTTGCGATTCCCGGCATCGGTCAGTTGCTGGTGCGCGGCATCTTCAGCCGCGATTACATGGTGGTGCAGGGTGTGGCGATGGTGCTGGCATGCGCCACGGTGATCGTGAACTTCCTTGCCGATGTGGCCACGGTGGCCATCGACCCGCGGGTGAATATCAAATGACCGTGGCCCATGCGCATCTTCGTCCGCACTGGCGTTCCCGGCTGCGCCTGCGTTTGCGCAATGGCCGGCTGGCGATGCTGCTGGGCGGCTGCTTACTGGGCGGGTGGCTGATACTGGCGCTGTTTGCGCCATGGCTGGCACCTTACGACCCGATCTACCAGAACACCGAGCTGCGCATGCTCGCGCCGCACCTCGCGCATCCGTTCGGCACCGACAATTTTGGTCGCGACATTCTGTCCAGAGTGATCTGGGCGGCACGCGTCGACCTGCAGATCTGCGTGCTCGGGGTGATCTTCCCGTTCATGATCGGGACCTTCATCGGCGCCTTGTCGGGCTACATTGGCGGGCGCTTCGACAACCTGTGCATGCGCGTGATCGACATCGTGCTGGCGTTCCCGTTTCTGGTGTTGATGCTGGCGATCATCGCGATTCTCGGGCCGGGCCTGGGCAGCTTCTACATCGCCATGGCACTGGTGGGCTGGGTGTCTTATGCGCGGCTGATCCGCTCACAGATCCTGGTGCTCAAGGAAAGCGATTTTGCCTTGGCGGCCAAAAGCCTGGGTTTTGGTCACTTGCGTATCCTGTTCCGCCATCTGCTGCCCAACGCGATGTTCGGCTCGATTGTGTTTTCCATGTCTGACGCGGTTCTGGTGCTGCTCAGCGGCGCATCGGTCAGCTATCTGGGCCTGGGTGTGCAACCACCGATGGCGGAGTGGGGGACCATGGTCGCCGAAGGGCAGGCGTTCCTCACCTCGGCGTGGTGGATCTGCACCTTTCCGGGCCTGGCCATCGTGACGTTGGCTATGGGCTTCAGCCTGTTGGCGGACGGCGTCGCCGAAACCCTGGGAGAACGGCAATGAGTACGCCCGTGCTGCAGGTCAGCGAGATGAGCGTGGTGGCGAGCCATGCAGCGAACCATCGAAATCGCGAAGTGACCTTGGTTGACCGGTTGTCGTTCGACCTGCACCAGGGCGAGATTCTAGGGCTGGTCGGTGAAAGTGGCTCTGGCAAGACCATGGCCTGCCGGGCGTTGATGCAATTGATGCCGTCGCCGGATCTGCACGTGCGCGGCGGCTCGGTACGCCTCAATGATGTCGATCTGTTGACGCTGGATGCCGCTGCAATGCGTGCCATGCGCGGACGGCGGATCGGCATGATTTTCCAGAATCCCAGCAGCCACCTGGACCCGCTGATGCGCATCGGCGAGCAGATCGCCGAAGGTGTGCGTCTGCATCAGGGCGCGTCGAAGCGTGAAGCCCGGGCGCAGGCCATCGATCTTTTGCGCCAGGTCGGCATTCCCGATCCGGCGTCGCGTGTGGATAACTTCCCCCACGAATTTTCCGGTGGCATGCGCCAGCGCGCGATGATTGCCGTAGCGCTGGGCTGTGGGCCGCAGGTCCTGATCGCCGATGAGCCGACCACCGCACTGGATGTGACGGTGCAGGCGCAAATCCTGCGTCTGTTGCTGGACTTGCGCGACCGGCACGGGCTGTCGTTGATCATGATCACCCACGACCTCGGCGTGGTGGCGCAAACCTGCGACTCCATCGCGGTGATGTATGCCGGTCGCCTGTGTGAGCACGGCAGCAAGCGCGACGTGCTCGCTCGCGCACGCCATCCTTATACCCACGGCCTGATCGAATGCCAGCCCGCCAGCAGCGCGGGCAGCGAACTGCTACGGACCATTCCCGGTCAGCCGCCCTTGCTCGACGCACTGCCAAGCGGTTGTCGTTTTCATGCCCGCTGCAGTCATGCGGGGGCAGACTGCCCTGACAAGCTGCCGCTGATGCGGCCGATGGGCGTTGCCCATGCTGCGGCCTGTCACCACCCGTTGGTGCAATCCCGGGAGGCCGTTTCATGAGCGGCACCACACTGCTGAACGTCAATGATCTGGTGGTGCGCTTCCCGGCCCCCGGCTCGGGTTTCCTCGGTCTCAAAAAGCGTTGGGTGCACGCCGTCAACGGGGTGTCGCTGAGCATTTGTGCGGGTGAAACGCTGGGTCTGGTCGGCGAGTCCGGCAGCGGCAAGAGCACGCTGGGGCGGGCTATTCTGCGCCTGAATGACATCACCTCCGGGCAGATCGTCTTCGATGACGTCGACATGGCCCAGGGCAGCGGTATCAATCTGCAACGCCTGCGCAGCGAAACCGCGATGGTCTTTCAGGACCCGTCCTCTTCGCTCAACCCGCGCATGACCATCGGTGCGACGCTGGCCGAGGTGCTCGCCGTGCAGCGCAAGGTCGCCACTTCCGACATTCCGGCGCGGGTTATCGAACTGCTCGACATGGTCGGTCTGCGGCCCGAATTTGCCGAACGCAAGCCGGGTGCCTTGAGCGGCGGACAATGTCAGCGTGTCGGTATCGCCCGCGCGCTGGCCATCGAGCCACGGCTGATCATTGCCGACGAGTGTGTGGCGGCACTGGACGTCTCGATTCAAGGGCAGATCATCAACCTGCTGCTGGAGCTGCGCCAGCGCATGAACCTGGCGATTCTGTTCATTGCCCATGACCTGGCCATCGTGCGTCGCCTGTGCGATCGGGTGGCGGTCATGTACCTGGGCAAAATTGTTGAAGAAGGCCCGGTAGAGGAAGTCTTTCTCTCGCCGCGTCACCCCTATACCGCTGCGCTGATTCAGGCGATTCCGGAAATCGATCCGGATCGCTCGTTGCCCGGCGAGCCGTTGCAGGGTGAGCCGCCAAGCCCCCTGCAGCTACCCGACGGCTGCGCGTTTCATCCGCGTTGCCGGTTTGCCAGGCCGACCTGTTCCAGCGTCGCGCCACCGACGCGGCATGTCGGCCAGCAGCGCTACGACTGTGTGCTGGAAGCCCCGATTTTTTGATCCTGATCTGTAACGACATCTGTCCCGACATCGACAAGGAGTTCATGCGTATGAAAGCTCGACCAATGAAAATGCTGACCGTCGCCATGCTGGCGGCCTGTTCACTGGCGGCGGGTGTTGCCGAAGCCGCGGGCGTGCTGACCATCGGCCGTCGTGAGGACGGCACCACGTTCGACCCGATCAAAAGTGCGCAGAACATCGACAACTGGGTGTTTTCCAACGTCTACGATGTGCTGATCCGCGTAGATGACAAAGGCACTAGGCTGGTGCCGGGGCTGGCGGAAAGCTGGTCGATCTCGCCTGACGGGCTGACCTATACGCTCAAGATGCGCCCGGCCAAATTCTCCGATGGCTCGGACCTGACGGCCAGTGACGCAGTGTTCAGCCTGCTGCGAATTCGCGATGACAAGGGTTCGCTGTGGAGCGATTCCTACAAGATTATCGACAAGGCCGTTGCGACAGATCCGCATACGCTGGTCATCACGCTGAAGAATCCTTCGGCCTCGTTCCTCTCGCAACTGGCCCTGCCCAACGTGTCGATTCTCTCCGAGAAAGCCATGAAGAGCATGGGCGAAGAGGCGTATGCCGAGCAGCCTGTCAGCTCCGGCGCATTTACCGTGAAGGAATGGCGGCGCGGTGACCGGGTAATTCTGGCGAAGAACCCCAACTTCTGGGAAGCGCCGAGCGTGAGCCTGGACGGTGTCGAGTGGATCTCGGTGCCGGACGACAACACCCGCACGCTCATGGTCCAGAAGGGCGAGCTCGATGCTGCGATATGGATACCGTTCTCGCGCATCGCAAATCTGCAGAAGGACCCCGATCTGGTGGTCCACCTCGACCCCTCCACTCGCGAGGATCACCTGCTGATCAACCACGAACACGGCGCATTGGCCAAGCCTGAAGTACGTCAGGCGCTGGACATGGCCATCGACAAGAAATCGCTGGTCGAAGCCGCTACCTTCGGGCTGGGCACCGTGGCCAATTCCTACATTCCCAAAGGCGCGCTGTACCACTACGCCGACAACCTGCAACGCCCTTATGACCCGGTGAAGGCCAAACAGATGCTGGCGGGCGCCGGCGCGTCGGACCTGAAACTCAATTACGTGGTCAACGCGGGAAACGAGGTCGACGAGCAAATCGCGGTCATGCTGCAACAGCAACTGGCCAAGGTCGGCGTGACCACAACACTGCAGAAAGTCGACCCGAGCCAGAGCTGGGACATGCTGATTGCCGGTGACTACGACATCTCCGTGATGTACTGGACCAACGACATCCTCGACCCGGACCAGAAGACCACCTTCGTGCTCGGCCACGACACCAACAATAACTACATGACCCATTACAAGAACGACAAGGTCAAGGAGCTGGTCGCTGCCGCACGGGTCGAAATGGACCCGAAAAAGCGCGAGCAGATGTACATCGACCTGCAGAAAATGGCCAAGGCCGACGTCAACTGGATCGACCTCTACTACAGTCCCTACATCAGTGTGTCGCGCAAGAACATCGAGCACTTCGGTCAGAACCCGCTGGGCCGCTTTACGCTCGAGGAAACGGTCAAGAAGTGACATGAACAATGCCTGCCTGATCGGCAGGCATTGTTCAGCGACGTTTCCCGGCCCGGTTTCGGCCGGGAAGCGTTAATTTGTATCCTCAGGTTTACCAAGCCTTCAACAGGCTCTGCGGATGGTAAGGTTGCGGCCTTTTTGCGCTGTACCCCGCGGAGCCGTCATGCATAAACCCACCCCCCGTACCGAATCCCCGAACGCGCTGGCGTTCATCACGCGTTTCTTCGCTGCTGAATCCGCTGGCGGGCTGGTGTTGATGGCGGCTGCGCTGGCGGCCTTGATCGTCGCCAACTCACCGCTGGCCGACAGCTACTTCGCCGCGCTGCACGCAGTGTTCGCCGGGTTGTCGGTTTCGCACTGGATCAATGACGGCCTGATGGCGATCTTCTTCATGCTCGTCGGCCTGGAGATCAAGCGCGAAGTGCTCGCCGGTCAGCTCGCGTCGTGGAACCAGAGAGCCTTGCCAGGCTTTGCGGCACTGTGCGGCATGGTGGTTCCGGCGCTGATCTACGTGGCGTTCAACTGGGGACGGCCAGACACCATCGGCGGCTGGGCCATTCCGGCAGCGACCGATATCGCATTCGCCCTGGGCGTACTGTCCCTGCTGGGCAAGCGCGTACCGCTGTCGCTGAAGATATTCCTGTCTGCACTGGCGATTCTCGATGATCTCGGCGCTGTATTGATCATCGCGCTGTTCTACACCAGCGATCTCTCCATGCCCATGTTGCTGGCAGCGCTGGGTTCCATCGCCGTGCTCGTCGCGCTGAATCGTCTGGGTGTTAAAAAACTGCTGCCTTACCTCATCGTTGGCGCGCTGCTGTGGTTCTTTATGCTCCAGTCCGGCATCCACGCCACCCTCGCTGGCGTTGCGCTTGCGCTGTGCATCCCGTTGGGCAAACCCGATGAAGAGGCTCGCTCGCCACTGCTGCATCTGGAAGAAAAGCTGCACCCGTGGGTGGCGTTTGCCGTCGTGCCGATCTTTGGTTTTGCCAACGCTGGCGTGTCACTGTCGGGCATTACCGCCGACAAGCTCGTGGACCCGGTCCCGCTCGGCGTTGCGCTAGGGCTGCTGGTTGGCAAGCAGGTCGGCATATTCGCCATGGCCGCGCTGGCGATTCGCGCAGGCCTGGCCCGTTTGCCGGACGGCAGCAACTGGGGTCAGCTTTACGGCGTTGCGGCCTTGTGTGGTATCGGCTTCACCATGAGCCTGTTCATCGGCGCACTGGCCTTTCCGGGCGCGCCGGAACTGGTCGACGAGGTCAAAGTGGGTGTGCTGATCGGTTCGGTGTTGTCGGCTGTGTTGGGTGTGGTTGTGTTGCGCAGGTTTGCGCAGCGGGGCTGAATCTGATCGCAATCTGGCATTACAGAAACCGGGCGGCAGGACGATAAAGACGGGACGCGCCAGGGACTCGGCCAACTTCTCCTACTTTGAGAGCCCACAGCATGCTTCACCTGTTCAGTCCCCGTCGTGACAAAAAGGCCCTTCAGCAACTGATCTCCTCGCTCAAGGGCGGCACTGAGCCCGCGCTAGGGGGATGTGCTGAAAAAGCTGCGGTACTTGAATGCTGGAGCTCACTGAGCACCCAGCGTCGCCTTGACGAGCAACGTATTGCCGATCTTGAGCAAGAACTGGAAACTGCCCGCCATCTACTGGGTGAAGCCTCTGCCTCGGCTGCCGCTTATGAAACCCGCTTTGATCTGGTCAACCGTGCATCGAGCGAGGGCCTCTGGGATATGGAGGTGGTCGCGGGCGATCCGGTCAATCCGAACAACCGATTCTGGTGGTCTCAGCAACTACGCACGCTTCTCGGTTTCAACGACGAGCGCGACTTCCCCAACGTACTGGCGAGCTGGGCAGACCGGCTTCATCCTCAGGATAAACAAGCCACGCTCGACGCATTTGCCAAGCATCTGAATGACCGTTCCGGCAACACGCCGTACCGAGTCAAGAATCGTCTGGCGATGAAGAACGGCACGTATCGCTGGTTCTATGCCCAGGGCGAAACGTTAAGAGACGCACGCGGAACGCCGCTGCGGGTCGCCGGCTCTCTTCGGGATATCCACGACGAGCTTGAACGTGATCTTGAACACGATGTAATCATTACCCGATTCGAACTGGCCCGGGAGATGCTCTCCGACGGGCTCTGGGACATGGAGGTCATTGCTGGCGACCCGGTCAATGCGCGCAATCCTTTTTGGTGGTCTCCACAATTCAGGCGTCTGCTGGGTTTTGAAACGGTGGAAGAGTTTCCCGACGTACTGGATAGCTGGGCGTCACGGCTGCACCCTGAAGACAAGGAGCGCAGTCTGACGGCTTTTGGTGAGCACCTGAATGACCGGACTGGCAAGACGCCGTTCGATATCGAGTACCGCCTGAAGATGAAAACCGGCGAGTACCGCTGGTTCCGTGCGCGCGGCCAGACTCGCCGTGACCCCGAAGGTGTTCCACTCAGGGTGGTGGGTGCGTTGGTGGATGTGCATTTGAAGCATGAACAGGACGCTCTTCGCGACACCGAAGCACAGCATCAGAAAAACCTGGAAGAGAACATCGCTCAACTGACCCAGATAGTTGGCACTATCCAGAGCATTGCCAGCCAGACCAACCTCCTGGCGCTCAATGCGGCAATCGAAGCTGCGCGCGCCGGTGAGGCAGGGCGGGGCTTTGCGGTTGTGGCAGATGAAGTCCGCAAGCTGGCGACCCGAACGACCGAAGCGACGGAGCAGGCGGCAAGCATGATGAGCCGCTCATGAAACCAGCCTTCGCTTTTTGATCGCAGCAAAAAAAACGCCTCCGCAAGGGAGGCGTTCTTTCAACTCAGCACATCAGACACATCAAGCCAGGTCGAAGCGGTCCAGGTTCATCACCTTGGTCCAGGCTGCCACGAAGTCTTTGACGAACTTCTCGTGAGCATCCGAGCTGCCATACACCTCGGAAATCGCACGCAGTTGAGCATGCGAGCCGAAGACCAGGTCGACACGGGTGCCGGTCCATTTCACTGCGCCAGTCTTGCGGTCACGGGCCTCGAAGGTATCAGTGCCACCTGCGGTCGCTTTCCACTCCACGCCCATGTCCAGCAGGTTCTTGAAAAAGTCGTTGGTCAGGGTGCCCGGCTGATCAGTGAAGACGCCATGCTTGCTCTGTCCGACGTTGATGTTCAAGACCCGCAGGCCGCCCAGCAGTACAGTCATTTCCGGTGCAGTCAGGGTCAGCAATTGCGCCTTGTCGACCAGCAACGATTCTGCCGAGACCTTGTAATGCCCCTTCTGATAGTTGCGGAAACCATCAGCGATTGGCTCAAGGAAGCCGAACGACTCAACATCGGTCTGCTCTTGAGACGCATCGGCGCGGCCCGGTGCGAATGGAACGGTGACGTGCTGGCCTGCATTTTTCGAAGCCTGCTCGACACCTGCGTTACCCGCCAGGACGATCAGGTCGGCGATTGAAACCTTCTTGCCACTCGACTGACCCGCGTTGAATTCGCTCTGAATGCCCTCGAGGGTCTTCAGCACGCCCGCCAGTTGGTCGGGCTGGTTGACCGCCCAATCCTTCTGCGGAGCCAGACGCAGACGGCCGCCATTGGCACCACCGCGCTTGTCCGAGCCACGGAAGGTAGAAGCTGCCGCCCAAGCCGTCGATACCAGCTGCGAGACCGAAAGGCCCGAAGCGAGAATCCTGGCCTTGAGTGCGGCCACATCCTGATCATCGACCAACGCATGATCAACGTTTGGAATCGGGTCCTGCCACAGCAGCTCTTCGGTCGGTGTTTCCGGGCCGAGGTAGCGGGCCAGCGGGCCCATGTCACGGTGAGTCAGCTTGAACCAGGCGCGGGCGAACGCGTCGGCCAGTTGCTCAGGGTTGTTCAGGAAGCGGCGGGAGATCTGCTCGTAAGCCGGATCGAAGCGCAGCGCCAGGTCAGAGGTCAGCATGCTCGGTGCATGACGCTTGGAGGGATCGTGGGCATCCGGAATCTTGCCCGCGCCAGCGCCGTTCTTCGGCGTCCACTGATGCGCGCCTGCCGGGCTTTTGGTCAGTTCCCATTCGAAGCCAAAGAGGTTTTCGAGGTACTCGTTGCTCCATTTGGTCGGCGTCGAAGTCCAGGTCACTTCCAGGCCACTGGTGATGGTGTCACCACCCTTGCCGCTGCCGAATTTGTTTCTCCAGCCAAAACCCTGCTCTTCAAGGCCGGCTGCTTCAGGCTCCGGACCAACGTTGTCGGCAGGGCCGGCACCGTGGGTCTTGCCGAAGGCGTGACCACCGGCGATCAGCGCCACGGTCTCTTCGTCATTCATCGCCATACGACCGAAGGTTTCACGGATATCCCTTGCCGAAGCAACCGGGTCCGGCACACCCTCAGGGCCTTCAGGGTTCACATAGATCAAGCCCATCTGCACGGCGGCGAGCGGGTTTTCCAGATTGCGTTCGCCGCTGGCAGTACGGCTTTCTTCGTTGGCATGGTTCTCCGGCTCGGCCACCAGCGTGCCGTCGCCCGGTTGCTGCATTTTCTTCTGCGCGCCGTAGCGCTCTTCACCACCCAGCCAGGTGGTCTCGGAACCCCAGTACACGTCTTCTTCCGGTTCCCAGACATCCGCGCGACCACCGGAGAAACCGAAGGTCTTGAAGCCCATGGACTCCAGCGCGACGTTACCGGTCAGCACGATCAGGTCAGCCCAGGAAATCTTGCGGCCATACTTCTGCTTGACCGGCCAGATCAGGCGGCGCGCCTTATCCAGGCTGACGTTGTCAGGCCAGCTGTTGAGCGGCGCAAAACGTTGCTGACCGGCACCGGCACCGCCACGACCATCGCCTGTGCGGTAGGTACCGGCGCTGTGCCAGGCCATACGAATGAACAGCGGGCCATAGTGGCCGAAGTCTGCCGGCCACCAGTCCTGGGACTGAGTCATGACGTTGCGCAGGTCCTGTTTGACCGCTTCGATGTCAAGGCTCTTGAATTCCTTGGCATAGTCGAAGCTCTCGCCCATCGGGTCGGATAGCGAGGAATGCTGATGCAGGATCTTCAGATTCAGCTGCTTGGGCCACCAATCACGGTTGGTAGTGCCGCCGCCAGCAGCGTGGTTGAAGGGGCATTTCGATTCAGTTGACATGCTTGATACACCTTTTTTGTCATTTGCATCCGGCCATCCAGTCCACTCTCGGGACCTCAGACAGTGATGACGGAACTCAACAGCACTGGGTTCATGCCGGCCGTTCGGTCAACGATCGGGCCAGCTCTACAGATACGCAGCACAGCGATCATCAGATTGCTGCGAGGCAAGCCCGCAACGTGCGTCGCAAACTTGAGCTCATTCTTATCTCCTTATCAGGGTGGAACCGCGCGGCTCTCACCGACGCTTATCCAGATTAGCCTTCTTCGCGAAGATTTCTAATAGAAAGAACATTGCGGGTTGATAGGCAGACTCTGGCGGCGCTGTCATCAAGGCATCAAGCGGCTCTGCTAATCTGTCCAGCCCATGAGACTGCAGGCCAGGCTTAGCCCATGATCACGATTCGCCGCATGACCCTGGACGACTACGACGCGGTCATCGAACTGATGCGCAGCACGCCGGGTATTTCCCTGCGCGACGCCGATTCACGCGAAGCGACCGCACGTTACCTTGAACGCAACCCCGGCATGAGCTTCGTCGCCGAGGCAGGCGGCGCTCTGTGCGGCTGTGTGATGTGCGGGCACGACGGACGCCGCGGTTATCTGCAGCATCTGATCGTGCTGCCCGAGTATCGCCGGCGCGGTATTGCCCATGAGTTGGTTGAACGCTGCCTCGAGTGTCTGGACGCGCTGGGTATTTACAAGTGTCACCTGGACGTCATGAAGAGTAATGAAGCGGCCGGGCGTTATTGGCACGGGCAGGGGTGGACGTTGCGGGAGGATATCGATCGGTATTCGAAGGTGCGGCGGGGCGGGAATGTTTGAAGGGGGAGACGGGCGCTACGCATGCGTAGGGGCGTCAACTAATTGCATCGCTTGATTCTGCTTTGTCGTGCTGGCAGCGCTCGGTGAAACTATCCTGCCTTCAAAGGCGATACATTTTCTGCCACTGCGCTTGGCGTGATAGAGGTTCTCATCAGCCTCTTTCAACAGGTCATTGAACGTTTCAACCCGCGACAAACTTGCAACACCGCCACTGAATGAATAGGGCACTTGAGCCGTTTCATCCCTTTGCGTGAGCATCAATAACTCTTCCAGTGCGTGTACGGCGTCTGTGGCGTTCGCCGCCGATAAGATCACACCAAACTCTTCCCCACCCAAGCGCCCAAAAGCGATTCGCCCCTTTGTGTCTTTGAGGCGTGTCGCAAAACTTATAAGGACATTGTCGCCCACCTCATGCCCATGGGTGTCGTTGATACTTTTAAAGTGATCCAGATCAAGCATGGCAAACCACAACGACGATTTTTCAGCGGACGCCAGCGCAGTATTCAGACTGTCAACCAGCGCACGGCGATTGGGGGCGTGCGTGAGGGTGTCGGTTTCGGACAGTTCCTGATAGCGGTCCCTGGCTGCCATGGTCTGCATGATCAGGCTCAGGAAGGTCGCATTCAGGCAGCCGCCCAGCAAGGTCGAACTGATCAGGAACACATAAAACAGCGGCTTATGGCCCACGCCGATGGCCGTCAGGTCCGTGTGCCACATGATCAACCAGATCAGCGCTGTGGCGGCGATGTAATCAATAAACTTGACGAAGAATACGCTCATTCCCGTGATGAGCAGGGAGGTGACAACCAGCCCCCACATCGACGCTTCCACGCCCATGCGTTCGATCTGTTCATTGAACAGAAAGGTCAGTGACGCCATGTAAATAATGCCGAACAGACGCCACGCCAGCATGCTCCTGCTATTGGACGTGACAATGATCGACAGCGTCGCCCCCGTCAGCGCGCAACAGATGAATACATCCAGTGATCGATCAATGGACGGATTCAGGCACCAACTGATAACCCAACTGAAAAGACCGATCAGTTGAGACAGCTTCAAGGGTATGAAAATAGAGTTTTTCAGGTTTCTTCTTTGCGGCATGTGCAGTTTTCCATACTTACGCCAGCCGAACCATTATCGACGGCACACGCCTTGGTCGAGAGGGGTGATGATATATGGCCACTATACGTGATTGTCAGATGGGGGGCATGGCCGCTGGTCTTGCTGTGGGCGGCGCGCGCAGGCCTTGTTGAATGAGGGGCAGGGCAGCGGCCAGTCTGATCTACAGTTGCTTGCGCATAGGTACGCATGCCAAACGTAGCCCTGAGGGGGAGATGTAGACAGCATGGGCGCTTCCTGTGAAGCCACAGCGTTGATAGAACCTCTCCGCATTCAATGTGGCTTCGAGATGGATTTCGGTGAGTCCTGCCTCTCGTGCCAAATGCTCAAGATGAGCGACCATCTTTTTACCTATTCCCTGGCCCATGAATGAGGGCAATACGAAGATCGCCTCCAGCTCCCCGCTCTCAAGATTGATCACTCCTGTTGCCACAGGAACTCCATTGACGCAGGCCAGGTAATAATCTTTTTCGACCCAGGATCTGTATTTATCCGTGAGCGGAACGCAGGTCCACGCCACCACTTGGTCGTGCGTATAAACGGAGTTGCATTGATTCTGAATTGCCTGAAAGCGAATATTGAACGCTGCCTCGGCATCGCATCGTTTAGCTCGACGGACCTGTAGCATTTTTATGCTCCTGAAACGGGGGCCATCGTGAACGGAGAATAAAAAAGCCCCATCCATTCCTGGCGGGGCTCTAGTCAATGCACTTGGTAGTTACGCGCGCATCACTCTATGGCCCGCACGAGGCGGTCATTGAGGTTTGCATGATGTTTGGTCGGTTAGGATTGGTCATTGATTTATAGTCTGGGGGATTGGGTTGGGTGTCAATGGGGGGCTATAAACCTGAGAGTGCCGTCGAGTAGGCTTGGAGTACCGCGTGATGCTGGCAAGGCATAGATGAGCTTGGGGGGCAGCTGATCTGCTTGGGGCGAGTACTCACTGAATTTTAGGTCAAAAAAGACGCATTTGGGCGTCTTGGATGTGCCGGGGTAATTTGAATTGGATTGTTAGGTATTTGATTTAATTGCTTAATGTGAGTTTGTAAATTTCTTTGGAATACCGATTGGAATACCGAGAGAAGCTGGAATGAGCAATATGCTTCGTTTCCGTATCTTGCAAAGGACGGCCAAAAGGATCATCTGTTTACTCGAAGCCGGGCAAGCTGAGCATGCCGCCTTTGGTGCGCTTGCCAAAGCCGGTGGGCATTAGGATTTTGTGTTTTTTCATCTCTGCGAGTACCGACAACCATTCGGTTTTGCCAAAGCGTAGCTTGGTGTCGTTCCAGCTATGCATGACTTCGTCCACGATGGCGTCATCGGAAACCGGGCGGCCCTCCAGGATGAAGTCGTTCCAAGCGGCGTAAAGTGTTACGGTCATTTCGCAACGATCGGTATCCCAGCCTCGCATCAGCTCGATAACCTGATCAATAGAGGCACGTTCTGCGGCTAACCAGGCGTTCTCATATGCCTGCTGATGTTGCCCTGCCTGGCACAGCGGGTGGTAGGCATAGCCAACAGTCTCGCGTTCGATGCGCTCGTACCATTTACGGTTTTGCAACTCACCTTCGATCTGATTCATCAATTGGCGATCGTGGGGGCCCGCGGCGTCGCGCAGATAGTCACCCTGGATAGCGGCGAGCCTGGCCACGTGCTCTGCCAGATAAATCACTTTCTGCAGCTTGCGTTGGCCGAAGGTACGTTGGCTATGCAGTTGATGAGTAATTTCTGCGGCGAGCAGGGTGCGAGCTGTTTGCCGATCCGTGGCAATTGGAACCTGCAGACCATCTTCGGTCAGGGCACGTTCGATCAGAGTGCTGGCTAATTGTTCGTTCAACTGGCGTGCATGGGTTAGGCGAGGTTTTAGTTGGTCGCAGAGCGCCATCAATTGATCGAGTTTGGCGACTATGCGGTGTTGTTCTGCGAGAGGGGGAGGGGGAATAAGATGCACCCCATTTTTTCAGGGGATGTGTGCTTCACTTTCATTCCAGTCGAGCTATCGGCAATGCACGCCCTCAGAAATGGTCCGTTGAAGTAGTGGAAGACATACTCAGGCGAAAGAAGCTTGCGATTAAAAACTAGTTTCCCCAACCGCTGATTATGCAAATAGGTTTTGCCATCTGTTGGGACAAAGGCGGCACTTCCCAAAAGTCCTGCAGCCTGTTCGGTCATCGCAACGATCAGATCACCTGGATCAAGAATGAATTCTTGCGATACTGGGCCGCGATAGTATTTGGTTCGGCTGCCACGTTCTCTGAAGCCACCCGTCTCTAAGAAGTTTCCTGGCGTGGTTAAAATTAGCGAGGAGGCAGATTCACTGAAATATGAACTTGAAAAAGCATAGCCGTGTTTGATAGAAACTAAATCATTGATCCGGCACCATTCCCACCCCCTCGATAACGCAAATGGCTTTTCCTCTTCCCCAATTTTCGCCAGTGGCTTCTGCTTCTTGAGCTTCCCCTCATATACCAATCGCGCTTTTTCCTCCGCAATGTGCTTGAGCAGTTCACTGGCCGGTTCATCGCTGGGATCTTGCGGAACCAGCTTGCCCATCACGGCCAGGTGCAGCAGGGTTTGTTTGAGGGCGACAATGCTGGGTTCGGTGGTGAACAAGGTGTGGAAGTGTTCAGCCATCCGCCCGTTCGGTTGCCTCAATGCCAACCCGCTGTTGGCGGGCACCGGCGGTTCTCTGCCTGCCGGCGTGAATGCTGTGGCCGGGTCGGTGCTGGCGGACGGATACAAGGCCGTAGGCTCTGGCCTGGCCGGTATCACCACGCGCTGGTTCAAGGAGCCTGCCGCCTATGGCGAGGCGCAGTGCATCGAGCTGCGTGGCAACATGGCGGCGGCGGGCGGCTACATCTACATGCAACCCACGGCCAACGTGGTGCAGACCAACCTGGCGGCCGGCGACGTTATCGAAATGGTGTCGGCAGTGGAAATCACTGGTTCGTCGCGCGGCATTCTGGCTTGGGAGGCTGAGTTGACCATCACCAAGACGGTCAGCGGTGCATCGTCCACGTTTTACTATCGGTCGATGGACAAGTACCAAGAGCCGTTCACCATGCCGGCCAGCTTTTCCGGGGCGTTGGAAACGCAGCGCGGCACGATTGACCTGAGTGAAACCGTGATCACCTCGCGCATGGGCCTGTACCTGGCTGCAGGCGTGCCGCAGGACTCGACGGTCAAGGCCGCGCAGTTCGGGATACGCAAGGTTTAAATATTTTTGCCGAGGATGAGGTGCGCTTTTGAACGAGCTCAGTCGCTTGGGTTTCTGCTAAGCTATCCTCTAATATAAATATTACCTGCTGTTTATGCTAAAACCCTCGATAGGGATTTCTTCGGTTCGATTGTAAATTGGCAAAGTGCTAAAGTCAGTCTTTTCAAGAGCTTCGCAGTTCCATGCCTTGGTTTGGGCTGCGTTATACAACATGCCCAACGTCATTGGCGTCTTTGCGCGCCGATCTTTAGATCTGAAGAATACTAAAATGTCAGTCCCTTCTGGCTTGAAGTAACGGTAGTGGTCGTAGTCGCCGGATTCAACACCAAAGTGTTCGAAAAAATCCTTCATAAAGTCACTGGCGTCGTCACCATCAAGCCCTAGCTCCCAACTGACTTTAGTAGCGAGGCTGAGAGTCTCGAATGCCTTTCGACCAAATCCAACATAAAAGTAGATTCTCTCTACAAGATAATCAACTACTTCATAGTTTAGATCGCTTCTATCCATTTTTAAAAAACCTGATCTTGTTCATCTACGATAGAATTGTAGGTATTCACCGTTACGTAACCTATTTTGCCAAGCTCGTATGCAGTATAGGACCATCCTATAACGGGTGTTGCTCGTGCGATGAAGCCACCAATGCTTCGTGTCCATCGGAGGTGCGGCGGAAACCATCCTGTAAGAGAAGGTGCTCTAAAGTCTCCAGGAAACTTGCGGTTGTTTAGAGTGCGCCGCATTACTATAGACATCACGGAAGTGTTATTAATCGCTCCGCCAGGCTTTGTTCTAGTTGGTATTATGTTGGCGCCTAAAACGATGCCTAATGCAGCCCCTACATCGTCCAGTCCAAATTCATCCATTGCCACCTCTGTAGCAATAACATAAAGTAATTCATTTGCAGTTAGCCCGCAGTCACCGTCATAACAATATATTCTCGCCATTTAAAATATCCTTATGCGTAAGTGCTATTTCGTATTTGATCCCAGCCACCGGAGATCTGTCCAATTATCAAGCCGGTGGTTCGGCTTTGCTGTGAATACTGCATGGTGACTTTGGCGTAACTAAATCTTATCACCTCCTCGGGAAAGCTTGAGGGCGATCGGTCAAATAGATTGCCGGAGGCAACGCCGCTTATGATGACTTCGTCAAACACATATTCCAGATATCTTTGCTTTTCGCCACCAGCACGACGTACGTACAGCTTCATTTGCCTAATATGTTGGCCTGCGCAACATGCCTCGAAAATCTTAGGGGTCGCAGTGTCAACAGCTTTTACAATGCTGAAGTCGCTTAGGTAAACTCGACCGACTGTAGCCCCACCAGCCGAGCTTGCGGTTCTTGACACCGACTGAGCAGCTGATAAGCAAAAAGTGTTAATCTCGATCCAGTTCTTGCAGTCAGAGTCTGTAGACTCTCCACTAATGCCGTCAATCCAAAGGTATGCATCTATACTCATTCCGGCTCCTTGGAACATCTCTTCATGTAGTTCATTGCCGTAGGAAGATAGCACAAAGTCTGCCTTTACGACTCGTGAATGCCCTTTTCGTCGGCGCGGATTTGCGTCCTCCGACACAGCATTCCAAACCTAAGCCAGCAAATTTTTGGACTGAAGCTATCACCTATCACCTGAGCGACTAGCTCAGTAAAAACAACGGTAATATCGGGGCTAGCGCTGGTGCAATGAGTTGGTAACTAGATGCAAGATCATTCGCTCTTCCTAACAAGTCGAAGAAGCGGCTGATCTTCGTATCTCCGGAGGCATGTTCCGATACTAGATTCTGGTGGCGAAAAAGAGAGCCTAAAGCTTGCTCGACGGCTGCTTCCAGTCCTTCAGGGCCTGTGATTTTGTAGGTCATCAAGGCGGTTCGTATTGAGTGCAATTGCCGGACCAATACAGCTTTAAGCTTGTCATTCATTGTGGCTGCAAGGCATTCTTCCAATAGCTCATCCACGCTCTGAAGTAAAAGTTCTATCTGCGCTTCCTGATCTGACGGAGTGGCACGGAAGTATGCATCCAATTGATGCTCCACAAACGTCAGAGACACAATCATGGCGTCATTTGGAAAGCCGGGCACAGAGGTCATTGGTGTCTGCATTTGCATATGTGAGCACAGCTGCTCAATCTGCCGAAAAGGAGCTAGATAAAAATCAGGGCAGTTTTCTATATACCGTTCGGTCGCAGCACGCGCATCGTCGTTCAGCTTCATAACACTGAGCATCCCTTCCATTATCTTCCGGGGCTCGCTCGGCTCGCAGCTGAGTACTTTGCACCACACTCTAGAGATAGTGGCCCCCTGATTGTGATAGCCCGTGAACTGCCCCATGGTATCTTTGAGTCGGCCAACCGGATTATTTTTCACTGATGCACCCTGTGCTTGGAACACTAGCCCCACGTGGAGCTATGTGGCGTTGAGGTTGTGGAAGCTGTCATAACGCTGGCATTACTGAGCCAAAACAGCCCAAAAAGGCACAAAAAAAGCACTTGCGAAAAACGCTAAGTGCTTGATTTGTAACGCTTGTATGGTGGAGCCGGGGGGATTTGAACCCCCGTCCGCCAGTACTCCGCTGTCGGTACTACATGCTTAGCCGTGTCTATTAAGTTAACCCTCAGCGACCCGACGGGCAGGGTGCTTTGGGCGAGTTGTGTAAGTTTTAGTCGCTTCGTCCACAACGTACTAGGCGACGATCCTGTTCTATATGACAATCATTTCGGGTTTACAGGCATCCCCTGATGATTGCTGGAGCCGAAGCTACCAGAAGGAAGGCTAGCACCGCTTACGCGGCGAGAGCGTATTCCCCGTAGGTTTCGTCATTGGCAACTATAGAAAGTTGCAACAGTGGATTTACGAGTTCTGTTACCAACTCGGCATGCACCTAAAGTTTCATCACCGGCGTCGAATCCAAATCGGCCCCGAGACTGCTTTCGCAATCGCTGGGGCGCAGTGTACGCCAATTGGCGTGGCACGTCGACCCGTCTGCTGCAATCGTTCAGGCCAGCCTGAGTGGCTGGCCTGCTCGAAGGTTTACTTGGTGCCTTCGCTGCCCGAACCGGTATTTTTCAGGGAAGTGATGGTCTTGGTGGTGATCTCAACGCATTTTTTCTCGTCATTCTGCGCTTGGGCCGCTTTGGCGTTCTTCACAGTGGTCTCGAGCATAGTCTTGTTTTCTGGACTCAAGTTGGTGCTGGACGAGGTGTTGGCGTTTTCGATGGTCTTGATGTTTGCAGCGCACAAATCATCGGCGGCAAAAACCGGCGAAGCCAACAGGGCGGCGCTGAGGAACAATCCAGTGAGGGCGGTACGCTTCATGTGTGTCTCCTTATAACCTGTGGACTCGGTATGGCCGGTATTTGAGGCCGTCGCCCGAGGGTTTGAAAGCCCGTTTAACAGTTGGGCCTAAAGGATTGACTGTGGTGTGACGCAGGCGTTCTATTTTATTTTCGGAATACTGCGAAATAGCCACATTGCGCATTCAAGCACCAAAATGAGGCGATCTTCGCTTTGGGGTATCGAACGGGTTGAAGCGGGGAAGTGGAGAGGGGTGTGGGGATAAAGGGGTGGATACGAAGTGCCAAATGTCCGGGTCAGGACATTTGGCACACGCCAGCGCCAGGGGCTGCTAGTCTTCCTTGCCTTTGGAGCGCACGGCACGCTGCAGCTCACGGTCCGAATCGCGTTCACGTTCGGTGTGACGCTTGTCGTATTCCTTCTTGCCTTTACCCAGTGCAATTTCGCACTTGACCAGATGCTCCTTCCAGTAAACGGAAAGGGCTACGCAGGCATAGCCTTTCTGCTGAACCGAGCTGGTGAGCTTTTCGAGCTCGCGCTTGTTCAGCAGCAGTTTACGGGTGCGTGTCGGGTCAGCGATGACGTGCGTGCTGGCAGTCTTGAGAGGCGTGATGTGGCAACCCATCAGCCAGGCCTCGCCATCCTTGAGCAGCACATAACTGTCGACCAGCTGTACCTTGGTGGCACGCAGGCTTTTTACTTCCCAGCCAGACAGGACCAGACCGGCCTCGAACTTGTGTTCGATGAAGTAATCGTGACGCGCTTTCTTATTTTGCGCGATGGTCCCTGTAGGGTGTTTCTTGAGCTTAGCCATAGGGGGCGCATTATAGGCAGTTGCATCAATGTCGGCTACGGGAAAGCGCGTGCTTGAGCACAAAGGTTGAATCCCGGACAATGCGCGATCTTTTTTGGCTGGGCGTTTCGATAATGTCGACGGACAAGGTTTCGGTCCACGGTAGCTGGGCAAGTCGCTGGGTGTTCATCCTGGCTGCTACCGGCTCTGCTGTGGGGCTGGGCAGTATCTGGAAATTTCCGTACATGGTCGGTGCCTATGGCGGCGGTGCATTTGTACTGGTTTTTCTGGCGTGCATCGCGCTGATCGGTATTCCGGTCATGATCGCCGAGACACTGATTGGCCGTCGTTCCCGGCTCAGTCCTGCGAATGCGCTCAAGACGCTGGCGCAGGAAGCCGGGCATTCGCCGCGCTGGTCCTGGGGTGCGTTTGCCGGAATGATCACGGCGCTGCTGATTCTCTCCTTTTATAGTGTGGTGGGCGGCTGGTCGCTGGATTACATCATCGACATGGGGCGCGGCGACTTTCAAGGCGTGTCGCCGGATAAGGTCGGTGCGTATTTCGGTGCGGTGATTGCCGACCCATGGCGTCTGATTCTGTGGCACACCATTTTCATGCTGCTGTCGGCGGTGGTGATCGGCAAGGGTGTCGAGGCCGGCCTGGAGAAAAGCCTGCGCATCATGATGCCGATGCTGTTCCTGCTGATGCTCGCGCTGTTGGGCTATAGCCTGACCACAGGGCATTTCATGGAAGGCGTGCATTTCATGTTCGACTTCAACCCGGAGAAGGTGCTGGATGGCTTGCTGCCCGCGATGGGCCATGCGTTCTTTTCCCTGAGCGTCGGTGTCGGCTCGATCATGGTTTACGGCGCGTACATGACCAAAGGCGCGTCGATCAGCAGTACGGTCGTCGGTATCGCGTTGCTCGATACCTTCGTTTCGCTGTTGGCTGGCCTTGCGCTGTTCCCGATCGTGTTTGCTGCGGGCCTTAACCCCAGCGAGGGGCCGGGCCTTATGTTCGTTACGCTGCCTTACGCGTTCGGCAACGTCGCATTCGGCCAATTGATGGGCATCGTGTTCTTCGTGCTGGTGGCCGTCGCAGCCTGGAGTTCGGCGATTTCGTTGCTAGAGCCAATGGTCGCCTACCTGGTCGAGCGCACCCGTATTCGCCGCGCCTGGGTGACGTTCTGGCTGGCCTTTACCTGCTGGTTTGTGGGCCTCGGCACGGTGTTCTCGTTCAATATCTGGCAAAAAGCCAAGTTTTTCGTGAACGATGGAGGCGCATTCCACCTCTATCAATGGGGCGCATCGACTGGCCTGGACTTCTTCGGAGTCATTGATTTCTTCACTTCGCGGATCATGTTGCCGCTGGGTGGGTTGTGTTTTGTAGTATTCGCTGGTTGGGTGATGGGCCGTGAGACGGTGCGCGACGAATTGTCGATTCGCAGTCCGCTGCTCTTCAACCTGACGTACTTTTTGATGCGCTACGTGGCGCCGCTCGGCATTCTTGTGGTGTTTGCCGCTCAGCTCTGGAAATGACGCTCACATGACTACGCATATACAACGCTCTGCTTTACTGCCTTACCCGGCCGGGTTCCTTTATGACCTGGTCAATGATGTGGCTCGTTATCCCGAGTTCCTGCCGTGGTGTTCGTCCGCTACCGTGGTTGAAGCCAGTGAGGCGCAGATGCGCGCCAGCCTGGAGATCGCCAAGGGCGGTCTGAGCCAGAAGTTCATGACGCGCAACACGCTGGTTCCCGGTGAGTCGATCGTGATGGACCTGGTCGAAGGGCCGTTCGAACAGTTTCACGGCGTCTGGACGTTCAAGCCGCTGGGCGAGAAAGCCTGCAAGATCAGTCTGGATCTGTCCTTCGATTATGCCGGCACCCTCGTTCGCGCCACACTAGGGCCACTGTTCAATCAGGCAGCCAACACGCTGGTGGATGCGTTCTGCCAGCGAGCGAAAGAGCTGCATGGCTGACGCATCGATTCAGATAGAGGTGGTCTACGCCTCTGTACAACGCCAGGCATTGAAGACGATCGATGTCCCGGCCGGGTCTTCGGTACGTCAGGCGCTGGCACTCAGCGGTATGGACAAGGAGTTTCCCGAGCTGGATCTTGGTCAGTGTGCCGTGGGTATCTTCGGCAAAGTGGTGGCTGATCCTGCTGCGCGGGTGCTCGAGGCGGGTGAGCGGATAGAGATTTATCGCCCGTTGGTGGCCGACCCCATGGAGATCAGACGTCTGCGTGCCGCCAAGGCGCGTGAGAAAAGAACGCATCCCGGCTGAGCTCGGGCTGAACGCTGGCTGAATGAAAGGCACAAAAAAGCCCGGCATGCCGGGCTTTTTGTTGGGCGCTTTAGACTACCGGGTGTTGGTGTCCAGCGGCTCCTGGGTCGGGACCGGTACGGTCTCGACGCTGTCCACGTCCTTCTGGATTGTATCCAGCAACGAACCTGGCTTGGCCGGTTCTTCAGGCTGCTGCACTGGCTGGTTCTCTGCCGGGACAGTGGTGTCGCTGCCCTTGCCGAGAATGGCTTCATCGCGGCTGACGCCGGGCATGAAGTCGCCAGACAGGCTCACGAGCTGGTCATTGCCGTTGAATATAAGGCTGACACGCTCCTGCTGGCGTTCACCGCCACCTGGTTGCAGGCTGTACAGGTAATCCCACCGATCGGAGTGGAAAGTGTCGGTCAACAGGGGGTTGCCCATGATAAACCGTACTTGCCGCCGGGTCATTCCGGGGCGTAACTGGTCTATCATGTCCTGCGTGACGACATTACCCTGCTGGATGTCGATTTTGTAAACCCCGGGGAATGAACAACCGGCGAGTGCGAGCAGTCCCACGAAGGTGAAACTGGTTAGCAAGAGCTTGGTGTTTTGCATCGGTGGGCGACTTCCACTATCTTGGCTGGGACAACGTAAACTCCGATCATACCTGCATTAAGAGAAGCTGCGAAGCAGCGTCTGCGAGAAAGCTGACCATGGTTGAAAATAACGAACTACGTAAAGTAGGACTCAAGGTAACCTTACCGCGGGTCAAAATACTGCAAATGCTCGACTCTGCAGAGCAACGCCACATGAGTGCCGAGGATGTTTACAAGGCTCTGATGGAGGCCAGCGAGGACGTCGGTCTGGCCACGGTTTACCGTGTTCTGACTCAGTTCGAGTCCGCTGGACTGGTGGTGCGCCACAATTTCGATGGCGGTCATGCGGTATTCGAGCTGGCTGATGGCGGCCACCACGACCACATGGTCAACGTGGAGTCGGGTGAGGTGATCGAATTCTTCGACGAAGAAATCGAGAAGCTTCAGAAAGCCATCGTCGAAAGACACGGCTTTGACCTGGTGGACCACAATCTGGTGCTCTACGTCCGCAACAAGAAGGCGTAATCAGCAACAGGGGCGACCGCGGTCGCCTTTGTGCTTTCTATGGCTCAGCTTTTAGCCGTAACGACCATCTTTTTGGCGTGCGCCAGAGATTCCTTGGTCAGGTCGATGCCGCCCAGCATTCGCGCGACTTCCTCTATACGTTCAGTCTTGCTGAGCTTGGACACGGCGGTGCGCGTTGCGTCGTTGTCCCGCACCTTGTGCACGAACAGGTGCTGATGGCCCTGCGCCGCGACCTGCGGCAGGTGAGTGACGGTCATGACCTGGCCGCGCTCGCCCAGGCGACGCAGCAGTTGCCCCACGATCTCGGCGGTCGGGCCGCCAATCCCCACATCCACTTCATCGAATACCAGCGTCGGCACCCGCGAAGTTTGTGCGGTGATGACCTGAATTGCCAGGCTGATGCGCGACAGTTCGCCACCCGACGCGACTTTCGCCAGCGCTTTCAATGGCTGGCCGGGGTTGGCGCTGACCAGTAGCTCTACCTGCTCCAGGCCGTGAGGCGAGGGTTCTACGCTGGCGTTGGCTTTGAGGTCGATCTGGAAACGGCCGCCGGGCATGCCCAGACGATGAATTTCCTGTTCTACAGCGCTGGCCAGTTTCGTCGCCGAATTGTGGCGCAGGTCGCTCAGCTCGCGGGCTTTATCCTGATAGTGCCTGGCAAATGCCTGCACTTCATGCTCCAGCCGTTCGATGGATTCGTCGTTGGCATTCAGTGTTTCTATTTCATCCAGCAGCTTTTGTTGCAGTGTCGCGACTTCGCCCGGCTGGATGCGGTGTTTGCGCGCCAGTGTGTAAATGGCATCGAGACGTTCTTCAAGCTGTTGCAGTCTGGCCGGATCGGCATCGAAGTGATCCAGAAAACGATTCAGTTCGCCTACCGCTTCTTCTACCTGTATCTGCGCGCTGGACAGCAGCCCTGTGGCCTCGCTGAGGGCGGAGGGTGAATGGTCGACGCTGCCAAGACGATGCAGGCTGGCGGTCAGGGCATTGAGTACGTTGCCGGAATCGCTTTCGCTGCACTGCTCGACCACTTGTCGGCAAATGCTCAGCAGGCTTTCGGCGTTGGTCAGGTCCTTGTGTTCCTGTTCGAGCTGTTCAAGCTCGTTTTCACCCAGGCTCAGGCTTTCCAGCTCTTCGAGCTGATAGCTCAGCAACTGATGCCGTGCGCGTTGCTCGTCACCCGAGTTGGAGAGGCGTTCGAGCTCCTGCCGCGTCTGCCGCCAGCGCTGTGCAGCGAGATGGACCTGACGGGCCAGATCGGTCGCACCCGCGTATTCGTCGAGCAGGCGTCGATGGGTATCGGTCTTGAGCAGCGACTGGTGCTCATGCTGGCTGTGAATATCGATGAGCAGTTCGCCCAGCGCTTTAAGGTCGCCCTGAGGGCAGGGCGAGCCATTGATATAAGCGCGTGACCGGCCTTCGGCCGTGATGACCCGTCGCAGGATGCAGGGGCCGTCGTTGTCCAGGTCGCGCTCTTTGAGCCAGGTCTGTGCCTCGGGAATGTCGCCCAGGTCGAACGTGGCCAGGATGTCGGCCTTGTCGGCGCCTGGCCGGACCACGCCGCTGTCGGCACGGTCGCCCAGGGTCAGGCCGAGGGCGTCGAGCATGATCGACTTGCCCGCGCCGGTTTCGCCGGTGATGACGCTCATGCCTCGATCCAGTTCAAGGTCAAGGTGTTCGACGATGGCGTAGTTGTGTACGGAAAGGTGCACCAGCATTGAGCGGCTCCCGGGCTGTTTGTCTGGTTATTTATACAGTGTTTTATTTGTGGCTGACAATGCCCTTGCTTAGCTCGATTTGATCGGTCTGTAGTGGTTTTTAGTCCCTCTTGTGTCAAGTCGCCATTTTTTGTTGGGCTGGAATCCGGATTATTTGTCAGGGAATGCGTATCTCGATCACATGAAACCCTTGAAGCCGGAAAATCCGATCCCATATAGGTGGGCAGAAGCGCGAATCGGGATCGCGGACGTCTTTAGAGGAGAACATGTATGGCTGACGAACAGAATCTGGATGCGCAGGCGCAGGATCAGGCTGCCGAAGCGGGCGCGGGTGATGAACTGACAACTCGCGTGCAGGTGCTCGAAGAGCAACTGGCTGCTGCGCAGGACCAATCCCTTCGCGTGGCTGCGGATCTGCAGAATGTCCGCCGCCGTGCCGAACAGGATGTTGAAAAGGCGCACAAGTTTGCGCTGGAAAAATTTGCCGGTGATCTGTTGCCGATCATCGACAGTCTGGAGCGAGGCCTTGATCTGTCCAGTCCGGACGATGAAAGCATTCGCCCGATGCGTGAAGGCATCGAGCTGACCTTGAAGATGTTCCAGGACACCCTCAAGCGTTATCAGTTGGAAGCCATCGATCCACACGGTCAACCGTTCAGTGCCGACCAGCACCAGGCTATGGCCATGCAGGAAAGTGCCGACGTTGAGCCCAATACGGTGCTCAAGGTATTTCAGAAGGGTTATCAGCTTAATGGTCGCCTGCTGCGCCCGGCCATGGTCGTGGTCAGCAAGGCACCATCGCCTGCAACGCCGTCAATCAACGAGCAGGCTTGAAATCAGCTGTAAGGCCCCCATTTAAAGGTCAAGCGTTTAAGAGCTACCGCACGGTGTAAACGCACTGGCGGCAACCCAATCCAAGTTTTGCAAGTTTCGGGAGAGTCAAAGATGGGCAGAATTATCGGTATCGACCTGGGGACTACCAACTCCTGCGTCTCCATTCTGGAAAACGGTAACGTCAAGGTTATCGAGAACGCCGAAGGTACTCGTACTACACCTTCGATCATTGCTTATGCAAATGATGGTGAGATCCTGGTCGGTCAGTCCGCCAAGCGTCAGGCGGTCACTAACCCGCACAACACCCTCTATGCGGTAAAGCGTCTGATCGGTCGCAAGTTCGAAGAGGAAGTCGTTCAGAAAGACATCCAGATGGTCCCTTACAAGATCGTCAAGGCTGACAACGGTGATGCCTGGGTTGAAGTGAATGGCCAGAAAATGGCGCCTCCTCAGATCTCCGCTGAAATCCTGAAGAAAATGAAGAAGACTGCCGAAGACTATCTCGGTGAAGCGGTTACCGAAGCGGTCATTACCGTTCCGGCCTACTTCAACGACAGTCAGCGTCAGGCTACCAAGGACGCTGGCCGTATCGCCGGTCTGGACGTCAAGCGCATCATCAACGAACCTACCGCAGCTGCACTGGCTTACGGTATGGACAAGGCCAAGGGCGACCACACTGTCATCGTTTATGACCTGGGTGGCGGTACCTTCGACGTTTCGGTCATCGAGATCGCTGAAGTCGATGGCGAGCACCAGTTCGAAGTGTTGGCCACCAACGGCGACACGTTCCTGGGTGGTGAAGACTTCGACATTCGTCTGATCGACTACTTCGTCGACGAATTCAAGAAAGAAAGCGGCATGAACCTCAAGGGTGATCCGCTGGCGATGCAGCGTCTGAAAGAAGCTGCCGAAAAAGCCAAGATCGAGCTGTCTTCCAGCACCCAGACCGAAGTCAATCTGCCGTACATCACTGCAGACGCAACCGGTCCTAAGCACCTGGTAGTGAAGATCTCCCGCTCCAAGCTGGAATCGCTGGTTGAAGACCTGGTTCAGCGCACCATCGAGCCTTGCCGCATGGCGTTGAAAGACGCGGGTATCGATATCAGCAAGATCAACGACGTGATTCTGGTCGGTGGTCAGACGCGTATGCCGCTGGTGCAGAAGCTGGTGACCGAGTTCTTCGGCAAAGAAGCACGTAAAGACGTCAACCCTGACGAAGCCGTTGCCATGGGTGCTGCCATTCAGGGCGCAGTATTGGCCGGTGATGTCAAAGACGTTCTGCTGCTGGACGTCAGCCCGCTGACCCTGGGTATCGAAACCATGGGCGGCGTGATGACTGCGCTGATAGAGAAAAACACCACGATTCCTACCAAGAAATCCCAGGTGTTCTCGACTGCCGATGACAACCAGAACGCGGTAACCATCCACGTCCTGCAGGGCGAGCGTAAGCAAGCCGGTCAGAACAAGTCGCTGGGCAAGTTCGACCTGGCCGAGATTCCACCTGCTCCACGTGGCGTGCCACAGATCGAAGTGACCTTCGACATCGACGCAAACGGCATCCTGCACGTTGGCGCGAAAGACAAGGCCACCGGCAAGCAGCAGTCCATCGTGATCAAGGCCAACTCCGGTCTGTCCGAGGAAGAAATTCAGCAGATGGTTCGCGATGCTGAAGTCAACTCCGAAGAAGATCGCAAGTTCGAAGAGCTGGCCTCTGCCCGTAACCAGGGTGATGCGCTGGTCCACTCGACTCGCAAGATGATTGCTGACGCGGGTGACAAGGTCACTGCTGAAGAGAAGACTGCGGTAGAAGCTGCACTGGTTGCTCTGGAAGCCGCTATCAAAGGCGACGACAAGGCCGCCATTGAAGCCAAGGTTGAAGAGCTGTCCAAGGTTTCCGCGCCAATCGCTCAGAAGATGTACGCCGAGCAGGCTGAAAACCCGGACGCTGCGGCCAAGCCAGCTGAAGAAACTGCCAAGGCTGACGATGTTGTCGACGCCGAGTTTGAAGAAGTAAAAGACCACAAGTAAGCGCAGGCTCACTTGAAAGCCGGTTGACCTCTTTCGAGCGCTGACTGGTAGGATGTCGCCGCGCGGGAGCTTGCTCCCGCGTTGGCGTGTCTGGAACAAGCAAAAATTTCGGCGTGCGGAGTTGCTCCGCAAGCCACGTGGCAAGATCGCGACGCTCCTGCGTGGCGAATCATTCTGCCGCTTTCTCGGCCGGATGCATCTGGCTCTGAACGAAGACCAGGATCGTTGAATCGACGTGAGTTGGGTCCGGGCCTGTATGGGGCTCAACGAGTTTGGTGTGGCTCAGGAGAGCTTTCGCCGAACGTCCTCAAGAGTGCGGAAGAATTATGGCAAAGCGTGATTATTACGAAGTGTTGGGAGTGGAGCGAGGCTCCAGCGAGGCGGACCTGAAGAAGGCTTATCGCCGTCTGGCGATGAAGCATCACCCTGACCGCAACCCTGATGACAAAGCATCGGAAGAGCTGTTCAAAGAGGCCAACGAGGCCTACGAAGTGCTTTCCGACGCCAGCAAGCGCGCGGCCTACGATCAGTATGGCCATGCCGGTGTCGACCCGAGCATGGGTGGCGGCGGTGGTTTTGGTGGCGGTGCCGGTGGCGCCAACTTCTCCGATATCTTCGGCGATGTGTTCAGCGACTTCTTTGGCGGCGGCCGTGGCGGTGGCGGCGGTGGTCGTGGCGGCGCTCAGCGCGGCAGCGACCTGCGCTATACGCTGGAGCTGAATCTGGAGGAGGCAGTTCGCGGTACTAACGTGAATATCCGCGTTCCGACGCTGGTCAACTGCAAGCCATGCGACGGCAGCGGTGCCAAGAAGGGTTCTTCGCCTGTCACATGCCCTACGTGCGGTGGTATTGGTCAGGTGCGCATGCAGCAGGGTTTTTTCTCTGTGCAGCAAACCTGCCCGCGCTGCCACGGCCACGGCAAGATCATTTCCGATCCGTGCGATTCCTGCCATGGCGAAGGCCGCGTCGAAGAGTCCAAGACGCTTTCCGTCAAAGTGCCGCCAGGTGTCGATACCGGTGACCGCATTCGTCTGTCTGGCGAAGGCGAGGCGGGTACCCAGGGTGGCCCTACCGGCGACCTGTATGTCGTGATCAATGTGCGCGAACACGCGATCTTCCAGCGTGACGGCAAGCACCTGTTCTGCGAAGTGCCTATCAGCTTCACCGATGCAGCGCTGGGCGGCGAGCTTGAAGTGCCGACGCTCGACGGTCGCGTCAAACTGAAAATCCCCGAAGGTACCCAGACCGGCAAGCAGTTCCGCTTGCGTGGCAAGGGCGTCGCTCCGGTGCGTGGCGGCGGTGCCGGTGACTTGATGTGCCGTGTTGCAGTCGAAACCCCGGTCAACCTGAGCAAGCGCCAGCGCGAGCTGCTTGAAGAGTTCCGCACCTCGCTTGAAAACGACGAGTCTCACTCTCCGAAAGCCAGTGGCTGGTTTGAGGGTGTGAAGCGTTTCTTCGGCGATCTGTAAGGCTATCAACGGGAGCAGGGCATGCGACGTATTGCTGTAGTAGGCGCCGCCGGGCGTATGGGCAAGACCTTGATCGAGGCGGTTCAGCAGGCGCCGGGCGCCGGCTTGACCGCCGCTATTGATCGTCCTGACAGCACGCTGGTGGGCGCTGATGCGGGCGAACTGGCTGCGCTGGGTCGTATCGGCGTGCCGCTGTCGGGTGATCTGGCAAAGGTGGCGGACGAGTTCGACGTTTTGATCGACTTCACTCATCCTTCGGTGACGCTGAAAAATCTGGCGTTCTGTCGCAAGGCAGGCAAGGCGATGATTATCGGTACCACCGGTTTCAGTGCGGAAGAAAAGCTGCGTCTGGAAGAGGCGGGTAAAGACATTCCGATCGTCTTTGCTGCCAACTTCAGCGTCGGTGTGAATCTGTGCCTGAAGCTGCTCGACACCGCCGCGCGCGTTCTGGGTGATGAGGTTGATATCGAAATCACCGAGGCGCACCATCGGCACAAGGTCGACGCGCCGTCCGGCACCGCCTTGCGTATGGGTGAAGTGGTTGCCAATGCGCTGGGTCGTGATCTGGAAAAGGTTGCGGTCTACGGTCGTGAGGGGCAGACCGGTGCGCGTGATCGCCAGACCATCGGGTTTGCGACCATTCGTGCCGGTGACGTGGTGGGTGATCACACCGTGCTGTTCGCTGCGGACGGTGAGCGGGTCGAGATCACGCACAAGGCATCCAGTCGCATGACCTTCGCCAAGGGTGCCGTTCGGGCTGCAATGTGGCTCGACGGCAAGGCACCTGGGCTTTACGACATGCAGGATGTGTTGGGTCTGCATTGATTTCATACAGGGCCATTCGTGGCCCTGTCGCATTTCCCCGCATTTCAGGCTCATTGGTGGTAGACCAAAATGGGCCTTTTCTGTAAGCTACAGCTTTAGTGTGTCCACTAAAAGCGCGCAGATGATTCCATAAGAAAGCGGGGTGACGTAACTACGTCATTCCGCTTTTTTGCAGCCTGCGATCGCCCTTTCAGGTTTTATTTACGGGAGGTCTTCTTGACTAAGCCAGCCATACTCGCCCTTGCTGATGGCAGCATTTTTCGCGGCGAAGCCATTGGAGCCGACGGTCAGACCGTTGGTGAGGTGGTGTTCAACACCGCAATGACAGGCTATCAGGAAATTCTTACCGATCCTTCCTACGCCCAGCAGATCGTTACCCTGACTTACCCGCATATCGGCAACACCGGCACCACCCCTGAAGACGCAGAGTCGGATCGCGTCTGGTCCGCCGGCCTGGTCATTCGCGACCTGCCTCTGGTAGCCAGCAACTGGCGTAACAAGCTGTCCCTCGGTGATTACCTGAAAGCCAACAACGTCGTTGCCATCGCTGGCATCGATACGCGTCGCCTGACCCGCATCCTGCGTGAGAAAGGCGCCCAGAACGGCTGCATCCTGGCCGGTGATAACATCACCGAAGAGGCGGCCATTGCCGCTGCTCGCAGCTTTCCGGGCCTCAAGGGCATGGATCTGGCCAAGGAAGTCTGCACCAAGGATACCTATGAGTGGCGTTCCAGCGTCTGGGATCTGAAAACCGACAGCCACCCTGAAATCGCCGCGTCCGAGCTGCCTTATCATGTGGTCGCCTACGATTACGGCGTCAAGGTCAACATCCTGCGCATGCTGGTCGAGCGCGGTTGCCGCGTAACCGTGGTGCCTGCACAAATGCCTGCCAGTGAAGTGCTCGCCTACAAACCGGACGGCGTTTTCCTGTCCAACGGCCCAGGTGATCCGGAGCCGTGCGATTACGCCATCAAGGCGATCAGGGAAGTGCTGGAAACCGACATTCCGGTGTTCGGCATCTGCCTGGGCCACCAGTTGCTGGCGCTGGCCGCGGGTGCCAAGACCGTGAAGATGGGCCACGGCCACCACGGTGCCAACCATCCGGTCCAGGATCTGGACACCGGTGTGGTCATGATCACCAGCCAGAACCACGGTTTTGCGGTGGATGAGGCGACCCTGCCGAGCAACGTTCGCGCCATTCACAAGTCGCTGTTCGACGGCACCCTGCAGGGTGTCGAGCTGACCGACAAGAGCGCATTCAGCTTCCAGGGTCACCCTGAAGCGAGCCCGGGCCCGAACGACGTCGCGCCTTTGTTCGATCGCTTTATCGAAGCCATGGCCAAGCGCCGCTGACCGGTTGCCTTGAGACGGTAATACGCAGGTGCCCAGGGCGGCCCCGGACTCAATGTCCGGTCGCTGCCGCCCAGGCCACCTCAGACAAATGTTCAAGACGGCTTGCCGACTGACCTGCGGATTTGAGTGACAACCCATGCCAAAACGTACAGATATTAAAAGCATCCTGATTCTCGGCGCCGGCCCCATCGTGATCGGCCAGGCCTGTGAATTCGACTACTCCGGCGCCCAGGCCTGCAAGGCTCTGCGCGAGGAGGGTTACCGCGTCATCCTGGTGAACTCCAACCCGGCCACCATCATGACTGACCCGGCCATGGCCGACGCCACCTACATCGAGCCGATCAAGTGGCAGACCGTTGCCAAGATCATCGAAAAAGAGCGTCCTGACGCACTGCTGCCAACCATGGGCGGCCAGACGGCTCTGAACTGCGCACTGGATCTGGAGCGCGAAGGCGTTCTGGAGAAGTTCGGTGTCGAAATGATCGGCGCCAACGCCGACACCATCGACAAGGCAGAAGACCGTTCGCGTTTCGACAAGGCGATGAAGTCCATCGGCCTGGCGTGCCCGCGCTCCGGTATTGCGCACAGCATGGAAGAAGCCAACGCGGTGCTTGAAAAGCTCGGCTTCCCTTGCATCATCCGTCCTTCGTTCACCATGGGTGGTACCGGCGGCGGCATCGCTTACAACCGTGAAGAGTTCGAAGAAATCTGCGCCCGTGGTCTGGACCTGTCGCCAACCAAGGAGCTGCTGATCGACGAATCGCTGATCGGCTGGAAAGAGTACGAAATGGAAGTTGTCCGCGACAAAAAGGACAACTGCATCATCGTCTGCTCGATCGAAAACTTCGACCCGATGGGTGTGCACACCGGTGACTCGATCACCGTGGCGCCTGCACAGACCCTGACTGACAAGGAATACCAGATCCTGCGTAATGCCTCGTTGGCAGTGCTGCGCGAGATCGGCGTAGAAACCGGTGGTTCCAACGTTCAGTTCGGCATCTGCCCGAACACCGGCCGTATGGTCGTGATCGAGATGAACCCGCGTGTATCGCGCTCCTCGGCGCTGGCCTCCAAGGCGACCGGCTTCCCGATCGCCCGCGTTGCCGCCAAGCTGGCCGTCGGCTACACCCTCGACGAGCTGTCGAACGAAATCACTGGCGGCAAGACCCCGGCTTCGTTCGAACCGTCGATCGACTACGTCGTCACCAAGCTGCCGCGCTTTGCCTTCGAGAAATTCGCCAAGGCGGACGCGCGTCTGACCACTCAGATGAAGTCGGTCGGTGAAGTGATGGCCATCGGCCGTACCTTCCAGGAATCCCTGCAGAAAGCCCTGCGCGGTCTGGAAGTCGGTGTGTGCGGTCTTGATCCGAAACTGGATCTGAGCCATCCGGAAAGCATGAGCACGCTCAAGCGCGAGCTGACCGTGCCGGGCGCCGAGCGTATCTGGTACGTCGCCGATGCCTTCCGCGCCGGTATGACGGTCGAAGAAATCTTCGCCATGAACATGATCGACCCGTGGTTCCTGGTGCAGATCGAAGACCTGATCAAGGACGAAGAGAAGATCAAGACCCTGGGTCTGTCGGCGATCGACCGCGACCTGATGTTCCGTCTCAAGCGCAAGGGCTTCTCTGACGCGCGTCTGGCCAAGCTGCTGGGCGTTACCGAGAAAAACCTGCGGACTCATCGTCACAAGCTGGAAGTGTTCCCGGTCTACAAGCGCGTCGACACCTGTGCCGCCGAGTTCGCAACCGACACCGCGTACCTCTACTCGACCTACGAGGAAGAGTGCGAAGCCAACCCTTCGACGCGTGACAAGATCATGATCCTGGGTGGCGGCCCGAACCGTATTGGCCAGGGTATCGAGTTCGACTACTGCTGCGTGCACGCCGCGCTGGCACTGCGTGAAGACGGTTACGAGACCATCATGGTCAACTGCAACCCGGAAACCGTCTCCACTGACTACGACACCTCGGACCGTCTGTACTTCGAGCCTGTTACCCTGGAAGACGTGCTGGAAATCGTCCGTGTCGAGAAGCCGAAAGGTGTGATCGTCCAGTACGGTGGCCAGACGCCTCTGAAACTGGCGCGGGCTCTTGAAGCCGCCGGCGTACCGATCATCGGCACCAGCCCTGATGCCATCGACCGTGCCGAAGACCGCGAGCGCTTCCAGCACATGGTTGAGCGTCTGAATCTGCGTCAGCCGCCAAACGCCACGGTGCGCAGCGAAGACGAAGCGATTCGTGCCGCAGCGAAGATCGGTTATCCACTGGTGGTGCGTCCGTCCTATGTACTGGGTGGCCGTGCGATGGAAATCGTTTACCAGGAAGACGAACTCAAGCGTTACCTGCGCGAAGCGGTTCAGGTGTCCAACGACAGCCCTGTGCTGCTGGACCACTTCCTGAACTGCGCAATCGAGATGGACGTCGATGCGGTCTGCGACGGTACTGATGTGGTGATCGGCGCGATCATGCAGCACATCGAGCAGGCGGGCGTTCACTCCGGTGACTCCGCGTGCTCGCTGCCGCCTTACTCGCTGCCGGCTCACATCCAGGACGAAATGCGTGAGCAGGTCAAGAAGATGGCGCTGGAACTGGGCGTTGTCGGCCTGATGAACGTGCAGCTGGCGCTTCAGGGTGAAGACATCTACGTCATTGAAGTCAACCCGCGCGCATCGCGTACCGTGCCGTTCGTTTCCAAGTGCATTGGTGTTTCCCTGGCGATGGTCGCTGCCCGCGTGATGGCAGGCAAAACCCTGAAAGAGCTGAACTTTACCAAGGAAATCATTCCGAACTTCTACAGCGTGAAAGAGGCAGTGTTCCCGTTTGCCAAATTCCCTGGCGTTGACCCGATCCTCGGCCCGGAAATGAAATCGACCGGTGAAGTGATGGGTGTGGGTGATACCTTCGGTGAAGCGTTTGCCAAGGCCCAGATGGGCGCGAGCGAAGTGCTGCCAACTGGCGGTACCGCGTTCATCAGCGTACGTGACGATGACAAGCCTCTGGTTGAAGCGGTCGCTCGTGACCTCATCAATCTCGGTTTCGAGATCGTTGCCACCGCAGGCACTGCCAAGCTGATCGAAGCGGCAGGCCTGAAAGTGCGTCGCGTCAACAAGGTGACCGAAGGCCGTCCGCATGTGGTCGATATGATCAAGAATGACGAAGTCACCCTGATCATCAACACCACCGAAGGTCGCCAGTCGATCGCGGATTCCTACTCCATCCGTCGCAACGCCCTGCAGCACAAGATTTATTGCACCACTACCATTGCAGCAGGCGAAGCGATTTGTGAAGCGCTCAAGTTTGGTCCGGAGAAGACCGTACGTCGCTTGCAGGATCTCCATGCAGGATTGAAGGCATGATCAAATACCCAATGACCGTCCAGGGCGCTCGCGCCCTGGAAGAAGAACTGACCCACCTGACCAAGGTGGTCCGTCCCAAGTTGAGTCAGGACATCGGTACTGCGCGCGAACTGGGCGACCTCAAGGAAAACGCCGAATACCATGCTGCCCGCGAGCAGCAGGGTATGGTCGAGGCGCGTATACGTGATATCGAAGGCCGCATGCAGAACGCTGTGATCATCGACGTCACGACTATTCCGCACACCGGAAAGGTGATTTTCGGCACGACAGTCGAAATCGCTAACGTCGAGACTGACGAAAGCGTGGTCTATCAGATCGTGGGTGAGGACGAAGCGGATATCAAGAAAGGCAAGATTTCAGTGGGCTCGCCCATTGCCCGTGCCTTGATTGCCAAGGAAGAAGGTGATGTCGTCGTGGTGAAAACGCCGAGTGGCGTTATCGAGTACGAAATCATCGAAGTACGTCACATCTGATGCTGGCGCCCGTTTTACGGGCGCTTTCAGCGGCAAAAAAGAGTCAGGGCGCGCTTTTGGCGGCCCTGACTTCTGTTTTTATCCGTGTGCGCGGTGGACGTTGGACAGTTGCTTGTTTACCTTTGGGTTCTTGCGATAGATCAACGCCATTTTGCCGATGACCTGAACCAGGTCGGCAGAACCGGCCTTGCACAGTTCTGCGATGGCACCGAGACGGCTTTCGCGGTCGAGGATGTTGAGCTTGATCTTGATCAGCTCATGATCGCTCAGTGCGCGTTCAAGCTCTGCAAGTACACCTTCAGTCAAACCATTGTCAGCCACGATCAATACCGGTTTCAGATGGTGGCCAATGGATTTGTATTGTTTCTTCTGCTCTGGAGTGAGCGGCATAATCTGACCTCTGCGTCTGATCTTTTAAAAGCGGCGGCCAGTTTACCCGAGCGAGTCCGGGACCGCCCAGTTAATCACGACTCGTTTATTTTTGAGGTGCCCCGTGGCCCGTTCCAAGACAAGCCATAACTGGCTCAAAGAACACTTCGACGACAAGTACGTCAAAATGGCGCAGAAGGACGGTTACCGTTCGCGTGCCAGTTACAAGCTGCTGGAGATCCAGGAAAAGGACAAGCTCATCCGTCCGGGCATGACCGTGATCGACCTCGGCGCAGCGCCGGGAGGCTGGTCACAGGTGACCAGTCGTCTGATCGGCGGTCAAGGTCGTCTGATCGCTTCCGACATCCTTGAAATGGACAGCATCCCCGATGTGACCTTCATTCAGGGGGATTTTACCGAGGATGCGATTCTTGAGCAGATCCTGGAGGCAGTCGGTAATACGCAGGTAGACCTTGTGATTTCCGATATGGCCCCCAATATGAGTGGATTGAGCGCTGTAGATATGCCGCGTGCAATGTTTCTCTGCGAATTGGCGCTCGATCTTGCTGGTCGGGTACTACGTCCCGGTGGCGATTTTCTGATCAAGGTCTTCCAGGGTGAAGGCTTCGATGTCTACCACAAGGATATTCGCAAGCTGTTCGACAAGGTGCAGATGCGCAAACCGTCGTCGTCCCGCGACAGGTCACGCGAGCAATACCTGCTGGCTCGCGGCTTTCGCGGCATTGATGGCGCAGCCAGCATCGAGCGTTTTTGACAAGGCGCGATAGCTTTTTTCAAATGGCGTTGCCGATGCAGCATGACTGAACATTATGTTGTCAAAGTTTCACAAAGGGTTACAGACGGTGTCTGCCGTATCTGTAGGTTCTGTAGTAAGTTAGGCCGGTGAATATCATGCGAGGCACGCTTGCTGCGTGGAGCTTGCTTCAGAGGGTAGCTAATTGAACGATATGGCAAAGAATTTGATCCTGTGGTTGATCATCGCGGCTGTCCTGGTGACGGTGATGAACAACTTCTCCAGCCCTAACGAGCCGCAGAACCTCAACTATTCCGAGTTCATCCAGCAGGTCAAGGATGGCAAGGTCGAGAAGGTTTCTGTCGACGGCTACGTCATTACGGGCAAGCGCAGCGATGGCGACACCTTCAAGACCATCCGCCCGAACATCCCGGACAATGGCCTGATCGGTGATCTGGTCAGCAACAATGTCGTGATCGAAGGCAAGCAGCCTGAGCAGCAGAGCATCTGGACCCAGTTGCTGGTGGCCAGCTTCCCGATACTGGTGATCATCGCGGTGTTCATGTTCTTCATGCGCCAGATGCAAGGCGGGGCGGGCGGCAAGGGCGGTCCGATGAGCTTCGGCAAGAGCAAGGCGCGTCTGCTGTCCGAAGATCAGGTCAAGACCACCCTGGCTGACGTTGCCGGTTGCGACGAGGCCAAGGAAGAAGTCGGCGAGCTGGTCGAATTCCTCCGTGATCCGGGCAAGTTCCAACGCCTGGGCGGTCGAATCCCGCGCGGTGTGCTGATGGTCGGCCCTCCGGGTACCGGTAAAACGCTGATCGCCAAGGCCATTGCTGGCGAAGCGAAGGTTCCGTTCTTTACGATTTCCGGTTCCGACTTTGTCGAGATGTTCGTGGGTGTCGGTGCGAGCCGCGTTCGCGACATGTTCGAGCAAGCCAAGAAACACGCGCCATGCATCATCTTCATCGACGAAATCGACGCAGTCGGTCGCCATCGCGGTGCCGGCATGGGCGGTGGTCACGACGAGCGCGAGCAAACGCTCAACCAGTTGCTGGTCGAGATGGACGGTTTTGAAATGAATGACGGCATCATCGTCATTGCCGCAACCAACCGTCCTGACGTACTGGACCCGGCGCTGCTGCGTCCAGGTCGTTTCGACCGCCAGGTAGTTGTAGGTCTGCCGGACATTCGTGGCCGCGAGCAGATCCTCAAGGTTCACATGCGCAAGGTTCCGATGGGCGAAGACGTCAACGCAGGCGTTATCGCTCGCGGTACGCCGGGCTTCTCCGGTGCGGATCTGGCCAACCTGGTCAACGAAGCGTCGCTGTTCGCTGCTCGCTCCGGCAAGCGCGTTGTAGAAATGAAAGAGTTCGAACTGGCCAAGGACAAGATCATGATGGGCGCCGAGCGCAAATCGATGGTCATGTCCGATAAGGAAAAGCGCAACACGGCTTACCACGAGGCGGGTCACGCTATCGTTGGGCGCCTGGTGCCAGAGCATGATCCGGTCTACAAGGTCTCCATCATCCCGCGTGGTCGTGCGCTGGGTGTGACGATGTTCCTGCCGGAAGAAGACCGTTACAGCCTGTCCAAGCGTGCGTTGATCAGCCAGATCTGCTCGCTGTACGGTGGTCGTATTGCGGAAGAAATGACCCTTGGCTTCGATGGCGTCACAACCGGTGCCTCCAATGACATCATGCGTGCCAGCCAGATTGCCCGGAACATGGTCACCAAGTGGGGGCTGTCTGAAAAACTCGGCCCGCTGATGTACTCGGAAGACGAGGATGCAGGTTACCTGGGGCGCGGCAGCAGCCAGAACTCCAGTGTTTCCGGCGATACTGCCAAGCTCATCGACTCCGAAGTGCGCAGCATCATCGACCACTGTTACGGCACCGCCAAGCAGTTGTTGACGGATAATCGCGACAAACTGGAAGCGATGGCCGACGCGTTGATGAAGTACGAAACGATTGATGCCGACCAGATCGACGACATCATGACCGGTCGTACTCCGCGTGAGCCGCGTGACTGGGGTGGTGGTTCGGGGACCAACGGTACTCCGATCACGCCTGACCCTCGTCCGGAAACTCCGATTGGCGGCCCTGCTGCCGAGCACTAAGGTCTGACATGACATCTGCGCTGTATCCAACCCGGTTGCCTTGCGGCAACCGGGTTCTTGATTTGGCCCATACGCATGTAATGGGTATCCTCAACGCAACCCCAGACTCATTTTCCGATGGTGGCCGCTACAGCCAGCGCGATGCTGCGTTGCGTCATGCCGAGGCAATGGTGCAGGCCGGCGCCACGCTTATCGATGTCGGTGGCGAGTCAACCCGGCCGGGTGCGCGTGCTGTCTCTGCGTCGGAAGAGGTGGAGCGTGTGGCTCCGGTGGTCGAGGTCATCGCGCGCGAGCTGGATGTGATCATCTCTGTGGACACCTCCACGCCTGAGGTCATGCTGGCTACGGCTGGGCTGGGTGCCGGGCTCATCAACGACGTTCGCTCGCTGCAGCGCCCTGGCGCGCTTGAGGCGGCCGCAAGCACCGGTTTGCCGGTCTGTCTCATGCACATGCTCGGCGAGCCCGGAACCATGCAGAATGATCCGCACTACGAAGACCTGGTGGGCGAGGTTTGTGCCTTCCTGGCTGAGCGGATGAAACAATGTGTTGCGGCGGGAATCGGTCAGCAGCAGATCATTCTTGATCCGGGCTTTGGCTTTGCCAAGACACTGGAGCACAATCTGAGCCTGTTCAAGCATATGGAAGCGCTGCATGCGCTCGGCCGCCCTTTGCTGGTGGGTGTTTCGCGCAAGAGCATGATCGGTGCTGTGCTGGGGCGTCCCGTCGACCAGCGTCTGTCCGGCGGGCTCGCCCTGGCGGTTCTGGCGATGGCCAAGGGGGCAAGAATTCTGCGTGTGCATGATGTCGCCGAAACGGCTGACGTGGTGCGCATGATCGCAGCTGTCGAAGCAGCTGAATAACAACAGTGGGGCATCCATGACTACCAGAAAATATTTCGGAACCGACGGCATTCGCGGTCGCGTAGGGCAATTTCCGATCACGCCCGAGTTCATGCTGAAACTGGGCTGGGCGGCAGGCATGGCTTTCCGCAAGATGGGCGCCTGCCGGATTCTCGTCGGCAAAGACACGCGCATCTCCGGCTACATGTTCGAGTCCGCTCTCGAGGCTGGTCTCTCCGCTGCGGGTGCTGACGTTCTCTTGCTGGGGCCGATGCCGACACCGGCCATCGCCTACCTGACACGTACCTTCCATGCCGAGGCTGGCATCGTCATCAGCGCCTCGCATAACCCGCACTACGACAACGGCATCAAGTTCTTCTCCGGTCAGGGCACCAAGCTGCCTGACGAGATCGAGATGATGATCGAAGAGTTACTCGACGCGCCGATGACCGTGGCCGAGTCCGAGAACCTCGGCAAGGTCTCGCGGATCAACGATGCTGCCGGGCGTTACATCGAATTCTGCAAAAGCAGCGTGCCTACCAGCACCGATTTCGCCGGCCTCAAGGTCGTCATCGACTGCGCCCACGGTGCGACCTACAAGGTGGCACCCAACGTATTTCGTGAACTGGGCGCGCAGGTAGTGGTGCTTTCCGCGCAGCCTGACGGGCTCAACATCAACAAGGCCTGTGGCTCCACGCATATGGAAGCCCTGCAGGCGGCCGTGCTTGCCGAGCATGCGGACATGGGCATCGGTTTCGACGGTGATGGCGACCGCGTGTTGATGGTCGATCACACCGGGACCATCGTCGATGGTGATGAATTGCTTTACATCATCGCCCGCGACCTGCACGAGCGGGGACGCTTGCAGGGCGGCGTAGTGGGCACATTGATGAGCAACCTGGGGCTTGAACTGGCCCTGGCTGAACAAGGTATTCCCTTTGTTCGGGCCAATGTCGGTGACCGTTATGTGATCGCCGAGTTGCTCGAGCGCAACTGGCAGATCGGCGGTGAAAACTCCGGTCATATCGTCTGTTTCCAGCACGCCACCACCGGTGATGCGATTATCGCCTCATTGCAGGTGATATTGGCTCTGCGCCGCAGTGGTGTAAGTCTGGCCGAAGCGCGTCTGAAATTGCGCAAATGCCCGCAGATCTTGATCAACGTGCGCTTCGCCGGGTCGGGTGTAGACCCGGTTTCGCATCCGTCGGTCCAGGAAGCCTGCGCCCGCGTCACCGAGCAGATGGCCGGGCGTGGCAGGGTGCTGCTGCGCAAATCGGGTACCGAGCCGCTGGTGCGCGTGATGGTCGAAGGCGAGGACGAAACGCAGGTCAGGGCGTACGCCGAAGAACTCGCAAAACTGGTTACTGAAGTTTGCGCCTGATTTCGGCTTGCCAGTGTCGGAACTGTTGGGTAACATCTGCGCCCACTTTGACCCACGAGGTGTAGCATGCGTCGCCCAATGGTAGCTGGTAACTGGAAAATGCACGGTACCCGCGCCAGCGTCGCTGAGCTGATCGAGGGTTTGTGCAAGCAGTCGTTGCCAGGCAGCGTCGATATCGCCGTGATGCCTGCCAGTCTGTTTACCCATCAGGTGATCGAGGGGCTTAAGGCAACATCGATCATCGTTGGTGCGCAGGATGCAGCCATTCAGGCTGAGCAAGGCGCGCTGACAGGTGAGGTTGCATCGAGTCAGCTGGCTGATGCAGGTTGCAAGCTGGTACTTGTCGGGCACTCCGAGCGTCGTCAGTTGATTGGCGAACGGGATGATGTCTTGAACAAGAAGTTTGCGGCGATCCAGGCGAAAGGTCTGACACCTGTGCTCTGCGTAGGTGAAACGCTTGAAGAGCGCAAGGCGGGGCAAACGCTCGAAGTGGTAGGTCGTCAGCTGGACAGTGTCATCGCCGAGTTTGGTGTCAATGCACTGGTCAATGCTGTCATTGCCTACGAGCCGGTCTGGGCCATTGGCACCGGATTGACTGCTTCGCCTCAGGAAGCGCAGGAAGTGCACGCAGCCATCCGTGCGCAACTGGCAAAAGAGAATGCCGAAGTCGCACAAGGCGTGCGACTTCTCTATGGCGGCAGCGTGAAGGCGGCCAATGCGGTCGAGCTCTTCAGCATGCCGGATATCGATGGGGGGCTCATTGGTGGAGCTTCCCTGAATGCAGATGAGTTCGGTGCGATCTGTCGCGCCGCGGGAAACTGAAAAAATGCTGGAAACAGTCGTAATCGTTTTTCACCTGTTGGGCGCTCTGGGCGTTGTCGCTCTGGTATTGCTGCAGCAGGGTAAAGGTGCTGACGCAGGCGCGTCGTTCGGAGCAGGTGCATCAAATACTGTCTTCGGGGGTCAAGGAACCTCTACCTTTCTCAGTAAGTTTACTGCTATACTCGCCGCATGTTTTTTCATAACCAGCTTGGGGTTAGGTTACTTTGCTAAAGAGAAAGCTCAACAGCTCACTCAAGTAGGTTTGCCAGACCCCGCAGTACTGGAAGTGAAGCAAAAACCGGCAGCAGATGATGTACCGGTTCTCGAAGGGCAAAAGCCAGCCGCTGTTCCAGCTGACGTACCTCAAGCCCCAGAGAAGAAGTAAGAAAGAATTCGGCGATGTTCGTGAGGTCGCCAAAAAGAGTTGTAATGCCGAGGTGGTGGAATTGGTAGACACGCAACCTTGAGGTGGTTGTGCCCATAGGGTGTAGGGGTTCGAGTCCCCTTCTCGGTACCAATTAATCAGGAGAACCCGCACTAGCGGGCTTTCTTGTAGGTGGATGTTGGATTGACCCAGCAATGGATCGGTCGTATACTTCCGCCCCAGCTTTGTCGCGGGGTGGAGCAGTTTGGTAGCTCGTCGGGCTCATAACCCGAAGGTCGTTGGTTCAAATCCAGCCCCCGCAACCAGTTTTAGCGGAGCCCCTTTTAAGGGGCTTTTTGTTAGCTGGACAGTACATGACGTCGATGTTCAGCGGCGTTTTCAGGGATGGGCTTTTGCCCATTTTTTTATTTCTAAAGCATGCACGAGGGGGTTCAGGTGTCGAGCAAGCTAGAACAGTTGCAGGACTTGTTGGCCCCAGTGGTCGTGGCCCTTGGCTATCAGTGCTGGGGAATTGATTTCAGTTCCCAGGGCAAGCATTCGGTGCTGCGCATTTATATCGACAAGGAAGGGGGCGTTCTGGTCGACGACTGCGCAATCGTCAGTCGCCAGATCAGCGGTGTGTTGGACGTAGAAGATCCAATCAGCACCGAGTACACCCTTGAAGTATCTTCTCCTGGCATGGAGCGCCCGCTGTTCACTATTGAGCAGTTTGCTTCGTACGCCGGGGAACAAGTGAAAATAAAGCTGCGTTCACCTTTCGAAGGTCGACGCAACTTTCAAGGCCTTCTCCGCGGGGTGGAGGAGCAGGATGTCGTGGTGCAGGTTGAAGACCATGAGTTCCTGTTGCCGATCGACATGATCGACAAGGCCAACATTATTCCCACGTTTGACTGAGACGTGCCGGTTACTGCGGATCCCGCGGATCCAATGGCTTGCGAAAGGCGAGGCGTACGATGAGCAAAGAAGTACTGCTGGTTGTTGAGTCGGTGTCCAATGAAAAGGGCGTTCCGGCAAGTGTAATTTTTGAAGCGCTGGAGCTGGCTCTTGCCACCGCTACCAAGAAACGTTTTGAAGATGAAGTAGAACTGCGCGTAGAGATCAATCGCCAGACAGGCAACTACGAGACTTTCCGTCGCTGGACAGTTGTCGAAGACGAAGATCTGGACGATCCTGCGCACGAATTTGCTGTGGATCAGGCCCAGGCGAAAAAGCCGGGTGCTGTTGCCGGCGACCTGATCGAAGAAAAAATCGAATCCATCGAATTCGGTCGTATTGCTGCGCAGACCGCCAAGCAAGTCATTGTGCAGAAAGTTCGCGAAGCCGAGCGTGCTCAGGTGGTCGATGCCTACCGTGAGCGTCTGGGTGAAATCATTTCTGGTACTGTTAAAAAGGTTACACGTGACAATGTCATCGTTGACCTGGGTAACAATGCCGAAGCCTTGCTGGCTCGTGAAGACATCATTTCCCGGGAAACTTTCCGGGTCGGTGTTCGCGTCCGTGCTTTGCTGAAGGAAATTCGTACTGAAAACCGTGGTCCTCAGCTGATTCTGTCGCGTACTGCGCCAGAGATGCTGATCGAGCTTTTCCGCATTGAAGTTCCGGAAATTGCCGAAGGTCTCATCGAGGTGATGGCTGCCTCCCGTGACCCGGGTTCTCGTGCGAAAATCGCTGTTCGCTCCAAGGATAAACGAATCGATCCGCAAGGTGCCTGTATCGGCATGCGCGGTTCGCGAGTTCAGGCTGTTTCCGGCGAGCTGGGTGGCGAGCGTGTGGATATCGTTCTTTGGGACGATAACCCGGCGCAGTTCGTGATCAATGCAATGTCTCCTGCAGAAGTAGCGGCAATCATCGTAGATGAAGACGCGCATGCAATGGACATCGCAGTGGGAGCGGACAACCTGGCCCAGGCTATTGGTCGTGGCGGTCAGAACGTGCGTCTGGCGAGCCAGTTGACTGGCTGGACCCTGAACGTAATGACCGAATCGGACATCCAGGCCAAGCAGCAAGCTGAAACCGGTGACATCCTGCGCAATTTCATCGAAGAACTCCAAGTCGAGGAAGAATTGGCGCAGGTGCTGGTTGATGAAGGCTTCACCAGCCTGGAAGAGATTGCCTACGTACCGTTGGAAGAAATGCTCAACATCGACGGCTTTGACGAAGAAATCGTCAACGAGCTTCGCGCTCGTGCCAAGGATTGTTTGTTGACTAAAGCCATCGCTACAGAGGAAAAGCTGGCAGACGCCCATCCGGCCGAAGACCTGCTCTCGCTTGAGGGTATGGACAAGGATTTGGCGATGGAACTGGCGGTGCGCGGCGTAATTACCCGCGAAGACCTGGCCGAGCAGTCTATAGATGACCTGCTCGACATCGACGGCATTGACGATGATCGTGCCGGCAAGTTGATCATGGCCGCCCGAGCCCACTGGTTCGAGTAATTGGGCGCGGCCTGAGGAGAGAAGTGCATGACGCAAGTCACGGTGAAAGAACTGGCCAAAGTGGTCGACACACCGGTAGAGCGCCTGTTACAGCAGATGCGTGAGGCAGGTCTGCCGCACACCGCCGCCGAGCAAGTTGTGACCGATAACGAAAAACAAGCCTTGTTGACGCACCTGAAAAGCGGTCACAAGGCCAAGGTGGAAGAGCCTCGCAAGATTACCTTGCAGCGCAAGACCACCAGCACCCTGCGCGTTGCTGGCAGCAAGAGCATCAGCGTTGAAGTGCGCAAGAAGAAAGTCTTTGTGCAGCGTAGCCCGGAAGAGATCGAAGCCGAGCGCAAGCGCGAGATGGACGAACGCCGTGCGGTAGAAAATGCCGCTCGTCAAAAGGCTGAAGAAGAAGCCAAGCGTCGCGCTGAAGAAGATGCGCGCAATCAGCCTGCTGCAAGCCAGCCCGCTTCGGCTGCTGCCGAGCCTGTTGTTGCCGCCGAGCCTGTGCGTGAAGCATCGCCAGCCGCTGCTCCGGCACCGGCCAGCGCAGCGCCTTCTGCCGATGCTCGCAAGCGTGACGAACAACGTCGCCCTGACAAGCCTCGTGCTGACGACCGCAACGCCCGTGGCGGCGACGGCGAGCGTAAAAACGCTCCGCATCGCGCTTCGGTCAAGGAGAAGGCTCCGGCCCCTCGCGTTGCTCCTCGCACTACCGACGAAGAAAGCGACAGCTTCCGTCGCGGTGGCCGTGGCAAGTCCAAGCTGAAGAAGCGCAATGCTCACGGTTTCCAGAGCCCTACCGGCCCGGTCATCCGTGACGTTGCCATTGGCGAGACCATCACTGTCGGCGAATTGTCGGCACAGATGTCGGTCAAGGCTGCGGAAGTCATCAAGTTCATGTTCAAGATGGGCACCCCGGTGACCATCAATCAGGTACTGGATCAGGAAACTGCCCAGTTGATCGCCGAAGAGCTGGGCCACAAGGTCACGCTGGTCAGCGACAACGCCCTGGAAGATTCCCTGGCCGAATCGCTGAAGTTCGAAGGTGAGTCGTTCTCCCGTGCACCGGTTGTGACCGTAATGGGCCACGTCGACCACGGTAAGACCTCGCTGCTCGACTACATCCGTCGCGCCAAGGTTGCAGCTGGCGAAGCCGGCGGCATCACCCAGCACATCGGTGCCTACCACGTTGAAACCGAACGCGGTATGGTCACGTTCCTCGACACCCCTGGTCACGCCGCGTTTACCGCCATGCGTGCTCGTGGTGCCAAGGCAACGGATATCGTGATTCTGGTGGTTGCAGCTGACGACGGCGTGATGCCTCAGACCATCGAAGCTGTTCAGCATGCTGTTGCGGCTGGCGTTCCGCTGGTTGTTGCGGTGAACAAGATCGACAAGCCTGGTGCTGACCTTGATCGTATCCGCAGCGAGCTGTCGGTCCATGGCGTGACGTCCGAAGAGTGGGGCGGTGATACGCCTTTCGTTTCGGTCTCCGCGAAGATGGGTACTGGCGTCGACGAGCTGCTGGAAGCTGTTCTGCTGCAGGCCGAAGTCCTGGAACTCAAGGCAACCCCGTCGGCTCCAGGTCGTGGTGTTGTTGTCGAGTCCCGTCTGGACAAGGGCCGTGGTCCGGTCGCTACTGTTCTGGTTCAGGACGGTACGCTGCGTCAGGGCGACATGGTGCTGGTCGGTTCGAACTTCGGCCGCATCCGCGCCATGCTCGACGAGAACGGCAAGCCGGTCAAAGAAGCAGGTCCTTCGATTCCGGTCGAAATCCTTGGTCTTGACGGTACTCCGGATGCTGGCGACGAAATGTCGGTGCTGGCTGACGAGAAGAAAGCCCGTGAAGTCGCACTGTTCCGCCAGGGCAAGTTCCGCGAGGTCAAACTGGCTCGCGCTCATGCCGGCAAGCTGGAGAACATTTTCGAGAACATGGGTCAGGAAGAGAAGAAGACGCTTAACATCGTCCTCAAGTCCGACGTCCGCGGTTCTCTGGAAGCATTGCAGGGCGCCCTTGGCGGCCTGGGTAACGACGAAGTGCAAGTGCGCGTAGTGGGTGGCGGTGTCGGTGGTATCACCGAGAGCGACGCCAACCTGGCACTGGCCTCCAACGCTGTACTGTTTGGCTTCAACGTGCGTGCCGATGCTGGCGCGCGCAAGATCGTCGAGCAGGAAGGTCTGGACATGCGTTACTACAACGTGATCTACGACATCATCGAAGACGTCAAGAAAGCCCTTACCGGCATGCTTGGCAGCGACGTCCGGGAGAATATCCTGGGTATCGCCGAAGTCCGCGATGTGTTCCGTTCGCCGAAATTCGGCGCGATCGCAGGGTGTATGGTTCTGGAAGGCACTGTCTACCGTAACCGTCCGATTCGTGTTCTGCGCGAAGACATCGTTATCTTTGAAGGCGAGCTGGAATCCCTGCGCCGCTTCAAGGACGACGCTGCCGAAGTACGTGCAGGCATGGAATGCGGTATCGGCGTCAAGAGCTACAACGACGTCAAGGTTGGTGACAAGATCGAAGTCTTCGAGAAGGTCCAAGTGGCTCGCAGCCTCTAAATCGCGAGCTTCAGGAGTCATGGTGGGAGCCTCGCATGCAAATGCCCTGCTTTCCCCATGGGCTCTAAACGCAACGCCCGGTCTGGCAATTGTCAGGCCGGGCGTTTGCCGCTTTCAGACTGTCAGGGTTTGGTCCCGGATCAGTAACAGGTAACAAGCATGGCAAAAGAATACAGCCGTACCCAACGTATCGGCGATCAGATGCAGCGCGAACTGGCGCAGCTGATCCGTCGCGAAATCAAGGACCCGCGTGTGGGTCTGGTCACCATCACCGCCGTAGACGTCAGCCGTGACGTGGGTCATGCGAAGATTTTCATGACCGTCATGGGCCAGGACAGCGCGGAAGAAATCGCGCAGACCATCAAGGTGCTCAACGCTGCCGCAGGCTTCCTGCGGATGCAGTTGGCCCGCGAAATGAAGCTGCGCAGCGTACCGCAACTGCACTTCCACTATGACGAAAGCGTCGTGCGTGGCGCGCATCTCTCGGCACTGATCGAGCGTGCCGTTGCAGAAGACGGTCAGCATCAGGAAGGTCCCGCATCGACGGATGCAAAGCCTGAAAGTACCGAGGAATAAAGAGTGGCTCAGGTCAAGCGTATACGCCGCAATGTCAGCGGGATCATCCTGCTCGACAAGCCACTGGGTTTCACGTCCAACGCCGCTCTGCAAAAGGTTCGCTGGCTGCTCAATGCCGAGAAAGCCGGGCATACCGGCAGCCTTGATCCTCTGGCAACGGGTGTTCTGCCGTTGTGTTTTGGTGAAGCGACCAAGTTCTCTCAGTACCTGCTCGATTCGGACAAGTCCTACGAGACCCTGGCGCAACTGGGCAAGACCACGACCACTGCCGATTCTGAAGGCGAGGTTTTGCTCACGCGTCCGGTGACCGTTGGTCGCGACGATATCGAAGCGGCTCTGCCGCATTTTCGGGGACAAATCAGCCAGATACCTCCCATGTACTCGGCCCTCAAGCGCGATGGCCAGCCACTTTACAAGCTGGCGCGTGCAGGGGAAGTAGTGGAGCGCGAGCCCCGTTCTGTTACTATTACGCGCCTGGAATTACTTGATTGCGAAGGCGACACAGCACGTCTGTCCGTCGATTGCAGCAAAGGCACCTATATTCGCACGCTGGTCGAGGATATTGGTGAGAAGCTCGGTTGTGGTGCTTATGTCGCAGAATTGCGCCGTACCCAGGCCGGGCCTTTTACGCTGGCTCAGACAGTGACGCTGGAAGAGCTCGAGCAGGTGCATGCCGATGGCGGCAATGAAGCGGTCGACCGTTTCCTGATGCCATCGGACAGCGGTCTGCTGGACTGGCCGCTGTTGAAGTTTTCGGAACACAGTTCGTTTTACTGGTTGCATGGTCAGCCAGTACGCGCGCCGGACGCACCGAAATTCGGTATGGTTCGCGTGCAGGATCACGAAGGTCGCTTCATCGGTATCGGTGAAGTCGCCGAAGACGGGCGCATTGCGCCGCGTCGCTTGATTCGGTCAGAGTGACCGAAACCAGCCCAGGCGTCGGCTTGCCGGCGAGTGGGGTGGAACGAGGATGGCTGTCAACAGGCACGGTCATACCTCATTTTTTAATACGAGGATCTGTCCTCGGCCTGTTGGAAACGTTTCTCCGGAAGCGCTTCCTTGCACAAAAGGATTGCCCACATGGCACTCAGCGTTGAAGAAAAAGCTCAGATCGTAACCGACTACCAGCAAGCTGTTGGTGACACTGGTTCGCCAGAAGTGCAAGTTGCACTGCTGACCGCCAACATCAACAAACTGCAAGGCCACTTCAAGGCCAACGGTAAGGACCACCACTCGCGTCGTGGTCTGATCCGTATGGTAAACCAGCGTCGCAAGCTGCTGGATTACCTGAAAGGTAAGGACGTTAGCCGTTACAGCGCCCTGATCGGTCGTCTGGGTCTGCGTCGCTAATAACGACGTTGCTAGAGGTTGGTTGTCTGTCACGATCCGTCGGGTTTGCCCGGTGGTTCTGGCAGGCTCCCAGCCTCAAGTTTTATCTGGGCTGTGGAAGGGGCCGATTCCCCACGCTGCCCAAGAATTCGCAAGAAACCAGTTCCCCAAGAGCCACAAAGAAAGGTAGGAAACCGTGAACCCGGTAATCAAAAAGTTTCAGTTCGGTCAATCGACCGTAACCCTCGAGACAGGCCGTATCGCCCGTCAAGCCTCTGGTGCAGTATTGGTCACCGTTGACGACGACGTCAGCGTACTCGTGACTGTGGTCGGCGCCAAACAGGCTGACGCTGGCAAAGGCTTCTTCCCTCTGTCCGTGCACTATCAGGAAAAAACCTACGCTGCCGGCAAGATCCCTGGCGGTTTCTTCAAGCGTGAAGGCCGTCCTTCCGAGAAAGAAACCCTGACTTCGCGCCTGATCGACCGCCCGATCCGCCCGTTGTTTCCAGAAGGCTTCATGAACGAAGTGCAGGTTGTCTGCACCGTCGTCTCCACCAGCAAGAAAACCGATCCGGACATCGCTGCGATGATCGGTACTTCGGCTGCCCTGGCCATCTCCGGCATCCCGTTTGACGGTCCGGTTGGTGCTGCCCGCGTTGCTTTCCACGAAAGCACCGGCTACCTGTTGAACCCGACTTACGAGCAACTGCAGGCTTCGAGCCTGGACATGGTCGTTGCCGGTACTTCCGAAGCCGTCCTGATGGTTGAATCGGAAGCCAAAGAGCTGACCGAAGACCAGATGCTGGGCGCTGTGCTGTTCGCGCATGACGAGTTCCAGGTCGTGATCAACGCCATCAAGGAACTTGCAGCCGAAGCCGCCAAGCCTACCTGGGCCTGGCAGCCTAAGCCTGAAGCGACTGAACTGCTGAGCGCTATCCGCTCCGAGTTCGGCGAAGCGATCTCCCAGGCTTACACCATCACCGTCAAAGCCGACCGTTATGCGCGTCTGGGCGAGCTGAAAGATCAGATTGTTGCCAAACTGGCTGTGGAAGAAGGCAGCCCGTCTGCCAGCGAAGTCAAAGCCGCTTTCGGTGAAATCGAATACCGCACCGTTCGCGAAAACATCGTTAACGGCAAGCCGCGTATCGATGGCCGTGACACGCGCACCGTACGTCCTCTGAACATCGAAGTCGGTGTTCTGCCAAAGACCCACGGTTCGGCACTGTTCACCCGTGGCGAAACTCAGGCGCTGGTTGTTGCCACGCTGGGTACTGCCCGTGACGCACAGCTGCTCGATACGCTCGAAGGCGAGAAAAAAGACCCCTTCATGCTGCACTACAACTTCCCTCCGTTCTCGGTGGGCGAGTGTGGCCGCATGGGCGGCGCAGGTCGTCGTGAAATCGGTCACGGCCGTCTGGCCCGTCGCAGTGTCCAGGCCATGCTGCCAGGCGCAGACGTGTTCCCGTACACCATCCGTGTTGTGTCGGAAATCACCGAGTCCAACGGCTCCAGCTCCATGGCTTCGGTCTGTGGTGCTTCCCTGGCTCTGATGGACGCTGGTGTGCCGATGAAGGCGCCGGTTGCCGGTATCGCCATGGGCCTGGTCAAGGAAGGCGAGAAGTTCGCCATTCTGACCGACATCCTGGGTGACGAAGACCACCTGGGCGACATGGACTTCAAGGTAGCCGGTACCTCCAAAGGTGTTACCGCGCTGCAGATGGACATCAAGATCAAAGGCATCACCGAAGAAATCATGGAGATCGCCCTGGGCCAGGCCCTGGAAGCTCGCCTGAACATCCTCGGTCAGATGAACCAGATCATCGGTCAGTCGCGTAACGAACTGTCGGCCAACGCTCCGACGATGATCGCGATGAAGATCGACACCGACAAGATCCGTGACGTGATCGGCAAGGGTGGCGCAACCATCCGTGCCATCTGCGAAGAGACCAAGGCTTCGATCGACATCGAAGACGACGGCTCGATCAAGATCTTCGGCGAGTCCAAGGAAGCGGCTGAGGCAGCACGTCAGCGCGTTCTGGGTATCACCGCAGAAGCGGAAATCGGCAAGATCTACGTCGGTAAGGTTGAGCGCATCGTCGATTTCGGCGCATTCGTCAACATCCTGCCGGGCAAGGATGGTCTGGTTCACATCTCGATGCTGAGCGATGCTCGCGTAGAGAAAGTGACCGATATCCTCAAGGAAGGTCAGGAAGTCGAAGTACTGGTACTGGACGTGGATAACCGCGGCCGTATCAAGCTGTCGATCAAGGACGTAGCCGCAGCGAAAGCGTCGGGCGTCTGATTGATCTGAGTAGCAGATGAAAAAGGACTCTTCGGAGTCCTTTTTTTATGAGCGCAATTAGAGGCTTACACATGGAGCATGCAAACTGCTCGGTACAAACATGCATCTTGCAAGCCCGGGTTTGGGCGAACGGGCAATCTGCACGACTCAGCAAAATAAAGAAAAACATAAGTAATTGATTTTAAAGGTTATTTTGCCTGTCTCATTTTTGGCACACCGCTTGCGATATACCTGTTAACCCTGCCACCACATGCTGGTGCAGATTTTGAGAAAAACAGGAGTTATCGTATGAAGAAGTTCGCTATTGCCGCTGCTACCGCTACTGCCCTGACTCTGACCATGGCCAACGCTGCTTTCGCACAGACCTCGGCTCAAGCGCCAATGGTTCTGGCAGCTAACACCACTACTCAAGAAGTCAAAGAAGACACTTCTGACACCTGGATCACCACCAAAGTCAAAGCTGATCTGCTGACTGAAAAAGGCATCCCAGGTTCGGACATCAAGGTTGAGACCAACAAAGGTGTGGTTTCCCTGTCCTCCATGGTAAAAGTTACCGAAGCTCAGAAAAACACTGCCGTCGCTATCACCAAGAAAATCAAAGGTGTTAAAGACGTATCGGCTGCTGGCCTGAAATCCGAGTAATCGAATACTGCTCATGAACACCCGCAGTCATTGATTGATGGAAGGTTCATGCGAGGCTACAAGGATGTAGCCATTAAAGGCCCCGACTGAAGAGTCGGGGCCTTTTCTATGGGCGCTACGAAACACATGAAGGGAGGGGGAGCCGGGGGATCAGTTGCGGCGTTTGCTCTCGATGCCTACCAGGCGACCGCCTTCAAAGCGCAGGTACTGATACATGCCGTTATCAGGACCGTAGATCCATTCCTCGATCTTCACGGCTTCTGACCTTCGATAATTACTACTAAAGGTTTCCCGAGTGCCGAGTACTTCCTGGCTGACCGGTTCGCCGCATTTCTGCTGGACCTCGAACGTCCGGTCGCCGGTGCTGACCAGCTGGCTGCCGCAACGCAGGGTCGAGGTGGCATACGCTGATGCGACAACTGACCCGGCCATGGCGGCGAGGGTCAGGTTGATCAGCCGTTTGATTCGGGTGTGTGCCAATGGCTTCATTCGCTGTCAAGGTGGAGGGGGCTGATGACTTTACCATCCGGTTGGGCCTGACCCAGTTGCGCGTCGACGAAGTACACGCGAGCGTCTTCTAGCTTGCCCTTGTCCACCAGGTAATCCTTGATGCTGCTGGCTCTGCTCTTGCCCAGTTCGCGCAGCAGCACCTCATTGCTGCTCCAGAACTTGAGTACGGCGGCACGCATCTGGGCAGCACGTTGCTCCTTGCCCAGACTGGCCCACTCAGCGGGTGGTTGCTGTTTCAGGCGTGTCCTGTAGATACCTTCGAGCATAGGCGCCTTTTCCTCTTCCGGGACCTCTATCAAACCGGCCCTGGCTGGAACCTTGTCGCCGCGCCGCTGGAGGATCTTGTAGTACGTATACTGGTATTCGCGTTCCAGTCTTTGCTGAGCGATCAATGGACCGTCACTGCTGGCGGCGCTGGTGCCTTCGATCTCCAGCTTCAGGTCCGGACGTTCCTTGAGCGCCACCGAGAGCTTGTCCAGGGCCTTTTGCGCCTCTGCCGACAAGTCACTGGAGCCTGGCGCGAAACTTACGCTGCCGAGGTCCTCGGAGCTTCCACCGGCAACCAGCCCGCCGAGCATCTTGAACGGGGCCTGTGCTGCACGCAGCACCAGGTTACGCAGGGTCTGCCAGACAATCGGCATGACGCTGAACTGCGGGTTGTTCAAGTCGCCTTCGATGGGCAGCTCCAGGGAAATGCGCCCCTGGGTATCCTTGAGCAGCGCGACCGCCAGACGAATAGGCAGGTCCAGCGCATCCGGGCTGTCGACCCGTTCACCCAGCTGTAGCTGCTCCACCAGCACCTTGTTCTGGGCCTTGAGCTGGCCCTTGGTAATCAGGTAGTGCAGGTCGAGATTGAGCCGGCCCTTGCGGATCCGGAAACCTGCGAACTTGCCGGAGTAGGGGGTGAGGTTGGTCAGCTCGACGCGCTTGAAGCTGGTGGTGATATCCAGACTGGCCATCGGGTCGAACGGGGTGAGGCTGCCCTTGATGGTGACCGGCGCATAGCGATCGACCTTGCCCTCGATATTCACGGGGGCCGGTGTAGGCTTGCGATTGTCGATGGTGCCGATACGACCGTTGAGCTGCTGCACCGCGGTGGCGAAGTTGGGGGTCAGGGTCATGTCGGCAAAGTTTGCCGAGCCATCGTTGATATTCACTTCACCCACGTAGATCGCCAGCGGGTTTTCCTTCTTGCCTGCCGCTTGCGTTCTGGCTGCCTTTGGCTGGCTGTCGGTCTTGCCGGCAGCCGCATCGGCTGGTTGCGGGATCAAGAGATCATCGATGTTGGTGGTCCGGTCCTCATTGATCATGAAGCGCGCGTAGGGCTGATCCATGTTCACTTTGGCAATCGACAGGCCCTTGCCGTGCTGGTAGTCCAACCCCTCCAGCGCCAATTGCTGCCACTTCAGGAAGTCGCGCTGCTTGAGCGTATCCAGCGTGTGCAACTGATTGACCTGTGCTTTACCGGTGACGCTGAACGCCAGTGGCTCGGTGCTTTTCAGGTCGACCGCCAGATCGCTGCCGAGCATGCCACTGCGCAGCTCCAGACGAATGAACGGGCTGATGTAGGCCTGAGCGAGGCGCAGGTCGATGTCGCGGGTGGTTACGTTGAGTCGTGCGCTGACCGGGTTGAGGTTCACGTCACCGGCGGCAGTGAGATTGCCCTGTTTGCCCAGCCCGGTATCCAGCTTGAGCGTGAAGGGCGCCTTGTTCAGGCTGTCGAAGTTCTGGATGTCCAGATTCAGTGGGCCAACGTCCAGCGCGACCGGCTCTTGAGGTACGCGATCTGCCAGATGGACCATGTAGTTGCGCAACTGCACATCCCGCAACAGGACTTGCCAGGGTTTGCTCTGCGCCACGGGTTGATCGCTGGCTTTGGCTGAGGCCTCGGTGGCAGGCGCCTGCTCGGCGGCTTTTTCGTCCACCGCTGGCGTGTGCGTTGCTGCGGGCTCGCCAGGTTGGCTGGCAAACAGCTTTTGCCAGTCCAGTTGCCCGTCGGTTTCACGTGCGGCCCAGGTTTCCAGCTTCTGGCTGCGGACCTTGCCTACGGTAACCAGCTGCTTTGCGAGGTCGACCGATGTTTCGCTGACGTCCAGGCGTTGCAGGCGTACCAACGGGCGACCGTCGGGAGCGTTGAGCGCGAAAGGCGCGATACTGGCCGAGACGTTGGTCAACTTGAGCTCGGTCTTCTTGGACAGGTTCAGTGTGTAGGCCGTGCTGAAATTCAGCACGCCGTCCTCAAGCGCCAGCGGCAAGGCATCACGTACGTAAGGCCACCATAGTTTCATCTTGCTGTCGGTGACCTTCAGCGTGCCTTCGGAGGTGATCGGGATCAGGCTGATGCGGCCGACCCAGTCGATCTGCCCACCGTCCGGACCCGCCGCGACCAGGGTCATGTCGGCATTGTCTTCAGGCAGTGTGCTGAGGTTCTTGAGCTCGAAATCCAGCGCGTCGTAGAGAAACTCGATGGGTTGGCTGGGGCGCAGGTCCTGGAAGTGAACGTAGCCTCCCGCCAGTTTGATTTCGTCGATACGCAGCGGGAATGGCTTGGTGGCGGGTTCGTCCTGTGTCGGTTCGCTGGCGGGCAGCTTGAACAGCTGTGCCAGATTGAGCTTGCCCTGTTTGTCGAACAGCAACTCGGTGCGTGGTTTGATCAGCTCGACGCGTTGCAGATGCAGGGCCCGCGTCCAAAGGCTGTTGATTTGCAGATTGGCATAAAGCTTTTCAAACGCCACCTGCTCCTTGCCTGGCGTGCCGATGTTCAGGCCCCAGAGCGTCAGCTCCAGCGTGAAGGGGTTGAATTCCAGGCGTTCGAGCTTTGCCGGCACTGTGGCGTAATTGGCCAGTTGCTGGTTCGCGATCCGCAGAGCGACGCCGGGAAGAATGAAAAAACCCAGCAAACTGTAGAGCGCGATCACAGCCAGCAGGGAGCCAAGTGTGCGTTTCAATCCTCTGGACATGGGCAGCGGCGTCTCTCTCTTTTGGAAGCCCTTGGAGTATGGCATGCCTGTTCGGTTCCGAAGGCACTGCCGTCGCGGCTTGTAGGAACTTTCCGGTTGTACGTTAGGCTATCAAGCGCCGGATCAGAGTTGCAGAATCAGCGTTTTCAGCGGCGGTTGATTGTCCTGAGACGGGAAGTCTGCAGCGGGACGCATCTCCTGGCAGTCGCGCACCGGACGCCCGGCCTTGGTGGCACAGCGCAGTACCTGTTCACGCCAGTCCTGCATGCTGACTTTCGCCAGATTGTTGCAGCAGATCAGCACGCCATCGTCTGCCGTGGTCAACAGCGCAGGTTTGAGCAGGCTTTGATAGTCGCGCAGCAGGTCAACGGTGCCGAACGCGCTCTTGGCCCAGGCGGGTGGATCAAGCAGGACCAGATCATATTGGCGCTGTTGCAGTTTCACGTAGCTGGGCAATTGCTGGCTGCGGCGTGCGGCAATGGGCAGCCCGGCCAACTGACGGATTGCCGGAAAATAATCCGACTGGATGAATTGCATCGGCGGCAGTTGCGGATTGAGCGCGCCATTCTCGCGACCCACCGCCAGATTGCCTTCGGCGAAATCCAGATTGCACACTTCACTCGCGCCACCGGCCGCAGCACTGAGGCCGACGCCGCAGGTGTAGGCGAACAGATTCAGCACGCTTTTCCCGGCGCTGTGCTGCTTGACCCAGCCGCGGGCGTTGCGCAGGTCGAGAAACAACAGCGGGTCCTGGCCTGCATGCCGGCCGCGGACCCGGTAATTGAGCCCCCATTCGTGGCCGACATGATCGGCCAGAGCCGCTTCTTCAGCCTTGTACACGGTGTCATGGCGATCCACGCGCGAGTTGCCTTGCGAGCGATCGTTATAGACCAGCAGGGTATCCAGGCCCAGACGCGTGTTGGCCTGTTCATGCAGCGCCAGCAGGGCATCGCGATCCAGGCGGGTATGAAAGCTCTGCACCAGCAATTGCGGGCCGTAGCGGTCGATGGTCAGCCCGCTGGCGCCCTCCTGGCTGCCGTGAAACAGTCGATAGCAGTCCGTCCCCTGCCCATGCAATTGGTCAAGCAACGCCTGGCGATTATCGAGGGCGACGCTGAGCGCCTGATTCAAGGAAGACATGCTGAGCGCCTCGGGCTGGAATAAGGCGCGGGAGTTTACCAGTTACCGGACGCCGGGGGTTTTTGAAGTCTGCCGTGCGCTTGATCTCCTGCGTTGTCATACAGCGCCAATATTCCCCTGCTACGGTGCTTTTTTGCCTGTCAGCGAGGGGATAACCGTGAGCCAGTTCGATCTCAAGCGTCGCCGTGTCATCCAGGCCGTTGGAACGGTAGGTGCCGGTCTGCTGTTACCGGGTGTTGCACCGGCGGTCATCGCCTCGGTGCAGGATCGTCCGAAGATGATGGATGGCGTGCAGTCCGGCGATGTGTTCGGCGACAAGGCGATCGTCTGGAGCCGAAGCGACCGGCCTTCGCGCATGGTCGTCGAGTGGGACACGCGCAGCATGTTCACCCAGCCACGCCGCGTGGTGTCGGCGCTGGCCGATCAGCGTAGCGACTTTACCGCGCGGGTCGAGTTGAGCGGGCTGCCGGTCGATCAGGCGATTTTCTACCGGGTGTCTTTCGAGGATGCGCAGAGCGGTGTCGTCAGTGAACCGTGGTTCGGCCATTTGCGCAGCACACCGCAGCAGCGCCGCGACATCCGCTTCGTCTGGAGCGGCGACACGGTCGGGCAGGGCTTTGGCATCAACCCCGATATTGGCGGCATGCGTATTTATGAAGCCATGCGTTTGCGCTTGCCGGACTTTTTTATCCACAGCGGTGACACCATCTACGCCGACAGCCCGGTGCCGGAGCAGCTCACCACGGAGGACGGGCGTATCTGGCGCAACATCACCACCGAGGCGAAGAGCAAGGTGGCGGAGACCCTCGACGAATACCGGGGCAATTACCGCTACAACCTGATGGATGAAAACCTGCGTCGCTTCAACGCCGAAGTACCGCAGATCTGGCAGTGGGATGATCACGAAGTCACCAACAACTGGTCGCCCAGCAAACAGCTCGATGATCGCTACAAGGTCAAGGACATCAGCCTGCTGTCCTCGCGTGCCCGCCAGGCTTATCTGGAATACGCGCCATTACGCTTGCAGGAAGCCGACAACGGCGGACGCATTTATCGCAAGATCCCTTACGGTCCGATGCTCGACGTCTTCGTCCTCGACATGCGCAGCTATCGCGCCGGCAACGATGCCAACCTGGCTGACAAACCGGGTCCGACCACTGCGTTTCTGGGCCGTGAGCAACTGGACTGGCTCAAGCGCGAGCTCAATGCGTCGCGCGCGCAGTGGAAAGTCATCGCGGCGGACATGCCCATCGGCCTGGGCGTTCCGGATGGTGAGGTCAGCCCCGGCGTACAGCGTTGGGAGGCCATCGCCAACGGCAATGACGGGCCGGCGTCGGGGCGCGAGCTGGAGGTCGCCGAATTGCTGGCGTACCTGCGCGCGCAGAAGATTCGCGATTGTGTCTGGCTGACGGCCGACGTGCATTACTGCGCTGCGCATCATTACCAGCCGGATCTGGCCGTGTTTCAGGACTTCGACCCGTTTTGGGAGTTCGTCGCAGGGCCGTTGAATGCCGGTAGCTATGGTCCCAATGTGCTGGACAAGACCTTTGGCCCCGAGCTGGTGTTCCAGAAGGCGCCTCCTGCGCAGAACACCTCGCCATTTGCGGGTTTTCAGTTCTTTGGTGAAGTGAATATCGACGGACAGACCGGTGAGATGACCGTGACGCTGCGCGATCTCGACGGGGTCTCGGTCTTCGAGCGCAGGCTCCAGCCTGAGAAGGCAGTCAGCCGCATCGTCTGATAAACAACCGCTGTGGCGGGTTGATCAGGGCTTCGGAAATTCCGTGCAACATGCTTGTCGTCGGTGGCCTATCATGAGCTACCTAACGACGGGACCGGATGCGTTGCATGCTGGCTATTTTTCTCGAAACCCTGAACATCACCGCCCCGGTGTTTGCCATGCTGTTTCTGGGCGTGTTCCTCCGGCGTATCGGCGCGATCAATGATGGTTTCATCGTTGCGGCTTCCGGGCTGGTGTTCAACGTCACCATGCCTGCGCTGCTGTTTCTGGGCATTATTCACGCCGACCTGCGCACCGCATTGCAGCCCAAACTGCTGATTTTTTTCAGCGTTGCGACGCTCCTGAGTTTCGCGTTCGCCTGGGGATGGGCGATCTGGCGTTGCCCGTACGAAGAGCGCGGGATCTACGTCCAGGGCGCGTTCCGTGGCAATAACGGGGTCATCGGTCTGGCCCTGGCGGCCAGCATGTACGGGCCTGATGGCATTTCACTGGGCGCGATTCTCGCCGCACTGGTCATTGTCTTTTACAACACGTTATCGACGGTGGTATTGGCGGTTTACAGCCCGGTGATCAAGTCCGACCCCTGGAGCATCTTCAAAAGCGTGCTGGCCAACCCGCTGATCATCAGTGTGATCATCGCCTCGCCCTTCGCTTACTTCGCCATCGGCTTGCCCAAATGGCTGGAAACCTCCGGCAGCTATCTTGCCCAGATGACCCTGCCGCTGGCACTGATCTGCATCGGTGGCACGCTGTCGCTGGCGTCGTTGCGCAAGAGTGGAAAACTGGCTGTCAGCGCCAGCGTCATGAAGATGATCACGCTGCCAGTGCTGTGCACGCTGGCCGCCTGGCTGGCCGGTTTTCGCGGCGCTGAACTGGGGATTCTGTTCCTGTATTTCGGCAGCCCGACAGCGGCTGCCAGCTACATCATGGCGCGCACGGCCAACGGCAATTACGAGCTGGCCGCTGCGATCATCGTCATCACCACGCTGGCTGCCGCGGTCACGACCAACGTGGGGGTTTTCATCCTGCAATGGGGCGGCTGGATCTAATCGGTTTTGACGTAGCTGTCGATCACTTCCTGGGCCGCCCGAAACGCATCGATGGCCGCTGGCACGCCGGCGTACACCGCGCAGTGCAGCAGGGCTTCGCGAATCTCCTCGACCGTGCAGCGATTGTTCAGTGCGCCACGAACGTGGCCCTTCAGTTCTTGCGGGCATTTCAGGGCGGTGAGGGCGGCCAGGGTGATCAGGCTGCGGGTTTTCAGCGGCAGACCTTCGCGACTCCAGACGCTGCCCCACGCGTGCTCGTTGACGAAATCCTGCAGCGGCTGGCTGAAATCGGTGGCGTTCCCCAGCGCACGGTCGACGAAGACATCGCCCATCACCTGGCGACGGATCTGTTCGCCATCGCTGATCGTTTTGTCTGTCATGGCCTTGCTCCTTGTATCGATGCGGGTTGGAGGTCAGTGCTGGCGTCGCCACGCGCGGATCGTGCCCCAGACAACCACGGCACCCAGCACAGGCAACACCAGCGTGAGCATTTTGCTTTCAAGCCGTTCGGCCAGCGCCATGCCGGTGCTGATCGACAGGATATGCAGCCCGTAGGTCAGGTACAACGACAGCAGAAACAGGCCTTCCAGACGGTCTATCCGGTATCCGGAATAGAACAGCGGCACGCACAACAGCGAGACGCCGAGCATGATCGGCAGGTCGAACACCAGCGCATTTGGCGAGATCGTCAGCGGCACCGGGGCGATCAGTGCGGTCAGCCCCAGTACGCCCAGCAGGTTGAACAGGTTGCTGCCGATGACGTTACCCACGGCAATATCGCGTTCACCACGGAACGCTGCGATCAGCGAGGTCATCAGTGCCGGCAATGATGTACCGATGGCAATGATGGTCAGGCCGACGATGCGCTCGGAAAGCCCCAGGTGGATGGCAATCACCACTGAAGCGTCGACCAGCAGGTGTCCGCCAGCGGTCAGCAGCAGCAAGCCCGTGGCAAGCATGAGCATGCGTGTGAAGGTACGAGGTTTTTCGGCTGTCTCGGCATGCCCGTGGCGCGGCGCATGACCACCCTGACGGATGATGATAATCAGGCAGGCCAGCAACCCGGCAAGCAGCAGTGCGCCGTCCAGTTTGCTGAATTCGCCGTTCCACGAAAGACCGATAGCCAGCAGACAGGCACCGATCATCAACGGAATATCGATGTGCAGTACCTGACGGGCAACGCGTAGCGGAATGATCAGCGCGCAGAGGCCAAGGATCACCAGTACATTGAAAATGTTGCCGCCGATGACACTGCCCACGGCGATGTCGGTGTTATCGGCAAACGCGGCTTGCAGGCTGACTGCCATCTGCGGCGCACTGGTGCCCATCGCCACGACGGTCAGACCGACGATCAGTGGCCGGACCTTGAAAATCGCCGCCAGATGTACCGCTGCACGCACTGACAGTTCCGCCCCGATCAGCAGCAATAACAAGCCACTAAGCATTTGGATAAGCGCGGGGGCGGGCAGGGCCGATAGCTGGAGAATACGAGTGTCCTTGTCGGAGGTGATCGGAGGTTGGGGTTAATCCAGGGCCTGCACGCGGACTGGCGCTGTCCCGCTGCGCAGCATACCCAGTTGTTCGGCCGCTTCGCGAGAGACATCGATCAGACGGCCGCGCGTGTGAGGGCCGCGATCGTTGACGCGTACGACTACCGACCTGTCGTTGTCCAGATTGGTGACCTTGACGCGCGTGCCGAAAGGCAGTTGTCGGTGCGCAGCGGTCAGCGCATTCTGATTGAACGGTTCGCCGCTGGCAGTGCGGTTGCCATGATGGCGGGCGCCGTAATAGGCGGCGGTGCCAGTCTCGTCGTAACCATGGGGGTCGATGATGTGATTGGCGCACCCTGCCAGTAAGGTCAGCAGGCTGCAGGCAAAAATAAGGCGGCGCATGGGGTGGGTTCCTGAGTGCCGGAGTAGTTGTGGTTGACGCTCGTGCCAATCCTCCATGCTGGCATGCGTTTCGTGACGTTCCGCGTACTCAACAGCGGACGCAGAGCGTCCGGAACTGCATTCCCACGCGGAGCGCTCAGCGTTATACATAAGTCATGAAGAGCCCAGAAGGCGGGGTCTTTGACCGCAATCGCGGTGAATAAAGATCTCCGTGGGAGTGAGCTTGCTCACGAAGACCTTGGTCCAAACGCCCTGTCTCTAGAGGCTGTACCGGCCTATTCGCGAGTAAGCTCGCTCCCACAAGACTCGTGTATAACGCTGATCGCATAGCATGGGAACGTGAGTGACGAGGATCAGCCCTCCAGCTTGGTCTTCAGCAGTTCGTTGACCTGCTGCGGGTTGGCTTTGCCTTTGGAAGCTTTCATCGCCTGACCAACGAAGAAACCGAACATCTTGCCGCGCTTGGCTTCATCGGCGGCGCGATATTGTTCGACCTGCTCCGCGTTGGCTGCCAGCACCTCGTCGAGCATCGATTCAATGGCACCGCTGTCGGTGACCTGCTTCAGGCCGCGCTTTTCGATGATTTCATCGGCGCTGCCTTCACCATTGGCCATCGCCTCGAAGACCATTTTCGCGATCTTGCCGGAAATGGTGTTGTCGGTGATGCGCTTGAGCATGCCGCCCAACTGCTCGGCACTGACCGGCGACTGGTCGATCTCCAGGCCCTGCTTGTTGAGCAGGCTGCCCAGCTCGACCATGACCCAGTTGGCTGCCAGTTTGGCGTCACCACTGATGCTCACCACTTGTTCGAAGTAGTCAGCCTGCTCACGGCTCGAAGCCAGCACGCTGGCGTCGTAGGTCGAGAGGCCGAACTGGCTCTGGAAGCGTTCGCGTTTCTGTGGTGGCAGCTCCGGCAAGGTGGCGCGGGTTTCTTCGAGGAAAGAATCCTCGATGATCACCGGCAACAGATCCGGGTCGGGGAAGTAACGGTAGTCGTTGGCTTCCTCCTTGCTGCGCATGGCGCGGGTTTCGTTGGTGTTCGGGTCATACAGGCGCGTTTGCTGGATAACCTTGCCACCGTCTTCGATCAGATCGATCTGGCGCTGAATCTCGCTGTTGATCGCCTTTTCTATAAAGCGGAACGAGTTGACGTTCTTGATCTCGCAGCGCGTGCCGAACTCGACCTGGCCCTTCGGACGAATCGATACGTTGCAGTCGCAGCGCAGCGAACCTTCGGCCATGTTGCCATCACAGATGCCCAGGTAGCGCACGATCGCGTGGATGGCCTTGACGTAAGCCACGGCTTCCTTGGCGCTGCGCATGTCCGGCTCGGAAACGATCTCCAGCAGCGGCGTGCCAGCACGGTTCAGGTCGATACCGGTCATGCCCTGGAAGTCTTCGTGCAGGCTCTTGCCTGCATCCTCTTCCAGGTGCGCACGGGTGATGCCGATGCGCTTGACCGTGCCGTCTTCAAGGGGGATGTCCAGGTGGCCCTTGCCGACGATCGGCAGCTCCATCTGGCTGATCTGATAGCCCTTGGGCAGGTCCGGGTAGAAGTAGTTCTTGCGGGCGAACACGTTGTGCTGGCCGATTTCGGCGTTGACGGCCAGGCCGAACTTGACGGCCATGCGCACGGCTTCCTTGTTCAGCACCGGCAATACGCCAGGCATGCCCAGATCGACGAGGCTGGCCTGCGTGTTGGGCTCGGAGCCGAACGTGGTCGCGCTACCGGAAAAAATCTTTGATTGGGTCGAAAGCTGGGTATGAATCTCCAGCCCGATGACGACTTCCCATTGCATGTGTTTCTCCTCAGAAGCCTTCAGGTGCGCGAGTGTGCCAGTCGGTGACTTGCTGATACTGATGCGCCACATTCAAGAGACGGCCTTCCTGGAAATACGGAGCGAGCAGCTGCACGCCGACCGGTAGACCGTCGACGAAGCCTGCAGGCATGGACAAGCCGGGCAGGCCCGCCAGGTTGGCGGTGATGGTGTAGAAGTCTTCCAGGTATTCGGCAATCGGATCGTTGGTCTTGGCGCCGATCTTCCAGGCCGGGTTGGGCGTGGTCGGACCGAGAATCACGTCGACATCGGCGAACGCGCTCATGAAGTCGTTCTTGATCAGGCGACGGATTTTCTGCGCCTGCAGGTAATAGGCGTCGTAGTAACCCGCCGACAGCGCGTAGGCGCCGACCATGATGCGTCGCTGGACTTCCGGGCCGAAGCCTTCGGCGCGCGAGCGCTTGTACAGGTCGGTCAGGTCTTTCGGGTCTTCGCAGCGATAGCCGAAACGCACACCGTCAAAGCGCGACAGGTTGGACGAGGCTTCAGCCGGGGCGATGACGTAGTAGGCCGGGATCGCGTGCTGAAGGTTCGGCAGGCTGATTTCCTTGACGATCGCGCCGAGCTTTTCCAGCTCCTTAACGCTTTCATGCACCAGCTGCGCGATGCGCGGGTCCAGACCTGCGCTGAAATACTCTTTCGGCACACCGATACGCAGGCCCTTGAGCGAGGTATTGAGGCTGGCGGAGTAGTCCGGAACCGGCTCGTCGATACTGGTCGAGTCCTGCGGATCGAAACCGGCCATGCCTTGCAGCAGCAGTGCGCAGTCTTCGGCCGTGCGTGCCATCGGACCCGCCTGATCGAGGCTGGAGGCGTAGGCAATCATGCCCCAGCGCGATACGCGGCCGTAGGTCGGCTTGAGGCCCGTGAGGTTGGTCAGTGCCGCAGGCTGGCGAATCGAGCCGCCCGTGTCGGTGCCGGTCGCGGCGGGCAACAGGCGTGCAGCGACAGCGGCTGCCGAACCACCCGAAGAACCGCCAGGGACGCATTCCAGGTTCCACGGGTTTTTCACCGCGCCGTAATGGCTGGATTCGTTGGCCGAACCCATGGCGAATTCGTCCATGTTGGTCTTGCCCAGTGTCACAGTACCGGCCGATGCCAGACGCGAAACAACCGTGGCGTCGTACGGTGCCTTGAAATTGTCGAGCATCAGCGAGCCGCAACTGGTGCGGATGCCCTGGGTGCAGAACAGGTCCTTGTGCGCCAGCGGAGCGCCGAGCAGCGGGCCGTTTTCACCAGCGGCGCGGCGCGCGTCTGCCGCCTGCGCCTGGGTGATGGCCAAGTCTTCGGTGAGGCTGATGAAGCTGTTGAGCTGCGGGTCGAGCGTCGCGATGCGCGACAGCAGAACGCGAGTCAGCTCTTCGGAAGAAAACTTTTTATCGGCGAGTCCGCGAGCGATCTCGGCCAGAGTCATTTGATGCATGCAGGCGCTTTCCCTTACTCGATGACTTTCGGAACCAGATAGAGGCCGTCTTGGACCGCTGGTGCGATGGCTTGGTAAGTGTCACGACGATTTCGCTCGGTGACGGCGTCTTCGCGCAGGCGCTGGGTGGCTTCCAGCGGGTGAGCCAGCGGCTCGATGCCAGTGGTGTCGACTGCTTGCATCTGATCGACCAGCCCAAGAATGCTGTTAAGTGCTTCGGTGGTACGCGGGATATCGGCGTCATTGAGACCCAGTCGGGCCAGATGAGCGATCTTTTCCACGTCGGAGCGTTCAAGCGCCATGGGGTATCTCCAGTGGAATGCTTATGGATTTGCTTTGTTGCCAATTGCGGAACACTATCGCGTTATTACTGTCTCAAGCCGCTAACGTCGAGGGTGGTGTTCGGAAAACCGCCAATTTAGCATATTGGCTCCTTGCCCAAAATCCCTGTCGTTGTTAGAGTTTGCCGCACTTTTTTTACCACGCGTTCCCTAGGGTCCCTTTCCCATGTTCAAGAAACTGCGTGGCATGTTTTCCAGTGATCTATCCATCGACCTGGGCACTGCCAACACCCTTATTTACGTGCGTGAGCGCGGTATCGTTCTGAATGAACCCTCTGTCGTTGCCATTCGTACTCACGGCAACCAGAAGAGTGTCGTGGCCGTCGGTACCGAAGCCAAGCGCATGCTGGGCCGTACTCCAGGCAACATCGCAGCCATTCGTCCAATGAAAGACGGCGTTATCGCCGACTTCAGCGTCTGCGAAAAAATGTTGCAGTACTTCATCAACAAGGTTCATGAAAACAGCTTTCTGCAGCCCAGCCCTCGTGTGCTGATCTGCGTTCCGTGCAAATCCACCCAGGTTGAGCGTCGCGCGATTCGCGAGTCGGCCCTGGGTGCAGGCGCACGCGAAGTCTTCCTGATCGAAGAGCCGATGGCCGCAGCAATCGGTGCCGGTCTGCCGGTGGAAGAAGCTCGCGGCTCGATGGTTGTCGACATCGGCGGCGGCACCACCGAAATCGCCCTGATCTCCCTGAACGGTGTGGTGTATGCCGAATCCGTACGGGTTGGCGGTGACCGTTTCGACGAAGCGATCATCACCTATGTGCGCCGCAACTACGGCAGCCTGATCGGCGAATCCACTGCCGAGCGCATCAAGCAGGAAATCGGTACTGCCTATCCGGGCGGTGAAGTGCGTGAAGTCGACGTCCGTGGCCGTAACCTGGCTGAAGGCGTTCCGCGTGCGTTCACGCTGAACTCCAACGAAGTTCTCGAAGCACTGCAGGAGTCGCTGGCGACCATCGTTCAGGCGGTCAAGAGCGCTCTGGAGCAATCGCCTCCGGAACTGGCCTCGGACATCGCCGAGCGTGGTCTGGTCCTGACCGGTGGTGGTGCGTTGCTGCGTGATCTGGACAAGTTGCTGGCGCAGGAAACCGGCCTGCCGGTCATCGTTGCCGAAGATCCGCTGACCTGTGTAGCGCGTGGCGGTGGCCGTGCGCTGGAAATGATGGATAAGCACACCATGGATCTGCTCTCCAGCGAATAATTCGCCGGGGTGCCTTTCACGGAGTCTTTTGTATGCAGGTAGCGGATATGCTACCTGTATGCTTCAGGCTGACGCCGAAACAGGGTGCCTATCTCTTTCATTTGTCCGGGCCGGTTACATACCGCATGAATAATTGCCAATCGAAGTTCGATCCAACGATCGCATGCCCCGGAGGAGCGGCCCATTAAACCGCTTTTCTCAAAAGGCCCTTCGCTGGGCGTACGTCTGCTGGTGCTCGCCGTTCTGTCGGTTGCGTTGATGGTTGTCGACGCCCGCTTTACGATCCTCAAGCCCGTGCGCAGCCAGATGTCGATGGTGCTCATGCAGTCCTACTGGATCGTCGACCTGCCACAGCGTCTGTATCAAGGCGTCGCCAGTCAGTTCGGCAGCCGCACAGAGCTGATCGCCGAAAACGAAAAACTCAAGACCGAAGCCCTGCTCCTGCAAGGTCGCCTGCAAAAGCTGGCGGCACTGACCGAGCAGAACGTCCGGCTGCGTGAGTTGCTGAACTCCTCGGCGCTGGTCAACGAAAAGGTCGAGGTCGCCGAGCTGATCGGCATGGACCCGAACCCCTTCACCCATCGCATCATCATCAACAAGGGCGAGCGCGACGGCGTGGTGCTCGGTCAGCCTGTGCTCGATGCACGCGGCCTGATGGGGCAGGTGGTCGAGTTGATGCCCTATACCTCACGCGTCTTGTTGCTGACCGACACCACCCACAGCATCCCGGTGCAGGTCAACCGCAACGGTCTGCGTGCCATCGCCAGCGGCACCGGTAATCCGGAACGTCTGGAGCTTCGGCATGTGGCGGACACCGCAGACATCAAGGAAGGCGACCTGCTGGTTAGCTCGGGCCTTGGCCAGCGATTCCCGGCCGGCTACCCGGTGGCAACGGTCAAGGAAGTGATTCACGACTCCGGCCAGCCGTTCGCGATCGTTCGGGCAGTGCCCACCGCTGCGTTGAATCGCAGTCGCTATCTGTTGCTGGTGTTCTCTGACGGCCGCTCGCCGGAAGAACGCGCTGCCGATGCGGCGCAAGCGCAGGAATCCCTCGACAAGGGCATCGAGCCTTCCGTGATGGCGACGTTGCCTCCGCCGACACCCGCCTTCCCGATGTGGCCACAGGCAGTCGTTCCGGTCTTTCCGGGCAGTACGCTGACGCACAAGCCGGCGGCGCAATCGACAACCCCTGCACCGGCGGCAACGCCTGCGACACCGGCAAGACCTGCCTCCCGGCCTGCGGCGTCACAGCCGCCTGCCTCAAGACCTTCCACCGCTCGGGAGCCTATCGATGGTTAGTCATGTTTCCGGGCGCAATGGCTGGGTGGTCTGGCTGACGTTTGCGATCGGTCTGTTGCTGAGCGTTTCGCCGCTGCCGCAATTCATGGAAATTTTCCGCCCGCTGTGGCTGGCCCTGCTGCTGACCTTCTGGGTTCTGGCGCTGCCGCACAAATACGGCATGACCACCGCGTGGATACTGGGCCTGATGGAGGATGTGCTGTACGGCACACTGCTCGGCCAGAATGCCCTGATCCTCAGCCTGATTACCTTTCTGGTGATGTCCCTGCAGCAGCGCCTGCGCATGTTTCCCATGTGGCAACAGTGCCTGGTGCTGTTGGTGGTATTCGGTCTGGCGCAGCTTGCGCAACTCTGGCTGAGCGCATTGACCGGCAACCGTCAGCCTACGCTGGCGCTGGTGCTGCCCGCGTTGGTCAGCGCTCTGTTGTGGCCCTGGATCAGTTATGGCCTGCGTGGATTGCGCAAACGTTTGAAAATCAATTAAGCGCAAGGTGAGCGCGACGCCCCGCTGCGTCCCTCGCGCTCACCCGCACAGACACGGAGATGTCCTTATGCCCTCGCTTTATCTGGCTTCTGGCTCGCCGCGCCGCCGCGAACTTCTGACTCAGATCGGTGTGCCGTTTACCGTACTGAGCGCTCAGATCGACGAAACCCCCTTTGACCATGAAACCCCCGCTACCTATGTTGAGCGTCTTGCGCTGGGCAAGGCTCAGGCCGGGCTGTCCGTGCTGCCAGCCGAACAACAGGCCTGCGTGATGGGGGCCGACACGGCGGTGGTGCTCGATGGACGCATTCTTGGCAAGCCGGTCGATGAAGCGGATGCCTTGGCGATGTTGATGGCCCTGTCCGGGCGCGAGCATGACGTGCTGACGGCTGTCGCGCTCAGTGATCGGCAACGCAGCGAAACCCGTATTGTTACCAGTCGTGTGCGCTTTCGCCCGATTCAAACCCATGAAGCCCAGGCCTACTGGACCAGTGGCGAGCCCGCCGACAAGGCCGGCGGCTATGCCATCCAGGGGTTGGCAGCGATTTTCGTCGAGGGTCTGCAAGGCAGCTATTCTGGGGTGGTGGGGCTGCCCCTGTGCGAAACCGCAGAACTGCTCGGCCATTTCGGCATACCCTGCTGGCAATGCCTGGAAGGTGACAAGTCATGAGTGAAGAGATTCTGATCAACATCACGCCGATGGAATCGCGCGTGGCAGTGGTGGAAAACGGGGTTCTGCAAGAGGTGCACGTCGAGCGCACCCAGCGTCGCGGCATTGTCGGCAATATCTACAAAGGCAAGGTTGTGCGGGTGCTTCCCGGCATGCAGGCGGCGTTCATCGACATTGGTCTGGACCGCGCGGCGTTCATTCATGCGTCGGAAATCTCCATGCGGGAAGGGCCAGCGGTCGAGAGCATTGCGTCGCTGGTACATGATGGCCAGAGCCTTGTCGTGCAAGTCACCAAAGACCCGATCGGCAGCAAGGGCGCACGGCTGACCACGCAACTCTCCATTCCGTCACGTTATCTGGTGTACATGCCGCGCACTGCGCATGTGGGCATCTCGCTGAAAATCGAGGACGAAGCCGAGCGCGAACGACTCAAGAAAGTGGTCAGCGATTGTGTTGCCCAGGAAGGTATCAAGGAAGCCGGAGGTTTCATTCTGCGCACTGCTGCGGAAGGCGCCGGTGCCGACGAAATCCTCATGGACATCCGCTATCTGCGCAGGCTCTGGGATCAGATCGGCGAGCAGATCAAGACCGTCAGTCCACCCACGGTGATTTACGAAGACCTGGGCCTGGCGCTGCGCACCTTGCGCGATCTGGTCAGCCCGCGCATCGAGAAGATCCGTATCGACTCGCGGGAGACCTTTCAGAAAACCACCCAGTTCGTGGCCGAGCTGATGCCGGAAATTGCCGACAGGCTCGAGCACTATCCGGGCGAGCGGCCGATCTTCGACCTCTATGGGGTCGAGGACGAAATCCAGAAGGCCCTCGAGCGCAAGGTGCCGCTCAAGTCGGGTGGCTATCTGGTAATCGACCCGGCCGAAGCGATGAGCACCATCGACGTCAATACCGGCGCGTTCGTGGGGCATCGCAACCTCGAAGAAACCATCTTCAAGACCAATCTGGAAGCCGCCACGGCCATCGCCCGGCAGCTGCGCCTGCGCAATCTGGGCGGCATCATCATCATCGATTTCATCGACATGGAAGACGGTGAGCATCAGCGTCAGGTGCTGCGCACGCTGGAGAAACAACTGGAACGCGATCACGCCAAGACCAACATCATCGGTATCACCGAGCTGGGTCTGGTGCAGATGACGCGCAAGCGCACCCGCGAAAGCCTCGAGCAGGTGCTGTGCGAACCGTGTCATTGCTGCGCAGGGCGGGGCAAGCTGAAGACCCCCGAGACCATCTGCTACGAAATCTTCCGGGAAATCCTGCGCGAGGCCAGGGCCTATCAGGCAGTGGGCTATCGCGTTCTGGCCAATCAGCGCGTGGTGGATCGCCTGCTCGACGAAGAGTCCGGCAACGTGGCTGAGCTGGAGAGCTTTATTGGCCGCACTATCCGTTTTCAGGTAGAAACCATGTACTCGCAGGAACAATACGACGTGGTGCTGCTCTGAGGGTGCTGATCGTTTGAAATATATGAAAAGTGCCCTACGGGTTTCTGGCAGGTATGCCGTTTTATCGAGAATGATGCGTGGCGAATGAGCAAAACCTGTACCTGACCGCACCTGCACCTCCGAGCCGGAATCCGTTCGCCGATTCCGCTCCTCGCACCTCGCAGTGGAGGGCCTCCTGAGATGGGACGTCTTCCTCGCCTTGTCGCAACCCTGACCCGCTGGGGGCTGAGCCTGTGCGCACTGATGCTGGTGCTTGCGGCGCTGTACGTGAGTCTCGGCCGTCAATTGACGCCGCTGGTTGCCGAATACCGTGTCGATGTGGAAACCCGTGCCAGCAGCGCGTTGGGTATACCGTTGAGCATCGGCAGCCTGGAAGGCAGCTGGAGCCGCTTTGCTCCGGTATTGCTGGCCAACGATGTGATGGTCGGCGAGGGCACCAGTGCCCTGCGTCTGGATCGCGTAAGGGTTGTTCCCGACCTTTGGGAAAGCCTGCTGGCGCGTGACGTGCGCATCGCTCATATTGAAGTGGACGGCCTGCAGTTCAGTCTCAGGCAGGACAAGGACGGCGCATGGTCGGTTCAGGGCTTGCCGGTGCACAACGACAGCCCCTTCGACCCCGAGCAGGTGCTCAGGCAGATGCAGATGGTCGCGCATTTGTCGCTGCTCGACAGCCAGGTTACGGTGCAACCGTTTGACGCCGCGCCGCTGACCCTCACCTATGTAAACCTCAGCCTGGACACCGGCAGCTATGCCCAGCGACTTGACGCACGCCTGACCCTGCCGGATGGTCAGCCGGTCGCGCTCAACGTGCGCTCGCGCATTCAGGCCAGTCAGTGGAAGGACGGCGAGGCCGATGTCTACGCCAGCCTGCCGCAAAGCGACTGGGCCAAGTGGCTGCCGAAAAGTCTCACGCGCGAATGGACACTGTCGAAGCTGCAGGCCGGGGGCGAGGTCTGGTTGAATTGGGGCAAGGGCACCGTGCAAAGCGCGACGACGCGCCTCAATGCACCGCAGGTCAAAGGCGTTTATGCCGGTCGAAAACCGGCGACGATCGATAATCTCGCGCTGAACGCATGGTTTGCACGGACTGAAACAGGTTTCGACCTGAACCTCGATTCACTGGCGATGAGCCTTGGCGACACGCGCTGGGAAAGCCGTGTGCAACTGACGCAAACCGCCGCGACGCCCGACAGCGAAGAGCTCTGGCACGTACAGGCTGATCGTCTGGACCTGACTCCCGTCACGCCGCTGATCGACTCCCTCGCGCCCCTGCCTGACAAGGCCATGGCAGTGGTCGACGGCCTCAAGGTGACAGGCGGGCTGCACAACGTGCTGCTCGACTACCGGCCGCAGGCAGTGGGCGACAAGCGCCTGAGCTTTGCCGCCAATCTGGACAAGGTGGGTTTCAACGCGTATCGCGGGGCCCCGGCGGCCGGAAATGTCACCGGTGCCATCAGCGGGGATCTGGGGCAGGGCGAGCTGCGCCTCGACACCGATGATTTCATGCTGCACCTGGACCCGATCTTCGCCAAACCCTGGCGTTACCAGAAGGCCAATGCCCGTCTGACCTGGAAACTGGATGATCAGGCGTTCACGCTGATCGCCCCGTATATCAAGGTGCTTGGCGACGAAGGCAAGATTGCGGCGGACTTTCTGATCAAGATTCATCTCAGTCATGATCAGGAAGATTACATGGACCTGCGGGTCGGCATGGTTGACGGCGATGGCCGTTACACCAGCAAGTACCTGCCGACAGCGCTCAGTCCGGAGCTTGATCACTGGTTGCGCACCGCGGTGGTAAGTGGCGCGGTCAAGCAGGGGTTCTTCCAGTATCAAGGGTCGCTGAACAAGAATTCGCCCGATACGGCGCGTGTCATCAGCCTGTTCTTCGATGTCAGTAACGCAACGCTGGCGTTCCAGCCGGGCTGGCCTTCGCTGACCGGGGTGGATGGCAAGGTCTACGTCGAAAACAGCGGTGTACGTGTCAAGGCAAGCAAAGGCCAGTTGCTCGATACCAAGGTCAGCAACGTGCTGGTCAATATTCCTCATGTGCCGTCAGGTCAGGACAGTCACCTGCTGGTGGACGGTAATTTCTCCGGAAACCTGATCGACGGCCTGAAGATTCTCCAGCAGGCGCCCATTGGCACGGGCAGCACATTTGCGGGATGGCAGGGCGAAGGTCCGCTGGACGGCAAACTGAAGCTGGATATCCCGCTGGCCAAGGGCGTCGAGCCAAAGGTCGTGGTGGATTTCAGCACCGACAATGCGCGTCTGAAACTGGCTGACCCGGTGCTGGAGCTGACTCGCCTGAAGGGCGATTTCCGTTTCGACAGCGCCAGTGGCCTGAGTGGCAAGGGCATCAAGGCCCAGGCATTTGATCGTCCTGTGACCGCAGAAATCGCCGCCGAGGGCAAGCCAGGCGACAACGTGACACGCATTGTGGCGAACGGGCAAATCACCGTGAAGCGGCTGACCGACTGGCTGAACGTGACCCAGCCGCTGCCGGTCTCCGGTGACCTGCCGTATCAGTTGCAGTTGATTCTGGACAGCAAGGACAGCCCGCTGGTAATCAACTCCACGCTCAAGGGCGTGGCGATCGATTTGCCCGCACCGTTTGGCAAAACCGCCGAACAGGAGCGTCCCAGCGAGTTCCGCATGACTCTGCAAGGCGCGGAGCGCAGGCTCGGCGCGGCGTATAACGATCAGGCCAACTTTGCTTTCGCTGCACCGAATGGCAAGTTTGCCGAAGGTCGAGGCGAACTCTATCTGGGGCGCGGCGGGGCGATCGTGCCGGACGCCAAAGGCTTGCGGATCCGTGGCGAGTTGTCCGAGCTGGATATAGCGCCCTGGCAGGAACTGGCCGCGCGGTACGCCGGGAATGATCCGGGCGGCAACGCGAAGCAACTGCTTAACAGCGTCGATCTGCAGATCGGCAAGCTGACCGCGATGGGCACCACACTCAATGACGTGCGTGTTCAATTGCAGCGCAACGCGGCAGCCTGGGCCCTGTCGCTGGACAGCGCGCTGGCCAAGGGCACGGCAACGCTGCCCGACGCCAAGTCTGTCCCGATCGGCATCAACATGCTCTACGTTCGACTGCCTGCATCCGATCCGACAGCGACCGTGGTGGAAAATGCACCCGACCCTCTGGCGGATATCGACCCGCACAATATCCCTGCGCTGGACGTGAAGATCTCCCAACTGTTTCAGGGCGATCAGTTGCTGGGGGCCTGGGCGTTGAAATCCCGGCCGACGCCTGCCGGCATGCGCATGTCGGACATGAGCCTGGGGCTCAAAGGCATCCTGCTGGAGGGTGACGCTACCTGGGAGGGCACGCCCGGGTCCAGCAGCAGTTCGTTCAAAGGCCGCCTGGCGGGCAAGAACCTCGCGGATGTGCTCAAGGCGTGGAACTTCGCACCCACCGTCACCAGTGAACGCTTCGAGATGAACGTGGACGGACGCTGGCCGGGTTCGCCTGCCTGGGTCGGTCTGAAGCGCTATTCCGGCAGTCTGGATGCCACGCTCAACAGAGGCCAGTTTGTCGAAGTCGAGGGCGGTGCTCAGGCGTTGCGGGTATTCGGGCTGTTGAACTTCAACTCCATCGGCCGGCGTCTGCGCCTGGACTTCTCCGACCTGCTGGGCAAAGGCCTGAGCTACGACCGGGTCAAAGGGCTGCTGGTCGCCAGCGACGGTGTCTATGTGACGCGCAACCCGATCACCCTGACCGGGCCTTCGAGTAATCTGGAGCTCAACGGTACCCTGGACATGGTTCGTGATCGCGTCGATGCGAAGCTGCTGGTGACCTTGCCGGTCACCAACAACCTGCCTATCGCTGCGTTGATTGTCGGCGCACCCGCCATTGGCGGGGCGCTGTTTCTGGTCGACAAGCTGCTGGGCGACCGGGTTGCGCGTTTCGCCAGCGTTCAATACAAGGTCGAAGGGCCTTGGAAAGAGCCGAAGATCACGTTCGACAAGCCATTTGAAAAGCCCCAATAGCGTCTCATGGAGTACAGTGGTGGCCATGTCATTCAGGAGCGGGTTGCCATGTCTTTCGCGGTGATTCAGATGGTCAGCCAAAGCGATGTCCTGGCTAATCTGGGCAGTGCTCGGCGTTTGCTGGAACAGGCGGCTGAAGGTGGCGCGCGGTTGGCGGTACTGCCCGAAAACTTCGTCGCGATGGGGCGCCGTGACGTTGCTGATATCGGTCGTGCCGAGGCTCAGGGGCACGGACCGATCCTGCCATGGTTGAAACTGGCCGCTCGCGACCTCAAGTTATGGATTGTTGCCGGAACCTTGCCACTGCCGCCGGATGATCGGCCGGATGGCAAGGTGACGGCGTGTTCGCTGTTGATCGACGAGCACGGTGAGCAGGTGGCCCGTTATGACAAACTGCATCTGTTCGATGTAGACGTCGCTGACAACCGTGGCCGCTATCGTGAATCGGATGACTATGCTCATGGGAGCAGCGTGGTGGTAGCCGATACGCCCGTGGGGCGTCTGGGGCTGACCGTCTGCTACGACCTGCGCTTTCCCGAGCTGTACACCGCGCTGCGTGAAGCCGGTGCTGAACTGATTACCGCGCCGTCAGCGTTCACTGCGGTAACGGGGGCTGCGCACTGGGACATTCTGATCCGCGCGCGTGCCATCGAAACCCAGTGTTACGTGCTGGCGGGAGCACAGGGCGGGGTCCATCCGGGGCCTCGCGAGACTTACGGACACGCGGCCATCGTTGATCCATGGGGACGCGTACTGGCCGAGCAGGCACAGGGTGAAGCGGTGCTGCTGGCCACACGAGACAGTCAAGAACAGGCGTCCATACGGGCGCGGATGCCGGTGTCCAGTCACCGGCGCTTTTTTTCGCAGGACGCCATGCGGCCTGCTTCGGAGTGAATATGAGTGATCTGTCCTCAGTCAGCGAACACCTTCTGGCACCCGGCGGCCTGAACCTCGACAGCCTGCAGTCCGTGCTGGGCGATCTGGCCGGGCCAGGAATCGACGCGGCCGATCTGTATTTTCAGGGCATGATCTCCGAGTCCTGGTCGCTCGAAGACGGGATCGTCAAGGAAGGCAGTTTCAATCTCGATCAAGGCGTGGGCGTGCGTGCCCAGTCGGGTGAGAAAACCGGCTTTGCGTACAGCAACGCGATCACCGCCGAGGCACTGCGCACCGCCGCGCAGGCCGCGCGTTCCATCTCCCGCGCTGGCCAGAATGGTCGCGTGCAGGCTTTCACCTCGCAGGACTTGGCGCAGTTGTACGCCCCGGATAACCCGCTGGAAGTGTTGAGCCGCGCCGAGAAGGTCGAGTTGCTCAAGCGCATCGACGTTGCGACGCGTGCGCTGGACTCGCGTATCCAGCAGGTTTCGGTGAGCATGGCCGGCGTCTGGGAGCGCATTCTGGTGGCCGCCGCGGATGGCAGCCTTGCCGCCGATGTGCGCCCGCTGGTGCGCTTCAATGTCAGTGTCATCGTCGAGCAGAATGGCCGTCGCGAGCGGGGCGGGCATGGCGGCGGCGGGCGTACCGACTACCGTTATTTCCTGACCGACGATCGCGCCATGGGCTATGCCCGTGAGGCCCTGCGTCAGGCGCTGGTCAACCTGGAAGCGATTCCCGCCCCGGCAGGCACCTTGCCGGTAGTACTTGGCTCTGGTTGGTCTGGCGTGCTGCTGCACGAAGCAGTGGGTCACGGCCTTGAGGGCGACTTCAACCGCAAGGGCAGTTCGGCCTACAGCGGGCGCATGGGCGAGATGGTTGCGTCGAAACTCTGCACCATCGTCGACGACGGCACCCTGGCGGGGCGTCGTGGCTCGCTGAGTGTCGATGACGAGGGCACACCGACCGAATGCACCACGCTGATCGAGAATGGCGTGCTCAAGGGCTACATGCAGGACAAGCTCAATGCGCGCCTGATGGGCGTGGCACGTACCGGCAACGGCCGTCGCGAGTCCTATGCCCACCTGCCGATGCCGCGCATGACCAACACCTACATGCTGGGCGGGCAGAGCGATCCGCAGGAAATCATCGCCTCAGTGAAGCGCGGCATCTACTGCGCCAACCTGGGCGGTGGCCAGGTGGATATCACCAGCGGCAAGTTCGTGTTTTCAACCAGTGAGGCCTATCTGATCGAAGACGGCAAGATCACCGCGCCGGTCAAAGGCGCGACCTTGATCGGTAACGGGCCGGAAGCCATGAGCAGGGTGTCGATGGTGGGTAACGATCTGTCGCTGGACAGCGGCGTCGGTACATGCGGGAAAGATGGCCAGTCGCTGCCGGTCGGTGTGGGTCAGCCTACGCTGAAAATCGACGCGATCACCGTGGGTGGCACCGGTAGCTGAATGTGAGTCGGGGCCGGCTGCCTCTGCTGCCGGCCCCGAGGGCGAAATCAACGCAGACCGCGTTGAAGTTCGTCCAGCTCACGGATGTATTTGAAGATTTTGCGGCTGGTGGCCGGCGGTTTGTTGCGTGCAACTTCGTGTTGCGCCTGACGGATCAGCGAACGCAGCTGCTGACGGTCGGCATCGGGGTATTCGACAACGAATTTCTCGAGGTCGGCGTCATCGCCCGCAATCAGGCGATCACGCCAGCGCTCCAGATTGTGGAAACGTTCATTGTATTGGCGAGTGGAGGCATCGAGTTGGTCCAGCAACACCAGAATGGCTTCCTGGTCCTGATCGCGCATCAGCTTGCCGATGAACAGAATGTGCCGCTTTCGCGCGATGTTCGCCGTGTGCTTGGGCGCTTCGGCCAGGGCCTTGCGCAAAGCGTCGGTCAGCGGCAGCTTGGCCAGCACATCGGCTTTGAGTGTTGTCAGTCGCTCGCCGAGGTCGACCAGAGCATGCAGCTCTCGTTTGACCTGGGTTTTGCTTTTCTCCCCGTCGAGGGAGTCGTCGTAAGAATCAACCATGGGGGCAGTCCGCAAAGAAACGCCGCCATGATAACCAGTCGTGGGCCGCTTGTCCGGCCCGGTCGGTATTCGGCCTGTGCTGAAAGAAGAATTTGATGGAGAAAGTCATGAGTGCAACCCAAAGCGTCGGCCCACAAGCCTTGCCCGAACTGCAGGAACAGGTCGAGCAGATCATCGCCGAAGCCCGGCGTCAGGGTGCCAGCGCCTGCGAAGTCGCGGTGTCGGTGGACCAGGGGCTGTCGACATCGGTCCGTCAGCGTGAAGTCGAAACCGTCGAGTTCAACCGCGATCAGGGCTTTGGTATCACCCTGTATGTCGGGCAGCGCAAGGGCTCGGCCAGCACGTCGGCAACCGGCGCCGATGCGATTCGTGAAACGGTCGCCGCTGCACTGGCGATTGCCGAGCACACCTCCGAGGATGAAAGCTCCGGGCTGGCCGACGCTGCGCTGATGGCCAAAGAGGTCATGGATTTTGACCTTTATCACACCTGGGACATCACGCCCGAGCAGGCCATCGAGAAAGCGCTGATCTGCGAAGCGGCGGCCTTCGATGCCGACAGCCGCATCAAGAACGCCGATGGCACTACGCTCAATACCCATCAGGGCTGCCGCGTGTATGGCAACAGCAATGGCTTCATCGGTGGCTATGCCTCAACGCGTCACAGCCTCAGCTGTGTGATGATTGCCGAGGGTGAAGGCCAGATGCAGCGTGATTACTGGTATGACGTCAACCGCCAGGGCGAGCTGCTGGCCGATGCGCAGAGTATTGGCCGCAAGGCCGCGTTGCGTGCGGCAAGCCGTCTGGGTGCGCGTCCGGTGCCGACCTGTGAAGTGCCAGTGCTGTTTGCTGCGGAGCTGGCGGGCGGCCTGTTCGGCAGCTTTCTCGGCGCCATTTCCGGTGGCACGCTGTACCGCAAATCGTCGTTCCTCGAAGGCGCGCTGGGTCAGCGCCTGTTCCCTGAGTGGATGACCATCGATGAGCGCCCGCACCTGAAGCATGCGATGGGTAGTTCGGCGTTCGACAGCGACGGTCTGGCGACCTTCGCCAAGCCATTCGTGGCAGGTGGGGATCTGGTTTCCTATGTGCTGAGCACGTATTCCGGCCGCAAGCTGGGCATGCCGAGCACCGCCAACGCGGGCGGTGTACATAACCTGTTCGTCACCCATGGTTCGGACGACCAGGCTGCGCTGATTCGGCGCATGGGGCGCGGCTTGCTGGTCACCGAGCTCATGGGCAGCGGTTTGAACATGGTCACCGGCGACTATTCGCGTGGCGCGGCAGGCTTCTGGGTCGAGAATGGCGAGATTCAGTTCCCGGTTCAGGAAGTGACCATTGCCGGCAACATGCGCGACATGTTCAAGCAGATCGTCGCCGTTGGCAGCGATCTTGAGCTGCGCAGCAACATCCGCACCGGCTCGGTACTGATTGAGCGAATGACCGTAGCGGGTAGCTGACAGGCCCCCGATTCCGGCTATCGTGCCCATAAATGCAGAGCGTGGGCACGATAGTTGCGATCATCGTTCCCTACGCTCCAGCGTGGGAATGCAGTTCACGACGCTCTGCGTCGTCAAAAGGACGCAGAGCGTCCGGAACGGCATGCGACGCGGAGCGCCGCACGATAGTTGAGGTTATCGCTCCCTACGCTTCAGCATTGGGAATGCATTTCGTGACGCTCTGCGTCACCCATCCGCTTGCGGCTTTGACCGCCAATAACTTCCCTCCGAACCCGCGTTTTACGTTTCCCTCAAAGCATGTTCACGCTCACCGGCGCAAGGCGGTGAAGCGATCGGGCTTGTGTTGATTCTCTATCTCATTTAATAATGAATATCATTTATAAAATGAACTGCGATCATGGGGTCTGCTTTGAACGAGTTGCCTTAGCTGGAAACCAGCGTGGCTTGAGTCTGCGGATTCGTTGTGCGCTTTAAACCGACGAGCCTCTGCTGATCGAGCATTACCTCGTCAAGAGGCGTTCCTGACGCGGTTGACCGCCACGCCCTGGCCCATGGTCGCTGCCTAGCCAACGTTCCTGGAGGTATGTCATGCAGCATTGGAAACGCACCATCGAGCAGGCCAATCGCTGTTTCAATCTCGGCGAGTGGGTCGAGGCCCGCGAGTTGTACCTTCAGGCGCTGGCGTTGGCGCAAGTCCTGTTCGAACGCTGGGCGGATGCCGACGAAGCGGTTGCGGCCTGTGTGATTTCTCACCATAACCTGGCGGATCTGCACCTGAGTCTGGGCCAGCCGGAGGAGAGCGCCGAGTACCTGTGTGCCATCCACCAGCACCTGTTGCGGACCCTGCAGGATCAGCGCCTCCCGCCCGCCCTGCGCGAGGCGGCCTTGCGTCATAGCAGCAAAACCTACGCCGAGCTGCTGAGTTTCATCAGCGAACATGGCGAATACCCGCGCACCCATCGGTTGCTGAACAGCAGCGGCGAGCATACGCGCTCAGCGCTGCAACGCCATTCGGCAGCCCCTTCCGGACTTTTCTACGGAGCACACTGACATGCCATACACCTTGCCCGCACTGCCTTACGCATACGATGCCCTTGAACCGCATATCGATGCGCAAACCATGGAAATCCACTACACCAAGCATCACCAGACGTACATCAACAACCTCAATGCAGCGGTCGAAGGCACGGAGTTTGCGGACTGGTCTGTCGAGAAACTCGTCGCCAGTGTCCAGCAATTGCCTGAAAACCTGCGTCCAGCGGTGATCAATCAGGGTGGCGGCCATGCCAATCATTCGTTGTTCTGGGAAGTCATGGTGCCGGGCGGGGGAGGCTTGCCCACAGGCGCTGTCGCGTTGGCGATTGACGAACAACTGGGCGGCTACGAAAGCTTCAAGGAAGCGTTCACCAAGGCCGCGTTGACCCGATTCGGCAGTGGCTGGGCATGGCTGAGCGTCACGCCTGACAAGAAGCTGGTGGTGGAAAGCAGCGGTAATCAGGACAGCCCGCTGATGAACGGCAACACGCCGATTCTAGGGCTGGACGTGTGGGAGCACGCTTACTACCTGCGCTATCAGAACCGTCGTCCCGAATACATCAACGCGTTCTACAACGTGATCAACTGGGATGAGGTGTCCCGCCGTTATCAGGCCGCCCTGGCCTGAGCCTGGCACCCGGACCCAAGGCAACCCATGCGCTTCGGATTCCTTACGCTCAGTACTGCGCGGTTATTTCGGCTGGTAGTGGGTAGCGTGCTGTTGTTGGCGGGTATGGCGCTACTGGTTGCCCATGGGCTGAGCTGGATGCACTTGCAAGGCTGGTGGTGACGTATACCGCGTTTGTCCGAGGGCTTATTCGCCCTCATCAAACCGGTTGTTGATCAGCTCGACCAGGCCATCGAGCGCTTCCTGTTCGAATTCGCCTTCAGTGTGCAGGTGGATCTCGGTGCCCTTGCCGGCAGCCAGCATCATCACGGCCATGATGCTTTTGCCGTCGACCATGCTCTCCGGAGTGCGGCCGACCCTGATCTTGCAGGGGAACTTGCCTGCGACGCCGACGAATTTGGCGGCAGCGCGGGCATGCAGGCCCAGTTTGTTGATGATGGTGATTTGACGAGCGGGCATCGCAGTGAAAATCCTTCAGCTGAGGTCGCGGTGGCGGACCTGAACGTTCTTGAGTGATTGTTGCAAAACCTGACCAAGCCGCTCGGTCAGGTAGACCGAACGGTGGTGTCCGCCGGTGCAGCCGATGGCAATGGTAACGTAGGAACGGTTACTGGCTGCAAACCGGGGTAGCCATTTGTTCAGGTAGGCAAAGATGTCCTGAAACATTTCTTCGACATCAGGCTGCACCGACAGGTAGTCGATAACAGGCTGTTCAAGCCCTGAATGGTCGCGCAGTTCTGGCTTCCAGTAGGGATTGGGCAGGCAGCGCACATCGAATACCAGGTCTGCATCGATGGGCATGCCACGCTTGAAACCAAATGACTCGATCAGAAACGCCGTGCCTGGCTCGGGCTTGTTCAGCAGGCGAAGCTTGAGCGCGTCGCGCAACTGATAGAGGTTCAGGTGGGTGGTGTTGATCTTCAGGTCGGCCAGATCGATGATCGGGCCAAGCAGTGCGGTCTCGTCGCGTATCGCTTCAGCCAGCGAACGATCGGCCGTGCTCAGGGGGTGGCGGCGCCGGGTTTCCGAGAAGCGCTTGAGCAGGGTGGCTTCGTCTGCATCCAGGTAGAGCACGTCGCACTGAATATTGCGCGCGCGTACTTCATTCAGCATCTGCGGAAAACGGGTCAGATGGCTGGGCAGGTTGCGCGCATCTATCGAAACCGCCAGCAACGGTTCGGCGAGTTCGGTGTTGATCAGAGCGCGTTCCGCCAGCTCCGGCAGCAGACCTGCCGGCAGGTTATCGACACAGTAAAAACCGTTGTCTTCCAGCACGTCGAGCGCCGTACTCTTGCCTGAGCCGGAGCGACCGCTGACGATGATCATGCGCATGGTCAGTTTCCGTTCTGCACGTCCAGCACCACTTGATAAAGCGCCTGAGCGCTTTCGGCACTGCGCAGGCGCTTACGCACATCTTTGTCGTCGAGCATGCTGGCGATCTGGCGCAGCAGCTCCAGGTGCTCATCGGTAGCGGCTTGCGGGACCAGCAGGACGAACAGCAGGTCAACCGGCGCGCCATCGATGGCGTCGAAATCCACGGGTGTAGCGAGGTGAATGACTGCACTGACAGGCTCGCTGCAGTCAGCAAGGCGGCAGTGGGGAATGGCAATACCGTTGCCAAAACCGGTCGAGCCCAGTTTTTCCCGGGCAACGAGGCTTGCGAATACTGTATCCGAAACCATGCCCGGCACTTCACGGCCGATCAGGTTGGCAATTTCTTCGAGTACACGCTTTTTGCTGCCACCCGGCACGTTCACGAGGGAGCGGCCGGGGGTCAGGATATTTTCGATTCGGATCATTAAATGGGCGTTAGCGAGCGGCCGCACCTTTGAGGATGCTTTGCTGCTTTTCCTTATGCTTGAGCAATTGTCGGTCTAGCTTGTCAGTGAGCAGGTCGATGGCAGCGTACATGTCATCATGTTCAGCATTGGCAACGACCTCTCCACCATGGATGTGCAACGTGGCTTCGATCTTCTGCTTGAGCTTTTCGACCGTCATCGTGACCTGCACGTTGGTAATCTTGTCAAAATGCCCTTCGAGCTTCTTGAGCTTGAGCTCAACGTATTCACGAAGGGGTTTGGTCACTTCCAGTTGGTGTCCACTGATGTTGACTTGCATACAGCTTTCTCCTTTGCCAGTGCATAAAGAGGCAGGCATGGCGCCTGCCACTGGGACGCTGTGGCTCGGCCTGCATCACATCAGTCGCTTACGCTCACTGGAAGGGGCGATCCCGAGAGACTCACGGTACTTGGCGACTGTGCGACGGGCTACTTGAATGCCTTGTGCCTCCAGTAAACCAGCGATCTTGCTATCACTCAACGGCTTTTTCTGATTTTCCGCCGCAACCAGTTTTTTGATGATTGCGCGAATTGCCGTGGACGAGCATTCGCCGCCCTCGGAGGTGCTCACATGGCTTGAGAAGAAGTATTTCAGCTCGTAAATGCCGCGTGGGGTGTGCATGAATTTCTGCGTGGTCACCCGCGAGATGGTCGATTCGTGCATGCCCACTGCCTCGGCAATGTCGTGCAGGACGAGCGGCTTCATGGCCTCGTCGCCGTACTCGAGGAAACCGCGCTGGTGTTCGACGATCTGCGTGGCGACCTTCATCAGTGTTTCGTTGCGGCTTTGCAGGCTTTTGATGAACCAGCGCGCTTCCTGCAACTGATTGCGCATGAAGGTGTTGTCTGCGCTGGTGTCAGCGCGCCGCACGAAGCCCGCGTATTGCGGATTGACTCGCAGGCGTGGCACCGACTCCTGATTGAGTTCGACCAGCCAGCGTTCGTTGTCCTTGCGCACGATCACGTCCGGAATGACGTATTCGGCTTCGGTGGATTCGATCTGCGAGCCTGGACGCGGGTTGAGGCTTTGCACCAGCTCGATGACCTGGCGCAGCTCGTCTTCCTTGAGCTTCATGCGCCGCATCAGCTGGCCGTAGTCGCGGCTTCCGAGCAGATCGATGTAGTCGTTGACCAGGCGCTGTGCTTCTGTCAGCCACGGCGTTTTCGCTGGCAGCTGGCGCAGTTGCAGCAGCAGGCATTCGCTCAGATTGCGAGCACCGATGCCGGCAGGTTCGAACTGCTGGATGCGATGCAGTACGGCTTCGATCTCGTCGAGCTCGATGTCCAGCTCAGGGTCGAACGACTCGAGAATCTCATCGAGCGTCTCGTCGAGATAGCCCTGATTGTTGATGCAGTCGATCAACGTGACCGCCACCAGACGGTCCTTGTCGGACATCGGCGCAACATTCAACTGCCACAGCAGATGGCTTTGCAGGCTTTCACCGGCGGAGGTACGTGTGGTGAAGTCCCACTCGTCGTCATCGTTGCTTGGCAGGCTGCTGGCGCTGGTCTGGTAGATGTCTTCCCATGCGGTATCGACGGGCAGCTCGTTGGGAATGCGCTCGTTCCATTCACCGTCTTCAAGATTGTCCACGGTAGGCGCGGATTCCTGATAGGTCGGTTCCTGAACGTCGGGGTTGGGCTTTTGTTCGATGTTGTCGGCAAGCGGGTCGGAGTTGTCGAAGTCGTCGCCTTCTTCCTGCCGCTCCAGCATAGGGTTTGACTCCAGCGCTTCCTGGATCTCCTGCTGAAGATCCAGAGTTGAAAGCTGAAGTAAGCGGATTGCCTGTTGCAGCTGCGGTGTCATCGTCAGCTGCTGGCCCATTCTCAAGACTAGCGATGGTTTCATGGCAGGGGCTAAACACCTTATTCGCCGGCGCGCATGCGCCATCTACTACAGGCGCCGTGGCGCCAACTTAAGCAAATTATATGCCTGAAACCTGTGCATTTGCCTAGAGTGATATGACAAATAAAATGTTGTCAATACACTGCGTAGGCATCAATCGGCTGCGAAGCGCAAAGGGGCAGTCGATTAAAGGCGGAACTCGTGGCCGAGGTAGACCTCTTTCACCAGCTGGTTCGCCAGAATGGTCTCGGAGTCGCCTTCCGCAATCAGCTGTCCATCGTTGACGATGTAGGCCGTTTCGCAGATATCCAGTGTTTCCCGGACGTTGTGGTCGGTGATCAGTACACCGATGCCCTTGGCCTTGAGATGGTGAATGATCTGCTTGATGTCGCCTACCGAAATAGGGTCGACACCTGCGAATGGTTCATCCAGCAGGATGAATTTCGGCGCGGTGGCCAGGGCTCGGGCGATTTCCACACGGCGACGTTCACCACCCGACAGGCTCATGCCCAGGTTGTCGCGGATATGGGTGATGTGGAACTCCTGCAGAAGGCTTTCCAGTTCCTTGCGACGCGCACCGGCGTCGAGCTCCTTGCGGGTCTCGAGAATCGCCATGATGTTGTCGGACACTGAGAGCTTGCGGAAGATCGAGGCTTCCTGTGGCAGGTAGCCGATACCCGCGCGGGCGCGACCGTGCATGGGTTGATGGCTGACATCCAGATCGTCAATCAGCACACGACCCTGATCAGCCTGGACCAGACCCACGATCATGTAGAAGCAGGTGGTCTTGCCGGCGCCGTTCGGGCCCAGCAGGCCGACGATCTGGCCGCTGTCGATGGAGATGCTCACATCGCGCACGACCTGCCGGCTTTTGTAGCTTTTAGCCAGATGCTGGGCTTTGAGCGTCGCCATTTACTGGGCCTTCTGAGGTTGATCGGTTTTCTTTTTCGGCTGGATGACCATGTCGATACGCGGACGTGGTGTGGTCACCTTGGCGCCGCCATTGGCCCGACCGGCGCTGACGACCTGTCTGACCGTGTCGTAGACGATCTTCTCGCCTTCCGAGGTATTGCCATCATTGATGACCTTGGCCTTGTCGATCAGGACGATACGGTCCTGGCCAGCGTAATACTGGATGGTGACGGCATAGGCCTGCACGATCGGTTTATCCACGGCAGGCTTCTGCTCGTAGTAGGCCAGGTTGCCAACGGAGGTGAATACGTCGACTTCGCCCTGGGCGTTGCGCGTGATCGTCACGGTGTTGCCCGTGATTTTCATCGAGCCCTGAGTGATGATGACATTGCCCTTGTAAGTCGCCACGCCTTTCTTGTCATCGAGCTGAGCATCGTCAGACTGGATGTGGATAGGCTGATCTCGGTCGGTTGGCAGGGACCAGGCGCTCGCGCTTCCCAGTGCTGCGCCCAGGCCGAGCAATAAAGGAAGAGTTTTAACGAGCCTCATACTGTCCTCTTACGTTGGACAGCAGGTCCATCCTGCTGTCTTTCAAATACGCTTTCATTCCCTTGGCCGTAGTGACACCGCCCGCGCCGTCGATTCTAACGTCTTGGTCGGTCTCCGCATATTCCTTCTGAGGAAATACGGTCATGCGACTGCTGGTAATAATGGTCGTACGCTGTTTTTCATCGGTGCGCTCAACACGAACGGAATCCATCAGCTCGACCTGATCGCCACTGGACGAAACTTCACCTCGTTTGCTTTGCACGTGCCACGGAAATGCTCCGCCGCGGTACATGTTCAGATTGGGTGTCGTCAGCAGGCTCACATCTGTAGCCTTCACATGCTCGACCTTGTCGGATGTCATGTCGTACTGAAGTGTGCCATCTGGCAGATACTGCACGCTGCGAGTATTGACCGCATAGTAGTCGATCGCCGTGTCGTCAATCGACGCATCAGGCTGGTCCATGAAGCTTTCCGGGCTGATGTTCCAGTAGCCGACCGCTGCCAGCAGCAGCGCCAGTACCCCGAGAAGCAGGAACTTGCGAATTTTTTTAGTGAACATAATGGCTTCTATAAATAGGCGGAGTGAGCCGCTTCAAGGTTGCCTTGCGCACTCAGAATCAGTTCGCAGAATTCGCGCGCTGCGCCTTCGCCGCCTCGCGCCCTGGTTATCCCGTGTGCATGCTCGCGTACAAAGCCGGCAGCATTGGCCACTGCCATGCCCAGACCTACGCGTCTGATGACGGGCAAGTCTGGCAGATCATCACCCAGATAGGCGACTTGTTCGTAACTCAGATTGAGTTCTGTCAGCAACTTGTCCAGCACTACCAGTTTGTCTTCACGCCCCTGGAACAGGTGTTCAATGCCCAGGCTCTTTGCCCGGCGCTCGACTATCGCGGTCTTGCGGCCACTGATGATCGCCGTGGTGACGCCCGAGGCTATCAGCATTTTAATGCCTTGGCCGTCGAGGGTATTGAATGTCTTGATCTCGCTACCGTCTTCCATGAAGTAAAGGCGGCCATCGGTCAGCACGCCATCGACGTCGAAGACTGCCAGCTTGATGGCCTTGCCGCGTTGCATGAGATCCTGGGTCATTATTTCGGTTTCCATTACATGACGCCTGCGCGCAGGAGATCCTGCAGGTTGAATGCGCCAACCGGCCGGTCGTTCTGGTCTACGACAACAAGCGCACTGATTTTGTTGTCCTCCATGATTTTCAGCGCCTCGGCGGCGAGCATCTCGGCATGGGCGGTCTTGCCATGAAGCGTCATGACCTCATCGATGATGGTCTGGCGGATATCGACAGGGCGGTCCAGCGTCCGGCGCAAGTCACCGTCCGTGAAGATGCCGGCCAGGGTGCCATCGGCTTCGACGATGGCGGTCATGCCCAGACCTTTACGAGTCATTTCAAGCAGTGCGTCGCGCAGCAGGGTACCGCGTTGCACGCTGGGCAGTGATTCGCCGGAGTGCATCACATTCTCGACCTTGAGCAGCAGGCGACGACCCAATGCGCCGCCCGGATGTGAGAATGCGAAATCTTCGGCGGTGAAACCGCGGGCGTCGAGCAGCGCTACGGCGAGGGCGTCGCCCATGACCAGTGCGGCGGTTGTCGAGGACGTCGGTGCCAGGTTGAGCGGGCAGGCCTCATGCACGACATGCGCGTTGAGGTTGATGTCGGCAGCCTTGGCCAGAATGGACTCGGGGTCGCCGGTCAGGCTGATCATCTTTATGCCCAGGCGCTTGATCAGTGGCAGCAGGGTGACGATTTCGTTGGTGCTGCCAGAGTTCGACAAGGCCAGGATGATGTCGTCACGGGTGATCATGCCCATGTCGCCATGGCTGGCTTCGGCCGGATGCACGAAAAAAGAGGTGGTGCCCGTGCTCGCCAGCGTGGCAGCGATCTTGTTGCCGATATGTCCGGACTTGCCCATGCCGACCACGACCACGCGCCCTTTGCTGGCAAGGATCATTTCGCACGCGCGCACGAAATCGCCGTCAAGACGTTCAAGCAAGCCTTGTATGGCTTCTATCTCAAGGCGAATGGTGCGTTGCGCCGATTGGATCAGGTCACTGGATTGGTTCATGTCTGGAAAGGGTCAGCCTGCTGAAAGGCGGCGATTATAGCGGTAATGAACGATTCCCTCACGTCTGATCGTCGTTGTGTTGTTTTTAAACGAATTTCCTACGTACCTGCGGGTCTGTATTCAAGCCTGTGGCCATAACATTGTGGTACAGAATAATTCAGCGAATACCTGAACCGCTCGGTTCTCTTCTTGGGGGCGGGTGGCTGCGGTGATATAGTTCGCGGCCTGTTCGGCACGCCTGGACAGCCTGTCGGTGTTCAAAAACCGACGGCTCAAGGCGGAAGCTGTATCGCAAGGAGTTTAGATGAGTCCTGATGACGCCTATGCGGTCGAGTTGAAAGGTGTGTCTTTCAAACGCGGTGCGCGCAGCATTTTCAATAACGTTGATATTCGTATTCCGCGCGGCAAGGTTACCGGGATCATGGGGCCGTCAGGTTGCGGCAAGACCACCCTGTTGCGCCTGATGGGTGCCCAGTTGCGCCCGAGCGAGGGGCAGGTGTGGGTCAATGGCCAGAATCTGCCGGAGCTGTCGCGCAGTGATCTGTTCGATGCCCGCAAGCAGATGGGCGTTTTGTTTCAGAGCGGTGCACTGTTTACCGATCTGGATGTTTTCGAAAACGTCGCCTTTCCCCTGCGCGTGCACACCGAGCTGCCGGAAGAAATGATCCGCGACATCGTTCTGCTCAAGCTTCAGGCCGTGGGCCTGCGCGGCGCGGTGGAACTGATGCCGGACGAATTATCGGGCGGCATGAAGCGTCGTGTCGCGCTGGCGCGCGCAATCGCTCTCGATCCGCAGATTCTCATGTATGACGAGCCCTTTGTCGGGCAGGACCCTATTGCGATGGGGGTGCTGGTGCGTCTGATCCGGCTGCTTAACGACGCACTGGGTATCACCAGCATCGTGGTGTCCCATGACCTCAGCGAGACTGCGAGCATTGCCGACTATCTATATGTCGTCGGCGACGGGCAGGTGCTGGGGCAGGGTACGCCGCAGGAACTGATGTCCTCGGACAATCCACGTATTCGTCAATTCATGACCGGCGAGCCGGACGGCCCTGTACCGTTCCACTATCCGGCGCCGGATTTTCGCGAAGATCTATTGGGGAAGCGCTGATGCGCAATAAGTCACTGATGGACCGGGTCAGCCTGCTGGGGCGTTCGGCCATTGATATTGTTACTGTTCTGGGGCGTTCCGGTCTGTTTCTGGTGCATGCCCTGCTCGGTCGCGGCGGTGCCGGCAGCAGTTTTCAATTGCTGGTCAGGCAGCTGTATTCGGTGGGGGTCATGTCGCTGGTCATCATTGTGGTGTCCGGCATGTTCATCGGCATGGTACTGGCGTTGCAGGGCTTCAGCATCCTGACCAAATACGGTTCGGAGCAGGCGGTCGGCCAGATGGTTGCCCTGACCCTGCTGCGTGAACTCGGTCCTGTTGTGACGGCCTTGCTGTTCGCCGGTCGTGCCGGGTCTGCATTGACCGCCGAGATCGGCAACATGAAATCCACCGAGCAGCTGTCGAGCCTGGAAATGATCGGTGTCGATCCACTCAAGTACATCGTTGCGCCGCGTCTGTGGGCCGGCTTCATCTCGTTGCCGATTCTGGCGATGATTTTCAGCGTGGTCGGTATCTGGGGGGCTTCCTGGGTGGCGATCGATTGGCTCGGAGTCTATGACGGTTCTTTCTGGTCGAACATGCAGAACAGCGTTTCTTTCACGAACGATGTGCTCAATGGGGTGATCAAAAGCGTCGTATTTGCCTTCGTGGTGACATGGATTGCCGTTTTCCAGGGTTACGATTGCGAGCCTACTTCCGAGGGGATCAGTCGCGCGACGACCAGAACCGTCGTATACGCCTCGTTGGCCGTGCTGGGACTGGACTTTATTTTGACCGCTTTGATGTTTGGAGATTTCTGATGCAAAACCGTGCCATCGAAACCGGAGTCGGTCTGTTCCTGCTGGCGGGGATACTGGCTCTGCTCCTGCTGGCCCTGCGAGTCAGTGGTCTGAGCACGAGCGCGAGCACCGACACTTATAAACTTTATGCCTACTTCGACAATATTGCCGGTTTGACTGTCAGAGCCAAGGTAAGCATGGCTGGCGTCACGATCGGCAAGGTGACGGCGATCGATCTGGATCGCGATACCTTTACCGGTCGCGTCACGCTGGAGATTCAGAAGAAGGTCGATAACCTGCCTTCGGACTCGACTGCGTCGATTCTGACTGCCGGTTTGCTGGGTGAAAAATACATCGGTCTGAGCGTCGGTGGCGATGACAAGCTGCTCAAGGATGGCGGGACTATCCATGACACGCAGTCGTCGCTGGTGCTGGAAGACCTGATCGGAAAATTCCTGCTCAATACTGTTAGTAAAGACGCCAAGTGAGGAGCTTCAAATGATCTCTATTCTGCGCCGTGGCCTGCTGGTATTGCTGGCCACTCTGCCAATGCTGGCGAATGCCGCGGCGACCCCGTCGGCTCATGACCTGGTGGAGCGCACCACCAAGGAACTGTTGAGTGACCTGGCGACCAATCGCGAGCAGTACAAAGCCAACCCAAGCGCGTTCTATGATGCACTGAACCGCATTGTCGGTCCTGTCGTGGATGCCGATGGCATTTCCAAAAGCATCATGACCGTGAAGTACTCCCGCAAGGCGAGCCCTGAACAGGTGAAGCGTTTCGAGGAAAACTTCAAGCGCAGCCTGATGCAGTTCTACGGCAATGCCTTGCTTGAATTCAACAACCAGGGCATCACCGTCGCACCTGCCAAGGACGAAGGCGATGACCGCACCAGCGTTGACATGCAGGTCAAGGGCAATAACGGCGCGATCTATCCGGTTTCCTACACGCTGGTCAAGCTGAACGGAGAGTGGAAAGTGCGTAACGTTGTCATCAACGGTATCAATATCGGCAAGCTGTTCCGTGATCAGTTCGCCGATGCCATGCAGCGCAACGGCAACAACCTGGATACCACCATCAACAACTGGGCTGGCGAAGTGGCCAAGACCAAATCTACCGTTGATGCCACGCAGAAGCCGGTGCAATGACCGAATCTGCCGTCCGCCTCGTCGGGCCGGGTGAGCTCAGGCTGATCGGTGTGCTGGATTACCGTACAGGGCCGCAACTGCGCAAGCAGGGTGCGGCACTGATCAAGTCCGGTGATCTGGCAGACCTCACGCTTGACTGCTCGGGTGTCGAGAAGTCCAGCAGCGTCGGCCTGGCCTTGTTGCTGGCGTTCATGCGCGACGCCCGGGATGCGGGCAAGTCGATGACCATCCGCGCACTCCCCGAAGACATGCGCCAGATAGCTCGCGTATCAGGTTTGACCGAGCTGCTGGACGCCCACTGAAAGGCATCATCGAAAAAGCCCTTTATCCGGGACCTGCTTGTCGGGCTTCGCATAACATGGGCTTTTTTTGTATGATGCCAGACCCGCGCGCGTACAGCGCCGATCGAGGTTAAGCATGCAGGCCGTAGAAGTTAAAAGCTTCCTTGAAGGAAAGCTGCCGGAAATCAAAGTGGAAGTCGAAGGCGAAGGCTGCAACTTCCAGTTGAACATCATCAGCGACGAGTTGGCCGGCCTGAGCCCGGTCAAACGTCAGCAACAGATTTATACCCATCTGAACCCCTGGATTGCCGATGGCAGCATCCACGCGGTGACCATGAAATTTTTCAGCCGCGCTGCATGGGCCGAGCGTTCCTGAGCCAATTGGTGTCGAGACTCTAATGGATAAATTGATTATTACCGGCGGCGTTCGTCTTGATGGCGAAATTCGCATTTCCGGGGCAAAGAACTCTGCCCTGCCGATCCTTGCCGCCACGTTGCTGGCGGACGGACCCGTCACCGTTCAGAACCTGCCGCACCTGCACGACATCACTACCATGATCGAGCTGTTCGGTCGCATGGGCATCGAGCCTGTTATCGATGAAAAGCTCAGTGTCGAAATCGATCCGCGCACCATCAAGACCCTGGTCGCCCCGTACGAACTGGTGAAAACCATGCGTGCGTCGATTCTGGTGCTGGGCCCGATGGTCGCTCGATTCGGTGAGGCCGAAGTGGCTCTGCCAGGCGGCTGTGCCATCGGTTCGCGTCCGGTCGACCTGCACATCCGTGGTCTTGAAGCCATGGGCGCGATCATCGACGTCGAAGGTGGCTACATCAAGGCCAAGGCACCCGAGGGTGGCTTGCGCGGTGCCAACTTCTTCTTCGATACCGTGAGCGTGACCGGTACTGAGAACATCATGATGGCAGCCAGCCTCGCCAACGGTCGCAGCGTGCTGCAGAACGCCGCACGCGAGCCCGAGGTTGTCGATCTGGCCAACTTCCTGATCGCAATGGGCGCCAAGATTCACGGTGCAGGCACCGACACCATCACCATCGATGGCGTCAAACGTCTGGGCCCGGCCACTTACAAGGTCATGCCTGACCGTATCGAGACCGGCACCTACCTGGTGGCCGCTGCTGTTACCGGCGGTCGCGTCAAGGTCAAGGACACCGATCCGACCATCCTCGAAGCTGTGCTGCTCAAGCTTCAGGAGGCGGGTGCTGAAGTCACGACCGGTGAAGACTGGATCGAGCTGAACATGCACGGCAAGCGTCCAAAGGCGGTCAATGTGCGTACCGCGCCTTACCCGGCGTTCCCGACCGACATGCAGGCGCAGTTCATTTCGCTCAACGCGATTGCCGAAGGCACGGGGGCGGTCATCGAGACCATCTTCGAAAACCGCTTCATGCACGTGTATGAAATGCACCGCATGGGTGCTCAGATTCAGGTTGAAGGCAACACCGCCATTGTCACCGGCACCGAAGTACTCAAGGGCGCGCCAGTCATGGCGACCGACCTGCGTGCATCAGCCAGTCTGGTGATCTCGGCGCTGGTCGCTCAGGGCGACACGCTGATCGACCGCATCTACCACATAGACCGTGGTTACGAGTGCATCGAAGAGAAGCTGCAAATGCTGGGTGCCAAGATCCGCCGCGTTCCGGGCTAGCAGCACGCGGCCCTGATGCCGCTGGCATCGGGGCCGCCTGTTCTGTCGCGGGTGTGATTTCTGATTCGTTTCACTTCAGGTCAACAGGCCTGAGGGTTGTCATGCGCCGCTTGCGTGTGACAAAAGTTTCCTGATAAGGACTTACGTTTCCCATGTTGACCATCGCACTGTCCAAGGGCCGCATTCTTGATGACACCCTGCCGCTTCTCGCTGAAGCGGGCATCGTGCCGACCGAGAATCCGGACAAGAGCCGCAAGCTCATCATCCCCACGACTCAGGCCGATGTGCGCCTGCTGATCGTGCGCGCCACCGACGTGCCGACCTATGTCGAGCATGGTGCCGCCGATCTGGGTGTCGCGGGCAAGGATGTGTTGATGGAATACACCGGTCAGGGCCTCTATGAGCCGCTGGACCTGCAGATTGCCAAGTGCAAGCTGATGACCGCTGGCGCCATCGGTGCGGTCGAGCCCAAGGGCCGTCTGCGCGTGGCTACCAAGTTCGTCAACGTTGCCAAGCGTTACTACGCCGAGCAGGGCCGTCAGGTCGATATCATCAAGTTGTACGGCTCCATGGAGCTGGCACCGCTGATTGGCCTGGCAGACAAGATCATCGATGTGGTCGACACCGGTAACACCTTGCGCGCCAACGGCCTCGAGCCTCAGGAACTGATCGCGACCATCAGTTCGCGTCTGGTGGTCAACAAGGCCTCCATGAAGATGCAGCACGCACGTATCCAGGCCCTCATCGACACCCTGCGCAAGGCAGTGGAGTCGCGACACCGTAGCTGATCCATTCACGCAACGTTGAGTTGCGTCCAGCTATCCGTGTCATAGCCAAATTTCTCAGGTGCCTGCGCGGATAGCTTGGTAGCTTTAGGCTCCTGAGCATCCGCCAATTATTGAGGCCCCGCTATGACCACTCCCACTGCAATTCGCCGACTCGACGCTGCTGACCCGGATTTCGCACGACATCTGGATCATCTGCTGAGCTGGGAAAGTGTGTCTGACGATTCGGTCAACCAGCGCGTGCTCGACATCATCAAGGCGGTGCGTGAGCGGGGCGACGCGGCGCTGGTCGAGTTCACCCAGAAGTTCGACGGGCTACAGGTTGCGTCGATGGCCGACCTGATCCTGCCTCGCCAGCGCCTGGAGCTGGCGTTGACGCGCATTACCCCGGTTCAGCGCGAAGCCCTGGAAAAGGCCGCCGAGCGTGTACGCAGCTACCACGAAAAGCAGAAGCAGGATTCCTGGAGCTACACCGAGGCCGACGGCACGGTGCTGGGCCAGAAGGTCACGCCGCTGGACCGTGCAGGCCTGTACGTGCCGGGTGGCAAGGCTTCCTACCCGTCTTCGGTATTGATGAACGCTATACCGGCCAAGGTGGCAGGCGTGACCGAAGTGGTCATGGTCGTGCCGACGCCGCGTGGTGAAATCAACGAGCTGGTGCTGGCCGCTGCCTGTATTGCAGGGGTTGACCGGGTGTTCACCATCGGCGGGGCGCAAGCTGTTGCCGCGCTGGCGTACGGTACTGAAAGCGTGCCGAAAGTCGACAAGGTGGTCGGTCCTGGCAACATTTACGTGGCGACCGCCAAGCGTCATGTGTTCGGTCAGGTGGGGATCGACATGATCGCCGGTCCTTCCGAAATTCTGGTGGTGTGTGACGGCCAGACCGATCCTGACTGGATTGCCATGGACCTGTTCTCCCAGGCCGAGCACGACGAAGATGCCCAGGCCATTCTGGTCAGTCCGGATGCCGAATTTCTCGACAAGGTCGCCGCCAGCATCACCCGTCTGCTACCGACCATGGAGCGGGCGGCCATCGTCGAAACGTCGATCAATGGCCGCGGTGCGCTGATAAAGGTGGCTGACATGGCCCAGGCTATCGAAGTCGCCAATCGCATTGCGCCCGAGCACCTTGAACTGTCGGTCGCCGATCCGGAAGCCTGGCTGCCGCAGATCCGCCATGCGGGTGCGATCTTCATGGGGCGCCACACCTCCGAAGCACTGGGCGACTACTGCGCAGGTCCCAACCATGTGTTGCCGACCTCTGGCACGGCGCGTTTCTCTTCACCGCTGGGCGTCTACGATTTCCAGAAGCGCTCGTCGATCATCTATTGCTCGCCGCAAGGTGCGTCCGAGCTGGGCAAGACAGCGTCCGTGCTGGCTCGTGGCGAATCCCTGAGCGGCCACGCGCGCAGTGCCGAATATCGAATCACTGACCCTGACTGGAAAGCAGGCAACACAGAGGATGGCAAATAATGAGCAAATTCTGGAGCCCTTTTGTCAGCGATCTGGTGCCTTATGTGCCGGGCGAACAGCCGAAGCTGACCCGACTGGTCAAGCTTAATACCAATGAAAACCCGTATGGCCCTTCGCCAAAGGCCATCGACGCCATGCGCGCTGCGCTGACCGACGACTTGCGTCTGTACCCGGACCCCAACAGTGATCTGCTCAAGCACGCTGTCGCCGATTACTACAAGGTGCAGCCCAATCAGGTGTTCCTGGGCAATGGCTCGGATGAAGTGCTGGCGCACATTTTCCACGCTTTGTTTCAGCACGATGCTCCGCTTCTGTTCCCGGATATCAGCTACAGCTTCTATCCGGTGTATTGCGGCCTGTATGGCATCGACTATGAAACGGTCCCGCTGGATGAGCAGTTCCAGATCCGTGCTGCGGACTATGCCAAGCCGAATGCCGGGATCATCTTCCCCAACCCGAATGCGCCGACGGGTTGCCTGCTCGGTCTGGACAAGGTCGAGCAGATCATCAAGGCCAGCCCGGATTCGGTGGTGGTCGTCGATGAAGCGTATATCGACTTTGGTGGCGAGACAGCCATTACACTGATCGACCGTTACCCGAACCTGCTGGTCACTCAGACCCTGTCCAAGTCGCGCTCGCTGGCCGGTCTGCGCGTCGGCCTGGCGGTGGGGCATCCTGACCTGATCGAGGCGCTGGAGCGAGTCAAGAACAGCTTCAACTCCTACCCGCTGGATCGCATGGCCAACGTGGGAGGGGCAGCGGCTTTCGAGGATCGCGAGCACTTCGAGACGACCCGCAACAAGGTCATCGAAAGCCGCGAGGCGCTGGTCGAGCAGTTGCAGGGCAAGGGCTTTGAAGTGCTGCCATCGGCAGCCAACTTCATCTTCGCTCGCCACCCGCAACACGATGCCGCAGCACTGGCCGCCAAACTGCGCGAGCAGGGCGTCATCGTCCGCCACTTCAAACAGCAGCGAATCGCCCAGTTCCTGCGTATCAGCATCGGCACGACAGAGCAGCATCAGGCGTTGCTGGAAGGTCTGAGCGACATCTGAGACGCGGATCGGTCAGCCCGAAAACGGGCTGACCTTGCGCTGCCACAGGATCATCGATGCCGCAGAGCATCCGCATGGCCTGGAAACACCGCCGACCTATGTGAGTAATTCAAATGGCTCGAAAACACCCCGGACCTGTGTGGGAGCGAGCTTGCTCGCGAAGAGGCCCGTTCAGCCGCTGAAACTCCATTGATCAGGTAATCCGCCTTCGCGAGCAAGCTCGCTCCCACAAGATCATCGCTGCCGCAGAGCATCCACATGGCTTGAAACACTTCGGACCCGTGTGAGTGTCTCGCATGGTTTGAAAACACTCCGGACCTGTGGGAGCGAGCTTGCTCGCGAAAGGGCCTGCACAAACGCCGAAAATGCGTCGATTGAAACACTTTCTTCGCGAGCAAGCTCGCCCCTCACGCCCTCCGGGCAGAAGCCCGGACGCCCTTTATTCCCGGCGTCACAGATCTGTGCTGTACCGCACTTTCAGGTAATGGCGCATCACTCCGGCGCTGCGGCGGGTGTCGGGGCGGGTGGTGGGCGCAGGCCGACCTCGGCGCTCAGGCGCATCTCCTTGCCGTTGCGCATCACGTCGATAGCAATCTTGTCCTTGGGTTTGGTGCGCGCCACCTGGTTCATCGAGCGACGACCGTCGCCGGCAGGTTCGCCATTGATGCTCAGGATCACGTCGCCCAGTTGCAGGCCGGCTTTCTGCGCCGGTCCGTCGCGGAAGATGCCGGCCACAACGATACCTGGACGATCCTTCAGCCCGAAGGATTCGGCCAGTTCCTGGGTCAGGGGTTGAACTTCGATGCCCAGCCAGCCACGAATGACCTGACCGTGCTCGATGATCGACTTCATGACATCCATTGCCAATTTGGTCGGAATAGCGAAGCCGATGCCCTGGGAGCCGCCGGACTTGGAAAAAATCGCGGTATTGATACCGATCAGATTGCCGCTGGCGTCTACCAGCGCACCGCCCGAGTTACCCGGGTTGATGGCCGCATCGGTCTGAATGAAGTCTTCATAAGTGTTGAGGCCCAATTGATTGCGCCCGGTGGCACTGATGATCCCCATGGTCACGGTCTGGCCGACCCCGAACGGGTTGCCGATCGCCAGCGCAACATCGCCGATGCGGATGCTGTCAGAGCGCGCGATAGTAATCGCGGGCAGGTTTTTCAAATCGATCTTGAGCACCGCCAGGTCGGTTTCCGGGTCATTGCCGATGACCCGGGCAATGGTTTCGCGGCCGTCTTTTAGCGCTACCACGATCTGGTCCGCGCCAGTGGTGACGTGGTTGTTGGTCAGTATGTAGCCTTCAGGGCTCATCATCACGCCAGAACCCAGGCTCGATTCCATACGCTTCTGCTTGGGCGTGTTGTCGCCGAAGAAGCGGCGGAACTGCGGGTCTTCGAAAAGCGGGTTGTTGCCCTTGTTGACCATCTTGGTGGTATAGAGGTTGACCACCGCGGGCGCTGCGGCAATGACCGCGTCGGCATAGGAAGACGGACCTTGCATGACGTTGGTGGTCTGTGGGGCCTGTTGCAGATTGACATCCAGGCTCGGCAGACCGACCCACTGCGGATAGCGCTGAATAATCAGCATGGCGATAAGCACGCCAGCCAGCAATGGCCAGCCGAAAAAACGCAGTGCCTTGAACATTTAACAAGTCCTGATGGTTGCGGGCGCAGAAAGTTTTGCCACGGGTGCGCCATAATGGCGGGCATTATACGAGTACAACGCAGCTCTGAACTGCATATTTAGGAGTCTTTTATGGCTGTTGCCCTGAGCACCCTGGTCGAAGAAGCCGACCGCTATCTGAACAGTGCCCGGATTCAGGATTACTGCCCCAATGGCCTGCAGGTCGAAGGGCGGCCGCAAGTCATGCGCATCGTCAGTGGCGTGACGGCCAGTCAGGCCCTGCTGGATGCGGCAGTCGATGCCCAGGCTGATCTGGTTCTGGTTCACCACGGTTATTTCTGGAAGGGCGAAAACCCGTGTGTCGTCGGCATGAAGCAGCGTCGCCTGAAGACCTTGCTCAAACACGACATCAGCCTGCTGGCCTATCACCTGCCGCTGGATGTGCATCCCGAGGTGGGCAACAACGTGCAACTGGCGCGTCAACTGGACATCACGGTCGAAGGCCCTCTGGACCCTGAAAACCCGCGTGTGGTCGGGTTGATCGGCTCGTTGTCCGAGCCCATGACTGCGCGGGATTTTGCCCGTCGCGTGCAGGATGCGCTGGGGCGTGAGCCATTGCTCATCGAAGGCAGTCAGATGATTCGCCGTGTCGGCTGGTGCACGGGCGGTGGTCAGAACTACATTGATCAGGCAGTGCTGGAAGGCGTCGATCTGTTCCTCAGTGGCGAAGCGTCAGAGCAGACGTTTCATAGCGCACGCGAGAATGACATCAGCTTCATTGCGGCCGGTCATCATGCCACCGAGCGCTATGGCGTGCAGGCGCTGGGCGATTATCTGGCGCGACGGTTTGCGCTCGAGCATATCTTCATCGACTGCCCGAACCCGATTTGAACGATCAAACAGCAGGGCATATGCATAGATCGTTTCGATCTAGCTGCATCGCTGATTAGCGATATCACGCATGTTAAAGTGCCCGGCTCGAATACGGCCCGCTGGCCGCCCCGGGGTTTCCCGGTCCATAACGAACGCAATCCGTGAGTAGCCATGGTTGACAAACTGACGCATCTGAAACAGCTGGAGGCGGAAAGCATCCACATCATCCGCGAGGTCGCCGCCGAGTTCGATAACCCGGTGATGCTGTACTCGATCGGCAAGGATTCGGCCGTGATGCTGCACCTGGCGCGCAAGGCATTCTTCCCCGGTAAACTGCCATTCCCGGTCATGCACGTCGATACGCGCTGGAAATTCCAGGAGATGTATCGCTTCCGCGACCAGATGGTCGAGGAAATGGGGCTGGACCTGATCACCCACATCAACCCCGATGGCGTGGCACAGGGCATCAACCCGTTCACCCACGGCAGCGCCAAACACACCGACATCATGAAGACCGAGGGCCTGAAGCAGGCGCTCGACAAGCATGGTTTCGACGCCGCCTTTGGCGGTGCCCGACGCGATGAAGAAAAGTCCCGGGCCAAGGAACGCGTCTACTCGTTCCGCGACAGCAAGCACCGCTGGGACCCGAAAAACCAGCGTCCCGAGCTGTGGAACGTCTACAACGGCAACGTCAACAAAGGTGAGTCGATCCGTGTGTTCCCGCTCTCCAACTGGACCGAGCTGGACATCTGGCAGTACATCTACCTTGAAGGCATCCCGATCGTGCCGCTGTATTTCGCCGCCGAGCGCGACGTCATCGAGAAGAACGGCACGCTGATCATGATCGACGACGAGCGCATCCTCGAGCATCTCACCGATGAAGAGAAGTCGCGCATCGTCAAGAAAAAGGTCCGTTTCCGCACCCTCGGCTGCTACCCGCTGACCGGTGCTGTCGAGTCCGAAGCGACCAGCCTGACCGACATCATTCAGGAAATGTTGCTGACGCGAACTTCCGAGCGCCAAGGCCGGGTCATTGACCATGACGGCGCTGGCTCGATGGAAGAAAAGAAACGTCAGGGTTATTTCTAAGGGGTGTCACATGTCGCATCAATCTGATTTGATCAGCGAGGACATCCTCGCCTACCTGGGCCAGCACGAACGCAAGGAAATGCTGCGCTTTCTTACCTGTGGCAACGTCGATGACGGCAAGAGCACGCTGATCGGGCGTTTGCTGCACGACTCCAAGATGATCTACGAAGATCACCTGGAAGCCATCACCCGTGACTCGAAGAAGTCCGGCACCACCGGCGATGACGTCGATCTGGCGTTGCTGGTGGATGGTCTGCAGGCCGAGCGGGAGCAGGGCATCACTATCGATGTCGCCTATCGCTATTTCTCCACGGCCAAGCGCAAGTTCATCATTGCCGATACGCCGGGCCATGAGCAGTACACTCGCAACATGGCGACTGGCGCTTCGACCTGTGACCTGGCCATCATTCTGGTGGACGCGCGCTATGGCGTGCAGACCCAGACCCGTCGTCACAGCTACATCGCTTCGCTGCTGGGCATCAAGCACATCGTCGTCGCCATCAACAAGATGGACCTCAATGGCTTTGATGAGGGCGTGTTCGAGTCGATCAAGGCCGATTACCTGAAGTTCGCCGAGGGTATCGCGTTCAAGCCGACCACCATGGCTTTTGTGCCGATGTCGGCGCTCAAGGGCGACAACGTGGTGAACAAGAGCGAGCGTTCGCCGTGGTACACCGGCCAGTCGTTGATGGAAATTCTCGAAACGGTCGAAATCGCCAGCGACCGCAACTATGCGGACCTGCGTTTCCCGGTGCAGTACGTCAACCGTCCGAACCTGAACTTCCGTGGCTTCGCCGGTACGCTGGCCAGCGGCATCGTGCACAAGGGCGACGAGATCGTCGTGCTGCCATCGGGCAAGAGCAGCCGTGTGAAGTCCATCGTCACCTTTGAAGGTGAGCTGGAGCAGGCCGGGCCGGGCCAGGCAGTGACGCTGACCATGGAAGACGAGATCGACATTTCCCGTGGTGACCTGCTGGTGCATGCCGACAACGTTCCGCAGGTCAGCGATGCGTTTGAGGCCATGCTGGTGTGGATGGCCGAAGAGCCGATGCTGCCGGGCAAGAAGTACGACATCAAGCGCGCCACCAGTTATGTGCCGGGCTCCATTGCCAGCATCACCCACCGGGTCGATGTGAATACGCTGGAGGAGGGCCCTGCCAGCTCGTTGCAACTGAACGAGATCGGCCGGGTCAAGGTCAGCCTCGATGCGCCCATCGCGCTGGACGGCTACAGCAGCAACCGCACCACGGGTTCGTTCATCGTCATCGATCGTTTGACCAATGGCACCGTTGCGGCGGGCATGATCATCGCCAAGCCGGTTTCAGGTGGCGGCTCGCAGCACCATGGCGAACTGGCCCACGTCTCCACAGAGGAGCGCGCGCAGCGCTTCGGTCAGCAACCGGCCACCGTGTTGTTCAGCGGCCTGTCCGGCGCGGGCAAAAGCACGCTGGCCTATGCGGTCGAGCGCAAGCTGTTCGACATGGGCCGTGCGGTCTATGTACTGGACGGTCAGAACCTGCGTCATGACCTGAACAAGGGCTTGCCACAGGATCGTGCCGGTCGTACCGAGAACTGGAGCCGTGCTGCTCATGTGGCGCGTCAGTTCAACGAAGCCGGCCTGCTGACTCTGGCCGCATTCGTTGCCCCGGACGCCGAAGGGCGTGAGCGCGCCAAGGCGCTGATCGGCAAGGATCGTCTGCTCACGGTCTATGTGCAGGCATCGCCAGCGGTCTGCCGCGAGCGTGATCCACAGGGCCTGTATGCCGCTGATGGCGACAACATTCCTGGCGAGTCCTTCCCGTATGACGTGCCGCTGAATGCCGATCTGGTGATCGACACGCAGACACTCAACGTCGAAGAAAGCGTCAGGCAGGTGCTGGATCTGCTGCGCAGCCGCGGCGCGATCTGATTCATAGCCTCTAGCAGGGGGCTTACATCCGCAAGGGATTGCAGTTTCGATCCCACAAAAAAGCCCGCCGCAGATGCTCTCTGCGGCGGGCTTTTTGTGTGGCTGCGAAAGCTTACTTCTTCAAGCCGTAATGCTCGTCCAGCATGCCCGGTGTGTTGGGCGACTTGGGGGCGTAATCCTTGGGCGTTTCAGTGTCGCGTGGCGGGGTCAGGCGGTCGCGATGATCGCGGTGCGCATGATTGGCCTCAGGGTGCAGGGCGGCCAGCAGGCGTTGGCGGGTCAGCTCGTCGAGAGCCAGGCGGTTGGCGCCCTCGGCAAGGTGTTCCTGAACATCCTGATAGCTCTGTGAAAGCTTTTGTACCAGATTGGCCGTGCTGTTGAAGTGCGTGACTACCTCGTTCTGATAGGTGTCGAAACGCTCCTGAATGTCATCCAGCTGGCGCTGGGTGCTGTTCGGAACGGTGTTGGGCAGCAGGCGTGCCACCAGAAAACCAATGACGACACCGGCCACCAGGGCGAGCGTCGGCAACAACCAGACTAAGAGCGAGTGTTCCACGAGTCCTTCCTCTATAAACGGCTTTGCTTTACGTTAACGGCTCGAACCTGCGCTGTATACCCGCGACGTATCGTTGATATGCATGCCGCAGACAATCAGCTAGACGAGTCGACCCATTTCGAGGTCACGGAGTTCTGTTTTGCTCATGCGTGAAACCCCATTATTTATCGATGGCCCTGAGGGCCAGCTCGAAGCGCTGTATCAGGACGTCCCCGACGCCCGAGGTGTTGCACTGATCTGCCATCCTAACCCGATACAGGGCGGAACGATGCTCAATAAAGTCGTTTCGACGTTGCAGCGCACCGCTCGCGATCAGGGTTTGATCACATTGCGCTTCAATTATCGCGGCGTCGGCGCCAGTGCCGGTACGTCGGTTGCCGGGCCGGGCGAGATTGATGATGCCCAGGCTGCCGCCCGATGGCTGCGGGCGCAACATCCGGATCTGCCGATGACCCTGTTCGGATTTTCCTTTGGCGGCTACGTTGCTGCAAACCTGGGTGGCAGGCTGGAAGCGCAGGGTGAAAAGCTCACGCACGTGTTTCTGGTTGCTGCTGCGGCTTCGCGGCTCGAGGATCAGAGCGTGCTGCCCCAGGCTTGCCCGCTGACGATCATTCAGCCCGAGAACGACGAAGTGATCGAGCCCGAGACCGTCTATGCATGGTCCGCCGCGTTGCAACGTCCCCATGAGCTGCTGAAAGTGGCAGAATGCGGACACTTTTTTCACGGCAAGCTGACTGATCTGAAAGATCTGCTCCTGCCGCGACTTTCCAGCTGATTGCAGCCGTATTGCATCCTATTGATAAGCGACCTGCCATGACCACTCGTATCCTGACCGGTATCACGACCACCGGCACTCCCCATCTGGGCAACTACGCGGGCGCCATTCGCCCGGCCATTGTCGCCAGCCGTCAGAGCGATTTCGACTCGTTCTACTTTCTGGCCGACTACCACGCGCTGATCAAATGCGATGACCCGCTGCGCATTCAGCGCTCGCGTCTGGAAATCGCCGCGACCTGGCTGGCAGCGGGGCTGGACGTTGATCGTGTGACCTTCTATCGCCAGTCGGACATTCCTGAAATCCCGGAACTGACCTGGCTGCTCACCTGCGTCGCGGCCAAGGGCCTGCTCAATCGCGCCCACGCCTACAAGGCGTCGGTGGACAAGAACGTGGAAAGTGGCGAAGACCCGGATGCAGGCATCACCATGGGGCTGTACAGCTACCCGGTGCTGATGGCTGCCGACATCCTGATGTTCAATGCGCATCAGGTTCCGGTAGGGCGTGATCAGATTCAGCACGTTGAAATGGCCCGTGACATCGGCCAGCGTTTCAATCACCTGTTCGGCAATGGCAAGGAGTTCTTCGTCATGCCCGAGGCATTGATCGAAGAGAGCGTAGCCACGCTGCCAGGCCTGGACGGTCGCAAGATGTCCAAGAGTTACGACAACACCATCCCGTTGTTCAGCGGTGCCAAGGACATGAAAAGCGCGATATCGCGCATCGTCACCGACTCGCGTGCGCCGGGCGAAGCGAAAGACCCGGACACCTCCCACCTGTTTACTCTGTACCAGGCGTTCTCGACGGCCGAGCAGTGCGCTGAATTCCGCTCTGACCTGTTGCAGGGCCTGGGCTGGGGCGAAGCCAAGAATCGTCTGTTCACGTTGCTGGATGCACAACTGAGCGAACCCCGTGAAAAGTATCTGGGGCTGATCGAGCGTCCTGCCGATCTCGAAGACATCCTGCTCGCTGGCGCGCAGAAAGCCCGTCGCGTCGCCACTCCGTTCCTCGAGCAATTGCGCGAGGCGGTGGGCCTGCGGTCGTTCCGTACCGTGGTGCAGAACGCCGACACCGGCAAGAAAAAGGCCAGCAAGGGCGCTCGTTTCGTCAGCTTCCGTGAAGACGACGGCAGCTTCCGTTTCCGCCTGCTGGCAGCCGATGGCGAGCAGTTGCTGTTGTCGCGCAACTTTGCCGATGGCAAGGCTGCAGGCGTGGTCAGCAAGCAGTTGCAGCAGGGCGGCGAACTGGACCTGCGCAGCGAAGACGATCGCTTCACGCTGTGGCTGGACGGCGCCTGTGTGGCGGACAGTCCGGTATTCGCCGATGCTGCCGCGCGCGACAGTGCCATCGAAACTCTCAAGCTGGCGCTCGCTCCTCAACAGGACTGATTGCCAATCCCCGGGGTCGTCGCTACAGTGACGACCCGTTTTTGTTGCCTTGCTAACGAATTATGACGCCCCTAGAACGATATCAAGCTGATCTGAAACGCCCGGACTTCTTTCACGATGCCGCGCAGGAAAACGCTGTGCGTCATCTGCAGCGCCTGTACGACGATCTGATCGCCGCTCACGACAGCAAGCCTGGCCTGCTCGGCAAACTGTTCGGCAAGAAAGAGCAGGCGCTGGTCAAGGGGCTGTACTTCTGGGGTGGCGTAGGCCGCGGCAAGACGTATCTGGTCGATACGTTCTTCGACGCACTGCCGTTCCAGGACAAGGTCCGTACGCACTTCCACCGCTTCATGAAGCGCGTGCACGAAGAGATGAAGACCCTCAAGGGCGAGAAAAACCCGCTGACGATCATCGCCAGGCGGTTTTCCGACGAGGCGCGGGTCATCTGCTTCGACGAGTTTTTCGTCTCCGATATCACCGATGCCATGATCCTCGGCACGCTGATGGAAGAGCTGTTCAAGAACGGCGTGACGCTGGTGGCTACGTCCAACATCGTCCCGGACGGCCTGTACAAGGACGGCCTGCAGCGGGCGCGTTTCCTGCCGGCCATCGCGCTGATCAAGCAGAACACCGACATCGTCAACGTCGACAGTGGCGTCGATTACCGTCTGCGCCACCTGGAGCAGGCCGAACTGTTTCACTTTCCGCTTAACGAAGTTGCACAGGAAAGCCTGCGTAAAAGCTTCAAGGCCCTGACGCCGGATTGCGCAGAAACCATCGAAAACGATGTGTTGATGATCGAAAATCGCGAGATCCGCGCGCTGCGCACCTGTGATGATGTGGCCTGGTTCGACTTCCGCGAGTTGTGCGACGGCCCGCGCAGTCAGAACGATTACATCGAGCTGGGCAAGATCTTCCATGCCGTGCTGATCAGCGGCGTCGAGCAGATGGACGTTGCTACTGACGACATCGCCCGGCGCTTTATCAACATGGTCGACGAGTTCTACGATCGCAACGTCAAGCTGATCATCTCGGCCGAGGTTGAATTGAAGGACCTGTACACCGGCGGCCGGTTGATGTTCGAGTTCCAGCGTACCCTCAGCCGCCTGCTGGAAATGCAATCCCACGAATTCCTCTCGCGGGCGCACAAGCCTTAGCAGTTGCGGCGAGCTTCAGGCGACAGGCCTGAAGCTCGATCACGCTGCGCCTTGCACCTCAAAGCCTCTCTTTATGGCCTTCGAACTGTTGCCGGTACTGATTGGGTGACAGCTCGGTGTGCTGGCGGAACAATCGGGCAAAGAAGCTGGCGTCGTCGTAGCCCACTTCATAGCTGATGGTCTTGATGCTCTTGCGCGTCCCAGAGAGCAATCCCTTTGCCGTTTCGATCCGCAGTCGTTGCAGGTAATGCAGTGGCTTGTCGCCCGTGGCGGTCTGAAAGCGGCGCATGAAATTGCGAATGCTCATGCCATGCTCGCGGGCCACGTCTTCAAAGCGGAACTTGTCGGCAAAGTGCTCTTCCAGCCAGTGCTGAATTTGCAGGATGACCACGTCCTGATGAAGCTTCTGACCGCCAAAACCGATTCGCCCCGGCGAGTAGGTGCGACGCACTTCATAGAGGATGTCGCGGGCGACGGCCTGGGCGACATTGGCGCCGCAGAAGCGCTCGATCAGATAAATATACAGATCGCAGGCTGAGGTCGTGCCGCCCGCGCAATACACGTTGTCGGCGTCGGTGAGGTGCTTCTCCTGATTGAGCAGGACCTTTGGATAGCGCTCGGCAAATGCGCTGAAAAAACGCCAGTAGGTCGTCGCTTCCTTGCCGTCCAGCAAACCTGCTTCGGCAAGCCAGTAGACACCGGTGGCTTCGGCGCAGAGTACGGCGCCGTTGGCGTGCTGTTCGCGCAACCACGGCAGGATCTGTGGATAACGCTGACAGAGGGTTTCAAAATCGTCCCAGAAGGCCGGGATGACGATAATGTCGCTCTGGCACAGCGCGCCGTCGACCGGCAGGGTGACATCGCTGAAGCTGCTGACAGGCAGCCCGTCGGGGCTGACCAGGCGCGTTTCGAAGGCGGGCACCAGGCCGTGGCCCAGTTGCTTGCTGTAGCGCAGGCTCGCCAGGTGGAAGAAGTCCTTGGCCTGCATGACAGTGGAGGCAAACATCTTGTCCGTGGTCAGAATACTTACGCGGCGCAGAAGAGTGGCGTGTCGGATCGGCATAATCGTTATTCTTATATGGGTAAATGGTCAAGCTACGGCTGGATCGTCTTATTTTTTCCCAAAACTGTCCAGTCTCGTTACGTGGAGCCCCTTGGCAGGGCACCCATGATGGCTTTGTGCTAAGAGGGTCAATATCCGCCAATCCACGCCTCGCAGGCAATAAACAGAATGTGAACAAAAAATCCGGTTGAGGTTATTTTTACAGTCTGTATAATCCGCCAGCTCTTTGCAGTGGAAGTGATGCGCCGTCTGCCGAAGAATCTTGCCGTATAACGGACGCGCTGACCCGAGCCCCCGATAGCGTCTGTTTCCGGCTGCCTTTGACTTGTCAAAGTACGCACTATTCAGTAAGATCCGCCGTCTAATTTTCAGGGCGGCCCCTGAGGCTATAAAGAATGAAAACTTTTACTGCTAAACCGGAAACAGTTAAGCGCGACTGGTTCGTCGTCGACGCTGCTGGTCAGACCCTGGGTCGTCTGGCCACCGAAATCGCGAGCCGTCTGCGTGGCAAGCACAAACCGGAATACACTCCGCACGTTGATACCGGCGACTACATCGTCGTGATCAATGCCGAGCAGATCCGCGTTACTGGTGCCAAGACCACCGACAAGATCTACTACTCACACTCCGGTTTTCCGGGCGGGATCAAGTCGATCAACTTCGAAAAGCTGATCGCCAAAGCTCCTGAGCGCGTGATCGAGACCGCGGTCAAAGGCATGCTGCCTAAGAACCCGCTGGGTCGCGACATGTATCGTAAGCTGAAAGTCTATGCGGGCGCTGTACACCCTCATACTGCTCAGCAGCCCCAAGAACTGAAGTTTTAACGGAATAGTTCATTATGTCGGCGACTCAAAATTACGGCACTGGCCGTCGCAAGACCGCAACCGCTCGCGTTTTCCTGCGTCCGGGTACTGGTAACATCTCGATCAACAACCGCTCCCTGGACAATTTCTTCGGCCGCGAAACTGCCCGCATGGTAGTTCGTCAGCCGCTGGAACTGACCGAGACCGTTGAAAAGTTCGACATCTACGTCACCGTTATCGGTGGCGGCGTAAGTGGTCAGGCTGGCGCAATCCGCCACGGTATCACTCGCGCTCTGATGCAGTACGACGAGACACTTCGCGGTGCTCTGCGTAAAGCAGGCTTCGTGACTCGCGATGCTCGTGAAGTTGAACGTAAGAAAGTCGGTCTGCGTAAAGCGCGTAAGCGTCCGCAGTACTCGAAGCGTTAATACGCTCTTCGTTCAAAGAAAGAACGTCCATCCCCTCGCGGGGCTGGGCGTTTTTTTATGGGCGTGATTTTTACGGTCATGATGTTTTTGCGTTGCTCGTTTTACGTCGATATTGTGAAATTTATCCGCCTGTCGACGAAGATTACGGAATTTACATCGCGTAAATGAGCTATCTTGTGGCCCGCGACGAACGCCTGTCATGTTGTGTTCATTATCGGATGCGCCCTTGAAGCGCGTTCGTTCGTCTGTCCAATAAATTTTAACAAGCGAGGAGGATCGCCATGGGCGTGACCAACCGGTTGGCCTGCTACTCCGACCCCGCCGACCACTATTCTCATCGCGTACGCATTGTGCTAGCCGAGAAGGGTGTCAGCGCCGAAATCATTGAAGTGGTGGCAGGTCGTCATCCGCCGCAGCTGATTGAAGTAAATCCATACGGCAGCGTGCCGACCCTCGTCGATCGTGACCTGGCGTTGTACGAGTCGACCGTGGTGATGGAGTATCTGGATGAGCGCTATCCACATCCGCCTCTGCTGCCTGTCTATCCGGTTGCCCGTGCCAACAGTCGTTTGCTGATCCATCGTATCCAGAGAGACTGGTGTGGCCTTGTCGACCTGATTCTGGATACGCGCAGCAAAGAGCCTGCTCGTGTTCAGGCGCGCAAGGAGCTCCGCGAGAGTCTGGCCGGGGTTTCTCCGTTGTTCGCGGAAAAAGCTTTTTTCATGAGCGACGAGCTAAGTCTTGTTGACTGCTGTCTACTCCCCATACTCTGGCGTTTGCCAATTTTGGGTATTGAATTGCCGCGGCCTGCCAAGCCGCTGCTTGATTACATGGAGCGCCAATTTGCGCGTGAGGCTTTTCAGGCGAGTCTGTCTGCTGCCGAACGTGAAATGCGCTAAGGCTTAAGGAGCCGTTAATGAACTCCAGTCGCCCTTATCTTGTTCGTGCTCTTTACGAGTGGATCGTCGATAACGATTGCACCCCGCATGTGCTGGTCAATGCGGATTACCCGTCGGTGCAGGTCCCGCAAGGGTTTGCCAATGACGGGCAGATTGTCCTGAATGTTTCGCCGAGTGCCGTGCGTCATCTGCATATGGATAACGAAGCGGTGAGCTTCGAAGGCCGCTTCGGCGGTGTGCCGCACACGCTTTATGTACCTGTCGCTGCCATCCTGGGTATTTATGCCCGCGAGAACGGTCAGGGCATGGTTTTCGATCTGGAGCCCTCCATGGAAGAGGGCGAAGAAATCGAGATCGAGATCGAAGACGATACACCTCCGCCAGACAGCGAACCGCCTCGTCCGAGTGGCAGGCCAAGTCTGAAGGTCGTGAAGTAAAAACCGGCAATAAAAAAGGCGATCTTCGGATCGCCTTTTTCATGCCTGTCGGTTACCCGTCAGTCGATGTACTCGAAGAGTTTGACGATCTTCTGCACGCCGGAGACGCCCTGTACCAGGTTGGTGGCGCGATTGGCTTCGTCCTGGGTTACCAGGCCCAGCAGGAAGACGATGCCGTTCTCGGTCACCACCTTGATGCGCGAGCCGGGAATGGATGCGTCAGCGATCATCTGGCTTTTGATCTTGGTGGTCAGCCAGGCATCATTGTTGCGCGCCAGCAGCGAGGAGGGTGCCATCACCTGCAGTTCGTTGTTGACCTTCTTGACGCGCTGAACGGCGCTGGCGGCCTGTTCGGCCATTGCCTTGAGGTCGGCACGCGGTGTCTGGCCAGCCAGCAGCACGATGCCGTTGAAGCTGGTCACGACGATGTGCGAGCCCTCTGCCAGGTCAGGGTTGGCCTTGGAGATGTTGACGGCTGCCTTGGTCTCGATCAGTGAATCGTCGATCTTGCTGCCGAAGGTGCGCGTGCCGCGATCGTCTTCGATCGGTTTTTCGCGAGTGGCCGTGATCACCGAACTGCATCCGGTGATGCTGAGGCACAGTATCAGAACCAGTAGGCTGAGACGATTAGGGGTCATTCTTCACTCCCGAACAGTTGGCTGTCGATCAGATCGCAAAGGCAATGGATCGCCAGCAGATGGACTTCTTGTATGCGTGCCGTGACATTGGCGGGTACGCGGATCTCCACATCCTCGGGCAATAGCAGCGAGGCCATGCCGCCACCGTCGCGTCCTGTCAATGCTACGACAATCATTTCGCGATCATGTGCGGCCTGGATGGCTTGAATAATATTCGCCGAGTTGCCGCTGGTGGAAATGGCCAGCAACACATCGCCTGGCTGACCCAGCGCGCGAATCTGTTTGGAGAAGATTTCGTTGTAGCTGTAATCGTTGGCGATCGAGGTGATCGTCGAGCTGTCGGTGGTCAGTGCAATCGCTGGCAGGCTCGGCCGCTCGCGCTCGAAGCGGTTGAGCAGTTCCGAGGAGAAGTGCTGTGCATCGCCCGCTGAACCGCCATTGCCGCACGCGAGCATCTTGCCCTCGTTGAGCAGGGCATTGACCATGACCTGACTGGCTTGCTCGATAAAGGGTGCAAGGACTTCCATCGCCTGTTGCTTGGTTTCGATGCTGGCCTGGAACAGCCGGCGAATTCGGGATTGCATGTCCATCAATGTGACCTTAATTAGAGCGTACGGCGGCGGGACGGATGCGCCGGGTTCTCCCGGGAGCTATCCGGCACACAAGGTGTGCAGCCGGCAAAACAAATAGCGAAATCGGTGACGGTTAGTAGTGTGTTGCAGGTCCTGACTCAAGTCGGATTGCTGCTTCACTGCGCCAGGTCAGCTGTCAAAAGCGCTCTTGATCCAGTTCAGTGGTGCGGCCTTGCCGGGCTCGCCTTCAATGGCGATCACGTCGAAACGGCAGGGGTGATTGGCCCAGGCCGTTGCGTGCTGCAGAAAAAGCTGTGCGGCTGTGACGAGTTTCTCCTGCTTGCGAAAATCGACGCTTTCCATGGCGCCGCCCCAGCCTGAGTGGCGCCGGTAGCGAACTTCGACGAATACTACTGTATCGCCGTCAAGCATGACTAGATCAAGCTCGCCGCGTTTGCATAACCAGTTTTGTTCAATCAGGCGCAGGCCCTGCTGTTGCAAAAACTGCAGGGCGAAGGCTTCGGCCTCGCGCCCTGCTTGCTGGCGGGTGCTGCGTTCCATCAAGGAGCGGTGTCCGGCAGGCGCTGGATCTTGCCGTCGACGAACTCGGCCCATGGCAGCTGGCGTTCGACGCGGCGGCCAGGGTTCAGGCTGAGGCTACCGGACAGCCCGTCAATGCGGCTGTCAGGCATCGCCTTGAGTTGAGCGAGGCGCGGCGCCAGGCGATACGCGTCGATACCCATCGCATACAGACGACCCAGGCTGCCTGCAGCCTGTGGCCATTGTGCGGTGACCTGCTGGCGCAGCGGGTCTTCGGCGTTCAGCAGCCATGGCGTTTCGCAGAAGCGCACGCCATTCAGGTCCATGTATTGGGCGTGATCGTTGCTGTTGGTGAACAGGTGCGAAGTGGCATAGACCGGAACGTCACCGGCGTACTGGAAGACCATGGTGGGTTTGATCTGTTGTGCTTGTTGTGGCGTCGCGGCGAGCAACATGAAGTCGATGTCCTGGCGACGGCTCGGCTGAGCTGCGATCTGAGTGCCGGCCGTGCTTTGCAGGCGCTGAGCGCGGCCTTCGCTATTGCGCAGCTGGAACAGGTCGGCGACCTGCTGTGCCAGTTCTACCGGCTGATCAACGTGCTCTGCAGCGATCAGCGTACCGCCCTTGGCTTGCCAGCTCTTGCGGAAGGCATCCAGCACGCGGTCGCCCCACTCACCTTTCGGAACCATCGCCACGGCGCTGCGCTTGCCGTCCGCCCAGGCACGACGAGCAACCTCGCGGGCTTCGTCTTCTGCGGCCAGGCCGAACTGATACAGCTGCGCCGGGCCTTCATTGCTGGTATCGCTGTAGTTCAGCGCCAGTGTAGTAATAGGCAACTGCTGACGGCTGTTCAGTTGTTTGACGAGATTCTTTTCCAGCGGACCGACGACCAGTTGCACACCAGCGGCCTGAGCCTGACGGTAGAACTCGTCCATCGAGGTGATTCGCGAGCTGTCGAAGACCTGAATGGCCGGAGGATTCTCACCTGCTTGCTGAGCCTGGAAGTGCGCGGCCATGAAGCCTTCGCGCAGCGCCTTGGCGACTGCGGCCAATTGGCCATCCTGCGGCAGCAGCAGGGCAATTTTGGTAATCGGCTCGCTGGTCAGTGCACGCAGCTGCGCGAGAGCGGTTGGCAGTTGCAGTGCAGCAGGGTGTTTCGGATTCTGCGCTTTCCAGCTGTCGATGGCAGCCTGTTGCTGCTCAAGCGTGCCTGCGCCCTTGATCGAGCGAGCCAGGTTCAGCCAGCCGCCCATATCGTCGGTCGCTGTGCTCTGCAGTTGCTCGGCAGGCAGGGCAGAGACCAGTGTCCAGATCGCGTCATTGTTGGCGCTGGCGTCTGCGCCTTGCAGCAACGGGCCGGCATAAACACGTTCATTGGCGGCTGCGAGCGCCTGGCCATCGGCTTCAAGAGCGCGTGCCTTGACCATGTGCGTGCGAATCTGCTGCTCGACCGACAGCTCGCCCAGGCGCTGCATGCTTGGATGATTCAGGGCGGTCAGCGCTGCCTTGGGTTGATTACGGCCCATCGCCAGTTCGGCGGACAGTGTGCTGGCGAAAACCTGCAAGCCGGGCTTGAGTTGATCGATTTGCACCTGTCCGAGGATTTGCGCGGCGCGTCCTGCGTCATTCTGACGGCTGGCCAGATCGGCCGCACTCAAGCGCAGCGTTGCGGCCTGCTCGGGGGTTTTGGCGCTGGCGGCCTGCTCGAGCAGTTGCTCTATGCTGGCATCAGGGGTTCGAGGCAGCTCGCCAAGGCTGGACGAGGGCGAGCTGGCACAGGCTGCAAGGAGGGCAGCGAGGCAGAGGGCAGAGAGCAGCCGCAGACAAGCGATCATTGGTATGTTCCTGAAACTCGAGCGAATTAACGGGGGATTGTACCCAAGCGCTGGCCGGGGTGCGATGTCGAAGGTATTTAAAGCCGTGATATCAGTCGCGTTAAGGTCATCTGGCGGCCAAATCGTTCAATTGGAGAGGTGCGCCGCGTTTCTTGCTCGGGTCTGAACATGTTTTCATTCCTTTTTTGTCGGCATCCTGACGCGCGAACCGTTCCGCCGCGCCGCAGCCTGTACAATGCAGTTTTTCCAAGCACCTGTTATAACCTGCGAGGTTTGCGTTTTGACTGTTCCGGTTGTTTCGAATTCCACTCCGGGTTCGCTTTATGTAGTGGCGACTCCCATCGGCAATCTGGACGACATGAGTGTGCGAGCCTTGAAGGTGTTGCGTGAGGTCGCGCTTATCGCAGCTGAAGACACGCGCCATTCCGCACGGCTGATGCAGCACTTCGGCATCTCGACTCCATTGGCAGCCTGTCACGAACATAACGAACGTGATGAGGGTAGTCGCTTCATTACACGTCTGCTGGCCGGTGATGACGTTGCGCTGATTTCCGATGCCGGCACGCCATTGATCTCCGACCCCGGTTATCACCTGGTGCGTCAGGCGCGTGCCGCAGGTGTTCAGGTTGTACCGGTGCCGGGCGCGTGTGCCTTGATTGCGGCTCTGTCTGCGGCCGGGCTGCCATCGGATCGATTCATTTTCGAAGGTTTTCTTCCGGCCAAGGCTGCGGGTCGCAAGGCCAGGCTCGAGCGTGTCAGGGAAGAGCCACGCACGCTGATCTACTATGAAGCGCCGCACCGCATCCTGGAGTGCCTGCAGGATATGGAGCTGGTCTTCGGTGCTGACCGTCAGGCCTTGCTGGCGCGTGAAATAACCAAAACTTTCGAAACCCTCAAGGGTCTGCCTTTGGGTGAGCTGCGTGCATTCGTCGAATCGGACAGTAATCAGCAGCGCGGAGAATGCGTGGTGCTGGTGGCTGGCTGGACGCCGCCGGATGACGAAGATGTCATTGGTGAAGAGGCTCGTCGGGTGCTGGATCTGCTGCTTGCAGAGATGCCGCTCAAGCGCGCCGCAGCGCTGGCAGCCGAGATAACCGGCGTGCGCAAGAACCTGCTGTATCAGGTGGCGCTGGAGAAACAGAAGGAGTAACGGTCTGCTTTTGAAGGGGGTAAGCGAGCCACACAATGCTATTAAAGCTTGTTCTTGATGGCGTGTGCCGCTAACCTTGTCGGCGGAGAGTCGATTGGACAGTCGCTGCCTCTTGTTGTTCCGCAACAAGGGGGGGAGGAAAGTCCGGGCTCCATAGGGCGGAGTGCCAGGTAACGCCTGGGAGGCGCGAGCCTACGGAAAGTGCCACAGAAAATAACCGCCTAAGCGCTTCGGTGCCGGTAAGGGTGAAAAGGTGCGGTAAGAGCGCACCGCACGTCTGGTAACAGTTCGTGGCAAGGTAAACCCCACTCGGAGCAAGACCAAATAGGGTTCCTAGGCGTGGCCCGCGCTGGAACCGGGTAGGTTGCTAAAGGCGTCCAGTGATGGCCGTCGTAGAGGAATGACTGTTCTCGACAGAACCCGGCTTACAGATCGACTCTCCACCTTTTTTCTTCCCCTTCGTTTCACGCAGCAAAACCCCTCCGTAATACCAAAAAAAACTTACAGCTCATAAATCACATTAACTTTGAATCGCAACGATTTGAGCTGTGTGGGATTTATCCGTCAGTTCCTTCGCAAAATTACCTTTTTAGCCCCGATACCTCTCCTAAATCTCCGAAATGTAAGGGTTTTCCTTAAGACCGTGCCTTGACGGTGTGGTGGGCGCGTTCCTATAGTGTGCGCAAGTGGCAGAAAGTGGCACGAAGTGGGTTTTTTTAGCGCAAAAAGCTAATATTCGGAGAATGCGCCTGTGTTCCGTGGTGCCAATGCGATCAATCTCGATGCCAAGGGCCGTCTCGCTATGCCGAGTCGGTACCGTGACGAGTTGGATTCGCGTAGCGCCGGCCAACTTATCGTGACCATTGATGCCGTTGATCCATGCCTTTGCCTTTATCCGCTTTCCGAATGGGAGCTGATAGAAGCAAAACTTCGTGATCTGGCGACGTTTCGTGAAGAGAACCGCCGTCTGCAAAGGCTTCTGATTGGTAATGCTGTCGATCTGGAGCTCGACGGGAGTGGGCGTTTTCTGGTGCCGCCGCGCCTGCGCGAGTACGCCAGGCTGGATAAGCGCGTAATGCTGGTGGGCCAGCTCAACAAGTTTCAACTGTGGGACGAGGACGCCTGGAATGCTCTTGCTGATGCTGACCTGGCTGCCATTCAAAAACCTGGCGCGATGCCCGACGAATTACGTGATTTGATCCTGTGACTATGAATAGCGGCTTTACCCACATCACCGTGCTGCTTGAAGAAGCCGTGGAGGCTCTCGCGGTGCGCGCCGATGGCTGCTACCTGGACGGCACGTTCGGGCGTGGCGGGCATAGTCGTCTGATACTCAGCCAGCTGGGCCCAGAGGGTCGGCTCTTGGGATTCGACAAGGACCCTCAAGCGATTGCCACCGGGCAAGCGCTAGCGGCCGAAGACGGCCGCTTTGTCATTGTGCAGCGCAGCTTTGCCGAATTGGGATCCGAGACTCAGGAACGCGGTTTGGCGGGCAAGGTCAGTGGCATTCTGCTGGATCTGGGTGTGTCGTCCCCGCAGCTGGATGATCCCGAGCGCGGTTTCAGCTTCATGAACGACGGTCCTCTGGACATGCGCATGGACCCGACCCGTGGCGTGAGCGCTGCCGAGTTCATCGCGACTGCACCGGCTGAAGAAATTGCCCGCGTTTTCAAGGAATACGGCGAAGAGCGATTTGCCAAGCGGATGGCCAAAGCGGTCGTCGCGCGCCGCGAAGTCCAGCCTTTCGAGCGCACAGCCGATCTGGCAGAAGTGCTCAAGGTCGCCAACCCTGCCTGGGAAAAGGGCAAGAATCCTGCAACGCGTGCCTTTCAGGGCCTGCGTATTCACGTAAACAACGAATTGGGCGATCTGGAAGCCGGCCTCGAAGCGGCTCTGGATGCGCTGGAAGTGGGCGGCCGTCTGGTCGTCATCAGCTTTCACTCGCTGGAAGACCGCATCGTAAAGTTGTTCATGCGCAAGCTCGCCAAGGGCGAAGCCGACAACATGCCGCGCAATCTGCCGATCCAGTTCAAGCCGTTCGAACCGAAAATCAAAATTCACGGCAAGGCCCAGTTCGCCTCTGATGTCGAAACCAAAGCCAACCCGCGCTCGCGCAGTGCTGTCATGCGTGTAGCGGAGAAGCTCAGGTGAGCCGTCTGTTTCTGAAACCTCTGCCCGGCGGCAGCTTCATTATGCTGCTGCTGTTCATTGCTGTCCTGATTTCGGCGATTGGCGTTTCCTATAGCGCACATTGGAATCGTCAACTGCTCAACTCGCTGTATTCGGAAATGAGCGTGCGCGACAAGGCGCAGGCAGAGTGGGGCCGGCTGATTCTTGAGCAGAGCACCTGGACTGCACACAGCCGTATCGAGACTCTGGCCACCGAACAACTGAAGATGCGCATCCCGAGCGCTGCCGAAGTACGGATGGTGGCGCCATGATGAAGCTCGATGGCGCTCTTTATCCGTGGCGTTTTCGCGTAGTCGTAGGGCTGCTGGTATCCCTCGTGCTCGCCATTTGCTGGCGCATCGTCGACCTGCAGGTCATCGACCATACCTTTCTTAAAGAGCAAGGCGATGCACGCAGCCTTCGGCATATCCCTATTCCGGCGCACCGTGGCCTGATCACCGACCGTAACGGCGAGCCGCTGGCGGTCAGTACTCCGGTGACGACGCTGTGGGCCAACCCGCGTGAAATGCAGCAGGACAAGTCCAAGTGGCCGATGCTGGCCGCCGCGCTGGGTCAGGATCTCAAGGCATTGACCGAGCGCCTGGACTCGCAGGCAAACAAGGAATTCATCTATCTGGTCCGTGGCCTGACGCCAGAGCAGGGCCAGTCGGTCATCGACCTGAAAGTACCGGGTGTCTACGGCATCGAAGAATTCCGCCGCTTTTATCCGGCCGGCGATGTCACCGCACACATGGTCGGCTTTACCGACCTTGATGACCATGGCCGCGAAGGCGTCGAGCTGGCGTATGACGACTGGCTCGCCGGTGTGCCTGGCAAACGTCAGGTCATCAAGGACCGGCGCGGTCGACTGATCAAGGATGTTCAGGTCACCAAGAATGCCAAGGCCGGAAAGACCTTGGCTTTGTCCATTGACCTGCGCCTGCAGTACCTTGCGACCCGTGAACTGCGCAATGCCATCGTCGAGAACGAGGCTAAGGCCGGCAGCATGGTGATCATGGACGTCAAGACCGGTGAGGTGCTGGCGATGGTCAACCAGCCGACCTACAACCCGAACAACCGCCGCACCATGGTGCCTGCCGCCATGCGCAACCGGGCCATCATCGACGTGTTCGAACCTGGTTCGACCATGAAGCCGATCTCCATGACCGCGGCGCTGGACAGTGGCCGCTGGAAGCCGACCGACAAGGTCGAGGTTTATCCGGGCACCCTGCAGATCGGCAAATACACGATTCGTGACGTGACCAAGACCGAAGGCCCGATCCTCGATCTGACCGGCATTCTGATCAACTCCAGTAACGTCGGCATGAGCAAGGTCGCGTTCGATGTGGGCGGTGAGGCGATCTTTCGTGCCATGCAGCGCGTCGGTTTCGGTCAGTACACCGGCCTCGGCTTCCCTGGCGAGCGCGTCGGCAACCTGCCCAACTATCGCGAATGGCGCAAGGCTGAAACCGCCACGCTGTCCTATGGCTACGGCTTGTCGGTCACGGCTTTGCAGCTGGTGCATGCCTACGGCGCGCTGGCCAACAATGGCCGCATTGTGCCGTTGACCATTCTGAAAACAGATAAAGAGCCGGAATCGACCCAGGCCATTCCGGAGAAAACCGCCAAGACCCTGCAAGGCATGTTGCAGCAGGTTATCGAGGACCCGCGCGGCGTCTATCGCGCCCGTGTACCGTCCTACCACGTCGGTGGCAAGAGTGGTACGGCGCGCAAGACGTCCATCGGTACCAAGGGCTACGCGGAAAACTCCTATCGCTCGCTGTTCGCCGGGTTCGGCCCGATCAGTAACCCGCGTTACGCCATCGTGGTCGTCATCGACGAGCCGAGCAAGGGTGGTTACTACGGTGGTCTGGTTTCGGCCCCGGTATTCAGCAAGGTCATGTCCGGCACGTTGCGTCTGATGAACGTGACGCCGGACAACCTTGCGCCACCTGAACAAGTCAACGCCGCACCGGCAGCCAAAGGAGGGCGTGGTTGATGGCCTTTAATCTGAGCAAGATTTTCGCTCACACCGACCGCGATGCGCTGATTCGCGAGTTGACTCTCGACAGTCGCAATGTCCGTCCGGGTGATCTGTTTCTAGCCATACCGGGTATCAAGGTCGATGGCCGTGCGCATATTGCCGACGCGCTCAAGCGTGGCGCGGCGGCTGTGGCGTACGAAGTCGAAGGCTCGACCGTTCTGCCGATCACTGACGTGCCGCTGATCCCGGTCAAGGGGCTCGCCGCGCAGTTGTCCGATATTGCCGGCCGCTTCTACGGCGACCCGAGTCGCAGTCTGAATCTGGTAGGTGTTACCGGCACCAACGGCAAGACCAGCGTCACCCAGCTGGTTGCGCAGGCGCTTGATGCGCTGGGTCAGCACTGCGGCATCGTCGGCACACTGGGCACAGGATTCTACGGCGCGCTGCAAAGCGGCCGTCATACCACGCCTGACCCGATTGCCGTTCAGGCGACGCTGGCCGATCTGAAAAAGGCCGGTGCGCGCGCAGTGGCGATGGAAGTGTCGTCTCATGGGCTGGATCAAGGGCGGGCGACGGCGCTGGCGTTTGATGTGGCGGTGCTGACCAATCTGTCCCGTGATCACCTGGATTATCACGGCACCATGGAAGCGTACGCTGCCGCCAAGGCCAAGCTGTTTGCATGGTCCAACCTGAAATGCCGGGTAATCAACCTGGATGATACTTTCGGTCGTGAACTGGCCGGTATCAAGCAAGAGTCTCGGTTGATCACCTATAGCCAGCTGGATAGCTCGGCCTACCTGTATTGCCGCGATGCGAAATTCGATGATGATGGCGTGCGCGCTACGTTGGTCACGCCTCAGGGCGAGCATTTCCTGCGCAGCAGCCTGCTGGGTCGCTTCAACCTGAGCAACGTGCTGGCTGCGGTCGGCGCTTTGCTGGGCCTGGATTACGCGCTGGACGAAATTCTCAAGGTGCTGCCGAAACTAGAAGGCCCGGTCGGGCGCATGCAGCGTCTGGGTGGTGCCGACAAGCCGCTGGTGGTTGTCGATTACGCGCATACTCCGGATGCGCTGGAAAAAGTCCTCGAAGCACTGCGCCCGCACGCCAAAGGCCGTCTGTTGTGCCTGTTCGGCTGCGGCGGTGATCGTGATCGCGGCAAGCGTCCGCTGATGGCTGAAGTGGTCGAACGCCTGGCAGACGGTGCGTGGGTCACCGACGACAACCCGCGCTCCGAATCGCCAGCCAGTATTTTTGACGATATTCGCCCTGGCTTCGCTGCTGCGGAACAGGTGCGTTTCATCGAAGGTCGCGGTCAGGCCATTGCCGAACTGATTGCCAGCGCCAATGCCGATGACGTCGTAGTGCTCGCCGGCAAGGGCCACGAGGACTATCAGGAAATCAATGGTCAGCGGCAGCCATTCTCCGATTTGCAAGAAGCCGCCAACGCGCTTGCCATATGGGAGCCTGCAAATGCTTAAGCCAATGACCTTCAGCGAACTGGTTGTACCACTCGATGCGCGTCTGGTCGGGGGCGACTGCAGCTTTTCCGGCGTGAGCACCGACAGCCGTGGCATCGAGCCAGGCCAGCTGTTCGTAGCCCTGACCGGGCCGCGTTTTGACGGTCATGAATACCTCGATCAAGTGGCTGCCAAAGGCGCGGTCGGTGCTCTGGTCGAGCGCGAAGTGCAGGGCGCCGCATTGCCGCAACTGGTCGTGCTGGATACCCGCAAGGCGCTTGCCCAACTGGGTGCCATGAATCGCAATGCATTCGTCGACCGGCCGGTTGCTGCAGTCACCGGCTCCAGTGGCAAGACCACGGTCAAGGAAATGCTCGCGAGCATCCTGCGCACGCGCGGCCCCGTGCTGGCGACCCGAGGCAACCTGAACAACGAATTGGGCGTTCCACTGACTCTGCTGGAACTGGCCCCGGAATACACGTCCGCTGTGATCGAGCTGGGTGCGTCGCGGGTCGGCGAGATTGCCTACACCGTAAGCCTCGCCAAGCCGCACGTCGCCATGATCACCAACGCTGGAACTGCCCACGTCGGCGAGTTCGGCGGCCCGGACAGAATTGTCGAAGCCAAGGGCGAGATTCTCGAAGGTCTCGGCGCGGGTGGTGCGGGTGGTACTGCAGTATTGAATCTGGAAGACAAGGCGTTTCCGATCTGGCGCAAGCGCGCCGGCGATCGCAATGTCCTGACCTTCGCACTGACCGACTCTGCGGCTGACGTGTACGCCAGCGAGCTGAGCCGTGATGCTCGGGGCTGCCCGGCTTTTACCCTCAACAGCCCGCTCGGCACTGCCCGGGTTCAGTTGAACCTGCTCGGCACACACAATGTGTCCAACGCCTTGGCCGCTGCGGCTGCGGGCTGCGCAATGGGTGTGCCGCTGGAAGGGATCGTCACCGGGCTGAACAACGTGCAGCCGGTCAAGGGCCGTGCCGTGGCGCAAATCGCCAGCAATGGCATGCGCGTCATCGATGACACCTACAACGCCAACCCTGCCTCGATCAACGCGGCCGTCGACATCCTCACCGGCTTCACCGGTCGTACCGTACTGGTGCTGGGCGACATCGGTGAGTTGGGCGAATGGGCCGAGCAGGGTCATCGCGAAGTGGGCGCCTATGCCGCTGGCAAGGTGTCGGCGCTGTATGCCGTCGGCCCATTGATGACTCACGCGGTCAGCGCCTTCGGCGAGCACGCTTACCACTTTGCCAGTCAGGCTGAACTGATCGCGGCGCTGGGCGCCGAGCAGAATCCTGATACCACTTTACTGATCAAGGGCTCGCGTAGCGCTGCGATGGAACACGTCGTGGCTGCCTTGTGCGGTTCTAGCCTGGAGAAACATTAATGCTGCTGCTGTTGGCCGAGTTTTTACAACAGTTCTACAAAGGCTTCGCGGTCTTTCAGTACCTGTCATTGCGCGGGATCCTTGGCGTGCTCACCGCCCTGACGCTGTCGCTGTGCCTGGGGCCGTGGATGATCCGCACCCTGCAGATGCGTCAGATCGGTCAGTCTGTGCGCAACGATGGTCCGCAATCGCACCTGTCCAAGTCGGGTACGCCGACCATGGGTGGGGCGCTGATCCTGTCGTCCATCGGTATCAGTACATTGCTGTGGGCTGACCTGAGCAACCGTTACGTATGGGTTGTGTTGCTGGTGACACTGTTGTTCGGCGCCATCGGGTGGGTCGATGACTACCGCAAGGTGATCGAAAAGAATTCCCGAGGCCTGCCGAGCCGCTGGAAGTATTTCTGGCAGTCGGTCTTTGGCCTCTGTGCAGCGATCTTCCTTTATACGACTGCACCGTCGGCGACTGAAACCACGCTGATCGTGCCGATGCTCAAGGATGTGCGTATCCCGCTGGGTATCGGTTTCATCGTGTTGACCTATTTCGTGATTGTCGGCTCCAGCAATGCAGTCAACCTGACTGACGGTCTGGATGGTCTGGCGATCATGCCGACTGTGATGGTAGGCGGTGCCTTGGGCATCTTCTGCTACCTGTCGGGTAACGTGAAATTTGCTGAATACCTGCTGATTCCCTACGTGCCGGGGGCGGGCGAGCTGATTGTATTCTCTGGGGCGCTGATTGGCGCCGGGCTCGGGTTCCTCTGGTTCAACACGTATCCGGCGCAGGTGTTCATGGGCGACGTCGGTGCGCTGGCACTCGGCGCGGCGCTGGGCACCATGGCGGTGATCGTTCGTCAGGAAATGGTCCTGTTCATCATGGGCGGCGTGTTCGTGATGGAAACCCTTTCAGTGGTCATTCAGGTTGCGTCTTTCAAACTTACCGGCCGCCGCGTATTCCGCATGGCGCCGATCCACCACCACTTTGAACTCAAAGGCTGGCCCGAGCCACGTGTGATCGTCCGTTTCTGGATCATCACCGTGATTCTGGTGCTCATTGGCCTTGCCACGCTGAAACTGAGGTAGAACGAGTGTCCCTGATCGTTTCCGACCGCTTCCGCATTGTCGTGGGTCTAGGCAAAAGCGGCATGTCCCTGGTTCGCTTCCTGGCGAACCAGGGCGTGTCCTTTGCCGTGGCCGACACGCGGGAGAATCCTCCTGAGCTGGCGACCTTGCGTCGCGACTATCCGCAGGTGGAAGTGCGTTGTGGCGAGCTGGACGTGGATTTCCTCTGCCGTGCCGATGAGCTGTACGTCAGCCCCGGTCTGGCCCTGGCGACCCCGGCCCTGCAGCAGGCTCACGCACGTGGCGTCAAACTGTCGGGCGACATCGAACTGTTCGCGCGTCACGCGAAGGCGCCGGTGATTGCCATTACCGGCTCGAATGCGAAAAGCACCGTGACGACACTGGTCGGCGAAATGGCTGCTGCCGCTGGAAAGCGTGTGGCGGTGGGCGGCAATCTCGGCACTCCGGCGCTGGACCTGCTCAGCGACGACGTCGAGCTGTACGTGATGGAGCTTTCCAGCTTTCAGCTCGAAACCACTGACCAGCTCAATGCCGAAGTGGCGACCGTGCTGAATATCAGTGAAGACCACATGGACCGTTACAGCGGCCTGCCTGCCTACCACCTGGCCAAGCACCGGATTTTCCGTGGCGCGCGGCAGGTGGTGGTCAATCGTCAGGATGCGCTGTCCCGTCCGTTGATTGGCGAAGGCCTGCCGTGCTGGACATTCGGCCTCAACAAGCCCGACTTCCATGGTTTCGGCCTGCGTGAAGAGAACGGCGAAAAGTACCTGGCGTTCCAGTTTGAAAACCTCATGCCGGTACGTGAGCTGAAAGTGCGTGGTGCGCACAATCAGTCCAACGCGCTTGCCGCCCTGGCCCTGGGGCATGCGGTCGGCCTGCCGTTCGACGCCATGCTCGCCAGCCTGCGCGAGTTCACTGGTCTGGAGCATCGCTGCCAGTGGCTGCGCGAGCACGAAGGCGTTCATTACTACAACGACTCCAAAGCCACCAACGTGGGTGCCGCGCTGGCTGCCATCGAAGGTCTGGGCTCTGATATCGACGGCAAGCTGGTGCTGATCGCCGGCGGCGATGGCAAAGGCGCTGATTTCAGTGGTTTGCGCGCGCCAGTCGCCGAGCATTGCCGCGCGGCGGTCTTGCTCGGACGTGATGCCCAGCTTATTGCCCAGGCATTGGGCGACGCTGTCCCGCTGGTGCATGTCGACACCGTCCAGGCGGCTGTCGAGCACAGCGCAAAACTGGCTCAGCGTGGCGATGCTGTATTGCTTTCTCCTGCATGCGCCAGCCTGGACATGTTCAAGAATTATGAAGAGCGCGGACGTGTGTTCGCGCAGGCAGTGGAGTGCTTGTCATGATCTTCGGTGTGATCAAGCCTTATCCATCGCCACTGATCAGTGGGCGAGGCATCGACCTGGACTTCCCGATGCTGGTCGGCTGCCTGGCGCTGCTCGGCCTTGGCCTGGTGATGATTACCTCGGCCTCGTCGGAAGTTGCCGCCGTACAGTCCGGTAACACGCTGTACATGATGACCCGTCACCTGGTTTATCTGCTGATCGGTCTGGGTGCCTGTGGCGTGACCATGATGATTCCGGTCGCCACCTGGCAACGCCTGGGCTGGATGATGCTGCTTGGCGCGTTCGGCCTGTTGCTGCTGGTACTGGTGCCGGGAATCGGGCGTGAGGTAAACGGTTCGATGCGCTGGATCGGTTTCGGCGCGTTCAACGTGCAGCCGTCGGAAATCGCCAAGGTATTCGTAGTGATCTTCCTTGCCGGCTACCTGATTCGTCAGCAGCAGGAAGTTCGCGAAAGCTGGATGGGCTTTTTCAAGCCGTTCATCGTGCTGCTGCCGATGGCCGGTCTGCTGCTCATGGAACCTGACTTCGGTGCGACCGTGGTAATGATGGGCTCGGCGGCAGCCATGCTGTTTCTCGGCGGTGTCGGCCTGTTCCGCTTCTCGCTGATGGTGGTGCTGGCGGTCGCTTCTGTGGTGGTGCTGGTCCAGGCCCAACCTTACCGGATGGCGCGTCTGACCAACTTTACCGATCCGTGGGCCGACCAGTTCGGTTCCGGCTATCAATTGACCCAGGCACTGATCGCCTTCGGTCGCGGCGAGTGGTTCGGCGTCGGGCTGGGCAACAGCGTGCAGAAGCAGTTCTATCTGCCGGAAGCGCACACCGACTTCGTGTTCTCGGTACTTGCAGAAGAGCTGGGCGTGGTGGGTTCGCTGATCACCGTCGCGCTGTTCCTGTTCGTCAGTATTCGCGGCATGTACATCGGCATGTGGGCCGAGCGCGCCAAGCAGTTCTTCGGTGCCTATGTGGCCTACGGCCTTTCGTTCCTGTGGATCGGTCAGTTCCTGATCAACATCGGTGTGAACGTCGGTCTGCTGCCTACCAAGGGGCTGACCCTGCCGTTCCTCAGCTACGGCGGCAGCTCGCTGGTGATCTGCTGCGCGAGCCTCGGGCTGCTGCTGCGCATCGAGTGGGAATCGCGCAACAACATGGGCAGTGAAGAAGCCGAGTTCAAGGAAAGCGACTTCGCCGAGGACACACCCCATGGACGCTAACGTGCTGATCATGGCAGGCGGGACCGGCGGGCATGTATTCCCGGCGCTGGCCTGTGCGCGCGAGTTCCAGGCACGCGGCTACAAGGTCCATTGGCTGGGCACGCCGCGTGGTATCGAAAACGAACTGGTGCCGCAGGCCGGTCTGACGCTGCACCTGATCAACGTTACCGGTCTGCGTGGCAAGGGCCGCTTGTCGCTGCTCAAGGCGCCGTTCATGTTGCTCAAGGCCCTGATGCAGGCACGCAAGGTTGTGCGTGAGGTGAAACCGGTCTGCGTGGTCGGCTTCGGTGGCTACGTCACCGGCCCTGGCGGTCTGGCGGCGAAGCTGGCAGGCGTACCGTTGATCATTCACGAGCAGAATGCCGTTGCCGGTACCGCCAACCGCAGTCTGGCCTCGTTCGCCAGCCGGGTGTGCGAAGCGTTCCCGAACACCTTTGCGGATTCATCCAAGCGTCGCACCACCGGCAACCCGGTGCGTGTCGAGCTGTTTCTGGAAACACCGCGTCAGGCCCTGGCCGGACGCAAGGCTCGTCTGCTGGTACTGGGCGGCAGCCTGGGCGCGGAGCCGTTGAACAAATTGCTGCCCGAGGCGCTGTCTCAGCTGCCTCAGGACATCCAGCCCGAAGTGTTTCATCAGTCGGGCAAGAATCATGACGCAGTCACCGCCGAGCGCTATCGCAACGTGGGCGTCGAGGCGCAGGTTGCGCCATTCATACAGAACATGGCCCAAGCCTATGGCTGGGCCGATCTGGTGGTCTGCCGCGCAGGCGCATTGACCATCAGCGAACTGGCCGCCGCCGGCCTGCCGTCGTTGCTGATACCGCTGCCCCACGCGATTGATGACCATCAGTCACGTAACGCTGACTATCTGGCTCGCGAAGGCGCAGCCTTCGTCATGCCGCAAGCGACAACTGGCGCCGCCGAGATGGCAGCACGCCTGAAAGAGGTTTTGATGCAACCCGAACAATTGAACAGCATGGCCCGCACTGCACGCAGCCTGGCCATGCCTGATGCAACCAGCACTGTCGTCAACGTCTGTGTGGAGGTGGCCCATGGTTGAGAATCAACGCGCCATGCCACAACCTGAAATGCGCCGTATCCGTCGTATCCACTTCGTCGGTATCGGCGGTGTCGGCATGTGCGGGATCGCCGAGGTGTTGTTGAACCTGGGTTACGAAGTCTCGGGCTCCGACCTGAAGGGCTCGGCCGTGACCGAGCGCCTGGAGTCGTTCGGCGCACAGATTTTTATCGGCCATCGTGCCGAGAACACCATCGGTGCCGACGTGCTGGTAGTGTCCAGTGCCGTCAACACCTCCAACCCGGAAGTGGCCACCGCGCTGGAGCGCCGCATTCCGGTCGTACCGCGTGCCGAGATGCTCGCCGAGCTGATGCGTTATCGCCACGGCATCGCTGTTGCCGGTACGCACGGCAAGACCACCACCACCAGCCTGATCGCTTCGGTATTCGCTGCCGGCGGCCTGGACCCGACCTTCGTGATTGGCGGCCGTCTCAACGCGGCGGGCACCAATGCGCAGCTGGGCACCAGCCGCTACCTGATCGCCGAAGCCGATGAAAGCGACGCCAGCTTCCTGCACCTGCAGCCTCTGGTCGCTGTGGTCACCAATATCGACGCCGATCACATGGCGACCTACGAAGGCGACTTCAACAAACTGAAGAAGACCTTTGTCGAGTTCCTGCACAACCTGCCGTTCTACGGGCTGGCGGTGATGTGCATCGACGATCCGGTGGTGCGTGAAATTCTGCCGCTGGTCAAGCGTCCGACGCTGACCTATGGCTTCAGCGAGTCTGCCGATATACGTGCAATCAATGTGCGTCAGGACGGCATGCTGACATTCTTCACCGTACTGCGCCGCGACCGCGAGCCGCTGGATGTGTCGGTGAACATGCCCGGCAATCACAACGTACTCAACTCGCTGGCGACCATCGCCATCGCCACCGACGAGGGCGTCAGCGACGAGGCTATCGTTCAGGGCCTTTCCGGGTTCCAGGGCGTCGGTCGGCGCTTCCAGGTCTACGGCGAGCTGCCGGTTGACGGCGGCAACGTGATGCTGGTCGATGACTACGGTCACCATCCGCGCGAAGTCGCTGCCGTTATCAACGCTGTGCGTGGCGGCTGGCCTGACCGTCGTCTGGTGATGGTCTACCAGCCACACCGTTTCAGTCGCACCCGTGACCTGTACGACGATTTCGTGCAGGTGCTGGCGGACGCCAATGTGCTGCTGCTGATGGAAGTCTACCCGGCCGGTGAAGAACCGATTCCTGGTGCGGACAGCCGCAACCTGTGCCACAGCATTCGTCAGCGTGGCCAGCTGGACCCGATCTACATCGAGCGTGGTGTCGAGCTGGCGCCGCTGGTCAAGCCGCTGTTGCGTGCCGGCGACATCCTGTTGTGTCAGGGCGCTGGCGACATCGGTGGTCTTGCGCCACAGCTGCTGAAAAGCCCACTGTTCGCCGGTGCCAAAGTGGCCCCCACCGAAGGGAAGCTGAAATGACAGCCGTCGCCCAGTCGTCCCTGCGCTCGACACTCGAGCCGAAAAGCTTCGGCCGTGTCGCCGTGCTCTTCGGTGGCAAGAGTGCCGAGCGGGCGGTCTCGCTGAACTCGGGTAATGCCGTGCTCGGCGCGTTGCTCGAGGCTGGTGTGGATGCGTTCGGCATCGATGTGGGCGATGACTTTCTGCAGCGACTGGTCAGCGAGAAAATCGACCGTGCCTTTATCGTTCTGCACGGACGTGGCGGTGAAGACGGCACCATGCAAGGCCTGCTGGAATGCCTGGAAATCCCTTATACCGGCAGTGGCGTACTGGCTTCTGCCCTGGCGATGGACAAGTTGCGCACCAAGCAGGTCTGGCAGAGTCTCGGCCTCGCCACACCGCTGCATGCCGTTCTTGAAAACGAGAGTGATTGTATTTGCGCCGTGACGGAACTGGGCCTGCCTTTGATCGTCAAACCGGCCCATGAAGGTTCAAGTATCGGTATGGCAAAGGTGAGCAGCGTCGATGAATTGATCGCCGCCTGGAAAGCCGCCAGTACCTACGATTCGCAAGTATTAGTCGAACAGTGGATTCAGGGACCTGAGTTCACTGTGGCGTCTCTGCGTGGCCAGGTGTTGCCTCCCATCGGCCTGGGCACTCCTCATAGTTTTTATGATTACGATGCCAAGTACCTGGCGTCCGATACCCAGTATCGGATTCCGTGCGGACTTGGCGATGCGCAGGAACAGGAACTCAAACAACTTGCAGCACGTGCTTGCGATGCCATCGGCATTGCAGGCTGGGCGCGCACGGATGTCATGCAGGACGCACAAGGCAAGTTCTGGTTACTGGAAGTTAATACTGTACCCGGCATGACCGATCACAGTCTGGTGCCTATGGCGGCCCGTGCGGCAGGTCTGGATTTTCAACAACTGGTGTTGGCGATTCTGGCCGACAGCGTTCAGGCGAGAGGTTAAGGCATGTACGGCGCGTCGACACGTCCTCAGCCACCTGCTCCCGGCCGCAACAAGCCGGTGCCGCGCGGCGCCAGCCGTATGGTGGCCAAGGAGCCCTTGTCGGCGCGCCTGCCCAAGGCCAACTTCAGTTTTCTGAAGCGTCTGCTCTGGCCTGTGCTGTTGGTGGTTCTGGGCTTCGGTACTTATGAGGCAGCACAGCGTCTGCTGCCGTACGCCGACCGCCCGATCACCCGCATCAACGTGCAGGGCGATTTGAGTTACATCAGCCAGCAGGCTGTGCAGCAGCGGATTGCGCCTTATGTGGCGTCGAGCTTTTTCAAGATCGATCTGGCTGCCATGCGCACCGAGCTTGAGCAGATGCCATGGATCGCGCACGCCGAGGTCCGTCGTGTATGGCCGGATCAGGTCGTGATTCGTCTTGAAGAGCAGTTGCCGGTTGCCCGTTGGGGCGATGAAGCGCTGTTGAATAACCAGGGGCAGGCTTTCACACCGCGTGAACTGTCCAATTACGAACATCTTCCCCAGTTGTTCGGCCCGCAGCGGGCCCAGCAGCAGGTGATGCAGCAGTATCAGGTGTTGAGTCAGATGTTGCGCCCGCTGGGCTTCTCCATCGTGCGCCTGGAGCTGCGCGAGCGTGGCAGCTGGTTCCTGACGACAGGTGCCGGTAGTGCTGGCCCGGGTATCGAGTTGTTGCTTGGACGCGACCACCTTGTCGAAAAAATGCGCCGCTTCATCGCGATTTACGACAAAACGCTGAAAGACCAAATAACGAATATCGCGCGCGTCGACTTGCGTTACTCCAACGGCCTTGCGGTCGGTTGGCGCGAACAGGCAGCGCCGGCGACGGAAAAACCCGCCGTCGCGAAGAATTGATAAGAGGCAGGACCATGGCAAATGTGCAAAGCGGCAAAATGATCGTCGGGCTGGATATCGGTACCTCCAAGGTGGTGGCACTGGTAGGCGAAGTCGCGGCCGATGGCTCGCTGGAAATCGTGGGTATCGGTACCCATCCCTCCCGCGGCCTGAAGAAGGGCGTGGTGGTGAATATCGAATCGACCGTGCAGTCGATCCAGCGCGCAATCGAAGAAGCGCAGTTGATGGCCGGCTGCCGTATCCACTCGGCATTTGTTGGTGTGGCAGGCAGCCACATTCGCAGCCTGAACTCACACGGCATCGTGGCGATTCGTGATCGCGAAGTCAGCTCTGCGGATCTGGAGCGTGTGCTCGATGCTGCTCAGGCGGTGGCCATTCCTGCCGACCAGCGCGTGCTGCACACCTTGCCTCAGGATTACGTGATCGATAATCAGGAAGGCGTGCGTGAGCCCCTGGGCATGTCCGGCGTACGTCTGGAAGCCAAGGTTCATGTGGTGACCTGTGCGGTGAACGCGGCGCAGAACATCGAGAAGTGCGTACGTCGCTGCGGGCTGGAAGTCGACGACATCATTCTCGAACAGTTGGCCTCGGCGTATTCCGTGCTGACCGATGACGAGAAAGAACTGGGTGTCTGCCTGGTGGACATCGGTGGCGGCACCACCGACATCGCGATCTTCACCGAAGGCGCCATTCGCCACACAGCGGTCATCCCGATTGCGGGTGATCAGGTGACCAACGACATCGCCATGGCGTTGCGCACTCCGACCCAGTACGCCGAAGAAATCAAGATTCGTTATGCCTGTGCGCTGGCCAAGCTGGCCGGTGCAGGCGAAACCATCAAAGTGCCGAGCGTGGGCGACCGTCCTCCTCGCGAGCTGTCGCGTCAGGCCCTGGCCGAAGTGGTCGAGCCTCGTTACGACGAGCTGTTCACCCTGATCCAGGCCGAACTGCGCCGCAGCGGCTACGAAGACCTGATCCCGGCCGGCATCGTGCTGACCGGGGGCACAGCGAAAATGGAAGGTGCGGTCGAACTGGCCGAGGAAATCTTCCACATGCCGGTTCGCCTGGGCGTACCGCACAGCGTCAAAGGGCTCGCTGATGTCGTCCGCAACCCGATCTACTCAACCGGCGTAGGCCTGTTGATGTACGGGCTGCAAAAACAATCGGATGGCATTTCGCTGTCCGGGATTGTCGGCAACAGCAGCTACAGCGACGAAACCAAGGCACCGGTGCTTGAGCGTATCAAGCGTTGGGTGCAGGGCAATTTCTAAGTTTCAACGTTCAACGGTTTCACAGCTTCAGATTCAGGGCTTCACCAGCAGTATCGGCAGGCAGTAGGCAAAACTAACTAGAAAGCGGAAGGAGAGAGAAAATGTTCGAACTCGTAGACAACGTCCCGCAAAGCCCGGTTATCAAGGTTATCGGCGTAGGCGGTGGTGGCGGCAACGCTGTCAATCACATGGTCAAGAGCAACATCGAAGGCGTGGAATTCATCTGCGCCAACACCGATGCTCAGGCGCTGAAAAACATCGGCGCGCGGACCATTCTGCAGCTGGGCACCGGCGTGACCAAGGGCCTTGGCGCTGGCGCCAATCCTGAAGTCGGTCGTCAGGCCGCACTGGAAGATCGTGAGCGCATTGCAGAAGTTCTGCAGGGCACCAACATGGTCTTCATCACCACTGGCATGGGCGGCGGTACCGGTACCGGTGCAGCACCGATCATTGCTGAAGTGGCCAAGGAAATGGGCATTCTGACGGTCGCAGTCGTGACCCGTCCGTTCCCGTTCGAAGGTCGCAAGCGTATGCAGATCGCCGATGAAGGCATCCGCATGCTGTCCGAAAGCGTCGACTCGTTGATCACCATTCCCAACGAGAAGCTGCTGACCATCCTCGGTAAAGACGCCAGCCTGCTGTCGGCTTTCGCCAAGGCTGACGATGTACTGGCCGGTGCCGTTCGCGGTATCTCCGACATCATCAAGCGTCCGGGCATGATCAACGTCGACTTCGCCGACGTGCGTACCGTGATGAGCGAAATGGGCATGGCGATGATGGGCACTGGCTGCGCTAGCGGTCCTAACCGTGCACGTGAAGCGACCGAAGCGGCGATCCGCAACCCGTTGCTCGAAGACGTCAACCTGCAGGGCGCTCGCGGCATCCTGGTCAACATCACTGCCGGTCCTGACCTGTCTCTAGGTGAGTACTCGGACGTGGGTAGCATCATTGAAGCGTTCGCTTCCGAGCACGCGATGGTCAAGGTCGGTACCGTTATCGATCCGGACATGCGTGACGAGTTGCACGTGACCGTGGTTGCCACCGGCCTGGGCGCGAAAATCGAGAAACCTGTCAAGGTCATCGACAACACGCTGCAGACCACCCAGCAGGCTCCTGCGCAGCAGGCGTCCCGTCAGGAAGCACCGTCGGTCAACTACCGTGACCTGGATCGTCCTACCGTGATGCGCAATCAGGCACACGCAGGCGCTACAGCAGCGGCGAAGATGAATCCAAACGATGATCTCGATTACCTGGACATCCCGGCTTTCCTGCGTCGTCAGGCCGATTGATGAAATGTATCAGGGGTATTAGGGTGATTGGTGTTCAGCAAAGGCATGGTCTGCTATCATCGCCAGCCTTTGTTGATACCAGTTCGCAACTTGCGCTGAAGCGGCCCATGCCATGATAAAACAACGCACCCTGAAAAATATTATCCGTGCCACAGGTGTAGGCCTGCACTCCGGGGAGAAGGTTTACCTGACCCTCAAGCCCGCACCTGTGAATACCGGCATTGTGTTTTGCCGAGCTGACCTTGACCCCGTCGTGCAGATCCCTGCGCGTGCGGAAAACGTCGGTGACACCACTCTGTCGACCACTCTGGTCAATGGTGATGTCAAAGTCGACACGGTAGAACACTTGCTCTCGGCCATGGCTGGCCTTGGCATCGATAACGCCTACGTCGAGCTCTCTGCCTCCGAAGTTCCTATCATGGACGGCAGCGCAGGCCCTTTCGTATTCCTGATTCAATCGGCAGGCCTGGAAGAACAGGACGAGCCGAAGAAATTCATCCGTATCCTGCGTGAAGTCACAGTCGAGGAGGGCGGTAAACGCGCTACTTTTGTGCCTTTCGAAGGGTTCAAGGTCAGTTTCGAGATCGATTTCGATCACCCCGTCTTCCGTGACCGCACCCAGAGTGCAAGCGTGGACTTTTCCAGTACTTCCTTCGTGAAGGAAGTCAGCCGTGCCCGGACCTTCGGGTTCATGAGTGATATCGAGTACCTGCGCAAGCACAACCTCGCACTCGGCGGCAGCGTGGAAAACGCCATCGTGGTCGACAAGGACGGTGTACTGAACGAAGACGGCCTGCGTTACGAGGACGAATTCGTTAAACACAAAATCCTCGACGCCATCGGTGACCTCTACCTGCTGGGCAACAGCCTGATTGGTGAGTTCCGGGGTTTCAAATCGGGGCATGCACTGAACAACCGTCTGCTGCGCACGTTGATCGAGCAGAAAGACGCTTGGGAAGTGGTGACTTTCGAGGATGCCAGTACGGCACCTATTTCTTACATGCGTCCTGTCGCGGCCGTGTAAGCAAGCTTTACTCTCTTTCCTTTTGTTCTTTAAAGGCTGCCCTCGGGTGGCCTTTTTTTATGGGTTTTTCAGGGGAAGTCAGTGCTGGCGGCGATCAGGCAGGGTTACTTCCTGTCCTTTGCATGGCTGGCCAGTCTTTCCAGTGCGGCACGCAAGCGCGGATCGGTGATGCCTTCAGCGGTGGCCTGAATGTTTTCGGCAGCCACTGCCGACAGGTCGATGGTGTGCGTGGCAGCTCCGCGTGGCGCTTCAGGCGGCTGCACCTTGAACACAATGCGGGTCAGGTTGATGAATTCGTCGAAGGCCATCATTTGCCGGTGCAGGCGTTTCTGCTGGTAGCGCAGGCGTGTGGCCCAGTGACCGTCCGTCACGATCAGCAACAAGATACCTTCGCGCCACGATGCCACGCGACAATGCTCCCGGGCCGCTGGTTGCAACTGGCTTTCGAGCAGGCGCTGCAAGTGGCTGAGTCGCTCGGCGTGACGAAATATAGCCTTCAGGGGCTTGGCTTCACGCAGCAAAACCGCGGGCGGGCGGGCGTTCAGAGGACGAAAGGCCATGGAGGGATGCCTGGGTAACAAGATGAACATCTTAACAGAAAGCGTTCTGACGGCTGCTTTTCAGGGCATTTCCGTGCTTTCATATGCAAATCAATGAGTAACTTCCCCGGATAACGGGTTGAAGTGCTTGAAAATGGCCCCATTGTAAACCTGCCCCGTCACAGCGCTGTGCCAGCATCGTGGAATAACGCCACTTTCCTCACCATCGTTTCCGGGTAGAATGCTCGTTCGCATGCGGCCATCTGGGCTGCACGGGCGACTCACGGGGCCGCCCTCCATTCCTATGTGTGGAAGATCCTGTCGATATGTTTGCGCCTTTGTTGAAAAAACTTTTTGGAAGCAAGAACGAGCGTGAAGTAAAACGCATGCTCAAGACGGTACAGATCGTCAATGCCTTCGAAGAGCAAATGGTGGCCCTTTCGGACGAGCAACTGCGCGCCAAGACCGAAGAGTTCAAGGCCCGCATAGCCAAAGGCGAGACCCTCGATCAATTGCTCCCTGAAGCCTTTGCTGTCGCTCGTGAAGCGGGCAAGCGTGTCATGGGCATGCGCCACTTCGACGTACAGTTGATCGGCGGCATGACCCTGCACGAAGGTCAGATCGCGGAAATGCGTACCGGTGAAGGTAAAACCCTGGTCGGTACGCTGGCTGTCTACCTCAACGCATTGTCCGGCAAGGGCGTTCACGTGGTTACCGTGAACGATTACCTCGCTCGCCGCGATGCCAACTGGATGCGTCCGCTGTACGAATTCCTCGGCCTGACCGTAGGCATCGTCACGCCATTCCAGCCGCCGGAAGAGAAGCGCGCCGCCTACGCTGCCGATATCACTTACGGCACCAACAACGAATACGGTTTCGATTACCTGCGCGACAACATGGCGTTCAGCATGGACGACAAGTTCCAGCGCGAACTCAATTTCGCCGTGATCGACGAAGTCGACTCGATTCTGATCGACGAAGCGCGTACGCCGCTGATCATCTCCGGTCAGGCTGAAGACAGTTCCAAGCTGTACACCGAAATCAACCGCCTGATCCCCAAGCTCGAGCAGCATATCGAGGAAGTGGAAGGCGAAGTCACCAAGCCGGGTCATTTCACCGTTGACGAGAAAACCCGTCAGGTCGAGCTGAACGAAGCCGGTCACCAGTTCATCGAGGAAATGCTCACCGAAGTCGGCCTGCTGGCTGAAGGCGAGAGCCTCTATTCGGCGCATAACCTGGGCCTGCTGACTCACGTCTATGCCGGTCTGCGGGCGCATAAGCTGTTCAATCGCAACGTCGAATACATCGTTTCCGACGGTCAGGTGCTGCTGGTTGACGAGCACACCGGCCGTACCATGCCGGGTCGTCGCCTCTCCGAGGGCCTGCATCAGGCTATCGAAGCCAAGGAAAACCTGAACATTCAGGCCGAAAGCCAGACCCTGGCATCGACCACGTTCCAGAACTACTTCCGTCTGTACAACAAGCTGTCCGGCATGACCGGTACGGCCGACACCGAAGCGTTCGAATTCCACCAGATCTACAACCTGGCCGTGATGGTCATCCCGCCTAACAAGCCTTTGGCGCGCAAGGACTTCAACGACCTCGTCTACCTGACGGCGGAAGAGAAGTACGCCGCCATCGTCACCGACATCAAGGCCTGCCTTGCAGAAAACCGTCCGGTGCTGGTGGGTACAGCGACCATCGAAACTTCCGAGCACATGTCCAGCCTGCTCAACAAGGAAGGCATCGAGCACAAGGTTCTGAACGCCAAGTTCCACGAGAAAGAAGCGGAAATCATTGCGCAGGCCGGTCGTCCGGGTGCATTGACCATTGCCACCAACATGGCCGGTCGTGGTACTGACATCCTGTTGGGCGGCAACTGGGAAGTCGAGGTCGCCAATCTGGAAGACCCGACTCCGGAGCAGATCGCGCAGATCAAGGCTGACTGGCAGAAACGCCATCAGCAGGTGATCGAAGCGGGCGGTCTGCACGTCATCGCCTCCGAGCGCCACGAATCGCGCCGTATCGACAACCAGCTGCGCGGTCGTGCCGGCCGTCAGGGCGACACCGGCTCCAGCCGTTTCTACCTGTCGCTCGAAGACAGCCTGATGCGCATCTTTGCCTCTGACCGGGTGAAGAACTTCATGAAGGCGCTGGGCATGCAGTCCGGTGAGGCCATCGAGCATCGCATGGTGACCAACGCCATCGAAAAAGCGCAGCGCAAGGTGGAAGGTCGCAACTTCGACATCCGCAAGCAATTGCTGGAGTTCGATGACGTTGCCAACGAACAGCGTAAAGTGATTTATCACATGCGTAACACGTTGCTGGCCGCCGAGAACATTGGCGAGACCATTGCCGACTTCCGTGAAGAAGTGCTCAACAACCTGATCAGCCAGCATATTCCGCCACAATCCCTGCCGGAGCAGTGGAATGTTGCCGGTCTGGAATCGGCGCTCAACACCGACTTCGCGGTTCAACTGCCGATCCAGCAGTGGCTCGACGAAGACGACAACCTGCACGAAGACAGCCTGCGCGAAAAAATCATGGCGCAGCTGCTGGTGGCTTACAACGAGAAGGAAGACCAGGCCAGCGCCGAAGCCCTGCGTTCCTTCGAGAAGCAGATCCTCCTGCGCGTGCTGGACGACCTGTGGAAAGATCACCTGTCGACCATGGACCACCTGCGTCACGGTATCCACCTGCGTGGTTACGCTCAGAAGAACCCTAAGCAGGAATACAAGCGCGAGTCCTTCACGCTGTTCCAGGAACTGCTCGATTCGATCAAGCGCGATACTATCCGTGTGCTTTCGCATGTTCAGGTTCGCCGCGAAGATCCAGAGGAAGAAGAAGCACGCCTGCGTCAGGAAGCCGAAGAGCTGGCCAGTCGCATGCAGTTCGAACACGCGCCTGCACCAGGTATCGAGCAGCCGCTGCTCGACGAAGAGGGTGGCGAAGCGCCTGTTGCCGTTGCATCCGAGCCGGTTCGCAACGACCAGAAACTGGGCCGCAACGAGCTGTGCTGGTGTGGTTCGGGCAAGAAATTCAAACACTGTCACGGCCAGATCAACTAAGCCTTTGACTGTGTAATACCTGCGCCGCGACCGGCTTGCCCGTCGCGGCGTTTTTTCATTGATCGCCGTACCGATGCGGACGGCGCCACACTCCATGAGGAGCACCCCGATGGCTGTTGGTCTTGGTCCTTTGCCTGCGTTGCACCCGGTTCCCGGTTTTGAACTTGGCATTTCTTCTGCCGGCATCAAACGCCCGGGGCGCAAGGATGTCGTGGTCATGCGCTGTGCCGAAGGCTCCAGCGTTGCCGGTGTATTCACCTTGAATGCGTTCTGCGCAGCGCCGGTCATTCTGGCCAAACAGCGTGTTCAGGGCACCGTGCGTTATTTGCTGACCAACACCGGTAATGCCAATGCGGGCACAGGCGAACCAGGTCTTGTGGCGGCGCGGCGTACCTGCGAGAAACTGGCGCAACTGACTGGCGTCGATGCTTCTGCGGTGCTGCCGTACTCGACGGGCGTGATCGGCGAGCCGCTGCCAGTGGAAAAGATCGAAGGCGCTCTGCAGGCTGCGCTGGATGATCTGTCTGTGGATAACTGGGCCGCTGCGGCGACCGGGATCATGACTACCGACACCCTGCCCAAGGGCGCCAGCCGTCAGTTCAGCCATGACGGCGTGACCGTCACTGTGACCGGCATCAGCAAGGGCGCAGGCATGATTCGACCGAACATGGCGACCATGCTCGGTTACATCGCCACCGATGCCAAAGTGGCGCAGAGCGTGCTTCAGGACCTGATTCGTGACGGCGCCAACAAGTCGTTCAACCGCATCACCATCGATGGCGACACCTCGACCAACGATTGCTGCATGCTGATCGCCACCGGTCAGGCTGACCTGCCGGAAATCACCGAGGCCAAAGGCCCGCTATTCGAAGCGTTGAAGAAAGCCGTGTTCGATGTGTGCATGGAAGTCGCTCAGGCCATCGTGCGTGACGGTGAAGGTGCGACCAAGTTCGTGACCGTTGAAGTCAACGGTGGCGGCAATCATCAGGAATGCCTGGACGTCGGTTATGCCGTGGCCCACTCGCCACTGATCAAGACCGCGCTGTTCGCCTCCGACCCGAACTGGGGACGTATTCTGGCGGCTGTCGGCCGTGCCGGTGTGCCGGATCTGGACGTGAGCAAGATCGACGTATTCCTGAGTGGCGTGTGCATCGCCAGCCAGGGCTGCCGCGCCACGACCTACACCGAAGAGCAGGGCTCGGCGGTGATGGCCGAAGAAGAAATCACCATCCGTATCGAGCTGGGCCGCGGCAATTGCAGCGAAACGATCTGGACCACCGATCTTTCTCACGAGTACGTGAAGATCAACGCGGAATATCGCACCTGATTCAATGCCCGGCGCGCCGGCATCCTGTCTTCGCGCCGGGCTCAATGGAGCTGAACCATGAGCCTGCACCTGATTATCGGCGACAAACGCTACTCCTCCTGGTCGCTGCGTCCCTGGCTGGTGCTGGAAATGACCGGTGCTTCGTTCACCGATCAGGTCATCCGCCTGAACCAGCCTGACACCCGTGCGAACATTCTCAAGTATTCACCCACCGGCAAGGTCCCTGCGTTGCAGTGCGAGCACGGAACGATCATCGATTCGCTGGCCATTTGCGAATACCTGGTCGAACGTTTTCCGGACGCTGGCCTGTGGCCGAGTGACGTCGCTGCGCGTGCCCAGGCACGTTCTGCCTGCGCGCAGATGCACAGCGGCTTTGTCAGTCTGCGTTCGAACATGCCGATGGACCTGCGCCAGGATCAGGCACTGGAAGTAATCCCGGTCGATACCCAGAACGACATCGACCGTATCGTCGAACTGTGGGCCGAATGCCGCACTGCGTCGGCCGAAAGTGGTCCGTTTCTGTTCGGCAAGCCAAGCATTGCCGACGCGTTCTTTGCCCCGGTAGCCATTCGCCTGCGCAGCTACCGTGTCGAGTTGCCTGAAGAAGCGCTGAAGTACATCGAAACCATTTACCAGTGGCCTGCTTTCAAACGCTGGCAGCAGGCCGGTCTGGAGGAGTCCTGATCGTGAAACGAGTTCATGTGGCCGCCGCCGTCATTCGTGACGCTGACGGCAGCGTATTGATTGCCCGACGTGCCGACACTCAGCATCAAGGCGGCCTCTGGGAGTTTCCTGGCGGCAAGGTCGAGGAGGGCGAGACCGTCCAGGACGCGCTCGCACGTGAACTGCAGGAAGAGCTGGGCATCCTGGTGACGGCGGCACGTCCGCTGATCAAGGTTTGTCACGACTATCCGGACAAGCAGGTGCTGCTGGACGTCTGGGAAGTCTCGGCATTCACTGGCCTGGCGCATGGTGCAGAAGGGCAGCCGCTGGTCTGGGCCAGCCCGCGTGAGCTGGCCAATTATGACTTTCCGGCCGCCAATCAGCCTATCGTCGCGGCGGCACGTTTGCCCGGCGAGTACCTGATCACCCCTGAGGGGCTGGACAATATCGAGCTGTTGCGCGGTATGCAGAAAGCCATCGCAGGCGGCATCAAACTGGTCCAGTTGCGTGCGCCGGGTGGTTACGACCCGAAGTACCGTGACCTGGCCGTGGATGCGGCGGGCCTGTGTGCCGGCAAGGCGCAGCTCATGCTCAAAGGGCCTCTGGAGTGGCTGGGCGACTTTCCGTCCGCCGGTTGGCACCTGACGGCGGAGCAACTGCGCAAGTACGCCAGTCGCGGGCGTCCGTTCCCTGAGAACCGTTGGCTGGCGGCGTCATGCCATAACGCAGAAGAGCTGGCTTTGGCAGAGCAGATGGGCGTGGATTTCGTCACCCTGTCGCCTGTTCAGTCAACCCTGACCCACCCCGATGCGCAACCGCTGGGCTGGCAGCAGGCAACGCAACTGATTGCAGGCTTCAACAAGCCGGTCTTTCTGTTGGGTGGCGTAGGCCCTGCCGAGCGTCAACAGGCCTGGGAAAGCGGCGCACAGGGCGTGGCCGGGATTCGCGCGTTCTGGCCTGACGAGATCGTCTGACGCTCAGCAGAGGACGCAGAGCTCCCAGAACGGCATGCCCACGCAGAGTAACTAGCGTTATACACATGTCTGCTCTTGATTCTGGCCGCAGGCCGTGGGAGTGAGCTTGCTCGCGAAGAGGCCAGTAAAACCCCTGAAAATGGGGCGTCTGGACCAACGTCTTTGTGAGCGATGCGAACCGCCGCCCGCTCAATCCCACAAGGCCTATACATAACGCCAGGCCGCTGGCGTGAGGGTGTCTTCTGTGATGCTCCGTGTAATGGATATGCCCGTCAAACCGGCTTGGGCGCGGGCTGCCAAAGGATCTCGGCAATGCCCTGTCTTCTGGCGATCAATCGAGCAGCGACGAACAGCAGGTCCGACAGCCTGTTGATATACGCCAGCCCTGCGCCTTCCAGCGGCTCGACAGCATTCAGATGCTGACAGCGACGTTCTGCACTGCGCGCCAGGCTGCGGCAGATGTGCGCTTGGGCGATCAGCGATGAACCGCCTGGCAAAATGAAATTCTCCAGTGGCCCCAGTTCGTCATTCCAGACATCGATGGCGGCCTCCAGTCGCTCGACCTCGGCTTCGTTCAGCGCCTTGTAGGTCGGCATGGCCAGTTCGCCGCCCAGATCGAACAGACGGTGCTGACACGGTGCAAGTACTTCGATCACTTCCTTGAGGGCCGGGACGCGCTGAGCTTCATCGATCAACCCTGCCAGCAATAGCCCCAGCTGGCTGTTGAGCGTATCGACCTCACCGATGGCCTCGACGCGCGGATGATCCTTGGAGACCCGACGGCCATCGCCCAGACCGGTTTCACCGGCATCGCCAGTGCGCGTGTAAATCTTCGACAAACGAAAGCCCATTGATGCGATTCCTGATCAGGATTTTGAAATGACCTGCTGCTGAACGCTCACCTGGTTGGCCACCAGCGGTAGACGCAGCGTAAAGCAGGTGCCTGTGCCGAGAGAGGAATGTACCTCCATCTGGCCTTTGTGGTTGTTGGTGACAATGAAGTAGGACACCGACAAGCCCAGTCCGGTGCCCTGGCCGATTTCCTTGGTGGTGAAAAACGGCTCGAACGTACGCTTGCGGATGTTCTCCGACATGCCGATGCCGTTGTCCTCGACCTGGATCTCGGCCCACGGCGGATTGAGGCGCGTGCGCAGGGTGATGCGCCCGGGCTCTTCGCTCTCCGGCCGCTGGTGAATGGCCTGCGCGGCATTCTTCAGCAGGTTCAGCAGCACCTGCTCCAGCTCGTTGGCAATGCACGGCACCGGACCCAGTTCGGGGTCGAACTGACGGATGATGTGCTGGCCCTTGAAGTCGAAACCGATGGTCAGATCGAAGTCGTTACTGGCGATCTCCACGGCCTGATCGATCAAGGCAGGCAAGTCGCAGGGTGATAACTGACGACTGCTCAGGCGGCTGAAATTGAGCATGTGGCTGACAATTTTTGCAGCCCTGGCACCGGCCTGCTGAATGCCGTCGAGCAGTTTGGGCACTTCGCGGCTTTCCAGGTAATGGTTGACCTGCGCCAGATCGACGCCGTCGGCCTCGGCCTGCTCGATGTTCTTCGGCAGCTCCGGGGACAGCCGCCGGCGGATGTTCTGCACGTTGTGCAGAATGGCGCCCAGCGGGTTGTTGATCTCATGCGCCATGCCTGCTGCGAGCCCGCCGACGGACAACATTTTTTCCGACTGCACCATCATTTCTTCCAGTGATATGCGCTGGGTGATGTCATCGATCCGGATCACCACGCCGCGCCCGGCATCACCGGTCAATGGGTAGAACGTCAGCGCGTAGTGGCGGGACTCGTCATTCTTGATCCAGGTCACGCGCTCGATCTTGGTCACGCTGTGGCGCTCGACGGTGTGCTTGATCTGCGGCAGAAACGAGCGCATCGGCTCGAAGGCCAGGAAGATCGGCTGGTTCAGCGCTTCGTCCAGAGTCGTCCCGGACAATGCCGTCGCCTCCTGATTCCACTGGGTGACGTACAGCTGTTCATCCAGCGCGATCATCGCCGACGGCATCGAGTCGATGATGCTGTTGAGGTAGTTCTGGAAGCCGGTGAGCTTCTTCTCGATCTTGCTGCGCACCTGGACTTCCAGCTCCAGCTTGCGGTTGGTGTGGCGTGTCTCCTCCGCCAGCCCTTGGGCCTGATCGTAGGCTTCCTGCGAGTCGTCCCGCGCGCGCTTGAGTTGCTGTTCACGCGCTTCGATACGCGACAGCATGGTGTTGAACGCCTCGGCCAGGCTGCCGATTTCATCCTCGTTACCGGGTTCTGCGCGGAGTGCGTAGTTCTCTTCGCGGGTCACCTGCCGGGACAGTTCTTCAAGCTGATAAATAGGTTCAGTAATCAGGCGCCGAATCTGCCGTGCCACCACCAGCCATAGCAACACGCTGAACACCAGAATGCCCAGGCTGGCAGTCAGCGTACCGGTGTAAAACGCTGGGGGCAGCTCGCTGCTGGCAACCAGCAACAGATGCCCTGGCGGCTCGTCGCCCTTCGGTACGGTAATGACCTGCGTACTGCGAAATTCGGTCAGGCGCCAGTTGTCCATGTCTTTGAAGTGTCTGGGCAGCTCAAGGCTTTCGCCCTGATGCATCTGCTCAAGCCGCTCGCCGTTGTTGTCATACAGGGCTGCGGCACGTAACGGCCCGTAGCTTCTCAGTTCCTTGAGCAGCGCGCGCGCCTCATCAGGCGAGTACAAGGCCCGTTCGTTGAGGTTGGCGCTGCTAATCAGCCGGCCAATGGTCTGCAGGGCCTGCGGAGCCATCGCCTCCTGAGAGATGTAATAGGCCGCGCTGATGAAGGTCAGGTTGGCGACCAGCAGTACGGTGGTCATCAGGACCAGCAGGGCGGCCAGCAGTTTCTGGCCGACTGGCAGGTTTTCCAGGCGTTGGCGCAAGCGCATTGGGCAAGTCGCAGTGACGGGTGATGCGAGCAGGGTAGCGCGGGCTAGTCGGTACGCAAACCCTTGCTTGCCAGATGGGCTGTCAGACGCGTCTGCAAATGCTGCAGGTGCGGTGCGGGGCTGCCATGACGCGCTGCGGCTGCGCACGCATAACCCAGCAGGTAGCTGATTTCGGTGCGTCGTCCGTGAAGCACATCCTGATACATGGATGAATAGTTGGAGGCGGTCGCCTGGATGACCCGCAGCACTTCGGCATGCAGCTCCTGCGCGGCCGCTGGCTGGCCGCAGCGGCCCAGCAGCTCGGTCAGCTCGGCGCACAGCGTGGCGACCTCGCAGGCGTGCTCGAGCAGGCCACCATTACGGCAGTCATGCAGCACCGTCAGCGGGTTGATCGCGCAGTTGAGGGCCAGCTTGCGCCACAGGCGGGTCAGGATGTCCGGCGTCCATTGGTGGGGAATGCCACTGTCGTGCAAGTCCTGCAGAAGCGCGGGGGCTGTCGGGTTGGATGCATCCCCCAGCCAGTTGAAACCATGGCCAGCGAACCTGACGTGCCAGTCCGATTCCAGAAACGCGCCTTCGGTGCTGGAGGCAAACAGGCAGCGCGCGTGGGGGATTTGCGCAGCCACTGCGTCCTGGCTGCCCAGGCCGTTCTGCAACAGGATGACGTCGGCCTGCGCCGTCAGTCGCGGAGCCAGCTGAGCGACAGCCTGCTCGGCCTCGTAAGCCTTGCAGGTCACCAGCAGTCGTTCGATGGGTTGTCGATGGTCGGCGGTCTGCGCTTCGACCGGGTACGCATGGGCAATATCGTTCTCGACCAGCGTCACGCAGCTGCCATTGGCTTGATAGGCGGCCAGCCGATCAGCGTTGCGAAGGATCAACCGCACCGGCAGATTCGCGCGTGCCAGTCGCGTCGCCCAGAGACTGCCCAGGCTGCCTGCACCGAGAACATGCCATGTCACCGCCATCACAGCGGCACGTTATGGCGCTGAAGCGGTCTGCAGAAGGTGAAAACAAGGATGTGCATGGAAGGCTCACAGTGAACGCTGGAAAAGTCTCGTTATAATGAGCGTTCTTTCACACCGTCAAGTCATGCGTGCCCGAATTGTGCGCACGCCGTTTATCTGGAGAACATACATGCCCTCGTTCGACGTAGTGTCCGAATTGGATAAACACGAAGTCACGAATGCCGTCGACAACGCTATCAAAGAGCTGGACCGTCGCTATGACCTCAAAGGCAAAGGCACGTTCGAGTTCAAGGAACTGACCGTCACGCTGACTGCAGAAGCAGACTTCCAGCTGGAGGCCATGATCGAAATCCTCAAGCTGGCGCTGGTCAAACGCAAGATCGACGCGAAGTGCCTTGAGATCAAGGACGCTTATGCTTCCGGCAAATTGATGAAGCAGGAAGTCATCTTGCGTGAAGGCATCGACAAGGAGCTGGCGAAGAAAATCGTCGCTCACATCAAGGAAGCCAAGCTCAAGGTCCAGGCCGCCATTCAGGGCGAGCAGGTGCGGGTGACCGGCAAGAAACGCGATGACCTGCAAGAAGCCATCGCAGCGCTGCGTGCCTACGATTCGGGCATGCCGTTGCAATTCAACAACTTCCGCGACTGATCGTTGCATTGAAAGCCGGGGAACCCTGCGTTCCCCGGCCAGTCCGAATCGCCCTGAGCATTGAAATGACGGCAGGCCGCCGTAGTTTTGATCGCAGTTCGTGACGAGTAAGGAGATAACGATGGATTTAAACGCAGAAGTCGGTCATCTGTGGCAAGCGTCGCAGGCCTGGATTCCGATGATCATGGAGTACGGCAGCCGCTTGCTGCTGGCAGTCGTTACATTGTGCGTAGGCTGGTGGCTGATCAACCGGCTGACCGGCAAACTGGGCGCCTTGCTGGCCTTGCGACACGCCGATCTGGCCTTGCAGGGCTTTGTCAGCAACCTGGCCAACATCATTCTGAAAATCCTGCTGGTGGTCAGCGTCGCGTCGATGATCGGCGTGGAAACCACCTCGTTCGTGGCGGCGATCGGTGCGGCCGGTCTGGCGATCGGTCTGGCGTTGCAAGGCAGCCTGGCGAACTTCGCCGGTGGAGTACTGATTCTGTTGTTCCGCCCATTCCGTATCGGTGACTGGATTGAAGCCCAGGGTGTGTCGGGAACCGTCGACAACATCCAGATCTTCCACACCGTGCTGCGCACCGGCGACAACCGTACCGTGATCATTCCCAACGGCAACCTGTCCAACGGCATCATCACCAACACCAACCGTCAACCGACCCGCAAGATCACCTTCGACATCGGCGTCAGCCACGATGCGGATTTGAGGAAAGCATTGCAGGTCCTGCTGGACATGGCAGACGACCCACGCGTACTCAAGGACCCGGCCCCCCAGGCTGTGGTGGCTGCGCTGGGGGAGAACGCAATTACCTTGTCCCTGCGCGTCTGGACCAGCAGTGGCGACATGGGCGACGTGACGTCGATGTTCAACATCGAAGCGCGCGACCGCCTGAAGGACGCAGGCATCGAGATCCCACTGCCGCAACGGATTGTGCGGGTGGTTCAGGAATAGTTGTGAGTGCGGTATGAAAAAGCCCTGGCTCGTGAGAGTCGGGGCTTTTCTTTATTTGCAGGTTCAGGAAAAGGCTCTTTTCATGATTGATGATTGTCTGCCTTCAGCGATGCCCGGGCGCTTTACCGTCTGTTGATACGAACATGCCTTTCAGCTCTCCGGCACAAAAAGTAGGTTATTTACTGTAAATGTAACCGTCGTCGTCCTCATCTTCCTCGTTGATATCTTTGAGTTTTTCTTGATGAGGCACCGGGTAAAGACCCAGTACAGCCGCTATTCCCGCAGATATGCCCATGAGGAATGGGGTCGGCTCGGGATACTGCGAAAGTTTCCGATCGGGATCCTCTGTGGGATTAACGCCGCTGCCAGCGGGGAGCTTCATTATCTTCATACCATCAGCGGTGAGAATGCAGCGAGGCGGGACTATCTTGCCTTCAAACATTTCCACTATTTCGGCGTTGGGTAAGGGGGTGAGCGGCTCACTGACCTGTGCACCCGATTCGCTATGCGTGAACAAGAACTTCTCGCCGCTTTTCTCGATACGAATCCTTGGCTGATTCTTGGGCTTTGTGGCGTAGTCACCAATCAACTCGTCACACGGGGACACTGACTCTTGCGCACAGCCCGCTAATAGAACCATCCCGGCGACTAAATGCACCCCTACGACGGCCTGACAAAAACGCGTGTACATGTTTCTTCCTTGTTCCAATTGAGGGGGCAGTTCCATGTCGTTTCCTGTACTTGCGCTGCATGACCTGATCACGAAATATCCTAAATCACTCGCACATTCATGGCGTGGCTGGCCACACCCTGACAGCCGCACGCCAGTCGGTGGCCGTGCAGGACCACCGGTATGCCGTTCAGTTTTCGGGTGGGGTGGCCTTCGATAAAGGCGAATTCTCCTGAATGAAGCGGGCAGGTGGCTTTGTCGCCCAGCACGGCCGGAGGCTTGCCGTTGAGGGTGTGGGTGCCTGCCAGTTGGCAGGACACCACTCGGCCACCACTGCTGGTGGCGTCGCCCAGGCAGACGGGATAACTCACTCCGCAGGTGCCCCGCCGGTTGGCGAGCCGAAGGTGAACGGGTCTGCGCCGCGGTTCTGGCTGTTCTTCGCTTTGCGGGCTTCATCGGGCGGGCGGACCATTTGTACGGTCAGGCTGCCATCGGTGCCGGCGTAGACCACGGCACTGACGCCGCCATCCTTGTAACTGGCGATGGTCGCCAGATTGATCTCGACCAGCGCACCACTGACCCCGGTATTGCCCAGACGGCGGCCGATGTCGTAGCCCTCTTCGACATTGCCCAGCTCAAGACCGTGGCCGTCCTTGTTCAGGTCGTGCAGGGCATTGTTGAGGGCAATTTCCGCTTCAGGGTTGTTGGTGCTGTCGTAGAACACCCGCACAGGTTTCTGACCCTCAGGCAGTGTGTCTAGTGCCTTTAGCCAGGCGGCTTGCAAGGCTTTGGCTTGCAAGGCCGGTTTCAGACGCTTGCCGTTTTCATCCTGCATGGGCGCCTTGATCGGGCGGTGCAGATAGCCGAGTACCGGCGCAGCATCGAACTCCTTGACCTGATGCTGACCCCAACGGATTGGCAGCCAGGGGGAGGGCTCGAAGTTGCCAGGGCCGCGATTGCTGATGGTCTTCCAGAGGGTGGGGAGCTGGGATTGCCAGTAGGCGGTGGACATGGTGCTCGGGGCATCCGGTACCTTGGGATTATAGGTGCCTGCTCCTGCTTCATACAGATTCTTGTCACGCTCCCAGTAAAAAGCCCACAGCTTGCCCAGATCGCTACTTTTGTTTTGATTGTCATCTGAATCGTTAGTCGCATAGGGACGGATGTAGTGATCCACTCGATCCGATCGAGTAACCAGCAGGCCGGTCATGCTTTCAAATACCGTTGGAACTACTTGAGCGTTTTTTGGCATGCCCGGAGTACCTGCAACGCGTAATCCGTTTCGCGTGACATCACCGTCTTCACTTACTATTAGCGCTTGAGGTACTTGCAGGTTGTCCTCAAAAAAACTGAATAAACGGTTAAGTATTTTTTGAGCGTGAGTAGTGTTTTCAGCGTCTTGCCACAAGAATAACGTCACACCTAAAGTAGCGGCGTTGCGCCCGTTGAGAATGTTGTCGGCGGCACCTGTGTCTGATGGTTGTTTTGGGGGGGCAATTGCAAACGTCGGGATGGGCCAATATGGCACAGCCACATCTGCAGAATGTTGGAAGGCTACGCGTATATTGATGTCTCTAGTAGTCTCGCGTGAACTCAGACCGGGATTGTAGTCCTTTGCATCTGACGAGTATATTGAAACGAAATTGCTATTTTTTTTAACGATCTCTCGCCAGATTGACGATTGATGCCAGCCATGTACTGCCATTCCTACCCCCCGGATTTCCAAGGCGTAATTTCGTTTTTGAGTGGCCTGTTGATCTGATATCTGTGCTGCAACGTTGGATTTGTATGCCGCCAGTTCGACTTTTTCATGAGCAACGGCTTTGCCCCACCAGTGACCACTGTAGGTCAGCAGCACAGTGCCAAAAATAGCCGCAATGCCCCAGCGCGTTACCGAGTGTATGTCACGGAGTTCCATGTTGTTTTCCTGTGCGTTTAAATAGACTAGCAGGACAAATCCTATCCAGAGGGAAAGCAGTATTCCTATTATCCAGATATACGGCTTCAGCTTGGGTCGTATCAAGGCTTTCCTTGGGTACGCCGTCATTTAGAGACTCCGTTAATCTGAGAGCCTGTGAGTAAGGATGGCGGTGTTAATGGTACTAGCTCTGGCGGGGGGAATATGCCTCGTTCGTAGTAAGCATTACTGGCTTTCACCAATGCCTGAGCTTCGTCGCTAAGTTTTATCCAGCCAGGCAGTTTCTCAACAACTTCAAATTTCTTCTTGTCCATCTTCCAATCCGCAATCGCCACCAGCACATCACGCATCGCCGGGTCGTCCAGGCATTTCGCCTGACCAATCGCGATATCCATCGCCGTTACCCATTGATGGTTTTCCGGGCTTCGCAACAGGCCCGAGTGATAGCTATTGAAGTCCAGCACCTCGGTCGAATTGCTTTCATCCATGAACTCACGTATTTCGTCCGGCGTGTCCTCGCGCAGTATCTCGTAAGTATCCGAAGGCCTTGGTGCGCCGTCGCCTGTCAGTCTTCGCTTGATTATGATGCGGGTCTGTTGACCTGGCGCTTTGCCCATATTCCATTGGGCAAGCTCTCGCTCCAGGTCTATCGATCCTGTGTGGTTGCGCACAAAGTGCCATCTGAGCTTGGCCCTTGGGTTGCCCACGGCATTGGCTTTGTTAGCGTCATCGGGCCTGTCACGCCCTGATTTGTTCTGATCGCCCTTGTAATTCTCCTCCTCCCCGCCAAACATAGCGGGGGCGTGTGGTGGATACAGTTGTTCAGCGTTGATCAGTATCCTATGCCCTTCTTCTGTAGGGCCTTTCGAAAGGAGCCCTGCGAACCAACTGTCGCCGGCATAGCGAGATTCGTTTTTGGCGCGCAACAGGTCATAGCCTGGAGGCTTTCCAACCATGACCGGAGAATCGTCACGGTAGCGCTTGGTCCACATGCGTTGATAAAAGCGCACGGCCTTCAATTCAGCCATAGGGTTGCGAGTACTGTCTTTGCCATGGATGTCCCACACCCCAAACGTGCCGATGCCTCTTACGTCATCCAGTGCAACGGTGGTGTCGTCCGGGCAGAAATACAGGTATACCTTGCCGCGGTTATCACGCTCAGGGAATACCGTCAGGTTACCGACTTTGCCCTTGTCTTTGCGCGTACCTTGTGTCGGTGACCACTGCGGGCCGCTTCTTCCGCAGTAGGTTGCGGGGTTGCACAGGTCTGAAAGCGGCGGCTGGGTGTGGGGTGCCTGAGTCACCTGTGCCACGATGCGAGTCAGTGTGGTTAGCGTGTCTTGATCTTTGGGGGTGACTTCCGGGAACAGGCAGTAGGGCGTGTCCACCATGATGATGGTGTCCGCGCAACGATGCCCCCCGTCCACCAGCAGTGCTTGCGCCAGCAGGGTAATCAACGTGCCTTGGCTATGCGCCATGATCGTGATGGTTTCGTCGGGAGACACCCTGCGTATCTCCTTGACCATCATCGCGAGCCGGTGAGCAGCCAGCACGTAATAACGTCGATGTGGGTTATCCCCCAGAAAATGTGTGTTGGGTAGCGTCTTTCGGGCAATCTTAAGGCGCATGGTGAGTGGCAGGCCCTTGTCATACATTTCCAGCAGGTTATTGGTGGCATTGACAAAATAACCACCGGCCTTGCCAAAATGCCGATCCAGGCGATTACCTTGTATGTCCTGATACTGGTCACGCAGTTTAGTGGGGGCGTTGTTCTTGTCCCGGCTGATTTCGCTGGGGTCGGCCCGATATCCCCAATAAAAGGGAATCAGCAGGCTGCGCGTTTTCGGGTCGTCAGTATCACGTCTGTAAAGATGGGTGTCTGGGTCGTCGAGTAGCTGTTTATCTTGATCTTCCAGTTGTTGTTTGGCTCTGAGTTTTTTTTCGCGATGTCGTACTCAGCCCCGTATCGCCCCGGCACCAGATCCGGCCGGTCCAGTCGCTCATTCACCCCCTGACACAACCCGCTCTCCACCATGCTGTACGACGCCCCCGGGTCATTCACACCGTGCAGAAAGATCACTACGCCTGGCAAATCGCCGGGCACTTCCATTTTGCAGGTGGTGTTGAGGTTGGGGATCAGGCGTGTGTTGCCTTGGGCAACGGCGTATTCATCGGCGCCGTTCATTGCGCACCTCCTTTCGGGGTGCCGCTGCGCAGTGCCGATACTTGCGCCTGATGCATCATTTCGCGTTCCACGCGCTCGGTCAGTCCGTCTGCGTTCGTCATTCCTTTCACTAGGCTTCCATCTTCCAGTTTGATTTCATACGAGTGATCCGCTGCTGCCCGCGGGCTTTGTTCGCTGTGGCCGGGGTAGTGGAAGGTGACCTGCTGGGCGGCGGGGTCGCGGCCGAAAGAAGGGATCGCAGCGCTGTCGGTCTTGGGGCCGATCCAGTCGTGTTCGCTGGCGTGCACAGTGACTTTGCCCTGTGAGCCGATCTCGACGCCGCCGCCAATCTTGATGTAACTGCCGTCATCGGCGACCAGGCGGATGGTCGGCGCGGTGATGACCACTTCGCCTTCGACGGCCGAGACGTGCAGGTTTTTCTGGGCATTGAGGGCGATGTCGTCTTCCTGCGCTTGCACCAGCACCTTGCCGCGGTTGGCGATGGCGCTGATGCCTGCATCCTGAGCGAAGGCCGACAGCCCTTTGCCTGCTTGCAGGTGCATGGCCGCGCCGCTGGTCAATTGCAGGTTGTCCTGCGCAGTGGTGTCGTGATTTTCACCCGCATAGTGAACCTGCGAGCGTGGTGTGGCGCTGGCAATGCCGGCGGCAGCGGTCATGGCCAGTACCGGGTCGCCCAGGCCGTTATTGTCCGGCGCGGGCCATTGGTCGAGCGACTGGCGCAAGGCTTCCATACCTTTGACATCCACCGCCTGACTGCCACGTGCGGCTGCGGTTTCGCCGAGGGATTTGAACAGCTCGCCGCACTCGGCCAGCAGTTTGAGCAGCTCTTCGCGATCCAGCTGTGAGCCTTTTGCGTCGGTACGCGCATAGGTGGTCAGCAACATGCCTTGCGCGGCACGCAGGGCGATGGCGGCATCGGTGCGCAGTTCTGCGCCGTTGCCGCGTGGCTGAGCGGTGCCGTCAGTACGCGGATCGGTCAGTTTGCCCAGGTTGAGGGCAGTGGCCTGATGGGTCGTGCCCATGCGTGCGCGCAGCGAGCCCGGCGTGTCATCGAACAGCAGTTCGTTGAAGCCGCTGCCTTTGTGTTCCTGGGTGCGGATCCCCGACAGCGTGCGGTTGCCGGGCAGCCCCGAGGCCTTGCTGAAGCGTGGCGGCAGATTAATGTTGTTGTAGAGTACCGACGTCACCAGAGGCCGGTCGATATCGCCCGCCAGAAAGGTCACCAGCACTTCCTGGCCGATGCGTGGCATGAACTGATGCCCGAAGCCGCTACCGGCACTGGGCATCGCCACTCTTAACCAGGTGGTGCCTTGCGGTAGGCTGTCGCCGCGCTGCCAGTGGAACCTGACCTGTATCCGCGCCAGTTCATCAGTGAACACTTCCTCACCTTCCGGCCCGACCACGATGGCGCTCAGAGGGCCCGGAATGCTCGGGCGCGGGACGGTGATCGGATGACGGTAGGGGATTTTGTGGCGAATGCACACGAACTCGTTTGTGTAGCCCGCGCCTTCGTCCGACAGGTAATTGTTGCTGCCCTCATGCTTGACCGATATCAGCAGAAAACTGCGATCTTCAGCAGAGCCGCGGTCATGATCAAAATGTTGGGTCAGTTCAAAGGTGTGGCCAGGGTACATGGCGCGGCAGTTACTGTTGCCGGTGAATGTCTTGCCCTGAACTTCAATGGCCTCCAGACGCTGACGTACCAGGCGTTCACCGTCATTGAAGGTGCCGTGGCTGTAGTGATCGAGCACGTCATACACTTCATACGAATCGACGTTGCCCTGCTCGTTGAGACTCGGCATGCCAACCGGCAGCGAATTGCGCGGCTGCTTGTAATCGAAAGTCTGAATGGACATGCGCCCCGACTGCAGGCGTCGATGGCTGCGCCATTCGGTAATCGAATCCGCTGTCTCGGTAACGGATGCACTGTGATAACGAATGGTGGGCTGTTGCGGCAGGGGCGAGAGGTCACGCGAGTGATCAAGAATGATCAGCGTGTGCTTTTCCTGATTGTGATCGAAATAGAAGAACAACCCTTCGTGTTCCAGCAAGCGCAATACAAAGGTCAGATCGCTTTCACGGTACTGGGTGATGTAACTGTGTGTCTTGAGTGGCTGGCTGAGTTGAAACTCGAAATCGGGCAACGCGCCATAGGCCGCAAATACCGTTCGGATAACGGCTTCGATGGTCTGTTCCTGAAATATGCGCGAGTCGACGCGTCGCGAGAGCATCCACAGCCAGGGGCTCAGTGTTGCGCTGTAACGTGCCAGACCGCCGTCGCTGCCTTCCAGGCTGAAGGCACTGATATAGCCATTGATGAAGCGCGACTCGCCGGTGGCCAGCTCTATTGCCAGTTGTGCAGGCTGGCCGATCTGCGATTTGAGCTCCAGGCCGGCATCGCGACTGATCATCGATAACTCGAAACTGAACAGCTCGGACAGGCTTTCAGTGCCGGAAAAACGTTCCAGCAGGAGTTCCTGTTCGTCACGGGCAACGGTCGTCAGTTTGATCAGACGACGGTTTTGTGGCGCAAATAGCGCCGTTAGATCCTTTAACATTGTTGCTCCGTTATATAAAACCAGCCGCTCGTTCCGAGCGAGAGTGCTGATATAGAGAGGTGGGTGAGTCTATAGACTTCTTTCCGGGGGCACACAGTTAAATTGCAAAGGGCCATTACCGAGCGACATTACTCCTGAAGGCGCGGTGAGGTAGTGAGGAATGGCTAACGATGTCGTCGGCCAATTCATAAGAAGCTGTAGTGCGTTTCTTACGGCTTAATGAGAGACGCCACGAGGAAAGACTGTAAGGGGAGGGCGCGCGATATGAAAAAAGCCCTGGCGGGTGAGCGTCAGGGCTTTTTTATTCGGCGATTACTGCAGGCTTATATTGGCCAGCGTAACGATAATGCCGATTGCCGCGACGACGGCGGCGACTGCGTTGATCGAGAACACCGTGCGCAGGGTTGTGGAGAGTCTCCACGGTTTCACGGCGAATGCATAAATCATCAGAAAGATGATCGCGAAGATTTCAACCTGCGCGAGCAGCACTACGGCGCTGCCAAACGCCATTGACCCGGACAGGGCATCAGCATCTCGCGACAGATAATATGTCAGCAGGGTGCCGATGATGGGCAGCCAGATCCCCAGGCTGATAAGGATCAGGGGAACGGGGTTGAAAGCGCGTGCTTTGTTTTCGGTGTCCAATGTTGTTCCTTGAAGGGTTGGCCAGGGCTCAGGGCTTGTCGATAACGGAAGCCTCTTGAGGCGGCTCGGTCTTCGCCGTGCGTATCTCTCGGTTCCATTGCAGGATGATCATCACCAGCGTCGGAATGCCCAGCAGCGCGGTGATCAGGAAGAAGTTGTGGTAGCCGTACTTTTCCACCACCACACCGGAATAGCCGCCCAGCAGGCGCGGTAGCAGCAGCATGATGGAGCTGAGCAAGGCGTATTGCGTGGCGGAGAACTTCAGGTTGGTGAGGCTCGACAGGTAGGCGACGAACGCCGATGTCGCCAGCCCGGAACTGAGGTTGTCCAGCGAGATGGTGAGGATCAGCATCTTCACGTTCGGGCCCATGTCCGCCAGCAACAGGAACAGGATGTTGGTCGAGGCTGAGGTCAGGCCGCCGATGAACAGGATCGGCATGATGCCGAAGCGCACGATCAGCAGTCCGCCGATACCGGCCCCCAGCAGGGTCATGATCAGTCCGAAGATTTTGCTGACGCTGGCGATCTGGTCCTTGGTAAAGCCCTGATCGATGTAGAACACGTTGGCCATGACGCCCATCACCGTGTCCGACATCCGGTAGGTCGCGATCAGGCCCAGCAGCAGCAGCGCCTGCCAGCGGTAGCGCATGATGAAATCGTTGATCGGAGTGAGCACCGGTGCCAGTCCGCGGCGACCCATCGAGGACAGGCAGGCGATGGTCAGGAGCGTGTAGAGAATCGCGCGTAAAAACGCCCGGTCTTCCAGCAACAGGTCCATCCAGCTGGTGCCGTTGAACAGCACGCTGGCGAAGTCGGTATTGTAAAGTTGGGTAAACATCGCCGGTACGGAGACCAGCAGCACAATCAGCACGAACACCGAGGCCAACTGGTGCGAAAAGCCATAGCGCGCTGCCGACAGCTGGGTGCGCAGCGGCACCGGCGGCTCGCGCATGATCAGTGTGGTGACCAGGGCGGGCAGCATCAGCAGACCGAACAGCACATAAGTACCGGTCCACGCCGAATGCTTGTAGGCAAAGCCCGTCGAGCCGAAGCCCTCGGCGAAATACAGTGCACCCGCGGTCGCCAGCAGTGCAGCGACCCGGTAGCCGGACATGTAGCTGGCGGCGAGGGCAGCCTGTTGCGTGTCCTGGGCAATTTCCAGGCGATAAGCATCAATGGCGATGTCTTGCGTTGCGGAGGCGAAGGCCACCACTACGGCAATTGCGATCAGCCAGGACAAATGCTTCTGCGGATCGCAGAAACCCATGCCGATCAGGCCGAGAATCACCAGGCTCTGTGCCAGCACCAGCCAGGAGCGACGTCGCCCGAGTTTGCCGAGCAGGGGCAGACGCCATTGGTCGAGCAATGGCGACCAGACCCATTTGAAGGCGTAGGCAAGGCCGATCAGGCTCGCATAGCCGATGGTCTCGCGCGCGACACCGGCTTCGCGCAACCACACGGACAATGTCGAAAAGACCAGCATATAAGGCATGCCCGCAGCGAATCCGAGCAGCAGTAACACTAATGTCGACGGGCTGGCATATGCGGCGAGCGCGGCGCGCCAGGTTTTACGGGGCATGGGCTGGAATCTGCCTCAGGTTACGAAAACAAAGGGCGCACTCTAACCGCTGTGCTATAGGGGACGCCAGCCATGGCGCTGCATATCAACCCGATTATTCACAATGGTCACGCCCTCGGCGCGTAAACGTGCCCGTTGTTCGTCACCGGAAACGCTGCCGGGCGGCAGACTGAGCCGACCACCGGCGCCCAAAACCCGGTGCCAGGGCAGGGAAGAGCCGTCCGGCAGCTGGCTCAACGTACGTCCCACCCAGCGTGCAGCTCGGCCCAGGCCCGCCAGTTCGGCGAGTTGCCCGTAGGCGACTACTTTGCCTTCCGGTATCTGCGCCATCGTCAGGTAGAGGGCGGTGCGTCGCGCCTCGCTCGGCGATTGTCCTGCCGGGTAAAGTAATGTTAAGTCCGGGTCTGCCACGCGATAATCCTGTATAAAAACGATATTGATTGTCGTTCAGTGAACTTTTGGTTGTCCGGGCTGTCAGTTACCACCGTGCTTGGTGGTACATGGATCGTCCCGTCACCTCCCCCGCAGGAAAATGCCCGATTCCCGCCTTACAGAGCCTAGTTATCGCTTATGTTGTCCAGAACCCTGTTGTGCCTTGCAATCACTGCTGTTTCCACTCCATTGCTTGCCGATACCGTCTGGTTGAAGAATGGCGATCGCCTGACCGGCACAATCAAGGTGTTCGACGGCGGCAAGTTGCTGCTGCAGACCGAATACGGCGGCGCTATCGCGCTGGACTGGAAACAGGTCAAGACCCTGAAAAGCGATCAGCCGTTGCTGGTCAAGCAGGATGAGCATGGCGGCGAAGTCTCCAATTCGCTGCAGGCTGCGGATGACGGCAAGGTCGTGCTGGCCAATGGCGATGCGCCCAAGACCGTCGATCTGGCAAGTATCCATCAGATCATCAAGCCCAAGCCGGTTATCACGGATCTTGTCTGGAAAGGCAACATCGATGCGGCGCTGGATTTCCAGCAGGCCGAAAACGATACCAATGATTACAACGTCGCCTTCAAGACCTCGGCTCGTCATGGCGACTGGCGTCACAACGCCAAGGGCGATTACAACCGCGAGACCACCGACGATGTGGTTGGCACTGACAACTGGAGCGCCGAGTACTCGCTGGACCGCTTCCTGACCGAGAAATTCTTCTGGGACGGCCGCGTCAGCTACAAACGCGACAAGGTCGAGGATCTGTCTCGCCAGCGCGTCGTAGGTACCGGTCCAGGTTACCAGCTGTGGGATGACGAACTGGGTGCATTCAAGGTCGGTGCGCTGCTTAACCGTACCGATTTCGAGTTCTCCAACGACGAGAAGGAAAACTTCTATTCCGTTGCCGGCACCTGGGATTACAACCGTTACCTGATTGGCAAGAAGGTCGAATTCTTCACCAACGGCGAGCTGGGCAAGCCGCTGAGCTCCGTTGCCGATTACTCGCTGGATGTCGAGGCGGGGCTGCGCTACAAGGTGACCGACTGGGCGTCGCTTAACCTGAAAGCCGAGAAGAACGTCATCAGTGGTTCGAGCAATGGCGATGTCGACAAGACGCGCTACACCGCTGGCTTCGGCGTAAGCTGGTAAGCGAAGGGCGGGCGGCGCACACCCTGTGCGTCGCCCGCTGCTTTTACGCGCTGACTAGATTCGCATCGCGCCGTCCAGCTCAAGGATGCGTCCGCTGAAATAATCATTCTCCAGAATATAAGCCACCGAGTGTGCAATCTCGTCCGGCCTGCCCATGCGCTTGAGCGGGATCGCTGAGGTCATCTTCTCCAGGGCTTCGGGGCGCATGCTGCCGGTCATTTCGGTTTCAATGAACCCAGGCGCCACACCTGCCACGCGAATGCCGTAGCGGGCCAGTTCCCTTGCCCAGGTAACCGTCGCAGACGCCACGCCAGCCTTGGCTGCCGAGTAGTTGGTCTGTCCGATATTGCCCGCACGTGAAATCGACGAGATATTGATGATCGCGCCCTGACTCTTCTGCTCGATCATTTTCGCCGCCACTTCGCGGGTGCAGAGGAAGACGCCGGTCAGGTTGACGTCAATCACCGCCTGCCATTGCGCAAGGCTCAGTTTGGTCATCTCGCCATCCTTGACCTTGACCAGCAGGCCGTCACGCAGAATACCGGCGTTGTTGACCAGGCCATGAATGGCGCCGAAATCCTCGGCGACCTTGCTGACCGTGTCGACGACCTGTTCTTCATTGGCAACATTGCACAGATAAGCGCGAGCCTTGACCCCGAGTGCCTCACAGGCGGCGACAGCCTGATCGAGTTTCTCCTGATCGAGGTCCAATAGCGCCAGATTGGCGCCTTTGCCGGCCATGTATTCGGCCATGGCTCTGCCCAGCCCCTGGCAGCCGCCGGTGATGATTATCAGCTTGTCTTTCAATTCCATATGCGTGCCCAATCACAGTTGATCGTTTCCATGGCATCACTGGCGGGTTGCGAGTGCTTATGCCATAGCCAGAGCACGTTATAGGCTGTTTTTGCGCGTTCGTCTCGGCTCTGCCATCTAGCCCTGAAATACACCGATACACGTTTGTGAAGGCCTGGTTCAGCTCACTTGTGCGCATAATTTAGCGGTAAGCCAGATGCAGGGAGCTTGAATTAACGATCTTCTGACATCACATACGGTCTACTCGGAAGGCATTCTTCCCTTGAGGAACTCATTTGATGCGTGTTTTTTTGCTGCTGTTTCTATTATTCCCGGTACTTGAGCTGTTTCTGCTGGTTCGTGTCGGGATGTCCATCGGCTTTCTCTGGACGTTCCTGCTGGTCGTCGCGACGTCGATGCTCGGCTTGTTCGTGATGCGCGTAGCCGGTTTCGCGACGGCGCTGCGTGCACGCGAAAGCCTGGCGCGTGGCGAGTTGCCTGCGCAGGAAATGCTCGAAGGCCTGATGGTTGCCGTGGGCGGCGGCCTGCTGCTGTTGCCTGGTTTCATCAGCGACATTTTGGGTGTGATCTGCCTGCTGCCGATCACCCGTCGTCTGCTGATCAACAAGGTCCGCCAGCGCGCCCAGGATCAGGCCATGCGTCAGCGTGCCTTCGCCGATGATTTGCAGACACCTGCCAATCAGGGTGCTTCGAGTCATCGCCCGACGGCGATTCACCAGCCTACCCGCGAGCCCGACGTCATCGAAGGCGAGTTCGAGCATCGCGACAAGTAATCTTCCACACCCCCCGGCAGCGCGGCACCTCAGGGTGCCGCGTTCGTTTTGACCAGCCGGTTCGGGCGTAAAAAATTTCTACCCAAGACTTGTAATCACTTTGCTCGCCCTTATGTATGGGTCACCGCAAGGTTTCTGGCCTGAAGGCCAGACCGTATTCTGCGGTTCGCGCGTCGAACCGTAACCGGCAAGTCCGGATTTAAACCGGCCGGTGCACTCACCGGACGATCAAACAAACATAATCAGGAGATCGACAATGAAGCTTCGTCCTCTGCATGACCGCGTCGTCATCCGTCGCAGTGAAGAAGAAACGAAAACTGCCGGCGGTATCGTTCTGCCAGGTTCGGCTGCTGAAAAGCCTAACCGCGGCGAGATCGTTGCTGTGGGTACCGGCCGCGTGCTGGACAACGGCGAAGTACGTGCGCTGGCTGTGAAAGTGGGTGACAAGGTTGTGTTCGGCCCTTATTCCGGCAGCAACACAGTGAAAGTAGACGGCGAAGACCTGCTGGTGATGAGCGAGAACGAGATTCTTGCTGTCGTCGAAGGCTGAGTGCTCCCGCTGACTTCCGTTACTACTAAGTATTCAAGGAATAATGATCATGGCTGCTAAAGAAGTTAAATTCGGCGATTCTGGCCGCAAAAAAATGCTCGCCGGTGTAAACGTCCTGGCTGACGCAGTTAAAGCGACCCTGGGCCCTAAAGGCCGCAACGTTATCATCGAGAAAAGCTTTGGCGCTCCGCTGATCACCAAAGACGGTGTGTCGGTTGCCAAGGAAATCGAGCTTAAAGACCGTTTCGAAAACATGGGCGCGCAGCTGGTCAAAGACGTTGCCTCCCGTGCCAACGATGACGCCGGTGACGGTACTACTACCGCTACCGTTCTGGCTCAGGCTATCGTCAACGAAGGCCTGAAGGCTGTCGCTGCCGGCATGAACCCGATGGACCTCAAGCGCGGCATCGACAAGGCGACCATCGCCATCGTTGCAGAGCTGAAGAAGCTGTCCAAGCCTTGCACCGACACCAAGGCTATTGCCCAGGTCGGCACCATCTCGGCCAACTCCGATCACTCCATCGGCGACATCATTGCCGAAGCCATGGAAAAAGTGACCAAAGACGGCGTTATCACCGTTGAAGAAGGTTCGGGTCTGGAAAACGAGCTGTCTGTTGTAGAAGGCATGCAGTTTGACCGTGGTTACCTGTCCCCGTACTTCATCAACAAGCCGGACACCATGGTTGCCGAGCTGGACAGCCCGCTGCTGTTGCTGGTCGACAAGAAGATCTCCAACATTCGCGAAATGCTGCCGGTTCTGGAAGCAGTCGCCAAGGCTGGCCGTCCTCTGCTGATCGTTGCCGAAGACGTTGAAGGCGAAGCGCTGGCCACTCTGGTTGTCAACAACATGCGCGGTATCGTGAAAGTTGCAGCCGTCAAGGCTCCAGGTTTCGGCGATCGTCGCAAGGCCATGCTGCAGGACATCGCTGTTCTGACTGGCGGTACCGTTATCTCCGAAGAGATCGGCCTGAGCCTGGAAACCACTACCCTGGAACACCTGGGTAATGCCAAGCGCGTCATCCTGAACAAGGAAAACACCACCATCATCGATGGTGCTGGCGTGAAAACCGATATCGACTCGCGTATCTCCCAGATCCGTCAGCAAATCGGCGACACCAGCTCGGACTACGACAAGGAAAAACTGCAAGAGCGTCTGGCCAAGCTGTCTGGCGGCGTTGCAGTGATCAAGGTCGGTGCCGGTTCCGAAGTCGAGATGAAAGAGAAGAAAGCCCGCGTTGAAGACGCCCTGCACGCAACCCGCGCAGCCGTTGAAGAAGGCGTGGTACCTGGCGGTGGCGTGGCACTGGTTCGCTCCCTGCAGGCTATCGAAGGTCTGAAAGGCGACAACGCTGATCAGGACGTCGGTATCGCTCTGCTGCGTCGTGCAGTCGAAGCGCCTCTGCGCCAGATCGTTGCCAACTCCGGTGACGAGCCAAGCGTTGTTGTTGACAAGGTCAAGCAGGGTTCGGGTAACTTCGGTTACAACGCTGCTTCCGGCGAATACGGCGACATGATCGAAATGGGTATCCTTGACCCGGCCAAAGTGACTCGCTCTGCTCTGCAGGCCGCGTCCTCCATCGCCAGCTTGATGATCACCACCGAAGCGATGATCGCTGACGTGCCTGAAGACAAGCCAGCAGGCGGCGGCATGCCGGACATGGGCGGCATGGGTGGTATGGGCGGCATGATGTAAGCCGGCTTTACCCCTTAAGCTACGCCCATAAAGAACCCCGCCTTGTGCGGGGTTTTTTTATGGCCTTTCTGTGCCGGACCAATCAGTGCGTCGGTTGTATGTTGCTGTTCGCGAGGCCCTTGGGTTCGGGACGATAAAGCACGAAGTAATAAACCCCCAGGCAGATCAGCCAGCAGAACACTGCGGTCCAGATGTTATGGGAAAAGAAGTGCGCACCTTGCAGCATTCGCCCGACAGAGAAAACAGTTCCCAGGCCAAACGCCAGAGTCAGACCCATTTTCGCCATCCGTGGGCGACGGTCGCGAAGGGCGAAGAACAGTGCGAACAGGGTAAAGCCGGTCGCCGCATGCCCGCCCGGCCAGCAGCGTCCTGGTTTATCGGTCGCAGGGCGTGGGCTCAACAGTTCGCTGTAGGTTTCCTGACCACCGAATTCTTTCAGGCTCCAAGGGCATTGCACTGAAGTCACCACTTTCACCGGGGTAACGAAGGCGGTGGAAAGCGCCATGGACAGCACCAGGCAACCCAACTCTCTGCGCCACGGGATCAGGCGCTCTACCTTGAAGGACGCCGCGAAGCCGATCATGGCCAAAGCGCCGAATACCATGACCAGCTGTTTGGCGCGGTCGTGGAGAACGTCTTCGAGAAAATAACTGTGCCTGCCGACGAACTGCCCGCTGACGGGATCGAAGGCCAGCTTGGCGATGTCCATGTCCAGTGACGTCAGTTCCAGCAGCATGAGGATCAGCGCCACGGCAATGGGGATACCCAGGTAAATCCACGGGTTGATCGAACGGGAGTAGGGTGGGGCGACGGTTTTCGACATATCGAATCCAGATCTTTGAAGGGCATGCCGCGATTATTGTGTGCGACGGTTCGTCTCAAAGTGTGTCATGAGCCTTATGAATCATAGGTGAAAAAATCGTCATGCCATATCGGCGCTGGCCCTGACGCCCACTTCGTCTTAAGCTGCGCCAGCCCAAACTGCATATGAGAGTGCTTTATGCGAATTCTTCTGGTTGAAGACAACCGCGACATCCTGGCGAACATGGCCGATTACCTGGGCATGAAAGGCTATACCGTCGACTGCGCCCAGGATGGCCTCTCAGGACTGCATCTGGCAGCCACCGAGCACTATGACCTGATCGTTCTCGACATCATGCTGCCCGGTATCGACGGCTACACCTTATGCAAGCGCCTGCGCGAAGATGCCCGGCGCGACACGCCAGTCATCATGCTGACTGCCCGCGATCAGTTGGACGACCGCCTACAGGGTTTTCGCTCCGGTGCTGACGACTACCTGCTCAAGCCATTCGCCCTGTCTGAACTGGCCGCGCGGATCGAAGCGGTATTGCGTCGTGCCCAAGGCGGCGGGCGGCGTACCTTGCAGGTGGCCGATCTGGTCTATGACCTTGACACCCTCGAGGTGACACGTGAGGGGCGCATGCTCAAGCTCAACCCGGTCGGGCTCAAGCTGCTCGCCGTGCTGATGCAGAAGAGCCCGCATGTACTGCGCCGCGAGATTCTGGAAGAAGCCCTGTGGGGCGACGATTGCCCGGACAGCGACAGCCTGCGCAGCCATGTGCACCAGTTGCGTCAGGTGATCGACAAACCGTTTGGCAAACCGCTGTTGCAGACCGTGCATGGCGTGGGCTATCGCTTGGCCGAGGGCCGGGATGGAGTTTAAACAGAGTCTTGCCCAACGGATCATCATTGCCTTTGCATTGATGAGTGCACTGGTCGCCGGGTCGTTCGCCATCGGAATCATTTCCACCGTTCACCTGGTCGAAGAAAAGCTGATTTCCGCCGGCCTCGGGGGTGACCTCAACCGCCTGATGCTGATGGACAGTGTCAGCGACTGGAGCCACCGGCCCAAGCCCGACCAGTTGTTCTACTTTAGCAATGGTCCGGGTGACTTCGATCTGCCCAAGGATATTCGTCACCTCGAGCCAGGCTTCCACGAGGTGTTCCGTGGGCCGTTGTCCTACCACGCCATGATCGAGGTGGTGGATGGCCGGCATTACGCCCTGTTGCAGGATCAGAGCGATTTTGAAGAGCGTGAGCGGGTGCTGTTCGCCGTCGTGCTGGTCGGCTTCGTTCTGGCGCTGGCGCTGGCGGTGTTTCTGGGTTGGGTGCTGGCGCGCCGGGTCATGGCGCCTGTCGTACGTCTGGCCCGGCAGGTTCGTCACCGTGATCAGCTGCTTGGACTGGCACCGCCATTGGCGCCCGACTATGCCGCTGACGAAGTCGGCGAGTTGGCGGTGGCCTTCGATGCAACATTGGGTCGCTTGCGGCAGGCGCTGATCCGTGAGCGTATGTTTACCAGCGACGTGAGTCATGAACTGCGTACGCCGTTGATGGTGCTGGCCAGCTCTTGTGAGCTGCTGCTGGAAAACCCTGCGCTCGATCTGCGCGGCCGTCGTCAGGTCGAGCGTATCGGTCGCGCCTGCGAAGAAATGCGCGATCTGGTGCAAACCTTCCTCATGCTCGCGCGCACCCAGCGCGAAGACCCGGCCATGACGCCCAAGGCCACGCTGGTCGGGGTGGCCGAGCAATTGATCTCCCAGTGGCGTGACCCGATAGAGAGCAAGGGGCTGCAGTTGACCTACACGCCGCCTGCCGATGACCAGCTGTCCGATATTCGTTACAACGCGACCTTCCTGCATGCCGTGATGGGCAACCTGCTGCGCAACGCGCTGCATTACACCGATCACGGATTCATTGCGCTGACCCTGCACGCTGAAAGCTTCACCGTGGAGGACAGTGGCGTGGGCATTCCCGAGGAAAAACGCGAGGCGATGTTCGAGCCTTTCGTACGCGGCAACGAGCAGCGCGGAGAGGGGCTGGGCCTCGGGCTGTCACTGGTGCAGCGCATTTGCACCAATCAGGGATGGAGCGTCGATCTCACCCCTATGGAACCCCATGGTTGCCGGTTCAAGGTGACGCTCAACGTGGTCAAACCCTGACCTTCCTCTCGAGTAGACCGACCTGATTGGGTAGCGGCCAATTGACTGCACTTCGTCGATTGGCCACACACGGCCTCTAACTCTCTGTAAAATCTCGAAACACCTGACGTTAAAAGGTAACATTTTTTTCACATTCAGATGACCTGACGGTGACGGCGGTGCCTTTAGTTTGGCCCCCATCAACATCAGGAGCTGCTCTCATGAGCGATCGCATCGAACTCGAGTTTTCCCGAAAGTACGACAAGACACATGCCCGCCAGTACCTGGAAAAGCACCAGGACGGTATCTGGCGCAAACTGTCGCATCATCGCGATGAACAGCTGGCGAGAAAGGCTCTGCACATGGCCGGGGACCCGGGCCTGGTGCTGGACCTGCCTTGTGGTGCGGGACGCTTCTGGCCATTGTTGGCCGAGAAGCCGAACCGCTCGATCATTGGTGCCGATAACTCCGCAGACATGCTCAGCACCGCCTGTGCCTCGCAGCCGGCAGACGTTGTAAAAAGGGTACAACCTTTGCAGACATCTGCCTTTGCCATCGACCTGCCTGATAACGCAGTAGACAGCATCTTCTGCATGCGCTTGTTGCACCATGTTGGTCAATCCAGCGACCGGATGGCTCTATTGCGCGAGTTTCAACGCGTAACCCGTGACAGCGTGATCGTCTCCCTCTGGGTGGATGGCAATTTCAAGGCATGGAAGCGTGCGCGCCTGGAGAACAAGCGTCAGCAGAAAACTGGGCGGGAAAGTTACCAGAATCGTTTTGTGTTACCTGTTGTTACCGCAGAAACCGAATTTGAGCAGGCAGGATTTCGCATTCAGAACCGAATGGATTTCCTGCCCATGTACGCCATGTGGCGAGTCTATGTCCTACGTAAAAGGTAAAAAGATGGGTTTGCAGTCCGTGAAAGAACCAGTTGTGAACCCGATCCAGAATGAGTTCGATCAGTTCTGGAGCCAGCGTGGCGAATGGGTTGAAGAACCCAATGTGCGTCGCGGTGGAGAGAGTGGTGTGCAGCGGCTGGTCATGGACGATGGGCAGACCCTCTATGCCAAACGTCAGACAGGTCACATCTACCGTAGCCTGCTGCACCCGCTGGGCCGACCTACCGTGCTGCGTGAGCGCGAGGCGCTTGAAGGGCTTCGCAAGCTTGGCGTCGTCGTCCCCGAAGTGGTGTTTTGCGGTGCCGAGCGGGGCGAGGACAATGCCTGGCGGGCGTTGCTGGTGACGGTGGCGCTGGAGGGCTTCGAGGAAATTGAAAAATGGCAGGCTGCCGGAGGGCGCGAGCGCCATGGCGAGCTGTTCTATGAGCGCGTGCTCAAGGAAGTGGCAGACACTCTGGCCCGCATGCACCTTGGCCGCTGGCAGCACAGCTGTCTGTACATCAAGCACATTTTCGTGCGGGTGACAGGGGACGGGCCGGACGCCAACGTCGAGGTCGCCTTGCTCGATCTCGAAAAGGGCCGTCGTCGCCTTACCGCGCAAGGCGCAGCCCAACACGATATGAAACAGCTACGACGCCATTCGTCATTCAGCGCTGCAGACTGGCAGAAGTTGATCTACTTTTATCAAGCAGCGTTTGGCAGCTCTATCAAAGGTTTAGAGTCATGAAGCTAGAAATGGCAAGAGGTCTGTTTATCTTCGGTGCGCTGGCAGTTGCCACCGTCGCCGTGGCGGCGCTTGAACAACCGTCCACCCGCATACTTACCACGCAGCATGGCGAGGGCTACTGCCCACTGCCACGCGTGGCGAAGAGTCTGGTGAACGTACAGCCGGACCACGACCTTTTGCTGTTCATGTACAGCCTGGCGCAGGGTACCGGGGTTAAAAACTGAAGCCCTCACAGGCCCGGTATCTAACCCACCTCAGCCAGGTGAAGATGGTTGTCCCACAGCCCGGCCGGCAGGTCCAATGGCTGGGCCAGCAGCTGCGCTTTGCGGCAATCATAAAATCGGCAGCGTCCCTGGCCTGAGGTCACGACAAAGCCATCGGTCACAGCCCCCACGCCCGCGCAGTCCGGCAAGGGCGCATCCAGTTTCAATGCGCCACTGTCCAGATCCCAGATAAAGAAGCGGTTGCCGCGGGGTGCCGTCAGGGCCACCAGTCGCAGCTCGCTGTGTACTGCGACGCTGGCGGTGTAGTGGGCCATCGCGCGCAATTGCTCCTCTGCCACCGGAAACGCCTGGAATGGCTGGCCTGGACGCTTGATTGCCAGCAGCTCGGCCAACTCGTGGCTGTCGCCCATGAACTGTTGACCCGCGACGATGGTGCCATCGCTGGCGATGCCCATGTGGCGTACGCTGTTCATCTGTTGGGAAAGCGCTTCCTTGCTGAGCAAGGTGCCGTCACGCTGCATGATGACCAGGCTGGGTTGCATGGCATCGAGGTTCATCTCTACCCGACTTTCCGCTTCGGTGCGAATGCCGCCATTGGCGATCACCAGCGTTTCACCGTCCGGCATCCACGAGACCTGGTGCGGACCGATGCCATGCGTGGGGATCTCGGCCCAGTGCACCAGGCGCTCGTCAACGAAGCGGTAGACGCCCAATAAGCCGCGGCCTGGGTCACGGGTGTCGTTTTCCGTCGCATACAGCCATTCGCCGTCGCGATGGATCACCGCATGGCCGTAGAAGTGGCGGTCAGGCTGCGAAACGATGGTTTGCAGCAAGCGGCCATCGCGCAGATCGATCAGGTAGCTTTCAGTGCCAGGACGACGGGCGATGAACACCGCGAGTGGCAGGTCGGGATGATTGATGATGTCGTGGCAGCGCTGGCCCACCTGGGTCGCGAATACCTGCGTCCCGTCGAGCCTGAAACCCACCGCATAGTGCTTTCCGTCGCCATCGTCGCGAGCGGAAAGCAATAAGGGGCGTGTGTCTTTCTGCCGGAACAGTGTCCAGCCACCCAGCGTGCAGGCGCTGCGCAGAAGACTGCCGAGCGCCATGGCCTGACGTCGCAACATCACATGTACCTCTTGATCAATCGCCGTCGTTGGCGTTGAAACCCAACTGAATGCCGAGTGCCTTGGCCAGCTCGCCTTCGTGCAGGCGGTGCACGGCGTTCAGGCTGTCGTAAAACGCATTGAGTTGCTGGCGTCCTGCATCCGTGGCCAGCAGGTCGGCCAGTGGCGGCTTGAGTTCCGACAGCAATTTTCGGCTGTTAGCGTAGGCGGCGTCGATTTTGTCGGCCAGCGGTTTCTGCTCGGCGGGCAGCAGGCTGCGCAATCCCTTGTTGTCGACACCGGTCCACACCGTTTCGGCGCTGATCAGGCTGGCTTCCAGGCTGCTGAGCGACGACTTGCTGCGCCACGCATCTGCCTGGAATGGCTGCGGCTGCCCCTTGCTCTGACGACCCAGTGGCGTGCCAAGTTTCTTCTTCAGGCTGTCGAGCGCGGTGACCTGAACCCGCAGCAATTCGGCAATCGCCTCGTGGGAGTCGGCGTAGCGCTGATTGGGGAACTTGCTCAGTTGCGCGAGCATGCCGTCGGTGCTGTTCCAGCTGTTGAGGATTTCTTCGGCAAGCAGCTTTTGGCGCTCACCGATGGCCATCAGCAGCGGGCAGTAGCGCGCTTTCTGCTCGGCATTGGCCATGTCGATGTCAGCGTCGAAGAGGATGTATTCGTAGGCGGACAAACCCTGCACCACGACACTGGCCTTGGACAGTTCCTGAGCGGTGATCTGTGGCTGTGCAGTCACCAGTTGCTCGACCTGACGGCCCACCAGGTTTTTCTTGTCCGGCCAGAACTGTATTTGCCAGGCGCGGTTGCCTTCGGCCAGAGGACCGATCAACAGCGGTTGCAACTCTGCCCAGGTCTTCTGTGCTTTCAGAAAGTCGGCGCGGGCTGTGGCCAGATCAGTCTTGCCCTGGCAGAACGCCAATGCGCTGGCTGCCAACTGACGATCAGCCTCCACCCAACGGCTGTAAGTCGGCAGGATGACCTGTTTGGCAATCGCTGCGGACGTCACTGCCTGAGGATCGGATGGCGAGCAGGCACCCAAAGCAAGTGCCGCAAGGCTGGTCAGCAACAACTTGGGTCGGAACATGTCCGGCTCCTTATTTTTGAAAGGACGATGTTTGAACAGGAAGATTCTGCAAAGGGCGCAATCATAACGAATTCAGGAAGGCCAGCAGCGCTTCACGTTGCTGTGCGTCAAAAGCCAGAACCTGGCGCTGCGCCGCCTGGGCTTCGCCGCCGTGCCAGAGTATCGCCTCAAGCACATTACGTGCGCGACCGTCGTGCAACAGTTGGGTGTGTCCGCTTACGGTGCCGGTCAGGCCGAGCCCCCACAAGGGCGGGGTGCGCCACTCACTTCCGCTGGCCTGGAACTCGGTACGGTTATCGGCCAGCCCTTCGCCCATGTCGTGCAGCAGCAAGTCGCTGTACGGGCGAATCTCCTGATTGGCCAGCTCAGGCTCGGCGGCGTCGCTACGGGTTTTGAAAGAGGGGGTGTGGCATTGCTGGCAGCCCGCCTGGAAAAACAGGTTCTTGCCTGCCAGCACCTGCGGGTCGTCGACCTTGCGACGTGCTGGAACAGCCAGGTTGCGGGTGTAGAACTCCACCAGACGCAGGATGTTGTCGCTGACTTCCGGTTCGCCATCCGGACCGTTGCCATTGGGCGCGGCCAGGCAATCGGTCTGGGCCGGCGTGCAGTCATCGAAAGGCCGCAGGCTGGTGGTCAGCCCCATGTCGCCGGAAAACGCGTGCACGTTCTGCTGGTTGAGGTTCGGCTGTCCGGCTTTCCAGCCAAACCTGCCCATCACTACTTTTTGCCGAGCATCATCCCAGACCCAGTTGGGACGTCCCGAGATGCCATCGGCGTTCTTGTCATCGGGGTCGGCATTGGCAAGGATGGCCTCATCGGCAATGGCCTCGAGCAAGCCCAGGCCGATCATCGGCGGAGCTACGCGTGCCGAGATGTGCGTATCGGGGTGCATGGGGCCGTAGCCCAGCTGGGTAATCCTGAGGGTCGGCTGGCGCAGCTCGACTGAGGTGCCATCGCGAAATTCGACCGTTAGCGCATCGTACTCGACCCGCACCTTGCCCTCGGGCGCTACGCCGGGGTTCGACATGTCCTGCAATTGCCCGCCGTAAACCGGTTCGGGCAGCACACCGTTGCGCTTTATAAGGTCGGCATAGGCCGGGTCATCAGGAATCGACAGCCTGACCAGCATCGACACGGCATTGCTGTCGCCAGCTTCCGGCGGATGGCCGCGACCGTCCTTGATATGGCAGTTCTGGCAGGCATTGGTGTTGAACAACGGCCCAAGCCCGTCGCGAGCCGTGGTAGTCGAGGGCGCAATCACCCACGGGCTGCGGAAAAAGCTGTTACCGACACTGAAGTCCAGCCGCCGCACGGGGGACAGATTGGCCGAGGGCATCGAGAAAGCGTTCTGATCGCTCTTCCTGACGGTGGCGCTGCCAGCGGACAAGGCTTCTCCCGGCTCGGCGTGCGTGAAACGCGGGGCGTCATCGCACGCGCTCACGGCCAGAGTCGTAAGCAAGGCAAGGGATAGACGGAGCCGCGTACTCATACACATCCTGCAACGAGGCGAAAATCGGGGCGTGCAAGCTTAGCAGCCTCGTGCGGTTTGAATAAGAGGGATTATCGTTTGCCTGCTCTTACGTAATGCGTTGTTACGAATCTCTGAGGCTGGTCTGGTCCCGGCATTTTTGCCTATGCTGCACATGTCGAAGTTGACAGCACACACGCAGATAAAACACCCAGCAGAGACCACATCAATGGATAACCCGGAAAACAGCGCGTTCGTGACCACCACCGAGGCACTGGAAGCGCTCTATGGCCCGATTGCTCCTCCTTCCATGACCAAGGAAGTCGACCATATTCACGCGGTTTACCGGCCCTTCATCGAGTCGGCACCCTTTGTTGTGCTGGCCTCTGCCGGGCCTGACGGCCTTGATGCGTCCCCGCGTGGTGATCAGGCGGGCTTCGTGCATATCGAGGACAACAAGACGCTTTATCTGCCTGACCGGCGCGGCAACAACCGCATCGACACCTTGCGCAATATCATCAGCGACCCACGTGTCGCGTTGCTGTTCCTCATCCCTGGCGTGGGCGAGACCTTGCGGGTCAACGGAACAGCGCAGATATCGGTTCAGCCCGAACTGTTGTCGCGTTTCGAAGTGAACGGCCAACTGCCCAGGTCGGTGCTGCGCATCTCCGTGACCAGCGTGTACTTCCAATGCAGCAGGGCAACCATCAGGTCCGGTTTATGGGATGCAGCCCGGCACATCGAACGCAGCGCGCTGCCGACTGCCGGGCAAATACTAAAAGCGGTTTCGGCCGAGCAGATCGATGGTGACGCCTATGACAAGGCTTTGCCGGGACGCATTGCGGATACGTTGTATTGATCATGGCTGATACCGTATTGCGCCTCTTGTGGTCATCTCTTGATCAGACACCGGTTTTGCTCTGATTTTTTTCCTTCTCAAGAAAGTAGTCAAAGATACTCATACCCTTGCGAAGACTTTTGCGGACTTCTTCACTTTCCTTGATCAGCTCGGCGCTAGGAGATTGCCATTGTTCGCGGGGCAGGGGTTTGGACCAGTCCTGTACTGCTTTGGGAAATGCCGTTTTCGGCAGTTGCTTGACCCAGCTGGCGACGTGGCAGGGCAACGTCCAGCCGCTGAAAAACTGGATCAGCAGAAAGCCGAACAGGTAGCGCAAGCAGCCGTGGTCAAGCAGATAGTCACGGCGACACATGTGGAAAAACGCCACAGTGCCTTCCTCCAGGTCAGTGCCCATCATGGGCTTTCGCAGGGCGCTTGGACCTTCTTCCATGTAGGCGCGGATCGCTTCCCACTCGCTGACTGCCATGCCGAGCGTGAAGGTAGGCACCGTGAGCCACATCACCTGGCTATCCGAGGCGTCTACGAAGCCGATCATCAGAGCGAATTTCTGCTGAGTGCCGTATTGCGTTGCAACTGTGCTGCTGCTGACGCAGGCAATTATTTCTTCCCAAGGGATAAACCGGGGCGGTTGGCCACGCTTGGCGACATAGGCCACCTCGCGGCGCTGACGGTTGAAGCGGATGGGGGGAGTGGAGATTTGGTGAATAGCTTGAAGTAAAAATAAGCCGTAGCTGCTTATCAAAAATGAAAAGAACCCCCAAATAGGCCAATTAGGTGAAAAGGCGGTGACTACGATTTCGAACACCGGGCGCCCAGTGTTTATATGATCAAGGGCTCCGAGCCCAAGACATATCGTGAAAATGAACAAAGCGATGCCCACTATAACGCCTAGGTAACAGCGAACTGAAAATTCTATTTTTGGAACGCCCATCGCAAAGTCAAGATAAATTTCATTGGTGGCTTGATGGAGTTGTTGCGGGCTAGTAACCGCCACGCCCGTTATTAAAGGAAGTGGTGCAAGATAAAAAATACTTGTGCTGGATTGATGTTCGGTATCGCCAGCTTGACGGGAGCGATTATAGTTATAATTGGTCATCCAGAAACTCTCTTTTGATCTGAACGGTCGGCAATGCAATTTTCTCCGTCTGGTAGGTTGGTACCGCTTTTATTGGTTTGTTTAGCACATCCATACCTAGTGCTATGCGGTAAGTTAGATATCCTCTGTCTGCGTTTAAGTAAGTTGATGCTAATGCTGGCTTAACAGCCAAGTGTAATGCCAACATGGCATTGTGTCCCTGCCAGCCTATTGGGATTTCCAACGCCAATGTTAAAGGTGAAACAGAAAAAACAGACAGCTTATTTCTAAGCGTCTCGCTAACATTCTGTTTATGAGATGAGTGTTGAAGCTCAGCTTCCCACCGTAGTGAAGTGTCTTCAAAGCTGGCTTGGGTCAAGCCTGGCAATACCAGGTGCAAACTACGTACAGATTCACCCTCTGTAAGTCCATGAGTAATACCGTTATCAAAAATAGTAGGCAGCAGGTTGATCTCTGCAAGTCGTTGTGAATGAGTGCTCCAATCCCAGGCTTGGGGCTCGTTACCCCACATACAGTAGAGCAACCACTGTTGCTGTTCCTCCAGGTTGGAGTAGTTGAATATGGCCTCGCCGCCCAGCTGAAGTGCGGTGAAGGCGAGTCCCCAAGGTGTGAGCTGAATCGAAAGTCTTAGGAATCTTGGTCCTCTGGTAGACCACGCTATGCTTGCCACTTCTTTTTTAGAGTAAGTGGTATCAAGGTAAATATCCTTCAATATGCCTATCAGTTCTTTGCCGGTCTGTAGCGTCAAGGCAGCGTTCACGCCGGTAGCGCCAACGTCACCTGTCAGCGCCATGAGCGCTCCTATTTTTTCACCCGATGTGCTGCACATCAGCGCTGTTTGCCATTTTTCCCAATTATTCCATGCCGTACCTGCTCCGCCCAATAAACTCAGCGGAGCAATAAATGCTCCCAACCCCAATCCTATTTTTCCGAGACGAGCAGTGAGCAGCTTTCCTCCCGTTTCAGAACTTTCGACCGCTAGGGCTCGGAGAGCATTATCGATCATTGCAACGTACACCGCTTGAAAGACTGATAACGCTGCCGAAGCCACACTACTGAACCCACCGATAGCTATTACAATTTCTTTAATGGTTCTACGATTGTCAGAGCCTCTCCAAACACTCCAAACCTCCCCCAGATTCCCAACCTGCAGACACACCGCCAGTAACGGAAAGAAACTCCCCTTCAACGCAGCCGCAGCTGCCCCTTGAGTCGCGTACCCCTTAAATGCTCCCGCCCGCACCTTTTTAATTTCGTCATTGAGCGCTTGCAGTTGCGGGTCAGTGATGTCCAGTCGCACGCCAATCGCGCCGTTGCGCGGGTTACCGGTCGGGGTAATGGCTTTTTCCAGGTCTCGGCGCAGCGCGTTGCGTTTGTTGCGGGTCTGGAGCAGCTGCTGGTTGATGTATTGCCGCTCGTACAGCAAACCTTGGTGTTGATCCGCTGTGAGTGTGCGGCGGTTGATGAGTTTGGTAAGGCAGTTGCGTTCTCTGATGAGGTCGTCTTCGCTGGCAAGCAGCTGATTCAAGCGCGCGAAGTTGTCGCGAAATTTTGTCACGTCGGCTTCGTCGGCAATTCGCAGGGTGACGGCTTCCTGTTGCAGCGCCACCAGCATGCCCAGTCGTTGGGCTCGATTGCTTGCTCTGCCGAAGTTGTCCAGATGCTGGCGTAGTTGCGGGCTGTTCAGCTTCTGTTGCATCTCAATCAGCCAACGCTCCAGATGCAGGGCGACGGCCGGGATATAACTGGCATTGACGGCTTGATGAAAGGGTAGGGCGGCGGGGTCCAGGTTCAGACTGTTGGTCCAGTGATTGCCCATGATGTGGCTGATATCAGCGATGCGCCTTTGCGCATCGGCCAATCCGTCGCTGAAGTTGCGAATATCATCCAGCCACTTGAGCAGGTTGCCTGATTTGGCGCGCAGAAAGTCCATGTCCAGACGCCCATAGAACACCGGCAGAATGTAGTGGGGGTTATCGTGAAAGTAGTCGCTGACCTTCCGCAGGCTTTCGTCGGTGCGGCACAGGTCGCGGGTGCAGTTGAGCTCCATCGCCAAGGCGCTTTTCAACTGGTCGGGATGGTCTGGATCGAAGTACCAGGCACTTCGATAGAGTTCCCCCTGAGTGAACAGGCTCACGCGATCGTGGGTAATATCGTCGAGTCGTTGCGTCCAGCGTTGAAGGTGCGAGCGCTCCTGGGACAGATAAGCGTGCATTTCTTGGTGGCGAACGAGATCGTAAATACCTCGTGAGCCGAGTCCGACGCCGTTCAGCGTGCCCTGGCTGTTCTTTTCCAGCGCTTCAATGTCGTCTTCCAGTTGTTCATGGAGTGGTTGGCCAAGCGCGAGCAGCATCTGTGAGTGCTTGTTTTCCATGTTCAGTCTGGCAAATCTGGCTTGCGGCCGTTCGGTGTAGGCGCCCCCGCGCATGGCGGAATACTGCCCCGCTGAAGTAGTCGCTGGCACAGGTCCCTGATGGTGTTCCCGGTGCCAGTCATTGCGCGCATTGAGGTAATCATAAATGCGGCTGCGTTGTTCAGGCGTGGTGTTCTTCAGCAGTTTCGAGTCCGGGTTTGTCTGCCGGGCAGTGTTGTCGCCAACGCTCATCAGTGTGTCAATGTAGCTGGCCGTTATGTAACGCATTTCATTGTCGTTACGCTCACGCCACTGGTTGAGCCAACCCACCACCTCGTCCTGTTCCTGCGCAAGGTCGCGCAGCATGCCGATGCTGTCGTCGAGTACCAGATACAGGTGATTCAGTTCGTAGAACGGGTTGAGTGTGTTTTTCAACTCGCCGATATGCGCCTCGCGAAACAGCGGCAGATGCTCCCAGACATAGTCCTGTTGTTCCTCCTCTGGCATATCGGGTGTAGTGCATTGTTGTGCCGGCAACTCGGCGAGTTCGGCAAGCTGCTCTCTGACTTGCTGTTCGACGCGAAGGTGGACGCCGCCTTGCTGGCAATCGGCTTCAGCCAGATTTACTTTCTGCATGAAATAGAAACGGTCTGCTGCGCTGTCCAGCACGCGGGTGCATTTGGCTGCTGTCCATTGCAGTTCGGCATAGGCAACATGCAACGTCGTATCGCGGGCAAAGATCAGGGTATGCTCGCCAATCGTGGTCTGCCTGACATCCTGAGCGACTTCCCGGTCCTGCCAGAGCAGTTTGGTCGGTACGCCGCTTTCAAGGCGATACTCATGCAGATAGCCGCTGCTTTCATCAATCACATACAGATAGCCGTCACGTACCAGACGCAAGCCGAGCGGTCGTTTCAAGTCTCGGTAGCCGTCGGTATCCGACGGGTTGTGAAGCCGTTCCACGCGGCCGTAACGCAATGGCAATAGCTGGACTTTGGTGCCCATCAACGGGCAGTTACTCGTACTGTTGCGGGCATCAATATGGGTTCTTGCTCTGGCCTCCCAATAGGCTTTGTCTACAGGCGAAAGTGTTTTGCGACTCATGGCCGGGTTGCTCCGTGCTGTTCGCGACTGCGTTTCACTGCCAGCCAGTTGGCCTGTTGAATACGCTGAGATGGCGTCAGAGAGGACTTTTCATCCATCAGCGTTCTGATATCAGGATGCGAGTCGTCCGGCTGGGTAGCCAGAAAGCAGATGACGTTGGCGTAATGGAAAATATCCGCTTCGCTGTTGAAGCCTGCTTCATAGGCTGTGAAGGCCAGTGCATGCACATGGCCGTATCGCGACTTCAGACCTGTGGATGTGAGGTAGGCCGGAAAAAATGTGCGCAGGTGCTGGTCAAGACTGATCACGATCAGGCGAAACGCAACGTCACTGATGGCCTCCATCTGCCGATCGCTCATCCGATACAGGATCGTGTTGTCATGAATGGCTGACTCACCATGACGCTCGTGCTTTATCCAGTGTTCAGTGATGACATCTGCTGCATAAACACTGTCGATAGGGCCGAACAACCGATTATCGGTATGTGCCGGATGAAGCCCGAGCAGCGCGTTTGCGACGGGCGGGTCTGAAAGGTTCAAATAGCAGGCCTCGCCTGCTGGTTTGTCAACGAACACCAGCCAGCGCAGATGGTCAGCCACCGTCTTGTGGCTGGCATCACTGAATAGCAGCAGACCCCATTCTTCGCGCGCGTGAGTCAGGAAACTTGAAAATGTCGGGTCGTATGGGCCATCGATCTGAATCAGGGCGGGCGAGATATCCAGCAATTCGCTGAAGCGGGTTTGCAGGAACAGCAGTGTGCAGACAGGGGAGGGGTTCCACTCGAAAAGCTTTCTTCTCAGATCGGGAAGATTGATGGCGTTGAGCAGCAGATAGGCGTTTTTCGCCCATGGCAGATCATCAGGGCCGGATTCAAATTCAAACATGAGCGCGCTTTGAAGGGGAACGAGGCGCGGATACTCGGTGGTGTGGTGTCTGCCTTCAATACCCGAAAACCAGTTTAGGAAAGGCCCTACAAATATCACTGAAAGATCTTTGGCCTACGGGTCGATCAGACACAAAAAATGCCGGTCAGCGAACTGACCGGCATCAATGGTTGCCGCAACAAACGCGTTTGATCAGAACTCGTGATCGGCGTTGTCCGGGTTCAGGTCAGTGATGCCCAGCTTGCCAGCCGCCTGTTCGATGGCGCCTGTCTGTTTGACCAGCGCGGCGATGGCGTCACGCACCACCTGATTGCCAGCTGTGTTGCCGGCAGCGATCAACTGGTCGAAATGCTCGCCCTTGTTCGCATGATCGACGATGACCTGCAACTTGGCCTGCGTGTCGTCCAGGTCGGCGCGCAAGGTGGCGTCGGTGGCGGGATCTACCTTGGCGACCAGAGACGAAAGGCTCGGCCCGCTGACCTTGCTACCGTCGGTGCGGGTGTACTCGCCCAGATAAACGTTGCGAATGCCCTTGCCGTTGTAGAAGTGCGAGTTGTGCGTGTTGTCGCTGAAGCAGTCGTGTTCGTCTTCGCTGGAGTTGGCTTCCAGTGCGACTTTCATGCGCTCGCCCGCCAGTTCACCCAGCGACAGGCTGCCCATGCCGAAGAGCATCTTGCGCAGGCCGCTTTCACCGGGTTCGGCTTCCAGCGTGGCGCGGTAGTTGTCGGGCACGCCGGCCTTCCAGTTACCGGACATTTCTTCGAGGTCGCTGACCAGCAGGTCGGTGACGGCCTTGAGGTAGGCACGGCGGCGATCATTGTGGCCGCCGGTCGCGCCAGCGCCTTCCAGGTAATCGCTGGCCGGACGTGCGCCGGCACCAGGGCCGGTGCCGTTCAGATCCTGGCCCCAGAGCAGGAATTCGATGGCGTGGTAGCCGGTGGCGACGTTGGCCTCGGAACCGCCCAGCTCGTTCAGGCTGGCGAGTTTTTCGGAGGTGATTTCCTTCACGTCGACCTTGTCTTCGCCGACCTGAATTTCGGTGTTGGCGATGATGTTGGCAGTGGCGCCCGGGTTGCCCAGCGCGTGCTGGTAATCCTTGGCCACATAGTCGATCAGGCCTTCGTCCAGGGGCCAGGCGTTAACCTGTCCTTCCCAGTCGTCGATGATGGTGTTGCCGAAGCGGAAGACTTCGCTCTGCATGTAAGGCACACGCGCAGCGATCCACGCTTCGCGGGCCGCTTTCAGGGTTTCATCGTTGGGCTTGGCCAGGAAGGCGTCGACGGCAGTGCTGAGTTTTTTCGCGCCGGCCTCGGCATCGTCGAACACGGCGGACACCATGTTGGCGTAGTTCGCGACCACAGCCTTGGCCGCCGCGTCGTCAGTCTGGGCCGCGGCTGCCGGAGCAGCGGCTGGCGCGGGTGCCGGGGCGGCAGCCTTGTCCTTGCCTTCGCCACAACCGGCGAGAGAGATAGCGATGGCCAACAGACTAGCGGTTGCCAGAGGCATACGAATCATGACGGAATCCTGCGTCGATAAAGGTGATGGCGGGGTGCGCCCATAAAATCTGCGACATAATGCGAAAGATTTGCATTCGGTGTAAAGGCAAAAAGCCTGTGTCGGCGTATTCGGACATCCGGCAGGTTGTAACAGTCGGTTTCAAGATGACGTGAATGGCCGGAAGTGTGCAGGTCGGCTCACAGGCTGGTGGCGTGGTCCTGACGCGACTGCTTGAGGTAGGCCAGCAACTCCCGACCCTGCAACGGCTTGCTGTACAGATAGCCCTGGCCTTCATGACAGCCCTCGGTCACCACGTAGGCCTCCTGCTCGACGGTCTCCACGCCTTCGGCAATGACTTGCATGCCCAGGCTTTTGCCCAACTGGATAATGGCTCGCACGATAGTGGCGTCATCGTCGTCGTCAATCAGGTCCTGCACGAAGCTGCGGTCAATCTTGATCTTGTCCAGCGGCAGACTTTTCAGGTAGCTCAGCGATGAGTAGCCGGTGCCGAAGTCATCAATGGCAATCAAGGCGCCGGAGCGTCGCAAGCTCAACAGGTGCTGGGCGGCGGTGTTGATATCTTCCATCAGCCCGGTTTCGGTCACTTCCAGTTCCAGGCTGCGCGGTGGCAAGCGGTAGATCTGCAGCAGGTTGTTGACCACACGCGGCAACTCCGCGTGATGCAACTGCACAGTCGACAGGTTGACTGCCATGCGCAAGTCGGTAAAACCCTGGTCGAGCCATTCGCGCAGTTGGCGGCAGGCCTGATCCAGCACCCATTCCCCGATGGCGATGATGCTGCCGTTCTGTTCGGCCAGCGGGATGAATACGTCCGGCGGCACCAGGCCATGTTCCGGATGCTGCCAGCGGATCAGCGCTTCCACGCCGACGATACGGTGATCGCGATAGCTGATCTGCGGTTGATAGACCAGATACAACTGATTGAGTGGCAGGGCTTCGCGCAGGTCTTTTTCAAGTTCGCGGCGGCGGCGCATTTCGCTGTCTACGCTGGCGATGTAGAACTGATACCGGTTACGCGAGCGGGCCTTGGCCAGCGTCATGGTCTGCTCGGCTTTTTGCAGCAGCTTCTCGGTGCTGTCGCCGTCTTCGGGAAACAGGGTGATGCCGATGGTTGCCCGCAGTCGAATCTGTTGATCACCGACGATGAAAGGCGCTTCCAGCTCATCCAGAATATTTTGCGCCAGCTCTGCCGCCTCGTAGGGCTGCTCGATGTTGGATTGCACCAGCGCAAACTGGTCGCCACCCAGGCGCGCCAGTGCCCCGAGTCGCACGCTGTGCGCGCGCAGACGGTCAGCGAGTGCGAGCAGCAATTGATCGCCGGACTGGTAGCTGAACTGTTCGTTGATGCCTTTGAAGTCATCCAGACCCACGCACAACACCGCCACTCGGTGTTGCTGGCGTCCTGCATCGTCCAGAATCCTGTCCAGCCCGGTCTGCAACTGAAGTCGGTTGGGCAGACCGGTGAGGAAATCGTATTGCGCCATGCGCTGCAGGTTGTTTTCGGCCTCATGGCGCAGGTAAGTGTGGCGTTCGATGGAGGCCAGCAACTGGTTGGCGGTGTTGACCCAGATCCCAAGTTCGTTTTTCTCGTGGCCTTTAAGCAACGGCAATTGGTGTTCGCTGGGGCGGTCGGGGTTGATCGCGATCAGGTGCTCGATGATCTTCGACAGCGGCTTGGTCAGCAGCCAGTGATAGACCAGATACAGCACCAGCCCCATTGCCAGCGCACGCAGCACGCCCGCGACAAAGATGATTCCGGCATTGACCAGAAAGCTTTCACCGTAATTGGCCGTGTCCAGCGTGATGCGCAGGTCGCCGTAATACTCGCTGTAGGGGCTGCGGCCTACCAGTTGAGTGGTGAAGCTGCGTTCCTGGCCAAGGATGAGGTCTGTCAGCCACCGCGTAGGGGACGTCTTCAGCGGCCGGTCTTTCTCGGCGAGCAGGCTTTCGTTAGGGTGCCCGATGGACGCCATGCGCACCGAGTCATCCTGAAACAGGCCTTCGATGACCTGCATGCCCATCTCGCGGTCCAGGCTGTAGACGGCCTGTGTCGACGGATCGCGGAACATGCCGAGAATCCGCTCGGCGTCGCTCGCCACAGCCTGACGTGTCTTGTAGGCGTCGAAGACGATTTGCGCACAGCTGAGCAGGACGCCTACCAGAAGCGCCGAAAGCAGCACAACGCGCAGCAACTTTACCGACAGGCTGTTCTTGAGTTCCAGCTTCAATGGCCGTTCCTTAGTTAGTGTCGGAGGGCATATCGCCTCATGACCCTCGAAAAACCAGACCCGCACGCCGTGACCTTGTCACAACCGGTGCGCCTGGCTGATCTTCGCGTTCCTTGCACCTGCTGGCCAAAGCCACCTCAATGCGTCGGGTGGCCAGGTAGGTAACTAGAGCAGAACACTGTAAAGAATTACGTCATAGAGAATTAAGTTGTATTACGAGTCAGCGAGCGTTTTCCGACAATACACAAAGTACGAGCGGCAGGCGAAAAAAGATTTGCGATTCGCCTGACCGGCAGGCAGGCGGTTGACGCTATATGTGAAACAAACGTCTGGCAGGCGGCCCTTACAGGCCTGGAAACATAAAAAACCCGACGCGAGGCCGGGTTTTTCGATGAGGCTGGAATCAGGCTGCGAATTGCTTGGCCACGAAGTCCCAGTTCACCAGGTTCCAGAACGCTTCTACGTACTTCGGACGCAGATTGCGGTAGTCGATGTAGTAGGCGTGTTCCCACACATCGCAGGTCAGCAGCGGGGTGTCGCCGCTGGTCAGCGGGTTGCCGGCACCGATGGTGCTGGCCAGTGCCAGGGAGCCATCAGCCTTCTTCACCAGCCAGCCCCAGCCGGAGCCGAAAGTGCCGATGGAAGTCTTGCTGAACTCTTCCTTGAACTTGTCGAAGGAACCGAACGCCTTGTTGATGGCTTCGGCCAGAGCGCCGGTAGGCTCGCCGCCAGCGTTAGGAGCCAGGCAGTTCCAGTAGAACGTGTGGTTCCAGACCTGAGCGGCGTTGTTGAAGATACCGCCCGAGGAGGTCTTGATGATCTCTTCCAGGGTCTTGCCTTCGAACTCGGTGCCAGGCACCAGGTTGTTCAGGTTCACGACGTAGGTGTTGTGGTGCTTGTCGTGGTGATATTCCAGAGTCTCCGCAGAAATGTGCGGCACCAGAGCGTCTTTGGCGTAGGGCAGTGGCGGCAATTCAAAAGCCATGGTTTATCTCCTTTCAGGTCAATTGCGGTAGTCGCACGGCCGATCACGGGCGGCCAGATACAGCATGCACCGGGAGTTTTACTCTTTTGCGGCGCAGACCCCGGATCATAGCACCGGGTCTGCGCCTTAACCACGCAACAACTGTGTGGGATAGAGGTTCCCACGGGTTTGACTCTGCGGTCATGAAATCCGTCAGGCCGAGCGGATCAACTGCACGGCCACGCTGAACATCATCACTGCGATCATCAGGTCCAGCATCCGCCAGGTGGCAGGTCGGGCCAGCCAGGGAGCCAGCCATGCCGCGCCCAGGGCGAGGCTCGAGAACCACAGCAGCGAAGCGCTGGCTGCACCGGCGACATACGCGCCAGGCACGCCCTGTTGTGCGCCCAGCGAGCCAATCAGCAACACGGTGTCCAGATAGACGTGCGGGTTGAGCAAGGTAACGGCCAATGCGCTGAGCAACACGGTGCGCAGTGATTTTCTGCCAACCGCTGCGCTGTGTTCCAGGCTCTGCCGCGAGCAGGCGCGGCGTAATGCCTGCAGGCCATACCAGCTCAGGAATATCACGCCGCCCCAGCGTGCCACCGCCAGCAGCATCGGATTCTGCGCCAGCACATTGGCCAGACCGAACACGCCTGCAGCCACCAGGATGGCGTCGCAGACAATGCACAGCATCGCCACGGCCACATGATGTTCACGACGCAGGCCCTGAGCCAGCACAAAAGCATTTTGAGTACCGATAGCCATGATCAGGCCTGCCGCGATCAGCAGCCCATTGAGGTAGCTTTGCCACATGAGGATGTTCCATTGAGCGGATTCAGGTAGCCATTCTCAGAGGGTGAGGGTTATAAGGAAAACCAATAATCTTCATCGCTCATTAGGAAAACTGATGTTCGATTACAAATTGCTGTCGGCGCTGGCGGCCGTGATCGAGCAGGCCGGGTTCGAGCGCGCCGCTCAGGTGCTTGGGCTTTCTCAGTCAGCAGTCTCGCAACGCATCAAATTGCTGGAGGCGCGCATTGGCCTGCCGGTGCTGGTACGCGCCACGCCGCCGAGCCCGACCGACATCGGCCGGCGCCTGCTCAATCACGTGCAGCAGGTCCGCCTGCTGGAGCGCGATCTGCAAAGTCAGGTACCGGCACTGGACGAGGAGGGCATGCCCGAGCGTTTGCGAATCGCCTTGAATGCCGACAGTCTGGCAACCTGGTGGGCGCCGGCCATTGGCGCGTTTTGTACGCAACACCGTTTGCTGCTGGATCTGGTTGTCGAAGATCAGGACGTAGGCCTCAAGCGCATGCGCGCCGGTGAGGTGGCGGCCTGCCTGTGTGGCAGCGAGCGTCCGGTGGCGGGGGCCCGCAGCCAGTTGCTGGGGGCCATGCGCTATCGGGCGCTGGCCAGTCCCGCGTTCATCGCCCGCCATTTCCCGGACGGTGTCAGCCCAGAGACGCTCGCCAGATCCGCTGCCTTGGTATACGGCCCGGACGATCTTCTGCAGCATCGGTATCTGGCTATGTTGGGTGTTCAGGACGGCTTCGAGCATCATTTGTGTCCTTCCTCCGAAGGTTTCATCCGTATGATCGAGGCGGGCATGGGCTGGGGGCTGGCGCCCGAGTTGCAGGTGCGCGACCAGTTGCGCAACGGCACGCTGCTCGAATTACTGCCGGACCGTTGCATCGATGTGCCGCTCTACTGGCATCATTGGCGCAATGGTGGGCAGCTTCTGACGCGCCTCACCGAACATCTTGCGCAACATTCGGCTCACTGGCTGGTGCCGCTGAGCGAAGACTGATCGTCAACAGGATCATGTGTAATCCATGCAGGCAGGGTTTTGCCTTTCCTGCAGACGCGTTAACGGAGCGGTAAATGAAGATTCTGGTCACCGGCGCGAGCGGCTTCATCGGCGGACGCTTTGCGCGTTTTGCCCTTGAGCAGGGCATGAGCGTGCGGATCAATGGCCGTCGTGCCGAAGGTGTCGAGCACCTGGTCAGGCGCGGTGCCGAGTTTATTCAGGGCGACCTCGCCGATCCTTATCTGGTGCGCGCACTGTGCGATGACGTGGAAGCGGTCGTGCATTGCGCGGGCTCGGTCGGTACGTGGGGACGTCGCCAGGATTTCATGCAGGGCAACGTGCAGCTCACGGAAAACATCGTCGAGGGCTGCCTGAAACAGAGGGTGCGAAGGCTGGTTCATCTATCTTCGCCGTCGATCTACTTTGATGGCCACTCGCACCGTGGCATCAAGGAAGAGCAGGTGCCCAAGCGCTTTCACAATCACTACGCGGCCACCAAGTACCTGGCCGAGCAAAAGGTCTTCGGTGCCGAAGAGTTCGGGCTGGAAGTCATTGCCCTGCGGCCACGCTTTGTCACCGGCGCGGGCGATAACAGCATTTTCCCGCGTCTGCTGCACATGCAGCGCAAGAGGCGCCTGGCGATTGTCGGCAACGGCTTGAACGTGGTGGATTTCACCAGCATGCAGAACCTCAACGAAGCCCTGCTGAGCAGCTTGCTGGCAACGGGTTCTGCACTGGGCAAGGCCTACAACATCAGCAATGGCACGCCGGTCCCGCTGTGGGACGCGATCAATTATGTGATGCGGCAGATGCACTTGCCTCAGGCCACCCGTTATCGTTCATACGGGCTGGCCTACAGCGCCGCGGCGATCAATGAGGCCGCCTGTATGCTGTGGCCGGGCAGACCTGAACCTACCCTGTCGAGAGTGGGCATGCAGGTCATGAACAGGGATTTCACGCTTGATATCAGCCGCGCCAGGCATTATCTGGATTATCAGCCCCAGGTCAGCCTGTGGACGGCGCTGGATGAATTCTGTGGCTGGTGGCAGGCACAGCACGCGATCTGAATGCGGCAGTGGCACAGTGAGATTGATTCTGCGCTGTTGTTATACTGCCCAACTTTGATCTACGAACTTTGATTTAACAGCTTCCTGAAGGGTTATTCATGCGCAACGATCCCTACGACGACGTCGATGACGTTCCCAGCCTGAGCGCCAAGGACGATGATGACGACTTCGCGCCGAGCAATAGCGCACGCGAGCGCACCACCGTCTATTCGCGCACCACGCCTGTAGTCAAGGTCAAGGCGCCGAGCACCGGGCCTTTGTGGGCATTGGTCGGTGCGTTGTTCATTGCTTTCTGCGGTCTGGGCTGGTGGAGCTTTCAGCAGGTTTCCCTGATGGAGCAGCAGTTGGTGGCGACTCAGGAAAGCTTTGCGCGCATCAGCGAAGAAGCGGCGGGGCGCTTGCAGGATATTTCCGGCAAGGTGGTCGCGACCGAAGCGCTTTCCAGTGATGGAGAGGCGCTCAAGCAGCGTATCAAGTTGCTGGAAGCGCAACTGGAAGATCAGGACAAACAACGCGAAGGCGTTGAAGGTCAGCAGGGCAGTCTCGACAAACGTCTGGAGCAGATGGCCGCGCAAACCGCCCAGCAGCAGAGTGAAAACGCGCAGTTGCAGGAACAGCTCAAAAGCGTTGTCGCTGAACTGACCACGCTCAAGGCCGCGTTGCCTGACCTGAAGACCGCTCAGGCGGATCAGGGCAAGCTGGATGCGCAGATCAAAAGCGTGGCGGCCGATGTCGCCACGTTGAAAAAGCAGGGCAACCCGTCTGCCGCTGTCGAACGCCTGGAACAGGACCTGATGGTGCTGAAAAGCGAACAGGAAAACCGCCCGGCGCCTTCGGCAGAAGCCAATACGGCCGAGTTCGATGCGTTTCGTGCTCAGGTGACTCGTAACATCAATACCCTGAACAGCCAGATCCAGAACCTGTCGCAACAGCTCAACGCACGCCGTTGACCTTGGCATCCTCTGCCGCCTTCAGTGCGGCAGTTCGCCGAGGGAGCGCTGGCCAGTAAATCCAGGTGCAGATACGAAGAAACCCCGATTCCTGCGAATCGGGGTTTCTGGTCTTACGACAGCGGTTTACATCCGTGGGTAGTCGATGTAGCCGACTGGCCCTTTGCCGTAGAACGTTTCCGGATGGGCTTCATTCAGAGGCGCATCGCTGGCCAGACGCTCGGGCAGGTCCGGGTTGGCGATGTAAGGCACGCCAAAGGCAATGGCGTCGGCCTTGCCTTCTGCCAGCCAGGCGTTGGCAGTGTCCTTGGTGAATTTCTCGTTGGCGATGTAGACGCCGCCGAAATCCTTCTTCAACTGTGGGCCGAGGCTGTCTTCAGCATCACGCTCACGGGCACAGATGAACGCGATACCGCGCTTGCCGAGCTCTTTAGCCACGTAGCTGAAGGTTTCGGCGCGGTTTGCATCGCTCATGTCGTGCATGTCGAAGCGAGGCGAGAGGTGAACGCCTACACGGCCAGCGCCCCAGACTTCGATGACGGCATCCGTGACTTCCAGCAGCAGACGCGCACGATTTTCCACCGAACCGCCGTACTCGTCGGTGCGCTGGTTGGTGCCGGTCAGCAGGAACTGTTCAAGCAGATAGCCGTTGGCGCCATGCACTTCCACGCCGTCGAAGCCCGCCGCCTTGGCGTTTTCCGCACCGACGCGATAGGCCTCGACGATGTCACCGATTTCCGCCAGTTCCAGCGCCCGCGGGGTTGGCAATGGGGTGATCGGGCGCATCAGGCTGACATGGCCTTCGGCTGCGATTGCACTTGGCGCGACCGGGGTTTCGCCGTTCAGGTAGGCAGGGTGGGAAATACGGCCCACGTGCCACAACTGCAGGGCAATGCGGCCACCGGCGTTATGCACTGCCTTGGTGATGTTGCTCCAGCCACGCACCTGATCGTTGGACCAGATGCCCGGGGTGTCGGGGTAGCCCACGCCCATTGGCGTCACAGAGGTGGCTTCGGTCAGGATCAGGCCCGCCGAGGCACGCTGAACGTAATACTCGGCCATCATCGCGTTCGGTACACGGCCTTCATCGGCACGGCAGCGCGTCAGTGGGGCCATGATGATGCGGTTGGGCAGTTGCAGATCGCCCAGGGTGATCGGGTCAAAGATAGTCGTCATGTGTCGAATCCTCGTAATTGATCAATGCGTAGCAGGTGCCAGCTCGGGGTTGCCGGTCTGGCGAAAGGTAATCAGGGTAATCAGCAGCGCCAGCACGGCCAGGATGGCGGCGGCCAGCGGTACGCTGGTCAGGCCCAGACCGTGGGCGATGACGCTGCCACCGACCCAGGCGCCCAGCGCGTTGCCGACGTTGAAGGCGCCGATGTTCAGGGTTGACACCAGGTTCGGTGCGGCTTTGCCGAACGTCACCACGTTGATCTGCAGGGCCGGGACGGCGGCGAAGGCCGCGACTGCCCAGAGGAACAGGGTGATTTCAGCCGGGATCAGCGCGGTGCTGGTCCAGCTGAGCACGGTGGAGATCACCGCCATCGAGACGAATACGCCAATCAGCGTGGACGCCAGGCGGCGGTCGGCCATCTTGCCGCCGATCACGTTGCCGGCGGTCAGGCCCAGGCCGATCAACAGCAGGGTCCAGGTCACGCCGTTGGGCGATACGCCGGTGACTTCGCCGAGCAGTGGGGCGATGTAGGTGAACAGGGTGAACATGGACGCTGAAAACAGCGCAGTCATGGTCAGCGACAGCCAGATGCCGGCCCCTCTGAGGGCGCCGAGTTCAGCGCGCATGTCGAGCTTTTCTTCGTTGCGGTTGGTCGGCAGGAAGCGGATCAGGCCGATCAGCGCAATCACCCCGATGACCGTGACGGCCCAGAAGGTCGAGCGCCAGCCCGCGTATTGACCCAGCGCAGTACCCAGCGGCACGCCCAGTACGTTGGCCAGTGTCAGGCCGGTGAACATCAAGGCCACCGCTGAGGCACGCCGGTTGGCGGGCACCAGACCTGCGGCAACCACCGAGCCGATGCCGAAGAACGCACCGTGACACAGTGCAGTCACCACGCGGGCGAACATCAGGACGTTGTAGTCACTGGCCAGCGCACAGAGCAGATTGCCGATGATGAAAATCCCCATCAGCGTGACCAGCGCGGCCTTGCGCGGCAGTTTTGCCGTGGCCATGGCCATGAACGGTGCACCGACAGCGACGCCCAGCGCATAGCCGGTCACCAGCCAGCCTGCACCGGGGATCGATACGCCGAGGTCGGCTGCCACATCGGGCAGCAGGCCCATGATGACGAATTCGGTGGTGCCGATGGCGAAGGCGCTCAGGGCCAGAATGAGTAGCGAAAGAGGCACGGGGCAACTCCTGGTAAACGTTGGAAAATCAGGTCGGGTTGTTCAGTTCTTCAACCAGCGCCTGAACGAATGCCTGTATGACTTCTTCGTTGCGTCTGAAGAAATGCCATTGGCCGACCTTCTTGCTGCTGATCAGACCAGCGCGTTGCAAGGTCGCCAGATGGGCCGAGACAGTGGATTGTGACAATCCCGCACGCTGATCGATCTGTCCGGCGCACACGCCGTGTTCGATCGAGTACTCCTGGGCGGGAAAGCTCGCACGCGGGTCTTTCAGCCAAGTCAGGATTTCTCGGCGGACCGGGTGGGCCAGGGCTTTTATTATGTCGTCGAGGTCGATCTGCATGTCGTTCTCACAGGCGGTGTAGCGATATATCGCGATAGAACGAACCTTATATCTATATTTCGCGATATACAAATATGATTATGTGCTTAGGATCAGCCAAATCGCTATATCGGGTTATAACGATATATGGACAGCGGGCCCGAAAGCGGCCTAGGCTTGCAGCCATGAACTACTTGGCACATCTTCACCTTGGCGGGCACCGGCCCGCCCAATTGCTTGGCAGCCTGTATGGCGATTTCGTCAAAGGTCCGCTGCCGGGACGTTTTCCTGCGGAACTGGAGGCGGCGATTCGTCTGCACCGCAGCATCGACGCCTTCACTGACAGTCATCCGCTGATCAAGGCCTCCATTGCCCGCTTTCCGCTCCAGAGACGGCGCTATGCCGGCATCATGCTCGATGTTTTTTTCGATCACTGCCTGGCGCGCGACTGGCATCGTTATGCCGACCTGCCGTTGGACGCATTCACCCGCAAGGTCTATGGCACGCTGGCTGCCGAGCCACAATTGCCCGAGCGGCTGGCGCTGATCGCACCGCGCATGGCGGCGCAGGACTGGCTGGGGTCGTATCGGGATTTCGGAGTGCTGGAGCAGGTGTTGAGCGGGATATCCCGACGCCTGTCAAAACCCGAAGGGCTGGCCGGCGGCATGCAGGAACTGCAGGCGCTGTACCAGCCCTTGAGTGCGGATTTCGCCGAGTTCTATCCGCTACTTGAGGATTTCGCTCAGGCCGCTCGGGCCGGACGCGAAACCACGTCGCTCGGCTGAACCGGCGGCTCGCCAAACAACGCCACCTGAACGGCCTGCTGGGCCTTGAAGGCCAGTGCGGCGCGTTCCTGGTCAGCGGTCGGAATCGGTGTCAGCAGGTGAATATGCACATCGCTCTGCTCGTTGGCGAACAGTCGGCGCAAGTGCGACAGCAAGTCATCGTCGCCAATGAATGGGGCGATCGGGTCCGGCTTGCCGTCACGCGAGTAACCAATGGCCACCGGCTGGATCGGCACGCCAGCGTCGATGGCGCTGGACAGCAGACGACCGTGAAAGGTGCGCAGGCTTTTGCCGTCCGTGGTGGTGCCTTCGGGGAAGATCAGCAGCGCGTTGCCTTGCTGCAGATGGTTGCACATCTGCTTCTGGATCAGACGGCTGTCGCCCGATCCGCGACGAATGAACAGCGTACCGGCCTTCAGCGCCAGCCAGCCCGCTACCGGCCAGGTCCGCACTTCGGCCTTCGACAGAAACGACAGCGGCGCGAGCATGCCGAGCAGGGCGATGTCGGTCCATGACACATGGTTGCTGACCCACAGCATGGGTTGGGTTGGCAGTTGACCTGTCACGGTGACGCGAAACGGCAGGGCATTGGTCAGGCGTGCCATGAACCAGCGGCTCCAGCGCTGCCTGCGCTCCATCGAGCCTCCGATCCTGGTGCGTTCCAGGACCGCGAACGCGCTGGCAATCGTCAATCCGAGCGCTACGACCAGTAGCACCCGGACTACGCGGGCATAGCCGCGCAACCGGCTCATCACACGGCCGCCTTGAAGTGGCGGGCATAGCGCGGGCACAAGTCGTCGCGCTTGAGCAGGATGAACACGTCGGCCACCTGGAAGTCTTCGTCCCAGCACGGTTCGCCGCAGATCTTGGCCCCCAGACGCATGTAGGCCTTGAGCAGCGGTGGCATCTCGCAGATCACATTGCTCGGGATGTCGAGGGTCGGCAGCGGATTCTTCGGCTCGGCGCGCAGGTGCTCGTTGCACAGGTAGCGTTCGCGCAGGCGTTGCATGATCGCATGGGCCTGAATACCGCCGTCCTGCATCGGGATGCTCGCGCAGCCCATCAGGTAGCTATAACCGCCTTCGTTGAGCACCTCGGCCAGTTCGCTCCACAACACTGCGATGGTGCCGCCGTTGCGATAGGCCGGATCGACGCAGGTGCGACCCAGTTCTAGGATCGGCCCTTGCAGATTGACCAGCCCGTGCAGGCTGAATTCCTCTTCGCTGTAGAAGCGTCCCAGCGTGTTGGCGGCCTGATGGTCGAGCAGCCGGGTCGTGGCAACCAGACGCCCGGTGTTCAGGTCGCGTACCCCGATGTGCGAGCAGTGAACATCGTAATCGTCGATGTCCAGGCCTTGTTCAGCGCCGTTGAGACGGGCGTTGAACTCTTCGCTGAACACACTGAAACGCAACGCCTGTGCTTCCTGCAAGGCGCGCGCTCCAATCAGGCGCTCGGCCTGAAGACGACGTTCAGAAGTGTTGTCACGAATGCGGGCGATCTGGGTCATACGAATCTCCATGAGCCAGCCTTGCAGATGCAGAAAGGGCTGGTGACTGATTTGTCCAGGCGCTTTGCCGTACTTGCAGGCTAGGGAGATGGCGTGTCATGCCTGTGAAGCTTTGGTGATGGTTGTGTGACGGGAAACGCTGTGGCCATTTCCTCTGCGTCTGCTCTTCGGTTGATAGCTGACCGTCATGAAACGCTGATACGGTGTGCGGATCATTCTGTAGAGGCCTTGTCATGCCGCGTGGATTTGTCCGTCTGTGTCTGGTTCTGATCCTGGGCTTCAGTGCCCAGGGCGTCGTTGCTCAAACATGGCCGGCAGAGCAATGGCCTTCTCAGTCTGTGCCGCGATCGGCGGCCATCGAAGAGCTCGAGGCCTACGCCTTCCCGCCCCGTGACGACGCCACGCGCAAGGGCATTCGCACCGATGCGCTGCTGGTGGTTCGTGATGGCGAAGTCGTGTACGAGCGCTACGGCGGTGTGACCACCGCGCAAACGCCGCACCTGACCTGGTCGATCAGCAAAAGCATCATGGCGACGGTGCTGGGGGTGGCGTTTGCAGAAGGACGCTTTCAACTGAATGATCCGGTGGCGAAGTTCTACCCGCCGTTCAAGGCGCACCCCGATATCGCCATCAAAGACCTGATGCACTGGGCTTCGGGTCTGGATTGGCAGGAAGACTACGAATACGCACCGCTCAACTCCTCGGTGGTCGCCATGCTCTACACCCGCGGGCGCGACGACATGGCGCGCTTCACCGCCGATCACCGCGCTGCCCACCCCCCCGGCAAGACTTACCTCTACTCCAGCGGCGATAGCACCGTTCTGGCGGCGGCCTTGAAAAAGATGGTCGGCGATGATGCTTATCCGGGTTACCCATGGACCGCGCTGTTCGACCCGCTCGGCATCCGCAGTGCGGTCTGGGAAACCGATGGCGCGGGTACATTTGTAGGTTCTTCCTATGCCTACATGACCGCCCGCGATCTGGCCCGCATCGGCCTGCTGATGCAGCGCGGCGGGCAATGGCAGGATCGGCAGTTGCTCAACAAGGAGTGGATGGGCTTCGTGCTGACGCCGTTTGCCGGTGAGGGCGTGGATGCCAGTGTTGAAGTGCCCGCTGGCCAATGGTGGCTCAACCGCACTGCCGATGGCGGCAAAGGACCGTGGCCGGACGCTCCCCCTGACACCTTCGCGGCATTGGGGCATTGGGGGCAGGCGCTGTATGTGATTCCCGATCAGAAGCTGGTGATCGTGCGCTATGCCGATGACCGCGACAGTACCTACAACCACAATGAGATGCTCAAGCGCGTACAGGCCGCGTTTGGCAAGGAGGGCGGTCAATGAGCACGCGCCGAATGTTCATCCTGCGCCGTCCCTTCAGCAGCCTGCTGTTGCTGATGGTTGCCGCACTTGCCGTGATCGCCTGGCAGTACCGTGTGAACCTGCAGGCGTTCCCGACCATCATCAGTGCCTACACCGCCAAGGAATACTGCTCGTGCAGGTACGTCATGAATAATTCCGAAGTGTATTGCCAAGGCTACATCAAGCAGTATCTGCCCAGCACGCTGGTCGACGACAGCAGTCAAAAACGGGTCATTGCCAGCGGCCTGGGACGCACTAGCAGCGCGTCCTGGCAGGGTGAGCGACAGGGTTGTCGCCTGCTGCCATGAGGGCCTGATGAATTGCCGCCGAACGCGGGCGTTTGCCAGCGGTCAGACAGGCGGATAAGGTGGCCCTCAATTGCACGTCTGGAGTCTGCATGCTCACTATGAATCGCCTGCTGCTGGTCATGCTGGCCGCAGTGGCGTTACCTGCCCATGCGAACTGGTATCTGGATAACGAGTCGTCGCGACTCTCGTTCACCTCGACTAAAAATGCCGATATTGCCGAAGTGCATCGCTTTCTGGTGCTGCACGGCAAAGTCGACGCCAAGGGGCTGGCTGAAGTGGAAGTTGAAACCGATTCAGTCAGCACCGGCATTCCGCTGCGCGACGAGCGCCTTCGAGAGCAGGTGTTTCAGGTGCGCAAGTTTCCGGCTGCTCAGATCAATGCGCAGTTAGACATGCGCCCGATCAATAACCTCGCGCCCGGCGCACAACTGGAACTGCGTTTACCGCTGACCGTCAGCCTGCGCGGCAAGACCCACAGCTATAACGCCGAGCTGCTGGCGACGCGTCTCGACGAGCGGCGATTTCAGGTCGTGACGCTCGAGCCGCTGGTGATCCATGCCCAGGATTTCGATATGGCCCCGGACTTCAAGGCCTTGCGCAACGCCGCAGGATTGTCGGCGGTGAGCCTCTCGGTCCCGGTCGGGGCTGTCCTGATCTTCACGGCGCGCTGATATGAACGGTGCGATTTTTCCGTGGCGTGAAAACAACCGCTTTCAATTGCTGATCGACGGCCCTGCGTTCTTTCCGCGCATGATCGCAGCCATCGATCGCGCCGAGCAGCAGGTCGATCTGGAGTTGTACCTGGTCGAAGCCGGGGCCTGCGCCGACGCTATCGTGCGCGCGCTGGTCGAGGCGGGCAGGCGTGGCGTGATTGTGCGCTGTCTGTTCGATGACTTCGGTTCCAAAGCCTTCGACGCCGGCCTGCGCAAGCAACTGACCGATGCCGGTGTGATTCTGCGTTTCTACAATCCGATCCACTGGCGGCGCGGCGTGCGCAACTTCTACCGCGACCATCGCAAACTGCTGGTGGTGGACAAGGCCTTGGCCGTGGTGGGCGGCACGGGTGTGACCGACGAGTTCTGGGAGCCGGACAAGGACGCCAGCCAGTGGCACGAAGTGATGGTCGAAATCACCGGGCCGCTGGTGATTGACTGGCAGGCGCTGTTCAACCGGCAGTTTCACGCCAACGCCCGGCGTTTCGCCTGGCGTCCGAAAGAAAACTTCGGTCTTGATCACCTGCCCAAGGCCCCGACAACCGGTGAGGGCCTGGGCCGCGTGGCGTATGCCGATTCCCGCCAGCACCGCGACATCCTGCAATCGCTGGTGCGTGCGCTGAACACCGGGCAAAAGCGGATCTGGCTGGCAACCCCTTACTTTCTGCCCACCTGGAAAGTTCGCCGCTCTTTGCGCAGGGCTGCGGCGCGTGGCGTTGATGTGCGTTTGCTGCTGACCGGACCACGCACCGATCACCCGTCCGTACGCTACGCCGGTCACCGCTACTACCCGCGCCTGCTGCGTGCCGGGGTCAAGGTGTTCGAATACCAGCCGTGCTTTCTGCACCTGAAAATGGTCCTGATCGACGACTGGGTGAGTCTTGGCTCGTGCAATTTCGATCACTGGAATCTGCGCTTCAACCTGGAAGCCAACCTCGAAGCCCTCGACCCAGGGCTGACCCGCGACGTGGTCGCCAGCTTTGAAAAAGACTTCGCCCTGAGCGCCGAGACCACGCTGGCAGACTGGAAGGCCAGACCGCTGTGGCGACGGGTCAAGCAGCGCTTGTGGGGCTGGATCGACCGGCTGGTGGTGAACTTGCTGGATCAGCGTAACTGAGGTTTGCGCGGGGCCGAGCGTGGCCCCGGGTTGTCATCCGGTCAAACGATGCATTCCAGTGAGCGATCAACCATGGCTTTGGCCATCTCGGCCATGTGCAACACCGAAAACGCCAGATCACGGCTGGTGCCCTGAGTGCTGTCGCCGGACTCATAGGCCGTCGTGATGATGCAGCGCAGCAGATCCGAAGCGTAGTTGAGCGCTTCCTCCTGGCTGACGGATGCGTTGACGGTGAACAGGGCGGTGGGCGGGTCGGGGACGATTTTATCGGGCATGTTTGCAACTCCTGATCAATGAAAGGAGCCGCCCCTTTCGCTACCAAACGATCAGGGTGGCGGCCGTACGCAGGTTGGTAGACCGGTGACCAGGCAAGCCGGTGCGTCCGAAGACGCCAAGCGCACGGCCACCATAAACGCAGGCCGAAAAAATGCGCCTTGAGAAGGTGGCGCATTGCGCACAGGTCACTCAGGTCTACCAAACCTGATCGCTGATTGGGCAGCTACCGATGAAGGCTAGAGACCTGAATAGCCAAGCGCAAGAGGCCGGGATTTTCTCGGAAATTTCCTTCAATTGGAAGGGAGGCGTCCTGCTGATAATTCCTACAAGAATTATCGAGATGGGTTTTCTGAAGATGTTTTCGGCGTAGGTGGGGGGTAGTGACGAGGGCTGTTCGTCAGTACTTCAGCAAGCAGTACATCACCGAGGGCGAGACGTTAAGCAGCTATCGGATCACAGTGAATCAGCATGATGTGTCTGCGCCCTATAGATAATGTGCGGAGTAGGGTGCTTGTAATGAAAATAGCCTGTGCAGCGTTTGCCGGACAGGCTTGTTGCATGAAGGGAGTGGTTAAGGCTTTTTGATATTCTGCATGTAGGTATGATTTGGATCGGTAACGACTTTCTTCGTCAGCGCGTCGAGCTCCTTGCTGTGATACATATCCAGGCATTTCAGCAGGTCGAATTTTATACCCTTGATCTGGGATTCGGCCAAAGGGTTTGTGTAGTCGCGCGCGAGGTGTTTTTTTACCAGGGCCTTGACGGCAAGAGGACTTTTTTCCCAATCATAGTTGGCCCACTCGCGCAACGCTGTGACGCTACTGCCAGCGTCAGTCCCGACGTTGGCACTGAATTTGTAAGCGCTTGCAATGCAGGTGGCAAGAACCATGTCTTTATAGTTTTGCGCGTGTGTTCTATACATACCTTCCGGCGATGATGGCTGAGCAGATGCATGAATAGTAAGCGCGGTGAGCGAGCAGCAGGCCAGTACGGTCGTAAAAAGTGATTTCATTGCGTAAGGCTCCAGAAATTTGTCATGGCCAGCAATCTCGACACAGTCCTTGTAATGATCATCCAGTGCTTCACCCGGTATGCCTGAAAAATACATTTATTTTTCATGAGCCCAGTGGTTTACAGCCAGCAGAAGAATAAGCTGTGTTGCGAGGAGGGACAGGGGCAATGAGCCTCAGGAAGGTACCGAACCATCTCGGTTTGTTGTCTGAAATGTATTACGGACTGATCGCAAGGGCACGATGTTTCTAGCCACTGTGCCGTATTATTCAGGAAGTAAGTTACCGGGTTATATTGGCAACAGACTGACGCGTCTATTTGAGCCGATCGCAATTTCAGGTTCAGTCAGTTACTCAGCAAAAACCCGGCTTGCGCCGGGTTTTTATTGTCTTGCAGATCAAAGCTTACTGCACTTCCACTGCCAGACTGTCGCTGATCTTCTTCTGCCAGATCTGCGGGCCGGTGATGTGAACGGATTCACCGTTGCTGTCCACCGCAACGGTAACCGGCATGTCCTTGACCTCGAACTCGTAGATCGCCTCCATGCCCAGTTCGGCGAACGCCACGACTCGGGATTTCTTGATCGCCTGAGCCACCAGATAGGCAGCACCACCAACGGCCATCAGGTACACGGCCTTGTGGTCACGGATCGCTTCGATGGCGGTCGGGCCGCGTTCGGATTTGCCGATCATGCCCAGCAGGCCGGTCTGGTCGAGGATCTGACGGGTGAACTTGTCCATCCGGGTGGCCGTGGTCGGGCCTGCCGGGCCAACGACTTCTTCGCGTACCGGATCAACCGGGCCGACGTAGTAGATGAAGCGACCCTTGAGGTCCACCGGCAGGGTTTCGCCCCTGTTGAGCATTTCGACCATGCGCTTGTGCGCGGCGTCGCGGCCGGTGAGCATCTTGCCATTGAGCAATACGGTTTCGCCCGGTTTCCAGCTCTGCACTTCTTCCGGGGTCAGGGTATCGAGGTCGACGCGGCGGGCCGATGGGCCGGCTTCCCAGACGATTTCCGGGTAGGCGTCCAGCGATGGAGCCTCCAGCGAAGCAGGGCCGCTGCCGTCGAGTACGAAGTGCGCGTGGCGGGTGGCGGCGCAGTTGGGGATCATGCACACCGGCAGCGACGCAGCATGGGTCGGGTAATCCATGATCTTGACGTCGAGCACGGTGGTCAGACCGCCCAGGCCCTGAGCACCAATGCCCAGCTGGTTAACCTTCTCGAACAGCTCCAGACGCATCTCTTCGATACGATTCTGCGGACCGCGAGCCTTCAGCTCATGAATGTCGATGGACTCCATCAACACTTCCTTGGCCATGACCGCAGCCTTTTCTGCGGTGCCGCCGATACCGATACCGAGCATGCCCGGCGGGCACCAGCCAGCGCCCATGGTCGGAACGGTTTTCAGAACCCAGTCGACGATCGAGTCGGAAGGGTTGAGCATCGCCATCTTCGATTTGTTTTCCGAGCCGCCACCTTTCGCCGCGACGTCCACTTCCACGGTGTTGCCCGGGACGATGGAGTAATGAATGACGGCCGGGGTGTTGTCCTGGGTGTTTTTGCGAGCGCCTGCCGGATCGGCAAGGATCGAGGCACGCAGCACGTTCTCAGGCAGGTTGTAAGCGCGACGCACGCCTTCGTTGATCATGTCGTCCAGGCCCATGGTGGCGCCGTCCCAGCGAACATCCATCCCCACGCGCACAAAAACCGTGACGATGCCGGTGTCCTGGCAGATCGGGCGGTGACCGGTCGCGCACATGCGCGAGTTGATCAGGATCTGGGCGATGGAGTCACGAGCGGCAGGCGACTCTTCACGCAGATACGCCTCGTGCATGGCCTGGATGAAGTCTACGGGGTGGTAATAGGAAATGAACTGCAGTGCGTCTGCAACGCTCTGAATCAGGTCGTCTTGCTTGATCACGGTCATGCGGCGCGCTCCTCTGTAAGGACGGGAACATTCAATTACGCTATCGGCGGCAGTCTGGAACTGCGGCTTGAACCAGAGCTGTCAGGTTGGCCGTAGCGGGCGCAAAAAGGCGCGGCAGTATAACCCGCCCGACAGGCCAGTCTGTACAATCGCCGTTATTTTCTGCACAGGCCGTTTTGATGCCTCAATTGCATGTGGGTGAGCTTAGCTGGTCGGTGGCGTCGGCCAGCAATCTGCTCGACGCCCTGAACCATGCCGGTATTCCGGTCCCTTATAGTTGCCGTGCCGGCAGTTGCCACGCGTGTCTGGTGCGCGTCGTAAAGGGCGAGCCTGAAGACGCGTTGCCCGACGCGCTGCCTGCTGAAAAGCGCCAGCAGGGTTGGCGGCTCGCCTGTCAGTGCCGAGTGGCAGGAGATCTGGCTGTCGAGGTGTTTGACCCGCAGCGCGATGGCCTTCCTGCCACAGTAGCAGGCTGCGACTGGCTCTCTGCGTCGGTGCTGCGCCTGCGTCTGGAGCCTGCGCGACCACTGCGCTATAGCGCCGGGCAGCATCAGGTGTTGTGGACTGATAGCGGTGTTGCGCGACCATACTCGCTGGCGAGCCTTCCCGGTGAGGATGCGTTTCTGGAGTTTCATATCGACTGCCTGCAGCCCGGGGCCTTCCGTGACGTTGCCCGCCAGTTGCAGGTGGGTGACGCCCTGAGGCTCGGCGAGTTGCGTGGCGGGGCGCTGCGTTACGACCCGGACTGGCAGGAAAAACCCGTATTGCTGTTGGCCGCCGGCACCGGGCTTGGCCCTTTATGGGGTGTGTTGCGCGAGGCGCTGCGCCAGGACCATCAGGGCGCCATACGTGTGATTCATCTGGCCCGCGACAGCCAGGAGCATTATCTGGCCGATGAACTGCACGCCCTGGCTGAACGTTATCCCCAGCTGCATGTTCAGCTGGTTACTCCGCAGACGCTACAAACAACCCTGGCTGAACTGCGCCTGTTGTCGCGGCACGCAATGGCGCTGGTGTGCGGCAGTGCTGACAGCGTCGAGATGTTTGCCAAACGGCTGTATCTGGCCGGGCTGCCGCGTAATCAGTTGCTGGCGGATGTGTTTGTGGCGCGCGAATAAATAAAAGGCACGTTGGTTAAAGCTCTCGTTCCGTATGCTCCCACGCCCTACGGGCAGAAGCCTGAAAGCCCAACTTCCCGGGCTGACACAATGCAAAAAGGCCCCGGCTCTTGCGAGACGGGGCCTTTGGCTTGCAGTGTGCTGCGATCAGACCAACGGGTCGCCGACGTGCAGAATCTTCATGCCGTTGGTGCCGCCGATGGTGTGGTAGCTGTCGCCCTTGGTGAGGATGACCCAGTCACCTTGCTCGACCAGACCACGCTTGAGCAGTTCATCGACTGCGGCCTGGCTGACCTGACCTGGCGGCAGGGCTGCCGGGTCGAATGGCACGGTGTAGACGCCACGGAACATCGCTGCACGCGCCTGAGTGCCACGGTGCGGCGAGAACGCGTAGATCGGCACCGAAGAGCGGATGCGCGACATGATCAGCGGGGTATAGCCGCTTTCGGTCAGTGCGATGATCGCCTTTACACCCGGGAAGTGGTTGGCGGTGTACATGGCCGCCAGCGCGATGCTTTCATCACAACGGGTGAAGGAGTGACCGATACGGTGGCTGGAAGTCTTGCCGGCCGGGTGCTTTTCAGCGCCGATGCAGATACGGGCCATGGCCTGAACCGCTTCGATCGGATAGGAGCCTGCAGCACTTTCGGCCGACAGCATCACGGCGTCGGTGTAGTCGAGCACGGCGTTGGCCACGTCGGACACTTCGGCACGCGTCGGCATCGGGCTTGAGATCATCGACTCCATCATCTGCGTGGCGACGATCACCGCCTTGTTGTGGCGACGAGCGTGCAGGATGATGCGTTTCTGTACGCCGACCAGTTCGGCATCACCGATTTCAACGCCCAGGTCACCACGAGCGACCATGACCGCATCACTGGCGCGGATCAGCTCATCGAGCACTTCGTCGTTGGCAACGGCTTCGGCACGTTCGATCTTGGCCACCAGCCAGGCCGTACCACCGGATTCGTCGCGCAGCTGGCGAGCGTATTCCATGTCGGCGGCATCGCGCGGGAAGGAAACGGCCAGGTAATCCAGGTCCATCTCGGCAGCGAGCTTGATGTCCTGCTTGTCTTTTTCGGTCAGTGCCGGCGCCGTCAGGCCACCGCCACGACGGTTGATGCCCTTGTGATCGGACAGCGGGCCACCGATCAGCACGGTGCAGTGCAGTTCGTCGGCGGTCTGGGTGTCGACGCGCATGACCACGCGACCATCGTCGAGCAGCAACTCGTCGCCTACGCCGCAATCCTTGACCAGATCCGGGTAGTCGATACCCACGATCTGCTGATTGCCACTGGTCAGCGGATGAGCGGTAGAGAAGGTGAACTTGTCACGGACCTTCAGCTCTATTCGCTTGTCGGTGAACTTTGCAATACGGATCTTCGGACCCTGCAGGTCGCCCAGCAGAGCGACGAAGCGCCCGTGTCTGGCGGCGATTTCGCGGATCAGCCTGGCGCGAGCCTTGTGCTCGTCCGGAGTACCGTGAGAGAAGTTCAGACGAGCAACGTCGAGACCCGAAAGGATCAGTTGTTCGATGACTTCCGGCGAATTGCTGGCAGGGCCAAGTGTGGCGACGATTTTGGTGCGGCGAACGGTCATGCACAAACTCCTTAATTGAAGCGCAGCGAGAGGCTACTCCTGTCTGGGTCTTTAGTCATTGTTCCTTTGCACTACCGTGTCAGGGTCAGGGAGGGCAATCGGCTGACAACCGGCGCTCTATTGGCCTGAAGAAACAGGCCATGACGCCGATACAGGGCAGAGAACAGGAGAGTCCCATGCGTATTGTAACGATTGTTGTATTACTGACTGCGCTCAGCGGTTGCACCCGCTGGGCGATGAATTCCAACCTTGATCACGCCTACCGTGCCTATCAGGAAGGTGATTGTGATCGGGTGATGCTCGATCTCTCCAAGGTCGAACGCCAGAGCCGCTCACGCCGTTATGTCCAGCCGGAAGTGTCGATGTTGCGCGGCCAGTGCCTGGAACGGCAGAAATTGTACGTCGATGCAGCGCAGACTTATCAATTTCTGATGGCCCAGTATCCAGAGAGCGAATACGCCTTCCGTGCACGCGCCAGACTCGACACGCTGGCACAAACGGGTCTTTATCCCAAGGCTCAGCCGGCCAGAACCATACCTGTACCTGTTCGAAACGCTCCTGTATCGAAATAATTACCCTCGTTTGAATGGAAGGCGTTGTGTTCGGGTGGCTTTCGAATAATTCTGAGCTAGGCTGAGGTCACACATTGGACGAGCTGCAGGGCACCGGGTCGAGGCTGTTTCCTGGATCGCTTCTGTAGTGCAGCGCAGTTGAAGTCCGCAACGAATACACGGTGTTGCCTGGGCGCAACACCCGACTCGGAAGGCAGCCTGCCATGTATAAAGAGCGGAAAATCGAACGCCATCAACTGCAGGATTATCTGCAGGTTTTCAATCGCCATACTGGCAAGCTGATGGGCTGTCTGGGGAATGTGTCCGGTGAGGGGCTGATGCTTATCAGCAGCCTGCCGATCCTGGTGGGCGCCAGGTTCGATCTGTGTCTGAAATTGCCGAATGGCAATGTCGGACAGCCCATCGACGTGAGCGCCACGTGCCTCTGGTGTCATGAAGATGAGACACCTGGCAGTTATGACTCCGGTTTTGAATTGTGCCAAGTCTCGACAGAGTATCTGGAGTTCGTGCAGCTGTTGCGACAGTACTTCTGTTTTTACCCTTCCTATGAAGCCTCTGCCTGAGGCTGCTGCCTGACGGGCAGGACGTCGTTCATAACGCCCCTGCCTTTTTCCAGCTCATGTAACGGTTGACCAGCTGTGGCCCCAGTTCTCCTGGTCGCGCATCCATGATCACGATGCCTTGCGCACTCAAACGGTCGTGCAGCGAAGTACGGGCGTTGAGAAAGTCGATTGTCCCGCAATAACTCAGCGCTTCATCGTACGTGTGTACCGGTGACTGACGCAGGCCGTCGAGCACTTCTTCGCGCAGACTGGCGATCAGTACCCGATGCTGTTTGCCAAGCTGTCTTGCGGCGGCCAGCAGCTCCTCATCGTCTTCATCGCGCAAGTTGGTCATCAACACCACCAGTGAGCGTCTCTTATGACGAACCATCAGCTGGCGCACAGCGGCGCTGTAGTCAGCGGGGCGCCGGGTGGTCTGCAGGTCATAGACCGAGTTGAGCACGCGATTCAACTGCCCGGGCCCCTTCACCGGAGCTAGATAACGATCCTGCTCGCCGGCAAAGGTCGCAATGCCGACAGAATCACCCTGACGCAGCGCGACATAACTCAATAGCAGGCAGGCGTTGAGCGCATGATCGAAGTGAGACAGTTCGCCGTCCTGACTGCGCATTCGGCGTCCGCAATCCAGCATGAAAACGATCTGCTGATCCCGCTCGTCCTGATACTCCCGTGCAATGGGCGCTCGCTGGCGGGCGGTAGCTTTCCAGTCGATCTGGCGCAGGCTGTCGCCCTCGCGAAACTCACGCAACTGGTTGAACTCCATGCCCAGCCCGCGACGTTGCAGCTGGCGCACACCCAGTTGGCTCAGCCAGTTATCCACCGCCACCAATTGCCCGCCGCAGAAGCGGGCGAAATCCGGATAGACCCGCGTGGTGCCGGGCACTGCCAGGTAGCGTCGTACTGTCCACAGGCGCCAAGGCCCCGGCAGGCTGATTTCGCACCGTTCAAACGTGAAATGACCCCGGCTTGAGGGGCGCAGGCGATAGCCGATGCTGCCTTTTCCGCGTGCGGCCAGGGTGAGGGACTGAGGCAGGTTTTCGTGTTCCAGCCCGTGCGGCACATGATCGAATAGCCGCACAGTAACGGGTCGGCCACCGTCGTGTTGCACGTCGAGTCGGGCTTCGTTCCAGCGGTCCAGCGCCAGACTGCCCGCCAGCTCGCGCTGCACGCGTGGCGAGGGGCTTCTGAGCAGCCAGATCGCATCCAGCAGGCTCACGGCAACGAGGGCCAGCAATGCTCCCCAGTAAAGGTCATCGATTTTTGCCGGATACTCGATGCTCAGCCCACGAAGCGTGCCGAGCAGCAAGGCCACGCCCATCAGTCCGCCGAGCCAGCGCAGCAGCGTTATCGACGGTTTGAGGACCTGTGTCACAGGCGCGGGGCCGAGACCTGATCGAGGATCTGCCTGAGCACCTGATCCACCGACAGCCCTTCGATGTCCAGCTCCGGCGACAGCCTGACCCGGTGTCGCAGCACCGCCAGTGCACAGCCCTTGATGTCGTCCGGGGTCACGAACTCGCCGCCACGCAATACGGCTCGGGCCCGCCCGCCACGCACCAGCGCAATCGAAGCGCGGGGGCCAGCGCCCTGACTCAGACCCGGCCAGGTGCGCGTGCTGCGTGCCAGCCGCACGGCGTAGTCCAGCACCTGCTCATCAATCGGCAGCTCGCTGGCAATACGTTGCAACGCCTGAACCTCGCGGGCCTGCATGATGACCCTGAGCGGTCGCACGTCCAGCATGTCAGCCCGGGACGAGCGGGTGACCTGGCGCACCATGTTCAGCTCTTCCTGCGCATCAGGATAATCCATGCGCAGTTTGAGCATGAAACGATCCAGTTCAGCTTCAGGCAATGGATACGTGCCTTCCTGCTCGATGGGGTTCTGGGTCGCCAGCACCATGAACGGCTGCGGGATCGGCAGGGCGCGCCCTTCAAGGGTGACTTGCCGCTCCTGCATCGCTTCGAGCAATGCGGCCTGGGTCTTGGCCGGTGCCCTGTTGATTTCGTCGGCCAGCAGCAGGTTGGTGAACAGCGGCCCCTTGCGCAGCTTGAACTGCTCGGTCTGCATGTCGTACACCGCATGGCCGGTGACATCGCTGGGCATCAGGTCCGGCGTAAACTGGATGCGGGCGAATTCGCAGCCGATACAACTGGCCAGCGCCCGAACCAGCAGCGTCTTGCCAAGCCCCGGAACACCTTCCAGCAGTACATGTCCGCCGCCGATCAGCGCGGTCAACACGTCGTCGATAACCGCATTTTGTCCGATCACGGCCTTTTGCAGCTCGTTGCGCAACGCCTGGGCCAGCTGGCTGGCGCGTTGACGCTGTTGCAACTGGGTGCTTGCCGCAACGGTCGGGCTGACAGGCTCGATGCAGGGCTCGATAAATGGCTCGGTGCTTACCGATGGGTCGGGCGTTTGCTCGCTCATGCGTTCCGGCGTCCTGTTGACGGTTGCCTGTGTTTATCGTCGGTAAATCAGGCGCTAAGCTGATTTGGCTTTTTTCAAGTTTCTCAGTGTGCTGAAAAGAGGGGGGAGCGGTCTACCACTCCGTGTGAAATTGCACTTGTACCCGGGTTATCTCCGAGCGCGACGATTGCCTCCGCTGCGCATTGTCACCCCGCCTCGAACCAGCCTTTGAGCCGATCACGAAAGCTCTGTATCAACGGTTCCCTCGATCTGCCCCTACGCAACGCCAGAGAAAACGGTGCCTGATAGCCGAACGTCGTCGGCAGCAACACCTTCAAGCGTTTCTGATCCGCCCAGAATTGCGCGTAATGCTCGGGCAGGTAGCCGATATACGCCCCCGACAGCACCAGAATCAGCTGGGCCTCCATCGACTCCACCGTAGCGGCGCTATGTTTGAACCCATGCCGCGCCAGTTCTGCCTGGCTCCAGTAGCCGCGTCCGACCATACGCTGCCGGGTGATCACTTCTGCCGGAATGCGGCGCTGGTCGAACAGTTCATGGCGATCGCTGCAATACAGCCAGTGTTGTTCGCGATAGAGAGCCTGATACATCAGGCCGCTCATACGAACCGAGAAGGCACCGATGGCCAGGTCCAGGCGATTTTCCTGTACGCCCAGTTGCAACTGCGCCGGGCTGAGAACACTCAGGTGCAAGTGCACGGCAGGGTGCTCCTTGCTGTAGGCACCGATAACGTCCGCGAGCGGCAGGGCCGGGTCGCTGACAGTGGAGTCGAGAACGCCGAGGTTGAGGGTGCCGCGCAGTTCACCCTTGAGGGCAGCGCTGTAGCGTTCGAAGCCCTCCAGTTCAGCGAGCAGCCGCAGGGTTTCCTGGTGGAACAATTCGCCTTTGCTGGTCAGACTGAATCCACCGCGGCCCCGATGGCAGAGAACCAGACCAAGCTGGCTTTCGAGTTGGCTCATGTAGGTGCTGATTGCAGACGTGGAGAGGTTGAGCTCCTGCTGCGCGGCGGCGAAGCCCTGATGGCGCACAACGCTGGCGAAGATGCGCAGCAATTTGATGTCAGGCAGGACAGAGGACATTGGCGTCTCCGATGGCAGGCGCAGCGTGGCTCGGGTATTTCCGGTTCAGGCCGGCTGGCGTGTACCGCTATGTTCAGGCAGTGGGTATGTAACGTTCTTGCCGTGGGCTGAGCCCCTTCACGCAGGTGCAAAGCCGGCGGGAGTGTGGAGAGGATCAGGGGCAGAGTGTATCCATAGATAGTTTAGAAATCTCTGAACTGATTTTTTGTCTGCAGCGATTCTTCCGGCTGCCAGGCGTCACCAGAATGACCTCACATTAATGACAACACGGTGAGGCACTCCTGTGGACACGACTTTCCACCAGCCCCTGAGCGGCAACGAGATGCCTCGTTTTGGCGGTATCGCCACCATGCTGCGTTTGCCGCATGTGCAGAGCGCTGAAGAGCTCGACCGGCTGAACGCCGCGTTTGTCGGCATTCCGCTGGACATCGGCACCTCGCTACGTTCCGGCACTCGTTTCGGGCCACGGCAGATCCGCGCCGAGTCGGTGATGATTCGTCCTTACAACATGGCCACGGGGGCCGCGCCGTTCGATTCGCTGAACGTGGCAGACATCGGTGACGTGCCGATCAATACCTTCAACCTGCTGGATGCAGTACGCATTATCGAGCAGGAGTACGACCGGATTCTGGGGCACGACATCGTGCCGCTGACGCTGGGCGGCGATCACACGCTGACGCTGCCGATCCTGCGCGCCATTCACAAGAAGCATGGCAAGGTCGGGCTGGTGCATATCGATGCGCATGCCGACGTCAACGATCACATGTTCGGCGAAAAGATCGCCCACGGCACCACATTCCGCCGTGCGCAGGAAGAGGGCCTGCTGGACAGCAACCGTGTTGTGCAGATCGGTCTGCGTGCGCAGGGTTATACCGCTGAGGATTTCAACTGGAGCCGTAAACAGGGCTTCCGCGTCGTGCAGGCCGAAGAGTGCTGGCACAAGTCATTGACCCCGCTGATGGCAGAAGTGCGCGAGAAGGTCGGCGGCGGTCCTGTGTATCTGTCGTTCGACATTGACGGTATCGACCCGGCCTGGGCGCCAGGCACCGGGACACCGGAGGTCGGCGGGCTGACCACGATTCAGGCGCTGGAAATCATTCGCGGTTGTCAGGGGCTGGACTTGATTGGTTGCGATCTGGTCGAGGTGTCGCCGCCGTACGACACCACCGGCAACACCTCGCTGCTGGGTGCCAATCTGCTCTACGAGATGCTCTGTGTGCTGCCTGGTGTGATACGCCGGTGATTCGCGAAGCCGGGTTGATCCGTACGGCTGAGGAACGTCGTTGCAGGCGTGCGAGACGATTGTGTTCGGCTACGACAGCGGGCAATGGCTGGCCTGGCGCGCACGCTTGTCGGTGGTGACATCGGTTTAAGGATGGTTTGTTCGCAACAATAACAATGAGCACGACACACGTTTCATTCGCGGGAGCGAATGTGGTTCGCGAACCGGTGGGCAAGACTCACGCACCGGTGTAGTCGCGTGCTGACGTTGGAAGTGTGCCGGAAGTCGATTGAATGGAAACCCCCCCGTCCGTGGTTAACGGGCGGCTATAAAGGGTCAGCGTGCCTGCGCTGGCCTTACAACAACCGTGACAGGCGCTGGAGCAACACATGAGCCATTCGACGCGTATCGAAACCTTTGGTGTGGAACAGATACCCGACACCCAACGCGATGCTTCCCCTATCGATCTGTTTCGTCTGATCTTCGGCGGTGCCAATACCTTTGCCACGGCGGTGCTGGGCAGTTTTCCGGTGTTATTCGGGCTGTCGTTCCAGGCCGGCGTCTGGGCGATCGTTCTGGGCGTGACAATGGGCGCGTTGATCCTCGCGCCGATGGGCCTGTTCGGTGCGATCAATGGCACCAACAACGCGGTATCTTCCGGCGCGCATTTCGGTGTGCACGGGCGCATCATCGGTTCGTTTCTGTCACTGCTGACCGCAGTGGCCTTCTTTTCCCTTTCGGTCTGGAGCTCTGGCGATGCGCTGGTCGGCGGCGCTCAGCGGCTGGTCGGCCTGCCGGAAAACAATACCAGCCTGGGGCTGGCCTACGGGCTGTTCGCAGTGCTGGTGCTGATCGTATGCATCTTCGGCTTTCGCTTCATGCTGTGGATCAACAAGGTCGCGGTCTGGGCATCCAGCCTGCTGTTTCTGTCGGGCATCCTGGCCTTTGCAGGGCCGTTCGATCCGGGCTATGCCGGCAGCGTCAATCTGCTGCAACCGGGCTTCTGGGCGGCCTTCACCGGGTCGGCCTTGCTGGCGATGAGCAACCCTGTTTCGTTCGGCGCCTTTCTCGGCGACTGGTCGCGCTACATCCCGCGCGACACCTCCAGATCGCACATCATGCTGGCAGTGCTCGCGGCTCAAGCCTGCACGCTGATCCCTTTTCTGTTTGGCCTGTGCACCGCGACGCTGGTCGCGACTCATGCGCCGCAGTACATCGAGTCCAACAACTATGTCGGTGGCTTACTGGCGATTTCACCCGGCTGGTTCTTTTTACCGGTGTGCCTGATTGCGGTGATCGGAGGGCTGTCTACCGGCACCACGGCGTTGTATGGCACCGGACTGGACATGTCGAGCATGTTCCCGCGTCTACTCAACCGAGCCGCAGCCACGCTGTTGATCGGTGTGGCGGCGATTGCCTTTATCTTCATAGGTCGCTTCACCTTTAATCTGGTGCAGAGCGTGTCGACCTTCGCAGTGCTGATCATTACCTGCACCAGCCCATGGATGGTGGTGATGATCCTCGGCCTGATCAGTCGTCGCGGTTTTTACCACGCCGATGACTTGCAGGTGTTCACCCGTGGCCAGCGTGGCGGGCGTTACTGGTTTCACCACGGCTGGAACTGGCGCGGGCTGGGCGCGTGGATTCCGAGTGCGGCGGTGGGCCTGTGCTTTGTCAATCTGCCTGGCCAGTTTGTCGGGCCGCTGGGCGAGTTGGCCGCAGGCATCGACATCAGTCTGCCGATCACTCTGGGCCTGGCGGCGCTGCTGTACCTGACCTTGCTGCGCTCGTTTCCGGAGCCAGTTTCAGTGTATGGCCCCAAGGGCGCGCACCCGATGCTGGGGCGCAAGGCCATCAGCAGCGCCACCCCGTCAGCCACCGCCCATTCGTGATCCGCGCTGTGCCACTGCGGGCACAGGCGGCGAGGTTTGCCCATGAAACTGGAACTCTTTCGTACACTGTGGGGCTATCGCGGCACTTGGCAGCAGGCGCTGCTTGAGGCGCGTGAAGCGGGCTTCGAGGGCTTCGAGGCGCGCATCCCCGAGCAGACAGCCGAGCGTGCAGCGTTCGCGGCGTTCCTGCGGGATAACTGTGTGCCGTACATCGCCACTCTATTCACCTCCAGCCAAGTGCTGCCGGTGCAGGCGGCGACGCCTGCCGAGCATCTGGTGGATTTCGCCGGCAAGCTGCAACAGGCTGCCGAACTGGCGCCGCGGTTTGTCAATGTGCTGGCCGGCAACGACCGCTGGCCGCTGGCTCAGCAAGTGGATTTCTTTGGCGAAGCGCTGGAAATCGCCCGGCGCAGTGGCCTGACCTGCAGCTTCGAGACGCACCGCGCGCGCTCACTGTTCAACCCATGGCTGACCCTGCAATTGATCGAGCAGGTGCCGGATCTGCGTTTCACCAGTGATATCAGCCATTGGGTGGTGACCTGTGAGCGCTTGCTCGATGACCCTGCCGACGATCTCAGCGCTTTCGTCGAGCGTGTGCACCACATTCAGGCCCGGGTCGGTTATGACCAAGGGCCGCAAGTGCCGCACCCGGGCGCGCCGGAATACGCCGCCGCGCTGGCATTCCATCAGCAGCACTGGGCAGCGATCTGGCGCTCGCAGCGCGCCCGTGGCTTTGCCGGCACCACGCTGACGCCGGAGTTCGGGCCTGATGGCTACCTGCATCATTTACCGTTCACCAATGTGCCAGTAGCCGATCTGTGGGGCCTTAACGCCTGGATGGGCCGTACCGAGCGTGAACACTTTTCTGCGCTTTTCAACCGTCCGGGGAGCCTGCTGCCATGAGTCAACCTTCTGCTTTCACCCACGTTCCGCTGGTCGATATCCACGGCCTGTTCAGCGAACGTCTGGACGATCGCCAGGCAGTGGCCAAGGCTCTCGGCGAAGCGGCCCGGCGTGTGGGCTTTGTGTATATCACCGGTCACGGTATCGCGCCTGAACTGATCGAGAATCTGCACCGCGCTGCCGAGCAGTATTTCGCCCAGCCGCTGGACGCCAAGATGCGACATTACATCGGCGCTTCGCAGAGCCACAAAGGCTTCGTTCCCGAGGGCGAGGAAGTGTACGGGACTGGCAAGCCGGACCATAAAGAGGCGTTCGACATCGGCTTTGAAGTGCCCGCCGACAACCCATTGGTACTCGCCGGCACACCGCTGCTGGGGCCAAACGACTGGCCGGCCTTGCCGGGCTTTCGGGCGGCGGTGCAGGCCTACTATCAGGCGGTATTCGCTCTGGGGCATCAGTTGTTCCGCGGTTTTGCTCTGGCGCTTGACCTGGACGAGCATGCCTTCGATGACATGGCCCGCTTTCCACCTTCCAAGCTGCGCCTGATCCACTACCCGTTCGATGGCGATGCCCAGGACGCGCCAGGCATTGGCGCGCACACTGACTATGAGTGTTTCACCATTCTTCAGGCCGATCAGCCGGGTCTGGAGGTCATGAACGAGCGGGGTGAGTGGATCGATGCACCGCCGGTGGAAGGGGCCTTTGTGGTCAATATCGGCGACATGCTGGAGGTAATGACCGCGGGTGCATTTGTCGCCACGGCGCACCGCGTGCGCAAGATTCAGCGAGAGCGTTATTCGTTCCCGCTTTTCTATGCCTGCGACTACCACACCCTGATCAAACCCCTGCCGCAGTTCGCGGACGGCGAGCAGAACTACGCGCCTGTCGCCATTGGCGAGCACATGTGGGCTCAGGCTTTGCAGACCTACCAATACCTTCGCCAGCGTGTTGCCGATGGGCAGCTTGCCCTGCCTCAGCACGCCAGAAAGCCTTCAAGCTTCGGGCACCTGAAAAACCAGAGCGTGACTTAGTGATCTGCCTTTTCCCTCAATCTGGAATGACGACTATGCCAAACACCACGTTTTCGCGCTTCGCCACATGTCTGTTGGGCCTGGCCCTGTTTGCCGGCAGCGTTCAGGCTGCGCCCACCGCCACACCCGGTACGCTGAAAGTCGGCATGGAGATTTCCTATCCACCGTTCGAGTCCTACGAGGGTGACAAGGTGGTGGGTTTTGACCCCGAGGTGGCGAACGAGCTGGCCAGGCAACTGGGCGGTATGAAGGTCGAGTTCGTCGACACACGCTTTCCGAACCTGATCCTGGGCCTTAACGCCAACCGCTTCGACACCATCATTTCCGGCATGTACATCACTGATGAGCGGACCCGGCAGGCCGAGGCGATTCCATATGCGCAGGTGGGCGCAGCCATCATGGTACGCAGCGACAGCGCCGCGAAACCCCAGCAGCCTGAAGACTTGTGCGGCCTGAAGGTCGGTTTGCAGCAAGGCACCAACTGGATCAATCAGCTCAAGGCCGTGTCAGCCGATTACTGCGTCCGGCAGAACAAGGGCGAAATCGCGATCAGTGAGTTTCCGACCACGGCAGAGGCGTCGCAGGCACTGATCTCCGGCAATATTCAGGCACATCTGGAGATCTCGGCGGCGGCGAAAATGATCGTCGACAAGGCCCGTGGCCGCATCGTGATCAGTTCTGAAAAGTCCCTCTACCCGCAGACGCTGGGCATCTATGTGAAGAAGGGCAACGGCGAACTGATTGAAAAACTGCGCGATGTGGTCGAACGCTACAAGCAGAGCGATGCGTACCGTGAGCTGCTGAGCAAGTACAACCTGGAACCGGCGTAAGTCACGGCTGCCCGCACACTTCACAGCCAGCGGCTTTTTGTCACGCGCGCGCATCGCGCAGCCGGCAAAGAGCTGCTTGCGCGAATGCGGTGCCTGCTTAACGGCCAGAGACGGTCCTGCGGCGACAGCGGTTCGCCGCTCGGCCTTCGCCATCCATCTGCTGCACCGAGGTCATCATGGCATTCGAATGGGCCTATTTTTTCTCGCTGTTCTCCGTACAGGCTTTCTGGAAAGCCTGCCTGACGGTGGTTCAGCTCAGCGTCCTGTCCTGGACGGCAGGTCTGGCACTGGGTTTCCTGCTGGCCAGCGCCAGGCTGTCGACACATGCGTGGTTGCGCGTGCCGGCCAGCCTGTACATCTGGCTGTTTCGTAGCATCCCGTTGCTGGTGCTGCTGGTGTTCGTTTACAACCTGCCGCAACTGTTTCCGGCCTCAAGCAGTGTCTTGTCGCAGCCGTTTTATTCCGGGCTGATCGCCCTGGTACTGACCGAAACGGCGTACATGGCCGAGATTCACAGAGGCGGGCTGTTGTCAGTGCTCAAGGGCCAGCGTGAAGCCGCCAGAGCGCTGGGCATTCGCGGTCTGGGCGCGCAGCGTCTGGTGGTCATTCCGCAGGCGATTCGTATATCGCTGCCAACGCTGACCAACGAATACGTGACCATCGTCAAACTGACGTCGCTGGTGTCGGTGATCTCGCTCAACGAGTTGCTGCTGGTTGGCCAGCGCCTTTACGCACAAAACTTTCTGGTGCTGGAAACCCTGGCGGCAGTAGCGATGTACTACGTGCTGATCGTCACGCTGTTTGGCTGGCTGTTGCAATGGGCCGAGCGTCATCTGGACTTGTCGCGCAAAAACGCACGGACCCTGGAGGATGCGCAGACCGATGCCCTGCGCCAACCCGCAGGGTCTGGCAAGCCACGTTGCGTGCCGGTTCCGGGACAACCCGATGCCCTGCTGCTGCGCGGTATCCACAAGCGCTATGGCAACCACGAAGTACTCAAGGGCATCGACCTGCTGGTCAGGCCCGGTGAAGTCATTTCGATCATTGGTCCGTCCGGCTCCGGCAAGACTTCGTTGATCCGCACGATCAACAATCTGGAAAGCATCGATCAGGGCGAGATTGTCCTGTTCGGCAATGACTTCATTCGCGCAGGAGAACGCGCCGACTCTCCGGTGATCCGGCAGGGCATCCGGCGCATCGGTATGGTGTTCCAGAACTTCAACCTGTTCCCGCACCGTACCATTCTCGACAACGTCATTCTCGCGCCGCGTTATCACGGCCTGGCCAGCACCGCTCAATTGCGTCGCAAGGGCCATGCGCTGCTGGATCGTGTCGGGTTGCTGGCGCATGCCGACAAATACCCGCATCAATTGTCGGGCGGCCAGCAGCAGCGTGTGGCGATTGCCCGTGCGCTGGCGATGGAACCGGACATCATGCTCTTCGACGAACCGACTTCGGCGCTGGACCCGGAGTTGGTCGGCGACGTGCTCAACGTCATTCAGGATCTGGCTGCCGAGGGCATGACCATGCTGATCGTCACTCATGAGATGGATTTCGCGCTGTCGATTTCCGATCGCATCGTGTTCATGGAGAACGGCCATGTGGTCACTGATGCCTCGCCCGCGACTATCCGCCAGGACGGCGATCCGCGCGTGCGACGCTTTATCGGCCTGGAACAGGAGCGCGCAGCATGACCACCTGTGGAGAGTTTCTGGTCAGACAACTGAGCGCCTGGGGCGTCGACACGGTATTCGGCATTCCCGGCGTGCATACGGTTGAGCTGTATCGCGGCTTGCCGGGCAGTGGCATTCGACATATCACGCCGCGCCACGAACAAGGCGCGGGCTTCATGGCCGACGGTTATGCACGGGTCAGCGGCAAGCCCGGGGTGTGCTTTATCATTACTGGCCCGGGCATGACCAATATCCTCACGGCAATGGGCCAGGCGTATGCGGACTCGATCCCGATGCTGGTGATTTCCAGCGTCAACGAACGTCATCGGCTGGGTCTGGGCAATGGCTATCTGCACGAGTTGCCGAACCAGCGCGCGATGGTCGCCGGGGTCAGTGCCTTCAGCCACACGCTGATGAGCGTCGAGGAACTGCCTGCGGTTCTGGCACGGGCCTTTGCCGTCTTCGACAGCCAGCGTCCACGGCCTGTACACATCGAGCTGCCGCTGGACATTATCGTCGCCAGCGCCGCGCACATGACACTGCAGCCGCGCCAGATCATCGATCGACCCGCGCCGGACCCTACAGCCATTGCCCGGGCCGCTGCACGGTTGCGCTCGGCCCGGCGTCCGCTGTTGCTGCTCGGCGGTGGCTGTGTCGCAGCGATGGAGCAAGTGCGCGAGCTGGCGGCCCGGCTGGATGCACCGACGGCCCTGACCATCAACGCCAAAGGCCTGCTGCCGGCCGGGCACCCGTTGCTGCTGGGCAGCAACCAGTCGCTGATGCCGGTTCGGCAATTGGCGCTGGACGCCGATGTGGTGCTGGCGATTGGCACCGAGCTGGGCGAGACCGATTACGATGTGGTGTTCGACGGCAATTTCAGGATTGGCGGCGAGTTGATTCGCATCGATATCGATGCCGGGCAGTTGACCCGCAACCATCCTCCGAGTCTGGCGATCCTCAGCGATGCCACTGCGGCAATAAGTGCCTTGCTTGCCGAGTTGCCAGTGCGTGCGGTCAATAAAGCCAGCCCGGGTGCCCAACGAACCGCGGCGGCGCAGGAGCAACTGGCCGAAGGCTTCAGTGCCTGGGCGCATTACCGAAAACTGTTCGAGTGCGTGCTTGAAGTGCTGCCCGAGGCGCGTTTTGTCGGTGATTCGACGCAGACGGTGTACAGCGGCAATCACCTGGTGGAGCTGGACAGCCCACGTCGCTGGTTCAATGCCTCTACCGGTTACGGCACCCTGGGCTACGGCTTGCCTGCGGCCATCGGGGCCAGACTGGCCGAGCCCTCGCGCGCGGTGATCAGCCTGATGGGCGACGGCGGCATTCAGTTCACCCTGCCGGAACTTGCCAGCGCCGTGGAGGCGCGGGTCGGCATTATTGTGTTGTTGTGGAATAACCAGGGCTACGGCGAGATCAAGCGCTACATGGAGCGCCGCGACATCACGCCGCTGGGCGTGGACATCCATACGCCGGACTTTCTGACCATCGCCCGAGGGTTCGGCTGTGTGGCTGAACGTGCTCGCGATTACCAGCACCTGCAGGCGCTGCTGCGTGAAGCGCCGGATGACCGGCCGCTGATTATCGAAATCGAAGAGGCGCCGCCGTTTGCGCCTTGAGCCGCCGCGCGTCGTCACCGCCGCCGCTGCGAGCCAATCCGCTTCAGCCGCAAATCGGTGGCGTCTGCCTGGCGGATAAAGCCTGCCCGGTGCAATTGCGTCCTGCATGGAATTCTTGATGGAGCTCTGCCATGAACACCCCGCATTACATCAACGGTCGTTGGCTGGAAGGCCAGGGCGCCGACGTTCTGATCGTCCACGAGCCCGCTCTGGGCCAGCCCTTCGCCGAAGTGATCAGCGCCAGCAGCGCGCAGGTCGATCAGGCTGTCGCCGCTGCCCGCGCTGCGCTTCCCGTCTGGAAAAATACGCCTGCTGCCGAACGTGCCTCATTGCTGCGCGGCTTTGCTGATCACCTCGCGCAGCGCCGCGAAGCCTTGATTGCGCTGCTGATGCGCAATAACGGCAAGCCTCGTCATGAAGCCGAAGTCGATCTGGATGACGCCGTGGCAACGTTCAGTTACTTCGCCCACCTGATCGAGGCTCAGCCCACCCATCGCGAGGTTGAACTGGCCGCCTCCGGCTTTACTTCGCGTACCCGCCTGGAGCCGGTGGGCGTAGTGGGTCTGATCGTGCCGTGGAATTTTCCGCTGGTCACCAGTGCCTGGAAACTCGCTCCGGCGTTGGCTGCCGGTTGCACTGTGGTGCTCAAGCCCTCGGAGGTCACGCCCCTGATCGAGCAGGTTTACGGCGAAATTGCCGACGCGCTCGGCTTGCCCGCCGGAGTGCTGAATATCGTCAGCGGCAGGGCTGATACCGGCGCAGCGTTGAGCAACCATCCAGGTCTGGACAAGCTGTCGTTCACCGGCAGCAACGGTGTGGGCCGCCAGGTCATGCACAGCGCAGCGGCGTATTGTCGGCCGGTGACGCTGGAGCTGGGCGGTAAATCCGCGATTATCGTATTCGACGATTGCGACCCGGATCAGGCGGTGGAATGGATCGTCGCAGGCATCTGCTGGAACGCCGGGCAAATGTGCTCGGCCACCTCGCGGCTGTTGGTTCAGGAGGGCATCGCCGAGGCATTGATTCCTCGTTTGCAGAAGGCATTCGAAGCGCTGCGGGTCGGTAATCCGCTGACTGAAGACGTCGACATGGGACCACTGAGCAGTGAGGCGCAGTGGCACAAGGTCCGTGAGTATTTCACTGTTGCCCGGGAGGAGGGTATGCAGTGTCTGACCGGTGGAACAGCACTGGCACGTGATGGTTGGTTCGTCAGCCCGACGTTGTACCGCGACGTGCCTGTCAGCAGTCGCCTGTGGAGTGAAGAAATCTTTGGTCCGGTGCTGTGCCTCCGCTGTTTCAGCACTGAACAGGAAGCTGTCGACCTGGCCAATGACAGCTGCTTTGGGCTGGTTGCGACGGTTGCCAGTGCTGATATCGAGCGCGCCGAACGGGTGGCCGATGCGCTGGAAGTAGGGCATGTGTGGATCAACTCGATCCAGGCGGTATTTGTCGAAACGTCGTGGGGCGGCAACAAGGGCAGCGGTATCGGGCGTGAGCTCGGGCCTTGGGGACTAGCGGCCTATCAGGCGGTGAAGCATGTGACCCGGTGCCTGGGGTAGGTCTCTTTCTGCCTGGAAAGAGCCTCCCTTTATTCGTTATACGCTGCTGGACGTGGTTTATCGGACAGGGCTCACTGGAATGATCCCTATTCGGCCTGGCATTCACACACCGGGTGATTGATGTACAGAAAAACGGCCCTCTGCGGGTGCCGGGTTACAAGGCATTCCTGAGCGTTTGCAGGTGGGCTACCTGGCGGGTGAATTCGCTGTGTGACAGGCGTTGCGGCGGGCGAGGGCGCAGTGCGTCGCTGATGGCGCTGGTGGGCTGACGGGTCAGGCGTGCAAGCACTTGCCACTGTTCGGCAACGACCAGCCGCTCGAAACCGGGATGCAGTTGGCGGGCGCGACGCAGGATGTCCTGTTGCAGGCGTTTGATCAGCGCCTGCTGCCCGGTGTGTTTGCGCAGGAACTCGGCGCTGGCGCGCAGGTGCTCGGTCAGTTGGCGGCGTGCAAGTGGCGCGGGCCTGCGCAACGGGCCCTCGCGCAGACCGATGTGCCAGAGACCCAGGCCGATCAGCAGTGCCAGCGTCAGCAGCGCCTGAGGATAGTTGCGCAGCAACAGGCTCAGCAGGTTGTCGTGTTCGGTTTGCAGCACCAGGGTCACTTGGCTGTCCTGCGTCAGATACCAGAGCAGCCAGGCATTGTCATAGTGGCCGATCGAGCGGGTTTTCCACAGGTTGGCGTCCGTGACGACGGTGATCAGCCCGTTGCCCCGGCTTATTTGCAGCAGGTGTGTGGCATCGGCGCTGTTGGCCCAGGATTGAGCGTTATCTTCCGGGTCTTCGAGGTGAAACGCCGGATCGAAACTCATGTAGGCCGGGGCGCTCTCGTTTTCCAGGTACAGGCGGGTCAGCTCCGGCCAGGGCATTTTCTTGCGTTTGGGGGCGGGCGTCATCAGCGGGATGGGCAGTGGCGGCTGAGCGTCGGTCAACTGCTGTTCCTTGGCATTGATGTCTTTGGTGAGGTACTGATGAATCTGCAGACTGTCCAGCAGCAGATCGCCGCTGCGGCCTTTTTGTTCGTCCCAAAGTTGTTCGGCGACGAACAGCAGGTGCCCGCCTGCCTCGGCCCAGTTCAGCAGCTTTTGGGTTTGCGCCGGGGTCATGTCTTCCCGGTCATCGAGCAGCAGCAGGGTCTGGGTGCTCTGAGTCGGGTCGGGAAGTTGAGCCAGCGTGTCGATGGTATTGACCGTGATGGAGCGGCCACGCAGAAAATGTTCGGCCGCCAGCCAGGGATTGGCCTTCGCCTGTGGCGAGGGGCCCTGATCGACCGTTTTCTCGTAGCGCTCGAGCTGAGTGCTCAGAAACAGCGCGCCGCCTGCCAGCAGCAACAGGGCCAGCAGCCCGATCAGCAGGCCGGTGCGGCGGTTCATGGCTGCGCTGCCTGGCTGAACAGACGACGCCAGCCATCGCAGAGTTCCTGCCGGGCATGGGCCGGTGGCAGGCGATGTCCATAGGCGAGGTTCTGCCAGTGCAGGGTCAGCGTGTGGCTGAACTCACTCAGCCGCGGCTGGTTGAGCGCGGCGATACGTTCCAGCACCTGACTTTCGGTATCGGCATTTTTTAATGGCAATCGATAGTCGCTCAGCAAGCGGCTGAGCAGGGCGCGATACAACAGACCCAGCGCTTCGCGAGGCTGGCTGTTCCAGAGCTGTTCGGCCCGGCCGGCAACATCGTCGGGCAGGCTTTCGGCACTGACTTGCAGGCCGAAAAGTTGCTCCGGCGCCGGGCGGGTGGTTTTTACCTTGCTGACCTCTCGGCCTGCGAAGGTCCTGAACCAGTCCCGATAACGGAAGATCACCAGCCCCACAAGCACGATGACCGCGGCCCACAGCAGCACTTCAATCAGGCTGGCCAGGGCGCTCGCTGCGCGCAGAAGCCGATTGAGCCAAGTCATCAGCCAGCTCTGGTCGCGCGCGTCCCGAGCCGCAGACTGGCCTTTCTGTTTTTCAGGAAAGCGCCAGCCGGTTTCAGTCTTTGGATTACGGAAGGGCGGTTGTTGCAGAACGTTCTGGATCTGGCTGCGTGCCGCCTCGCTGGTCAGGGACTGGCGGGTCAGGCGCGGTGTGTCGGGCGCGGCCATGGACGGGGCAGGGTCCGTCTGAGCGGTTTCCGGCAATGGGCAGCTGTAGCTGGGTTGATCGGCCCAAGCCGGTGCTGGCGCTGCAGAAAGTACCAGCCCGACGCCCATCAACACCGCATAGGCCGTGCCGATCAGGCGCTGCCGCAGGCGCCGGAAGATCAGCTCTATATCCCAGGCTTCAAGAACCGTGCGGCGATTCAAATACAGGGTGAAGCCGCAGGCGACATACACAGGCTCCCAGATGACCAGCGCCAGGGCATAGAAAAGGTTAGTCAGGTGGTCGATCCACAGCCACTGGTTTTCAACGTCGAGCAGACTCATCCAGTGCCAGTCGATCTGGATCTGCTGCGGTATCAGGGCGTAGAGCAGGATCAGCAGGCCTATCCACAGTGCGTATTCCAGGTGTGCGCCAACGATGGTGAGCAGCTGTGCGGCACGCAGGTCTTTCTGGCTGAGCAGGCTGATGCGCAGGGCGCGCTCGGTACCTGCCAGATGCTCCAGTTGCTGCACCGGCAGTTGGAAACTGCGACTCAGGGAAAGACGTCGCCACAGGAGGCTGGGCAGCAGTTGCTCCTTCAGGGTCGCCGGCCATGCCTTGAGGGCTTGTCGCAGTGTCGGCGTGGCACCGAACAGTGACTGCGAAAGGATCAGCAGCGGCAACCGTTCGAACGCAGGTTTGAGCCACCAGAACAGCAGGATGGCGGCCGTGGGGTAATCCCAGAGCAACGCACTGAGGATGCCGAAAAAGGGCAGGGTGACGATTGCCCAACTGCTCATCAGCACGCGGCTGTGCCGCCCGGCGAGCAGCACGCCCAGGTCGATGGCTTCCCAGGGCAAGCGCGGGCGTATGGCAACGGTCGACTCAGTCAGGCGCATGAGGTGTACGTCCTGCCAGAGTCAGATACGCGGCCACCATCACCCACAGGACGGTACCTGTCACGTACTTGAGAAGTGGTCCGGGCCAGGTCATCGATGACCAGTATGCCTCGATGAAGGCTGCGATCAGCAGAAACAGGATTACCCCGCCGACCAGTTGCATACTGGCCCGCGCGGCGATGCGCAGCGCGGCACTGCGCGTCAGCCTTCCGGGGGCCAGCAAGGCCCAGCCCAGCTTGAGACCCGCCGCCCCGGCGAGGGCGATGGCCGTCAGCTCGAAGGCGCCGTGACCAATGACGAAGGGCCAGAAGGTCTGTCCGTATCCGATGTATGTCAGGTGCCCGGCGATTGCGCCGGTCATCAACCCGTTAAAGAGCAGGAAGAACAGGCTGCCCAGTCCGAACAGCAAACCGCTGGCATAGGTCTGGAAGGCGATACCGATGTTGTTCATGATGTAGTAGCCGAACATCATCCAGTCCGTATCGGAACCCCGCTCGACGGGCTGTCCGACCCGGCTGGCAGACGGGTCATACATGCTCTGCATGTCTGCCAGTTGTTCGGGGCTGACGACGCTGTAGATCAGTTGTGGAAAACCATACACCAGCAACGCCATGCCGATCAGGCTGCCGAACAGCAGGAGGCTGGCAACCAGTACAAAGCGCCACTCGGCCCGCACGCGTCGCGGAAAGCCGCTCAGAACGAAGCTCAGCAGTCGTACCCCGGCAGTGCTGCGGTGACGGTAGAGTTGCTGGTGACCGCGCATGGCCAATTGGTGCAGGGGGTCGACCAGATGGCTGCTGTAGCCGCGCTCCTGGGCCAGCGCCAGATGGTGGCAGAGGCGTCGATAATCGCCGGGAAAGCTCTCGCCGTCGCTGACATCGCCCTTGCCCTGTTCAAGGGCCGTCAGGCGCTGCTCAAAGCGTTGCCACTCCTGCTGATGGCGGGTTTCAAACAGGCTCTGCTTCATGTCGGCCCCAGCAGGTTGCGGGCGATGCCGTTGACATGAGCGACCGCCGTGTCGGCGGGGATACGCAAGGGTTCGGCAAGGATGGCCGCCAGTTCCTGGGTTCGTGCGCTGGACAGTTCACCCTGCCGCTCCGCCAGACCGAGCACCGCCCGCTGTTCATCCAGATGCAGGGCAAAGGGCACCATGACCGGTTCGGCCTGCGGCAGGGTAGGGCGCGCCACCGGCCGGTCGCTGTAAATCACCAGCGTTCCGGCGGCGAGATCACCCAGCCGTTTGAATAGCGGATGGTTCAGACAAGTGATCGCCCCCAGCCCGTAGCCCAGCGGGAGCATGTCGACGAAGCGCAGCAGATTGCGGATCAGCGACGAAGACCAGTCTATGGGCGTGCCGTCGTCATGCACCACCCGCAGCCCGAGCAGGCGCTTTCCGGGTGTGCGTCCCTGGTTGAGCACTTCAAACAGCACCATGTACCACCAGTTCAGCAGAAAAAACACCAAAGCGGCCAGACCCATGCCGAGCTTGTCGAACAGTTGCAGAAGCACAAAGAACACGCCGATGAGGGCTGCGCGAATAGCAAAGTCGATGCCGAACGCCAGTGCGCGGGAAACCAGCCCGGCAGGGCGCAGAAGCATGTCGATGCCTTCTGGCGTCTCGATTTCAATGCGCGTGTCCAATGGCGTGGGCAGCGCTGCATTCCTTGGCGAAGCGGGACGGGATGACATTGTCGGAAGGACGCGCCTGAAAACGAAAACTGATGCTAGCTACCGCCGCGGAGCTAAGCAACCGACCATTCAATACGCGGGCTGTAAGAAAACATTTCCCGGTGCGCCGGATACGACCCGATTAGCCAATGACACCTGTCACGCCCTACACTTCGCGGGTCTTTTGTTCAGGATCAGCCCGTGACTTCCAGCATCTTCTGGTACGACTACGAAACCACCGGTATCAACCCGCGCAATGATCGTGCGCTGCAGATGGCCGGGATTCGCACGGATACCGACCTCAATGAAATCGCGGCTCCGGTCAATCTGCACTGCCAGCTCAGCGATGACATCCTGCCTCATCCTGCCGCCTGCATGATTACCGGAATCACTCCAGCCACGCTGGTAGAAAAAGGCTTGTGCGAGGCCGATTTCATGACGCGCGTACATGCCGAACTGTCGGCACCGGGTACCTGTGGCGCGGGTTACAACACCTTGCGTTTTGATGACGAAGTCACGCGCTACAGTTTTTATCGCAACTTCTTCGACCCCTATGCCCGCGAATGGCAGGGGGGCAACAGTCGCTGGGATCTGATCGATGTTGTCCGGGCTGCCTATGCATTGCGCCCCGATGGCATTGTCTGGCCGGAACAGGACGGTCGGGTCACGCTGAAACTGGAGCGGCTGACGGCTGCCAATGGTATTGATCATGGACAGGCGCACGACGCGTTATCCGATGTGCGTGCAACTATTGCTCTGGCCCGTTTGATTCGTGAAAAGCAGCCGAAGCTTTATGACTATTTGTTTGCATTGCGCAGCAAACAGAAAGTCCAGGAGCAGGTTCGCCTGATGCAGCCTCTGGTGCATATTTCCGGACGCTTTTCTGCGGCGCGCAATTACCTCGGCGTGGTGCTGCCGTTGGCATGGCACCCGCATAATCGCAATGCGCTGATCGTGTGTGATCTGCACCTGGATCATTCACCGTTGTTGCACGAGGACGCTGAAATACTCAAACGGCGTTTATATACGCGGCACGACGCGCTGGGCGACGGCGAATTGCCCGTGCCGCTCAAACTATTGCATATAAACCGCTGCCCGGTGATCGCGCCGCTGGGGGTGCTGCGTAGCGAAGATCAGCAGCGGCTGCAACTGGACATGGCCGGCTATCAGGCGCGCGCAACGCAATTGAGTGAACACCGCGAAGTTTGGCACGATAAACTGGCGGCCGTTTACGGCAAGGACGATTTCGCCGCAAGTGAAGATCCCGAACAGCAGTTATATGATGGTTTTATGGGGGACCGTGATCGTCGACTGTGTGAGCAAGTTCGGCAGGCCGAACCCGAACAATTGGCGCGTGACGCCTGGCCGTTTGATGATGCCCGATTGCCTGAATTGTTATTCCGGTATCGCGCTCGTAACTTTCCTGACACCTTGAGTGGCGAAGAGCAAACACGCTGGCGGGATTTCTGTCAGCAGCGATTGCGCAGCCCGGAATGGGGCGCTCCCAACACCCTGCATGACTTTACGGCCGCATTGATAGAATGCTCCCTTAGTGCCGCGCCAGAGCAGTTGGAGGTGTTGCGGCAATGGCAGGATTATGCAAACGAACTGAGTAACCGTCTGGGCGTATAGAAAATACCGGGCAATAAAAAACGCCAGCAAGCTGGCGTTTTTGCAATCGCGATGAACCGCGACCTTGTGAAGCTTAGCCCAGCAAAGTGGCCCAGCTTTCAACGTCGTCGCTGCCCCACTTGGCTTTCCACTCTTTCAGCGTCTTGTGGTTGCCACCTTTGGTTTCGATGACTTCACCGTTGTGCGGGTTCTTGTATTGCTTGACCTTGCGCGCGCGTTTGGTGCCGGCAGGTTTAACAGCGCCGCCACGAGGGGCCTTGTTTACCTTGGCATCCGGATCCAGCAGGGCAATGATGTCACGCAGCGACTTTTGGTATTCGCCCATCAGCGTGCGCAGTTTGCCTTCGAATTCCAGCTCGGTTTGCAGTTTGTCGTCTTGCGACAGGTTCTTCAAACGGGCTTGCAGTTCTTTGATGGCTTCTTCTGTGGCGCGGTATTCGTTGATCAGGGACATGAGGAGACCTTATGTTGTGAGGGTTGCAGGGATACAGTGCGGCAATAATAGTCACTGTAAATGAGCAAGTAAACATTAAATAAAAGTTTTATTTGAATTATTTAGCAATATACACGCGTCCTACAGACCTCTGAACTAGGGGTGGGCCGTGCGTCCTTCAAAAGATCGCCGCTATAAAGCCCTCCTTATTACAGGTTTTGTTTAGCGGCGGACCCCGTAAAAACCCATACTGGCAAGGTGCAATCTTTGGCCTTGGCGGTGTGCTTTTTCGGCATCTGAATTCAGGCAACAGAGATACTGCAGTTTTGCTGCGCAGCCGCTAGAATAGCGGCTTTGCGAAGTTCTGGAGTTTTCCCTAATGCGCACTTTTCGTCTGGTGATTGCTTGCCCGGACCGTGTAGGCATCGTTGCCAAAGTCAGTAACTTTCTGGCGTCCCATAACGGCTGGATCACCGAAGCGAGTCATCATTCTGACAATCTCAGCGGCTGGTTTTTCATGCGTCACGAGATTCGTGCCGACACCCTGCCTTTTGACCTGGACGGGTTCCGTGAAGCCTTCACGCCGATCGCCGAAGAGTTTTCGATGGACTGGCGCATTACCGACTCGGCGCAGAAGAAGCGCGTCGTGCTCATGGCAAGTCGTGAATCGCACTGTTTGGCTGACCTGCTGCACCGTTGGCACAGTGACGAACTCGACTGCGACATCGCCTGTGTGATTTCAAACCACCAGGACCTGCGCAGCATGGTCGAGTGGCATGACATCCCTTACTACCATGTTCCGGTGGACCCGAAAGACAAGGAGCCTGCGTTCGCCGAGGTATCGCGTCTGGTCGGTCATCACCAGGCCGACGTCGTGGTTCTGGCGCGTTACATGCAGATCCTGCCGCCACAGCTGTGCCGTGAATATGCCCATCAGGTCATCAATATCCACCACAGCTTCCTGCCATCGTTCGTCGGCGCCAAGCCTTATCACCAGGCCTCGTTGCGTGGCGTCAAACTGATCGGTGCGACCTGTCACTATGTGACCGAAGAGCTCGACGCCGGTCCGATCATCGAGCAGGACGTCGTGCGCGTCAGCCACCGTGACAGCATCGAAAACATGGTTCGTTTCGGCCGCGACGTGGAAAAAATGGTGCTGGCCCGCGGCCTGCGCGCTCACCTGGAAGACCGCGTTCTGGTTCACGACAACAAGACAGTCGTCTTCGACTGATCTATCTTTTCCGGAGCGCGCCCGTCGCGCTCCCGACTCAATGTCGGCAATGGTGCAACGCGCAAGGTGACCGCCAATGACCGATCCTCTCGACAAAGCCACTTCCACCGCTCCTGCAACGCTTGGCGAAGGCTGCCTGAGCCGCTATGACCCTGCTGAACTGACTGCGGAAAACGGCACTGATTTCGACGGAGCCGCAGCACTGTGGCGCGAGCTGCAGCAAGCGCAAGCGCCTGATGAAGGGCTTGAAAAGGAGGGGACGCAAGAGGGGAAGTGAGTCAAACCCTTGAGCGGCGCCGTGCATGCACCGCCCAAAGGGTTTCAGATCAGGCCAGGGCTTTGGAAGCCAGCCAGAACAGCGCTGCGGACAAGGCGACGGTCGCCGGCAGGGTCAGCACCCAGGCCAGCAGGATGGTGCGCACGGTTCCGCCTTGCAGGCCGCTCTTGTTGGCGACCATGGTGCCAGCTACACCTGAAGACAGAATGTGCGTGGTGGAGACTGGCAGACTGAACACGTTGGCCAGACCGATCGCGCAGGCGGTGGTGATTTGCGCCGACATGCCTTGTGCGTAAGTCATGCCCTGCTTGCCGATCTTCTCGCCGATTGTCAGGACCACGCGTTTCCAGCCGACCATGGTGCCGATGCCCAGCGCCAGTGCCACTGCGAGAATCACCCAGAACGGTGCGTATTCGGTGGTGGTGGTCAGGTCCTTGCGAAGTTTTTCCAGGTCGGATTTTTCACGCGCAGACAGGTCCGGAAGTTTGCCGACTTTGCGGGCGGTGTCGTCCAGGCACAACAGATAGCGACGTACTTCGATGCGGCTTTCAGGGGCCAGCGCGTGGTAGTCGGACACGCCTTTCAGGCGGTCGAGCAGCGCGTCGATGGTAGGTTCGGTCTGCTTCGGATTACAGGCGGAGCTGGACGGCAGGTCGCCTTTTTCAGCTTTACCCATCGCCAGATATTCACCCAGCGTGCTGCTGTTGCGCTGATAGAACTGGCTCAGGTGCTGGGTCGCATCGCGGGTACGTTCGATCTGATAGGTGGTGCTGGTGAGGTCAAGCACGAACTGGCTGGGCACGATACCGATCAGCACCAGCATGATCAGGCCAATGCCTTTCTGGCCGTCATTCGAACCGTGTACGAAGCTGACCGCCATGGCGGAAATGACCAGCACCAGACGGTTCCAGAACGGCGGGTGCTTCTTGTCGTCCAGCTTGCGGCGCTGGTCGGGGGTCTTGTGCATCTTCGACAGCGGGCGCCACCATTTCAGGGCAACCAGCACCAGACCCGCAACTATAAAGCCGGCCAGCGGCGAGAACACCAGCGAAGCACCGATATCGATCGCTTTTTGCCAGTTCACGCCATCGGCCAACGGGATATCGTTGAGCAGCGCATTGGCCAGACCCACACCGAGTATCGAGCCGATCAGCGTATGCGAACTGGAGGCCGGAATACCGAAGTACCAGGTACCGAGGTTCCAGGTAATCGCCGCCGCCAGCAGCGAGAACACCATGGCCAGGCCATGTCCGGTGTTGACGTTGATGAGCAGCTCGACCGGCAGCAGATGGACGATGGCATAGGCAACGCCTACGCCGCCCAGCAACACGCCGAGAAAGTTGAATACACCGGAAAAGAACACGGCCAGATGAGGCGGCATCGCTTTGGTGTAAATGACTGTCGCCACCGCGTTGGCGGTGTCATGAAAGCCGTTGATGAACTCGAAGGTGAGGACGAAAGCCAGGGCGAGCAACAGGCTCACAAGCACCCAGGCATCAAGCCCGCTGAATAAATCGATCATGTAGGTTTTCTGACCGGGTCTGAAGGGGGCGCGATTATGACAGAAAAAATACCGAACGACTTGTCGTCACCGCCAGGTGTCGCCTCAAACCAAAAAAAAGACGCATGAGCGCCGCCCCGTTGAATGCTCAATGAGGCAGTAAGGCGTGTAATTCAGGGTGCTGGAAGTGAGAGGCGAATCGGGCAGGGTCATCAGACCCGCGCTGTCACGGCTCTTCTTTCAGGCCTTCTTCCATTTTTTGCAGTTCTTGCTTGAACGCTTGGTCCAGCAGGCTGGCTCTTTTGCGCCAGGGCTTGCGTTCTGGTTCCGGTTGCGCGGCGTAGGTGGTGATTTCACCGCCGTAGACATCCTTGTAGCGTTGCTCCTGGCGCTCAAGTTCCGCGCGCAGTTCATCTTTAGTCACTTTAATACCTGTTTGAGTCGAATGGGCTCTGGCGATGACGCAAAACATTGCAAGTATGTTCACTCCAGTCTGGCTGTATACCCAATACAGTCAGCGACCTGTTCGGACAATTGCGCGAAAGGTTTACCGGACATGCCTGTTGTTGTCTGCGGCTACGTGCACCAGAGAAAAACACCTGTCGTAGCGACACTCGTTTGATTTCAAGCGCAGGGCTTGCGCTGGCAGGCCTGCTTAAGGTCTCGCTGCGAGGGTGCACCGCGACAACGCGCCGACAGGACAGTCGAGGCGGGAATCGGGTGAACGGATCAATCGTTGCGAGGGTAGTGCCGACCAACTGACGGATACTATCTCCAAGAACTTCTGCTACGTCAACAACAGAGGTTGAATGAGTTCACAGGTCTGGTTTTTTTGTACGATTGTTCCGAAGTTTCAGTGAGCCGTTTATATGACATAAGTTTTATAAAACAGTTTTCACTTTCGACGACAAAATGTTGGCGAAGAAATTCAATGCCTTTTATATGCAGGATGTGTGGAGTTACGCGGCGGGCACAGAACGGGAACGTGATGACGAGGAGGGGGTCGCAAGCGTCGGTCGCGCGGAAGGTGCCTGAATAATGAAAACGGCCTTGCTTGGTGAGCAAGGCCGCTGCCTTGGACTTCTCAGTGGGTACCTGACCAGTATTTCCAAGAAGTCACTTCATGGCAGAGGTAAAGGTATAAGTATATTTACATGGGGTCAATTGCGATTATCGGCCACCTGTTCGATAATCGCACAGGTGGGTGCGGGTTTCGCTTCTCTAAAAAGTGCTGAAACCTGCGGTTTACAGGGCTTCAAGGCAGTTACATAAGGTGTGTCAATGAACGACGAACTGCGTAAATCTTTTGCCTCATTGGCACCGCCCATCGTGGCATCGCCCGCAAAGCGCATTCAGGCGCTGACCGGTGACCCGGATTTCATGACGTCGCTGGCGCGTGGGCTGGCCGTGATTCACGCCTTTCAAGAGCGCAAGCGGCACCTGACCATTGCGCAGATCAGCCATCGCACGGAAATCCCCCGCGCGGCAGTTCGCCGTTGCCTTCACACGCTGATCAAGCTCGGTTATGCGACCACTGACGGCCGTACCTACTCGCTACTGCCCAAGGTGCTGACCCTGGGCCACGCCTATTTGTCATCGACGCCACTGGCAACGTCTTCGCAGCCTTATCTGGACCGTATGAGTGACCAGTTGCATGAGGCGTGCAACATGGCCACGCTGGAAGGCGACGACATTCTTTATATAGCGCGCTCTGCCACGACGCAGCGGCTGATCTCGGTCGACCTCTCCGTGGGCGGCCGTCTTCCCGCGTACTGCACGTCCATGGGCCGCATTCTGCTGGCCGCACTCGATGACGTGTCGTTGCATGAATACCTTGACCATGTGGATCTCCAGCCTAAGACCAGCCGCACCATTCGCACGCCGGAAGCCTTGCTCGAATGTCTGCAACTGGTTCGGCAGCAGGGCTGGTGCATTGTCGATCAGGAACTGGAGCAGGGGCTGCGTTCGATTGCCGTGCCGGTCTATGATGCGTCGGGCCAGGTGCTGGCCGCGCTGAATGTCAGCACCAGTGCCGGGCGTGTGGCACGCAGCGAGCTGGAGCAGCGCTTTTTGCCGATCATGCTCGATGCCAGTCGTGACCTGAGCACGCAACTGTTTACCTGACGTGGCCGTGTTTTCGACTGATTGAATTCGTTCGATTACCGAACGTTTAGTCGATTATCGGATTGTTTGCCCTCGTGCTCAGGCATAACCTCATTTTCATTCCGGCGCAGGTCTTCGCGCTGATCATTGAACGTGATGTTGGGTTCGGAGCACCTCATGGCAGACATTCTTTCTCTACGCGATGCGGTGAAGCAACTGGTCAACGATGGCGACACCGTTGCGCTGGAAGGCTTCACTCATCTGATCCCCACGGCCGCCGGCCATGAAATCATCCGTCAGGGTAAAAAAGACCTGACCCTGGTGCGCATGACGCCTGACCTGATCTACGATCAGTTGATCGGCGCCGGTTGTGCGAAGCGGCTGATTTTTTCGTGGGGCGGCAACCCTGGGGTTGGCTCCTTGCACCGTTTGCGCGATGCCGTTGAAAAACAGTGGCCGCGTGAAATGGAAATTGAAGAGCACAGCCACGCCGACCTCGCCAACGCCTATGTCGCTGGCGCGTCAGGTCTGCCGTTTGCGGTGCTGCGCGCTTATGCCGGGTCCGACCTGCCGAAGGTCAACCCGCTGATCAAGACGGTCACCTGCCCGTTCACCGGCGAAGTATTGGCAGCGGTGCCTTCGGTACGTCCCGACGTCACCGTGATTCATGCGCAGAAAGCCGACCGCAAGGGCAACGTGCTGTTGTGGGGCATTCTCGGTGCGCAGAAAGAAGCCGCGCTGGCTGCGAAGCGTTGCATTGTGACGGTGGAGGAAATCGTCGATGACCTCAAGGCACCGATGAATTCCTGCGTGCTGCCAACCTGGGCGCTGAGTGCGGTGTGCCTGGTGCCAGGTGGCGCTCACCCGTCTTATGCGCACGGCTACTACGAGCGTGACAATCCGTTCTATCAGGCCTGGGACCCGATCGCCCGAGACCGGGAGACGTTCACGGCGTGGATCGATGAATACATCCACGGCACCGCAGACTTCAGTGAATTCCAGAGCAAGCTGGCTCGCGCTTCGGAGGCCAAATAATGACTTACTCCACCAGTGAAATGATGACCGTTGCCGCAGCCCGTCGCTTGCGTAATGGTTCTGTGTGCTTCGTCGGCATCGGCCTGCCTTCGAAGGCGGCGAATCTGGCACGTCTGACCTCTGCGCCCGACGTGGTACTGATCTACGAGTCGGGTCCGATCGGCGCCAAGCCCACGGTGTTGCCGCTGTCTATCGGTGATGGCGAGTTGGCTGAAACCGCAGACACAGTGGTATCCACCAGCGAAATCTTTCGTTACTGGCTGCAGGGCGGCCGTGTCGATGTCGGCTTTCTCGGCGCGGCGCAGGTCGACCGTTTCGGCAACATCAACACCACCGTGGTCGGCGATTACCATCATCCAAAAGTGCGTCTGCCGGGAGCCGGTGGTGCGCCGGAGATCGCCGGGTCGGCCAAGTCAGTGCTGATCATTCTCAAGCAGTCGGCGCGTTCGTTCGTCGACAAGCTGGACTTCATCACCTCGGTTGGCCATGGCGAAGGCGGCGATTCGCGCAAGCGTCTGGGTCTGCCCGGTGCTGGCCCGGTGGGCATTATCACCGACCTGTGCATCATGGAGCCGGAAGCCGGCACCCATGAGTTCGTCGTGACCACGCTGCACCCTGGCGTGACCCGCGAGCAGGTTATTGCCGCAACCGGCTGGGCGATCCGCTTTGCCGACACCGTTGTTGTGTCCGAAGAGCCTACTGATGTCGAACTGACGGCGCTGCGTGATCTGGAAGCACGAACCGCTGCGGCTCACGGCCAGGTTGCAGGAGAAGCGTGATGCGTGAAGTATTCATTTGCGATGCGATTCGTACGCCCATCGGTCGGTTTGGTGGCGGGTTGTCTTCAGTGCGTGCAGACGACCTGGCCGCGGTGCCGATCAAGGCGCTGATGGAGCGCAACCCGTCGGTCAACTGGGAAGAGATCGACGAAGTGTTCTTCGGCTGTGCCAACCAGGCCGGCGAGGACAACCGTAACGTTGCGCGCATGGCTGCTCTGTTGGCCGGGCTGCCGGAAAGCGTACCAGGCGTCACCCTCAATCGCCTGTGTGCTTCCGGAATGGACGCCATCGGCACCGCTTTCCGGGCCATCGCGTCAGGTGAAATCGAGCTGGCAATCGCCGGAGGCGTCGAGTCGATGTCTCGTGCGCCCTTCGTGATGGGCAAGGCCGATGCCGCGTTTTCGCGCAACATGAAGCTGGAAGACACCACCATCGGTTGGCGCTTTATCAATCCGGCGATGAAAGCGCAGTACGGCGTGGACTCAATGCCCGAGACAGGCGACAACGTTGCAATCGACTTCAGGATTTCTCGAGGCGATCAGGACGCTTTCGCCCTGCGCAGCCAGCAACGCACTGCCGTTGCCCAGGCTGCGGGCTTTTTCGAGGAAGAGATCGTGCCGGTGCGGGTCGCGCACAAAAAGGGCGAAACCATTGTCGACAAGGATGAGCATCCGCGTGGCGATACCAGTCTGGAAACCCTGAGCAAACTCAAGCCGGTCAACGGCCCGGACCGCACAGTGACTGCCGGTAATGCGTCCGGGGTCAACGACGGTGCTGCGGCGCTGATTCTAGCGTCGGCCGAAGCGGTGAAAAAGCATGGCCTGACACCCCGTGCCCGCGTGCTTGGCATGGCCAGCGCGGCGGTTGCACCTCGGGTGATGGGCATTGGCCCGGTGCCAGCGGTGCGTAAACTGGTCGAGCGGCTGGGCTTGGCGGTGACCGATTTCGATGTCATCGAACTCAATGAAGCATTTGCCAGCCAAGGTATTGCGGTGCTGCGCGAACTGGGTCTGGCGGACGACGCGCCGCAGGTCAATCCCAACGGCGGGGCAATTGCCCTTGGCCACCCGCTGGGCATGAGTGGCGCGCGGCTGGTGCTGACGGCGCTGCATCATCTGGAGAAAACCGGCGGGCGCAGAGGCCTGGCAACCATGTGCGTCGGCGTCGGGCAGGGGCTGGCGCTGGCCATCGAGCGGTAAGCCCTCCCGTTTCAACCTGTTGTCCAGCAACCCGGATCGTTTGTCTGCCTCCACGAAAAGGCGGGCCGATGATCCGGGTTGTTGTTCGTCCGGGCACTGGATGTTCAACCCTGCCGATTTTTCCTGGTGGCTGAATTGCTCTGACTTATTGTGCTCGATTAAAGACGGTGTTACAGATTGTTTCTTATGGACAGTTCTGCTTGGGGAAAATAATGACTACAACATCAAAAGCACCGCATTACACCGGCGAGGAGCGAAGCAAAAGAATTTTCGCCATTGTCGGTGCTTCATCCGGCAACCTGGTCGAATGGTTCGACTTTTATATCTACGCCTTCTGCGCGATTTATTTCGCACCGGCTTTCTTTCCTTCCGATGATCCGACCGTTCAGTTGCTCAACACTGCAGGTGTGTTTGCCGCTGGCTTTCTGATGCGTCCGATTGGCGGCTGGCTGTTTGGTCGTGTCGCAGACAAACATGGTCGCAAGAACTCCATGCTGATTTCGGTCACCATGATGTGTGCCGGATCATTGATCATTGCCTGCCTGCCGACCTATGCATCGATTGGTGCCTGGGCGCCGGCCTTGTTGCTGATGGCGCGCCTGCTGCAAGGCCTGTCGGTGGGTGGCGAGTACGGCACCACGGCCACTTACATGAGTGAAGTGGCGTTGCGTGGCCAGCGTGGCTTTTATGCTTCGTTTCAGTACGTGACTCTGATCGGCGGGCAACTGCTGGCGGTGTTGACGGTGGTCATCCTCCAGCAATTCCTGACCACCGAAGAGTTGCGTGACTACGGCTGGCGCATCCCCTTCGTGATCGGTGCTGCCGCAGCGGTCATCGCCTTGCTGCTGCGTCGCACCCTCAACGAAACCACCACAGCCGAAAGCCGGCAGGACAAGGACGCCGGCAGTATCGCGGCACTGTTCAAGCATCATGCCGCAGCCTTCATCACAGTGCTGGGTTACACCGCCGGTGGCTCGCTGATTTTCTACACCTTCACGACCTACATGCAGAAATACCTGGTCAACACCGGAGGCATGGAAGCCAAGACCGCCAGCTACATCATGACCGGCGCGCTGTTTCTGTACATGTGCATGCAACCGTTTTTCGGCATGCTCGCGGACCGCATCGGCCGTCGCAATTCGATGCTTCTGTTCGGTGCGCTGGGTACGCTGTGTACAGTGCCGATCCTGATGACGCTCAAGACCACCACCAACCCGTTCATTGCCTTTGTGCTGATTACCCTGGCACTGGCGATCGTCAGCTTCTACACCTCGATCAGCGGGCTGGTCAAAGCCGAGATGTTTCCACCTCAGGTTCGCGCACTGGGCGTCGGGCTGGCGTATGCGGTGGCCAACGCGATGTTCGGTGGCTCGGCTGAGTGGGTTGCGCTGAAACTCAAGAGTGCCGGGATGGAGAACAGTTTTTACTGGTACGTGACGGCCATGATGGCGGTAGCGTTCCTGTTCAGTCTGCGCTTGCCCAAAGAGCCCAAGTACCTGCATCAGGATCATTGATCGCAGGGTTTGTTTCGGCCACAAAAAAACCACCTGATCAGGTGGTTTTTTTGTGTGCCGCTGTCAATCAGAACAGCTGAACCGAAGGCTTCTCCTTGGAGATGGTTTCGGTCTGTCCGGTTCTTTCATACCAGCCGCCGCCGAGGGCCTTGTACAGGTTGACCTCGCTGGTCAGCTGCGACAGGCGATCGGTGATCAGCGTTTGCTGCGCACTGAACAGCGAGCGCTGGGCGTCGAGGAAGGTCAGGTTGCTGTCGATGCCGATCCGGTAGCGACGCTCGGCCAGACGGTAGTAGTCCTGGTTGGCTGCGACGAAGTCGCGTTGCGCCTGGAGCTGCTCGTCATAGGTCTTGCGTGAGGCCAGGCCGTCGGACACTTCCTGGAAGGCGGTCTGAATCGCCTTCTCGTAGTTGGCGACGCTGATTTCCTTCTGGATTTTCGAGTAGTCCAGGCTGGCGCGCAGGTTGCCGGCGTTGAAGATCGGGATGTTGATGCTTGGCTGGAACAGCCAGGCACCCGATCCGCCCTTGAACAGGCCGGACAGCTCGCTGCTGCTGGTCCCGGCACTGGCCGTCAGGCTGATGCTCGGGAAGAACGCTGCACGTGCCGCGCCGATGTTGGCGTTGGCCGCCTTGAGCGAGTGCTCGGCCTCCAGAATGTCCGGACGACGCTGCAGCAGGTCGGACGGCAGGCCTGCCGGCATTTCGGTCAGCATGTCGGAATCGAGCAAGTGGCTGGCCGGCAGATTGTCAGGCAGGCTGGTGCCGAGCAGCAGCACCAGGCTGTTCTGATCCTGGGCAACCAGGCGCTGGTACTGGGCCAGTTTGGCACGCGCGCTTTCGACGGCGGTGCGCGACTGGCTCAGGTCCAGTGCCGAAGAAACGCCGACTTCGCTGGCACGCGAGGTCAGACGGAAGCTTTCTTCGTAGGTCTTCAGGGTGTCCTGCGTCAGCTTGAGCAGTTCCTTGTCGGCCTGCCAGGTCATGTAGGCATTGGCGACGCTGGCCACCAGACTGATCTGGGTGCTGCGACGCGCTTCCTCGCTGGCAAAGTAGGTCTCCAGCGCCTGCTCGCTGAGGCTGCGGACCCGGCCGAAGAGGTCCAGCTCGTACGAGCTGACGCCCAGGCTGGCCGAGTAGCTGCTGGTGATGCCGGACTGACCGGTTTGCGACTGGTCGGCTGGCACGCGCTGACGTGTACCGCTGCCGGTGGCCGAAACAGCAGGGAACAGGTCCGAGCGCTGGATACGGTACTGGGCGCGGTAGGCGTCGATGTTCAGCGCCGCAACCCGCAGGTCACGGTTGTTGAGCAGTGCAGTCTGAATCAGCTGTTGCAGCGCCGGGTCATTGAAGAAGTGCCGCCAGCCTTGTTCCGCGGCGGCCATTTTGGCGCCTTCGACCGGCGAGTACGCCGGCCCTTGCGGATATTGTGCGGCGACCGGTGCTTCCGGCTGCTTGTAATCGGGGATCAAAGAGCAGCCGCCGAGAATGAACGCGGTAACTGCAAGTGAGATCAATGACTTGCTCATTGGCCAGCCTCATCGTGTGAAATATGTTTCTGCTTGCTCTTGAAGAGCCCCGAAACCGTTACGAAGAACAGGGGCACCCAGAAGATCGCCAGAATAACTGCGGTGATCATACCGCCAATTACGCCTGTACCGATCGAATGCTGACTGCCCGAACCTGCGCCCGAGGAAATCGCCAGCGGTACAACGCCGAGGATGAAGGCCATGGAGGTCATGATGATCGGGCGCAGACGCATGCGGCAGGCCTCGATCGCCGAGTCGACCAGGCTCTTGCCCTGTTCGTGAAGCTCTTTGGCGAACTCGACGATCAGAATGGCGTTTTTCGCCGCCAGACCTACCGTCACCAGCAGCCCGACCTGGAAAAACACGTCGTTGGACAGACCGCGCAGGCTGGTTGCCATCAGTGCACCGATAACCCCCAGTGGCACCACGAGGATGACCGCGATCGGAATCGACCAGCTTTCATACAGCGCCGCCAGACAGAGAAACACTACCAGCAACGACAGGGCATACAGGGCAGGGGCCTGCGATCCGGACAGGCGTTCCTCGTAGGACAGACCGGTCCACGAAATGCCGATGCCTTGTGGCAGCTTCTTGGCCAGCGCCTCGACTTCAGCCATTGCCTCGCCGCTGCTGTAACCAGGGGCGGGAGTACCGAGCACTTCCTCTGCCGCCACGCCGTTGTAGCGTGACAGTTTCGGCGAGCCGTAGGACCATTTGCCGCTGGCGAAGGCCGAGAACGGCACCATCTCACCCGCGCTGTTGCGCACGTACCATTTCTTCAGGTCTTCAGGTGTCATACGCGCACCTGCATCGCCCTGGATGTACACCTTCTTCACACGGCCACGGTCGATGAAGTCGTTGACGTAGCTGCCACCCAACGCGATGGACAAGGTGTTGTTGATGTCCGACAGAGTGATGCCCAATGCACTGGCGCGCTCATCGTCGATGATCAGTTGGTACTGCGGTTCGTCGTTCAGCCCGTTCGGACGTACACCCGCCAGAATCTTGCTCTGTGCGGCCATGCCGAGGAACTGGTTACGCGCTTCCATCAGCTTGTCGTGACCCACGCCGCCCTGATCCTGCAAGTAAACGTCGAAGCCGGTTGCGTTACCCAGTTCGAGTACCGAAGGCGGGACGACCGCAAACACCATCGCGTCGCGCAGGCTGAAGAAATAGCCCTGAGCCCGTTTGGCCAGTTCGAAGACGCTGTTGTTGGAATCACGCTCCTCCCACGGCTTGAGCATCACGAAAGCAATCGCCGAGCTTTGACCGCGGCCCGCGAAGTTGAAGCCGTTTACCGAGAACACCGACTTCACTGCGCCGCTTTCCTTGGTCAGCAGGTACTCACGCATCTGATCGATGACTTCCTGCGTACGCGCGGTCGAGGAGCCGGCCGGTGTCTGGATCTGGGCGAAGATAACGCCCTGGTCTTCTTCGGGCAGGAACGCAGCCGGAATACGCATGAACATGAACACCATGCCCGCACAGATCAGTATGTAACCCAGATACGCAGGCCACTTGTGCTTGAGCATGTTGCCGACGCCGCGCTCGTAACTCAGAACGCTGCGGTCGAAGGTGCGGTTGAACCAGCCGAAGAAACCACGTTTCGGTTGCCCGTGCTTCTCGTGATCGATGGGCTTGAGCATGGTGGCGCACAGCGCCGGGGTGAAGATCAGCGCGACCACGACCGACAGGGCCATGGCCGAGACGATGGTGATCGAGAACTGCTTGTAGATCACCCCGGTGGAGCCGCCGAAGAACGCCATTGGCAACAGAACCGCCGAGAGCACCAGTGCAATACCGACCAGCGCGCCCTGAATCTGAGTCATGGATTTGATCGTGGCGTCGCGCGGGGAGAGCTTTTCCTCCTCCATGACCCGCTCGACGTTTTCCACCACGACAATCGCATCGTCCACCAGCAAGCCGATGGCCAGCACCATACCGAACATGGTCAGGGTGTTGATGGTGAAGCCGAAGGCGGCGAGGATACCGAACGTACCCAGCAAGACCACCGGAACCGTCATCGTGGTGATGATGGTTGCGCGGAAGTTCTGCAGGAACAGGTACATCACCAGGAACACCAGCACGATCGCTTCGATCAGGGTGTGCACCACGCCGTTGATCGATTCGCTGACCACCGGTGTGGTGTCATACGGGTACACGACTTTCATGCCAGGCGGGAAGAACGGCTCCAGCGAGGAAACGGTCGCGCGGATGGCCTTGGCGGTGTCCAGTGCGTTGGCGCCGGTGGCGAGCTTGATGGCCAGACCGGAAGCCGGTTTGCCGTCGAACTGCGAGTCGGTGCTGTAGTTCTCTGCGCCCAGGCCCACGGTGGCGACGTCTTTCAGGCGAACCTGCGAGCCGTCGGTGTTGACCTTGAGGAAGATATTGCCGAACTGCTCGGCGGTCTGCAGACGGGTCTTGCCGATGATCGTGGCGTTCAACTGCTGGCCGCTGATCGATGGCAGGCCGCCCAACTGGCCGGACGACACCTGGACGTTCTGCGCGGTGATCGCGTCTTTCACGTCCACTGGCGTCAGCTGGAAGTTGTTCAGCTTGGCCGGATCGAGCCAGATACGCATGGCGTACTGCGAACCGAACACCTGGAAGTCACCCACACCGGAGGTCCGCGAGATCGGGTCCTGCATGTTCGACACGATGTAGTTGGCCAGGTCTTCTTTGCCCATGCTGCCGTCTTCCGACACCAGGCCGATCACCATCAGGAAGTTCTTCACTGCCTTGGTGACGCGGATACCCTGTTGCTGCACTTCCTGCGGCAGCAGCGGGGTGGCGAGGTTGAGCTTGTTCTGTACCTGCACCTGCGCCGTATCCGGGTTGGTGCCCTGATTGAAGGTCGCCGTGATGGTCATGCTGCCGTCGGAGTTACTTTCCGAGCTGACATAACGCAGGTTATCGATACCGTTGAGCTGTTGCTCGATGACCTGAACCACCGTGTCCTGCACCGTCTGGGCAGACGCGCCCGGATAGGTGACCTGGATACCGATGGCCGGCGGTGCGATGCTCGGGTACTGATTGATCGGCAGGCTGGAGATCGACAGCGCGCCGACCAGCATGATCACGAGGGCAATAACCCAGGCAAAAATGGGTCGATCAATAAAAAATTTCGACATGGGTTACTCCCCTTTGCTGCCTGCGGCTTTATCAGTGGCCGGGGCAGGTGCCGGGTTTGCTCCTTTGACGTTGGTCGCTTCGGCGACTTTCACTTCGGCGCCGGGTTTGACGTACTGCAAGCCTTCGGTGATGACGCGATCGCCTTCCTTCAGGCCGTCTTCGATCAGCCAGTCGCTGCCCACGGTGCGATTGGCCACCAGCGTACGCATTTCAACCTTGTTGTCCTGATTGACGACCATGGCGGTCGGCGTGCCTTTCAGATCGCGGGTCACGCCTTGCTGCGGTGCCAGAATGGCTTTCGAGTTGACGCCAGCCTGCAATTGGGCGTGAACGAACATGCCCGGCAGCAGACGGTGTTCAGGGTTCGGGAACACGGCACGCAGGGTCACGGAGCCGGTGGTCTGGTCAACCGACACTTCGGCGAATTCCAGTTTGCCTTCCTGGCCGTAGACGCTGTTGTCTTCCAGTGTCAGCTTGACCTTGGCGGCGTTGTCGCCGGCTTTCTGCAGCTTGCCGCTGTCCAGATCGCTGCGCAGCTTGAGCATGTCGGCAGACGACTGCACCACGTCGACATAGATTGGATCGAGCTGCTGGATGGTTGCCATCGCGTCGGTCTGCGCGCTGCCCACCAATGCGCCTTCAGTCACCGCAGAGCGACCGATACGGCCGGAAATAGGGGCCAGCACCTTGGTGTAGCGCAGGTTGATCTGGGCGGTCTGCAGGGTAGCCTGAGCTTCCTGGGTGGAGGCCAGCGCCGTGTCGTATTCCTGACGGCTTACCGCTTGCTCGCTGACCAGTTGCTTGTAGCGATCGGACATCGACTTGGCGGACTGCAGGGTGGCCTTGGCGCTGTTGGCGTTGGCCTCATAGACAGCGGGGTCGATCTGATAGAGCTGCTGACCGGCTTTGACATCGCCACCTTCGGTGAAGAGACGCTTGAGAATGATGCCGTTGACCTGAGGGCGAACCTCGGCGACGCGGAAGGCGGTGGTCCGGCCTGGCAGCTCGGTGGTCAGGGTATACGGCTGTGCTTTGATGGTAACGACGCCTACCTGAGGGGTTTGCGCAGGCGGGGCGGCCTGTTCCTTCTTGCTACAGCCACTGAGCAGGGTTGCCAGGGCGACGGCAGTGACCAGAACGGTAACAGCTGGCTTGAATTGCATGAAGATCCTCGGGGCAGGAGCCTGTTATCTCAACAGTACGTTGAAGTGTAAAAAAATATTTCGGCTAGATAAGTAGCATGCTAAGGAATATACTTACATTCGCGGCTGTTTGTAAACACCGCAATGCGCATTCGGCCACTATTCAGGGAGCCGGGAGCCGATTCGGGACAAGGCGAGACAAATGCCGCCCGGCCATATCTCAAGGCATGACGCAAGACGCGTGCCTGAGGTGAATTTTTTGAGGTCTTATTGCCATGGTTCGTCGCACCAAAGAGGAAGCTCAAATCACTCGCAGCCAGATCCTGGAGGCTGCCGAGCAGGCTTTTTATGAGCGAGGCGTCGCCCGCACCACGCTGGCTGATATTGCGACGCTTGCCGGTGTGACGCGAGGCGCCATTTATTGGCACTTCAATAATAAGGCCGATCTGGTGCAGGCCATGCTCGACAGTCTTCAGGAGCCTCTCGACGAAATGGCGGAGGCCAGTCAGAGCGAGGACGAGGAAGACCCGCTGGGCTGCATGAGAAATCTGTTGATTCACCTGTTTCATGAACTCGCACTGGACCCGAAAACCCGTCGCATCAATGAAATCCTGTTTCACAAGTGCGAGTTTACCGACGAGATGTGTGATTTTCGTCGTCAGCGCCAGGACAACGCCATACAGTGCCACGACCGTATCACCCTGGGGCTGAACAATGCCGTACGCCAGGGACAATTGCCCAAAGGGCTGGACACGGCCCGGGCTGCAGTGGCCCTGTTTGCCTACGTCAATGGCATCATTTACCAGTGGCTGCTGGTCCCGGACAGCTTCTCGTTGCCCGCAGAGGCCGAGCAACTGGTCGACGTGTGTCTGGACATGCTGCGCTTCAGTCCGACGTTGCTGATCAATGACACTCGCTCAACGACTGGCGTCTGACTGAACATGACCTGCGGCACCCGCCGGTTCCGCCTGCCAGCGACTCTGTGCAGAGCCTAACTCCAATTCGTGCCTCTTATATAGCGGGTTTACCGATCGTTTATCGGTATTCATGGATTGCGCTCGCCGTGCAAGCATCGGCGAGCGTTGATCTGACAAGATATTGTAGGAAGCAGGTAGGACATTTCCTGATACATGTAGCTGATTTCCCAAAGTAAATTCCGAGTATTGCTCCGCAGGAAAACTCCCTTCACTCTTCGCCCCCTGAAAGAACAGAAGAGAGGAAAGTTGCATGTTTTTGCCGGATCTTGCGCTTATGTGCCCTGAAATCATCGCCAGTTACGTTGATGTCCAATCGGGCGGGCAGGGCCTCGGCTACCCCATGAGCGGGGAGATTTCCGGGCTGATCAAAACCTGTGAAGGGCATGCACGCACGCGCAAAAACCTGACTTCCGCGAATAATGGGAGGGCGGAGCATGTCGGACACTGCAACTGACGCTGTGAGGTTATTGGCCAGGATCACGCAACAATCCGAGCGTGTGGCCATGGATTCCGTATTGGGCACACCGGTCATTCGATTGGGGTTGATCACCACGCTGTATTTTCGCAACGGCCACAGCGTGGAGATGAAGCGTCGCGTCGAGGCCTGTTTTTCGCGCTTCTATGACGCGTTCAAAACGAAACTCAAATGGCAACTGTTCAAACGCATGCGGCGCCTGAGCGGCACCGGGTTTGCCTCGACCCGGCGTCAGATTGTCGAGAGTCCGCCAGACGAGCAGTTCATCTGGTCTATCGCCAGTGCGACTCAGGCTGAAGTCGCCACCTACAGCCTGTTTGTGATGAACACCTCGGAGGGGCAGGCCGACAACGATCGATCGTGTCTGAAAATGGTCTTGCCCTGGTCGTATCTGACCGAGCCCGAGGGGTTGAAGCATTACGAGAACTGGATCAGGTACCTCAGCAGCGAACTGCAGGCCGAGCACGGCTTTGGTGGTCTTGCCTGCGTGTTGCCGTGTGACGGTCATCAGTATTTGCCTTGGGAATATCGGCTGGCTCAGGATTACAGCGGGCTGATGGTCGACCCCGGCCCGCACATTGAAAGCCTGCGTCTGCTGGACCGTATCAAGGGCGTCAGTTGGTACACCGTGCTCGGTGATGCGTTCGTCAGGCAGTTGGGAGGCAGCGACAAAATGCGCGGCGAGATGAGTGCACACAGCGAGATCGTGTTCCACACCTACCGCAACGGCCTGATCATTCGCGCCGGTGAGGTGCCCGAGCTGGGTGGGCGAGGGCTGCCGCCGCCAAAGCCTTATGTGACGGTCAACAGGATGATCAAGCCAATCCGCTTGCAGGACACCGGCAATCTTCATCCCTACCTGGCTCCAGGAATTGGCTTTACCGATGAAACCACTGCGCAGTGGTATGCGCGATTCGATGAAAAGCCGCTGCCGCCGGTCGATGCCGGGCAAGTATGCCCTCGCTCAGGCAGCTGGTTCAGCAGCGCTCAGTCGGGCTCCCGTCGGCACTTCGATGAGGGCGAACTGATGCCTGCGTTTGCCCATATAAAGAGCAAGAAAACGCAGTGGTTCTGGGCCGGGATGCCTTCCTGAGCCCGAGAAGCGAATCAGTCCCGTCCTCGCAATAGCGTATTGGGCATCACTGCGGCTGCCGCCAGGCCGAGCAGCGAAATGGCCGCGCTGGTGATCAGCAGGTTTCTGAAGGTCAGTGCCAGTTCGGCGCGCAGGGTTTCCAGCGCGGGTCCGGTGGCCGCGTTCAGACTGTCGAGCAGGACGTTGCCGGAGCTGCCTTCGCCACCCAGCGCCCCTGCACCGAGTTGACCGACGCCGGTGTGCTGCAACATGGCCAGCAGCAGCGCCGACATCAGTGCCACGCCCACGGCGCCACCCAGCGAGCGGAATAGATTGGTCGTGCTGGTGGCCACGCCCATATCCCGCGGCTGAACCGAATTCTGAGTGCCCACCAATGAGGTGGGGAACTGCATGCCGGTCGCAACCCCCGTGAGAATCATGAACAGGCTCATCACTATCAGCGATTGCGGCGGCGTGAAGGCCATGCCCAGAATCGCAATCGGCATCAGCAGCGCACCGGTCAGGATAAGCGGCTTGTAGCGCCCGGTATGCGCGGTGCGTCGCCCGGCGAAATAGGCACCCATCGGCATGCCGATCGCCAGCGGAAGCAAGTGCAGGGCGGCGCAGTCTGCTCCGCCACCGGTGACGGTCTGGTAACGCAGCGGCATCAGGACAATCAGGGAGATGGCCTGAAAGCTGGTGAAGAACACGGTGCACCAGCACAGCACCGCGCTCTTGTTGGTGAACAGATGCATGGGCAGCAAGGGTTCGGCCGTGCGACGTTCATACCAGACGAAAATAGCCAGTGTCAGCAGAGCGGTGCCCAGTAACAACTGAACCTCGGTATCGTCCAGACCGTGCCCTTGGCCAATCTCGGTAATCCCCAGCAGCAGCGCTGTCAGGCCGATGATCATCAGCACGGTACCCAGATAATCGATAATCGGCTTGCGTTGCGGTACTGGCAGGCCGACGAGGGTCCGATACGCGACGATCAGCGCGGCGGCCCCCAATGGCAGATTGATCAGAAACACCCAGCGCCAGGACAGGTATTCAGTCATCAGGCCACCGAGCACCGGCCCGGCGACGCTGGCCACGGCGTACATGCTGCTGAAGTAACCCTGATAACGGCCGCGCTCACGAGGTGGAACGATGTCGGCGATGATCGCCTGGCTGACCGAAACCATCCCGCCCGCACCGATACCCTGAAGGACGCGCGCCAGCACCAGTTGTTCCATGCTTTGCGCCAGACCACAGAACAGCGAGGCCAGGGTAAAAATCCCCAGCCCGAACAGCATCAGTTTACGTCGCCCGTAAAGATCGCCGAGCTTGCCGTAGATCGGCACAGCCACGGTCAGCGACACCATGTAGGCGGAAATAACCCACGCCAGTAGATCGATGTCCCTGAACTGGGCGGAAATGGCAGGCATCGAGACCGCGACGATGGTTTGGTCCAGCGCGCTGAGCAGGACTGCCATCATCAACGCAAACAGGATGCTACGAATGGCCGGAGGCGTATGAGTAAGACTGGTCAAGGCAAAACCTGATGGCAGTGTTGACCCGCCGCAAGTGTGGCGGGAGAGTCTGGCCAGTCTAATCCGATAGCTTGCTAATCGATAGGTGCCTTTGCGGAATGGCGATGCAATTCACGCTGTGCGAGCCTCATCGCAAGGCGCTGAAGGTGGCATCGGTTGGCACGCAATGGCCAAACGTACAGCTGGAGACATAAGGGGCCTGGCGCGCCAGTTCGTTACGATAGGCGCCGGCGGTGTAGACGGCCAATACCGCCAGAGCTCCTGCGACAACCATGCATTTTCTTGTTATTGCTTTCATGACGCACTCCTTACCTCGGCTACAGAGCAGTTTGAAAGAACTGATTAGAGTGTAGGACAAGGTTGGGTTTTGCGTCGGCTGCCGTTATCGCTGAATGCCGCATGTCGGACGAACCGGAAGACGCGCTAGAATTCGCGCTTTGACGTATTGGCAGGGTTGAGACACATGGCACGCAAGGAATACAACGGGTTTGAAGTGGTCTCGGCAGTGATGCCGTCCGAGCAGGGTTATAACGCGGCGATTGCCGTAAAGGCGCTGGGTGCCGGCGGCGCACCGCGCTTCCATGCGCTGCTGCCGGACCAGAAATTCAAGACCGCCGATGATGCCGACCTGGCCGCTGTGCAAGAGCTGCAGCGGCTGGTCGATATTGATGCAGAGGGCGAACCGGTCTGGGCTGACGTCTGATCAGGCGCCTGGGCGGAACATCTTGAACAGCGCTTCCGGGCCAAGCTGGAAGTAATCCGCCGGGCCGCCGCCGCGCAGAATCGGCTCGGCGGCGGCAGTGTCGTAAACGCCATCCTTGAGCAGTGACTTGTCGATGTGCACCGCCACGACCTCGCCCAGAATCAACCAGCTGGGCACCAGTTCCTTGTCGGCGCGTTGCAACTGAATGATCTGCGTCACCTTGCACTCGAACGACACCGGCGTTTCGAGTACACGCGGCACCGAGACGATCTGCGAGGCCAGTGGTGTCAGGTTTGCCAGCTCGAATTCGCTGACATCCGGCGCTACCGGTGCGCAGCTCTGGTTCATGGCTTCGGCCAGCGAGCGGGTCGCCAGGTTCCAGACGAACTCGCCGGTCTGCTCGATATTATTGAGGCTGTCCTTGCGACCCACGCTGCAGAACCCGATGATCGGCGGCACGTAGTTGAACGCATTGAAGAAGCTGTAAGGTGCCAGGTTGAGTTTGCCGTTGGCATCCTGCGACGAAATCCAGCCAATCGGGCGTGGGCCTACAATCGCGTTGAACGGGTCGTGCGGCAGGCCGTGACCCTTGGAAGGCTCGTAGGAGTGAATAGCGTCTGACATGCTCGGTTCCTGATGGGCTCAATAATGGATGTCAGCATAGTGCTGCGCATTTGCAGAGGATGCCAGAGCAGTTCGCGTGTTTCACTCTGAGCCAGACATGAAGAAGCCCGACATTGGCCGGGCTTGGGATGTTGCGTGAGCGATCAGCCCAGACGATTGGCGCCTACGCGATCTGCACCGTCTGCCGCAAGACGATTGGCACCGACGTGGTCTGCACCATCGGCAGCCTGACGGTTGGCACCTACACGATCTGCACCATCAGCGGCCAGACGATTGGCACCGACGTGATCTGCGCCGTCAGCAGATACGCGGATCGAGCCGACGTTGGTATGTTTGGTACCGCCTTCAGCAACGAGGGTGGCGCTGGACAGGTCGCTTTGAACGTGGGTGACTGGAAGTGCAAATGCGCTGGAAGCCAGAACAGAGATAGCCAGGCCAAAGATCAATGTGTTGGTTTTCATGATGATGTCTCCAATGAGTGTCGGGTGAGTTGTCATCCCGGTATGGAGGCAATGCTACGCGCCAGCGGATTATTAAGAAGTTAATAGGATTGCTAGCGATCATCGCTGAAAATGATAGTTGGCTGTAATGCTCTGGTTTCGGGCCTTTCAGGCGGGGTTGCATTATTGTGGTGCAATTCTTGAAAAGTCTTGTAATAAAGGCCCTTGACAAATTAAAAGTACAGTTAATTCAAGCGGTTGTTACTGAAAGTTGGCCAAATGATGCACCGCCCTGTAACACTCTGTTGCAGGTCATGGATGTAATTGATTGTTTTGTAGCGGCTGATGTATCGATGCGGACGATGATATTGATCGTTGTAAGCGAGCTTGATGACTCTCGTGCCTTGGCAGAGTCCTCAGCGTTATATACAGGTCTCGATAAGCCCGAAAAATGGAGTGAACGGGGCGGCGATCCCCATTGCTCACGAAGAGTCAGTCATAACGCTCTATTTCTGGAGGTTGTACCGGCCTCTTCGCGAGCAAGCTCGCTCCTACGAGATTTATATATAACGATGAGAGCGGAGCCTGGGCACGAGAATCGTCGCAATCCGATCAGTCAGTTTCGATGCGCGAGTGCTTGCGGGTATCTTTCATGAACACATACACCAGCAGCGAGCAGGCGATACAGGCAGTGACGTACCAGTAGTAACCGGTTTCCATACCGATGCTCTTGAACCACAGCGCGATGTATTCCGCAGTACCGCCGAAGATCGATACCGTCAGGGCGTAAGGCAGGCCGACGCCCAGCGCGCGGATCTCGGTCGGAAACAGCTCGGCCTTCACCACTGCGTTGATCGAGGTATAACCGCTGACGATGATCAGCGCCGCCATGATCAGGAAGAACGCACCCCACCATGTCTGAATGGTATGCAGCGTGGTCAGGATCGGTACGGTACACAGCGTTCCCAACACGCCGAACGCAATGAGGATCGGACGACGCCCGACCTTGTCGGACAGCGCGCCGACGACCGGTTGCAACAGCATGAACAGAAACAGTGTTGCCGCTGATATCGACGTCGAGTCGGTGATGCTCATGCCGACGGTGTTGACCAGATACTTCTGCATGTAAGTGGTGTAGGTGTAGAAAGCCAGTGTCCCGCCCATGGTCAGACCGACGACGGTCATCAGTTCCTTGGGATGACGCATCAGCGTGCGCATCAGGCTTTCCTTGGGCTTTTCCTTCTTCTTGCGCGTGAACGATTCGGTTTCTTCCATGCCACGACGCAGGAACAGCGCGACGATTGCGCACAGGGCACCGATGACGAACGGGATGCGCCAGCCCCAGGCATACAGTTGCTCGGTGGTCAGCGTCTGTTGCAGCACGATCAGCACGCCCAGTGCGATGAGCTGGCCGGAAATCAGCGTCACGTACTGAAAGCTGGAGAAAAAGCCGCGACGTTCCTTGGTGGCCATTTCGCTCAGGTAGGTGGCGGACGTGCCGTATTCACCGCCGACAGACAGCCCCTGCAGCAAGCGGGCGAACACCAGCAGGATCGGAGCACCGACGCCGATGCTTTCATAGCCTGGTGTCAGGGCAATGATCAGCGAGCCGAAGCACATCAGCAGCACCGAGGCCATCAGCGCAGCCTTGCGCCCTTTGTAGTCGGCGTAAAGCCCCATCAGCCAGCCACCGATGGGCCGCATCAGAAAGCCGACGGCGAAGATCGCGGCGGTGTTAAGCAGCTGCGCGGTGGTGTCGCCCTTGGGAAAGAAGGCTTTGGCGAAGTACAGCGAGAAGGCGGCGTAGACGTACCAGTCGTACCACTCGACCATGTTGCCGACCGAGCCACTGAAAATCGATTTGAGACGGCTGGAGGTGGTTTTCTGGCCAGCAGCAGTAGCAGCCGACCCATGGGAGGCGGGATTGGAGGTTTCCATGATGGTCCTTGTTTTCATTATTTTTGGAAGGAGGCATTGGGTGCCCTACCTGTTACATAGCAGGAGCTGTGCCACACCATGAGGGCTTGTTCTAGAGCCGTCGGGAATCTTTGATGAGCAAGAATCCGCTTATCTGCCCGGTTGAGGTAAGCGGATTCTTGCCGATGGGGGCGCTCGCAGCAGGGCGTTCTGGTCGATTGCCGACAGAAGACCGCTCAAGCGCTCAGTTTGGAGGAGAGCAACAGCGCCGCCATGACGATGCTCAGCGTGCCGATGATCACCATGATCGTGTGCCTTGCATAAAACTGCCGAATCCTTTGCCGGATAGGCGCTGTTTGAAACAGGTAGCGATAAGGCGACACGGCGACCCACAGCACCGCCAGCACCAGATAAGCCAGAAGTGTCCGCGGGCCGTCGAGCACCTGGACAAGGCCCAGAAACAAAAAGGGGAGGCCATGCCGCAAGACCAGCGCCTGGGCACCGGGCCAGCTCAGCACCTTGGGCAGTAACTTGCTGCTCAGCCACGCATCGGCTGGCTCTGCCAGAACCATCAGCGGACGCCATATGCAGATGAAGATGAAGAAGCCGACGGTTGTCCAGAGTGGTGACAGGAACAGCACGAGGACCCGCGTTCCCGGATCGTACTCCACACCTTCAGGTGCCAGCGGGGGTGCCAGCAACGCCAGCAGAAACGCGCCTATGTAGACCCAGATGAGCGGCGTGAAGTCGCTCTGCTCACGCATGAGTTTCCAGGCGCTTAGGTCCGCTTCGGGGTAGCGCTTGAGGACGTCGGGGTAGTGAACGGTTAACTGCTCCTGAATATGCGCGCAGGCGTTCCACACCGAAGCGTCTTGCTTGACTGCGGTACGGATCCGCGCGGCCAGACGTGGCGGCTTGAACATCAAATGCGCGGCCTTGCCTTCGGCAGTGCTCGGTTTGGCATCGAGCAGGCGTTGCAGATGCTCGGCATACTCCACTTCTTCGTATCGCTGGCGCAGCGCCTGCCAGAGGTCTTCGGGACCGGGGTGGAGGTTTTGCTGCAGGTTCCAGCCAAATACCGCGCGCGTCTGTTCCAGCAGGTCAGAGGTCACAGGGTGGCTGGCAATCAGCAAGACCATGCACCTGCATTGCAAATGCTCGCGACGCTCCAGTTCTGTCAGCCAGGGCTGTTGTTCAAGCGCCCGAAGTTCTTCAATGAAGCGCGCATGCTGCCCGTTCTCGATGAGTGCGCTGAACGCTTCGAACGCCTCGCGCAATATCGCCTCTGCCAAGGCGTGCTGCTGGTAGCTGCTGATATGAATGCTTTGCCATACCGTCAGCCAGCGCAAATGCTGAAATGCAGCTTTGATCAACTCGACACGGCGCGCCGAGTCGTTCAGGCACTCCAGCAGCAACAGTTGTTGAAAGCGCTCCGCCTGTCCGTGCTCCATGGCGATCTGCTGTTGCTCGGGCAGATTCTGCGCAGTGGTCTGCCTGACCTGTTGAAGCCAGTCCATGCCATCGGGCTGCTCGATAACAGTCGTTGTCAGGAGGGGGGCAGGCGAGGGCTCAGGCAAAGGCTGGCGCAGCATGACGGGCGGGTCATCTTCGTCCGCGCGTGATCGTGCCAGCTGCAGCGCCTCTTCATAGGCATCACGCAGATTCTGGAAGGCTGCCGGGTCTTCATCAGGACGGTTGACCTTCAATAACCGGGCATATTGTCGTTTGATGCTGCGCTCGTCGGCATCGTTATTCAGCTCAAGTACGGACCAACAGTCGATCATCTTGCGCCCTGCTCGAACGTGTCGACTTCCTGTTTGAGTTGCTTGCGAATTTCGCTGATCTGCCGCTCGTCCTGCGTCTCCAGCACATGCTGAAACTGGCTGGTCCAGTGATCGATAAGTTCTCGATCGCTGCCCAGGCATTCCTGGTACAGGCGTTCAAGTCTGGCGATCAGGTGAGTGTTGGCCTGCTGTTCGCGTGGATGGACTTTGAGCGCTTCGAGTACCTGAAGGCGTTCCTGTATTTCATCAGGCGTCATCACGCCAGGGTTGTTTTCGATAACCAGCTTGTGACGTTCCCCGGTCAGCTGTGTCATCACATCGGCCTCCAGCAGGCCGTTGTTGTCATAGGTAAAGCGTACATCCAGCGCTACTTCGCCGGCCTTGGCTTTGGGGATCGGAATGATGAGCTCACCCAGCGCAATGTTGTCCTTGACCATGCGACTTTCGCCCTGAAAGATCCGCACCATGACGTGTTCCTGATCATCACTGACGGTCTGAACTGTTTTTACCCGGCTGACCGGTACGACGCTGTTGCGTTCGATAATGGGCAGGTAATGACCGCTTTCATAGCGATTGGCAATTTGCGCGATGGTCTCGATTCCCAGCGTGTAAGGGCATACGTCGGTGAGGACGATCTCCTCCAGCGCTGCGTCCCGCTGCTTGAGCGCCGCTTGCACCGCGGCGCCCTGTGCGACGATTTCATCAGGGTTGAGTGCGATGGAAGGGAAGCGCCCGAACAGGCTCGCGGCGAGCTTGCGGATCAGTGGCATCCGCGTTGTGCCGCCCACCAGCAGAATCTCATCCAGATCGGCGACGCGTATCCTCGCGTCTCGAAGCGCACGCTCGGCCGGAGCGCGCAGGCGGTTAAGCAGGGGCGCATAAAAATCGCTCATCTGCTCTTGAGTAATGGTTTTGCGCCATTCCCTCTCGGCGTGACGCAATACGAAGTCGGCACTTCCGTCCTGACCCAAAGCCCTGCGCACTCGCTCGGCTTCGCGCCGCAAGGCCGGGGCAATCAGCTCCGTTGACGGGAAGTCCGGCTCATCGCGGTGCAGGTTCACGAAGTGCTCGACCATGACCTGGTCGAAATCTTCACCCCCCAGAAAGTTGTCGCCCGCACTGGCACGCACTTCCATCACGCCGTCGAAGAGTTCGAGGATCGAGATGTCGAACGTACCGCCACCCAGATCGAAGACCAGAAACGAAGTTTCGCCTTCCTTCTGGTGAAGGCCATACGCGAGTGCCGCCGCTGTCGGCTCGTTGATGAGCTTCTCGACCTTGAGCCCCGCCAGCTCTCCGGCAATACGCGTGGCTTTACGCTGAGCGTCGCTGAAATAGGCCGGAACGCTGATCACCGCTTCCGTGACAGGCTCGCCAAACGCGCGCTCGACATCAGCTTTCAGGCTTTTGAGGACCAGCGAGGACAACTCTTCCGGGCGGTAAGTAGCAGAGCCCAAGCGAATTTCCTGGGCACTGCCCATGTAGCGTTTGAACAGGGCCGTGGTTTTTTCCGGGTGAGTCTGCAGTCGTTCGCGGGCCGCCTTGCCGACCAGAATCTGCCCGTCATCGTCCAGCCCGACAACGCTGGGGGTGAGAGTTTCACCCAGTGCGTTGGTCACCAGTTCACTGCTGCCGTCGCGCCATACAGCCACCAGGCTGTTGGTGGTCCCCAGATCAATACCAACGATCATCTCGAAAATGCTCCCTGCTCTAAGAGTGTTGCGATGTTTTGCGTGATTCTGAATCAATGCAACCGGTGTTGTCTTGGTTTTATGCGTGGGAAGTGCCGGGGTTCACTCATGCGTATCAGGCATTAGTGAATCCGCTGGCATAATGGATTCAGACCAATCCACACCATCAGTGCTCGCCGGTACGACTGACGGCCTTGTGCAGAATCGCCGCCAGATCATCTTTGGAATAGGGTTTCTGCAGCAGGTCGAAGCGGTGTGTTTCGTCCTGAGCGATCGTCGCGAACTCAGTGCTGTACCCGGTGGTAAGAACCACCGGCATCCACGGATAGCGCGCTTCGATTTCGGCGTACAGCTCCAGTCCGCTCATGCCCGGCATGGCGATGTCCGAGAACACCACATGAAAGTTTTCCGGGTTGCCGGAGAGCTCTTTCAGCGCCTCGGCGGCACTGCTCACCCAGAGCACCTGAAAGCCCAATTGCTCAAGCATCGGGCGTGTATAGGTGCCGATGTCCTGATTGTCCTCGACCATCAGCACGCACAGCCCTGGCAATGGGGGGAGGATATGGCGATTATCTTCCTGGATCACTTCGTGACGTTGTGCACTGGGCAGGCACAGCGTGAAGCGGCTGCCCTTGCCCAGCTCGCTTTCAACCAGAACTTCACCGCCCGACTGTTTGGCAAAACCGAATACCTGCGACAACCCCAGCCCCGTGCCCTGGCCGACACTCTTGGTGGTATAGAACGGTTCGAAGATCAGCCCCAGCTTCTCCTTGGCGATACCTGCGCCGGTATCGGTCAGCGATACCCTTACATAATCACCCTCACCGAGTGAAGCGGGCTGATCGTCGGCAGCACAGGCAGCGCAATCAACCTTTATGACCAACTTACCCGCGCCGGACATGGCATCGCGGGCGTTGACCACCATGTTGACCAGCGCCGTGTCGAACTGGCTGCCGTCGGCAAAGATGAAGCACGGCTCGGCAGGCAGGTCGATGCTGACCTGAATACGTGCGCCGGTAAGCGTGTCCATCATCTCGCCAATGCGCGCCACACTCTTGCAGACATCGAACACTTCCGGCTGCAAGGCCTGGCGGCGGGCAAACGCCAGCAACTGTCCGGTCAGGCGAGCGGCTCGGTCTACCGTGCTGGAAATGGCCTCGACATACTTAACGCGACGGGACTCTTCGAGGTTTGGCGATTTCAACAGGTCGCTGCAGGAGCGGATCACCGTCAACAGGTTATTGAAATCATGCGCCACGCCGCCGGTCAGTTGACCGATGGCTTCCAGCTTCTGCGCCTGGTGCAGGGCGTCCTGCGAAAGCCGCAACGCTTCATTGGCCTCTTCCTCGGCCTGAATGTCACGGCCGACGGCATGGATGAATTGTTTGTCCGGCACGGCAGTCCAGGAGATGGTCCGGTACGACCCGTCCAGATGGCGATAGCGGTTCTTGAAGTGAGGAATAGTGCGGCCGTTCTCCAGCCCGCTCATGGCGGCCAGCGTACTTTCCACGTCTTCAGGGTGCACCAGTGCCAGGAACTGGCTGTTGAGCAGTTGCTCTTCCGACCAGCCCAGAGCCTGATTCCAGGCCGGATTGACTGCCGAGACGATCCCGTCGAACTGCGCCACCAGCATCAGGTCGGTCGACAGCCGCCAGATACGATCACGGTCCTGGGTGCGTTCGATCACGCGCTGCTCGAGTGTCTCGTTGAGCGACAGCAACGCTTCTTCAGCGTCTCTGAGCTGGGTCATGTCTCGGGAAACACACAGAATCTTTTCCGGTTTGCCATCCTTGCCGAAAATCGGGCTGACCTGCACATGCCACCACTTGGTGGTGCCGGCCATGGTCTGCGCCGAGCCGGTGAAGCTGGCGTTTTGACCCGATCTGGCCGCTTCGACCGCAGCGATGGCGTCCAGATTGCCCTGGTCCTGCCAGAAGTCGGGCCAGGGGCAGCCGCGAATCGCGTTGAAATCGCTGACTTCCATGATCCGCTGGCCGCCTTCGCTCATGAAGGTCAGGCGCGAGTCGAGGTCCAGCACCTTGATGCAGTCGTTGATGCTCGACAGCACACGGTCCGTGAACGCTTCGTTCTCCGACTGACGGGCTTCAGCCATGACCTGCGAAGTGGTTTCGTTGACCCGGCAGAATACCCCCTCGATGAGGCCGCTATCGCCGTACAGTGGAGAATAGGACAGCGACCACCAGGTCTGCTCGGGTTTGCCATTACGGACGATGGTGCGCTGAATATTGTCGGATCGGCGGCTTTGTCCGGCCAGCGCGTGCTCGGCGAGTGGCCGCACGGCGTCCCAGGCATCGCCCCACACCGAGGCAATGGGTTGGCCCTGCGCCTGTCGTGCCGCAATGGGCAGCACCTGAGAGTAAGCGTCATTGAAGAACAGAATGTAGTCAGGGCCCCAGAGCAGGTACATGCTATCCGGGCAACTGAGCATCAGGTTCATTGAAGACAGTAGCGCTGCGGGCCATGCTTGCTTCGGTCCAAGCGCGGACGTAGACCAGTCCGTCTCTCGGATAAACCGACCCATTTCGCCGCCTCCCAATGGGAGGTCGAGGGGAGTATTCACGGTAGAAAATGCCCCATCTTTCGGACTGTCAAAGTGAGCTGAATAGCCAGGCGGGCATGATGTCATTATGCCTTGCCAGTATCCAGCCATCACGACCGCACATGGCCGTGACAGTATGCAGACCCGGCGCTGCGGGAAATGTTCGGTTATCGCCGGAACAAGCTGTACGGAATATGCGCAGCCCTCATTCGAGGAACGTTTCGCGTACCAGAGCATGGCGCTGCATCTTCTCGTTCAGCGTCCTTCGAGGCAGTTGCAATTCATTGAGCACCGCCTTGATGTCGCCTTTGTGACGGGCCAGCGAGGCGCGCAGGCATTGTGCTTCGAAGGCCTCCTGACGCGCCGCCAGCGAGTGCCCCGGCCATTGCGTATCAGGTTGCGGCAGGGCTTGCTCCAGCCCCAGGGCCTGGCGCTCGGCGGCATTGGCCAGCTCGCGCACGTTGCCTGGCCAGTCATGGCCGAGCAACTGACCTAGATGTGCGGCATCCAGCGCTGGCGCTTCCCGGCCTACACGTTCGGCGGCGGCGCGGGCGAAGTGGCTGAACAGTTGCGCGATGTCTTCAAGGCGCTCACGCAGCGGCGGCAGGCGCAGCTCGGCAACGTTGAGGCGGTAGGCCAGGTCTTCGCGGAAGCGCCCGGCACGCGCTTCTTCGAGAAGATCAGGCTTGGTCGCCGCGATGATTCGCAGGTCGACGTCGATACTCTGATTCGAGCCCAGCCGCTCAAGGCGCTTGTCCTGTAGAACACGCAGCAGCTTGACCTGTTGCGCCATCGGCATGCTCTCGATTTCATCAAGGAACACCGTGCCGCCGTGGGCATACTCCAGGCGACCGACGCGCTTGCCCTGTGCGCCGGTGAAGGCGCCGCTCTCGTGGCCGAACAGCTCGGCTTCGAACAGGTGCTCCGGGATGGCCGCGCAGTTGAGTGCGACAAAAGGTTTGGCGGCGCGCGGCCCAAAATCATGCAGGCAGCGAGCGACCAGCTCCTTGCCGCTGCCGGTCTCCCCGCGGATGATCACGTTGACCGGCAGTTGCGCCAGTTCCAGCACCTGGCGACGCAGGGTCTGCATGCCGGGCGATACGCCGAGCAACGTGGCGTCCAGGCGGGTTCTGGCATCGGCCTGCTCATGCAGGCGGCGGTTTTCCAGCACCAGCTGGCGTTTCTCGAGGGCGCGCCGCAGGTTGCTGATCAGGGTTTCCGGGCTGAAGGGTTTTTCCAGAAAGTCATAGGCCCCTTCGCGCATCGCCTCCACAGCCATCGGTACGTCGCCATGGCCGGTCAGGAGGATGACTGGCAGGTCGCGGTCTGCGCCTTGCAGCCGGGTCAGCAACTCCAGGCCGCTCATGCCCGGCATGCGCACATCGGTCAGCACGACGCCGGGGAAGTGCTCCGGTATACGGTCCAGGCACTCTTCGGCGCGGGCGAAGACCTGCACCTCGAACCCCGACAGCGTCAGCCATTGCTCGACGGCTTGCCGAATGGGCGCCTCGTCGTCTACCACGATGACCGAATTCAACATGCCGGGTCAGGCCTCCAGAAAGTCATTGGGCAAGCTGAACCAGAACTCGGCGCCGTCCGCATGGTTTTGCGCCGTCAGTTGTCCGCCCAGTTCATGAATGATGGCGTACGACACAGCCAGGCCAAGGCCCAGGCCGTCGCCTACCGGTTTGGTGGTGAAGAACGGATCGAAAATGCTCGGCAGATCCTTCGCAGCGATCCCGCTTCCGTTGTCCCTGACGCTGAGCCGCCACTGGTTGTCGACGGCGTCGATACGCACTTCAAGGCGCCTGGAGCGGCACTCGCGCATGGCGTCCAGCGCATTGCGCAGCAGGTTTATCAGTACCTGTTCCAGGCGGATGGCGTCGCCGCGCACCCATGCCGGACGTGACACATGCAGAACGCAGTCGACGTGCTCCTCGCGCAGGCGCGGGTCGAGCAGCAACAAGGCCTGATCGACCACCGTGGCCAGGTCCAGCCGTTCGCGCAGTCCGCTGGGGCTCTTGCGTGCGAAGGTCTTCAGGTGGCTGGTCAAGGCGGTCATTCGTGTCAGTTGCTGATCGACGGGAACCAGTGCTTTGCAGGCTTCATCGATTCGGCCCTGATCGAGCAGCAGCCGCAGGGTCGCCAGTTGCATGCGCTGGGCGGTCAACGGCTGGTTGATTTCGTGGGCCAGCGCTGCCGACATCTGCCCCAGCGCCGCCAGTTTGGCCGACTGCACCAGACCGTCCTGCGCGGTTTGCAGATCACGCGTGCGTTCTTGCACCAGGCGCTCCAGTTCATCCCGGTTGCGCTCTCTCAGTCGCGCCAGTCGCCAGCGCTGATAGAGAAACAGACTCAGAAATACCAGCGCCAGCCAGATACCCGCGGCGGCCAGTCCTGCATTGCGAACGTCCTCACTGGCCGCGGGCGGCTTGCGCAGCAGATGCAGAGTCCAGTTCTCATCCGCAAGGGGCAGCGACTGCCAGAGATAATCCGTGGTGCCGTCCGGGCCTTCGACACGGCTCAAATGACTGTTTTCGCTGAAGCTGTCGAGGACCCGGCTGCGTAGCGGTGACAATACCTTCTTGTCGTACTGGCGGGTGCGCAACAGGCTGGCACGATCTTCCACCGAGATTGGCAGCAGCTCGCGATAGCGCCAGCCTGGTTGATTGGCGATGAACACGATGCCTTTCTCATCGCTGACCAGCAGCAGGTCCTCACCCTGATCCCACTCCTGCTCAAGGCTCGGGAACTCCAGCTTCACGACCATCGCCCCCATGAACCCGCCGGTATCGTTCAATACCGCACTGGACAGAAAGTACCCTGGAATTCCGGTGGTCACACCGACCGCATAGAAACGCCCGGTGCCCTTGGCGCGGGTTTGCAGGAAGTAGGGTCGAAAAGCGTAGTTGTGGCCGACATAGCTATTGGGCGTGCGCCAGTTGCTCGCGCCAATCGCCAGACCCTGCCGGTCGAGCAACTCCAGCGTCGACGAATGAGCCGCGCTGTTGATCTTTTCTAGCTTGAGGTTGAGGGCGTTCTGCACCTCCCCGGTCACCGGGCCGCCCAGCGCGGCACGAATTTCGGGGTCCAGCGCCAGAACGGAGGGCAGGGCGCGATAGCGCTCGATCAGGGTGTGCAGGGTATTGGCATACAGTGCCAGCTGTCCTTCGGCACGCGCGGCATCTTCCGACATGGCGTGACGCTGCGCCTGACGCATCGCGAGCCCGGCGCACAGGGCCGCACCGGCCAGGATCAGCAGCACGTACAGGGTAATGCGCCAGTAGCGATGCTTGAGCGTCATGTCGCAGCCTGATCGGACCCTGTCGGCGCGTTCCCGAGCGAATGCTCACGAACGCGCCACGCGCAGGGTTTACAACAGATTGAAGGTCGCTTCTTTCACTGCTTGCGAGTCCAGACCGATCATGACCTTGAATTCGCCAGGTTCCGCCACGTGCTTGAGCTCGCTGTTGTAGAACTTCAGATCGTCTTCACTGAGGGTGAAGGTCACGACTTTTTCTTCTCCGGGCTCAAGCATTACCTTTTCGAAGTTCTTCAGTTCTTTTACCGGACGGCTGATCGACGCTGCCACGTCATGCAGATACAACTGCACAACGGTTGCACCGGCCACCTTGCCGGTATTCTTCACGGTCACGCTGGCAGTCACCTTGCCTTTGCGCGTCATGCTGGCGTCCGACAACTTGATGTCCGAGACGTCGAACTGGGTGTAGCTCAGGCCGTAACCGAACGGAAACAGCGGGCCATTGGGCTCCTCGAAGTAGTGCGAGGTGTAGTTGCCTGGCTTGCCTTCGTGATACGGACGGCCGGTGTTCAGGTGCGCATAGTAGACCGGCAGTTGACCGATCGAGCGTGGAAACGACATGGCCAGCTTGCCCGACGGGTTGTAGTCGCCGAATAGCACATCAGCCACTGCGTTGCCGCCTTCGGTGCCCGGAAACCAGGTTTCGAGCATGGCGTCAGCCTGTTCCTGTTCGTCGACCAGAACCAGCGGACGGCCATTCATCAGCACCAGCACCAGTGGTTTGCCAGTGGCCTTGAGCGCCTTGATCAGGTCGCGCTGTTTGCCCGGAATGTCCAGGCTGCTGCGGCTGGCCGACTCATGCGACATGCCGCGCGACTCGCCGACCACGGCAACGATCACATCGGCCTGCTCGGCGACCTTGACCGCTTCGTCGATCATTTCCTGCGCCGGGCGCGGATCGACCTCTACTTCCTTCTCGATGAAGTTCAGGTAGTTGAGGACGTGTTCGTTGTCACTGACGTTGGCACCGCGCGCATAAACCAGCTTGGCCTTGTCGCCGACCGCGTTGGCCAGCCCTTCATACACCGTCACCGACTGGTTGGGACGACCCGCTGCCGACCAGCTGCCGAGCATGTCGAGGTGACTTTGTGCCAGTCCGCCAATCACTGCGATGGTGCCTTGTTTCTTCAGCGGCAGTGTCTCGTTCTGGTTTTTCAGCAGTACCAGTGTCTTGCGCGCCACATCGCGAGCTTCGGCACGGTGCAGGCGGTCATCGGAATAGGTATCGGCAGGGTCATCGGCAGCGACGCCGATGCGGCCGTAAGGCGAGGCGAACAGACCCATGTCGTACTTGGCACCCAGCACTTCACGCACGGCGTTGTCGATTTCCTTCATGGAAACTTCGCCGTCTTTCACCAGGCCAGGCAACTGCTCGCCATAGGCCGCGTCGTTCATGCTCAGGTCGACGCCCGCCTTGATCGCCAGCTTGGCGGCCTCGCGGAAATCCTTGGCCACGCCGTGGTCGATCAGTTCCTTGAGCGCACCGTGGTCGCTGATGGTCACGCCCTTGAAGCCCCAGTCCTTGCGCAACAGGTCCTGCATCAGCCATTTGTTGGAGGTCGACGGCACGCCGTTGATCGAGTTGAGTGCGACCATGATGCCGCCGGCGCCGGCATCGATGCCGGCCTTGTAGGGCGGCAGGTAGTCCTGGTACATGCGCGTCATGCTCATGTCCACGGTGTTGTAGTCGCGTCCGCCTTCTACTGCGCCATACAGGGCGAAGTGTTTGACGGCAGCCATGATGCTGTCATTGGCTGCGACGTTCTTGCCCTGGAAGGACCTGACCATCACGTCGGAAATGCGTGACACCAGGTAAGTGTCTTCACCGAAGCCTTCGGAGCTGCGGCCCCAGCGAGGGTCGCGGGAAATATCCACCATGGGGGCGAAAGTCATGTCGATGCTGTCGGCACTGGCTTCTTTGGCCGAGACCCGGGCCATCAGTGCGATGGCGTCCATGTCCCAGCTGGCGGCCATGCCCAGGCTGATCGGGAAAATCGTGCGATGACCGTGAACCACGTCGTAGGCAAAGAACATCGGAATTTTCAGACGGCTTTTGGCGACTGCGGCTTCCTGCAGCGGACGATTTTCCGAACGGGTAATGGAGTTGAACGTTCCGCCGATTCTTCCGGCGGCAATTTCCTTGAGAATTTGCGGCTGTGGCATTTCCGAACTGATACTGATGAGTCGTAACTGACCGATCTTTTCGTCCAGAGTCATTTGTTTCATGAGTTTGCCGATGAAGGCATTCTTGGCTTGAAGCGTTGTATTGTCCGTGGCGGCAGCGGTCTGGGCCATCACCGACTGACTGGCCATACCGACCAGCAAACCTAATAAACACAGCTTATTCATGAATAATTTCTCAAGGCTTTTGTCAGTAACTCGCGTTTAATGTCCGACAGCCAGTTTTTGGGTTATGGACCTTTGGCGTTATGGTTCGCACGGGATGCAAGGATAGTTGCTATCCGCTTCACTGTACGAAGTCTCCCCAAGGTGTGTACGAAAATGGCGTTTTGATTGATTTTTGTACAGACCCTGTCGATCAAATAGTGACCGCATCAGGTGTTGGCGGTGGATTATGCCGGGGAACTTGTGTTTTGGCTAAGGCGTGTCGTTTCAATGGATTCAAAAAAACACCGGAGGTCTGGATTTTGAAGTCTGTTTCACAGTGGATGTTATACGTGGTGATGCTGTTGGGAGGGGTATTGCGTGCCGAGGCAGAGCCAGAAGCACTGGTTTTTCCGCCGATGACCGGCAGTGTGGTGGATGCCGCACAAATGCTCGACAGCCAGACTACGGTTCGTCTGGCGAGACTTCTAAGCGCCCACGAAAAGGCGACCGGGGAGCGTGTGGTGGTGGTGACCCTCGCGGATCTGCAGGGCGCGAGCATCGAAGAGTTCGGCGCTCGACTCGGGGACACCTGGGGCCTGGGGCTGCACGGCAAGGATGACAGTGTTCTGCTGGTGGTCTATCGCGACAAGCGCAAGGTGTTCATGGAGGTCGGTGGAGCGCTGAAGGATCGTCTCAATGACGCCCAGGCTTCTCTGATCATCGACATGCTGATGACTCCGGAGTTTGACGACAACCGGTTTGCCGTCGGTATAGAGCGCGGTACACGTGCGATCATCGCGGCACTGGGCGGGCAGATCCCCGATTACCCCGAGCCGACAGGTCAGATGTCCGAATATGACGAGCAGACCAATGACGACCAGGTCTGGCTGATCGGTATCGTGTTGACCCTCATCGTTCTGGGGATTGTAATCATCAGCGTCAGAAGGAGCGGCGTCACCCGCCCCTCACGTGAAAGAGCCGCTGATCGCAGTGGTGGACGTTTCGGCGGTGGCGGTGCTTCCGGTAACTGGTAGTTGATTGATTCGGGAATGAGGGAACCATGGCTTTACTGAACAAAGACGAGCAGCGGCAGGTTGCCGAAGCGATCGACCGCGTCGAACAGCGCACTGACGCCGAGCTGGTCACGGTGCTGGCCTCACGTGCCGACGACTACGCCTACATGCCGCTGATCTGGGCCGGGCTGATCGGCCTGCTGCTGCCGGGTACGGTCAATTACTGCTTTCAATGGCTGAGCGCTGACGAGTTGATGCTGGCGCAGATGAGCACGTTCATTATCGTGGCGCTGGCGTGCCGCATCCCGAAAGTATCCGCCTTGCTGGTGCCGGTCTCGGTCAGACGCTGGCGTGCCGGCAACCTCGCGCGTCGGCAGTTCCTCGAACAGAACCTGCACAAGACCCATGACGGCACCGGCATTCTGGTATTTGTCAGCGAGGCCGAGCGTTATGTCGAAATTCTGGTCGACCATGGCATCGCCAGTCGTCTGCACGACGACACCTGGAAGGCGATGGTTGATGTGTTTACTCAGCAGGTTCGGGACGGGCAGATTCTGCAGGGATTTCTGGGTTGTATTCACGCCTGTGGCGAGTTGCTTGCCGATCACGTTCCTGTGACTCATGGCAGGAATGAGCTGCCCAATCGGCTGGTGGTGCTGGGGTAAGGCCAAAAGGCAGGTGTCGAGTTTATCGACACCTGCCTTTCTTGAACCCGTGCGGGTCAGACGATACGCTTTACGTCGTAAAACGATTTTATGTAAGTCTGCAGTTGTTCGACCTGCTGGCTGATCAGCGTCGAAGTATCAACGGGCGACGTTATCTGATCCAGAAAATGGTAGAGCGATTGATAAACCTTTTTCGCCTCTTGTACCCAAAGCGCTTTGCTCTGCGCAACGCCTGCGAGCGCTGTCAACTCATCGAGTTTTTCTTTGATTGCCTTTGCTTCCCGGGTAGCCGTGCGGGAATCGTCGAGCAGAGCGTTATAGCGCGACCTCAGTCGGTCGCGTTCTTCAATGAGGTCAAGGTATTTCAAGGCGCTGCTGACCTTGTCGAGTAATTTTCCGAGTCTGGCAATCCCGGCGTTGACCAACTCAAGTTCCGGCGATGTCATGTTGACCAGCTTGAGTTCCTCCGGAGTAGGCAGCATTTCCTTGAACACATCGGCAAGGTTGTATTTTTCAAATGTCGTGATCGTTGTATCAAGCAGGCGTCGGTCTGCAGCGATTAAAGCCATTGCGCTTTCCAGCGTGGCTGAGCGCTGGGTTATGCTGTCGATCTGTTGCTGGAGTGTTTCCAGCAAACGATTATTTTCCAGCGTCAGGTTGATCTGCGCCATATCATCGCTGTGTCCGGCAATCGCTTGAGCGCTGCGGCGCACCACGGCGGTCAGATTCGATACCTGCCGAATGCGCTGCCCGTTCAGCTGGCTGATCGCTTGTTGTTTCTGTTTGTTGCTGAGCCTTGTGTCGGCTTCAATCAGTTGTTGTTTCTGATCGATCGACTTCAGGTATACGTTATTCAGCTGTACGGTGACAGTGGCCAGTGCCTGGCTATAGACCTTGTCTGCACTTATCAAGGCGTCCTGAAGCGGCCGCATTTTTTCTTTCATGACCGGCAGAAAGTCCAGCTTCAGCGCGGTCACGTGCGCAAGAATATTCTGGCGGGCGGTTTTCATGACTTCAGTGTCAGGCGGGGTGAGGATCAACAGCTCACCCAGGGTTTCAGTGCTCATGATTATCGTCCTATTACAATGACGGGTTGCTGTTCGCGTTTAAACTGATCCAGCGCACTATTAAATATCTTCAATAGCTCAGTCGTTTTGCCTTTTATTTCCAGCCACGGCATGACAACGCCGTGAAACTGCATGGCGAAAATCAGCAGTGCCTGATCGTCTCTGATCGCTGCCAGTTCGTTTGCGGAACTGTCTATGTAGGCGGCCAATAGGGCCCAGAGGTCTTTCAGGTGAGTGGCGCCCTTATGAGCGTCCAACATGCGAATATACATATCATCAAACAGCAGTTGCAGGCTGCGCACGGCGGCTGCCAAGGGGATTTTTTCCTTGAGTATTTGAACTTTCTGACGCTTGGACGCTACCATTCGATTTTTTTCTTTTCGAATTTTTTCCGCGTTGGCGCCAAAAATACCTCCGGTTATAGCGACCCCGATGGGGCCGCCGAAAACACCCCAGGCAATATTATTCAGTGTGTTTTTATACTCTTTGTTTTTCTGCTCGATTTCTCTCGTCAGCTGTTCGATATCTTGTTCCAGCTCCTTGATTTGCTGGTCCAGGTCCGAGCGCGTTGCCAGTTTTACCTTGTCATTGATGCCGGGAATGAGCTGGACGCTCAGAACGGTGCTGAACGTATCGATGTGTTGCGCCAGCGTTTGCGCAGCGTGCTGATGGTTTTTTATTTGTGACGCGGTGTTCTTCAGAAATTCGGCCAGCGTGACACAGACCCTCTGATCAGTTTCACCCAGAGGTACCGGAGGCGTGTTGCGGACCTCTTCAATGGATAAATCGGCAACGGTCAGATCCAGCTGTCTGGCAAAATCCATCTTTTCAATGTAGTTGATGATCTGCTGACCCTGCCCCGAGAACTGTGTGGCAAACAGGTCAATGTTGGTTCCGGTGTGCTTGATGCCATTCTCGATCCCCGACCAGCTTTTGCCGTGACTGTTAATGGCCTTGTAGGTCTTCAGCATGTCTTTAGGCTCAAGCCCGGGAATGCCACTTTTGGTAAAACCCAATTGCTGTTCGACGCGAGCGAGTGACGTGGGGATATTAAGAGCATGTCGTTCGTAACGCTTCAGGCTAAGAATGTCTTCCTTGGTTAGAACAAGGCCGGCGCTTCGGCCACCACTTTTTTCATCATCAAAGACAGCGTTCAGATACTCTAAGGGTTTCAAGGTAATCCGAGCGATGTTTTCGTTTTCCAACAGGGCTGCTTGACTCAACATAATGCACGTTCCTTGTGCGAGTTATTCCAGTAGAACAAAGGACTCTAGAAGTGTGTTCTGATTGTCTGTAATCAGCCAAGGCGACTATAAAGATGTTTGTATGCCGTGCAAGTAATGGCGCGTCGTTTTTGACAAGGATTACTTTACCATTTATGTGCGTTTCTTCAGGGCGTGTACGACCGCGCGAACAGTGTGTGTAGTCCCTGAAAAATAGGGGTGCCCATGACGCTCTGACGCGCCTAAAATGCCGGTCTGATTTTTCGAGTCCCGGACGGGACGCTTGAGGCACATTTTCAATGTCAGTCATTACCTCCACGTCACCCATCGCTGCGACTGATCATCGCGCGCAGTTCCTTGGCCTGCTGGAGACCAGTCTGCTGCAGAACTCGTTGATCAAGCTGGTCCTGGCCAAATACGTGGGTAGCGAGGCCGATCTGCAGCGCGTTATCATCAAGCCGCTGACCGTCAAGGAACAACCGTGCCTGAGCTTCGTGTATCGCTACAAGACTCGTGACATCACCAAGAATTTTTCGCTTGCTGAAGCAGTAGCTGTTATTGCCAGCCTGATCCCTGAATCGTTCAAGAACGCGCACCTGTTGTCGCTGACCGACGAGGTGCAGCTGGAATACAGCAAGAAGGGCAAGACCACGCTGTTCAAAAGCAAGGCGCAGCAGGAGCGTCAGGCCCCTTCAGCCGGGCATGACCGCGAGAAGAAGCGCTACCTGGAACTGACCCGGCCGTTCCTGACCGACTTGGGTGTGACCAATCGCCAGCATGAGCTGATCCCGGCCATGTCGCGCAAGTGGAAGCAGATCAACAAGTTCATCGAAGTGTTTTCCCATGCCTTGAGCTCATCGCCACTCAAGCTCGATCAGCCGATCAAGGTCGCGGACTTTGGCTCAGGCAAGGGCTACCTGACCTTCGCCATTCACGATTACCTGTGCAATACCTTGCAGGCGCAAGGGCAAGTGACCGGTGTCGAGTTACGTGAGGACATGGTTACCTTGTGCAACAACGCTGCGGCGGGCCTTGAACATCCCGGCCTGACGTTCCAGCACGGTGATGTGCGTACTGTCGCGCCCAGCGCGCTGGATGTGATGATCGCGCTGCACGCCTGTGACATCGCGACCGATTACGCCATTCATATGGGCATTCGTTCCGGTGCCTCGATCATCATGTGCTCGCCGTGCTGCCACAAACAGATTCGTCTGCAGATCCAGAGTCCTGCCTTGTTGAAACCGATGCTGCAATACGGTCTGCACATGGGCCAGCAGGCAGAGATGGTCACCGACAGCCTGCGCGCGCTGTTGCTGGAGGCATGCGGTTACGAAACCAAAGTGTTCGAGTTCATCTCGCTGGAGCACACCAACAAGAACAAGATGATCCTCGCGGTCAAGCGTGCCGAGCCGGTCGATCCGGCCCAGTTGCTGGCACGCATTCAGGAGCTCAAGACGTTCTATGGCATCAGCGAGCAGTGCCTTGAAACGCTCCTTGAGGCGGACGGTTTCATCCGCTGAAACAGCCACCCTGCGCCAGCAGACCGAACAGTCTTCGACCAACGGTCTGCCAGTGGGCTGCTTCGTTGCTCCAGGTCAATGGTTGTACCTCGCGCAAGGCGGATGCTTGAGCTATCTCCAGGCATCCCACGAGGGTCCGTCATGATCAGCACTTTTTTCATCCCCGCTGTGAACATCATCGGCACTGGCTGCATTGATGAAGCCATGCTCGCCATACGCAACTACGGATTTCGCAAGGCCCTGATCGTCACGGATGTGGGCCTCGCCAAGGCAGGAGTGGCCAGTCAGATCGCCGGGCTGCTGGTGGAGCAGGGCATCGACTCGGTCGTGTACGACGGTGCCCGCCCCAACCCGACCATCGCCAATGTCGAGAACGGCCTTGCCTTGTTGCAGGAGCGCCAGTGCGATTTCGTCATCTCGCTGGGCGGCGGCTCGCCCCACGACTGCGCAAAAGGCATTGCCCTGTGCGCGAGCAATGGAGGGCATATCAGCGACTATGAAGGCGTCGACCGTTCGGCAAAACCGCAGTTGCCGCTGATTGCCATCAATACCACCGCCGGAACCGCAAGTGAAATGACCCGCTTCTGCATCATCACCGACGAAGCCCGGCACGTAAAAATGGCGATCATCGACCGCAACGTCACGCCGCTACTGTCGGTGAATGACCCCGACATGATGGTCGCCATGCCCAAATCGCTGACCGCCGCCACCGGTATGGATGCTTTGACTCACGCAATCGAAGCCTATGTCTCCACGGCTGCCAACCCGATCACTGATGCCTGCGCGTTGCAGGCCATGGCGCTGATCGCCAACAATTTGCGCGACGCATTCAACAACGGGGCAAACATCACTGCTCGCGAGAACATGGCCTATGCCCAGTTCCTGGCCGGCATGGCGTTCAATAACGCCTCACTGGGTTACGTGCATGCCATGGCGCACCAGCTGGGCGGCTTTTATGATTTGCCTCACGGTGTGTGCAACGCGGTACTGCTGCCACATGTGCAGCGCTTCAACGCCAGCGTCAGCGCTGCACGCCTGACCGACGTTGCACACGCCATGGGCAGCAATATCCGTGGGCTCTCTCCGGAAGAAGGCGCCCAGGCGGCCATCGACGCCATTCGTGCATTGTCAGCTGCCGTGGAAATCCCGGCAGGCCTTGCTACGCTGGGCGTCAAGGAAGAAGACTTCCCGATGCTGGCCACCAATGCCCTGAAAGATGCCTGTGGCCTGACCAATCCGCGTCCTGCCGATCTTGAGCAGATTCAGGATATATTTCGCCAGGCACTTTAATTCTTTCTGCAAAAAGGCTCGCAATGGACATGCTTCGGCCCTACACCCTCGCAGATCGTGAGCGTTGTCTGGATATCTTCGACACCAACGTCCCACGCTACTTTGATCCAGTGGAGCGCAAGCAATTTGCCAGTTTTCTGATGGCTCCGCTGGGCCAGTACTTTGTCGCCGAGCGTGACGGCGAGGTTGTTGCCTGTGGTGGCTATCTGGTGTTGTCAGACCCGGAAGTGGCAGAGCTGACCTGGGGCATGGTCATCAGCGATCGCCACGGCAGCGGCCTTGGCAGATTTCTGACCGAGGCCCGGCTGCAGCGCATGCGGTCTTTACCGGGCGTCACCCGAGCCTTTATCGATACCAGTCAGCATGTTCAGGGGTTCTACTCGAACCTGGGCTTTGCTGTTGTCTCGGTCGATGTCGACGGGCATGGGCGCGGGATTGACAGCGTCAGGATGGAGCGAGAGGTTTTCGTGAGCGAGGGTGCCTGAACGGCGGCTGACCAGCACCATGGAAGCGGAGCAGGCCAGGCCGCAGTCCGTTTAGCATCCAGATTGTCCTCGCGATTCCCGCGAGCATGACGGGAAGCTCAACCGATGACGCCCCCTGCGTTCTCTTTTGCAAAGCGGCTATCTGAAGATCGCTGCCACTCTGGTTCTGCTCCTGTCGGGAGCGCAATGCTTGCGCGCAGCAGACATACCTGATGGCTTTGCCAAGGGCGTGACCGGCGGAGGCTCCGCTGCTGCCGTGCATCCCTCCACGCTGGATGAACTTCGATCAGCGCTCTGCTCGTCTCATGACTCACACGGGGTCTGCACCGATGACACACCGCGAGTGATTGTACTGGACCGCACGTTCGACTTCCGCACGAGCGTGATTGCCAACGGCAATACAACAACCACTGAGCCTGGCTGCGTCGTGAAACCTTGCCCGCAGGGGGGGAGCAACTTGCACTGAATGGTGCGAACAACTTCTGCCAATCAAGGCCGCCCGTTATGGTGACCTACGATAACGCGGGGCTGAAACCACTGAAAGTCGGCTCCAACAAGACATTGATCGGGCTTGGCGACAAGGCAGGCATTCAGGGCGCTGGGCTGTTCATTGGCGACGGCGCGCATAACGTGATCGTTCGCAACCTGACGCTTTCGGATATCAATCCACGTGTCGTATGGGGCGGCGATGCGCTGACCCTGAACAAGGCTGATGGCGTCTGGATCGATCACAATACCTTCGCGCGGATCGGCAGACAGATGATTGTTACGGGCTGGGGCTCTGCGTCACACATCACCATTTCCAGCAATGAGTTCGACTGCCGAACGCCTTACTCGTCTACCTGCGATGGCCATCATTACTGGGTATGGCTGTTCCTCGGCAGTCAGGACATGCTGACGCTGTCGAGAAACTACGTACACGACACCTCCGGCAGAGCACCGCATTCAGGCGGTATGAACAATGCGCAGGTTCTTGCCCAACTGGTCAACAACGTCTTTCAGCGTATGACCTACCAAGGCGCAATCATGTCGCGGACCTCATCTTCACAGTTGCTGGTTGAAGGGAACGACTTCGAGAACGTAGCCCACCCACTGTTCAACGATAAGGATCAGCCAGGTACGGCATTCGCCTTGTTCGATCCGGTTTCAGCGGCTGCAAACAACGTGTGCATGAGCGTGATCGGCAGGCCTTGTGTGGCGAATCGGCAACAGGATAGCGGCGACGACTATCGCCCGCAGGACGCCTCTGCCCTGCAGGCGTTCCGCGAGTATCGGCAGTACCTGGTGGTGCCGGTTTCGGCGCAAGAAGCCAAGGCGCGGGTGCCGGGAGAGGCGGGGGTGGGGAAGGCCAGTGCCGGTCTACTGCGATGACTTCGATGTTTGAGTTGCATTGACGTGTTTCTGGGTTTTGCTATCTGAGAGTGGAGGCGGGGAGAGGGGGAGTTTTGAACGGCAAGGGGGAGGAATTTCAGGAGTGCAGAGCAGATTTTGTGAAAGACTGAAATGGAGCGGGTAGAGGGAATCGAACCCTCAACTAAAGCTTGGGAAGCTTTCGTTTTACCACTAAACTATACCCGCTCTGAGAGCTGCTCTGAGCGGCTGACTTTGTACCAGAACCCTGCCCTGATTTGAAGCGCTAATTTCACTGCGCAGCGCTTTGCCTCCTGATACTCACCCCGAAAACCAACCGCCAGATGATACTGCTGCGCAGCTGACGGTGGCTTCGTGTGCGGTTTTCAGAAGGTCAGGGACGGGTAGTCCTGAGCGCGGTTATGGGCGTTGCGTGGCGTCTGTGCCGGTTGCAGAAAATTCATCAGCACCTGTTTCGAGTCACGGCAGGCGGCCTTGTGTTCCATGTCCAGAAAGTGGCCGGTAGCGTCGATGGTGCTGAAGCAGCAGTCGCGCAGGTATCTGGAGAAGTGGGCGGCGTCGTTTGCGCAGGTGTATTCGTCCAGGGCTCCGTTGATGAACAGCACGGGGACGGTGATGTTCTTGCCTGCGGTCAGGTAATTGTCCGGGTCGAGCTCCAGGACCTGGCTGAAGTGGTAATGCATCTGGTTATACTCGTGAGCATCCAGGCTGCTGATATGACGGAAATTGAAGCGCTTGAACAACGCAGGCAGATGCTTGCCGACGGTGTTGTTGATCAAGTGGCCCATGTCATAACGGCTATGCGCGCCCAGGTGCGTGATGCCGTGACACAGGTAGTCATGCATCTTCTCGTTGATCACTGGGGAGAACGAACTGATTACCGCGCTTTCGATGCGTTTTGGCCGATGCGCCAGGGCAACCAGTGTGGCCGCGCCGCCCCATGAGAACGACAGCACGTGCTCGGCGTTGAAGTGATCGATCAGTTCCAGCAACAACTGGCCTTCTTCCTCCCGGGTCAGTGGCGCGCCATGCAGGTTGTGCGGTTTGGATTTGCCTGAATAGGGCTGGTCGTAAAGCACCACGTTGAAGGTCGGGTAGAGATTGCGGACGGTCTGGGTAAATGAAGCGGTGGTGGCCAATGAGCCGTTGACCAGAATGATGGTCTTGGCGGCGGTATCGGTGCGATAGAGTTCGGTATAAACCCGAAACTGTCCTTGTATGTCGAGCACTGCTTTTTCTGGCGACATAGGTGTCACTCCTGGCGTAGACAGGTATGCGTACCTATGACGTTGCACAAGTTTCGTGACAGACAGGCGATAGTCGATCAAAAGCCTGTGCCGATCCGACCAGCGTTTGTCAGGCGGCCATGACGTTCAAAACAGGTCGATTTCCCCGACGTTAAGCGCGCGGTAGCTGCCGGGGGGCAGGTCGTGGTCCAGCGCCAGCGCGCCGATGTTTTCCCGATGCAGGCGCAACACTTTGTTGTCGAAGTGGCCGAACATTCGTTTCACCTGATGATAGCGGCCTTCGACAATGCTCAGGCGCGCACTGCGCGGCCCCAACAAGGTCAATTGCGCCGGCTGTGTGGTGATGTTCTCGAATGCGAAATACAGGCCTTCGGCAAACTTCGCGGCGTAGCGCTCGTCGATCGGTTGCTCGGTCTCGACGTAATACACCTTGGGCATTTTGGTCTGTGGCTGAGTCAGTCGTCGCGACCATTGACCATCGTTGGTTAGCAGCATCAGGCCGGTGGTATTGAAGTCAAGCCGTCCGGCGATGTGCAGTTCGTGCTTGTCAGGCTCGTCCAGCAAGTCGAGCACGGTCGGATGCTGCGCATCGCTCGTCGCGCTGACACAGCCTTCGGGTTTGTGCAGCATGAAGTATCGGGCAGCTTTGCCTGCCTGGAGGATTTCTTCTTCAAGCGCCACACAACTGAATTCGCGTACTTCGTGATGCGGGTCGCGGGTTGCCTGGCCGTCTACCTGCACTCGTCCGCTGGCCAGCGCCAGGCGCACTTGTTGACGATTGAAGCGTGGCAGGTTGCTGAGGAAACGATCAAGGCGCATGGCAATAACAGCGAGCGGAGTATGGGGTGCGCATCTTACTCTGTGGCCCGGCGTGCCTGTGGACTTGGCGCTGCATCTTCGATCCCGGCGCAGCGCGGGCACAGACAGGCCTTGTCGCGAAGGTTATCCGGCAGCGCTGCCAGCAATGCAGGGTCGATGCTTTGCGAAAAGCACCAGCAGGGCTGGTCCACGGTGCGCGGATCGGCCAGGCTGCATTGGTTGCTGAAGCCGCACAAGGGGCACAGCGCGGTGTCAGGGGAGACCGTTGTCATGTCGGAGGTAAGTGCCGTGCTGGATGATCGGGGTGTTTGGTTCAGGCCATATTAGCAATCACCGAGCTCGCTGTCGGGGCATGATAGACGGGTGAACGGTTCATCAGCGCCGATATCGCCGCACACCGGCAGTGCACCAGCAATATTCTGTCGTAATGGATGCCTTGAATGGATAGGCTTTCGAACAGGTCGGCCAGCGATGGTGGGGGCATGCCAAAGCGATTGCGTACTGTCAGAACATCCATCGGCGTCGGCGGGAACCAGCCGCGCAAGGGCGACGCCCGCGAGTTGCCCACCACGCTTGCGATCTCGTCATAACTCTCGCTGGTCGTCGTCTGAAACTTGGACAGGCTGTAGTTCTTCAGTCTGCCGGGCAGCGAAGTGCCTGCTATCAGCTTGTTGGTGAGAAGCAGGGGTTCAAGCGGCGTGGGCTGCATCACGCTGTGCACTGCCGTGTTGGAACGTGCGAATGGCCGGGCATCCTTGTTGACGACCCGATGCAGTTTCGGGTCCACCAGTTCGTAGCCATGCGGCGCGTAGGTGCGAATCTCCGTGCCATTGGGGATCTTCACGGTTCGGGACCACGGCGTGTAGTACCCGTGGCTGCTGACCACCAGAGTGCGCGCCTGACCTCTGTCCGACGTCCATAAAAGGAACCTTCTACCCAGCTTCCAGGCATGGACCTGCAACAGGTTTGACGAGACGGCAGTGCTGACAGTCCAGCGTTTGAGCAGGGCGTCGGTGTGAAAGAACTTCTCCAGCCGGGTCTGGCGCGGTGTGACAAACTGCCTGCGCAACGGTCGTGTGCCGAAGGCCCGGTCGAGCGTAATCGCTACGGTTTGGGAACTGCTCACGGCAGGTTTTACGATTCGGCTCAGTGAGCGCAGCATCCTTGGCGTGTGCGGAGCCAGTTGCAGCAAGCCCAGCGTTAGCGTGGCCAGCAGCGCCTGGTTTTTCTCTGCGTAACGGCTGCCCGGCAGATGCGTTGCGGTAATAGCCAGCGAGGTGATGCCAATCTCTGTCGCCAGGGAGGCGACAAGCGCAGGTGTCAGCAACAATGACATCGGCACCAGCAGCCGCTGTAATTGCTGAAGCCGTTCGGTCCAGTCCGCCAGTGTTACCTGCGTCGACGTGACGATCTGATCCTCTGCGTCATCCAGTGCGTTCTGCTTGAGCAGTTGGTGCAGAAAAGCGAATGGCGTGTCTTCCAGCCTTTTTTCACACAACGACTGGCTCATGGCCTGGCGCGTGTCAGGGTTGTAAAGCGCATCGGTCCAGGGGCGAAGGATGGAAACGGGCGGGTTGGGCGCCTGTGTCCCGGCCCATAATTTGAGCAGGTAGTCCAGGCGCTGGTGATGGCGGCGGGGAACATAGCGCATGACCGTCTCACGCCATTCTGGATTGGCTGCTGCCCGGTTCAGATGCAGCTTCAGCGTCGTGTCATCTGCAAACTCGATGAACGCATCGGCATGTCCTGCCTGATAAAGCACGTTCGGCAAGCCCGGCTGCTCAAGTACCAGCAGGCCGGTGTATTGCTCCTGCATGCCGTCGGTCAACGCGCCTTGAACGAAAAAACCGAGTGACCGCCATTGATCGGGCGCAGCCGGCGCAAGGGTTTCCACGAGCAGATCGAAGGTGCCGCGCGTGAGGCTGCCGCGCTTCAGGCTGATCAGCGCCTGGCTGATGAACGTGGTTCTGAACGCCTGTTCTATGGGGGCTCTCTGCTGATCCCAGAAGTCGTGGATGCGCTGAGTCATCCAGGTCAGAAAGTCGAAAGCTCTGATGTAGTCCTCGAGCGCCTGCGGGCTGATCTCCAGTACCTGACCCTGCTCATTGTCGCCCTGTCCGGTGGGGTCGAAAAAGACCACGGTACCGCCGCCGTGATCGTTGTAGCCAGCAGGATGATCGACTCGATAATTGCTCATCAGCGCCTCGCTCAGGCTGATCGGCCTAGGGTCGGGCGTGTGCACATACGTAGGCGGCAACCGGGGGTTGCCTAAGGGGTTGCTCGAATAGCCAGGTTGATAAGCAATGAACACCTGCTCGGGGTTGAGCGTCAGCGCGTGGTTTTCCTGCAGATAGTTCGCCATGACCTGGCCGGCCATTTTCGACGCAACCGGGATCTGCTCCAAAATGCTCGGCTGTGTCTGCCACAGGTCGGCTGCACCTGCCAGCGCCAGGCCGCGAGCGACTGGCCTGAGCAGGTCGAGCGTGCTGCGCGTGTGGCTGTCGGCAAGAAGCCCGGCGAACGAAGCCTGGGTCAGTGCGCTGAACAGGTCGCCTTCGATCAGTGGCGCCTCGACAACGATGCCGGCGTGCTGCTCAAGCGAAAGAAATACCTGGCCGTAGAGCCCTGAGGCGTTCATGGCCGTCAACAGCCGCTTGCTCATCTGGCGTGGATCATCGCTGATATATTCGATGACGTTACCCTTGGCACCCAGAATGTGAATGAAACAGTGCGACGTGGTTTTCGAGCTGATCTGAAATATCCCCGGCACCTGTTTGCCATTCAGCGTCAGGACCCGGACCTCGGATTTTTCACCTCGTCCGCTCATGCTGATCGTGTCGGTGTCGACGGGAGACCGGTCAAGTCCCATGGCGTCCCGCGCCAGCCAATAACCGTCCCGGCTGATGTGCCTGTGGTTGAGCTGCCGAGCCAGGTTGTCAAGGAACGCCAGCCGCGACAAGGTGCGCCAGGTCGCCTCGTGGCGGGCTCTGAACGCCTCCAGTACGGCGTTGTAATTGCGTTTGAGCGGCAGCTCGCCGATCAGCTTGAACATTCGCGCCGTGGTCAGCGCTGGCGTGTCTTCGCATAGTGAAAAGTCGGCAAGGGTGCTACGAGACAGCGCCTGGAAATGCGCGGGGTCGAAACTGGCCAGCGCTACATCGGTCAGCGACAGGCTGACGCTGTAATGCTCGTGTCCATTGTCGTCCACAGCAGGTCGGTCATCATCGCTGAAGGTGATTTGCAGTACGTCCGGGTCGAGTGCCTTGCCGCTCTGCTGCCTGAGCAGCGTGGTCAGGTGCTGGCGAACGTAATCCTGTCGGGTCGGTGGAAAGTCCATGTCCAGTTGGCAGGCTTTCAGGAGCAATGTCGAGTCGGCAATCAGCCGGAAACCTGCGCTGCTACGCATGGCTCTGAGTTGACGTTCGATGTGTGGCGCGGCGTCTTCCGGCTCGCTTTCTTCGGCTATCGCAGGCAACGGCGTCGGTTCGGGCGCTGAAAAGCCGTCTGGCAGGATAAACGGCGCCGACGCGTTCAACGTGTCGTGCCTGCTATTGCTGTGCTCGGGGCGCAGAATGCTGGTTTGTTCCAGCAGCAAAGAGGACGGGTGAAACAGTGTGTCCTGACGAAGCGGACTCCAGATGGGATTCATGACGTGCGGTCAAAATGAGTGAATGCCCATTATTTCGGGAAGCGCGATGTGGAAGGTCATAACTATGTAGTGCGACTGCTCGTCACGTTGAAAGAGCGAGGCGGCACGTCTGAGCATGCCGCTTTTATGCTTAATGCTGTTGCTGCACGTGCGCGCGCCAGCCACCGAGAGGGCTGATGTCGCGGGCACCCTCCAGACCATAGGCTTCGCAGATGAAACCGGTCTCCCAGCGACCGTCGGCCAATTGCACTTTGCCCAGCCCGAGCGGTGCCGGAATGCCGGTCAGAAACGACCCCAACTCGATACTTGGCAACTCCCAGACCTCCACGTCGATGGCTACGCCGTGTTCGGCCACCCGCACCATGCCAGGCCTGAAGGGCGGACCACCGGCCAGCGCATACAACCGATAGTCGGCCGAGCTTTGCGTGGTTTCCAGCAGGCGTGCCCCGCGTTGCCTGAGCTGCCAGTTCAAGGCCAGCCCGTCCAGATGGGCACCGCAGACCACCAGCCGCGCCATATCGTTGCGCGCAGTGGTCTGCGGCACAGTCAGCCGAGGTGATTCGCCGCCAATCAAGGGCAGGGCGGTTTGCCGCTGCAAGGCGTCGGCCAGACTGAGCAGGTACTGATCGGTGAATGCCCGTCCGAACAACGTCACGCCCCACGGCAGACCGTTGCCCATGAAAGCGCTGGGCACGGCGACGGCGGCGTAATCGAGCAGGTTGACGAAGTTCGTGTAGTAACCCAGCTCCGAATTGCGCAACACCGGCTCGGCCGCCAGCTCTGCCAATGTCACCGGGCGGCCGATGCTTGGCGTCACCACGCACTCCAGCCCTTCAAGTGCCCGATCGCACGCTGCCTTGAGCGCTTGCAGGCGGTATTGCGCGCGAAACGTATCGACTCCACTGACCTGGGGAGCCTTGGCCAGCACGTCGCGTATCACCGACAATACCGCGTCAGGGTGTTCTTCCATTAACTGCCCGGCGACGCTGTAGCGTTCGGCCACCCACGGCCCCTCGTACAACAACCGCGCCGCTTCGAGAAACGGTGACAGGTCCACCGTGACCGCTTCGCCACCCAGCGCGGTCAGGTGGTCGATGGCAGCGTTGAACAGCCTCGGCCCTTCGGTACAGCCGAAGAACTGCAGGTCCTCGGCGCGGGGTACTCCGAAGCGAAACGGGCGAGGTGCGCCAAAAGCCGAGGCGTCGTTCCACAGCGGGTTGCGACGACTGTACTCGTCGCGCGGATCAAACGTGGCGATCAGCGCCAATAGCTCGCTGGCTTCCCGTGCTGTGGCGGTGAAGGTCGAGACACAATCCTGCGTGCGGCATGCGGGCACCAAGCCTGCCGTGGAAATCAACCCCTTGCTGGCTTTCATCCCCACCAGGTTGTTCAGGGCCGCAGGCACCCGGCCCGAGCCCGCCGTATCGGTGCCCAGCGAGAAACTGCTGACGCCCAGCGCCACGGCCAGCGACGAGCCGGCGCTCGAGCCGCCGGACGGGTACTCGTTCAACACGCTGTTGGGGCAGGCGCCATAGGGCGAGCGGCTGCCGTTCAAGCCCGTGGCGAACTGGTCCAGATTGGTCTTGCCCATGGGCACTGCGCCCAGCGCGATCAGTTGCGTGACGACGCTTGCCGAGTGTTCGGGTGTGTAGGCATAGTCCGGGCAGGCCGCGGTGGTTGGAATGGCCGCCAGATCAATATTGTCCTTGATCGCGAAGGGCACGCCGAACAGCGGCAGGTCTCTGGGATCACGATCGTCCAGCGCGGCCAGGTAAGGCTCAAGTTCAGCTGCGCTGAGCAGGTGGATGAACAGGTGATAATCGCTGTTCAGCCGTGCGGCCTTTTCGCGCAGCGCCAGGATCAGCTGGCGCGGTGATATCCGGCCTGACTGGTAGGCCGCGCGGACGGTGTCCAGGCGCAGGTCATTGAGCAGTGCTGTGTCGTTCATGACGGGATTCCCTCGAAAGTAAAACGTCGGTCGATTCAGTCTGCGGCCAGCACCACGACCCGTTGCCCTGCGCGTACTGCCGAGCCGGGTTGCACCCTGACGTCCTGCACCACGCCGGCGATCGGGGCGAGCAGGGGGATTTCCATTTTCATCGACTCCAGAATCACCAGCACATCGCCCGCTTCCACGCGGTCGCCCGGTTGCACCTGGACTTGCCAGAGATTGCCGGCGATGTGGCTGTCGACGCCTTGCTGACCGGGTTGCAGAGGCTGTGCTTCAGTGTTCGGCGCCACGCCTTCATCGCTCTCAAAATCGGCCTGCCCGTTAGCGATCCAGCGTTCGCGCTCGGCGTTGAAGGCGGCGTTTTGCTGGGCGCGGAATGCCGTAATGCCTTCGGCTTCGCGGATCAGGAAGGCCTGGTAGTCAGCCAGATTCAGGGTGCTGTGTTCGATGTTAAGGGCGAAGCGACCCAGCGGGAAGTCGCGGCGGATACGCAACAGTTCGTCGGCGCTGACCGGGTAGAAACGGATCTGATCGAAGAAGCGCAACAGCCATGGTTTGCCCTCGAAGGCGGCGACGTCGCGATAGCGATTCCACATCTGCAGCGTGCGGCCGACGAACTGATAACCGCCGGGGCCTTCCATGCCGTACACGCACATGTAGGCGCCGCCGATTCCCACCGAATTCTCGGCGGTCCAGGTGCGCGCCGGGTTGTACTTGGTGGTCACTAATCGATGACGTGGGTCCAGAGGCGTGGCGACCGGTGCGCCGAGGTACACATCGCCCAGCCCCATGACCAGATAACTGGCATCGAACACCGTGCGCTGTACTTCATCGAGGTTGGGCAGATCATTGATGCGGCGGATGAACTCCAGGTTGCTCGGGCACCAGGGGGCGTCCTTGCGCACGGTGGTCATGTATTTTTCGATGGCCAGTTGGCAGGCCGGGTCATCCCAGGACAGTGGCAGATGGACGATGCGCGAGGCCACTTGCAGGTCTTTCGCGGCGCACACGGCGTCCCACTCTCCGGCGACGATGTCGAGCAGTTGCCGAAGCGGCAGTTGCTCGGGGCGGTAATGGACTTGCAGTGAGCGAATGCCCGGCGTCAGATCGATCACCCCCGCCAGCGCCTTGGCCTCCAGCGCAAGCATCAAGGCATGGCCGCGCAGACGCAGCACTAGATCCAGCTCCGGCGCCCCGATTTCCAGGAGCAGATGGGTATCGCCGGACAGGCGCGCAACCAGGCGTTTATCGTCCTGACCGATGTCGAGAATGATCGGGGAGGGCAAATCCTCTATGCGGACAACTTTGCTCCCACAGGAGTTTGCGGTGCTCTGTGGGAGCGAGCTTGCTCGCGAAGAGGGCGTTGCAGTCGATGGATTTACTGCGTCTGGAATATAGCCTTCGCGAACAAGCTCGCTCCCACGGGTGTTTTTCCAGTGAGATGTTGAGTTCATCGCTGCATGACACGCCTCGACACTCACCGGATGAAACCGGACCTTGTCGCCAGCCTTCAATTGCCCTAGCTGCCACAGGTCCGCTTCGATGATGGTCACCGGGCACACGAATCCGCCCAGGCTGGGTCCATCCGGGCCCAGGATTACCGGCATGTCGCCGGTGAAATCCACCGCGCCGATCGCATAGGGGTTGTCGTGAATGTTGGACGGGTGCAACCCCGCCTCGCCACCATCTGCACGCACCCATTCGGGTTTGGGGCCGATCAGACGTACGCCGGTGCGGCTGGAGTTGAAATGCACTTCCCAGTCGGTCGCAAAAAACCTCTCGATGTACGCTTCGGTGAAGTATTCCGGGGCCGCATGCGGGCCGTAAATGACCCTCATCCGGCGGATATCTGTCAGCGCTTCAAGGGCTTCATCGGCAATCCGTTGTCCCGCACTGCGTTCCACCAGAGGCGCGACGTGCAGCACATCGCCGGCCCTCAGCGCGCGACCTCCGTGACCGCCGAACTGGCCGAGGGTAAAGGTACTTTTGCTGCCCAGATAATCCGGCACGTCGAGCCCACCGCGCACGCACAGATAGCTGCGTACACCGGCACCTGCGATGGTGCCCAGCGACAACGTCGCCCCGGCGTGCACCAGAAGCGCGGTATTCATGGCACAGGATTGGCCATCGACGGTGATCGGGATATGCGCACCGGTCACTGCGACCACCGCATCGGTGTTGAAGCGCAGTAGCGGCCCACTCATGGTGATTTCCAGCGCGGCGCATCCTTCCGGGTTGCCCAGCAGGCCATTGCCCTGGCGCAACGCGCGGCTGTCCATCGGACCGGATGGCGGTACGCCGACCGCCCAGTAGCCCAGTCGTCCCGGATAATCCTGAACGCTGGTCTGCGTGCCGCCGCTCAACACCTCGAAGGTGTCAGCGTGATACACCAGATCTTCCAGGCAGCGGGTCCACGGCTGGCCACTGGCGAACGGCGCGTCGGCAATGATCTGGCGCAGATAGTCGCGATTGGTTTCCACACCGTACAGACGCGTTTCGTTCAGCGCATCGATCAGTCCGGCGCTGGCGTCCTCGCGGGTCGGTGCCCAACGGATCAGCTTGGCGATCATCGGGTCGAAGTACGGCGGTATCTCGCAGCCGGCCTCGACCCAAGTGTCGATACGTAGCGTCCGGCCATCGGCAGGCGGGAAATCAGCCGCAGTCAGCAAGCCAGGGCAGGGCTGAAAGTCACGCCCCGGATCTTCCGCGTACAGCCGCGCCTGAATCGCATGGCCAACCGGTTTCAGGCCGGCCTGCAACTGATCCAGCGGCGGTAGATCACCGGCAGCCAGTTGCACCATCCAGCTGACCAGATCCACGCCCCAGACCTGCTCGGTGACGCCGTGCTCGACCTGCAAGCGTGTGTTCACTTCCAGAAAATAGAAGCGCTGATCGTCACTGTCGAAGACGAACTCGACCGTCCCGGCGCTGCGATAATTGACTGCCCTGGCGAGTTTGACAGCCGCTGCGCAGAGTTCTTCGGCCATGCCGTGCGGCAGGTTCGGGGCCGGGGTTTCTTCCAGTACTTTCTGATTGCGCCGCTGTACCGAGCAGTCGCGTACGCCGAGCGCCAGCACCTCGCCCTGGCCGTCGCCGAACACCTGTACCTCCAGATGGCGCGCGCGCTGGATGTATTTCTCGATGAACACACCCGCGTCGCTGAAATTGTTCTGGCCAAGGCGCTTCACCGCCTCGAACGAGTCGGCCAGTTCTTCAGCGCTGCGGCACACTCGCATGCCGATCCCGCCACCGCCTGCCGTGCTCTTGAGCATGACCGGATAGCCGATGGTACGGGCCGCCGCGATGGCTGATTCAAGGCTGTCGAGCAGTTCGGTGCCTTCGAGCATGGGCACGCCATGCTGTCTGGCCAGTGCGCGAGCAGTGTGCTTGAGGCCGAATACGCGCAGTTGCTCGGGCGTTGGCCCGACGAAGGCGATACCGGCGTCTTCGCAGGCTTGAGCGAACGCGGCGTTTTCGGAGAGGAACCCGTAGCCGGGATGAATGGCTTTGGCGCCGCTGGCTTTGGCAATGGCGAGGATCTTGTCCACCGCCAGATAGGTTCCGGCTGCGCCACCTTCGCCCAGGCTGTGGGCTTCGTTGGCCTGCATCAGGTGCAGGCTGGCAGCGTCGGCTTCGGAATACACCGCCACGCCCTTGACCTGCAAGGTACGCAGGGTCCGCAGGATGCGGCAGGCAATGGCGCCACGGTTGGCGATCAGCAGTTTGTCGAACATGGCATAACCCCGGAAACCCAGTCGCGCTCGGTTTCGTGATGGGAAGCGGGCCGTCCCGCTATTGATCAATCTACGCAACGGTCGTCCGTTGCTGAGGGCAGGTGCCGGGTCAGTCGCGAATCAACAGCTGCGCAGGCGTCGGGTTGTAGCCATTGCAGGGGTTGTTGAGCTGCGGACAGTTGGAAATCAGCACGATCACGTCCATTTCAGCGCGCAGCTCGACGTATTTGCCGGGCGCGGAAATACCGTCTTCGAAGGTCAGGCCGCCTTCGGCTGTCACCGGTACGTTCATGAAAAAATTGATGTTCGGACCGATGTCGGCCTTGCTCAGGCGGCCGTCATGCACACAGGCGCGCAGGTAGTTGTCGCGGCAGCTGTGCATGTAGCGCTTTTCCAGGGCGTAGCGCACGGTGTTGCTCTCTTGCGCGCACGCGCCACCGAGTGTGTCGTGGCGACCGCAGGTGTCATCGACAATGGTCAGCATCGGCTGGCCGAGGTTGGAAAACAGCACGCTGCCGGTGGTCAGGTACACGCTGTTCTGGCGGCGCAGGGTGCGCTGCACATCGTAGCGCTCACGCGGGTTGCTCAGGCTGAAAAACAGCGTGTCGACGGCCTGGTTGCCTTGCAGATCGAGGATGCGCACGGTCTGCCCGGCCTTGACTTCGGCCAGGAACGGCTCGCCTGCCGGTATGGTTGCGTCGCAGCAAAGGTGAGTGTGTGAATTCATGACAGGGCTCCTCAGGCGAACAGGCGGTCGGTGTTGATGAAGCCGCGCTCGTTTTCCGGGCGCGATGTACGGCAGTGCTCGGCAACGCTGGCGTCGGCCTTCATCCAGCTGAGCTTGAGCGGTTGCGGGGCATATTCCGGGTTGGGGTCCATCGGGTGTTGCAGCGCGGTCAGTACCACCAGCGTGTCCATTGGTGCGTAGAGTTCGATGTAGTCACCGGCCTTGGAGTTGTTCGGCGCGAAGTGCAGGGTTCCTGTCTCGTCGACATCGACACGGCTGAACAGGTTGAGGGTCATCAACAGGTCGGACAGCCCCAGCCCCCATTTGCCCAGCTCGACCAGCAGGTTGTCGACGCCATTGCGGAAGAAGCCGTTGCGCAATTCCTGATAACGGCCCTGGCCGTATTTTTCAGCGACTTCCTGCGCATTGAGCACGCCGCCGATGCTGTCGCTCCAGCCGCAGGTGTCAGTGACGATGGCCGCCAGCACTCGGCCCATGTCCGAATACAGGCAATAACCGTTGCTCAGGCGAGCGGTGTGCTGGCATTTGAGGCTGTCGGGCAGGTTCAGCCGCTCGGTTTTTTCGTGGGCGTTGAGCAGGGTCAGGCTGACGTTGGCGTTGCCGTGCAGGTCGGTCAGGCGCAGCAATTCACCGCGCTTGAGGACGAACGAACGATGGCCGCCACCGGGCAGCAGTTCTTCGGCGAAAACCGGATAAAGCGTGGTTGAGTCAGTCATTGAACGGGCTCCTCTGAAACGTTGAGCAGCGAATCGATGGCGGCGCGCTCGGCGCGGCGTTCGCTGTTGAGGGGGATGTCGTAAGTGATGCGCGCGCCATAGGCTCCGGGCGCGTGCGGGTCGTGGCGCACCTTGTCGAATACCAGCAGGCGGGTGCCGAGGTTGAAGCCTTCGGACAGGTCGTGGGTGACCATGAACACGGTCAGTTTCGTTTCGCGCCACAGGTCCAGCAGCAGGTGATGCATGTCCTTGCGGATACCGGGGTCGAGCGCGCCGAACGGCTCGTCCAGCAGCAGGACGCGGGGTTTCATGATCAGCGCCTGGGCAATCGCCAGTCGCTGTTGCATGCCGCCGGACAATTGCGTCGGGTACTTATCCAGCGCATGCCCCAGGCCGACCTTGCCGAGCAACTGTGCGGCGTGCTCGCGCGCCTCGTTTTTTGCTTGGCCGAACAGACGGCCGAGCAAGGGCGAGCGGGGCAGCTCCAGACCCAGTGCCACGTTGTCGAGCACCGACAGGTGCGGGAATACCGAATAGCGCTGAAACACCACGCCTCGGCTGGCATCCGGCTCATTGCGCAGCGCCGTCCCGTCCAGCGTGATCAGACCGCGACTGGGGGTTTCCTGACCCAGCAACAGGCGCAGAAAGGTCGATTTACCGCAGCCCGACGCACCGACCAGCGTGCAGAATTCGCCTTCGGCCACGTCCAGGTTGAGGCCCTCGAGCACCACCTGGTCGGCGTATTGCTGCCAGACATTGCGCACATTGATAAAGCTCATGCCCGCGCTCCTTCGTACCAGGGAAAGGCACGTCGGGTCAGGGCCTTCAGACCCCAGTCCATCAGCCAGGCGAGCAGGGTGATCCACACCACATAAGGCAGAATCACGTCCATCGCCAGATAGCGCCGCACCAGGAAGATCCGGTAGCCCAGACCGTCAGTCGAGGCAATCGCCTCGGAGGCGATCAGGAACAGCCACGCCGAACCCAGCACAAGGCGCAAAGCGATCAACAGGCGTGGCAGCAATTGCGGCAGGATCACCCGCAGGATCAGTGTCCAGGTCGAGGCGCCGAGGGTTTGCGCCTTGATCAGCAGTTCGACCGGGATTTCACGGGCGCGCTGTTCCAGATCACGGGCCAGAATCGGTGTGATACCGATCACGATCAGCACCACCTTCGACAACTCGCCAAGGCCGAACACGATGAACAGAATCGGCAGAATGGCCAGCGGCGGCACCATCGACAGTACCGTCAGCAAGGGCGACAGCGTTGCGCCGCACAACGGCAGGATGCCCGCTGCGATGCCCAGACACAGACCCAACAGCGCGCTGATCCCCAGGCCGATGGCGAGGCGTTGCAGGCTCGATGCGCTGTCCTGCCACAGCAGGTAGTCACCGCTGCGCGGGTCGGAAACGAACGCCATGCGCTTGACCGCATCGGCCATCTGTACCGCGCTGGGCAGCAGTTTGTCGCTGGGGTTTTCCGCAAGCCGGGTGGCCGAGCCCATGAAATAGGCGAACAGCAACAGGGCGAACGGCAGGATCACCAGTATCAGGCGACCGGCACGGTCCGGATGGCGGTTTATCAAACGCATGGCAATGACCTTTCTACTGAACGTGATTTACAGCTTGCCGTCGACGGCCATCTGCACGTAGCTGGGGTCAAAGTGCAGCTTGAGATTGCCCTTGTCGCCGAGCATCACGCCATTGGCGAACGACATGCCGACGGCATCGGCATCGCGTGCGCCTTCGCCGAGCAAACCGTGGGCGAACGAGAAGTCAGCCACCTTGCGCTGGGTGTCCGGCAGCTGTTTGCTGGTCGCGAACTCAAGGGCTTCCTTGGGCGTGGCAAACAGCTTGGTGGTGTCCAGTTGCGCCTGGAAGCCGGCCAGATCGGTCCCCGATGCCTTGGCCATGTGTTCCAGCGCAGCCTTGCTCTGAGCGGTTTTGGCGTTCATCAGCGCGACCACTTCAAACCACGCGCCAGTCAGGGCCTTGCCCAGGGCCGGGTTGTCTTTCAAGGTCTGAGTGTTGACGACCATCATGTCCATGATCTCGCCAGGAATCTGGCTGGAGTTGAACACTTCGGTGACGCCGGGCCTGGCCTTGATGTCCGAAAGCATCGGGTTCCAGGTGGTGACCGCCTGTACATCGTCAGTATTGAAGGCTGCCGAGATATCGGCATCCGAGGTATTGACCACCTTGAGGTCTTTTTCACTGAGCTTGACGCTGTCCAGCGCTCGGGCCAGCAGGTAGTGGGAGACCGACAGTTCGACCAGATTGACGTCCATGCCTTTCAGATCGGCGACTTTCTTGCCTTCGCCCTTGAGTACGATGCCGTCATTGCCATTGGAGAAGTCGCTGACGATCAGTGCCGTGCTTTCCACGCCACCTGCGGCCGGGATGGTCAGGGCGTCCATGTTGGTCATGGTGCAGCCATCGAACTGTCCGGCGGTGTACTGATTGATGGATTCGACGTAGTCGTTGAGCTGGGTGACATCGATCTTGATGCCGTACTTTTTCGCCCACTTGTCGACGATGCCCTGGCTACCTGCGTATTCCCACGGCATCCAGCCTGCGTAGATGGTCCAGCAGACGTTGAAGTGATCTTTCTGGGCGGCATTCGCCGAGAGGCTCAACGCAGCAAGCAGGCCTGCCGTCAGCAGGCCGAAGAGACGAGACTTTTGCATGTTGAGAAATCTCCAGTAGTGAAAAAAGGCGGCCAGGAGCAACTTGACACCACTGGTGTCCCTGTCTCCCGGGCTTTTGTCCCGCCGTGTAACCTCTACTGGAGGTCGCCAACTCTCGGACCAGCCACTTGCCTGGCGGCAAGCCGGAACCCTAGTCGGCTATTGCAAATTGTGGTGCCGCGAACCTGTGTTGACTCCTGCACACCCATCATCAAGCGAGAGTTGTGCCAACTTGTGCCGCGCCTTGTTTTTCAAGGGCCGGGCGAGTCGTCTTCGGTCATCTGTCGCAGGAGTCGCCTTGTGCTGGTGCGAGGGTGCACCGTGATGAGGCAAAGGTGGGTGAAATGTTTTGTAGCATCTTTGTAGAACGTTGAAATACGCCTTCAGGCCTTGGTTGCAGAGCCTTTGCGAGACGGTGACGGGCCATTCATAGCCAGGCCTCGACGCTGCCCCAAGGCACTAGAGTGCCTTTTCGATGTCAGATAATTCGTCCGCCAACCGCTTTGGCGGACGCCGACCAGCGTCGCTGGATTGGCCCAATCGCGGTCCGGGAGGCCGCCATGTATCGAAGACCCTTGCTTATCACGTTGCTGACCCTTTTCCTTTCTGGTTGCTACGCAGGTCCCGGTTACTACGAATCCGATGTGTACACGCAGCCGACTGTCATTGGCGGCGCCTACGCGTATGACAATGGCTACCGCTCTACCTACTACCAGGAGCGACGCATCTATGTGGCGCCTCAACCGCGCTATTACACCCAGCCTCGCTACTACGCCCCGGCACCCCGCTATTACGCTCCACCGCCCCCGCCGCGCTACTACCAGCCGGGACGTCCACCGGGTTATGGCTGGAGAAACGATGGCTTTCGCGGCAATGGCGGTTTCGGCCGCAATGACGGCTTCGGACGCAACGACGGCTTCCGTGGCGACCGAGGCTGGGATGATCATGGTGGGCGTGGCGGACGAGATGGCCGTGATCATGGAAGAGGCGGGCGCGGCGATGGTCGTGGTGGGCATCGATAGCTGAAGTCTGCGTGCTCACTGTCATGCCAACGCAGCAAACTGACTGCTGTGAACTGACCAGCGTGCCGATGCCCCGCGTCGGCACGCTTTTCTTTAGGCTCTGCGTCCGATCTTGAGGGCGCATGTCGCAACCGGCATTGACTTTGCGGCCCGGCTTTCCTAGTGTCCGCGCATTGTTTTTACCGGATGTAACCATGACTAGCGACGACCGCATCAAGCTTGAGCCCAGCTGGAAAAACGCCCTGCGTGACGAATTCGAACAACCCTACATGGCTCAATTGCGCGAGTTTCTGCGTCAGGAGCACGCGGCCGGCAAGGAAATCTATCCGCCCGGGCCACTGATTTTCAATGCGTTGAACTCCACGCCGCTGGATAACGTGAAAGTGGTCATCCTTGGCCAGGACCCGTATCACGGACCGAATCAGGCGCATGGCCTGTGCTTCTCGGTGCAACCGGGTGTGCCGACGCCGCCATCGCTGGTCAACATCTATAAAGAGCTGAAACGCGACCTGAACATCGATATTCCGAACCACGGTTGCCTCCAATCCTGGGCTGATCAGGGCGTTTTGTTGCTGAACACCACCCTCACTGTCGAGCGCGCCAACGCGGCTTCCCATGCAGGAAAAGGCTGGCAGCACTTCACCGACCGGATCATTCAAGTGGTCAGCGAGCACCAGCCGCATCTGGTGTTCCTGCTGTGGGGCGCTCATGCGCAGAGCAAGCAGAAACTGGTCGATGCGACCAAGCATCTGGTGCTGACCTCCGTCCATCCGTCGCCGTTGTCAGCCTACAAAGGCTTCCTGGGCAATGGACACTTCGGACGGGCCAACAAGTACCTTGAGCAAAACGGCATCGCGCCGATCGACTGGCGCTTGCCTGCACTTTGATTTGAGAGGATTCCAGCAACCTGTTCAGTCAGCGAGCCGTTTGCTCCAGCGCCGGTACAACGGCTCGGCAAGAAACAGCACGAACAGCAGGCGCATGACCTGCATGGCCGTGACCAGCGGCACCGACAGTTGCAGCACTTCGGCGGTCAGGCTCATCTCTGCGATGCCGCCGGGCATCATGCCCAGCGTCAGTGAACGCAGGTCCAGGTGGGTGAGGGCGCTCAGCGCCAGTGCCGCCAGCGCGGCGATCAGCATGGTCAAGGCAGTGCCCAGCAGCGTGCGCGCGAGGAACGATGGCGCACGCCGAAAGAACTCTCGATTGAAATGACAACCCAGCCCGCTGCCGATCAGCAACTGACCGAGCTGACTGGCACCGTTGGGCAGGCCGATTTTCAAATCCCAGACCACGCTCGCCACGGCACTGAGCAACAGCGGGCCGAACAGCCAGGGATTGGGCTGTTTGAGGCGTTGCCACAGCCAGGCCAGCGCAGCCCCGAGCGGCAGCAGAACGGCCAGCCAGCGCCAGTCCACGATGCTGGCATGCAAGGCGGGTGCGCCATCACCCAGCAGGTATTTGAAGATCGCCGGCACGCACAGTACTACGGCAAGTACCCGCAGACTTTGCGCGGCAGCGACACTGCTCAGCGTTGCACCGTTACGTGCGCCGAGGTTGACCATCTCCCCGGAACCGCCCGGCATGCTGGAGAAGAACGCGGTAGGGCGATCCTCTCCGGTACGCAGCATCAGCCACACGCCGACCAGGCAAGACAGACTGGTGACCAGGGCTCCGATGAAAATCAGCCCGAAATGCGCCAGTACCTGTTCGATGACCACCGGCGTGAAGTGCAGGCCGATGCCAATCCCGATGATCAACTGACCGAATTTGCGACCGCCGGGAATCTGCGCCAGTTGCCAGGGTGTCAGGCAGCGCACCAGGATGATTGCCAGCAACGAGCCCACCATCCACGGCAACGGCCAGCCGACCTGGCTGGCGAGGTAGCCGCCCAGCAGGCCGACCAGCGGCGTTGCCCACCATTGGCGCAGAGACGAATCAGCCATGCGCCGCAGCGGCCTGCTGTCTGGCGCGCTTGCGCCAGATGCGCAGCAGCGGGAACAGCAGCATGAACACGGTCACCACCCAGACCCCGAGAGTGATCGGGCTGGACCAGAGGATCCCCAGTTCGCCGTTGGAGATCGACAGGGCGCGACGCAGGTTCTGCTCCATCAGACCGCCAAGGATGAACCCGAGCAGGATCGGCGACAGCGGGAAGTCCAGCTTGCGCAGGATGTAGCCGAAGATACCGATACCGACCATCAGGAACAGGTCGAACGTGGTGGCGTGCACCGCATACACACCGATGCCGGTGATGATCGCAATCACCGGGACCAGTGCCCAGTTAGGTACGGCAAGGATGCGCGTAAAAAGGCGAATCATCGGGATGTTGAGGATCACCAGCATGATGTTGGCGATGAACAACGACGCGATCAGGCCCCAGACGATGTCCGGCTGCTGTTGAAACAGCATCGGGCCGGGCGTGATGTTGTACAGCGACAAGGCGCCGATCATTACCGCCGTGGTGCCTGAACCCGGCACGCCCAGCGTCAGCATCGGCACCAGGGCGCCGCAGGCCGTTGCGCCGATGGCCGTCTCGGGTGCGGCCAGGCCACGCATGTCGCCCTGGCCGAACTTGCCGCTGGCGCCGGCGATGCGTTTTTCCGTCATGTAAGCGACCGCGCTGGCCAGCGTCGCACCGGCGCCAGGCAATACGCCAAGGATGAACCCCAGCAGACCGCAGCGAATGTTCACCACGAACACGGCAGCGGCTTCCTTGACGTTGAACATCATGCGCCCGGTGGCCTTGACGGCCTCCTGACCGCGATGGGTCTTCTCCAGCAGCAAAAGGATTTCGCTGATCGAAAACAGGCCCAGCACCAGCACCACGAACTGAATGCCATCGGTGAGGTGAATATTGTCGCCCGTGAAACGGTATACCCCGCTGTTGGCATCGATACCTACTGCAGACAGGAACAGCCCGATCAGCGCGGCAATGAACGTCTTCAACGGCCGGTCACCGGCCATCCCGCCCAGACAGACGATCGCGAAGACCATCAGCACGAAGTATTCCGCCGGGCCGAAGGCAATCGCCCATTTGGCGAGCAGGGGCGCGAACAGCACCATGCCGCAGGTGGCGATGAACGCGCCGATGAACGAACTCCATGCCGACAGCGACAGTGCAACCCCGGCCAGGCCCTGACGGGCCATCGGGTAACCGTCCAGGGTGGTCATCACGGTGGACGCTTCACCCGGAATGTTCAGCAGGATCGAGCTGATACGCCCGCCGTATTCGCAGCCCAGGTAGACGGCTGCCAGCAGAATCAGCGCCGATTCGGGCGGCAGGCCCAGTGCGAAAGCGATAGGGATCAGCAGCGCCACACCGTTGATCGGTCCAAGCCCCGGCAGCAGGCCGACGACAGTACCGATCAATGTTCCACACAGCGCTGTGATCAGGTTGTAAGGCGTCAGGGCGACACCGAAGCCCTGGCCCAGATAACCGAAAGTATCCATTTTAATTCTCCAGAACGCTGAGCAGGCCCAAAGGCAGGGGGACGTCCATGGCCTTGTCGAACAGCAGGTACAGGCCGACGCTCATCAGAATCACCACCACCACGCTCGGCAGCCAGCGACCGCCATACAGGCGCGCCATGGGAATGCCGATCAGAATGCTGCTGAGGATGAAGCCCAGCGGTTCGAACAGCCCCGCGAATATCAGCAGCAGGACGATGCACACGCCGATCTTGATCAGGGTCTCGCGATCCAGCTCCGGGTCTTCCTCGGTGTGCACGATGGGTGTGGGTCTGATCAGCAGGTACAGCAGGGCGACGCTCATCAGCCCGAGCATCAGCAGCGGGAAGGCGCGTGGTCCGACCGGTTCATAGGAAAAAGGTGCCTGATAAGGCCAGGCCATGAGGGCCAGGCCTGCGCATGCCAGTAACAGCAGGCCAGCGAAGATACGTTGTATGACCATGAGAAGCTCCTGAGTCGCGCCCCTGCAGCGGGTGCAACTGAATGTCAGTCAATTGAGTTCAATTACTGAATCAGGCCGAATTCCTTGGCCATCAACTTGTAGTCGGCGACCTGCTTCTTGACGTAGGTGTCCAGTTCCGCGCCGGTCATGGCAAACGGGAACAGCTCGCGCTGGTCGCGCAGTTTGGCGAAGTCCTCGGAAGCCAGGATCTTGTCGAACGAGGCTTTCCACCAGTTGTAGTCTTCGTCGCTGACCTTCGGCCCGAGGTAGAAGCCACGTACCACCGGCCAGACGATGTCGTAGCCCTGCTCCTTGGCGGTGGGGATGTCTTTCATTTCAGGTTCGTCGATACGCTTTTCGGCGAACACCGCTAGCAGGCGCATATCGCCGCTCAGAATGTGCGGCATGGAGTCGGAAATATCGGTACTGCCCACCTGGATGTGGCCGCCGAGCAACGCGGTGGCGATTTCACCGCCGCCTTCGAGTGCCACGTAGCGCAGTGCGCGCGGGTTGATGCCGGCGGCCTTGGCGATCAATGCGGTCTGCATCCAGTCCTGGCTGCCCACGGTGCCGCCTGAGCCGATAACGACTTTGCTCGGGTCGGCTTTCAGCGCCTGGACCAGATCGTCGAGATTCTTGTAGGGCGAGTCGCTCTTCACTGCGATGGCGCCATAGCTGGTGCCCACGGCGGCGAGCCAGCGCACTGCGTTCTCATCGAAACGACCGAATTTGCCCTGCGCCAGATTGAGCAGCGAACCGCTGGACCACGCGACCAGTGTGCCGGCATCGGCGGGGCGCTGCGCAACGACGGCGTTGTAGGCCACCGCGCCGACACCGCCTGGCATGTAGGTGACGCGCATCGGCGAGGTCAGAATCTTCTCGTTGATCAGCGCGCTCTGCACCAGTTTGCAGGTCAGGTCGAATCCGCCACCTGGCGAGGCAGGGGCAATGCATTCCGGACGTTTGGGTTCGGCAAGCAACTGGCTGGCAATCAGCATGCACCCAGCGGTAGCGGCTATGTGGCGCAGGGAAAATTTCATGTTCAGTCTCCAGGGATATTGTTGTTTTTGGCAGAGAGAAGCTGTTCACCATGCGCTTTTGTCACGCGCACGGGAAAACCTGTGTGCTGTGTCACAGGGGTGGGCGTTTGCGCTGAAGTGGTGTTTTGAAGCAGGTGGCGTGAGGAGCGCGCAGAGCAGTCCTCGACGGGAGGTGCTCCATGGGCTGGCAAGCCTGGACGGGCGTAGACATGACGTGACTCCGTTTAGCAATTTATTGTTTTTATTGTTCAGACGCATCCGGGCGCCTGTTTTTACGTACCCTTTTATCGGGTCGTCTCGCGATGCTAAACGACAAACCTTTCGTAAACCTTTCAGTTGCCTTTCACGTCTTGATTAGCGAGCCGCGAATCGTTTCTGCCCTTCACAGACGGCGGCCGGCCTGTAAACTCCACCGCCACGAGCCTCGATACCCAGATCGATAACAACAGTGACAATCAGGAGACGGCGATGCGTGTTCTTCTTGTGGAAGATCATCTGCAATTGGCTGAAAGTGTCGCGCAGGCGCTCAAAAGCGCGGGTTTGACCGTTGATGTGCTGCATGATGGCGTGGCTGCCGACCTGGCATTGAACAGCGAGGAGTACGCGGTCGCCATTCTCGATGTCGGGTTGCCGCGCATGGACGGCTTTGAAGTGCTGGCGCGTCTGCGAGCGCGCAGCAAAAACCTGCCGGTGCTGATGCTGACGGCGCGCAGTGACGTCAAGGACCGTGTCCACGGCCTGAATCTGGGTGCCGACGACTACCTGGCCAAGCCTTTCGAACTCTCCGAGCTGGAGGCCAGGGTCAAGGCTTTGCTGCGGCGCAGCGTGCTGGGTGGCGAGCGGCAACAGCGCTGCGGCGTGCTGGCCTACGATCTGGATACGCGACGTTTCACACTTGGCGAAGAGCTGCTGACCCTGACCTCTCGCGAACAGGCAGTGCTGGAAGCGCTTATCGCCCGGCCGGGTCGGGTGATGAGCAAGGAGCAACTGGCGGCGCAGGTGTTCGGGCTCGATGAAGAAGCCAGCCCCGACGCCATCGAGATCTATGTCCATCGTCTGCGCAAAAAGCTCGACGGGCATTCCGTGGCGATCGTGACCTTTCGCGGTCTGGGGTATCTGCTGGAAAGCCGCGATGATTAACGACAGCCTGCGCTGGCGGTTGTTGTGGAACCTGGCCCTGCTGCTGGTGGTGTTGATGCTGGCCAGCGGCATGAGCGCTTACTGGAATGGCCGCGAAGTGGCCGACACCGCCTATGACCGTACGTTGCTGGCTTCCGCGCGAACCATCGCTGCCGGCCTGACCCAGCGTGATGGCACGCTGAGCGCCGACATTCCCTACGTGGCGCTGGATACCTTCGCCTACGACAGCGAAGGGCGCATCTACTATCAGGTCAATGACATTCATCAGAAGCTGATTTCCGGTTATGAAAACCTGCCTTCGCCGCCGCCCGGTACCTTGCGTACCGACGATTACCCGGCCCTGGCGAAATTTTATAACGGGATCTATCAGGGCCAGGATGTGCGGGTTGTCAGTCTGCTCAAACCGGTGACCGACCCGGGCATGAACGGCACCGCTGAAATCCGCGTTGCCGAAACCCAGGAAGCGCGCAAGGGCATGGCGCGCAGCCTGATGGCCGACACATTGCTGCGCCTGGGCATGCTCGGAGGGGGCGCGCTGCTGCTGGTCTGGTTCACGGTCAGCGCGGCATTGCGACCACTGGAGCGCCTGCGCACCGCCGTCGAGGAGCGTCAGCCGGATGATCTGCGCGCCTTGCCGATGGTTGAAGTGCAGCACGAGCTGCGTCCGTTGGTGGGGGCGCTGAACCACTTCACCGAACGATTGCGCGTGCAGTTCGAGCGCCAGGCGCAATTCATCGCCGATGCCGCCCACGAACTGCGCACGCCGCTGGCCGCCTTGAAGGCGCGGGTCGAGCTGGGGCTGCGCGAACACGACCCGGAGCATTGGCGCAGCACGCTGGAGTCGGCGGCGCTCGGCACCGATCGACTCACGCATCTGGCCAACCAGCTGCTGTCCCTGGCACGCATCGAAAACGGCGCCAGGGCCATCGCCGAGGGCGGGGCGCAACAGCTGGACCTCAGTCAATTGGCCAGAGAGCTGGGCATGGCCATGGCACCGTTGGCTCATTCCCGGGGCGTTGCGCTGGCGCTGGAGGCTGACGAGCCGGTCTGGCTGCGCGGCGAGCCGACCTTGCTGAACGAGTTGCTGAGCAATCTGATCGACAACGCGCTGGCCCATACCTCGCCGGGCGGCAACGTCGTGTTGCGGGTCTATGCGCCGGGCGTTCTGGAGGTCGAGGATGATGGTCCCGGCATTCCGCCCGATGAGCGTGAGCGGGTCTTCGAGCGTTTTTATCGCCGCAGCCAGCAGGGCAGCGGTGCCGGGCTCGGCCTGGCGATTGTGGGCGAAATCTGCCGGGCACATCTGGCCAGGATCACCTTGCACGAGGGGGCTGAGCGTGGCTTGAAGGTAAGGGTCAGTTTCAGCGCCACCTGATGGGGCGAAACTAGTAGAGCATGCTCTTGGCTTCGTCCATCTGGGCGCTGAGCACGCCTTCGCCTCTGGCGAGCCTCAGCTGGCTGTAGGCAGGCAGGTCGACCATTTCGATGAGGCTGAAGGGATGGTCGGTATTCCTATGGATATGCACCGTGGCGATCTGTACCAGGTCGGTGTAGTCAGGGCTTTTCGAGACGCGCGCGAAGTTCTGGAACTGGCCCGGCACACAGGCCAGCGGCTCGGGGAAATCCCATGAGCGCAGCAGGCGCTCGCCGATGACCGGATGAATGCTGTCGATTACGTGGTTGAGGCTGATCGGGTCGGACAGCAGCTCGTAATGGTCTTCGGCATAGGTCAGGATCGGCAGGATCCCGATCAGGTGGATCAGCCCGGCGAGCGTGGCCTGATCGGGTTTCAGACTGGTGTAGTGCTGACACAGGGTGTAGCTGATACCGGCCACCTGCAGGCTTTGCTTCCAGATATCGCGCATCTTCTGCTCAATGACCGGCGACTTGGCGTGGAACATCTGCTCGACCACCAGCCCGATGGCCAGGTTGCAGGTGTAGTTGACGCCCAGGCGTCGAATCGCGGTATTGACGTCGCTGACTTCAAAATTCGGGCGCAGCAGGGGGCTGTTCGCAACCTTGATAAGGCGCGCGGAAAGGGCTGTATCGCTACCGATGACCTTGCTCAGGGCCGAAATACTGATCTCGGTGTCCTCCGCAGCCAGGCGAATCCTCAGTGCCACTTCCGGCAGGGTGGGGAGAAACAAGGCATCTCTGTCGATGGCCTTGATCAAGTTTCTCTGCACCTCGTCAGCCATCTTGCTCATGTTGCATCTCGCAGCTGTTGGGGGTGTCCAGAGTTATCCGCGCGCTCTTCAGAGCGCCAGGCTGTACTGGATCGCTCTAAAGACACTAGGAAGCTGAATGTGTTCGTCTGCTAGCGCTGAGTTTCGAGTTTGCTGTCCAGTGTGTAGGGCAGTTCACTCATTTGCAGCGCCGCGCCTTCTGGCGAACCAAGATTGATACGACCGTCTTCTGCCGCATCACCCTGCAATACCGCGAGCAGCTCGATGTTCTGCCCATCCTGTGCCGCAATGACGACGTTGCCCACGGCGCTGGCATGCACCGGTGAGAACAGTGCCGTACCGGGCTGCGGGATCTCTTCGCCGCTCAGGGTCAGGCGGTAAAGCCTGCGCTTTAGTTTGCCAAGATATTGCATTCTGGCAACGATTTCCTGGCCGGTGTAGCAGCCTTTCTTGAAGCTGACGCCGCCAACCGCTTGCAGATTGATCATCTGCGGAATGAATTCTTCGCGGGTGTTGCCGAACACCTGGCCGATACCGACACGGATCTGGCCCAGCAGCCAGTCGTTCAGCGGGGCTTCGCTCAACTGCGATGCCAGACGCGCTTTGATGCTGTCTGCCTGTGCGCTGCGCACCCAGAGCTCGGCCCGGCCTGGCGAGACGCGGATCGCGATCAGATCATCGGCGCGCACCACGCTATCGGTTTCCTGTGGCAGATCCAGCCCCAGGCTGACCAGCGCAGCGTCCCCGTCCTGCAGACCGAAGCGCACCCAGTCTGCGCTTTCATCCGTGAGCTTCGATTTGGAGAACACTGCGTATTTGCGCAGGTCGAGCAATTGCGCCTCGATCAGTTCGCCAGCCATCGCCAACAGGCAACCGTCGCCCTCGAACACGATGCGAAAACTCGACTGCATCCGGCCTTTCTGCGTGCAACGGGCACCCAGGCTGGATTTGTCTTCATTCAGATAATTGAGGTTGCACGTCAGCTGACCCTGAAGAAACTTGCTGGCATCCACGCCGCGAACGGCGAGAACGCCCTCATGGGTTAGCGTGCAGAAAAAAGCTGTGTGGGCCATGGTCATCGCAGATTGGGAAAAAAGTCCGGGGGCACATCATAGTGCCGAGTCGAGGTTATGCATACGGGTACATGAAAACTGCTGCGACCATTGCGAGATTCGCGCGCCCGGCTCACGGCTGTATACTTGCCGCCTACTTTGAGGAGCGCTCCATGGTCGAAGACGTTGAACTCAACCGCCTTTACTGGCACAGCCGCCGCGGCATGCTTGAACTGGACGTGCTGCTGGTGCCGTTTGTCCGTGAGGTCTATCCACATCTGAATGACGTAGACCGCGATTTGTACCGCCGTCTGCTGACCTGTGAGGATCAGGATATGTTCGGCTGGTTCATGCAGCGCGCCGAATCCGAAGACGCTGAATTGCAGCGTATGGTTCGCATGATTCTGGATCGTGTCCAGCCCCAGTGATCGCTTTGAATGTCACTGGCAGGCTTCGCGTCTGCTGGTGACGGCGTATCTTGCGGTTCAGTCGCTGGCACTGGTCGCGTTGTACTGGCTGGACATCGCCGTGTGGGCTGCGGCGCTGTGTGCGCTGATGTGCCTGGAGCACGCTGTCCGCGTGATTCCACGCTCCATCCTGCTGACGCATCCGGCGGCATTCACTGCACTCAAGCGCGATCATCAAGGCTGGCAGCTGTGGAATGCATGTGACGGCTGGCAGCCTGTGCAGTTATGCCCCGACAGCCTTGCCTTGCCGTGGGTGGTCATTCTGCGTTTTCGCCCGATTATCGCCGGTCGGCCAGCACGATCAATAAACAGTTGTTGTATCCCGCATGACGCATTGACGCCGGACATTCATCGACGTCTGCGTGTACGTTTGAAATTCAGTCGGCATAGGTGGGCGGCACCAGAATAGTGTCCAGCGCCTCCGGCAACATATCGGGATAGTCCAGCGTGTAATGCAGGCCGCGGCTTTCCTTGCGCTGCATGGCCGAGCGGATCATCAGTTCCGCGACCTGCGCCAGATTGCGCAACTCGATCAGGTCACGGCTGACCTTGTAGTTGCTGTAGAACTCGACCCTTTGAGGCTAAACCCAATGGATACAGGGGTTTCAGCCGATGACCGTCAACCACCACTCCCAAACTGGGACAAACCTGTTACAAACTGCCCTCGCCAAGCCATACCACTATCGCCGGTCTGGTCGCTTTTACCTTCGCCTTCGCCTTCAAGGCACCGCTAAGGGTTTCTTCACGCTATCGCTTAGGACCACCGACAAGGCCACCGCTATGACCATCTCCAAGGACATCCTCACGACCCTCAAGGCGTACCATTTCGATAACCCTGAGGCCACTTGGGACGAACTCCGTGAGCGCCTCATAGACATCGCTGAGTCCTGCCTGACGATGGCCCACGGCGATAGCTCGCTGATTGCCTATGATATGATCAACGATGAGCACCATGAGGCTCTCCGTGAGGCGAGCGCCAAGATGCCTTTGAGCGTCAACCAGCAACGCGCAGTTGGTAAGGCACTGGATATCGTCGAGGCTGCTCAAGAGCGCCTGAAGGGGAGGCCGGGAAAGCTGGTAGGGATCGTAAGGGACCTGAAGGCTGAGGCTTGTGGCACGTCTGTGGCCCTGTCTCCGTCCCTATCTGTATTATCTTCTGAAGCATCCAAGCCATTGACCTTCAAGGTTCTCTCAGGGCTCTACATGGACGAACTCAAGGACAATGTTCAATCCAGCACCATGAGGGACGTGAAGTCTACTTGTGAGGCCATTGGGGCCATCCTTGGGGAGCTGGACTTAAAGGCCCACACTCGGGAAGACATGAAGAACCTTAGGGCAAAGCTTCTTGAAGATCGTAAGCCATCCACTGTGAGGAAAATCCTGACCCGGCTATCCACGGTCATGGATTGGGGTGTGAATAACGACTACCTCGCTAAGGCTCTCACAGATGGTCTCAAGCCCACCAAAGGTGCCGACAGCGCTCGTGAGGCGTTCTCTCAGGACCAAGTAAAGGCCCTCATGGCCCACACTAAGACCCTGCCAGTGGACTCATGGCAACGCTGGGCGCTGTCCCTTGGGGTGATCACTGGGGCACGCATTGAGGAACTTCGGCAGTTGACCAAGGCTGACGTCAAGCAGGTCGCTGGTGTCTGGGTGATCGATATCAATAGGGAAGATGGCAAGACGGCAAAGACCAAGAACGCTTTGAGGGTCATTCCGTTGACCGATGGGGCCTATGGGTTTGATCTTCAGGCGTTCCTTGAGTTTGTCGATCAGGCTGACTCTCGGTTGTTTACGCTGGGCGGTGGTCAGTTCTCTGTGCTGCTCAATGGGATGCTCAGGGATGTCTTGAACCTGAAGGCTGATCGGACCCAGACCTTCCATTCATTGCGTCATTCCCTGGCAGGCGCTTTGAAGGCCGCTGAGGTGCCTGTAGGGACCGCTGAGTCGATCTTGGGGCACGCTTCCGGGTCTATTAGCTACGACTTGTACGGGGCTGGAGCATCTGTCGAGGTGGGGCGGATGGGAGACGCGCTTGAAAAGGCGTTTTCGATAGATATGTGATGTCATATAGGTTTCGAGCATCGCCCTTGTGATGTCGTACTGGTATCATTGTCTGCATTGACTAAGGAGGTTGTGCATGCGTAAGACTTTCAAGGGATGCGCGGGGTTGCTGGCAATTGCTATTTTTCAGCTCATTAGTTTCTCGACCTTCGCGGAGACAGCGTGGATACGTATAGCTGAAACAGATGACGGCACAAGATTTGAGACCAAGCCCGGCTCATTTGAGTTCTCGGAAACCAGAGGAAAAACACCTGTCGCAGTATTGGTTGGAAGGCAATTCATAGTAAAATCAAAAAAGATAGAATTACAAAAGTGGTATGTCACTGCTACCGACTGCAAGAACAAGATGGGCAAGCTCACTACGCTGAGTGTTAGTGGTGAGTTTCAGTTTGAAAATGACTTTGTATTCGATGGCGGAACAGTTGCTTCAACGGTCGCTAAGTTTATTTGTGACGTGGCTGGCCAAAGTATAAAGAATGCCGCCAGTAAGGGCTTGTGAGTTTTCAATTACTATGCCGCATCGTATGTACCACCTCTCAAACCACTGAGTTAGCGATTTAGGGGGGTGGAAGAGTTGATTTATTCCACTTTCTCATTCCACGTAATGTAGGTTTCCTCCTCTGCTTCGACCTGGAATCTAAGCAACTCACTGGCTGCTCACTCTGCTGCCTTCACTTAGCGTCATGCTGGTGAAGGTTTTTCCTGATCCAATCTGTGAGGCATTCCTGAAATACCCTGAAGGTCCCATGTTTGTTGGTCGAAATGGTTGTGACCATAGCTGTAGGATTTAAAACCCTCACTATTGCACTACACCCAGTCACCAATCCACAAACACGGGAGACCACCAATGACGATACCAACCAAGATCCGCCTTCAGGGCACCAACGTGATGGCCTGCGTGCTACCACCGATACAAATCCTTGAGGCACGCTACAAGCTCGCTGAGGACCACGACGGAATCGTAGCTCGTGACTTCAAGCTCATCCCAGGCAAGACCCGTAGAGGAACCGTAGAGGGGGCCCCTGTGGGCTCCTACACCAATGGATCGTTACGGCAGCAAGTCGAAGTCACATGGATGGACGGCGAAACCAAGCATAAGATCCGCGTACAGAAGGCCCGCATTGTTTATAGAATGGCTCATGGCCCGTTCGATGAGTCCCTTGTCATTGATCATATCGACGGCAATCCAAACAACAATCATCCAAGCAACCTGAGACCGCTGACCTACCACGAGAACATGGGCAACCGTGTCGTGGGGCTTCAGGGTCGGAAAATGCCTAAGAGGGATTCAGACTTGCCAGTCGGCGTGACCAGAGACAAACACTTCACCAAGGGCGAGCGATTCATTGCAAAGGCAACCATCCGTGGCGTCACTCATCGGGCCATCTTTGAGAACCCCAAATCTGCTCAACACTGGCTTGCTTCTGTCCGTGAGGCTGGCCTCGGTGATGGTGCTCGTAAGGATGCTCATGGAGTCATAGTTGGGGCACCTCAGTGGAAGGTTATGAAGGCAAAGCAGGGTTAATAATCCTACACCTATAGACACCCTCACTATTGGTAAAGACCCTCTGAGACTCCCCTGTGAGATATCTAAAGATTAGCCATAAGCTAAGTTAATTGGCATTCATAATAATGAATTCTCCTTAGCCATTTTTCTGTAGGAGATGCTATGCAATTCTACTTCGTACTTGACGGTCTCAGTATTGAACAGACCAATACCTTGTTATCTATTGAGTCATCTATGACTGGTCGATCAGCAACCGCTATATTCAACCTGAAGACCCTCGCTGTCCGCACCAATCGAGACACAGACAAGGCCAAAGCATTTGTTACAAGTAAGCTGGGAGCATTCCTCATGGAAGCCCTTGAAGGTTTACTGATTGCGACTGGTCTGGATTTGATCATGCTGTACCACACCGTAAAAGGCGTACCTGTGGTTCTCACTGCTCGCCCTAAATAGCAAACGATCGTCGCCACGATTGTCCATAAAGATATCCTCTCAGGTTCCGCCATTTCCTGTTAGATCATCTGCAATAACTACTAAATCCCAGAACCTTTTGATCGACCTTGAAGATGCCCACGAGGCTTACTCCTTGGCCGTCTGGTCGTGCGCGTGTCTATGGCGCAAGGTCGATCAAAGGGTCACCAATAGGAGATCCAAACCCATGAACATTAACATCACCAAAGTCCTGAAGAACGAAGTAACTGTGTCGGGCCAGACCCTCAGCCGTGAATACGTAGAAAACATCATGCTGCCTATGTTGGTCGCTCAATGCGGAACCGTTAAGAGTCGCCAATTCGAGATCGTCCAAGTGTTTCATGAGGCCGGTCTTTCGCTCCAAGCGATTCCTGATGTTGCCCGCGAGTACCACGGAGACAAAGCCGCAAAGGCATCTGAGCGAGCGCGTCAACAACGTGAAGCCGATGCTCATGCCGAGCGCTGCCGTGAGTGGACGCCTCGTGAACTGGCTCAGGCCAAAGCTGACAAGGAAGCCCGCGCCGCTGCCATTCGTGAGCAAGGTGCCCGTGTCCGTGCGGCATCCCGTGGTAACTCCGGCTGGTAAACCAAGACCGAACTCAACTATCTAATTCAGGAGAGAATTCTATGAAACCTAATCAGTACGTAGCACCGCATGTAGACACCGTTAAATGGAATATCAACGCTATTGACGATAACAATGCATCAATCCACTTCAGCACTTCCGATGTGCGAGCAGAGGCACTTGCAAGCACTGATCCATTGGTCTATGTACAAGCCCTTGTGGAAGCCGCCGAGGACTTCTTGAATGGCGATCAGTGGCGCGAAGCTGCTATGGAGAGAACCCCTTGCGAGTTCCGTCCTGCGGGCTCTGAGGCTACCGGTCAACAGGTCATCACTATGGCTGATCGCTCCGTTAAGTTTGACCCTCGCAAGAACTGGGATAACCAAACCATTAGCAAAGGCGAAGTCTTGGCCGGGTCGATCATCTTTACGGAACCTACCGATTCCGCTTTGGTTATCAGTCACCGTGTGACGATCCTCGACCATAACTTGATTGCTGTTTTTACTGAAGCGTCGATGGCTCAAACCGCTGACAAGATCTTGCGTGACATTGAGTTAAGCGCGGCGGGTAAGATTGCTGGCATCCTTTCGACCGCTGCAAGCACCGAGGCTTTCTCTGAAGTTAAGCCAACTGGCAAGCCTGTAGAAATCGCTGAGGATCTTATCGACCTCCTGACGATGCACATCAATCAGACCGTGGGCACCTCATTGTCTGACTTCGTGGTGTTGCTGCCTGTGTCGATGGTGGCTGTACTTGAGCGTGCTGCCCAGCGTGCTGGTGTGGGTGAAATCGAGAACCTTATTGGCGCGTCTGTGCAGCCTTACAGCGGTACTGACTACGGCCTGTTCTTGCTGCCGAAGATGTTCACCTCTCTGAGCTACCGTGAGAACCGTGAGGGCGACATCTGGAAGATCATTGCGACCCGCAACGGCAATGCCCAGGCATGGGACATTGAGATTATGACAACCGTAGACATCGTGGCTAACGGCAAGGTCAAGGTGAAGCTGACCGAAGATGGTCTTCAGACTGAAACTGTAGCGTTCCCGATGATCACCAACGTGAAGCTGTTCACTCCGGTGTCGGGCGTATCCCTCAAGGTCTCCTCTAAGGACCTCGCCGTGGGTGCTTCATACTCAAACGCTGCCACTGTGTCCCCTGCAAATGCCACCAATCAGAGCATCACATGGACCACATCTGATTCGTCAGTCGCAACGGTATCCCCAACGGGTTCTGTAAAGGGTCTCAAAGTGGGCAAGGCAACAATCAAGGTAACGACTGCTGATGGTGGCTTCTCGGCCTCCTACACAGTGAATGTAACTGCCGCTGCTTAAGAAAGCTTGAAGTATGACCCGTAAGACCGGCCCGCGAGGGATCGGCAGGGTCAGCACTACACCTGCCCGTCGCTGGGCAATCAACCAATCCAGTCTTTCTGATAGTGCCTTTCATGCCACGCCGGGTCCCTTTGTCGGGGGCTGGATGCTCGGCTGTGGGTGCGACCTGAAGGGCACTACCAAAAGGAAATCGACACTATGAACATGACCAACACCGTAACCATGACCACCGTTGAAATAGCTGAGCTGACTGGCAAGGCCCACAACAACGTCCTTCGAGATGCCCGTAAGATCATTGGGATGGTCAACGCGCTCAAATCTGAGCTGGTTGAATCCAAGAATGGGGGGGGGCATCTGTTCAAGATCACCCATAAGGGCCTTAATGAGTGGCTCAAGGACAAGGCTGAGAGCATGAACAATGCTGTCAATAAAGCTCAGGACAAGACCGACCGTTGGGGCCGAATCGCCAAGTAACCTCAAGGAGAACCTCATGGACACGCTACAGGCTGCCTATTGGGTCTGCGTAGCTGTTCATGTGGCCTTCTGGCTGTATGGGAAACTCAAGGTCCCTCAATGAAAATCTGATAGAAAAATCTGAATGACCACCTTTCACATGCATCCCAGCGGTTACCCCCGTAGGCCCTCGCGCAGGTCGTTAGCTGCTCGCCAGCTCAGAGCCGGACGGTGCGGTAAGGACCCCAGGGCTGGGACAAATATGGCCCAAAGCTGTTACAAACGGGGCCTTAGGTGCTACGCTTGGGGCTCCTAACGTGCCTCATTTGTCGGGTGTAAGGATCGTATCCTTCGCCTCTGGCAGCATCTCTGGATAGTCCAGCGTGTAGTGCAGACCCCGAGATTCCTTGCGTTCCATGGCAGACCTGATCATCAGTTCCGCTACCTGAGCAAGGTTCCTCAGTTCAATCAGGTCTCTGCTTACTCGGTAGTTGCTGTAGAACTCGTCGATCTCATCCAGCAGCAGGCGTACGCGGTGTTGAGCGCGCTGCAGGCGTTTGTTGGTGCGCACAATGCCGACGTAGTCCCACATGAACCGCCTCAGCTCGTCCCAGTTGTGCGCGATGATCACGTCCTCGTCCGAGTCGGTGACCTGGCTGGCGTCCCAGGCAGGCAGGTCGGCGGGCATCTGCACGTCAGCCAATTGCTTTTCGATGTCTGCGGCGGCCGATCGGGCATAGACGAAGCACTCCAGCAGCGAGTTGCTGGCCATGCGGTTGGCGCCGTGCAGGCCCGTGAAGCTGGTCTCGCCGATGGCGTACAGGCCCGGCACATCGGTATGCCCCTTGCTGTCCACCATCACGCCGCCACAGGTGTAATGCGCGGCCGGAACCACCGGTATCGGCTCGCGTGTGATGTCGATGGAAAACTCCAGGCAGCGCTCGTAGACGGTTGGAAAGTGCGTCTTGATGAAGGCTTCCGGCTTGTGGCTGATGTCCAGATACACACAGTCGATGCCCAGTCGCTTCATTTCATGGTCTATCGCGCGGGCCACGATATCGCGCGGGGCCAGTTCTGCCCGCTCGTCGAAGCGCTGCATGAAGCGCTCGCCGTTGGGCAGTTTGAGGTAGGCCCCTTCGCCACGAAGTGCTTCGGTGACCAGAAAACTCTTGGCCTGCGGGTGATACAGGCAAGTGGGGTGAAACTGGTTGAACTCAAGGTTCGCCACCCGGCAGCCGGAACGCCAGGCCATGGCGATGCCGTCGCCACAGGCGCCGTCAGGGTTGCTGGTGTACAGATAGACCTTGGCGGCGCCACCCGACGCCAGGATTGTGAAGCGCGCGCTGTAAGTATCCACTTCGCCACTGTGGCGGTTGAGCACATAGGCACCGAGGCAGCGCTGGCCGTCCAGGCCGAGGCGGCGTTCAGTGATAAGGTCGATGGCAGCGCGCTGATCGAGCAGTTCAATGTTGGGTCGCTTGATCGCCTGTTCCAGCAGGGTGCGAAAAATCGCTGCGCCCGTGGCATCTGCAGCATGAATGATCCGCCGATGGCTATGGCCGCCTTCACGCGTCAGGTGAAATTCAAATCCGCTTTCGTCGGTGTCTGCGTCATCGCCACGGGTAAAAGGTACGCCTTGATCGATCAGCCATTGAATCGCCTCGCGGCTGTGCTCGACGGTGAAGCGCACAGCGTCTTCGTCGCAAAGGCCGCCGCCTGCGTTCAGCGTGTCCTCAACATGAGATTGCACGGTGTCGGTGTCATCCAGTACTGCCGCAACGCCGCCCTGTGCCCAGAAGGTCGAGCCATTGGCGAGATCGCCCTTGCTCAGGACTGCAATCCGCAGGTGGTCGGGAAGGGTCAGTGCCAGGCTCAACCCGGCCGCGCCGCTGCCGATTACCAGTACGTCATGCTGAAAATGTTGACTCATCTGCGAATTCTGCCCTTGGCGACCACTAGTATAAGTATTGGGGTAACGGCACAATAGCCTCGCCTACATGGCAATGTGAGACCACGGCGGGTCTGGATTGTGCTCCAGTCCTCGACGTCATGCCTATTGATTTCCTTTTGTTGAGTTGCTGGAAATGCTCCAGTGTATTGATTTAAGGGAGTTTTATGCAGTTTGCGGCTCACGCCAGCGGTTGTGCCAATGGAACTTTTCTTAAAGAACCATGCTCAATAGCAGGTTGCCTACACAGGAACAGCGTCGATTTCGCAGGGTTAGATAAGTGATCATCAACTGCGAAACCGGCGACAAGACTATTCGCGCAGCCGACCGTGTCGAGCTGCGTTTTTCGTGCAGGCTTTACGATGGCTTGCAGGAAACTTGCTTGAAGGGGGAGAACTTTTGCGAAAAGCCCGAGTCTATGTTTGCGAGCCTGAACAATATCAGTTGCAACACTCCTTCATGCTTAACGAGGAGTGTTCATGCTAACCCAGGAAGAGGATCAGCAGCTTGTCGAACGCGTACAGCGTGGCGATACGCGAGCATTTGATCTGTTGGTGCTGAAGTATCAGCACAAAATTCTAGGGTTGATCGTGCGATTCGTGCACGACACCCATGAGGCTCAAGACGTTGCACAGGAAGCCTTTATCAAGGCTTATCGTGCTCTCGGAAATTTTCGCGGCGACAGTGCTTTCTACACCTGGCTGTACCGCATCGCCATTAACACGGCGAAGAACTATCTGGTTTCGCGAGGTCGGCGGCCACCGGATAGCGATGTAAGGTCTGAAGACGCGGAGTTCTACGACGGCGACCACGGCCTCAAGGACATCGAGTCGCCGGAGCGTGCATTGTTGAGGGATGAGATCGAGGGCACCGTCCATCGGACCATCCAGCTTCTCCCGGAAGATTTACGTACGGCACTAACTTTACGTGAATTCGATGGTCTGAGTTATGAAGACATTGCGAGCGTCATGCAGTGTCCTGTTGGTACCGTGCGCTCTCGGATCTTCCGCGCTCGGGAAGCCATCGATAAAGCCCTGCAGCCGTTGTTGCAGGAATCCTGAGACAGCGGCGATAGCCCAAGAGAGGAACCCGCCATGAGTCGTGAAGCCCTGCAGGAATCGCTGTCCGCGGTACTTGATAATGAAGCGGACGAACTGGAATTACGTCGGGTATTGAATGCCATTGACGATGCCGATACTCGCGCCACCTGGTCGCGTTACCAAGTTGCTCGTGCAGCGATGCACAAAGAGCTGTTGATCCCTCATCTGGATATCTCGGCTGCTGTATCTGCCGCGATCGCCGACGAAGTCAGCCCGCTCAAGGCAGCTCGCGGTCCTTGGCGTACGCTGGGTCGCCTGGCCGTTGCAGCGTCGGTTACCGTAGCCGTTCTGGCTGGTGTCCGCCTGTACAATCAGGACGACATTGCCGGTGCGCAACTGGCACAGCAGACCCAACAGCCTGCAAACCTGACTGTTCCGCAAGTGAAAGGCCCGGCCGTACTGGCTGGCTACACTGAAAGCGCCGAGCAAGCGCCTGGTCCTATGGCCAATGGTGTATTGCAGGGCGGTGGTCAAGGTGACCAGCGTCTGCCGGGCTATCTGCGTCAGCATGCCCAGGAAGCAGCGTTGAAAGGCACTGAAAGCGCGTTGCCATACGCTCGTGCTGCGAGTCTGGAAAACCGTTAAGGAGGATCATGCGAGCCGTCCCTCTACTGCCGCTACTGCTTGGTGGATGGCTTGCCCTCCCGGTACAGGCTGATGATGCGCAAGACGCAATCAATCGTCTTGCCAAGGTTGATCAGCAGCAGAGCTATCAGGGTACTTTTGTATACGAGCGCAACGGTAGTTTTTCTACCCACCGAATCTGGCACCGCATAGCGGACGGTCATGTTCAGGAGCGCTTGCTGCAACTTGATGGTTCTGCTCAGGAAGTGTTGCGTGTTGACGGGCTTACCCAGTGCGTCAGCGGCACACTCGAAGCGGGTGTGGCCAATCCGGCCGACTCATCTGCCCGCGCCTTCGATGTCAAAAGACTCTCCGCCTGGTACGACATAAAAGTTGTCGGCAAATCCAGAGTGGCCGGTCGCCAGGCAACCATCGTTGCGCTGTCCCCCAAGGACCAGCATCGATACGGCCTCGAACTTCACCTGGATAACGAAACCGGTCTTGTGCTCAAGTCGCTTCTATTGAGCGAGAAGGGGCAGTTGCTCGAACGTTTCCAGTTTACCGATCTCGACACCGCCGGTGTTCTGTCCGAGCAAGCGCTCAAGACCAGTGCCGATTGCAAACCCGTGTCTGTGGTGAAAACCAAGCCCGAAGCGTCCATAAGTCCTGTGGCCTGGCATTCGGACTGGCTGCCGCCGGGTTTCGAAGTCAGCAGCAGTGGCGTGCGCAAGGACGCCTCCACGCAATCCTCCGTTACCCATCTGATGTATGGTGACGGTCTGGCGCGTTTTTCGGTGTTCATCGAGTCGGTGAAAGGCGGATCTTCCTCGGATATTCGCACCCAGCTAGGCCCTACAGTGGCTGTTTCGCGCCGTCTCACCACGCCGCAGGGCGACATGATGGTAACGGTCGTCGGAGAAGTTCCGATGGGCACTGCGGAGCGCATAGCATTGTCGATGCGTAACGACGAACCTCCAGCCAATAAATAAACATTTGAAGTCACGGATCCCAGGATGTAAAAATTTTCATCCTGGGTTACAGAAGCCGCCAGGCCACACTCAACCTGGCTCGGGCACAGGCGCTGAAATGTTTGGTGAGGTTTGCAGATTGCAAAAGCTCTGTTTTTTTTCTATAGGTCACAGCCTCGCAGCTCTGGCCTTTTGTCGTTTCCAGAGGCCATGTCGCTGATCCAGAGATGAGCATCGCTGCTTGAGGTCTTTGAGTCGGTTGCTTCGGACTGCTTAATTTTTTCCTCGTTACGAACGGGAGCCATATGTCGATACCACGCATGAAATCCTACTTTTCATTGATTGCCGCTGTGCTGATGCTCGGTCAGGTTGCTACGGCTCAAGCCGAAAACCTGCCGGACTTCACCGGGCTGGTCGAGCAGGCGTCGCCCGCAGTGGTGAATATCAGTACGCGCCAGAAGTTGCCGGACCGTGCCGTCGCCAATCAGCAAATGCCTGATCTGGAAGGCTTGCCGCCGATGCTTCGCGAGTTTCTCGAGCGCAGCATGCCGCCGGGTTCGCGTCCGCCAGGTTCGGGTGCTGGCAAGGGTGATCGCCAGCGTGAGGCCCAGTCCCTCGGCTCGGGTTTCATCATCTCTCCTGACGGCTACGTGCTGACCAATAATCACGTAATCGACGGCGCTGACGAAATTCTCGTACGCCTGTCCGACCGCAGCGAGTTGAAGGCCAAGCTGGTGGGTACCGATCCGCGTACCGACGTTGCCGTCCTGAAAATTGAAGGCAAGGACCTGCCAACTGCCAAGCTGGGTAATTCCAATACGCTCAAGGTCGGCGAATGGGTCCTGGCGATCGGCTCGCCGTTCGGTTTCGACCATTCTGTGACCAAGGGTATCGTCAGTGCCAAGGGGCGCAGCCTGCCTAACGATACCTATGTGCCGTTCATTCAGACCGACGTGGCCATCAATCCGGGTAACTCCGGTGGCCCGCTGTTCAACATGGCGGGCGAGGTCGTCGGGATCAATTCGCAGATCTTCACGCGCTCCGGTGGTTTCATGGGGCTGTCGTTCGCGATTCCGATCGACGTCGCCATGGATGTGGCCAATCAGCTCAAGGCCAATGGCAAAGTCAGCCGCGGCTGGCTGGGTGTGGTCATCCAGGAAGTGAACAAGGACCTCGCCGAGTCGTTTGGCCTGGACAAGCCTGCCGGCGCGCTGGTTGCGCAAGTGCTTGAAGACGGCCCGGCTGCCAAGGGTGGTGTGCAGGTGGGTGACGTGATTCTGAGCGCCAACGGTCAGCCAATCGTCATGTCGGCTGACCTGCCGCACCTGATCGGCAACCTCAAGGACGGCAGCAAGGCCGAACTTGAAGTGATTCGCGACGGCAAGCGTCAGAAGCTGACGGTCACCGTCGGTGCACTGCCTGATGAAGGTCAGGAAATGGGCGATGTTGGCGGTACGGGTGCCGAGCGCAGCAGTAATCGTCTGGGCGTATCGGTGATCGAGCTGACCGCCGAGCAGAAGAAATCCCTGGATCTCAAAGGTGGTGTGGCGATCAAGGAAGTCACAGGCGGCCCGGCTTCGCTGATCGGTCTGCAGGCGGGTGATGTGATCACTCACCTGAACAATCAGGCGATCACGTCCAGCAAGCAGTTCACCGAGGTGGCGAAAAGCCTGCCCAAGGATCGCTCTGTCTCGATGCGTGTTCTGCGTCAGGGCCGTGCGACCTTCATTACCTTCAAGCTGTCCGAGTAACCGGTCGGTTTAAGAGGAAAGGGTGGCCATGGCCACCCTTTTTTGTACCCGTTTGTTTACCGTGCGCCGATCCAGGTGCCTGTAAGCGTGACGCCTCTTGCTTAGTTCAGGTACAATTCCCGGCTATTTTTCGGCGGGCAATCTGCCTGCAACCTTTTTGAGTGTTGATCCGTGAGTGATTTGAGTCATATCCGCAATTTCTCCATCATCGCCCACATTGACCATGGCAAGTCGACGCTGGCCGACCGCTTCATTCAAATGTGCGGCGGCCTGACCGAGCGCGAAATGGAAGCGCAGGTGCTCGATTCCATGGATCTTGAGCGCGAGCGCGGGATCACCATCAAGGCCCATAGCGTTACCCTGTATTACAAGGCCAAAGACGGTATTACCTACCAGCTGAACTTCATCGACACCCCCGGGCACGTCGACTTCACCTACGAAGTCAGCCGTTCTCTGGCCGCGTGCGAAGGTGCGTTGCTGGTGGTCGATGCAGGGCAGGGCGTCGAGGCGCAATCGGTCGCCAACTGCTATACCGCCATCGAGCAGGGCCTTGAGGTCATGCCGGTACTGAACAAGATGGACTTGCCGCAGGCCGATCCGGACCGCGTCAAGGAAGAAATCGAGAAGATCATCGGCATCGACGCCACCGATGCCGTGGCGTGCAGCGCCAAGAGCGGCATGGGCGTGGATGAGGTTCTCGAGCGTCTGGTCGCAACCATTCCGGCACCGACCGGCAACATCGAAGATCCGCTGCAGGCGTTGATCATCGACTCCTGGTTCGACAACTACCTGGGCGTCGTGTCCCTGGTGCGTGTGCGCCACGGCCGCGTCAAGAAGGGCGACAAGATTCTCGTCAAGTCGACCGGCAAGCTGCATCTGGTCGACAGCGTGGGCGTGTTCAACCCCAAGCACACGGCAACCGTCGATCTGAAAGCGGGCGAAGTGGGCTTCATCATCGCCGGCATCAAGGACATTCACGGTGCGCCGGTCGGTGACACCCTGACCCTGAGCACCACGCCCGACGTCGACGTGCTGCCCGGCTTCAAGCGTATTCAGCCACAAGTCTATGCAGGCCTGTTCCCGGTCAGCTCGGACGACTTCGAAGACTTCCGTGAAGCGCTGCAAAAGCTGACCCTGAACGACTCTTCACTGCAATACCTGCCCGAGAGCTCCGATGCGCTGGGCTTCGGCTTCCGCTGTGGCTTCCTCGGCATGCTGCACATGGAGATCATCCAGGAACGCCTGGAGCGTGAATACAATCTCGACCTGATCACCACCGCGCCAACCGTAATCTTCGAGCTGTTGCTGAAGACCGGCGAAACGATTTACGTCGATAACCCATCCAAGCTGCCTGACCTCTCGGCCATCGAAGACATGCGCGAGCCCATCGTTCGCGCAAATATTCTTGTGCCGCAGGAGCACCTGGGCAACGTCATTACGTTGTGCATCGAAAAACGTGGCGTACAGCACGACATGCTGTTCCTCGGCACGCAGGTCCAGGTGAGCTACGATTTGCCGATGAACGAAGTGGTTCTGGATTTCTTCGATCGTCTCAAGTCTGTCAGCCGCGGTTATGCTTCGCTGGATTATCATTTTGATCGTTACCAGTCGGCCAACCTGGTCAAGCTCGACGTTCTGATCAACGCCGAGAAGGTCGACGCCCTGGCCCTGATCGTTCACCGCGACAACGCACACTACAAAGGGCGTGCGTTGACCGAGAAGATGAAAGAGCTGATCCCTCGACAGATGTTCGACGTGGCAATTCAGGCGGCTATCGGCGGTCAGATTGTGGCCCGGACAACCGTCAAGGCGCTTAGAAAGAACGTATTGGCCAAATGCTACGGCGGTGACGTCAGCCGCAAGCGTAAATTGCTGGAGAAGCAAAAGGCCGGTAAGAAACGCATGAAGCAGGTCGGCAACGTGGAAATTCCACAGGAAGCCTTCCTTGCAGTGCTCAGGTTGGAATAGTCAGGTCCTATGTCACTAAATTTCCCGCTGTTGTTGGTCATCGCTGTCTTCGTCTGTGGCGTGCTTGCACTGATTGATCTGGTCATCCTGGCGCCTCGCCGCCGGGCTGCCATTTCCAACTATCAGGGCAGCGTGGGCGAACCTGACATTGCTGTCGTGGAGCGCTTGAACAAGGAGCCTTTGCTGGTCGAGTACGGCAAATCGTTCTTCCCGGTGTTGTTCATCGTGCTGGTGCTTCGTTCGTTTCTGGTCGAGCCGTTCCAGATTCCTTCGGGCTCCATGAAGCCGACACTGGATGTGGGTGATTTCATTCTGGTCAACAAGTTCGCGTACGGCATTCGCCTGCCGGTACTGGACCAGAAGGTGATTCAGATCGGTGATCCGCAGCGTGGCGACGTGATGGTGTTCCGTTATCCGAGCGACCCGAGCGTCAATTACATCAAGCGTGTCGTCGGTCTGCCGGGTGATCGTATCCGCTACACCAGCGACAAGCGGCTGTTCATCAATGGCGAGCTGGTCGCCAAGAAGCTGATCGGCACCGAGCCCGGTACACTGGGCAGCGCGGAACTGTATGAAGAGCAGCTGGGCGAAGTCGAACATCAGATCCGTCAGGAAATGAGCCGCTACCGCGCGCCGCCTGATAGTGAGTGGACAGTGCCTGCCGCGCACTACTTTATGATGGGCGACAACCGTGACAACTCCAACGACAGCCGTTACTGGGATGATCCCAACATTCCCAAGGACGAGCTGGGCATGGTCCCGGACAAGAACATCGTAGGCAAGGCGTTCGCGGTGTGGATGAGCTGGCCCGAGCCGAAACTGAGCCACTTCCCCAATTTTGCGCGCGTAGGGCTGATCAAGTAATCGATGCGGCGCTGCCTGAGCAGCGCCGCATGTCATTTGGGCTGACTGGAAACGCCTCTGAAGCATGAGTCGACCCGGTCAGGAGGCGTTGCACTCTTGAGGTCGAAGTCGAACATGACGTTCTCTACTTCTCAAAAAGGCTTTTCTTTCGTGGGCTGGCTGTTGGTGCTGGCGCTGGTCGCGTTTGCGACGAGCACGGCCTTCAAGCTGGTTCCGCACTACCTCGACTACATGACGATGAAGAAAATCATCGAAGCGGTCGACACCAACAAGACCCTGGACATCACCACGGTCGACGATTTTTACGGTTATGTCGGTAAGAACATGCAGGTCAACAGCATTCGGGATATAGATTTGAACAAGGCGTTGAAAGTGACGGTGGAGAACAATGCGTTCCAGGCTCATTTGAACTATGAGCAGCGTGAACCGTGGTTCCAGAACATCGATCTGGTGTTGAAGTTCGACAAGCAATTCAGTGTGGGTAAACCGTGAGCGTATCCTTGAGCCGCCTTGAGCGTCAGCTCGGCTACACCTTCAAGGATCAGGAACTGATGGTCCTGGCCCTGACCCATCGCAGTTTTGCCGGTCGCAACAATGAGCGTCTGGAGTTTCTCGGTGATGCCATTCTCAACTTCGTGGCGGGCGAGGCGCTGTTCGAGCGTTTCCCCCAGGCTCGCGAAGGCCAGTTGTCCCGCTTGCGGGCGCGGCTGGTGAAGGGCGAGACCCTGGCGTTGCTGGCCCGTGGTTTCGATCTGGGCGAGTACCTGCGCCTTGGCTCGGGCGAGTTGAAAAGCGGTGGTTTCCGTCGTGAGTCGATTCTCGCCGACGCGCTCGAGGCGCTGATCGGGGCGATCTATCTGGATGCAGGCATGGAGGCGGCGCGCGAGCGCGTCCTGGCCTGGCTGACAACCGAGTTTGACAGCCTGACGCTGGTGGACACCAACAAGGACTCCAAGACCCGACTGCAGGAATTTCTCCAGTCGCGGGCCTGCGAACTGCCGCGTTACGAGGTGGTGGATATCCAGGGCGAGCCGCATTGCCGGACGTTTTTCGTCGAATGCGAGATCAACCTATTGAATGAAAAAAGCCGAGGACAGGGTGTCAGCCGCCGGATCGCCGAACAGGTAGCCGCCGCAGCAGCACTCATCGCCCTGGGCGTGGAGAACGGTCATGAATGATACAACCGCAACACGCTGTGGCTATGTTGCCATTGTCGGCCGTCCCAACGTAGGCAAGTCCACGCTGCTCAACCACATTCTCGGTCAGAAGCTCGCGATCACCTCGCGCAAGCCGCAGACCACGCGCCACAACATGCTGGGCATCAAGACTGAAGGCGCCGTGCAGGCAATCTATGTCGATACTCCCGGCATGCACAAGAATGGCGAGAAAGCGCTCAACCGTTACATGAACAAGACCGCTTCGGCGGCGTTGAAGGACGTCGACGTGGTCATCTTCGTCGTCGATCGCACCCGCTGGACGGACGAAGACCAGATGGTTCTGGAGCGCGTTCAGTATGTCCAGGGGCCGGTCATCCTGGCGATCAACAAGACCGATCGCATCGAAGACAAAAGCGATCTGATGCCGCATCTGGAGTGGCTGCAGGGTCAGTTGCCGAATGCGTCCATCGTGCCGATCTCCGCGCAGCATGGTCACAACCTCGAAGCGCTGGAAAGCCTGATTGCCTCGCACCTGCCCGAGAATGACCACTTCTTCCCGGAAGACCAGATCACCGATCGCAGCAGCCGCTTTCTGGCTGCCGAACTGGTCCGCGAGAAAATCATGCGCCAGTTGGGTGCCGAGCTTCCGTACCAGATCACCGTCGAGATCGAAGAATTCAAGCAGCAGGGCCGCACCCTGCATATCCATGCGCTGATTCTTGTCGAGCGCGATGGACAGAAGAAGATCATCATTGGCGACAAGGGCGATCGCATCAAGCGCATCGGCAGTGATGCGCGTCGTGACATGGAACTGCTGTTCGACTCCAAGGTGATGCTCAACCTGTGGGTCAAGGTCAAAGGTGGCTGGTCCGATGACGAGCGCGCACTGCGTTCCCTTGGCTACGGCGACCTCTAAGCTGTCCTTTCGCCCGACCTTGCTATGGTCGGGCGAACACTTCCCTTTCGAGCCAGCCTGATGAGCACGCCTACCGGCCAACCTGCTTATGTGCTCCACAGCCGTGCGTATCGCGAAAACAGCGCGCTGGTCGACTTCCTCACGCCTCAGGGCCGTCTGCGTGCCGTGCTGCGCAGTGCCAAGGGCAAGGCGGGTTCGCTGGCACGCCCATTCGTGCCCCTCGAGGTCGAGTTTCGAGGGCGGGGCGAGCTGAAGAATGTCGGCCGCATGGAAAGCGCGGGCGTCGCTACCTGGATGACCGGCGAGGCGTTATTCAGCGGCATGTACCTCAACGAGCTGCTGATTCGCCTGTTGCCTGCCGAAGATCCTCATCCTGCCGTGTTCGAACATTACGCTGCCACGCTGCTGGCCCTTTCTCTGGGGCGTCCGCTGGAGCCGTTGCTGCGTTCGTTCGAATGGCGGTTGCTGGATGACCTGGGCTATGGCTTCGCGATGGACGCCGACATCAACGGCGAACCGCTGGCCATTGATGGCATGTATCGCTTGCAGGTCGATGCCGGGCTCGAGCGTGTCTACCTGCTTCAGCCCGGTCTGTTTCAGGGCGCGGAATTACTGGCCATGTCCGAAGCGGACTGGAGCGTCCCCGGTGCGTTGTCCGCTGCCAAGCGTCTGATGCGTCAGGCGCTGGCGGTACACTTGGGCGGTCGCCCGTTAGTCAGCCGTGAACTGTTTCGCAAGCCTTGATCAGGCTTTATTCTCTACAGCCTGCTTCGACCAGCTCGCCCATTTTTCTGGAGACCACCGTGACCCAAAGCACTCGCATCCTTCTCGGCGTGAACATCGACCACGTAGCCACCTTGCGTCAGGCCCGTGGCACGCGCTACCCGGACCCGGTCAAGGCTGCCCTGGACGCCGAAGAGGCAGGCGCCGACGGCATCACCGTTCACTTGCGTGAAGACCGCCGCCATATTCAGGAGCGCGATGTCCTGCTGCTCAAGGATGTCTTGCAGACCCGCATGAATTTCGAAATGGGCGTGACCGAAGAAATGCTCGCCTTTGCCGAACGCATTCGTCCGGCGCACATCTGCCTGGTGCCTGAGACACGGCAGGAGCTGACCACCGAAGGCGGTCTGGACGTGGCAGGGCAGGAAGCGCGGATCAAGGCAGCGGTCGAGCGACTGGCGAAGATTGGCTGCGAGGTCTCGCTGTTCATCGACGCTGACGAGCGTCAGATCGCCGCTTCAAAGCGCGTCGGTGCACCTGCCATTGAACTGCATACCGGTCGCTATGCCGATGCTCAGACCCCGACTGAAGTCGCCGAAGAACTGCAGCGGGTCGCCGACGGCGTAGCGTTTGGTCTCGCCCAGGGCCTGATCGTCAATGCCGGTCACGGCCTGCATTATCACAACGTCGAAGCCGTCGCCGCGATCAAGGGCATCAACGAACTGAACATCGGCCACGCGCTGGTGGCTCATGCTCTGTTCGTCGGCTTCAAGGCGGCAGTGGCCGAGATGAAAGCGTTGATCGTGGCGGCGGCCAGATAACTAATCCCTCAGGGTTTGCGCCCCACGATCACCGCACGCATGGGGGCAGGCAGGCCCTCGATAGTCTTGCTGTGATCGGTGGGGTCCAGATAGTCGCTCAGGGACTGGAAGCGCATCCACTCGGTGCTGCGCTGTTCGTCGACCGTTGTGTGGCTGACGTCGACGCAACGCACATCGGTGAAGCCGGCACGGCGCATCCACAACTCCAGCGCGGGGACTGAAGGCAGGAACCAGACGTTGCGCATCTGCGCATAACGATCTTCCGGGACCAGCACTTGATGGACATCGCCCGGCACTACCAGGGTTTCCATCACCAGCTCGCCGCCTTTTACCAGGCAGTCTTTCAAGGCCAGCAGGTGGTCGATGGGGGATTTGCGGTGATACAGCACGCCCATCGAGAACACTGTGTCGAAGCCTTCAAGATTGGCGGGCAAATCTTCCAGCGCGAACGGCAGGTGCCAGGCGGGCAGGTCAGGCAGATAGCGCTGCATGGCCTGAAACTGACAGAAAAACAGCCAGTTGGGGTCGACCCCGATCACGCTGTCGGCCCCGGCGCCAAGCATGCGCCACTGGTAATAACCGTTGCCGCAGCCGACATCCAGAACGCGTTTGCCCTTCAGGTCCAGGTGTGGCGAAACCCTCGACCACTTCCAGTCCGAGCGCCATTCAGTGTCGATGTGCACGCCGAACACATTGAACGGCCCCTTGCGCCACGGTGACAGGCCCAGCAGTGCCTTGCGCAGGACGGTGCGGGTCTCGCCGTTGCACTCGGCTTCCAGGGTAAAACTGTCGAGCAGATCGATTCGCTCGGGCTGCAGGTCGGGCAAGGCATCCAGCGCACTTTGCCAGCGCTGCAGGTCACCGTGACCCTTGGCCATCTTGGTGTCGAGCTGGGCCTGCAGGCCATTGGCCCAATCGGCCAGAGGGGTTCCCGCCAGACGACGGACGAGGGGAGCGAGATCAATCATGGCAGGGCAATCAACGAGGTGAAGTTAAGGCATTGAAACCAGGGCACCACCTTGGAAAAACCTGCGGCAAGCAGGCGTTGGCGGTGTTCTTCGAGGCTGTCGGGTTTCATGACGTTTTCGATGGCGCTGCGCTTCTGGGCAATTTCCAGGTCGCTGTAGCCGTTGGCGCGTTTGAAGGCGATGTGCAGGTCGGTCAGCAGAGCCTGTTCCTGCTGGTCGTCGAAGCGCAGTTTTTCCGAGAGGATCAGCGCACCGCCGGGCACCAGCGCATCACGAATGCGGCCGAGCAATGCCAGACGCTGTTCGGGGGCAATGAATTGCAGGGTGAAGTTCAGCGCCACCACCGAGGCGGGTTTGAACGCCAGCGCGAGGATGTCGCCTTCGAGGACCTGCACCGGCAGCAACTCCTGAAACATGGAGTTCTGCGCGTTGAGGTATTCACGGCAACGCTCGACCATGGCACTGGAGTTGTCTATCGCAATGACTTCGCAGCCCTCACCGCGCACATGGCGGCGCAGGGCCTGGGTGACAGCGCCCAGAGAACTGCCCAGGTCATAGAGCACAGTATTTGGCTGCGCAAATTGCGCGGCCAGCACACCGAGGTTTTCGACAATCGTCGGATAACCGGGCACCGAGCGTTTGATCATGTCCGGGAATACCCGCACCACGTCCTCGTTGAAGGCGAAGTCAGGCACCTGGGCCAGCGGCTGGGCGAAAATGCGGTCGGTTTCTTTGCTCACGGCGGTTCCGGCGAAGGCTTTGAAAAGCCGGCATTCTAGCCAAGTTGCTGCCGGGATGCATGGTGCAGTACGTGCTGTCGGACAAGCCGTGCGCAAAGCCTCACTTCACGCTGATGGCGCACTCGAAGGTCTGCTCCGGGACGACTTCGGGTGCCCAGGGTTGCTGATAGACCATCATCAGCCGGCCGGTCCCGGCATCGGTGGCCTTGAAGCGCCAGACCGATTGCCCGCCGTCGCCGACCATCTCCTTGCTCTCGGCGCTGGCATACACCTCAGGCCCCAGGCTGCGCAGAATATTCTGGGCCGGGTTCTGGGTCAGCCAGCGAAAGCCGGTGGTGGGGTTGCTGGGCAGGGTCAGGATCAGCGTCTGCCCGGACGTGAGTGTCAGCGGGCAGTCGCTTTGCGTGTCGATGGAAACAATGTTTTTCGGCGTCTGAGCGCACGCCGTCAGCAGCGCAAGGCTCAGCGGGGCAATGAAACGGGCAGGGGTCATGGCAAGTTCCGGTATCGCGATACGAGGCGCAAGGATAACTGATCGGAGTTTTGTGAGGGAGTACGACCGGTGTCGCGCTCTGGATCGGACGCAGAGCGTCCAGAACTGCATTCCCATGCTGAAGCGTGCCGGAATGAGAGGTGCCCGATAGAACACCTCTCGTGCCCGTTCAGCGTAGGACCTGCGCAGTATCAATCTTTAGAACAGCACCTTCACCACGTCCGCAAAGCGTTTGGCGAAGTGCACGGTAATGCCTTCCTTGAGGTAGTCCGGCAGTTCCTCGAAGTTGCCACGGTTAGGTTCCGGCAGGATCAGTTCGTGGATCTTCTGGCGTCGCGCGGCAATGACTTTTTCCCGCACGCCGCCGATCGGCAGCACGTGCCCGGTCAGAGTCAGTTCGCCGGTCATCGCGACGCCTTTTTTCGGCGGCTGGTTGCGGGCCAGGGACAGCAAGGCGCTGGCCATGGTCACACCCGCACTCGGACCGTCTTTCGGGGTGGCACCTTCGGGAACATGTACGTGCACGAACGCCTCATCGAAGAACTTCGCATCACCACCAAACTTCGACAGATTGGCGCTGACGTAGCTGTAGGCAATTTCAGCCGACTCTTTCATCACATCGCCCAATTGCCCGGTCAGCTTGAAGCCACGGTTGAGCGTATGAATGCGCGTCGCCTCGATGGGCAGGGTAGCGCCGCCCATGCTGGTCCACGCCAGGCCGGTGATCACGCCGGTGCCGGACAGTACTTGTTCGCTGCGGAATACGGGCATGCCCAGCGACGCTTCGAGGTCTTTTGGTCCGATCTTGATCACTGAATCGGGCTCGTCGAGCAGTTTGACCACTGCCTTGCGCACCAGCTTGCCAAGTTGCTTCTCCAGATGCCGCACACCGGCTTCGCGGGCGTAGCCTTCGATGACGGCGCGCAGGGCGCTGTCGCTGATGCTCAGCTTGCTTTTGGCAACGCCTGCTTTCTCCAGTTGTTTGGGCCACAAGTGGCGTTTGGCAATCGCCAGCTTCTCTTCAGTGATATAGCCGGACAGGCGAATCACTTCCATCCGGTCGAGCAGCGGGCCGGGGATCGAGTCCAGCGTGTTGGCCGTGCACACGAACAGAACCTTGGAGAGGTCCAGACGCAGGTCCAGGTAGTGATCGAGAAACTCGACGTTCTGTTCCGGGTCCAGGGTTTCCAGCAGCGCGGATGCAGGGTCGCCCTGATAGCTCTGGCCCATCTTGTCGATTTCATCGAGCATGATGACCGGGTTCATGACTTCAACCTCTTTCAGCGCCTGCACCAGCTTGCCCGGTTGCGCACCGATATAGGTACGGCGGTGACCCTTGATTTCGGCCTCGTCGCGCATGCCGCCCACGCTCAGGCGATAGAACGGCCGCCCCAGCGACTCGGCAATCGAGCGCCCGACGCTGGTCTTGCCCACCCCTGGCGGGCCGACCAGCAGCACGATCGAGCCGCTGATTTCACCCTTGTAGGCACCGACGGCGAGGAATTCCAGAATCCGCGCCTTGATGTCGTCAAGCCCGGCATGGTGCTGATCGAGCACCTTGCGCGCGTGTTTGAGGTCCAGCTTGTCGGCGCCATAGATGCCCCATGGCAGCGAGCTGGTCCAATCCAGGTAATTGCGCGTCACGGCGTATTCGGGCGAGCCGGTTTCCAGCACCTTGAGCTTGCCGATTTCTTCGTCGAACTTCTTGCGCGCCTGTGGCGGCAAGGTCTTGCCTTCGAGGCGCTGCTCAAACTGTTCAATGTCGGCGCTGCGATCATCCTTGCTCAGGCCCAGCTCCTGCTGAATGACCTTGAGCTGTTCCTTGAGGAAGAACTGCCGCTGATGCTCGCCGATCTTGCGGTTCACTTCGGCAGAGATTTCCTTCTGCAGGCGTGCAACCTCGACTTCCTTGCGCAGCATCGGCAGGACTTTCTCCATGCGCCTGAGCATCGGCACGCAGTCGAGTACCTCCTGCAGTTCGACGCCGGTGGCCGAGGTCAGCGCGGCGGCGAAGTCAGTGAGCGGCGAGGGATCGTTGGGGCTGAAACGGTTGAGGTAATTCTTCAGCTCTTCGCTGTACAGCGGGTTGAGCGGCAGCAGTTCCTTGATCGCATTGATCAGGGCCATGCCGTAGGCCTTCACTTCATCGGTCGGTTCATTGGGCTGCTGCGGGTATTCGACTTCTACCAGGTACGGTGGGCGGTGGTGTTTGAGCCAGGTACGGATACGCACACGGCTCAACCCCTGCGCGACGAACTGTAAACGACCATTTTCGCGACTGGCGTGGTGAACCTTGACCAGAGTGCCATACTCGGGGAGTGCGTCGGTCTTGAAGTGGCGCGGATCTTCCTGCGGGGTGTCCATGAAGAACAGCGCCAGCGAATGATGCTCGGACTTGCTGACCAGCTCCAGCGTTTCGGCCCACGGCTCTTCATTGACGATGACAGGCAGGACCTGCGCCGGGAAGAACGGACGGTTGTGGATCGGGATGATGTAAACCTTGTCGGGCAGGTTCTGGCCGGGCAAGGCCAGCGAGGTGCTGTCGGAACTCAGAGACACGTCGTGCTCGTCTGCGTCATTGGGCAAGTCTGGCGAGTCTGTCTGCTGGTCGCTCATGGGGCACCTGAGAAGTTGAACATGGTTCTTAGATGGGGCAGCGGCTCTCAGGTTTCAATAGCCTTGGTCGATAGTCTGTAAAGCGGTTGGAAAACCGTTGTTTATTAGCGGGCCTGTCAGGGCTGACAAGGACGGGCTTACTTCATTTACGGCACTGCCGGTATGGGTTGAATCAGGCATGACCAACGTATTTATTTCTGCATTAGTGGCAGGACTGTGGATAGCATCGGCTGCAAACGCATCGGCTTCCAGCTTTACCGCCCAGGTAACGGACAAGGAAGGCAAGCCCCTTGCAGATGCGGTGGTAACGCTCAAAGGGCCGCCCGATCCTTCACCTGTTGTGTTGAAGGCGTCAATGGACCAGCGTGATCAGGAGTTTGCGCCACATGTACTGGCCATCCACGCCGGCACTCAGGTCAAGTTCCCCAACAGCGACAACATCCGCCATCAGGTCTACTCCTTTTCTCCGGCCAAGCGCTTCGAGTTGCGGCTTTACGAGGGCACACCCTCGGATCCGCTGTTGTTCGACAAGCCTGGCGTGGTCGTACTGGGCTGCAACATCCATGACTGGATGGTCGGTTACATCTACGTCACCGACGATTCATGGTTCGGCGTGACCGACAGCAACGGCCAGCTCAAGCTGGATCAGCTTCCGGCCGGGCATTATGCCGCGACCCTCTGGCATCCGCGTATCGCGGATATGCAGCCTGTGTCGGGCGGCGAGCTTGAGTTGCCGGCAGCAGGCCTCACTCAGCGTTTCAACCTCGCGGTCGAAGCGGAAGCCGATGACAAACCCGGCAAGCCCGCACCCGGCGGTTTCGGTGACGCCTTTCACAAGGCCGCACATGAATGAAATTTAGAGCCAGCTTTCAGGCGCGCATTGCCGGGGTTCTGATTGTCCTGTTGCTGATTGTCGTGAGTGCGGTCTATCTCGCCGTCAAGGTTGCAACAGGCGAGGCGGTGCGCACTCAGGCCCAGGCGCAGCTGGAGGTGGGTAGCCGCGTCTTCGAGCGTCTGATCGATCTGCGCGGCAAACGTCTGCGTGACACCGTGCAACTGGTGGCAGCCGATTTCGGCTTTCGTGACGCGGTGGCCAGTTCCGACGCCTCGACCATTCGCTCGGTGTTGCTCAACCATGGCAAACGCATCAATGCCAGCGACATGTTTCTGCTGGGCATGGATGGCGTAGTGATTGCCAGCACCGTGCCGAAAGTCCCCGAAGGTTCCAGATTTGTCTATGACCAAGCCCTGCGCAATGCCAAACGTGCCGGTCAGTCAGTGCTCATTGTGCCCGGCGGCGGAGACCCTCATTTGCTGGTGGAGAGCACCGTTCTCGCGCCATTGCCGATCGGCCGCGTGGTCATGGGCTTTACCATCGACAGCGGTATTGCCGAAGAACTGCGTTCGCTCAGCGGTCTGGAAGTGTCTTTTCTCACCGTAGAAGACGGTAAGAACGGTGAACTGATCAGTACCCAGCCAGAGGCCCTGCACGCGGGCCTGATTGAGCTGATGCGCAGCTCCTCGGAAGGCCAGATGCTGCTTACCGAGCAATCGAACCTTAACTTTCTCAGCCAGACCCTGATGCTCGCCAACACCAGTATTGGCGGCGACGGGCAGGTTATCGCGCTATTACAGAGCCCTCTGGACAAGGCCTATCAGGCATTCGCGCCGCTGAATGAGAAGATCTTCTGGATTTCCATGGCCGCTTTGGTGGCGTCGCTGATCGGCACACTGGCACTGGCGCGAAGCGTGTCGCTACCGGTACAGGCCCTGGCCACGGCGGCCAAACGTATTGGTGATGGCGACTATAAAACGCCGGTCACCCTGGTTCGCAGCGATGAGCTGGGCATGCTCGCCGAAGCGATCAACACCATGCAGCAGGGCATCGCGGTGCGCGAGGGGCAATTGGCGCACAACGCGCTGCACGACAATCTGACCGGGCTGCCCAACCGGGCGCTGGTGATGGAGCGTCTGGGTAGCTCGATTGCTGCAGAACGTGCGTTGGCTCTGTTGTCTCTGAGTATCGAAAACCTCGCCACGATCGGCGAAAGCGTGAGCGTTGAAGGCGTGGAGCAGTTGTTGCGCCATGTGGGCCAGCGCCTGCAAGGAAATCTGCGTGCCGGCGATACCGTGGCACGTCTGGGGACCAACGAGTTTCTGCTGTTGCTGGACAACACGTCCAGCGCGGGTGCAGTGGGCATGGCAGACGCCCTACAGCGTCTGCTCAGTGAGCCGCAGCGTATCGACAATCACGAGCTGGAGCTTGAGTGCTGCATTGGCATCACGGTGTATCCGGAACACGGTGATTCCGCCCAGGAATTGCTCAACCGTGCGGCAATTGCCCGCAAGGACGCCGCGTTCATTCCCGGTCGCCTGCAGATTTATCAGGATGGACGTGATCTGGCCCACCAGCGGCAGATCACGCTGATTCGTGACCTGCGCAAGGCCGCTCAAAATGGCGAATTCACGCTGCATTACCAGCCCAAGCTGGATATCCGTCAGGGCTATGTGCGTCAGGCCGAAGCGCTGTTGCGCTGGGCTCATCCGCAGTTCGGCAATGTCTCGCCCGCCGAATTCATCGTCCTCGCCGAGCGTACCGGGAGCATTTACCTGCTGACCAACTGGGTGATCGAAGAGGCGATTCGCCAACTGGCCGAATGGCGTCAGCGCGGTCTGGTCCTGCAGGTGTCGGTGAACATTTCCGCTGATGACCTGCTGGGTGATGATCTGGTCGGTTATGTCATGAAATTGCTCAAGCAATACGCTCTGCCTGCCGAACAACTGGTATTCGAGATCACCGAAAGCGCAGTCATGAGCGAACCGGAAAAAGCACTGATCGTCCTGCATCGCCTGCGTGATTGCGGCATCAGTCTGTCAGTCGACGATTTCGGCACCGGTTACTCGTCATTGGCTCACTTGAAACGTCTGCCCGTGCAGGAGCTGAAAATCGACCAGTCTTTCGTGCGCAATCTGGATGAAACCAGTGAAGACGCAGTAATCGTGCGGTCGACCATTGAAATGAGCCACAACCTCGGACTGAAGGTGGTGGCAGAAGGTGTCGAGTATCAACACAGCCTGGACCTGCTCCGGCGTTGGCACTGCGATACGGCCCAGGGTTACCTGATCAGTCGACCGCTGACCGCGTCGGCGTTCGAGGCATGGATTGCCACGTATCAGGCCTCACCCGGTCTTATGGTGAATTAATCCATGTTGCACAAAACCTCGCTGCTGTTGGGGTCTTTGCTGGTGGGCATGGCGGGGGTTGCTTCGACGCCCGCCCTGGGCGACAACGGCCGGTTGATCGCCACGGGTGGCGCTACCAGCATTGAAGGCAGCGCCGGCGGCGGCATAACCCCGTGGGCGGTGATTACCGGCTACAGCGAGCAAGGCGAGTGGGGCGCTACCGCCTTCGCCACGCATGTGGATCTGCCGGACTACAACCTTGATGTGGCAGGCCTGGCGGTCGCCTATGGCAACCGCGTGGAGTTTTCCTACGCTCATCAGCGTTTCGATATCAGCAACCTGCAGCACAGGCTCAGCCTGCCGGACGATAACCTCAGTCAGGACGTGTTCGGCGTCAAGGTGCGGCTCTTCGGCGACCTGATCTACGAAAGCCTGCCGCAGGTTTCTCTGGGGGTGCAGTACAAGCATCAGAACGATTTCCTGATTCCCAGCCTGGTCGGCGCCCGACGTGACTCGGATGTCGAAGGCTACCTGACGGCCAGCCGCTTGTTCATGGGCGCGGCGTTTGGCTACAACGTTGTGGTAAACGGCGGCGTGCGTTACAGCCGCGCCAACGAAACCGGACTGTTGGGGTTCGGCGGCGATCGGCGCGACAGCCGCAGCCTGCTCAAGGAGAGCTCGGTAGCCGTGCTGTTCAATCCGCGCTGGGCACTCGGTGTCGAATATCGCGAGAAGCCAGACAACCTGTCGTTTGCGGGCGAAAGTGACTGGGCCGATGTGTTTCTCGGCTATTTCCCCAACAAGCATGTGTCCGTGGTCCTGGCTTATGCCCGTTTGGGCGAAATCGCCACGCTGGACAACCAGAACGGCACCTATCTGTCTGTGCAGGGGAGTTTCTGATGAGGCGTATGCTGATAGCCATGATGCTGACGCTACTGGCCGGTTGCGCGCAGCAGCAACAGCCACCCAAGGATGACAGCCTCTACCAGGACCTTGGCCAGCGTGCCGGTATCCAGCGCATCGTCGAAGGTATGCTGATCAACGTGGCCAGGGATGAGCGGATCGTCGAGCATTTCAAGAAAGTCGACATCGTGCGTCTGCGCGACAAACTGGTCGAGCAACTCTGCGTCGAGTCCGGCGGCCCGTGTCGCTATACCGGCGACAGCATGGCCGAGGCGCACAAGGGCCAGCACCTGACGCCCAGCGATTTCAACGCGCTGGTCGAAGACCTGATCGCCGCGATGGACACCGAAAAGGTCCCGGTCCCCGTACAAAACCGCCTCATCGCCCGCCTGGCACCGATGCGCGGCGAAGTGATCGGCAAGTGATGGGTAGCCCTGAAACACACTGACTATCGTGCCAATCCTCCCCGTCCAAGATCGGACGCAGAGCGTCCAGAACAGCGTTCCCACGCTGGAGCGTGCGGAACGATAATCTTCAGGGAGGGCACTTGCGCGAGAACACTATCGTGCCAATGCTCCGCGTTGGCATGCCGTTCGTGACGCTCCGCGTCACAAATCGACGCCGCGCCGCGTGTTCAGGGTCGGACACAGAGCGTCCAGAACTGCGTTGCCACGCTGGAGCGTGGTAACGCTAGTCTCTGTCGCGTTAACTCCAACTTTGCCCCATCTCAACTCAACCGCGTCAGATACCCCGGCACTTCCTGCTCCGGCAATACCGACAACACTTTCAGGCGTTGCAGCATGCGCTGGCGGGCGCGTAACAGGTGTTCCTTGAGGTTCAGTGCGGCGGCGTCGAAGGCGCCGTGCAGCAGCAATTCAATGATCAGCCGGTGTTCGGCGAGCATCGTTTCATCGGCGCCAATGCTCAGCAGGCGGTAGAAAATCCGGTTGATGATCATCGGGCTCTGCGCCTGGCTGATCAGCATGGCGATCTTGCGATTTTGCAGTCCGCCCAGGCATTGCTGATGCAGGTCGTCCTCAAGGCGCTCGATCTCCTCAAGGCTGCACTGTTCGGCGTTTTGCGCCTCGATGACCCTGGCCAGCATTGCCTCCAGGGTTTCGCGGCTCAGCTGCGGCGCCGTCTGGCGCAAGGCTTCGGGCTCGAGGCAGGCGCGCAATTCGTAGTCTTCGGTGATTTCCCGGGCCGTCAACGGCCCCGCCAGCCATTGCGAGTAAGGCTCTTTTTCCACCAGGCCGCGATCCCGCAGACGCATCAGCGCCTCACGAACCACTGCGCGGCTCACTCCGTAATGCTGCGCGGCGCTTTGTTCATCCAGCCGGTAGTGACCAAAGGCGATACAGGCCGACAGTGCCGCACCGATCTCATCGTGAATACGTTCGCCGAGCGGGCGGGTATCGACCAGTTCTTCGCTGCTGTCCAGCCCGAACTGCTTGTGGCTCAGGCTCAGACGCAGCGGCTCGACTTCCTGCGCGTCAGGATTGACCAGATAACCCCGGCCGTCGAAGCGGCTGATCAAGCCTTCTTCATGCAGCAGGTTGAGCGCCTTGCGCACCGGCACCCGGCTGGTGCCGAACAGTTCTGCCAGCGGTGCTTCAAGCAGCACCAGTCCATTGGCGGCCGCGCCCGAGACGATGGCGTTACGCAACACCTCGCGGATCATGGCGTAGCGCGACGCGGTGCGCGGGTCCTCTTCTGACATCGGTTTCATACACTTCTGGCGGTTGACGGACGATTCTCGCACAGAAGCGCTGTTGTCACCTTGGCACACGTCCTTATGCTCGCTCATGGGGCCACCGTTACTTTTTTGCACTGAAATGTATCTTTTGTAAAAGATACATTATTTCTTTATGACGATCCTGTTCGCCCACGACGCCTTATCGCAACTGATTGATGCCTTTGCAAAAAGGTTTCTAGTACGGCGTTTCCAGCGCGAAAGGGCCGTCAGCTCGATCGGGTCAGGGCGTCGCGACATGCAGATTGGCATGGAACCTGCCTTTGTTAAATGTACATTTTATTAATAAGTACATTTTTAAAGGGGTGATGTCCATGACCGATACCGGGAGTCACAGCGTTACCGGTGATGCCTGCGCACTGGCCGAGGATTTTGCCCAGAGGCGCAGTGACCCTGTGCAGGCTCTGGACAAGGCCCTGCAACAGGCGGCACGCGCCGATCATGTGTTCATTTCCATGAGTATCGAACGGGCACGCAGGGAAGCCGAAGCGTCTGCGGCCCGCTGGCAGCAAGGGCAGCCATTGAGCCCCTTCGACGGCGTGCCCATCGCCTGGAAGGATCTTTTCGACGTGGCAGGCAGCGTCACAACCGCCGGCGCCGCGGTGCGCAACAACCTGTCTCCCGCGCTGCTGGATGCGCCGAGTGTCGGGCTGCTGGCACGGTCCGGGATGGTCAGCCTGGGCAAGACCAATCTCAGTGAATTCGCTTATTCAGGGCTGGGCCTGAACCCGCATTTCGGTACGCCGATCAACCCCAACAGCGACGGCTCGCCACGTATTCCTGGCGGTTCGTCTTCGGGTTCGGCAGTCGCCGTCGCCAACGGAACCGTACCGATCGCCATGGGCACCGATACCGCCGGTTCTATTCGTGTGCCGGCAGCGCTCAACGGTCTGGTGGGGTTTCGCAGCACCAGCCGCCGCTATAGCCGCGACGGCGTTTTCCCGCTGGCGCTGACGCTGGACAGCGTCGGGCCACTGACCCGCAGTGTGCGCGACGCTCTGGTGATCGACGATCTGCTCTGTGCGCGCAGCAAACCTTCATCGTTGATACCACGCAGCCTGGCCGGTCAACGTTTCCTGCTCGATCAGGCGGTGCTGGAAGACGAACGCGTCACGCCGGCCGTTCGCGACAACCTGTTGCGTGCTGTTGAAGCCTTGCGTGCAAGCGGTGCGCTGATCGAGGTCAAGCCTTGCCAGGCATTTCAGGCCACGTTGCTGTTAACCCAGCAACAGGGCTGGCTTGGTGCAGCCGAGGCGTTCGCGCTGCATCAGGCGTTGCTCGACAGCGACGCCGCCAGCCAGCTTGATCCCAGGGTTCGCAAGCGCCTGGAGGCAGCCCGTTCCATGCCGGCCAGCCTGCTGGTCAATCTGTACGCTGCGCGCGAACGGTTGCAGGAGCAGTTGACCCTCGAACTGGACGGCGCGCTGCTGATTACTCCGACCGTGGCCCATGTGGCGCCGCCGCTCGCACCGCTGCTGAAGGACGACGATCTGTTCGTTCAAACCAACCTCGCCACGCTGCGCCTGACCATGCCCGGCAGCCTGCTGAACATGCCCGGCGTGTCACTGCCCAGCGGCCGCGATGCCTCGGGCTTGCCCACCGGGCTGTTGCTCAGCGCACCGGCAGGCGAAGACGCACGGCTGCTGCGTGCGGCGCTGACCGTGGAGTCATTGATCGCAGCCCCTTGAATACGTTTTGCAGTGCAAACCGGCCCGCGTGCCGTACAGCGCGAAGCCGATCTGATTAACCCGTGGGAGAACAACGATGGCCAAAGAAATTCTGTGTGCGTTTGGTGTGGATGTGGATGCCGTTGCTGGCTGGCTGGGCTCCTATGGCGGCGAGGATTCGCCGGACGACATTTCCCGCGGCCTGTTCGCCGGTGAAGTCGGCGCTCCGCGTCTGCTCAAGCTGTTCGAGCGTTACGGTCTGCGCACCACCTGGTTCATTCCGGGGCACTCCATGGAGACCTTCCCCGAGCAGATGAAAGCCGTGGCGGATGCCGGGCATGAAATCGGTGTGCATGGTTACAGCCATGAAAACCCGATTGCGATGACCCCGGAGCAAGAGGAGATCGTCCTCGACAAGTCCATCGACCTGATCACGCAAATGACCGGCAAACGCCCGACCGGCTATGTCGCGCCATGGTGGGAGTTCAGCAACGTCACCAACGAGCTGCTGCTCAAGAAAGGCATCAAGTACGACCACAGCCTGATGCACAACGACTTCCACCCTTACTACGTTCGGGTGGGCGACAAGTGGACCAAAATCGATTACAGCCAGCATCCGGATACCTGGATGAAGCCGCTGGTACGTGGCGAAGAAACCGATCTGGTGGAAATTCCGGCCAACTGGTACCTGGACGATCTGCCGCCAATGATGTTCATCAAGAAGGCACCGAACAGCCACGGTTTCGTCAACCCTCGGCACCTGGAAGAAATGTGGCGCGACCAGTTCGACTGGGTCTATCGCGAACACGAACACGCTGTATTCACCATGACCATTCACCCGGACGTGTCTGGTCGCCCGCAAGTGCTGCTGATGCTGGAGCGCTTGATCGAGCACGTTCAGAGCCATGCTGGCGTCAAGTTCGTCACTTTCGACGAGATTGCCGACGATTTCGTGCGTCGCAATCCCCGTACCTGCTGATTCATTGCCCAGTCCGAGGCGTCACTCATGTCCATTTACAATAAGCTCGACCTGACCGGCTGGAAACCTGAGCAACTGACTCCGGAGCAAGTACGGTTTGCCACATGGATTGCGTTTTTCGCGTGGGTGTTTGCGGTATATGACTTCATTCTGTTTGGCACGCTGTTACCGGAAATCGGTCGGCATTTCAGCTGGAGTGAGGTCGAACAGGCCGAAATCGCGACCTGGGTCGCGGTCGGCACCGCGGTGGTGGCTCTGGCCATCGGCCCGCTGGTAGATCGCCTGGGACGGCGCGTGGGTATCATTTTCACCGTGAGTGGCTCGGCGATCTGCTCGGCGCTCACGGCCATCGGCGGAGCATGGGGCAAGTCGCCCCTGATCCTCATTCGTTCGCTGGGCGGTCTGGGTTATGCAGAGGAAACGGTCAATGCGACCTATCTGAGCGAGATCTACGCCGCATCCGACGACCCGCGACTCACCAAGCGCCGTGGCTTCATCTACAGCCTGGTGCAGGGAGGCTGGCCGGTCGGTGCGCTGATCGCGGCTGGTCTGACGGCGGTGCTGTTGCCGGTCATCGGCTGGCAGGGTTGCTTCGTGTTTGCGGCTATTCCGGCCATCGTCATCGCTATCCTGGCGCGCAAGCTCAAGGAAAGCCCGCAGTTTCAGATCCATCAACGCATCACCCAATTGCGCAAGAAGGGCGACCTCAGTCAGGCGCAGGCCGTGGCGCAGACCTACGGGGTGGATTACGAAGAGCACAGCAAGGCCGGTATCGGCGCGGCCTTTCGCGGTTCTTCGCGCCGCGCGACCCTGGTGATCGGTGCTGCGATCCTGCTCAACTGGGCGGCCATTCAGGTATTCAGTGTGCTGGGTACGACGGTGATCGTCAGCGTCCACCATATCTCGTTCGAGAACTCGCTGATCATTCTGGTGCTGTCCAACCTGGTGGGCTATTGCGGCTACCTGTGTCACGGCTGGATGGGTGACCGGATCGGTCGCCGCAATGTCATCGGCCTTGGCTGGATGCTCGGCGGCCTGGCGTTTGCCGGCATGCTTTACGGGCCAAGCAACATGGTGACGGTGGTCGGCTTGTACAGCCTGGGGCTGTTCTTCCTGATCGGCCCGTACTCGGCGGCCTTGTTCTTCATCAGCGAAAGCTTCCCGACCAGCATTCGTGCCACGGGTGGCGCAATCATCCATGCCATGGGCCCGCTCGGTGCTGTGGTCGCAGGCTTCGGCGCCACATCGGTACTGAGCGCAGGCGGCGACTGGCAGACCTCGGCGTTGTACTTCGGCGCAGTGCCTTGCTTCCTGTCGGGTGCACTGATGTTCGCCGCTAAACACGTGCGACCTGAAACGGTGAAATGAGGAGCAGCACATGACGCGTAAAGTTGCAGTGATAACCGGTGCCGCCAGCGGCATCGGTCAGGCGCTGGCAGTGGCGTTTGCCCGCCAGGGTGTGGCGGTGGCAGGCGGGTTCTATCCGGCTGACCCGCATGATCCGGACGAAACCCGCAGGCTGGTGGCGGAGGCGGGCGGCGAATGCCTGATGCTGCCGCTGGATGTGACCTTCACCGAATCGGTCGATGATCTGGCCGCGCAGGCAGTCAAGGCGTTTGGCCGCATCGACTATGCGGTCGCCAATGCCGGGCTGTTGCGCCGCGCGCCGTTGCTGGAAATGACCGACGAGCGCTGGAACGAGATGCTCGACGTGGACCTGACCGGCGTGATGCGTACCTTCCGCGCCGCCGTCCGGCACATGGGTGAGGGCGGGGCGCTGGTGGCGATTTCCTCGATTGCCGGTGGTGTGTATGGCTGGCAGGACCATGCCCATTACGCAGCGGCCAAGGCCGGCGTGCCAGGGCTGTGCCGGTCACTGGCGGTGGAGCTCGCCCCGAAGGGCATCCGTTGCAACGCGGTGATTCCCGGCTTGATCGAGACGCCGCAATCGCTGGACAGCAAGAACTCGCTGGGGCCGGAAGGTCTGGCGCAGGCGGCCAAAGTCATCCCGCTGGGCCGTGTCGGTAGATCGGATGAAGTCGCTGCGCTGGTGCGTTTTCTATGCAGCGATGAAGCCAGTTACCTGACCGGGCAAAGCATCGTGATCGACGGTGGCCTGACCGTGCGCTGGCCCGAGTAGAGCGATTCGGATCGGCAGCGAGCCTGCTCGCGAAGCGTTCAGTACAGACGCTGGGAATGGCGTGTCAGTGACTGAGCGTTCGCGAGCAATACGCAGTGATCCCCAAACCAACCGAGGAACCCGACCCATGCAGCAACTCAAACAAAAGCGGGCAGTGATCACCGGAGCAGGCAGTGGCATCGGCGCAGCCATCGCTCGCGCCTATGCGGCTGAAGGCGCGCGTCTGGTGCTGGGCGATCGAGACGCCCACAGCCTGGCGAAGATCGCTGCAGAGTGCCGTCAGCTGGGCGCTCAGGTTCAGGAGTGCGTGGCCGATGTCGGCAGCACCGACGGCGCGCAAGCCAGCGTCGATGCCTGTGTCGAGCAGTTCGGAGGTATCGACATTCTGGTCAACAACGCGGGCATGCTGACCCAGGCGCGTTGCGTCGACCTGACCCTCGATATGTGGAACGACATGCTGCGCATCGACCTGACCAGCGTCTTTGTGGCCAGTCAGCGTGCATTGCCGCACATGATTGCCCAGCGCTGGGGGCGCATCATCAATGTTGCTTCGCAACTGGGCATCAAGGGCGGTGCCGAACTGACCCATTACGCCGCCGCCAAGGCCGGGGTGATCGGTTTCAGCAAATCCCTGGCGCTGGAAGTCGCCAAGGACAACGTGCTGGTCAACGCCATTGCACCCGGCCCTATCGAAACCCCACTGGTCGCCGGGATCAGCAGCGCCTGGAAAACCGCCAAGGCCGCCGAGTTGCCACTGGGCCGCTTCGGTCTGGCCGAGGAGGTCGCCCCGGTGGCGGTGCTGCTGGCCAGCGAGCCAGGTGGCAATCTGTTCGTCGGTCAGACCCTGGGCCCCAATTCCGGCGACGTCATGCCATGAGCAAACAGCTGGAGAACACCTGATGTGTGGATTGTGCGGGCTATTGGGTGAAGACGTGCACTGGAGCGATCCGCTGGCTGCAGAACTGCCCCGACGGCGTGAGCGCTTGCGGCGTATTGCTGCAATCAACAAGGTGGTCGCGCCGTTTCGCCTGAAGGTCGAAGATTTTCAAGGCGTTTCCTATCTCCTGCTCGGGGCCACCGGCAAGCAGGAACTGGCGACCGGGCTGGAACAGCTCTGGCAGAAAGCCGAGTTGCTGATCGGACGGCCGCTGGACCCGCTTGATTCACGGCTGCTCGATCATCTGCAGAGGTCATCATGAGTATTGCCCTGAACGTGATTACCGGCTTCCTCGGCAGCGGCAAGACCACGTTGCTCAAACGCCTGCTGGCCGATGAAAACATGGGTGACACCGCGCTGCTGATCAACGAATTCGGCGATGTGGGTATCGATCATCTGCTGGTTGAAGAGGTCGCACCGGATACCGTGCTGTTGCCCAGCGGCTGTGTCTGCTGCACCGTCCGCGGTGAATTGAAAGACGCGCTGCTCGGTCTGCTGGAGCGGCGTAATCGAGGTGAAATTCCTGCATTTCGCCGGGTGATTCTGGAGACCACCGGTCTGGCCGATCCGGCCCCGATTCTCACCACGCTGAGCAACGACCCGCAATTGCGCGGGCGTTTTCACATCGGTCTGATTGTCACGCTGGTGGACGCTTGTCACGCGACGCTGCAAGAGCGTCTGCATCCGGAATGGCTGGCGCAGGTCGCGGCGGCGGATCGTCTGCTGTTGAGCAAAACCGATCTGGTCGATGAGTCGGTACTGGATAGCCTGCGCGAGCATCTGCAAGCGCTGAATTTTTCTGCGCCATTGCTTGATACGGCGGACGTCCACAGCGGCGATCAGTTGCTGCTGGGCGAGGGCATGCGCAGCGACGAACCGGCCGCTGAAGTGACCCGCTGGCAACTGCATCGGGTGCTGTCGACTTCCGCGCGGCATGGTGATGCGCAGGTCTGTTGCCTGACGTTCGAGCGCCCTCTGGACTGGGTCGGCTTCGGGGTGTGGCTGTCGATGCTGTTAAAATGCCACGGTGAACGAATCCTCCGCGTCAAAGGGCTGCTCAACGTGAACGACAATCAGGCTCCCATCGTGATTCATGGTGTGCAGCATTGCCTGCATGCGCCGGTGCATCTTGCCGCCTGGCCGGGCGAGGATCGCACCTCGCGGCTGGTGTTCATCCTGCGCGGTCTCGATCCCGATCTGCTGCGTCGTTCGTTCGAAGTCTTCTCTGGCAGTTTCGCGCCACCGCTCAACGAGTCGGCAGCATGACCATCACCTTGCGCGTGCTGGGCACCTCCGTGACCCTGCTGGAGTCTTTGCGTGAGCGGGCCGAGCAGGAACTGGGGATCAAACTGATCTACCAGATTCATGACGTGCAAACCGCGCAACGCATCGCGGTCATGCAGCCAGACAGCTACGACCTCTACGACCAGTGGTTTCATAACGTGGATTTCGTCTGGCCTGCCCGGGCGATTCAACCCATCGACACGCGGCGCATCGCGCTGTGGCACGAAATCAACGACTTGCCCAAGCAGGGCCGTCTGCGGCCTACCGACCAGCCAGGCAGCGGCAGTGTGCCCAGCGAGCGTTTGTTCGTGCAGCACGACGGCAGTCTGGGCAGCGCGGTGACCGAGCGCATCAGCATGTTGCCGCTGACCCATAACGCCGACAGCTTCGCCTATCGCCCCGAGCGCTTGCCGGAGGGCTTGACCTCTGCGGACGAAAGCTGGGGCTGGCTGCTCGACCCGGTGTGGGGCGGGCGCATCGCCTTGCAGAGTGACGCGGCCATCGGCGCATTGGATGCCGCGCTGGCGGTGCAGGGGGCGGGGCTGGCGAGCTTCAAGGACATCGGCAACATGAGCATCGAAGAAATCGATCGGCTCGCTGATGTGCTGGTGCGCAAACAGCAGCAAGGGCATTTTGGTGCGTTCTGGTCAGGCGACGAAGAAGCCGCCGAACTGATGCTCAGCCCGAACATCGACATTCAGAGCCTCTGGTCACCGACCCTGGTCAGGCTGCACCGTGCGGGGGTCAAGTACCGTGTGGCGGTGCCCAAAGAAGGTTATCGCGGCTGGTTTGGCGGGCTTTCCCTGTCACGCCACGCCAAGGGGCCGGTGCTGGATGCGGCGTACGCGTATCTCAACTGGTGGTTGTCGGGCTGGCCCGGCGCAGTGATGGCGCGGCAAGGCTACTACATCGGCAATCCGGCACGCAGCCGCGATCACCTCAGCGCTGCCGAATGGGATTACTGGTACGCCGGCCTGCCTGCGCGCGAACAACTGCTCGGCAGCGACGGCTTGCCGCTCATCGACGCCGGAGAAGTCCGCGACGGCGGGTCCTACGAAGAGCGCATGGGCCATATTGCCGTGTGGAATTCGGTCATGAACGAGCACAACTACCTGGTCCGCCGCTGGAGCGACATCCTGCGCGCCAGTGACAAAAGCAGCGCCAAGGCACGCTAGTCAGTCGCACTGGAGAGAGGACGCAGAGCGTCCAGAACTGCATTCCCACGCTGGAGCGTGAGGAGCGATAGTCGTCTGCCGCAACCCTGCCCGGTAGCTGGATCAACCGGGATCCCGCTTCAGCGGCGACAAAAAAAAGCGGCTACCTCTCGGTAGCCGCCGTTCATTGACCTCAGCAACGCATCACTTCGGCAGTTTGAACGCCATCACGTAGTCACCCTGTTTGGTGCCCAGTGAGCCGTGACCGCCTGCAACGACCAGCACGTATTGCTGACCGTCCTTGCCGGTGTAGGTCATCGGGGTGGTTTGCGCACCTGCGGGCAGGCGGGCTTCCCACAACTGCTTGCCGTTACGCACGTCATAAGCACGCAGGTACTGGTCAAGCGTAGCGCTCATGAACGCCAGACCGCTGGCGGTGGTGAACGTACCACCCAGGCTTGGAACGCCCATGGTCAGCGGGAGCGGGATCGGCGAGCTGTCGCGCACGGTACCGTTCTTGTGCATCCAGATGGTCTTGTGGTTGGTCAGGTCGACCGCCGCCACGTAACCCCACGCGGGTGCCTGGCAAGGCAGGCCCATCGGCGACAGCAGTGCTTCCAGGATCACACCATAAGGCGCGCCCTTGTTCGGCTGTACGCCTTCGGTTTCGCTCTTGCGGCCCGGGCCGCCTTCAACTTCGGCAGACGGTACCAGCTTCGAACGGAAAGCCATGTAGTTAGGATTGACGAAGGCGATCTGACGCATCGGGTCGACGGAAATACCGCCCCAGTCGAACACGCCGAAGTTACCCGGATAAACGATCGAACCCTGCAACGACGGTGGCGTGAACGGACCATCGTAGCGCAGCGACTTGAAGTCGATCCGGCACATCATCTGGTCAAACGGCGTCACGCCCCACATGTCGCGCTCCTTGAGCGGCGGCGGCATGAAGTTCAGGTCGGACTTGGGCTGGGTCGGCGAGGTGTGATCGCCCGCGACAGCGCCTTGCGGGACCGGCACTTCATTGATCGGCACGATCGGTTTGCCGGTGCTGCGATCCAGCACGTAGATGCTGCCCTGCTTGGTCGACGCCAGCACTGCGGGTTTGACGCCGTCAGCGGTTTTCATGTCCAGCAGCGTCGGCTGACCGCCCACGTCCATGTCCCACAGGTCATGGTGAGTGAACTGGTAGTCCCAGCGCACGCGGCCGGTAGCGATGTCCAGTGCAACCAGGCCCGCGCTGTACTTCTCGGACTCTGGCGTACGGTCGCCGCCCCACTGGTCAGGTGTCTGGTTACCCATCGGCAGGTAGATCATGCCGAGCTTTTCATCGACGCTGAACATGGACCACATGTTCGGCGAGTTGCGGGTGTAGATCTTGCCTTCGGCAATCGGTGCAGTTTCTTCCGGATTGCCGCTGTCCCAGTTCCACACCAGACGGCCGGTGTGCACGTCATAGGCGCGGATCACGCCGGACGGCTCGTCCATGGAGACGTTGTCAGTGACGTGGCCACCGATAATCACCAGGTCCTTGGTGACCGCGGGTGGCGACGTGGAGTAGTAGCCGCCCGGAGCGAAGGTGCCCATGTTGGCGGTCAGGTCAACCGAACCCTTGTTGCCGAAGTCTTCACACATCTTGCCAGTATCGGCGTTCAGCGCGATCAGACGGGTGTCGGCAGTCGGCAGGAAGATTCTGCGCGGGCAGGCAGCACTGGCAGTGGCCGTGCCGTCAGCAGCCGGGACCGTCGGGCTTTGCGCCGGGGCGCTGGCGGCGTAGGCAGCGTCGTCATGATAGGTGACGCCACGGCAGGTCATGTGCGCCCAGCCCTTGAAGTTGGCAGCGTTCTGAGTGCTGAGCTTCGGATCGAAGCGCCAGATTTCCTTGCCCGAATCCGGGTCAAGCGCGATCACCTGGCTGTGCGGCGTGCACACATAAAGCATGCCGTTGACCTTGAGTGGGGTGTTCTCGGCAGTCGTTTCCCCCGGATCGTTCGGCCCCGGAATGTCACCCGTGCGATAGGTCCAGGCCGGCTCCAGCTTGTTGACGTTTTCCGGCGTGATCTGCGCCAGCGGCGAGTAACGGTCACCGAAGGCGGTGCGGCCGTAGGACTGCCAGTCGCCGTCAGGCATGGCTGGGGCGGTGTTGGTCGTGCCAGCCGTCTCGCGGTCCAGCTGGCCTTCGATACGGCCCGGGTTGGTGAACTGGCTCGCCAGCGCGGTCAGGCCGGCCAGCACCACAGCGATGCTCAATGCACCGGTGCCCATGCGTGCCGGACCGTTGCGCAGCAACGGTCTGCGGAACCATGGCAGCAGCAATGCGATACCCAGTGCGAACCACAGCGCCAGGCGTGGCACCAGTTGCCACCAATCGAGGCCGACTTCCCACAACGACCATACAGTGCTCGCGAACAGCAGCAGTGCATAAAGGCCCAGCGCAGCCGCACGTCCGGTGATCAGCAACACGCCGGTCACGGCGAAGCCGATACCGGCCAACAGGTAATACAACGAGCCATCCAGTTGCAGCAGTCGGGCACCACCGACCAGCAAGGCCAGCCCCATCAACAGGATCACCAGCCCGAGCAGGGTCGGCAACAGGCGATTTCTATTTGAAGCACCGTCAGTGCTCATAATGCGAATCTCCGCGAGAAGTAAGTAATTGAAATCTTGTTTTTAAGCATCGCCTGCCCTGGCGCCATTCCTTGAAGCTGCTTGTTGAGACGAATCGCCGACGGTGGAATTAAACCGTCAGGCAGAGCGCGGCTGCACGTTCGGCTGGCGCGGTCGTTGAGTCGTAGACCATTACCGCCCGAATTCGTGCATAGGCTTTTTGTCCGAAGGAACATCTGCAGAAGGGGGAATCTTCAATCCTTAACCCGGCAATGATAGGGCGCTAACGATTTTTCTAAAAGCGAAAAACCTGACATGGATCATTGCAACGCCGGCAACAGTGCTGCAGGTCGACGGTGTTTTATGAAAGCGCGGCGCTTACAATGGCAGACTTTCGGGAAGCACCTGCGTACTCCAGAGATCCGTTCAGGTTCGTCTCTTCTTATTTCGTTGCAAGGCTCATCATGACAACACCCCACTCCGACCCGTTGCACGGCGTCACGCTGGAGCAGATCCTCAGGGCGCTGGTCGAACATTACGAATGGTCCGGCCTCGCCGAACGCATCGATATTCGCTGCTTCAAGAGCGATCCGAGCATCAAGTCCAGCCTGACCTTCCTGCGCAAGACACCCTGGGCGCGGGAAAAGGTCGAAGCGCTGTATGTGAAATTGCATCGCAGCAAGGGCTGGTAACAGGCCCGCCAGACAGTCCGGCATGGACGCCGGCACGCAAGGATACCGATTGATGCTCAGTGAACATCCACAACCTGCGCAGGGACAGCGCTATTACGCCCTTGTGGCCGCTTGTCTCGGCTGGTCGGGATTGGTGATTCAGCTTTACCTGATCCTGATTGGCCGTTATGCCGATCACGCCAGTCTGCTGGGTGGGCTGGTGCGCTTTTCAAGTTTTTTCACCGTACTGACCAATACGCTGGTAGCGGTCGCCCTGAGTTGCGCGCTGACGACACGGCAGTCGGCAGGCCACCGGTTTTTCCGGCATCCGGTGGTGTGTGGTGGCATTGCGGTGAGTATTGCGCTGGTGGGCATCGCCTACAACATTCTGCTGCGCCACTTGTGGCACCCGGAAGGCTGGCAGTGGGTGGCCGACGAACTGCTGCACGACATAATGCCGCTGGCGTTCGTGCTCTATTGGTGGCTGTACGTGCCCAAGGGCACGCTGCGCCTGAGCCATGTAGTGCTCTGGGCGATCTATCCGATCGTCTACTTCGCCTATGTCCTGCTGCGTGGCCACATGTTCGGTGATTACCTGTACCCGTTCATCGATGTCGGCACGCTCGGTTTCCCGGCGGCATTCATCAACGCGCTGGGCGTGCTGCTCGGTTTCGTGCTGATCGCATTGGTGCTGCTGGCAGTTGATAAACGGGCGTCTCGTCGTACCCGGTGAGTCGCCCGGTCCTGCTCATTCTTCAGTGCTGTCCAGCTTCCAGTAACCGGCGGCCTTGACGAAGTCCTCTTCCAGGCCGAACTCGTCGAGCAGCACACGACGTAACTTGCGTGACAGCGCGGATTCGGTCGCGACCCAGGCGTACAGCTTGCCCTCGGGCATCTCCAGACGACGCGTGACGTCCAGCAGACTCTGTTCGCCGCGTACGATCCAGATCACGTCGACCTGTGCGGCACTGTCGAACACCTGCTGTTCCTGCGGGCTGGCCACTTCGACCACCACCAGCGCAGCACGATTGGCGGGCAGCGATTCAAGGCGTCGGGCGATGGCCGGAATGGCTGTTTCGTCGCCGATCAGCAGGTAGCTGTCGAACATGTCCGGCACCACCATCGACCCCTTTGGACCGGCGATGTGCAGGAATTGCCCGGGCGCTGCCTGCGCGGCCCAGGTGGCCGCCGGGCCTTCGCCATGCAGAACGAAATCGATATCCAGTTCCCCGGTTTCTTCGTCGTAGCGACGCGGCGTGTAATCGCGCATCGGCGGGCGCGGCGTGTCCTTGTCGCCGGCAGGGTTCAGGTTTTCCAGCGCGGCCTGCTCTTCTGCCGTTTGCGGGAAGAACAGTTTGACGTGGTCGTCGGTACCCAGGCTGATGAAACCCGCCAACTCCGGCCCCTGCAAGGTAATGCGGCGCATCAGGGGTGTCAGTTCCGTGACCCGCACCACCTGCAGCTTGCGACGCTTGATTTCATGCATGACGCGATGGATTGACTGGGGCGAATTCATGCCGACTCCTCCGAGGCAGGTTGAGGCCCATCGACGACAGCCTTGGCCGTGCTGTTGAGCAGTTCGCTGACGCGCAAAATCTCTTCCGGGCTCCAGCGGCCATGGTGCATCTGCAGCGCGTGGCGCAGGTTGTGCACCGCTTCGTGGATTTCCGGCGGACGATCGTGGCCGCGCAGTGAGCGCTTGCTGACATCGATGCGCATGCGCACACCTTCCAGCGCCACGGCCTGATCTTCCAGGGATTGGCGACCCGCATCGGTGATGGTGTAGAGCTTCTTGCCGGCCTGGGCATCGCCGACCACCATTTCGCTTTCTTCAAGAAACGTCAGGGTGGGGTAGATAACGCCGGGGCTGGGGCAGTACGCACCCTCGAACAGACCTTCGATCTTGCGGATCAGGTCATAGCCGTGGGCGGGCTGTTCGGCGATCAACGCCAACAGCAGTAATTTCAGATCGCCAGGGGCGAAAACCCGAGGGCCACGTCCACCGCGTTCACGGCCCGGGCGTTTTTCAAAGCCGTCGCGATCTTCACCTGGTTCACGAAGATGCGGCGGACGGTGGTGGGGAGGGTGTTTATCTTCACGCATGTTTTTGCTCTCTTGTTACAAGTTAGATATACCTTAAGATATATCTTTTTGTAATCACAGAGCTGGCAGACGAGCGGTCATTGCCGGTCAGACACCCTTGGGCGGATCGGCAAGCGAGGCGTTGCACATCGCCTGTCCGTGGTTCTCCAGGTACGGCGTCAGGATCGGTGCCATGCCTTTGAGCACCTGCACCGGCAACGCCGAGGTGAAGCGAAAGCCCTCGGCAGCACGTCCCGGCACAAACGCCGTCAGCGCGCCAAAGTGGTTGTCGCCGATATAAAACACAAAAGTCGCCGTGCGGTTGATTGCCCTTGAGCTGAGAATACGCCCGCCCGCACCGACGCTTTCGATCCTGTTGTCGCCGGTGCCGGTCTTGCCACCCATCGCCAGCACACTGCCGTCCTGCATCTTGAACGTGCCTTGCACGCGTTTGGCCGTGCCGCCATCCACCACTTGCGACAAGGCCTCGCGCATTGCCGCTGCGACCTCCGATGGCAACACACGCTTGCCCAGTTCCGGGTTGATGCTCAGTTGGGTGTCGTAAGGCGTATCGGCAGCAAAGTGCAGACTGTCGATGCGCACCGCAGGCAGGCGGATACCATCGTTCTGGATGATGCCGATCAGCTCGGCAAGCGCCGCCGGACGGTCTCCCGAACTGCCGATAGCCGTCGCCAGAGAAGGCACCAGATGGTCGAACGGATAACCCACGCGCTGCCAGCGTTGCTCGATGTCCAGAAACGCTTCGACCTCCATCATGGTCCGCACACGGCTGTCGCGAGCGCCTTTGTGGCGACTCTTGAACAGCCAGCCATAGACTTCCTGACGCTCGAAACGACTGGCGGCCACTGCGTCCTTGAACTGCGCGTCCGGATGTTTGAGCAGGTAGCCTACCAGCCACAGTTCCAGCGGATGGACGCGGGCGATGTAGCCTTGATCGGGCAGATCATAAGTGCCCGGTCCGTAACTCTTGTACAGCTCGGCAAGACGTTTGTCGGCGAGTTTCGAGCTCGCCCTGGGCTCGTCCAGGTGGGCGCGGATGAACGCGTTGAATGTGCCCTGATCAGCGCCCGGCAGCAGATAACGGTGCACCGCAGCCAGACGGATCGCCGTCGGGTGAATGCCGTCGAGGAAGGTGTCGAGTCGCTCCTGCGTGGTCTTTTCCTTGTAGCGTTTCCAGAAGCGCAGCAGGAATACCGTGCCTTCGCGGTCGGCAAACTGCGCCAGGTATTCCTGGCGGCGCGGGTTGTCATCATCCTTGAGCAGCTCGGCGCTGTTGTTGGGCGCCTGATAGGTGCTGTAGCGAACGACATCGCGCATCAGGCGGATGAACGGCAGGTTGATCGACTCACGCAGCGACTCGCGCAGGGTTGGAATCCGCTCGTTGTCTTCGCGCCGGAAATTATTGAAACGGTGCATGCCGCCACCGGTGAAGAACGCTTCTGCGGGGCTGGCCGAATAGGTGCGGTCGAGTGCAGCCGACAGCATCTTTGCCAGGTCATGGTCCTTGTTCAGCAGCAGATAATCCAACGCCCAGCGGGTCAGCCGATCCGGTTCCTCGACAGGGATTTTGCGCAATTGCGCAGGGTTCAGGCCCGCATAGCGCCCATGCAGTTCGGCGATGATCTCCAGATACGTCGTCAGCACGCGCATCTTCGCCGTCGAGCCCAGCTCCAGCTTGCTGCCTTCGTTGATATCGAACGGCTGATCAGTGCTGTCGGTCTGGACCCTGACCCGCGAGCCGTCCACGCCGCGTTCAAACAGCGTGAAGCTGTAGCGCACCTGTGTTGTGCTGGCCGGGGTCAACAGGCGCTCGCCCATCAACCCGATCCTTGCGGCAAATTCAGGGTTGACCAGGTCGCGCAGGTACTGGCTGACGCTGCGCTGCAATTCGCCATGCAGGGTGCTGGTGGCGGACAGGTCAAGACGGTCCAGATCGTAGAGCGGGCGATTGAGCAGATTCGACAGGCGAGTGCGCGCAACACTGATGCCCTTGTTGGTTTCGATGGGCTGCAGGGTCGGTTGCTGCGCCCAGTCGCGGTAGGTGACCTGGGCTGCCAGCGCGGCATCGGCCAGCGGTCGGTCGATGATGTTGGCCTGGGCCAGCAACCGAATGTGGCTGTCGGTCAGTTCTGCCAATTCCTGGCGGCCCTTGGCCAGATAGTGCGACGGACGACGCTGGGCGATTACCAGTGAGAGCACTTCACGTAGCGCCAGCGCCTTGTCGGCCAGTGCCTGTTTATCGCCGGGATTAGAAGCCAGTATCTCGTTGGTTTTGCCGAAGTCTGCGCCGAACCACACCCGCAGTCCTTCAGCCAGACCATGCACTTCGCCATGCCCTGGCACCGCAGACAGCGGCACGCTGTTCAGGTAGTCACGCACCACCCGCTGGCGCACGGCGAGTGTCTCGGTCCCCGGCTGATAGGCGCGAACGCTGGCGGAAATCATCTGCCGCAGCTTTTCAGAACCCGACAGCGTCAGCCCGTCTGGGGAGTGACGGTATTTTTCCAGCTGAGTGGCCAGCGTGCTGCCCCCAGCCGACTGGCCGGGGAGGGCAAACATCTTCGCCAGTTGCGACCAGGCGGCTTTGACAAAACGTGGCCAGTCCACCGCAGGGTTGGCCATGGGCTGCTGCGGATCGAGCAGGTCGCGGTTTTCGATGAACAGCAGGCTGTTCACCAGCAATGGCGGAATGGCGGCAAAGGTCGGGTAAAACTGCTGTGGGTATCTGAATTCGTACAGCGGCTCGTTTCGGCAATCGGTGATCGACAGCCCAGCCTGGGTCTTTTCCTCGTAAGGCACGAAAAATCCATGCCGGACGTAACGCAACAGTTCCGGGGAAAAGCGGGTCTGGCGCGTGATCACGTAGTCGCGTTTGAGCAGGCGCGACAGGAATTCATCCATGGAAGAATAGCCAAGGCGCCTGTCGAACGGCCCGTCACCGGGATACACCACGTCATGACTAGGTCCGGGCTGCATCGAGTAACCCAGGCTCGCGGCAAAGCGGCTGAATTCGCGCGCCTGAAGCCTGGAGGTTCTGCTCTCCACGGCCACCGCAACGCCCAATGCAACCCCGGCCAACACCACCACGACCCAGAACACCCGCCATCCGTATCGCTTGCGACGCGGATATTTGGGCGTACGAGGATCATCCTCACGATCAGCGGATAGCGTCTCTTGCTTGCTATCGGAATGCCGAAATGCGCCCATAGTCGATTGTCCGGTCATCCTGTCAAAGCACCTGACCCAAGCTTAGACGCTGGATGGGATTATGGGAGGGAATTGTCTGGAGGTTTTCGAGGGAGGATGGCGCGCAGTGGGGACGAGCGTCATGAACTAATCCCACTGCAGCCACACATGAACTACAGTGGCGCTGGCTTGATCAGACGTGAAGATCAACCAACGGTTTGCGCTCTTCTTCACGCTTCGGCGCATTGCGCTCGATCTGGTAAATGATCGTGTCCATGAAGTTGCCAATGTGGTTGCGGCTGAAGACCTGCCCGTAGTCGATAACCTTGCTGTAATTCTCAAGGTTGAGTGTGTGCTGGTTGCCGAATTTCTCCGTGTAGTGATCGAGTAACGTCATCACAATTTTTGCGTGCGCACGCAGATCCTCCTTCAGTTGTTGACGTTCGTTCAGCTTCTCGGTCAGGTACGCGAACTCTGCCGGGGTGAGCACATCGTCCGGGTCGGTCACCTGGATGTCCTGATTAAAACCCAGCGTGAAGCCGAAGTGCTTATTTGACAGCTCCGTATTAAGGTAAAAAAGCTGCTGCTTGAAATCGTGAAAATTGTCGTACATACGGCATAGGGTCTTGTCAAAATCTTTAGTTAAGTCACCCAGGTATGTACTTCGGAGTAGGTTCGATATCTCTTCAGACATACTTTCCAGCATAACCCGTCCTGCCGCCGACGTTTTGTAGTCGGATAACCAGGGTGTTTCCTCGGTGGTATAGAACTCAGCGTTCGGATCACGCACGTTATCACGCGCCTGAGGAATGTTGATTGGCGGAGCAGCAGGTGAGGTGAGGGAACTTGAGCCCGAGAGAGTGCGCTGTTGATTTTGTGATGCAGAAGCTAAAGGGTTGATATGCATGCTAAGCGCTCTTTGGTGTCAATGATAACTAGCTAGCGGCAGACCTTCGCAAAACTTTGCCTGATAAGTGTGTAGGGTTTTTCCTAGGCTGTAGTGGTGATTATTTTTTGTAGGAAGTTTCCTTGATTTTAATGTGAGGGTTGACTCGGCGCTTAACTTTCTATTGCGTCAATTGAGCTGCTCGACGAGCCGGAAGTGATAAGGATTCCAAGTGGATATACTAACCTTGGCTGGTTGGCAACGCAGATTTATAAGGAGGCTATCTTTGAGGCGAGATTTACCGATACTAAGGGCGCGCCTCTGGAAGGAGGTATGGCGATTCTTGACCTGAGTTTTGGCAAAGGAGAACCCTCAATCGAGCATGTTGTAACCAGCAATGCTGATGGGTTTGTCTCTCAGCGTATCGAGTTTGGACGCTGCTATGGGGGTGTGGAGGCCCAGGACTTTGTGCACACCCAGAGAGGTTTCAACACGTGGAGAAGCCACTATAAGGTAGCCGGCTATACCGTACACAATTTTTCATTGGGGCCGATGACTGCGACCCCTCATATTTTTTACATGGGACACATCTGCACACAAACCGTTCTGCGAACTGTTGTTCCTCGCGGTTAACGCCTAACTCAGCCTGGCGAATCATTTATCTCGCCAGGCTGATGTATCATACCGCCAACGAAATATACGAAAAATCTCGTTTCTCAGCATTGCTCTGGACTTGCTGTATCCATTCGTCCTGCATTTTTTGTACGCTGGTGTTCATGATTTTGCCATAGTCGATCACGTCCTGAAAATTGCTGATATCCAGTTTATATCGGCCGCCAAATGTTTCATGGTCGTGGTCTACCAGGGTCATGATGGTCTTTGCGTGATGTTGGAGTTGCTCTTTGAATTCTCTGAACCCGTTGATGGCGTGGGTAAGAACTGATGTGTCGTTTTCAGTCAGGCTGTTATCGTAGTCAATTATCTTGATGGATGCACTTTCGCTCAGTGTGAAACCGAAGTTTTTACGTGCAATGTCGGGGTGGGTTTCTTGCAGTTCTTTTCGAAAGCTATCGTAGGTGACATTTACCAGTGCAAGCTCCACTACGTCTAGTCTCTTTTTGTGAGCTACGTAGTCAAGCCTGTTTGTGATGTGTTCGTTGATCGACTCCAACAGCCACGGCTCTTTCTGATATTCGTAAAATACATGTTTTTCTGTCGTTTTGACTTCAGATGCAATGGCCTCTTGAAGACTGACATCTTCTGTCGGATCAACATGTTTAGCGCCGGTTACCAGCCCCATCTGTTGCGGGATGTTTGCCGGATTTGAAACTCCATTAATGTTCAAAGCGTTGCCCTCTCTTTGGTCTCATACCGAATAGCGGCCAGTTCCTGAAAAACTTGGCCTGATAAACCAGTAGGACGTTTCCGAGAGGGCGTGCAAACGTGACGCTGTTCTCAAGTAGTTAACAGGCGGGGCGATTTCCCCAGCCGCTTATTCAACTCCAGCCCATTGGCCATCAGCATCATCAACCCCAGGCCGACAATCGCGGTCGTCACTTGCATGGGCCATGTATCGCCTGCCAGTGCATTGGCCATGTCTGCCAGTGGCGCGAGCAATACGCCCAGACAGAAGACTTCCAGCGAATAGCGGCCCATGCGGCAAGTCTGGCGGGCGGGCCAGTTTTCGAGCCAGGTGCTTGAGGCTGGCAGCAGTCGGGCGACGACGTAGATCAGTGCAAGGAAGTGCAGCAGGCGCGCGGGTGCCAGGTCGGTTTTGCTGATGGGGTACAAGGCGTCGAGGTGCAGGGTCGAGACTAGCGCGCTGTGCAGGCCGGGCCATTTTTCACTGAAGGTCAACATTCCGGCAATCACCACGTAGGCGGCGGCCACCATGAACAAGGGTTGTTGGCGTAACGGAGGGTGCTTAACTGTTATGGCTGTTTCGCTGCGCAACGCGCACGCACCGCCGAGCACGAACAGCAGCTGCCAGGCGACCGGGTTGAAGTACCAGACACCGCCGCCTTCGTAGGCGCGCAGGTTCCAGCCGAATAGCGGCACCATCAGGTACAGCGCAATCGACAGGCCGACGGCCACTTCGAGTTTGCGCAGCATCACTGGCAAGGTCAGCGGCAAGGTCAGCAACAGCACGATATACAGCGGCAACGGGTCGGTCAGGTTCGGCTTGAAGCGCAGCAGCAGTTCATCAGCCAATGCCTGTTGCGGGTTGCCGACGAAGTATTCAAGGCCCATCTGCTGGACCATGTCGCGCGTCTCGACATGATTGTTGGCGACGAAGACGATGCCCATCAGCAGGGTCAGCAGAAAGATATGCACCACATACAGCACCCAGGTCCGGCGCAGGATTCGCACACCAGCCACCAGCATGCCGTCACGTCGAGCGATCCGCCCGTAGGCCAGGATCGAGGCGTACCCGGCGAGGAAAACGAAGATTTCCGCTGCGTCGCTGAAGCCGAAGTTGCGTACGGTCAGTTGCGCCAGGGGATTGTCCGGCACGTGATCCCAGAAGATGAAGATCAGCGCCAGGCCGCGAAAGAAGTCGATTCGATGATCGCGTCCGTTAGTCATAACGGTGGACTCTTGAAAGTGCTGATGAGTAAAGATAGGCCACAGAGGCTCAGGTTCCAGGCCGGCGACTAGTGACGTTCGGCGGCGCGGCAGGGTGCCGCTAATCGAGGGCAATTGCAAAGGCGCGCTATTGCAGAATGTCTCTGGCTCAGGCGTTCCGGTGGCTTCACGCCGGCCGCTGCACCGTGTGCGTGTTCGATCAACCTCACCAATGATGCCAATCAACAGCAATCATTCTCATCTTCCGTTATGTTACTGTATAACTATTGCAGTCAACTCACTGGAGAGATCACGATGAAACCCGATATCCATCCTCAATACCGCACCGTGCTGTTCCACGACACCGCTGCCGACGTTTACTTTCTGATCGGCTCCACCGTAGACACAGACCGCACGCAACAGCACACCGACGGCACTACCTATCCTTACGTTGCACTCGACGTTTCCAGCGCCTCGCACCCGATGTACACCGGGCAGCAGCGCAAGACCACCACCGAAGGCCGGATCGCGGGTTTCAACAAGCGTTTCGCCACCTTTGGCTCGACTGGCAAGAAAGAAACCGCAGCCGCTCAATGAGCGGTCTGACCTCCCGGTCGTGGGCATTTCGTATGGATTGCCCACGACCGGGATTTTTTTGTCTGAATTTCAGGCCTGCGACCAATCATCTACTGGACTAACAGCCGACATTGCTTTTATCTTCGCGGCCTGAAAAACAGGAGTAACCGCTTTGAAAAAGTCAGTCGCCATCGTTTTCGGTGGGCAATCCAGCGAGCATGAGGTTTCGTTGCAGTCGGCACGCAACGTGATCAATGCGATTGATCGTGAACGCTATGCGCTGACCCTGATCGGCGTCGACAAGCTGGGCCGCTGGCTGCATTTCGACGAAGCCGATTACCTGCTCAATGCCACTGATCCTGCACGGATCAAACTGAGCGCATCGGGCAAGCCGTTGTCCTTGCTGCCGGGCAGCATGGGCGGGCAGTTTGTCGACGTCGAGTCAGGTCAGCCCCTGGCTGCCATTGATGTGGTATTTCCGCTGATCCACGGCGCGTTTGGCGAAGACGGTGCGTTGCAAGGTCTGCTGCGCATGCTGGCCGTGCCCTTTGTCGGCGCCGATGTGCTGTCCTCTGCGGCCTGCATGGACAAGGATGTGACCAAGCGTCTGCTGCGCGATGCGGGCATAGCCGTCGCGCCGTTCAGGGTCCTGTCGCGTGGAGAGAGCCTTTCTTTCACGGAAGCTGCCGACCAATTGGGGCTGCCGATGTTCGTCAAGCCGGCCAACCAGGGTTCATCGGTGGGCGTCAGCAAGGTGTCTGACGAGGCTGGTTTTGCGGCGGCACTGGCGCTGGGTTTCGAGTTCGATCATAAGCTGCTGATCGAGCAGGGCATCGTCGGCCGGGAAGTGGAGTGCGCCGTATTGGGTAACTTCGATGCGCAGGTCAGCGTCTGTGGAGAAGTGATTGCCAACGATGAATTCTATGCCTACGACACCAAATACCTGAACGGCGATCAGGCGCGCATCGCCATCCCCGCCGAGCTGCCCGCCGATCTGAGTGATCAGGTGCGTGACGTCGCGTTGCAGGCTTACAAGGTGCTGGGCTGCGCAGGGCTCTCGCGGGTCGATTTTTTCGTCACCGAAGGGCGCGACATCATCATCAACGAGGTCAACACGCTGCCGGGCTTCACCTCGATCAGCATGTACCCCAAGCTCTGGCAGGCCAGCGGTCTGTCGTATGCCGAGCTGATCCATCGCCTGATCGTTCTGGCGCTGGAACGGGCTGATCAGGCGCGGCTGCTGAAAACGGAGATCTTCGCATGAAGATCATCCGCATCGCGGCGGCGCTGCTGATCGGCGCAGACGGCCGGACCCTGCTGGTGCGCAAGCGCGGTACCCGGGCCTTCATGCAGCCGGGCGGCAAGATCGAGCCCGGTGAACCGGCACCGCAGGCGCTGGCCAGAGAACTTGAAGAAGAGCTCGGGCTGATCGTCGATCCGGCGCAGGCAGTGTTTCTCGGTGAGTTCACGGCACCCGCCGCCAATGAGCCCGGTTTCGAGGTCAACTGTCAGTTGTATGAGGTCAGGACCGACGCCCAGGCAGTGCCTGCCGCCGAGATCGAAGAAGTGCTGTGGGTTGACGCGGACAGTCATGCGGGTTTGCAACTGGCTCCGTTGACCCGCGATCTGATCCTGCCGCTGTATCTTCAGCGGCAGGCTGCACGCAGCTGAACGGCGCAGTCGTCCTGCATCGCGGTGCAGGACGACACTGTCAGCGAACCCTATTTCAGCGAATCAGGTGTCAGCGAACCACACTCACCCCGTCGAGCGTCGAAAACGAGGTGTCCTTGGCTGTCAGCAGGAAGTCACGCATGTACGGTGCGTCGAGCATGTCGGCGCGGATACCGGCGTAGAGCGTCGCGAACAGTCCTTTCTCGCCCAGCCGCTTGGCCTTCACATAGCCGCGTGAGCTGTATTCATGCAGCGCCCAGTGCGGCATGCCGCAGACCCCGCGCCCGCTGGCGACCAGTTGCATCATCATCACCGTCAGTTCTGATGTTCGTACCTGTGCCGGTTCGATGTCGGCGGGTTCCAGAAAGCGCGTGAAGATATCCAGCCGGTCGCGTTCCACCGGGTAAGTGATCAGCGTTTCAGTCAGCAAGTCTTCCGGGACGATGTAAGGCCTGCTTGCCAGCGCGTGTTGATTGGCCACCGCCAGCATCGCTTCATAGGTGAATAGCGGCACATAGGTGATGCCGGGCAATTCCAGCGGGTCGGAGGTCACCACCAGGTCCAGATCGCCACGCGCCAGGGCAGGCAAGGGTGCGAACGAGAAGCCGGAAGACAGGTCCAGTTCCACCTCGGGCCAGGCATCGCGGAACTGGTCGATGGTCGGCATCAGCCACTGAAAACAACTGTGGCACTCGATTGCCATGTGCAGCCGTCCCGCCGTGCCACCTGCCAGTCGAGCGATGTCGCGCTCGGCACTGCGCAGTTGCGGCAGCATGGAGTCGGCCAGTTGCAGCAGGCGCAAACCGGCGCTGGTAAAGCGCACCGGTTTGGTCTTGCGCACGAACAGCGGCATGCCCATGCGCTCTTCCAGCTCCTTGAACTGATGGGACAGGGCCGACTGCGTCAAATGCAGGCGCTCGGCTGCTTCCACAAGGCTGTCGGCCTCGCGCAGTGCATGCAGGGTTTTGAGGTGGCGTATTTCAAGCACGTTCAGTGCTCCATGAGCAGTATTTGTGATCAACACGAAAAAAATGAGTTTGTCTCATGTTGTGTCAGCTGTCGACAATAGGCCCATCTTTTATGGAGGACGCATCGTGGCCCTGACTCAACACCCTGACTATTTTCACATTGGCGCAGACCGTGAATTGCGGCACGCTCTGCAGGCTTTCTGGAAACAGGATCAGGGTGTTGCGATAACTGATGCCGAACTGCGCAACTGGCTGATGGCGCGTTACCCGCAGCAGGTGCCACACCTGAAACGCGACCAGCGTTTTCTGCCCGCTTGGGCACCGCTGCTGGCGAGCGTCGCCGAAGCGTGCGAGCAAGGCCGCAAACCTGCGTTGATCGGTCCGCTGACACTGCTCTGGCTAAGTGACGTTCAGGGTGACGAAGTGGATCGCCTCGACCTGCTGGAGCATCTGCTGCCGGTGTATGGCGAGATCTTCGGGCGTCTGGCGGCGCGCGGTGTCGAGTGGATTCAGATCGACGAACCGATCCTGGCGCTCGACCTGCCGCTGGCATGGAGCAACGCCTTCGAACGTGCCTATCACATTCTTCAGTATTCGCCGTTGAAGAAGCTTATTGGCCTCTATCACGGTGACCTGCGGCCCAACCTGGGTGTCGCGGCCTTGCTGCCGGTTGCAGGGTTGCATCTGGACAGCGTGACCGAACCGGAGCTGCTGGCCCCGGTGTTTGATCGTCTGCCGGTTTACAAGGTTCTGTCCCTGGGCGAGTGCGATACGCATTCGAACTGGCATCAGGAATCGCTCCTCGAAGCGCGCGCCCGTTTTGGGGAAAACCTGATGGTGGCGGACCAGGTCGCTGCGTAACGCAACACTCGATTAACGACCGCTCAGCGCCATTCATCAAACTGTCACGCAAGTGTGGCAGCGCGCTTGGGAAAACATCATCAGACTCGCGGCCTACTGGGGATCTGTTTTTTGGTGTTTTTCATGCGGGTTTTAATTTTTCTGGCCGCGCTTCTGTGCGGCTTGCCGTCTTTTGCGGCCGATCGTTGTGATACCGATGTTCCTGTACAGATGGCTGACCTCAAGGAAGTGCGGATTGCGTACCAGAGTATTGGTAGCGAGTCCGACCCTGCCTTGCTGTTGGTGATGGGGCTGGGCGGGCAGTTGATTCATTGGCCGGACGAGGTCGTGGTCGCGTTGTGTCAGCAGGGCTATCGGGTCATTCGCTACGACAATCGCGATGTGGGTCTGTCTTCTTGGGTACAACAGCCAGCGGATGCCAATCTGACGTTCGAAGTGCTGCGTTATAAACTTGGCCTGCCTGTCTCGGCACCCTATTCGTTGACTGATATGGCCGACGATGCGCTGGGGTTGATGGATGCATTGCAGATTCGTCAGTTTCACGTGTTGGGCGCGAGCATGGGCGGCATGATCGCTCAGCATCTGGCTGATCTGGCGCCGTCGCGGGTCGAAAGCCTGACACTGATCATGACCAGTTCCGGTGCGCAGGGTCTGCCCATGCCCAGTGCCGCGTTGATGCAACTGCTGGCGCGGCGCGGCGCGCCCAATCGGGAAGTGGCGATCGAGCAGCAGGCCGATTTGCTTGCAGCGCTGGGCAGCCCGCAGGTCAAGGATGATCGCCAGCAACTGCTGCATCAGGCGGCCGTTTCCTATGATCGGGCGTTCAATCCCGAAGGCGTGAAACGCCAGATCATGGCGATTCTGGCCGAGCCCAGCCGCGTGGAACTGCTGAACCGTCTGCGTCTGCCGGTACTGGTGGTTCATGGTACGGCTGACCCGCTGTTGCCGGTCATGCATGGCGTGCATGTGGCCGCGCACATTCAGGGCAGCCAACTGCGCTTGATTCCGGGTCTGGCACACCGTTTTCAGGAGGCCTTCAAGGCGCCGTTGCTTGGTGCAGTGCTGCCGTACCTGAAAGCCCAGCATGAAGACGGTCGCAACCTGGCTCAGTTGTAAGTCTGCCTGGTTGTCAGGCATGGGCAGAGGTGTATCGTGTGGCCTTTGCTTACCGAAAAGGGCCGACATGACAACTGCACTGAAGATCGACTTCATCTCCGATGTTTCCTGCCCCTGGTGCGTCATTGGTCTGCGCGCGCTGGATCAGGCGCTGGAGGCACTGGGGGATGAGGTGCAAGCGCACATTCACTTCCAGCCTTTCGAGCTGAACCCGAACATGCCTGCCGAAGGGCAGGACATCAAAGAGCACATCGCCGAAAAGTACGGCTCCACGCCGGAACAGATCGAAGGTATTCACCAGACCATCCGTGAACGCGGTGCTGAACTCGGCTTCACTTTTGCCAGCGGCGAGCGGCGTATCTACAACACGTTCGATGCCCATCGACTGTTGCACTGGGCCGAACAGCAAGGCAAGCAGCACGCGTTGAAGCAGGCGTTGTTCGAGGCCTATTTCAGTGACCTGAAAGACCCGTCCAGTCACCAGACTCTCGCGGATGTGGCGCAGAAGGTCGGCCTGGACCGTCTGCGTGCTCAGGCCATCCTGGACAGTGACGAGTACACCACCGAGGTTCGCGAGGCCGAGCAGCTCTGGACGTCTCGCGGTATCACCTCCGTGCCGACCATGGTCTTCAACGACCAGTACGCCGTCTCTGGCGGTCAGCCGGTCGAGGTATTCGTCAGCGCAATCCGCCAGATTATCGGTGAATCGCAGTAACGTACTGCCCGTGCGGGATCGGACGCAGCGCGTCCGGAAGGCATGCCCACGCGGAGAATGGGCACGACAGGTTTCTTGAGAACGCCTAGCGTTCCGCACGCTCCAGCGTGGTAATGAGTGGGTCACGCTCTGCGTCACAGATCTGCGCTACGCCGCACGTTCAGAATTGGGCGCAGTGCTCAAAGCCCGTATTTCTTGACCTTGTCAAACAGTGTGGTCTTGGCCATGCCCAGTTCCTGACTGGCCTGGCTGAGGTTGCCGCCGCTGCGTTGCAAGGCGTCGCCGAGCAACGAGCGCTCGAAGGCTTCGACCGCTTCGGCAAATCCCAGGCTCTGGTTTTCACTGACCGTGCCTGACTGCTTGAACGCTGGCAGGCCAAGGGCAAAGCGTTCAGCCACGTTGCGCAGTTCGCGTACATTGCCCGGCCAGTCGTGGCTCATCAGGTTCGAACTGGTCTGTTGATCCAGCATGGGCGGTTCGCGGTCGAAGCGTAACGACGACAACTGCAGGAAGTGTTCGAACAGTTGCAGAATGTCTTCGCGGCGCTCACGCAAGGGCGGCAGTTCAAGCGTGACGACGTTCAGGCGGTAATACAGGTCGCTGCGGAACTGATTGGTCTTGCCCAAGGCATTCAAGTCGGATTTGGTTGCCGCTATGACCCGGCAATCCACGGCAACGCTCTGGTTGGAACCCAGCCGCTCGAGGGTTCGCTCCTGCAGGACGCGCAACAGCTTGATCTGCAGATTGACCGGCATGCTTTCCACTTCATCGAGAAACAGCGTGCCGTTGTGCGCGTGTTCGATCTTGCCGATGCGCCGTTTGCCCGCGCCGGTGAACGCGTTGGCTTCATGGCCGAAGATTTCCGACTCGAACAGGCTTTCCGCCAGCCCGCCACAGTTGAGCGCCACGAACTGGCTGTCCTTGCGCCGACTGAAATCGTGCAGGCAGCGCGCGACCAGTTCCTTGCCCGTGCCGGTTTCGCCTTCGATCAGTACGTTGGCCGAGGTGTCGGCGACGTTGGCGATCAACGCACGCAGGTTTTGCATGGCTGGGGAGCGGCCGATGATCCGGCCTTCCAGCGAATCGCGCTCGGCCAGTTGCTTGCGCAACGCCCACACTTCACGGGCCAGGCCGCGTTGTTCCAGTGCGCGTCGGGTGACGTCCACCAGACGCTCTGGAGAAAAGGGTTTCTCCATGAAATCGTAAGCGCCATCGCGCATAGCGTTGACGGCCATGGTGATATCGCCATGGCCGGTGATCAGCACCACCGGCAGGCTGCTGTCACGTGCCTTGAGACGGCTCAGCAACGCCAGGCCGTCGATGCCCGGCAAGCGAATGTCGCTGATGACGATACCGGCGAAGTTGTCACCGATGCGCTTTAGCGCCTCTTCAGCGCTGGCAACGCCTTCGCTGGCGATGTCCTCCAGCGCCAGGGCCTGCTGGCAACCGAGCAATACATGCGGATCGTCTTCAACGATCAGGACAGTCAGGTCGCTGTTTATGCTCATGGGTGTCGTCTCATGTCGGGCTGTCCGGGTGGCGGGCATCGGGGATAAACGGCAGGCTCAGGACAAACGTCGTACCGCCGTCCTGCGGATGCTCTGCGCTCAGGCTGCCTCCGGCTGCGGCGGCAAGGCTCGCCGACAGCGTCAGGCCCAGCCCCAGGCCTTGTTCGCCCGGTTTGGTGGTGAAGAAAGGTTCAAACAGATGCTTGCGCGCCTCGGCGTCGACGCCGCGCCCGTTATCACGTACCCGCAGACGGTATCGGCCGTCGACAACCGATCCGCTGAGCCATAACTCCGGTTGCGGCAGGTCGAACATGGCATCCAGTGCGTTGCCGATCAGGTTGACCAGAATCTGTTCCAGGCGGGTCTGGTCGATGGTCAGGGTGGCGTCGACGAAGTCTCGATGCACTATCAGGCCGGACTGCTCCAGACGCACGCTCAGTAACTGCGCCGCCGCATCGACAGCCTTGCTCAGTTGCGCCTGGCCCTGATCGTCGCCGCGTCTGGCGAATGCGCGCAGGCTGGCGGTGATGCGGCCCATGCGGTCGACCAGGTCATTGATGGTACGCAGGTTGGTACTGGCGGTATCCAGCGCACCTCGTTCCAGAAAGCGCACGGTGTTGCCGGACAAGGTGCGCAGTGCGGCCAGAGGCTGGTTCAGCTCATGCGCAATGCTGGTCGACATCTGGCCGATGGCTGCCAGCTTGCCGGCCTGTACCAGCTCGTCCTGCGCCTTGCGCAAAGTGTCTTCGGCCTGCCTTCGTTCACGAATCTGCGCCTTGAGGCGTTCGTTGCTGGCCCGCAGGTGTTCGGTGCGCTCGGTGATCTTGCGTTCCAGTTCGTTGTTGGCCGCCTGCAGCGCTTCCCTGGCAGCAAGCCGGGTCGAGATCACTTTGCGCCGCTCGTTCCAGGCAATCAGCAGAAAGGTCACCAGCGCGCAGGCCACGGCGACCAGCATGCCCTGGTTGGCCGCTTCACGGCGCAGATCCTCCAGCGGAGTAAGCAGTGTCAGGTGCCAGGCGGTGTCATTCAGCGGGCGGCTCTGGGCCAGATAACTGACCTTTTTGTGTTCGCGGTCGACACTGATGTTGGCGGGGAAAACCAGTGTTTCGACGCCTTCAGACAAGGTTTCCCGTTCCAGTGGCACCAGTTCGTTGAGCGGCCACCAGTAATATTGCAGGCTGCGAGCCAGACGCTCCTTGATCTCGGCGGTGAGCGGACGTACTGATTTCAGACGCCGAGCCGGGTCGCTGGAGAGGATGATGATGCCATTCTCGTCGCTGACAAATGCCTCCAGGCGCGCCCGCTGCCAGCGTTCTTCAAGTGCTTCGAGGCGTACCTTGATCACCGCAACGCCGATGATGCGGCCTTTGTCTTCCAGCCCATGCGCCAGGTAATAGCCCGACTCACCGGTGGTGGTGCCGATGCCGTAAAAGCGCCCGGGCAGGCCACGCACGGCATCCTGAAAGTAGGCACGGAAAGACAGGTCTTCGCCCTGATAACTGTCGGCGTCACGCCAGTTGCTGGTGGCCAGCACACGTCCGGTGGTGTCCATTACGTAAATGGCACGGCTGCGGCTGCGTCGATTCAGCCCTTCGAGGTAGCGGTTGACCTGCTGCTGAAGCTCGGGTCCCGGTTCGTTCAGCAACTGCGACACGCTGGATTCCAGTTCCAGCACGCTGGGCAGGTAGGTGTATTTGCTGATTTCGCTCTCGACCGTGCGGGCGTGCAGCTCCAGTTGGCGTTCGCCGGTTTCGCGCAGTCCCTTGATGGCGCTGTGTTCACTGACCAGATAGGCGATATAGCCCAGCCCGATCATTAGCATGAGGATCAGCGGCGGTAGGAACAGTTGGCGGATCAGACGGGGTTTCACGGCGAGTGATGGCGGGGCGGCGCGATAAAGAGTGGGGTCGCATTTCATCACAGTCGTCCTGGACCGAACAGCTGCCCGCGGATGAGCGGGCAGCCGTTAAAGTACTGCCTAGTGCTGCAGAATCTTGGCGAGGAATTGTTGGGCACGCTCCGAGCGTGCGCTGACGTCACCGAAAAATTCTTCCTTGGCACAGTCTTCGACAATCTGTCCCTTGTCCATGAAAATCACCCGGTTGGCGACTTTGCGCGCGAAGCCCATTTCGTGGGTCACGCACATCATGGTCATGCCTTCCTGGGCCAGTTGCACCATCACATCGAGCACTTCATTGACCATTTCCGGGTCGAGCGCGGACGTGGGTTCGTCGAACAGCATGACCACCGGGTCCATCGCCAGCGCGCGCGCGATGGCGACACGCTGTTGTTGCCCGCCGGAAAGCTGGCCGGGGTGCTTGTGCGCATGCTCGGAAAGGCCGACGCGCTCCAGCAGCTTCAGTCCCTTCTCGGTGGCTTCGGCCTTGCTGCGGCCCAGCACCTTGATCTGCGCGATGGTCAGGTTTTCGACAATGCTCAGGTGCGGAAACAGTTCGAAGTGCTGAAACACCATACCGACCCGCGAGCGCAGTTTCGGCAGGTTGGTCTTCGAATCGGAGATCGATGTGCCGTCGACAACGATATCGCCTTTCTGGAACGGTTCCAGCGCGTTGACACATTTGATCAGGGTCGATTTGCCGGAGCCGGACGGGCCGCACACCACAACCACTTCGCCCTTGCTGACCTCGGTGCTGCAATCGGTCAGTACCTGGAAGTCCCCATACCACTTGTTGACGTTTTTGATGGAAATCATACGGCAAACCTTTTTTGCAGGCGCTTCACCAGCAGCGAGGCGGCAAAGCTGATCGTGAAATACACCAGACCGGCAATGATCAGGAACTCGTTGGCGCGCCCGATGATGTCGCCACTGGAGCGCGATGCGTTGAGAAAATCGACGAGGCCGACGGTGTACACCAGAGAGGTGTCCTGAAACAGAATGATGCTCTGTTGCAGCAGCAGCGGGGTCATTTTGCGAAAGGCCTGGGGCAGGATGATCAGTCGCATCATCTGCGAGTAATTCATGCCCAGCGCCTGAGCAGCGCCCATTTGCCCCTTGGAGATCGACTGCACGCCGGCACGGACGATTTCGCAGAAGTACGCGGCTTCGAACATCATGAAGGCCACGACGCAGGAGGCGAACGCACCGATGGGCGTGTCTTCACCGGTAATCCAGCGCAGCACGAACGGCACGGCCAGGTAGAACCAGGTGATCACCAGCAGCAGCGGGATCGAACGGAAGTAGTTCACGTAGGCACCGGCCACATTGGCCAGCAGCTTGTTCGATGACAGGCGCATCAAGGCCAGCAGCGTACCGAGTACCAGGCCGCCGACGACACCCATTGCCATCAGCTTGAGGGTCATGACCATGCCGTTCCACAGGCCGGGAATGGCCGGAACGATTCCAGTGAAGTCCATTATTTGCCCCCCAGTGAGATGAGTCCCGGTACGGCGACTTTCTTCTCGATCACACGCATCAGCAGCATCAGGCTCATGTTCAGCGTGAAGTAGATGAGGGTCGCGAGGGTGAAGGCCTCAAACAGGTTGGCGGAGAATTCGGCGGTCTGTTTGGTCTGCGCAAGCAGCTCCATCAGGCCGATCAGCGACGCGACCGAAGAGTTCTTGAACACGTTCAGGAATTCGGAGGTGAGCGGCGGAATGATGATCCGGTAAGCCTGCGGCAACAGCACGTTCCAGTAGATCTGTGGCAGCTTGAAGCCCATGGCGCGTGCGGCCGATTCCTGGCCCTTCGGCAGTGCTTCAATGCCGGTACGCACCTGTTCGCAGACCCGGGCAGCGGTGAACAGGCCAAGGCAGACCACTACGCTGAGGAACGCGGAGGTGGTCGGGTTCAGGTCCTGCTTGTACCACTCCTGCAGGTTTTCCGGCAGCAGGTCGGGCACCAGGAAGTACCAGATGAACAGCTGCACCAGCAGTGGCACATTACGGAAGATTTCCACGTATCCCGTGGCGATACCTGACACCAGACGGTTTGGCACGGTGCGCATGACGCCCAGCACCGAACCCAGTATCAGGGCAATGATCCAGGCAATGACAGCGATGGCGATGGTCCAGCCCAGGCCGGAGATGAACCAGTCCAGATAGGTCTCGCTGCCGACGCCGGTGGACTTGAAGAATACGCCCCAGTCCCAGTTGTAATTCATCAGGGTCTCCCCCTCTTTTTATTGCTATCGAAATGCACGCACTGTCGTCTGTCGAGAATGACGAGGCGATCCCGGACGAGCGCTGCCCGCCCGGGATGCAGTCAGTTCAGACTGGCTGAACCGGTCTCTCAGGCTTTCTTGTCGTCAGCTGGCTTATCGGTCGGGTTCTGAATCAGTTCCTTGAGCTTGTCGCTCATCGGGAAATTCAGGTTCAGACCTTTCGGAGGGACAGGGGACATGAACCACTTGCTGTAGATGGCGTTGATGTCGCCCGACTTGTAGGTAGCGACAATGGCGTCATCCACGGCCTTCTTGAACGGGGCATCGCCCTTGCGGACCATGCAGCCGTAGATCTCGTAGGATTGCGCTGTACCGGTCACTGCCCAGTCGTCCGGCTTCTTGGCCTTGGCCATTTCGCCTGCCAGCAGCGCGTCGTCCATCATGAAGGCGACTGCACGGCCGGACTCGAGCATCTGGAAGGATTCACCGTGGTCTTTGGCGGAGATCACGTTCATGCCCATCTGCTTGTCAGCGTTCATCGCCTTGAGGATGCGCTCGGACGTGGTGCCCGCCGTGGTGACGACGTTCTTGCCTTTCAGGTCGTCGAAATCCTTATAGCTGGAATCCTTTTTCGACAGCAGGCGCGTGCCGACTTCGAAGATGCCGATGGAGAAATCGACTTGCTGCTGGCGCTCGACATTGTTGGTTGTCGAGCCACATTCCACATCGACGGTGCCGTTCTGAACCAGCGGGATACGGGTCTGCGAAGTCACCAGGTTGTACTTGACCTTGAGGTCAGGCATGTCCAGGTCTTTTTTGATGGCTTCGACGATTTTCAGCTGGATGTCGTGGGAGTAGCCCATCGGCACGCCAGAGGCATCAGCGATGTAGGAAAACGGGATGGAGGCGTCACGATGGCCCAGCGTAATGGTGCCGGATTCCTTGATCTTCTTCAGAGTGCCAGTGAGTTCGGCGGCGAAAACCGGCGTGCTGATCAGAGCGGCAGCGATGGCTGCGCCCAACAGGTGGGGAACGATGCGCATGGGTGAGTCCTTGATGTCATTTTTTATTGATGGGGCCGCAATCAGAGTCGGCCCGCTTGTTGGCGAATGCTTCAACGGCGTCCACATCCAGACACACGCTCTTGTCGAAACGCTCGGTTCAGAATGTAGAGCATGAGTCGTGCCAGACCGTTTTTGGAATTCAACACGCTGAATTTAAAAGGGTTTTTTTAGATCGGCTCTGATGCTACGGACAAATGCGTCCGGGAAGCCGAATAAAGCGGGGGGCGATTGTTCGGAAAACCGAATGGAAAGGGGGGCGGGAGGAGGGCAGTAAGGAGGGAAACCTGTTCACCGCACGATGGGTGAACAGGTTGCAAGCGGATTATCAGGCGGCTTCGAAAGAGGCTTTGTTGCGCACGACGGTTTCCAGGTAGCTGCTCACGGCGGCCTGTTCCTCAGGCGTCGTGAACAGGCCCAGCTTGGTGCGGCGCCACAGGATGTCTTCGATGCTGGTGGCCCATTCCTGATCGCACAGGTAATCGACCTCGCGGGTATACAGGCCTGCACCCAAATGCTGACCAAGGTCTTCCAGACTTTGCGCGCCCTCCAGCAAGCGCCAGCTGCGGCTGCCGTAAGTGATCGACCAGCGCTTGGCGATAGGCGCGGGCAGCCAGCTGAAGCGGCGGGTCATTTCTGTCGCCAGCGCTTCGGCGGTGGTCATGTCTTCGCCGCCAGGCAGGGCAGCGTTGGCCGTCCAGCTCGGTTTCATCTGTTTGAAGAACGGTGCCAACTGCGCCATCGCCGATTCGGCCAGTTTGCGGTAGGTGGTCAGCTTGCCGCCGAACACCGACAGAATTGGTGCCTCGTCCGCGCCGCCTGACAACGAAAGCGTGTAATCACGGGTAATGGCAGAAGGATTATCGGACTCGTCGTTGCACAGCGGGCGCACGCCAGAGAATGTGTGGAGCACGTCTGCGCGACTCAACTGTTTCTTGAAGTGGTCGTTGGCCACTTTCAGCACGTAATCCATCTCGCCTTCGGTGATGTCCACCTTGTTCGGATCGCCCTGATACTCACGGTCAGTGGTGCCGACGATGGTGAAGTGCTCCAGGTACGGAATCGTGAACACGATGCGCTTGTCTTCGTTCTGCAGAATAAACGCGTGCTCACCCTCGTAGAGTTTCGGCACGATCAGGTGGCTGCCTTGAATCAGGCGGATGCCGTAAGCCGAATCGAGCTTGAGGTCTTCACGGATGAACTTGGCTACCCACGGACCTGCCGCATTGACCAACGCCTTGGCGTGGATCGAGAACAGGCTGCCGTCGCTGCGCTCAAGATGCAGATGCCACATGCCCTTGATACGGCGGGCGCTGACACAGCGGGTCTGAGTATGAATGTGCGCACCGTTTTCACGAGCGGACATGGCGTTGAGCACTACCAGGCGCGCGTCGTCGACCCAGCAGTCGGAATATTCGAAACCGCGGGTGATGCTCGAGTTGAGCGGGCTGTCCGCACCGAAATGAATGGTCCGCGATGCGGGAAGTTTTTCGCGCTTGCCAAGGTTGTCATAAAGGAACATCCCGGCACGAATCATCCAGGCCGGACGCAGGTGTGGGCGGTGAGGCAGAACGAAGCGCATTGGCTTGACGATGTGCGGCGCTTTGGCAAGCAGCACTTCACGTTCTGCCAGTGCTTCACGCACCAGGCGGAATTCGTAGTGCTCCAGATAGCGCAGGCCACCATGAATCAGCTTGCTGCTGGCCGAAGACGTATGGCTGGCCAGGTCGTCCTTTTCGCAGAGAAAAACCGAGAGGCCGCGACCGGAGGCATCCGCTGCGATACCGACACCGTTGATGCCACCGCCAATAACGGCAATGTCGTAGACCTCTGAGAGGGGCGGGGTTGGCACGTTGGTGTGGGGCATTGGTGGCCTCCTGGACAATTCGTGAGCAGTGCTCGAAAGGCGAATCTGAACATTAATGTTCATTTTCGAAAATCATAGCTCAATAAAATGACCCTTGCCAGCACGTATCGATTGAAAATACTGATGATGGTGTCAGGAAAAGAACAAATATGAACATTGTAGGGCGGGAATTGTTACCGGGAGGATCGGTGCACTGCCTGCACTGAATTGCTCTGGATCAACGGTCTGCGCTGCATCGCTTGAACCGGGGAGGACGCAGAGCGTCCGGAACGGCATACCTACGCAGAGCATGGGTACGATAGTGTTCTTCAAGACACCTATCGTTCCTCACGCTCCGGCATGGGACTGCCTTGGGTGACGCTCTGCGTCACAGATGCGTGCTGCGCCATATGTACACAAGTCTTGTGGAAGCGAGCTTGCTCGCGAAGAGGCCGGTACAGACTCCAGAAAATAGGGCGCTCGACGCACCGTCTTCATGAGCAATGCGGACCGCCGCGCGAGCACCGCTCGCGCCTGACAATCACACCACTTCCAGACGAATCTTGTGCTGATTCAGCAACTGCTGCAGTGCGGGCACGGGTGGCTGGTCGGTGACCAGGCAATCGATGAGGGTGATCGGCCCCAGGCGGACCATGGCGTTGCGTCCGAACTTGCTGGAGTCAGCCGCCAGCAGCACTTTGCGTGCGTTGGCGATGATCGCCTGGGACACCCGTACTTCCTGATAATCGAAATCCAGCAGGCTGCCGTCTTCGTCGATGCCGCTGATGCCCACCAGGGCAAAGTCCACTTTGAACTGGGTGATGAAGTCGATGCTGCCCTGGCCCACCACGCCACCGTCACGTCGCACATTGCCGCCTGCTATCAACACCTCGAAATCATCCTTGGTGCTGAGGATGGACGCCACATGCAGGTTATTGGTGATGATCTTCAGGTTGTTGTGGTTGAGCAACGCACGGGCGATGGATTCGGTGGTGGTACCGATATTGATGAACAACGAGGCGTTGTCCGGGATCTGCGCGGCGATGGCCTCGGCGATCCGTTGTTTTTCGTCGCGCATCTGGTCCGCACGCATGGCGTAGGCAGTATTTTCGATGCTGGAGTCATAGGCCGCGCCGCCGTGGTAGCGGCGCAACAGGTTCATTTCCGCCAATTGATTGATATCACGGCGAATGGTTTGTGGGGTCACGACGAACAGCGTCGCCATCTCCTCGATGCTGACATAACCACGGTCACGGACCAGTTCGAGGATCTGTTGTTGGCGGGGAGGCAGGTTCATTGTTTTTCCTTGGACGCCCTCTACAAATGGTGCCCATCATGCCGCAGGAAAGTGCAACCTGTCAGCCGGAATCCTGCTCCCCTCCTTACAACGGCGCTGTCACTCTTCGTTTTCGTGCGGTTCCCAGTCACGAGTACGCGCGACTGCTTTCTGCCAGCCTGCGTAAAGTTTTTCGCGATGCGCCTCTTCACACGATGGCTCGAACACACGCTCGATCACCGCCTTGTTACGCAACTCGTCCAGGCTGCTCCAGAAGCCAATCGCCAGACCGGCCAGGAAGGCTGCACCCAGTGCCGTGGTTTCACGCATTTGCGGACGCTCGACGTGGGTGCCGAGGATGTCTGCCTGGAACTGCATCAGGAAGTTGTTGGCCACGGCACCGCCGTCCACGCGCAGCGACTTGAGGCGTTCGCCGGAGTCCTGTTGCATGGCATCGAGCACGTCGCGGGTTTGATAGGCGATGGATTCCAGCGCTGCACGGATGATGTGATCGACTTTCACACCGCGGGTCAGGCCGAACAATGCGCCTCGTGCGTACGGGTCCCAGTAAGGTGCGCCCAGACCCGTGAACGCCGGCACCAGATACACGCCGTTGCTGTCCTTGACCTTGCCAGCGAAGTATTCGGTGTCCAGCGCGTCGTTGATGAGCTTGAGTTCGTCGCGCAGCCACTGCACGGTCGAGCCACCGTTGAAGACCGCGCCTTCCAGTGCATAGGCCACTTCACCACGCGGGCCGCAGCCGATGGTGGTCAGCATGCCGTGCGCCGACTTCACGGCTTTCTTGCCGGTGTTCATCAGCAGGAAGCAGCCGGTGCCGTAGGTGTTCTTGGCCTGGCCGGGTTCGACACACATCTGGCCGAACAACGCCGCCTGTTGGTCGCCTGCGATACCGGCAATCGGGATGCCGCTTTTGCTGTGACCGTAGACCTCGGAGGAGGCTTTGACCTCTGGCAGTATCTCGCGCGGGATGTCCAGCACGTCGAGCATGCGCTGATCCCATTCCAGCGTATGGATATTGAACAGCATGGTCCGCGAGGCGTTGGTGTAGTCGGTGACGTGAACCTTGCCGCCGGTGAATTTCCAGATCAGCCAGGTATCGATGGTGCCGAACATCAGCTCGCCTTTGCGGGCGCGCTCGCGGCTGCCTTCGACGTTGTCCAGAATCCACTTGACCTTGGAGCCGGAGAAGTACGGGTCAATCACCAGACCTGTGGTGTCCTTGATGTACTCCTCAAGACCGTCGCGCTTGAGCTGCTGGCAGATCTCGGTGCTGCGGCGGCACTGCCAGACGATTGCGTTGTAGATCGGGCGGCCGGTGTCGCGCTCCCAGATGACCGTGGTTTCACGCTGGTTGGTGATACCGATGGCGGCGATCTGGTTGTGGTGCAGATCGGCCTGCGCCAGCGCCTTGGTCATGCAGGCCGTCTGGGTGGCGAAGATTTCCATCGGGTCGTGTTCGACCCAGCCTGCCTGCGGATAATGCTGGACGAATTCGCTTTGGGCAGTGCTCACCACGTTGGCGTCGCGGTCGAAGATGATGGCGCGCGAGCTGGTGGTGCCCTGGTCAAGAGCAATGATGTAGTTCTTGTTCTGTGTGTCAGTCATGTCGATTGCCTTGCATTTATTGGGTGGGATTCAGTTGAGTGAGATTCAAATTGAGGGGTGCTCAAGATGAAGCCTGAACTTTGCCGCGAACCACAGGAGCCTCTTTTTCATTTTCAACAGGAGCGGCGCTGGGCAGATGACGCGCAATCAGCGCGCGGTAGCCAGCAGCACCAAGGCAGGCACCCAGAATGGGCGCAAAAATCGGAACCAGGAAGTAAGGAATGTCACGACCGCCGGTGAAGGCCATTTCACCCCAGCCAGCGAAGAACGTCATCAGCTTCGGACCGAAGTCGCGCGCCGGGTTCATGGCAAAACCGGTCAGTGGGCCCATCGAGCTGCCTATCACGGCTACCAGCAGGCCGATCAGCAAGGGCGCCAGCGGGCCGCGCGGCAAACCATTGCTGTCATCGCCCAGAGCCATGATCACACCCATCAGAATGGTGGTGATGACCACTTCGACCAGAAAGGCCTGACCGACCGAAATGGCCGGGTTTGGGTATGTCGAGAATACCGACGCCAGTTCAAGACTCTGCTCGCTGCCGCGAATGATGTGGTGAGCATGTTCGAAGTCGAAAAAAAGGCTGATGTACATCAGGTACACCAGACCCGCTCCGCAGAACGCGCCTGCGATTTGCGCCGAGATATAAAAGGGCAATTTACGTTTTTCAAAACCGGCGAACAGACTCAGCGCGATGCTGACGGCCGGGTTGAGGTGGGCACCTGAAATGCCGGCGCTGAGGTAGATCCCCATGCTGACAGCCATGCCCCAGATGATGCAGATTTCCCAAAGACCGAAAGTGGCTCCCGCGACCTTGAGCGCTGCAACGCATCCTGTGCCGAAAAAAATCATCAGGGCGGTGCCAAGAAATTCAGCCACACATTGCCCGGTGAGCGTCGGTTGTTTTAGTGCGATGGACATGGATACCTCATTTTTGTTTTTGTCTCGGCACCCTGAGACAGGCGTGGGTGCTCGTTATTCGTGCGTCTCAGAAAAAACCCCATTTCTGATCGCCGGTGCGAGTTATACCGAAAAACCGCTTTCGATAATATTCGTAAACGAAAAAATATAGACAAGAAACAACGCTGTCAAAGGTCGGAACCGAACGGTCAGTAAATCGCCAGGACCCCGCGAGGACCCGGCAAGACCGCTTTACACCGGGGAATTCAGGCTGTTGCCAAAAGGCCATCAGTGTCGCAGGTGGCGTGAATCAAGGCATGTTCACTTTACTTCGCTTAAAGTGATGGGCATTCGGAACCTTTTGGAGCGCTGCATGACACCCGCACTGGATTTGCTGAAAAAACATCGCGCCGAACATCGCATTCACAGTTATGAACAGGATCCGAAAGCGCCTTCATATGGGCTGGAGGCGGCGGAAAAGCTGGGTCTGGAGCCTGCACAGGTGTTCAAAACGCTGCTCGCCAGTACCGAAAAAGGCGAATTGCTGGTCGCCGTCGTGCCGGTCGTCGGAACACTTGATCTAAAGGCTTTGGCGCAGGCTGCCGGGGCAAAAAAAAACGAAATGGCTGACCCTGCAGCGGCGCAACGCTCGACGGGTTACCTGTTGGGTGGCATCAGCCCCTTGGGCCAGAAGAAGCGTCTGCGCACCTTTATCGACGAAACTGCGCAGCGCTTTGACAGCATTTACGTCAGTGCCGGGAGGAGGGGACTTGAGGTCGAGCTTTCACCAGCGGTACTGGCTGAATATACCCAGGCCAGATTTGCCCCGATCGGCAGGGAATGATCTGCGTCTCAGTGGTTGAGCGTATGCACAGCCACGCTGCCGGGTGCCGGGAACAGCACCAGATGGTCTGCTGCCACACGAATGCCGACTTCCTCACCCTGGCGGTGATCGGCGTGGCTGGGGAAAATGGCTTCCAGCTGACTGCCGGTCGACAGTTGCAGGCGATACAGCGTCGAGGCGCCTTGAAAGGTTCGACCGATGACCCGTGCTTTCAGGTCACTGTGCGGCGCGTAGACGATGTCGTCAGGGCGTAGCAAGACATCCACAGCGGCACCGCTTACGCCCGGGTATGCCCGGTTGCCGCGCAGAATGCCGAGTTCGGTATGCACCGATTCCGGATTCATCATCTGCCCGCGAATGAAATAGCCCTGGCCGATGAAGCTGGCAACGAACGGCGTGCGCGGTTCGTGGTAGAGATTGTAAGGTGTGTCCCACTGCTCCAGGCGCCCCTCCTTGAATACGCCTACGTGATCGCTCACGGCAAAAGCCTCTTCCTGGTCATGAGTCACCAGAATCGCGCTGGTGCCCCGCGCCTTGAGGATATCGCGCACCTCATGGCTCAGGCGCCGGCGCAACTCGCCGTCCAGGTTGGAGAAGGGTTCATCGAGCAGCAGGAGTTGCGGCTCGGGCGCCAGTGCTCTGGCCAGCGCCACTCGCTGTTGCTGGCCACCGGACAGCTCGTGTGGATAGCGCTTGCCCAGCGCGCCGAGGTTGACCAGTTCAAGCAACTCGGCGATCACTTTATCCAGGCGCGGGTGGTTGCGAATGCCGAATGCGATGTTTTCGGCGACACTCAAGTGCGGGAACAGCGCGTAATCCTGAAACACCATGCCGATACGGCGTTTCTCCGGCGGCAGGGTCCAGCCCGGACGGGAGATCACTTCGCCCGCCAGAGTGATCTCACCCGCATGGATCGGTTCGAAGCCGGCAATGGCGCGCAGTGTCGTGGTCTTGCCGCAGCCCGACGAGCCGAGCAGGCAGCCTATGTCACCCGCGTTGAGGTGCAGGTTCAGATCCTGCACCACGCGCTGGTTCTGATAGCCGCAAGCGAGGTTGCGCAGGTTCAGCAGCAACGGGTTCATGCGGGTTTGCAGGCCGGCGCGACGAGAAACTCCAGCAGCGCTTTCTGCGCGTGCAAGCGATTTTCCGCCTGATCCCAGGCGACCGAGCGTGAATCATCCAGCAGGTCGACACTGATTTCTTCGCCGCGATGGGCAGGCAGGCAGTGCATGAACAGCACATCCTTGTCAGCCAGGTCGAGCAGGGCACGCGTGACCTGAAACGGCGCGAACAGCTTTTTGCGCCGCGCGGTTTCCTCTTCCTGGCCCATGGAGGTCCACACATCGGTGCTGACCAGATGTGCGCCGGCAACTGCGGCTTTCGGATCGCGGACCACGGTGACGCGCTCGCCAGCCAGTGCCAGGAATTCGGCGTTTGGCTCGTAGCCGGCAGGGCAGGCCACACGCAACTGGAAGTCGAATTGAATCGCCGCTTCTATATAGCTGTTGCACATGTTGTTGCCATCGCCGATCCAGGCAACGGTCTTGCCCTGGATCGAGCCGCGATGCTCCAGGAAGGTCTGCATGTCGGCGAGCAACTGGCACGGGTGCAGGTCATCGGACAGGCCGTTGATGACCGGCACACGGGAATTGGCGGCGAATTCGGTCAGATTGCTGTGCGCATAAGTACGGATCATGACCGCATCGAGCATGCGCGACATCACTTTCGCGCTGTCGGCAATCGGCTCGCCGCGGCCCAATTGGGTGTCTCGATGGGACAAAAAGATGGCCTGGCCACCGAGCTGAATCATCCCTGCTTCAAAAGAAAGACGGGTACGTGTCGATGATTTCTCGAAAATCATCCCCAATACCCGGTTCTTCAGCGGTTCAAAAAGTACACCGCGATTTCGCAGGTCTTTAAGCTCTACGCCACGACGGATCAAGCCCGAGAGTTCATCCGGGGTGTAATCCATCATCGAGAGAAAGTGCCTGGCGTTCATGATTAACTACCTTTTCTGCAACAGACCGCAGGTTATCAAAGCCGGTTTTTATCGATAAAACGGGCGAGACCTGCGGCGGAAGCCGCACGGGGCGACGAATAAGAAAGGCGCGATGGTATAAAAAAATGTCGCGTCTTACCAATAGCATGCGTTTTTCTGAAACATGGACACTACTGGCGTCCCGGATAGAAGGGACGCCGTTATTCTGTATTGACGGGGCAAAAACTGGCTACGCTGAGAAGGTTGGCAGCCATCTGCACTTTTTCAGAAGGCAGCATTTGTACACTGCTCAAATAGCGCTTGGCAATTAGTACCAATCCTGTAGCAGTCCATGTTTGCGCGGGCGTTGCCTAATGGGATGCGCTTCACGGGCTTGAAACAAGGACCGTTTCTTTAATCCCTGACGTGGGTTATAAATCGTTGCCGATACATTACTGATCGAGGGGTGGGGGAATGGACTCAAAAGAGCATCAATTAACGGAGTTGCTCGGGCTCACCGCCCGCACGCTTACCCATCTGACAGCCTCGATGACCTCAATGTCTTTCGAACTGCTGCGCAGCGAGGACGAAGTCACGCGTACGGCGGGGCGGCGCATGATTGATCGCATGGCCACTATCAGCTCCGGTCTGGACGAGCACTGGCGCCTGATCGGCGATCTGACCGGCGTCCACCTGGCGCAGGAACAGATCGAAACCGTGGCCGAAATGCAGCAACAGCGCAAGGTCGTCACGCCTATCGGCGGTTGATTCGGCCACCTCATCCGCGCGCCTGATGCCCCTCGATTCACGGGCCGAACATCAGTGGCGCGGGGCATGGCAAGGCAGCATAGTGAGTGTTCGGCAATCAACCGGATTGCCATGACAAGATCTGAGGCTGTGATGACCCGGACTGAACACTACCGAGCCTGCCACCTGTGCGAGGCCATTTGCGGTCTTGTGATCGAGACCGTCGTGGAGGCGGATTCTGCGCCGCGCATTGCCTCGATCAAGGGCGACCCGCTGGACACGTTCAGCCGCGGTCATATCTGCCCCAAGGCGGTTGCGCTGCAGGACATCCAGAACGACCCTGATCGCTTGCGACAGCCGATGCTGCGCAGCGGTGATCAGTGGCAGCCGATTGCCTGGCAGCAGGCGTTCGATCTGGTGGCGGAGCGGCTCTACGCCATTCAGCAGCGCCATGGGCAGAACGCGGTAGCGGTCTATCAGGGCAACCCCAGCGTGCATAACTACGGGTTGATGACCCACAGCAATTACTTTCTCGGTCTGCTCAAGACCCGCAATCGTTTTTCGGCGACGTCGGTTGATCAGTTGCCGCACCACCTCACCAGTTTCCTGATGTACGGCCACGGCATGCTGTTGCCGATTCCGGATATCGATCACACCGACTTCATGCTGATTCTCGGCGGTAATCCGTTGGCGTCCAATGGCAGCATCATGACGGTACCGGATGTCGAAAAACGTCTGAAAGCAGTCCAGCAGCGCGGCGGCAAACTGGTGGTCATCGACCCGCGCCGCAGTGAGACGGCTGCCATCGCTGACCAGCATCTGTTCGTACGTCCGGGCGGTGATGCGGCGTTGCTGTTCGGGCTGCTCAATACGCTGTTCGAGGAGGGGCTGACCCGCGAGAGCCATTTGCCCGTCGACGGCCTGGAGCAGGTTCGCCACGCCATTGCCGGCTTCACTGCTGAGGCCATGAGCCCGCGCTGCGGTATTGCTGCCGAGCAGATCCGGCAACTGGCGCGGGATTTCGCGGCCGCTGACAAGGCGGTGTGTTATGGGCGAATGGGCGTGTCGACTCAGACCTTCGGTACGCTGTGCCATTGGCTGGCACAACTGGTCAATCTGGTGACTGGCAACCTGGACCGAGTGGGTGGCGCGCTGTGCACAGAGCCCGCCGTCGACCTCGTCAGCTCGACATCCGGTGGTCATTTCAATCTGTGGCAAAGCAGGGTGTCCGGCCTGCCGGAGTATGGCGGCGAGTTGCCGGTTTCGGCGCTGGCCGAGGAAATGCTCGTGGAAGGGGAAGGGCAGGTTCGCGCGCTGGTGACCGTTGCGGGTAACCCGGTTCTGTCGACGCCCAACGGCCGTCAGCTGGAGCAGGCGCTCGAAGGGCTTGAGTTCATGCTCAGCATCGATCTTTACATCAACGAGACCACTCGCCATGCCGACTTGATTCTACCGTCCACCTCGACGCTGGAGAATGATCACTACGACACCACCTTCAACGCCCTGGCCGTGCGTAACGTCACGCGCTTCAATCGGGCCATTTTCGACAAGCCCGAAGGTGCGCTACACGACTGGGAAATCTTCGTCGGGCTGGCCAGCGCTTTTGCTGCCAAGGCCGAGCGAGCGCTGAAACCCACGTTGCCGCCTGCGCAGATGATCGATCGCGGGCTGCGTGCAGGTCTCTATGGCGATGCATCACCCCATAAGCTGTCACTGGAAACCCTGGACAGTCATCCGCACGGTCTTGATCTGGGGGCGTTGAAGGCCAATCTTGCAGAGCGCTTGAAGACCGCCAATGGGCGCATTCAGGCCGCGCCTGAGGTGATCATGGCCGACTTGGCGCGCTTTGCTGCCGAGCCTGCTCCCCAGACCGGCGAGTTGCTGCTGATTGGCCGCCGGCATGTGCGCAGTAACAATTCCTGGATGCACAACTACCATCGGCTGGTGAAGGGCAAACCCCGGCATCAGCTGTTGATGCATCCTGACGATCTCGCGTGCCGTGGTCTGAGCGACGGCCAGCAGGTTCGCGTCAGCTCCCGGGTCGGGATGATCGAGGTTCAGGTGCTGGGCAGTCTGGACATGATGCCCGGGGTGGTCAGCCTGCCGCACGGATGGGGGCATTCACGTGCGGGAGTAAAGATGGCGATCGCACAGAGCCTGCCTGGCGTCAGTGCCAATGACCTGACCGACGAACGGCAACTCGACGCGCTGTCCGGCAACGCGGCGTTGAACGGCGTACCTGTGCAGGTCGTGGCGTGTTAAGCCTCAAGACAGAGCGTCATGCTCGGGATTTCGTTACAATGCGCCACCGTGCCGACAACTGAGTCGGATATTTCAGCCGAGGTGCTCCATGGATATCATCGAAACGATCAAAGAGCAGATTGCCAACAACACCATTCTGCTTTATATGAAAGGCGCTCCGAACGCTCCGCAATGCGGCTTTTCGGCCAAGGCTTCCCAGGCATTGATGGCGTGTGGCGAAAAGTTTGCCTATGTCGACATTCTGCAAAACCCTGAAATCCGCGCCAACCTGCCAAAGTACGCCAACTGGCCGACTTTCCCGCAACTGTGGGTTGCCGGTGAGCTGGTCGGTGGTAGCGACATCATCACCGAGATGATGGCTGACGGTTCGTTGCAGACGTTGGTCAAGGAAGCATCCGCCGCCAAGGCCGAGTAAAGCCTCGCGCAGAGCGTCGCACGATAGTCGCGATTATCGCTTCGTACGCTCCAGCCTGGTCTTACGCACAAGAAAAAGCCCGCTCTCGATTGAGGCGGGCTTTTTCATTGCGGCGCTATGGGGGAATCAGTCACCCATCTGCGACTGCAGGTAGTTCTCGATACCGACTTTTACGATCAGACCCAGCTGGGTCTCCAGCCAGTCGATTTGCTCTTCCTTGGGCTCAAGGATGTCTTCCAGCAGCTCACGGCTGCCGAAGTCACCGACGGTCTCGAAGTGAGCGATCGCGGCTTTCAAATCGGCCAGACCTTTTTGCTCGATCTTCAGGTCGCACTCCAGCATTTCCTTGGTGTGCTCACCGATGAGGATCTTGCCCAGGTCCTGCAGGTTTGGCAGCCCTTCCAGAAACAATGTGCGCTTGATCAGCTTGTCAGCGTACTTCATCGCATGGATGGACTCTTTATATTCGTGGCCACCCAGCTTTTTCAGACCCCAGTCTTCGTACATGCGCGCATGCAGGAAATACTGATTGATAGCGACCAGCTCGTTCCCGAGGATCTTGTTGAGATGCTGGATGACGGTAATGTCGCCTTTCATGTTCGAGGTCCTGCCGGTGGCTTGTGTATATAAGTGCCGAGTGTGAGCTGAGCTTAAACGCCTGTCAAACCTAAGTTGTTGAATAATAAGTGAAATTAAATAGGAATAAGAATGTTTGAGTTCCGCATCTTGACGCTAAGCGCTTGAATTACAGGCATAAAAAAACCGGACGCGGTGTCCGGTTCTTTAAAAGAGGGGATTCAGGCAGCTGAAAATTTTGCCGGATAGGCCAGCAAGGCATGGCTGGTTTGCAGCTCGGTCAGCGTATCACGCACCACTTCCTTTGCCAGGCAGGCGCATTTTCCACATTTACTCGCAACGCCCAGTGTTTCACGGACTTCACGATAACTGCAGCAGCCTTCCAGAATTGCATCCCGGATTTGACCGTCGGTGACACCTTGGCAGAGGCAAACATACATAAGCTATGGACCGTCGCTGGTTTATTGCTTGGTGCCGAGGAGCTTAATGTTAATGAGAATGCTTGTCAAAACTGTTTTGGGTTGTATTCAGGTCGAGCGATGAGCGGTTGTTTTCGCAGGAATCGCATTACCGGTCGGCCTCGGGATGGTCGAGTTCCGGACATGAAAAAACCGGCACAAGGCCGGTCCATTCACAGACGTGACGACCTCAGTCGTCGAAATCTTCCCAGCCGCCCATTTCTTTCCAGCGATTGACGATGCCGCAGAACAGCTCGGCCGTCTTCTCGGTGTCGTAACGGGCCGAGTGCGCCTCGCGTCCGTCGAAGTCGATGCCGGCAGCCTGACAGGCCTTTGCCAGCACAGTCTGACCATAGGCCAGGCCGGCGAGGGTAGCGGTGTCGAAGCTGGAGAACGGGTGAAACGGGTTGCGCTTCATGTCCATCCGCGCGACGGCGGCATTGACGAAGCCGAGGTCGAAGCTGGCATTGTGGCCTACCAGCACCGCACGTTTACAGCCATTGGCCTTGAGGGCCTTGCGCACGCCGCGGAAGATGTCGTTCATCGCGGTTTCTTCGCTGACGGCCATGCGCAGCGGGTGATCGAGCTTGATGCCGGTGAATTCCAGCGCCGCCGCTTCGATGTTGGCACCCTCGAACGGTTCTACGCGGAAGAAATAGGTGTGTTCCGGGAACACGAAGCCTTTTTCATCCATGCCGATCGTCACCGCAGCGATTTCCAGCAAGGCATCGGTGGCTGAATTGAAACCGCCGGTTTCTACGTCGACGACCACGGGCAGGTAGCCGCGAAAGCGCGCCGCCATCGGGTGACGGGAACCGCCGCCACCGCCGTGGCCTTCGTGTTCGTCGTCAAAATGATCTTCACTCACGCGTGTTCCTCCAGACGCCAGCGCAGCTTTTCACCAGCCCGCAGCGGGATAACAGTCAACTCGCCAAACGGCAGGCTGGCAGGGGCGGTCCACTCGTCACGCACCAGCGTGATGGTGTCCTGATTGGCGGGCAAGCCGTAGAACGCCGGACCGTGGAGGCTGGCGAAGCCTTCCAGCTTGTCCAGAGCGTTACGCTGCTCGAAAGCTTCGGCATACAGCTCGATGGCTGCGTAGGCGGTGTAGCACCCGGCGCAACCGCAGGCGTTTTCCTTGGCATGCTGGGCATGCGGCGCCGAGTCGGTGCCCAGGAAGAACTTGCCGCTGCCGCTGGTGGCCGCGTCGAGCAGGGCCGTCTGATGCGTATTGCGCTTGAGGATCGGCAGGCAATAGAAGTGCGGACGAATCCCGCCGACCAGCATGTGGTTGCGGTTGTACAGCAGGTGATGCGCGGTGATGGTCGCCGCGACATTGGCTGAAGCCTCATTGACGAACTGCACCGCTTCACCGGTGGTGATGTGTTCGAACACCACTTTGAGGGTCGGGAAGCGCTCGACTACACGACGCAGGTGCTCATCGATGAAGACCTTCTCGCGATCGAACACGTCGATTTCGCCACGCGTCACTTCCCCGTGCACCAGCAGCAGCATGCCGACTTCGGCCATGGCTTCGAGAGCAGGAAAGATCTTGTCGATGCTGGTGACACCGGAATCGGAGTTGGTGGTCGCGCCAGCCGGATACAGCTTGGCCGCATACACGAAACCACTGGCCTTGGCGGTGCGGATGTCGTCGGGCGTGGTCTGGTCGGTGAGGTACAGCACCATCAACGGCTCGAAGCGGCTGCTGGCCGGGCGTGCAGCCAGAATGCGCTGGCGATAGGCATCGGCTTGCTGCGCATTGCGCACCGGAGGCACGAGGTTGGGCATGATGATTGCGCGGCCAAAAGTTCGCGCTACGTCAGCAACGGTATGAGGCAAGACAGCTCCGTCACGGAGGTGAATATGCCAGTCGTCGGGACGCAGGAGGGTCAGGCGGTCAGACATTGGGGATTCCAGGCGGGTCAAACTCGCTGGGAATGCTACCGGAAAAGACTCTCTCAGGCATCCGCTATCAAGTTTTGCATGAAGTTACCGATAGCTCCCTTGTCAGTCGGTAATTTTCTGTTTCGCGTTCATTTCCAGTGGAGCCTCCCGTGCGCCAGCGATATTTAGCCCTGCTCAGCCTGTTTGCCAGCCTCCCGGCGATGGCTATCAGTTTCCAGACGCGTCTGGAGAGCATCGAGTGGAAGGTCGAAGGCGATCAGTTCGAGTGCCGTCTGACTCAACCGATCACCGACTTCGGTGCCGGTGAGTTCGTGCGCCGCGCGGGCGAGCAGGCGACGTTTCGCCTCAAGGCTTCGTACAACATGCTCGGTAACGGCTCCGCGACATTGCTGGCCGCTGCGGCACCGTGGCAACCGGGTCGCGGCGATATCAACCTGGGATCGGTGCGCGTCAGCAATGGCGACATTCCCTTCAATACCTCCCAAGCCCAGGCCGGACGTCTGATCAGCGGTCTGATGGACGGTCGCAGTCCGCTCATTCGCCACTACACGCGAGATGGCGGCCAGATGGAAGTGCGTCTGCTGCCGGTCAAGTTCAGCAAGGCATTCAGCGATTACCAGGCATGCACTGCCAAGCTGTTGCCGATGAACTTCGATCAGATCAAACAGGCCGAAGTGGGTTTCCCGGGCGGCGGTATCGAGCTGGATGCGCGTGCCAAAGCGCGTCTGGACAACATGGTTGCTTATTTGAAGGCCGACCCGACCGTGAATCGTATCGAACTGGACGGCCATTCGGATAACAGTGGCAATCGCCTCACCAACCGTGACCTGTCCCGCCGTCGCGCGCTGGCGGTCATGGATTATTTCAAGGCTCAAGGCATACCCGAGCAGCAAATCACCCTGCGCTTTCATGGCGAGCGCTACCCGCTGGCGCCCAACACCAATGAAGCCAATCGTGCGCGCAACCGTCGGGTGAACGTGCACCTTGAGCGCGTCGCGCCCGATGAGCGCCCGGTGCCGGTTGCGTCTGCCAGCGCAGCACACACTTCTTAAGACCTGTAAAAGGCTCCTGCCAGACGTCGCCTTGTCGTCACAAGCTGTCGCGCCCCTGTAAATTTTCCGGTTTGAACGGTAGAATCAGCGGTTTTCCGTACAACCCGGTGGAGTGATGGCATGGCGGACGTAAACAAGGTAGTTCTCGCGTATTCCGGTGGCCTGGATACTTCGGTAATCCTCAAGTGGCTGCAAGATACGTACAACTGCGAAGTGGTGACCTTTACCGCTGACCTGGGTCAGGGTGAAGAAGTCGAGCCGGCACGCGCCAAGGCGCAGGCCATGGGCGTGAAAGAAATCTACATCGATGACCTGCGCGAAGAGTTCGTGCGTGATTTCGTCTTCCCGATGTTCCGTGCCAACACCGTCTATGAAGGCGAGTACCTGCTGGGTACCTCCATCGCCCGTCCGTTGATCGCCAAGCGTCTGATCGAGATCGCCAACGAAACCGGCGCTGACGCCATTTCCCACGGCGCGACCGGCAAGGGTAACGATCAGGTGCGTTTCGAGCTGGGTGCCTACGCGCTCAAGCCAGGCGTGAAGGTCATTGCTCCATGGCGCGAATGGGATCTGCTGTCGCGTGAAAAACTGATGGACTACGCCGAGAAGCACAACATTCCCATCGAGCGTCACGGCAAGAAGAAATCCCCGTACTCCATGGATGCCAACCTGCTGCACATTTCTTATGAAGGCGGCGTGCTGGAAGACACCTGGACCGAGCACGAAGAAGACATGTGGCGCTGGACCAAGTCCCCTGAGGACGCGCCAAACGTTGCGACCTACCTTGAGCTGACCTATCGCAATGGTGACATCGTTGCGCTGGATGGCGTCGAAATGACCCCGGCCACTGTGCTGGCGACCCTGAACCGCATCGGTGGCGAAAACGGTATCGGCCGTCTGGATATCGTTGAAAACCGTTATGTGGGCATGAAGTCCCGTGGCTGCTACGAGACGCCTGGTGGCACCATCATGCTGCGTGCTCACCGCGCCATCGAATCCATTACCCTGGACCGCGAAGTCGCCCACCTCAAGGACGAACTCATGGCCAAATACGCCAGCCTGATCTACACAGGCTACTGGTGGAGCCCTGAGCGTCTGATGCTGCAGCAGATGATCGACGCGTCTCAGGTTCACGTGAACGGCGTTGTGCGTCTGAAATTGTACAAGGGCAATGTGATCGTCACCGGTCGCAAGTCGGATGATTCGCTGTTCGACGCCAACATTGCCACGTTTGAAGATGACGCAGGCGCCTACGATCAGGCCGATGCAGCGGGCTTCATCAAGCTCAACGCACTGCGCATGCGGATTGCAGCCAACAAGGGCCGCAAGCTGTTCTGATACCGCAAGTTGTTCGACAATTGCAGCCCGTACAGGGCTGCACTTCAAATACTATCGAAAGGGGCATTCCTTCCGGACGTCATGTAAAAAGACGTTGAGCCAGTGAAACCGGTGGTTGATATACAGGGTACATGTACTATGCAAGATAGCAGCGTGTAGCCGACTGCAGAAATATCATGTGTCACGGGTATTCAGTCGTTGAAGATCTTCTTACCGTTAGCGTCGAAAAAGTGCTTATTTGTTTTAGTGTATTCCTACAACAGTTGTAGACGTTCAGGGCAGGGAATAACAGAGTTTTCCATCGGCTCCCTGAAAGGTATCGCACGCTGTCTCTTTTTTGCCTCGTTATTCAGCGTCAGTCGCTCTCCCGTCGCTGGCTGAACTCAAACCGGTACGCCTTGCCGATGCCGAGTACCTGGCGAAGGCTCAGATCGAGTATCCCGGCAATCTCGGACGCGGTGTAGCCCAATGCCGAGTAATGCATGGCGTGACCTGCAACGACGTCATCGATGTCCGTAACGTCATCAAGGGCCTCCCTGCGGGGGGTAAGCAAGGGCTGGCTGAGGTTAACGGTCACGCCATTTTCTGTCGCCAGGCGGCGCACATCCCTTTTACTCATTCGCAATGAATACTGTAACGCGGTAAAACCGGCACCCTTGGCCGCCAGGTATTTCAGTTGCTGCACTTTGCCCGCGTGTTCAAGTCCGTGTTCTACGGCAGGTTGTGTACGAGTGGATGAGGGGGCGGCTAATCCTGCGGCCTCTCCTTCGGGTATGACGGCTATGACGCCACCGCTGGCAACAAAGGCTTCCACTGCGGTGATGAGATCAGAGGCGGTGGGGGTGGAGGTGGGTGGCCGCGTACGAGCGTATTTAGTGTTCATGGTACATCCCTTTTTGAACATGGTTATACACAGGGCCCATTCAAAAGAGTTGCCAGGCGCCCTGAGAGTTTTCAGAAGGCAGCGATGCCGGATTGGTGATATACCCAGTGCCGGAATTAATCCGACCGCGCGATACATGGAGCCTGCTTAAACACATCGCATAGGCACGTGCGCAAGTACAGTGCGCAGCAACAGGGTTTCTTATAGTGGCGCGTGTTCAAGGGCAGTAAGTAATAAAGTTGCTGTTAAAAAAGTAACGACTGGTAATAAATTTTGCAAGGGAAAAATGGCAAGTTATAAGAATTGACCGAGCGGTTTTTATAATGTCTTACGAGTTGTAATGTCACGTCTGCTAATCGTGTAGTCCGTTTCCTATTCGAAAGAATACGTCTGGCTTTGAAATGAAAAATGGTATTTGCTACGTGTCGAAAGAGCTACTTATGGTCTTGAATGATGTAGGGTTATGCTAGGGTGTATGTAAGATTTTGCGACAGTAAGAGAATGGAGCTTGTTGAGTAGAGGCATGTCAATGAGCAGTTCATAGAGGTATGGCACGTTGATGCTATGTATTTGTTTGTAGGATTTTTCTTGCTGTTTTGTGAGGATTCTCCTTAAATAAATATTTGTACGAAATTTTGTAAATAATGTGTAATTTTTAAACCTTATTTACGTATTTAGTGTGTGGGGTGTGTCCAATGGTCTTCGATCATGGGTGTGCAGGTTAGGGCATCCGCATGCAGAAACTTTTCAGTCACCCTGCTAAGGGGCGTTATGGGCAGATGTCGCCTTCCACGCCGCAGATCGTTAGCAATAGGCTTTAACAGCAGATGTGCTCAATCGGGAACGCAGGGAACGACCTGTTTTTTAAATGATTCAGCTAAAGGGAATTGGTTTTAAATTGCTGGCGATAAGCCATGTGTCGGGTCGATTTGTGACGCTGATGCAGGAATGCTCTGGCGATACTGTTAACAGGTGCAACAGGGCCGCATTTTGAATGTAAGAGTTCGGCGATCGTCTGCTGTACGCATTTATCTACTGATGCTGCGATGCTTGTGCTGCAGCGATCAGCAACAAAATTCACCAGGTTCCGGAAAGGAAGGCTTTGTGAGAATTAATAAAAAATGTACGTTCCTGCCAAGTATTGTAGGAAGTTTCTGCTGTAATTGTAGGAATGGTCTTTGGCTGTCAGTCCACAAGGGTGAGCGCCATGCAAAGCAGTAAACGACTAAGTTATTGTGCTGGCTCTGAAAATTCGAATAGCGAAAAATGGACTGCCCATGAATAAAGTGCTGATCGTGGATGATCATCCCGTCATTCGCCTTGCTGTACGCATGCTGATGGAGCGTCATGGCTATGAGGTCATCGCGGAGACTGACAACGGTGTGGATGCGCTGCAACTGGCGCGTGAGCACCTCCCGGATATCGTCATTCTCGATATCGGTATCCCCAAGCTCGACGGGCTGGAGGTAATCGCCCGACTGTCAGCCATGACGTTGCCATTCAAGGTTCTGATCCTCACCTCCCAGGCGCCGGGCCACTTCTCCATGCGCTGCATGCAGGCCGGGGCCGCCGGCTATGTCTGCAAGCAGCAGGATCTGACCGAGCTTCTCAGTGCCATCAAGGCGGTACTGTCAGGGTACAGCTACTTTCCCAACCAGGCGTTGCACACTGTTCGCTCCAGTATGGGCAACGCGAGTGAGTCGGATATGGTCGACCGGCTTTCCGGCAGGGAGATGATGGTTCTGCAGCAGTTGGCCCGAGGCAAGACCAACAAGGAAATTGCAGATGGCATGTTTTTGAGCAACAAGACCGTCAGTACCTACAAAACGCGTTTATTGCTCAAGCTCAACGCGCATTCGCTGGTCGATCTGATCGAGCTTGCGCAGCGTAACGGGCTTGTCTGAGTAAGGATTGTCTAAAAGGAGCTGTGGCTGATGCCCGGTTGTGCAGGTCGGCTATCGAGCCTTCATCTTTCGTAGTGATCACGTATTGAAGCCTCTTCTGCGAGAGGCTTCAAATGCCTTGATCGAGCAAGTCAGTGCGAGGTTTCAGGGCTGTCTAGAAATCGAAGTCGTAATCAGCCAACTGCTTCTGCAAACGCCGTTCTTCAAGCAGGTTGTCGATGGTGCGTCGTTTGCTCAGGTTGGTCTTCGCCGGCTCGACAGTCACTGGTTCTGTGTCGTCCGTGTCGACGGAGACAAGGTCGTCGTCTACGTCCAGTTGTTCGTTATCAGTGCTCATGAAGTCGACTCCAGGGCTTGGGCTCTCTGGCGCTTCTTATATCGACAATCCACAGGTGGGTAAAAAAGATTTTTTCAATCGACAAGGCAGCAATGAGCTGTCTGGCTCAATCGTCGGACGTTTTTGCCTTGTAATCGCATAGATCCTCTATACGGCAACTGCCGCACCGCGGTTTACGGGCCTGGCAAACGTAGCGCCCGTGCAGAATCAACCAGTGATGGGCGTCGAGCAGGTAGTTTTTCGGCACAAATTTCATCAGTTGCCTTTCCACTTCCACCACATTTTTCCCTGGTGCGATGCCTGTGCGGTTGCTGACGCGAAAGATATGCGTGTCTACCGCCATCGCGATCTGGCGGAAAGCGGTGTTGAGCACCACGTTAGCGGTTTTGCGCCCGACGCCCGGCAGCGCCTCGAGTGCTTCTCGGGTTTGCGGTACCTCGCCGTTGTGCAGCTCCACCAGCATGCGGCAGGTTTCAATCACGTTTTTGGCTTTGCTGTTGTAGAGGCCGATTGTCTTGATGTATTCGGAAAGCCCCTCTACACCCAGTTCGTAGATGGCCTGTGGTGTATTGGCGACCGGGTAAAGCCTGGCAGTCGCCTTGTTGACGCTTACGTCGGTGGCCTGGGCGGAAAGGATGACGGCTATCAACAGTTCAAACGGCGTGGTGTAGGCCAATTCGGTTTTCGGGTCCGGATTGTCCTCATGCAGCCTGCGAAAGATTTCCTGGCGTTTTGCGGCATTCATGAACGGAGCTTTTCCTCGGAATCAGCCTGTGCGGGGGGTGGCAGAAGTGCTGCAAGTGTTTGCTCGGCAGCTTCGTATTCTCGCTGCAATTCCACAAGCCTGGCAGCCTGCTCCGCAATGGGAGGGTGACCAAACGCCTTGAGTGACTTGTTGAGCTGCGCGCGGCTCATGGCCAGCGCAATTCGGGCTTTTTTCACCGCTTCATCCGGTCCGGCAGGCTTGTCGTTGCGGGCGAGAGCGACGGCGGATTGAGGCAGCACACTACGAGCGGATTCAATGCGCTGTGACCGCGCAAGGCGCTCTGCCAGCCGCTTTTGCTGTTCACGGTGCAGGCGCGCATTTCGTGCTTCGAAACGCATCCGGGCATGGCTACGCTTGCGCTGCCGCGCCTCCTGCAGCTCGGCGGTAGGGGCCAGACCACCCACGATGGGCGTGACCGTGGCCAGTGGCAGCGGATGCATTTCAATGCAATCCACCGGGCACGGCGCAACGCACAGGTCACAACCTGTGCATTCGTCGATAATCACGGTGTGCATCAGCTTGGATGCGCCAAGAATGGCATCCACGGGGCAGGCCTGAATGCATTTTGTACAACCGATGCACTCTGCTTCGCGAATGAAGGCAACCTGCGCAGGTGCAGTGCCGCGTTGCATATCCAGTGTCAGGACCGGAACAGACAGCAGTTCGGCCAGCTGGACTATCGTTTCATCGCCGCCCGGTGGGCATTTGTTGATGGCTTCACCGCCAGCGATGCCTTCGGCGTAGGGCCTGCAGCCGGGATGGCCGCACTTGCCGCACTGAGTCTGCGGTAGAAGGGCGTCGATACTGCGGATCAGGTCCACGTCGGGAAGCAGGCGAATCAATTCAGTCATGGTCTTGCCAGGTGACCAACAGGTGTTCTGTCTATCGAGAGAGCAGCATTATCGGACAGATCAGGGAGCTTGCGAATGCGTAAAGGCCCGGTATCCGCCTGATGGCAGGATACCGGGCCCTGCGTCGTTTTTTACTTGATGCGCTGGCCTGGCTTGGCGCCACTGTCGGGGCTGAGCAGATAGATCTCCTCACCGCCGGGGCCTGCCGCCATCACCATGCCCTGCGAAATGCCGAAGCGCATTTTTCGCGGCTTGAGGTTGGCGATCATCATGGTCAGACGGCCTTCGAGTTCGGACGGGTTCGGGTAGGCGCTCTTGATGCCGGAAAAGACATTGCGCTGCTCGTCGCCGATGTCCAGGGTCAGGCGCAGCAACTTGTCAGCCCCCTCCACGTGTTCGGCCTTGAGAATCAGTGCAACACGCAGATCGATGGCGGCAAAAGCGTCAAAGTCGATTTCCGCCGACAGTGGGTCTTTGGTGAGTTCGCCATTACCGGCAGGTGCGGTGTCCGCCGACGAGTCGGTAGCGGTCAGGTCTTCCTTGGAGGCAGTGGCCATGGCCTCGACCTTGACCGGGTCGATACGGGTCATCAGTGCCGAGAACGGGTTGAGCTGATGATTGGCCAGCAAGGTCTTGTGGTCTGCCCAGGTCAGTGGTTCGACATTGAGGAATTTTTCCGCATCGGCGGCCAGATTCGGCAGCACCGGCTTGAGGAAAATCACCAACTGGCGGAACAGGTTGATGCCCAGCGCGCATACAGCCTGGACTTCATCCTGCTTGCCTTCCTGCTTGGCCAGCGCCCATGGCGCTTTTTCCGCGATGTAGGCATTGGCGCGGTCCGCCAGGGCCATGGTCTCGCGCATGGCGCGGGCGAAGTCGCGGGCTTCGTAAGCGTCGGCAATGCTGGGTGCAGCCGCCAGAAACGCGTCGGTCAGTTCGGGCGCCGCATTGGCTTCCACCATCACGCCGGCGTTGCCCTTGTGAATGAACCCGGCGCAACGGCTGGCAATGTTGACGACCTTGCCGATCAGGTCGGAGTTGACCTTTTGCACGAAGTCTTCGAGGTTCAGGTCGAGGTCGTCGACGCCACGGCCCAGCTTCGACGCGTAGTAATAGCGCAGGTACTCGGGCGGCAGGTGGTCGAGGTAGGTGCGTGCCTTGATAAAGGTGCCGCGCGATTTCGACATCTTCTGACCATTGACGGTCAGGTAGCCGTGTACGTTGATGCCGGTCGGCGTGCGCAAGGCCGCACCTTCCAGCATGGCTGGCCAGAACAGTGCGTGGAAATTGACGATGTCCTTGCCGATGAAGTGATAGAGCTCGGTGGTCGCGCCCTTTCCCCAGTACGCATCAAAGTCCAGGTCCGGACGACGCGCACACAGGTTCTTGAAGCTGGCCATGTAACCGATCGGCGCATCGAGCCACACGTAGAAGTATTTACCTGGCTCGTCGGGAATTTCAAAGCCGAAATAGGGCGCATCGCGGGAGATGTCCCACTGCTGCAGGCCACTGTCCAGCCATTCGGCGATCTTGTTGGCAACGGCGTCCTGCAGGGTGCCGCTGCGTGTCCAGCTCTTGAGCATGGCGTCGAACGCAGGCAGGTCGAAGAAGAAGTGCTTCGAGTCCTTGAGCACCGGCGTGGCACCGGAAATCGCCGACTTGGGGTCTTTCAGGTCCGTCGGGGCGTAGGTGGCGCCGCACTTTTCACAGTTGTCGCCGTACTGGTCTTCGGCCGCACATTTCGGGCAGGTGCCCTTGATGAAACGGTCGGCCAGGAACATTCTCTTTTCCGGGTCGAAGTACTGGGTAACCGAGCGCGTCGCGATATGACCCGCATCGCGCAGACGCTTGTAGATCATGCTCGACAGCTCGCGGTTCTCGTCCGAGTGCGTCGAGTGGAAATTATCGAAATCCACCAGGAAGTCGGCAAAGTCGGCGCTGTGTTCGGCCTTGACGTTGGCGATCAGTTGCTCTGGCGTGATGCCTTCCTTTTCGGCGCGCAGCATGATCGCCGAGCCATGGGCGTCGTCCGCGCAGACATAAATGCATTGATTGCCGCGGTGCTTCTGAAAACGCACCCACATGTCGGTCTGGATGTACTCGAGCATGTGGCCAAGGTGGATGGAACCATTGGCATAGGGCAGGGCGCTGGTAACGAGAATCTTGCGTGGCTCGGACATGGGGCTCGGCTACTTGAAGTGAAACGGAGACCGGCCACTATAAAGGTCTGAACGATTTTTTTCACCCGTGCGGTTGTGGGAATGCTCCTGAAAGGTGGGCCGCGGTTCAGTGAAATCATGTGGGCTGTTGGCAGAACAGGTACGATAGTCGGCTGTTCCAGTCAGTCTTTTTACGGAGTAAGCCCATGAGCGCAGTCAATCGCGCAGCGGTGGAGACGATTCTTCGCCAGTACACCGACCCCTATATGAATCAGGATCCGGTCACTGCCGGTTGCGTCCGGTCCATCGATATTCAGGGGGCACAGGTCAGCGTGCAACTCGAATTGGGCTATGCCGCCGACCTGTTCAGGAACGGCTGGGCGCAAGTGTTGAAAACTGCCATCGAGAACCTGGAAGGCGTCAGTTCGGCCACGGTCGCCATCAGCAGCGTGATCAGCGCGCACAAGGCCCAGAGCCAGATCCCGGGGCTTACCAATGTGAAAAACATTGTTGCCGTCGCGTCCGGCAAGGGCGGTGTCGGCAAGTCCACGACCGCCGCCAACCTGGCCTTGGCACTGTCTCGCGAGGGCGCACGTGTCGGCATTCTCGATGCCGATATCTATGGGCCTAGCCAAGGGGTGATGTTCGGTATTCCCGAAGGCACGCGGCCGAAGATCAAGGACCAGAAGTGGTTCGTGCCGGTCGAGGCGCATGGCATCGAGGTGATGTCGATGGCCTTTCTGACCGACGACAACACGCCGATGGTCTGGCGCGGACCGATGGTGTCGGGGGCGTTGCTGCAACTGGTCACGCAGACTGCCTGGAATGATCTGGATTATCTGGTTATCGACATGCCGCCCGGCACTGGTGATATCCAGTTGACGCTCGCGCAGAAAGTCCCGGTGGCGGGTGCCGTGATTGTTACCACGCCACAGGATCTGGCCCTGCTGGATGCGAAAAAGGGTGTCGAGATGTTCCGCAAGGTCAACATTCCGGTACTGGGCGTTGTGGAAAACATGGCGGTGCACATCTGCTCCAACTGCGGCCATGCCGAGCATCTGTTCGGTGAGGGTGGCGGCGAGAAGCTGGCGACGCAGTACGATGTCGAGCTGCTGGCGTCACTGCCGCTGTCGATGCTGATTCGCGAGCAGGCAGATGGCGGCAAGCCTACGGCGATTGCCGAGCCGGAGAGTCAGATTGCGATGGTGTATCAGGAGCTGGCACGTCATGTCGGCGCACGGATCGTGTTGCAGGAAGCTGCAAGTCCAGCCATGCCGACCATTTCGGTAAGCGAAGACTGATTGGATAGCGATGATCGGGCGGGGGAGGTGCTTTGCTTCTCTCGTCCCGGTCAGCTGTACAGCAGGTGCTCAGCCGGCGAGAGGTCAAAAGACGGGCAATAAAAAACCCCGCTTTTAAGGGCGGGGTTTTTAAGCGAATCAGTACAAGTTAGATAACTTGAACTTCTTCAGCTTGCATGCCTTTCTGACCGCGGGTAGCGATGAAAGAAACCTGTTGGCCTTCTTTCAGGCTTTTGAAGCCGTCGGATTGGATAGCTTTGAAGTGCACGAACAGGTCGTCACCGGATTGTGGAGTGATGAAGCCGAAGCCTTTTTCATCGTTGAACCACTTAACGGTACCAGTTTGGCGATTGGACATAGTATATCTCCTTGGACAAAGTTAACTGCGGCGTAGGAAGAGCCCTGGCCGAGACTGAGTGCAAAGAGCTGGAAAATTCATGGAGATGGTTGGATCGAAATTCAACATCGTGTAGAGATTCTCAGTGACACAAGCAACACAGTGACGCCACCTTAACCCTTTTTTCCGAACGTGCCAATGGTCTGTTGATGATTATTTCCATTCACAGCGAAACAGCCCGGCCAGTCACGCAAACTCGCGATCTGTTGCCTTTGAACCGTCGGCCTCAGCCCGGTAAGATGCCGGATATCTTTTTCACCTCGCTATTCAGGACACCGCCATGAGCATCAAATCGGACAAGTGGATTCGCCGCATGGCGCAGGAACACGGGATGATCGAGCCCTTCGTAGAGCGCCAGGTACGTGGCGAAGGCGCCGATCGGGTGATCTCTTTCGGGGTGTCCAGTTACGGCTACGACGTGCGTTGCGCCGACGAATTCAAGGTGTTCACCAACATCAATTCGGCCACGGTCGATCCGAAAAACTTCGATGAAAAAAGCTTCGTCGATATCAAGAGCGACGTGTGCATCATCCCTCCCAACTCGTTTGCGCTGGCGCGCACGGTGGAATATTTCCGTATTCCGCGTAACGTTCTGACGATCTGCCTGGGCAAGAGCACCTACGCGCGCTGCGGCATCATCGTCAATGTCACGCCGCTCGAGCCAGAGTGGGAAGGCCATGTAACGCTGGAGTTTTCCAACACCACGACACTGCCGGCCAAGATCTACGCCAACGAAGGCGTGGCGCAGATGCTGTTCCTGGAGTCCGATGAGGAGTGTGAAGTGTCCTACAAGGATCGGGGTGGCAAGTACCAGGGCCAGCGTGGCGTCACCCTGCCACGCACCTGATTTGCGCTTCAGGTGACTAGTGGAATTGAATTAATACTCTATTCCGCACTCTATCTGCTCACATGCTTTCGCATCATTCATTACGTGCGAAGGCCTTTGATCTGGAGTGCCCTATGAAGACTACTTTCAAAATCTCTGAACAGGTTCAATCTCCGCTTAACGAGATCGGGCTGCTCGCCTGGTCATTGATGGCTCATTCCGATCTCAGCCCGGAGCTGAACATGGTCGGTGGCGGGATCCCGGGCGATCCAGGCCCCGACACTCCGTTTCAGCCTACCGAGCCAGGCGGGCCTACTGTTCCGGACGAGCCGCCACCTGCACCTGTGGCCTGATTATTACAAGACTGCCTGCTGCTCTCGCGAGCAGTGGGCAGTTTTTTATAGGGCGACCGGCTACGTTATGCCACTCGCCACACCGCATCACCGCCGGTCACATAGACCGTGCTGTCCTGCGCGGGACGAATCTGAAAACCACCGGTGAATTCGCCGAAGGCTGGCAGCAGACTGACTTGCCGGCCCAGGTAAAAACACGCCAGCCGCAAGCTTTGCCGGCCGCGCCCGTGTAGCCGATACACCGGATGAACGTGCCCGGCCAGTACGTGCAGGTCAGGGTGCGGATCGGGCTCGTGCTGCAGTGCAAATGGCCCGAGTGCCAACGGCTCGGGGACCACATCGATGCCCAGATAAGCGGGCGGATCGCCAGCCCGTTTGTCATGGTTGCCGCGGATCAGTGTGATGCGCAGCGTCGAGCGTTCTGCCCGCCATTGTTCCAGCGCGGCCAGCGTGCCGACCGCGTGAGATTCCGGCGCGTGCAGGAAATCGCCCAGAAAGATCAGATGATCGCAGGGATAGGCCTTCAAAAGGCTGTCCAGGCGGCGCAGATTCTCCTGTGTAGTGCCGTGCGGCACCGGCTGGCCGAGCTTGCGATAGGCGGCCGCCTTGCCAAAGTGCGCATCGGCAATCAGCAAGGATCGTTCGGCGGGGTAGTAGATGGCCTTGTCAGCCAGCAACCACAGCTCTTCTCCTGCCAGCGTGACAGCCAGATACGGGTTCATTGTTCAGTCTCCGGGCCGGCGGCTTTCTCCAGGTCGCGGACCATTCGCGCGATGCGGTCGGCAAGTTTCTCCGAACTGAGGCTTTCGCGAAAGCGTTCGACCAGCAATGGAAAGGCCAGCGGAGTCGCGCGCTTTATTGCGTGCAGGTCCAGCGTGCGGCTGTTGATCTGGCGCAACGTCAGTTCAAGACGCTGCAGGTCCAGTTCCTGACGCAGGACTTCCTGTTCGGCCTGGGTCAGCAGCATGTTGTCCGCGTCGTACTGCTTGAAGACCTCGAAGAACAGTCCGCTGGATGCCTGAAGCTGACGATTGCTCTTGGCCGCGCCAGGGTAGCCGGAAAACACCAGACCGGATATACGCGCGATTTCCCGAAAGCGCCGCAGGGCCAGCTCGCCAGCGTTCAGGCTGGCGATAATATCGGCTAACAGATCCGTTTCGCTGAACAGGTCAGCCTGCAACGCTTGCGCCCAGTCGATCTCGCTGGCACTGAGCAACTCCAGCCCGTAGTCGTTGACGGCAATGGAAAAGGTCAGCGGCCGATGCCGGCTCAGGCGCCAGGCCAGCAGGCTGCCCAGTCCCAGGTGCACGTGTCGGCCGGCGAACGGGTAGAGGAACAGGTGCCAGCCTTCGCGGGATTTGAGTGTTTCGGCCAGCAATGTGTCGCGTCGTGGTAGCCCTGACCACTGCTGCTGCACTTCCAGCAGGGGTTTGATAGCGCGCATTTCCGGGCTGTTGAATTCGCCTCGTGCAGCGGCATCGAACTTCTCCACCACGGCATCCGCCAGTTCGCTGGACAGCGGCATTCGACCGCCATTCCAACGTGGCACGGCGGCTTTCTTGCCGGTCGCGCGCTTGACGTAGGCCGTCATGTTTTCCACTCGAACCAGCTCCAGCAAGCGTCCGCCGAACAGAAAGCCGTCACCGGGTTTGAGTCTGGCGATGAAGCCTTCTTCGACGCTGCCCAGCGAGCCACCGCCGCCACCTTTTTTCCAGTATTTCAGGTTGACGGTGGCCTCACTGACGATGGTCCCCACGCTCATGCGGTGACGTCTGGCGAGACGCGCATCGGGGACGCGCCAGACGCCGTCCTCGTCAGGTTCGGCACGGCGATAATCAGGGTAGGCGGTCAGTGAGTGGCCGCCGTTGCGGACAAACGCCAGCGCCCATTGCCATTGCTCGTCGCTGAGGTCCCGGTAAGCCCAGGCGCTGCGTACCTCGGCGAGCAGCTCATCAGGCAGGAAACCACCGCCCAGAGCGATGCTGACCAGGTGTTGGACCAGCACGTCCAACGGCTGGAGCGGTGATTCGCGGGGCTCGATCATCCGTACTTCGACGGCGTCGTGAGCGGCAGCGGCTTCGACCAGCTCCAGGCTGTGGGTCGGCACCAGCGTCACGCGCGAGGGGCGACCCGGCGCGTGGCCTGAGCGCCCGGCGCGCTGCATCAGGCGCGCGACACCTTTGGGTGAGCCGATTTGCAACACGCGCTCCACCGGTAGAAAGTCCACGCCCAGGTCCAGACTGGAGGTGCACACCACAGCCTTGAGTGCGCCTTCTTTCAACGCGCGCTCGACCCAGTCTCGGACCTCTCGCGCCAGCGACCCGTGATGCAGGGCAATCAACCCGGCCCAGTCGGGGCGGGCTTCCAGTAGCGCCTGATACCAGATTTCCGATTGTGCCCGAGTGTTGGTGAACACCAGACAGCTCGCGCTGCTTTCCACCTCGGCGACGACCTGCGGCAACATGCGCAAGCCCATATGCCCGGCCCACGGGAAGCGTTCGATGGACGGCGGCAACAGCGTATCGACCTGTAAGTCCTTGACGATCTTGCCTTGCACGGTCACGCCGCCGTCGCCGATCAGCACCTGCTGCGCGTGTTGCTGATTGCCCAGCGTCGCGGAAATGCCCCACACGATCAGTTGCGGATTCCAGCGCCTCAGGCGCGCCAGGGCCAGTTGCAACTGCACGCCGCGCTTGTTGCCGATCAGCTCGTGCCATTCGTCCACCACCACCATCTTCAGTGTCGACAGGGCGACATGAGCGTCGGCACGGGTCAGCAGCAGCGTCAGGCTTTCAGGGGTGGTGATCAGGGCAGAGGGCAGCCGCCGGCTCTGCCGGGCCCGTTCGCTGCCGCTGGTATCGCCGGTGCGCAAGCCGACCGACCACGGGATATCCAGTTCAGCCAACGGGGCCTCAAGGGCTCTGGCGGTATCGGCGGCCAAGGCGCGCATGGGCGTGATCCACAGCACACTCAGCGGTTCAGCGGGCGGTTTGCGTTTGCGGGGTTTGTTGTCAGCGGTGAGCGTATTGGCTTTGGCGAAGCGGTTGAGCGCAGCGAACCACACGGCGTAGGTCTTGCCCGAGCCGGTGCTGGCATGCAGCAATCCGGACTCACCGTTTTTTACCGCTGCCCAAACTTCCTTCTGAAACGCAAAGGGCTTCCAGCCCCGGGCGAGAAACCATCGTCGAGCGAAATCGGTGGGTCTGCTCATCCGTTTGAGTGTGCTCTGAGTGGCGTTAAGTCAGAGACAGCAGAGAAAGGGTAATAGTTTTAAATGGTTATGTGGCTGATCGCTCCTGGATTACCCATCGTGCCGATGCTCCGCGTCGACATGCCGTTCTGGACGCTCTGCGTCCTGTTTATGACTCGCAGCGTCATGAAGGCCATTCCCACGCTGGAGCGTGGGAACGAGATTTGAGGGGGGGCAGACGTGTGTACGCAGCAATCGGTACTACTTCAGATTGCCGCTCAAGAACTGCTGCAAACGCTCGCTTTTCGGATTGTTGAGTACTTCGTCCGGGTGGCCGGACTCTTCGATCTGGCCCTGGTGCAGGAACACCACCTGGCTCGCCACCTTGCGTGCGAAACCCATTTCGTGGGTCACCAGAATCATCGTCCGGCCTTCTTCAGCCAGGCCTTGAATGACTTTCAGCACCTCACCGACCAGCTCCGGGTCCAGCGCGGATGTCGGCTCGTCGAAGAGCATGATTTCCGGCTCCATCGCCAGCGCACGGGCAATGGCCACGCGCTGCTGCTGACCACCGGAAAGAAACGCGGGGTACTGATCGGCAACACGCTCCGGCAGACCGACCTTTTCCAGGTATTTGCGCGCGCGCGCCTCGGCTTCGGCCTTGGGCACGCCCAGGACCCGGCGCGGCGCCATGGTGATGTTTTCCAGCACGGTCATGTGCGCCCACAGGTTGAAGTGCTGAAACACCATCGCCAGCCGCGTGCGGATACGCTGCAGCTCATCCGGGTCGGCAACGCGCATGCCGTCCTTGTCGCTGACCATGCGCACTTGCTTGCCATCCAGGCTCATCGCCCCGTCACTGGGTTGTTCGAGAAAATTGATACAGCGCAAAAAGGTGCTCTTGCCGGAGCCGCTGGCCCCGATCAGGCAGATGACGTCACCGCTGCTGGCCTTGAGCGATACGCCTTTGAGCACGTGATTGTCGCCATAGCTTTTGTGCAGGCCATCGATGGTCAGTTTTTGCATGACAGGTCCTCAAGGAGAAAGTAGATAGCCGCTGCGATAGGCCTGGGTGCCGGCGATGTGCGCAATGACCATGCCGGCAGTCGCCATGCGGCGCAGCGAACGCGCATACAGCAGGCCTGCGTTGAGGGCATGGATGCAGGTCACGGTGTCGCTGATGGGGTCGATGACCTCGGCAATCAGCTGGCCGGCCTCGACGTGTTCGCCAGGCATCGCACAGAACACCAGCAGGCCGCCGACCGGCGTAGCCACCGGTTCGACCGCTGCCAGTGGCGTAGCGGGGTAGAGCAGTTCGGGCAGCGGCTGCAGATCGCCGTCGATGATGCCAGCGTCGATCAGGTAATGGATGATCGCCTGACAGTCGCGGCTGGCCAGCGCATGGTTCACATCGCCTTGTCCGCGCAGCTCCAGGGTCACTGAAAAGCTGCCCATGGGAATCGGAAAACGCTCGCCAAAGCGTTGCTGCAATTGCCACCAGACCAGCGTAAAGCACTCATCGAACGACTGACCGCCTGAGTCGGTTGCCAGCAGGCTGGCTTGCGCGCCCAGGTAGCGTGAGAGCGGTTCGACTTTTGGCCAGGCCTCGGGCGTGGTGTACAGGTGCTCGACCGACTCGAAATCACAATGCAGGTCCAGCACGATGTCGGCGTCGCAGGCCAGGCGCTGCAGGGTCAGGCGCAGCGATTGCAACTGGGTGGTCGCCGACAGGGCATTCAGCGCCGCCAGCAGGCTGTCCCTGACCAGTGCGCGGTTGTGCTCTGCGTCGGCAGTCAGTCGGGCTGCAATGTCATCACCGACCTGAGTGCCGAGATCGCTGAACCAGCGATTGAAATTCTGGCCGCTTTCCAGCTCGTAGCGGCCCAGCGGGGTGTCCATCAGCACCTGTTCCAGACCGATCGGGTTGGCGACGGGCACCACAACGATTTCGCCCAGCAGGCGCCCGGCATTTTCCAGTTCGGCCAGACGCTGCTTCAGGTACCAGGCCACCAGCATTCCGGGCAGCTCATCGGCATGCAGCGACGCCTGGACATAGACTTTGCCGGTGCCGTTTTGCGGACCGTAATGGAAGCTGTGGATCTGCCGGCCAGTGCCGGGCACTGGCGACAGCAAGTCATGGGTGTGGTGGCGCATGTTCAGTCCTGATTAATGGGCCGGGCCGAGAAAGGCCAGCCAGCGGCGTTCGGCAAGGCGGAACAGCCCGACCAGAATGAACGTCACGGTCAGGTACATGACGGCGGCGATACCGAAGGACTGGAAGGTCATGAAAGTGGCAGAGTTGGCGTCCCGCGCTACTTTCAGGATGTCCGGCACCGTGGCGGTAAAGGCCACGGTGGTCGAGTGCAGCATCAGGATCACTTCGTTGCTGTAATACGGCAGCGAACGGCGCAGCACCGACGGCATGATCACGTAGGCGTAAAGCTTCCAGCCGGTCAGGCCGTAGGCCTTGGCCGCTTCGACTTCGCCGTGGGCCATGCTGCGGATCGCCCCGGCAAAGATCTCCGTGGTGTAGGCGCAGGTGTTCAGAGTGAAGGCCAGGATCGTGCAGTTCATCGCATCGCGAAAGAACGCATCAAGCATCGGCTGTTCACGCACCGCAGCAATGCTGTAAATGCCGGTGTAGCAGATCAGCAACTGTATATAGAGGGGCGTGCCGCGAAACAGGTAGGTGTAGAACTGCACCGGCCAGCGCACCCAGCGGTTTTTCGACACCCGCGCAATCGACAGCGGGACCGACACGCAGAAGCCGATGGCGATGGAGGCGCTGAGCAGCCACATGGTCATCGCCAGGCCGGTGACGTTGACGCCATCTGTATAAAGGAAGGGCTTCCAGTATTCCTGCAGCAATTCGATCATCGCTGTGCCTCCCGGCTGCCTGCGGCGTAATACCGCTCAGCCCAACGCAGGGCGAAGTTCGAGGCGCTGGTGATCAGCAGGTAGATCAATGCCGCCAGTACCAGAAAGTAGAACAGCTGATAGGTGCTCTTACCCGCGTCCTGTGACGCCTTGACCAGATCGGCCAGGCCGATGATCGACACCAGCGCAGTCGCCTTGAGCAGCACCTGCCAGTTGTTGCCGATGCCCGGCAGCGCATAACGCATCATCTGCGGGAATACGACGTAACGAAAGCGCTGGCCGCGTTTCAGTCCATAGGCTGTCGCTGCTTCCACCTGACCGCGAGGCACGGACAGAATCGCGCCGCGAAACGTCTCGGTGAAATACGCACCATAGATGAAGCCCAGGGTGATGACGCCTGCGCCGAACGGGTTGATCTCGATGTATTCCCATTCCATCGCGTCGGTCAGCATGGTGAGCCAGGTTTGCAGGCTGTAGAAAATCAGCAGCATCAACACCAGGTCCGGAACACCACGGATCAGTGTCGTGTAAATTTGCGCCGGCACGCGCAGCAGCGCGGAGCTCGACAGTTTGGCGCTGGCCCCGATCAGTCCGAGCAGAATGCTCAGAGCAAGCGACAGCACAGCCAGTTTGACGGTCATCCAGGTGCCTTCCAGCAACAGCGGGCCAAAGCCCTTCAGGCTGAATGCCGAGAGTCCCAGGTTTTGCATGAGTGCATCGAGCATGGATAGGCCTTGTTACCAACAAAAACGCCCACCGATCGGGCGACGAATCATCGCCGAAATCGATGGGCGTCGGGGTGTTATTTACCGCTATAGAGATTCAGGTCGCCAAAGTGTTTTTTCTGGATTTCAGCGTAGGTGCCGTCGTCGTGCATCGCCTTGATGCCTTTATCCAGCAGCGCTTTGAGTTCCTTGTTGCCCTTGGCAATGCCGATGGCGGTTTTGGCCGGCAGCAGTTCGCTGTCGACAGGCTTGCTGACTTCGTAGTCGGCACCGGCTGGCGATTTGAGGAAGCCCAGTTCGGCCTGCAGCATGTCCTGGATAGAAGCGTCCAGACGGCCCGAAGTCAGGTCGGCGTAAACCTGGTCCTGGTTGGCATAGGCCTTGGTGGATACACCAGCCTTGTCCAGTACGGCCTTGGCGTAGGCTTCCTGGATGGTGCCTTGCTCATAGCCCACGGTCTTGCCTTTCAGGCTGGCCGGGTCGGCGGTCAGGCCTGCACCTTTCTTGAACACCAGCGAGGTCGGGCCGGAGAACAGTTCGTTGGAGAAGTCGATGACTTTTTCGCGAGCCGGGGTCACGGTCATCGAGGAAATGACGCCGTCGAATTTGCGTGCCTTGAGGCCAGGGATCATGCCGTCGAAGTCGCTTTCGACCCATTTGCAGGTGACTTTCAGCTCTTTGCAGATCGCGTTGCCCAGATCGATATCGAAACCGACCAGGCTGCCGTCGGCCGCTTTGGACTCGAACGGTGCGTAAGATGGATCGACGCCGAAGCGCAGTTCCTTGTATTCCTTGGCCATGGTGTTACCGGCGGCGATGCACAGAGCCAGTGCAGAAAGAGTCAGCCATGCTTTTTTCATTGTTCAGTCCTTAAAACCTTAAATGGGGCGTTGGGAATACGCGAAGCGTGCTACCGGCAAGTGCCAGACAGGCATTGGTTAGCAATTTCCGAACCAGAGGAACGAACGTGCGTTTGAAATATAAGGGGTTGTCGCTATTTCATATAAACGGCTGGCAATAGGCCGCCCATGCGCGCTTACAGGGCTGGTGTTCATCGCCCGGTCCTACACAAGATGCTTTTTCAGGTAAGAAAGAGCGGAAGATTGGTAACGAATCGGGAAGTTTCCTGCGTGGAGACGGGATGATTCGTTCGTCGGTGTTTCAAAAAGGTGCACGGTATTTATCGTGCGCCTTTTTGGTGCTCTAGTTCAGCAGGTCCTGCAGCGTCGCCAGACTGTCGGCTTCGGCGACCGGCTTGTCCTGCCGCCAGCGCAGCATGCGCGGAAAACGCACCGCGATGCCGCTCTTGTGGCGCTTCGACAGCGCGATACCTTCAAAGCCGAGCTCGAACACCAGCGTCGGGGTGACGCTGCTGACCGGACCGAATTTCTCCACCGTCGTCTTGCGAACGATGGCGTCGACCTTGCGCATTTCTTCATCGGTCAGCCCCGAGTAGGCCTTGGCGAACGGCACCAGGGTGCGCTCACTGGCGTCGGGCGGGCCGTCCCACACTGCAAAGGTGTAGTCGCTATACAGGCTGGCGCGTCGTCCGTGACCGCGTTGCGCGTAAATCAGCACGGCGTCGACACTGAACGGATCGATTTTCCATTTCCACCACACCCCCATGTCTTTGGTGCGACCGACCCCATACAACGAGTCGCGAGCCTTGAGCATCATGCCCTCGACGCCCAGGCTGCGAGAGGCCTCGCGCTGGGTGGCCAGATCGAGCCAATCCTTCCCGCTGAGCACCGGGGAGGGCATCAGCACCTCGCTCTGGCAGGTTTCGATCAGCGCTTCCAGTTGCGCACGGCGCTCATGTTGCGGGCGACTGCGCCAGTCATCGCCTTGCCACTCCAGCAGGTCATAGGCGAGCACCACGACCGGAACGTCGGCAAGAATCTTTTTGCCGAGCGTCTTTCGGCCTATGCGCTGTTGCAGCAGGGCGAACGGTTGAACCGAGGGCGCAGCCGCAGGCGCATCGCTGTTCAAGGCAAACTCCGCATCGGCATCGGGGTTCGCATCGGGGGCTTTCCAGACCACGATTTCGCCATCGATCACCGTGCCGTCCGGCAGGCACTGCACCAGGCTGTGCAACTCTGGAAAACGGTCGGTCACCAGCTCCTCGCCGCGCGACCAGATCCACAAGCGTCCGTCACGCTTGACCAGTTGCGCGCGAATACCGTCCCACTTCCATTCCACCTGCCAGTTCTGCGCCGGGCCGAGCAACTCCTCGAACTGATCGGCGGGCTGTTGCAGGGAGTGGGCGAGGAAAAACGGGTAAGGCTGGCCGCCGCGTTGGGCGTGCTCATCTTCGGATTCAGGCGCGATCAGCTTCAAATAGCGTTCGGCGCTGGGTCGGTGCGACAGGTCGGTGTAGCCCACCAGTCGTTGTGCGACCCGCTTGCTGTCGATGTCTGCCAGCGCTGCCAGCGCACGGGTGACCAGCAGCTTGGACACGCCGACGCGGAAGCTGCCGGTGATCAGCTTGATACAGACCATCAGGCTGCTGCGATCCAGCTGCGACCAGAACAGCGGCAACCGCTCGGCGAGTTCTTCAGGCGGCAGGCCGCGCAATGGCAACAGCTTGTCTTCCATCCATGTGGCCAGACCTTCGTCATTACTGTGGTCGGCCTGGGGCAGTAACAGCGACAGGGTTTCCGCCAGGTCGCCGACCGCCTGATAGCTTTCTTCGAACAGCCATTCCGGCAGATTTGCCAGGGTCATTGCCTGCTCGCGCAGCACACGAGTAGGCACCAGTTGCCGTGGACGTCCGCCTGACAGAAAGTACACCGCCCAGGCGGCGTCCTCTGCTGCCGCCTTTTCGAAGTAGTCGCGCATGGCGGCAAGTTTGGCGTTGCTTGACGTAGTCGCGTCCAGTTGTGCGTAGAGTTCAGCGAAAGCTTTCATGACTGAGCCTCACCCGTGCCTGCCGCCTCGGGTTCCCTGGTTGCCGGGTTGCTGTCTTCTTCATCGCCGTATTCGGTGCTGAAGCCTTGCGCATCCAGGCCCAGTTCACGCAGGTAGCGCACCAGTATGCCGACCGAACCGTGGGTCACCATGACGCGTTCGGCGCCGGTCTGTTCGACAGCCCATAGCAGGCCCGGCCAGTCGGCGTGATCGGACAGCACAAAACCACGATCCACACCGCGCCGGCGTCGTGTACCGCGCAGCATCATCCAGCCGCTGGCAAACGCATCGCTGTATTCCCCAAAGCGCTTCATCCAGCTGCTGCCGCCTGCCGAAGGCGGGGCGAGAATCAACGCCTGGCGCAGTGCGGGATCGGTCTTTTTGAAATCGCCGGCGTATTGGGTTTCGGGGATGTAGATGCCGCCCTCGCGATACACACGGTTCAGCGGTTCAACGGCGCCGTGGACCAGAATCGGCCCGATCTGCGCGTCGATGCCATGCAGAATGCGCTGGGCCTTGCCGAACGAATAGGCGAACAACACGCTGGCCTTGCCCTGGGCTGCATTGGCACGCCACCACTGGTTGATGCCTTCGAAGATCTGCGCCTGCGGTGCCCAGCGATAGATCGGCAGGCCGAAGGTCGATTCGGTGATAAAGGTATGACAGCGCACCGGTTCGAAGGCCGCACACGTGCCGTCCGGCTCGACTTTGTAATCGCCGGAAGCAACCCAGACCTCGCCTTGGTACTCCAGTCGCACTTGCGCCGACCCCAACACATGCCCGGCCGGATGCAGGCTGAGTTTCACGCCGTGATGGGTGATGGTTTCGCCGTATTCCAGGGTCTGCAGATTAATGTCCTGCCCGAGGCGCGAACGCAGAATGCCCTCGCCACTGGCCGCCGACAGGTAATGCTCGTTGCCGGTACGGGCATGGTCACCATGCGCGTGGGTGATGACTGCCCGTTCGACAGGACGCCATGGATCGATGTAGAAATCACCGGGTGGGCAGTACAAACCTTCGGGGCGTGCAACGACAAGATCCATGGGGCAACCGTATGGATGGGCTTGTTAGCTATGAGCCGGTAAGGATCTGGAAGTTCGGGGAGTTTGCGTGAGGGCTGCGAAGCGTGAGGTGCGATAAATGTCCAAAAGAACACTATCGTGCATAAAAGCGCTTTTTTGTCGCGATGGCACAGACGACGCCGAGTGCGACGTAAGTGACAGGGCGAAGGAACCCGACGAAGTCGGGCCGGAAACCGGAGCGAAAGGCGTTGGTTACTTTGGCCTCATCAAAGTAACTCGCCGAGGGGCGAAAAGGTGACTTGAGTCGAGCCTAAATCCACCTGACACCACAGAACCGCTGTGTGACGCAGAGCGTCACGAAAGGCATTACCACGCTGGAGCGTGGGAACGATAGGTGTCCTGGAGAACACCCTCGTGCCCATGCTCCCTTTCGGCGCTTACTTGCCCGGCGTCAGCGTCAGGCGCTGTTTGCCGTAGCCCTTTTCGTAGTTCTGTTGTTGCACCGGAATCGACTGGTACTGGCCTTTCTGCCACGGCTCGATGCTGTTGGCGTAATACGGGCTGGCCGGGTTGCCGGATTGGCCGGTGCTGATCAGTCCGGTCATCGGTTCGACCAGGCTGAAGTCGACAATCATACGCAGACCGGGTGCCATGCGGGCGTCGAAGCCCTTGCCCCACTCGACGCCGGACACGTTCAGCGTCGTGTGATCACCCCCCGCTGGTGTGGCGCCACGGTTGAACTCGCCGCCACCCAACTGTTTGGCCAGCGGGCTGGTCGAGGCCCAGTTGTCGCGGTGCAGTTTGCCCCATTGCCAGGCCTTGTGATCGCTGCCCAACAGGCTGTCGCCGCTGGTGATGGCGGCCGCCAGACTGCGCGCAAGGATGGTCGGTTTATCTTCCTTCTGCGCGGTTTTGACGTCATCCCAAAACGGACTGTCATCGCGACCCAGCAAGTGGTCGGCCTGTGGCGAGTAGGATGAACTGGCGTTGGCCACCAGTGCCTGCCAGGCAGGGCTGGTTTCCGGGCCCAACTCATCAAGGAAAATCTGCTTGGCACTTTCCTGCAGAAACAGCTCGTACAGCGCCGCATCAGCCGAAGTCGCACTGAGCTTGCCATCGAACGCCATCAGGCGCGTGAGCGCTTCGCGGGCCTTGTTGCGCTCAGCTTCGGGCAGAGCATCAATGGCCTGTTTGAGCGGCTTGCTCATGCCCGGCGCCTGGAACATGGTCTTGAGCTTGGCGGCGAACGTCGTGGTCTGGTCGTATTGCATGGCGATGGTGCTGCGCAGGTCCTGCTTGCCGCCGTTGGCGAGTTCGGCAATCCGCTCGGCGCGCTCCGGGTAGCCCCACGAGTTGGAGAGCTGCATGCCGTAGCCTTTCGGAATCGTGCGCTGGTTGGCCGCTGCAAGCCAGCCCTGGCGCGGGTCCTGATCATAGGGGTGGAGCATCGAGTCGGCGAAGCCGTCCCAATCGTACTTGCCATCCCAACCCGGCGAAGGCAGCAGGCCCTGGCCTTCACGGCGGTTCGGGAAGCGGCCGGTGACCTGCCAGCCAATGTTCGAGGCGTCGGCAAAGATCATGTTCAGGGTGATCGCCCGGATCTCGCGGCTGGTATCGAAGGCTTTCTCGACGTTAGGCGCACGGGACAGGTCGAAGAACGCATCCAGGCTCTTGTCGTCCTTGAAGTTCGGAACCTGCAGCGCCAGGCTCAAACCGTTGCCGGGCGGGGTTGCAGAGGCGTTGAGCAGCGCGCCGTGGCGGGTTTCGTACACGGTTTCACGCAGCGGGCTGCCGCCCTTGACCAGAAAGGTTTCCTGATGAGCCGCCGCTGGCAGCCATTTGCCGTCAGCCATATAGGAGACGCGGTTGCCTTCGCGCTTGATCTTCTCCAGAAACAGGTCCTGGTTGTCGCCCTTGACGTTGCTCATGCTCCACGCCAGTTTGCCGTTGAAACCGCTGAGCACCAGCGGCATACCGGCGATGGTGACACCGGACACCTGGTATTTTGGTGCGCGGATCTGCACGAAGCTCCAGGCAGAATTGAGCCCGGCAGGCAGCTGCATGTCACTGGCCAGCAGGCTCTTGCCGTTTCGGCTGCGTTGTGGCGCGATGGCCCAGTTGCTGGAGGCCGCGACACCGAGCATGTTCAGGTCCGAGAGCTGCAGAGCGATCCTGTTCAGATCGCTCAGGCCGGTGACCTGATTGTTCAGGTTCAGGCCCTTGAGCTTGTCGGCTTCGGCAAATGGCAATTCTTCGTCAGGGTAGGTCGGCAGTAGCCAGGCGAGCTTGTCCGCGCTGACTTTCTGCGCCAGAACCAGCGCCGACAGCTCTTCCTGCAGGTTGACCGACAGGCTGAAGTTGAGCAGGCTGAAGATCAGCGCCGAGTCTTCCGGCTTCCAGTATTCCGGCTTATAGCCCGAACTGGCGATATCGGCAGGCAGCTTGTCGCGATAACGGAACAGGTAGGCGTTCACGCCGCGCGCATAGACATCGAAGAAGCGTTTCAAGCGTGGCGATGCGGCGTTGTACAGGTCGCTGGCATTCTGCTTGAGGTTGACCGAGCGCATCAGGCGGTCGACGTCCAGCGCATCTGCGCCGGCCATTTCCGACAAACGGCCCTGCGCCAGCAGGCGCATGCCGAGCATCTGACCGATTCGATCACCGGCATGGACGTAGCCGAGCGTGAACAGCGCATCGTGGTAGCTGCTGCTTTCTATCAGCGGCATACCCATCGCGTTGCGGCGCACCGAAACGTTCTGCGCCAGCCCTTTGAGCGGGAACGTCCCGGAAACAGGCAGCACGGTCTCGGGATCGCCGCCGCCCAACTGGCACCCGGCAAGGCTCAGGAAGCTCGCCGCAGCGGCGGCAGCGCCGAATGGGGGTAGAAAATGACGAAGGGCTGGCGAGGCCATGGGCAAGCTCCTGGAGGGGTAACGTACAAAAGCCGCTACGTTAGAGAGCAGGCAAGCCGCACGCAAGCGGCACGGACTAGTTTATTTCAGGATTTTGCAGAGGCTGACCAGACGCCTTTAGTTCGCAACGCTCTGCGCTACATGGCAGCCAGTGGCTACATGCCTTAGGTCCCTAACTGAAGGCATGCAGCACACTCAAATGAAAACGGCCTGCAATGCAGGCCGTCGTCAGAATGCTCCGCGCCTTACGCGCCGTGGCATTTCTTGAATTTCTTGTCGCTGCCGCATGGGCAGGGATCGTTACGACCGACATCCTTGAGGGTATTGCGCACTGGCTCCTGATGGGCGTGACCGCAGTTCGGACCGTGTACATGGCCGTGCTGGTGGTCGTGGTGATCGTGATCATGGTCGCAATCGGGGCCATGCACATGGGCTTGCTGGTTCATCGGTTTTACTCCGCAATTAATACTGGCGCGCATTATCCCGCAAATCATGGCAAAGCAGTATCGCCATATCAGGATTCGCATAGCATCGATTTTTAAGTATGCTTAGTTTTAGTCGAGCGTTTTTCAGCGTTCTTTATTCCATGTGCAGAGCCGACTCCATGACCCGACAGGAACGCATCGCCAGGGCAATCGCCGCCAGTGGCCTGAAGAAAGGTGAGATTGCCGCCCTTTGCGGCGTGGCCAACTCTGCCGTCACCCAGTGGATCAGCGGAGAAAGCAAGAGCCTGAGGCCGGAAAACCTTTACGCACTGGCTCGTGCCACGGGCTTTCGTGCCGAGTGGCTGGCGATTGGCGAGGGGCCGGAAAAGGCGCCTGCCTTCGACGCCAACGTTGCGCTGATCGATCAGCCGAAAATGTCCTTCCGTTATCCGGTGATCAGCTGGGTCTCGGCAGGCTCGTGGGAAGAGGCGGTTCAGCCTTACCCCGACGGTTTTTCCGACCGCTATGAAATCTCCGACTACGACTCCAAGGGGCCGGCGTTCTGGCTGGAGGTCAAGGGCGATTCGATGACCGCACCCACCGGCGTCAGCGTGCCGGAAGGGATGCTTATTCTGGTGGACACGGAGGCCGACGTGCAGCCTGGCAGGCTGGTCATCGCCAAGCTGCCCGCCAGCAACGAGGCGACGTTCAAGAAGTTGGTCGAGGATGGTGGCACACGCTACCTGAAGCCCTTGAACCCGGCGTACAAAATGATCGAGTGCGGTGCCGACTGTCGCATTATCGGCGTGGCCGTGAGGATGACTGGCAGGCTGTAAGCCTTGCGTGGCAGGGCGTGCGGGCATTTTTGTCCAAGATGCTCGGCAGGACACGTCCTACGAAATGCTTGCGAGGTTCATGCAGCTGGAATACTGTATTTATATACAGTTATGCCTCGGAGGCTATCATGGCTGGCAGTAATAATGGATCGACAGGCAGGTCTTCCTACGAACAGATCGGCAAGCGCATTCAACGGCTGGTCTCCGCGCCGAATGTTCAAAAGACCCAGTGGGTCATCGTCGTCCGTCGTGATGATGAGCCCTTGGACAGCTGGAACGTGGTGCTGCAGGAAATCGAAGAGACCGAAGGCATCGAGATTGACCGTCAGCCAGACGGTTCGATAAGGATCGGCTGGCAGCGCTACATCGATAATTGACCTCAAGCCTCTGATCCTCGCCCGGTAGCGCGGTGGGTTGACGGCATATGTTTGCCTGTTTTTTTAAGCATGCTTAATTTTATGATTTTTGAACGGTGCCGACGCCGCAGCAATTCCCGGCAGGTCCCCCAGTGTCTGAATTTTTCTGTGTTCGTGAACGGCTGTATTTCTTGAACGGAGTCAGAAGCGATGGATATCTTGAATGGTTTGGCAGACCGAGGCGAATGGCTGGTAGCCGGTCTGGTGGGTGCGATCATTTCTGGCTGGTGGCATAAGGCAGGTCTGCTTGACTGGCGTGCCTGGCTGGTTTTTCTGGTGACCGGTGTGGCTTGTGCTGTGTTTCTCACCGGCATTGCCAGTGATTACCTTGGCGTGGCAGACCCGCGCAACACCACGGGCGTGGGGTTTCTGCTGGGATCGTTCGGCGGTGCGCTGATCAGTGCCGTCAATCGGGCATTGTGGGCCGCGGACATCTGGAAGTTTCTTCTGGAACTGATCAAGGGCAAGCTGGGCGGATAGCCGGAATGATCATCGGCGCTGGATCAGGTCGTGCGGCAGCACATCGCCTGATGTGCCGATGCGGACGTTGTGCCTGAATACGATGCCGGTCTTGAGCTTGCCGTCCAGCCGATAATGGATCGGCTCATCAGGCTTTTTCAGCAGTTGAGCGATGTACCGTGCGTAGCGCCAGAGGTTGGTGCGAATCGGCACCACAAAGGTTTTGCGGCTATTACCGTCGACGACAAACCAGTCGCTGAACGTGTCATCGACGAGGACCACGTCATTGAGGGTGATCTTGTACTTCAGGCCACGCACCAGCAAGCTGTCTTCGTTGGGGTTTTCAACTTCGAAGTACAGCTTGAAATCCTGCTGTGTCAGCCTTGCCTTGACCACCTGGACCTTCAGCAAATGCACTTCCGGTTCCTGAGTGCGGTCAAAACTCAGGAGTGAGCATCCGCCGAGCCCGAACAGGATCAACGCAAGGCTTATGATTCTTGTAATGTGCGCCTGAAAAAACATGGATGTGCTCCCTTTGACGCCTGAGTCTACCAACTCGACGTTCAACGGCAACGCGCTTATTGCGCTGTATCACGCTACGCCATACTTTTACTGACGTGCATATCGGTGTCTTCTTCCATGAATCTCTACGAAATTGTCTTCAGCGCTGAACTCGTCGCCGGAGCACAACCCGAGAAGGTAAGGGCTAACCTTGGCAAGCTGTTCAATGCGGATGCTGAACGTCTGGACCTCCTGTTCTCGGGGCGCCGACTGGTTCTGAAAAACAATCTCGACGCCGCAACCGCAGAAAAATACCGTGCCACCCTGGAGCGCGCAGGTGCTCTGGTGCGTGTGCTGGAAATGAATACGCCACCGCCCATGGAAGAAGTCGAACTGGCGCCGCCGCCCGACGCACCGACCTGGTTGCGCAAGACCTCGGTCAGTCCGGGGCGTTTGCAGATCAAACCGCGCGACGCTTACATGGCGGCTTTCGTGGACGTCGATGCGCCGGACTACTCGGTTGCAGAAGCGGGCGTCGAGTTGCTGCCCGGCAAGCCTCAGCCTGTTGCGCCGCTGCTGGATCTCTCGCGTTTGAGCCTGGCCCCGGTGGGCAGCGACATGGGACAGGTGGAAAAGCCCGAGTCGCAGGAGGCGCCCGATACGTCGCATCTGAAGATCATCCCGGAGTGATGCTGCGAGCCCGCTGAATCCTGAAACGGAATTATTTTCAATCAGCCCTGTTACTTTCGAGCGTTCGTCCGGCTAACAGGCATTGAGAAGTATTCCATCAGGAGTTGCCCGATGTCCCGTTCGTTAGACACCCTTCTGCGTCCCAGTCTGTTGGCCGTGGCGATCGCCCTGTGCACGCCTCTGACCAGCCCGCTGTCGATGGCGGCGCAGCAGGCCAGCGTGGTTGCCTATGATCTGCCCGCAGGCCCGATGGCGACCACGCTGAATCGGATCTCCAGCCAGGGTGGTCTGGCACTGAGTCTTGATCCGGCGTTGGTCGCCGGCAAAACCAGCTCAGCGGTGAAAGGCAATTTCGATGCGGCGACGGCCTTGCGCGAGGCCCTGCGTGGCAGCGGTCTGCAACTGGTGCAGAGCAGCGCTGGCACCTACACGCTGATGGTCATGGAACAGAACGCCTTGAACCTGTCGGACGTCAACATCAACGCCAATAGCACGCCCCTCGAAGGTTCGGAAGCAGCGGGTTATCGCAGCGAGACCGTCAGCAGCGTCGGCGCGCTGGGTGGCATGAGGCTGCAGGACACGCCTTATTCCATCAGCGTCACGCCTCAGGCATTGCTGAAAAACATCCAGGCCACCTCGCTGGACGATGTCATCAAGCACAACCCGTTCACCCAGATGTACTCGCCGACCAGCGCCGGCTACGCCAGTGCCGTCAACATTCGTGGTTTCAGCAGCGCGGGCAGCCTGAACATCGCCAATGATGGCCTGCGTTTCACCAACGGTGCCGACGGCAGCAACTACATGGAAGAGATGGAACAGCTGGAAGTCATTACCGGGCTGACCGGCTTTCTGTATGGTCCGGCCTCGCCGGGCGGGCTGGTCAATTACGTGCTCAAGCGCCCGACCTATCAACGCTACAACAGCGTCACCCTGGGCAATGCCGGGGGTGAGAATTACTACCTGCACGGTGACTTCGGCGGGCCGATCGACAGCGAGGGCAAATTCGCCTATCGCCTCAATGTGCTGACCCAGGATGGCGAAACGGCCGTCGATCTGAACAAGCGGCGTCGCGAGATGATTTCCCTGGCGCTGGACTGGAACGTGTCCGACGATCTGCTGGTGCAGTTCGACGCCTCGCACAAGAAGACCGAGATTCGCGGCCTGACCAGCTACTGGTATTTCGGTGACCAGTCCCTGCGTCCCAGCGCGGCATCACTGGACAACGACAAGCTCTACAGCCAGAAGTGGTCGTTTTCCGATTACGAGTCCGACAAGGCCGGTGTTCGCGCCAAATGGCGCTTGAACGACACGTTCACCTTGCGCGCAGCCTTCGCTGCCCAGCAGTACACCTCGGAGAACACCTACACCGGGCCGACTGTCTACAGCGCGGGCCTTTACTCGCAGCCGCTGTATGCCTTCGCCCCGATTGAAACCGAAGAAAAGACCGGCTCGTTGTTTCTCGATGCGACGTTCGATACCGGTTTCATCGGTCACAAGGTCACCGTGGGCTATCAGGGCAATACCTCGCGCCAGAAACAGTACGAGGATCACATCCCGTACACGCCCGATCAGCCAGGCCCGCAATACACCTCGCCGGTGGGCACAATACCGCTGGACCAGATGCCTCAGGTCGGTAAACCGTCGTACTCGATCGGGCATGGCGACCAGCGCCTGGCCAACAGTTCGGAAAGCAACAATGTCCTGATCGGTGACGTCATCACCTTCAACGAACAATGGTCAACGATCCTGGGTGTGACCAACACGCAGATCAAAACCTACGCCAACGAGTTCGTCTATGCCAAGGCGTTCGGCTCGGCGGAAACCGAGACGAAATACAATGAAAGCAAGACCTCGCCAAATATCTCGCTGGTCTATAAACCACTGCCGTGGCTGACCACCTATGCGACGTATATAGAAGGCCTGCAATCGGGTGGCGTCGCGCCTAGCGGTACGCTCAATGCCGGCCAGGCGTTTGCGCCTGAAATCAGCGAGCAATACGAAATTGGTGCCAAGGCGACGCTGGGCGAAACCCTGCTGACCCTGGCGCTGTTCAACATCGAAAAGCCCAACGGCTACACCACCGGTGGCAACATTTACGTGGTTGACGGACGTCAGGAAAACAACGGCCTGGAATTCAGCGTCACCGGCAAGGTCATTCCGGAACTGACTGTGGTTGGCGGCTTCACCTTACTGGACCCGAAAATCAAGAAAACCGGCGTCGCCGCAGATGAAGGCAACGTGCCGACCAACGTCGCCAAACAACTGGCCAAGGTCTATGCCGAATACGACATCAACCCGGTACCAGGCTTGGCCATGACTGGTGGGGCGTTCTACACCGGCAAACAATACACCGATCAAAGCAACGAAAACGACCTGCCGTCCTTCACCACCTTCGACGCCGGAGCCCGCTACCGCCTGCGCCTCTCAGAAAACGACCTGACCCTGCGCGTCAATGTCAGCAACCTGACCAACAAGGAATACTGGCTCAACAGCAGCTACCTGGGCGACCCACGCACCGTCGCGTTCTCGGCGCAATTGGAGTTTTAAGGTGAGCCCAATCCACCTGATAAGGCAGACCGCTGTGTGACGCAGAGCGTCACGAACTGCATTCCCACGCGGAGCGTGGGAACGATGGTCAACCGCAGAGTTCTCGACGCTCAAGCAAAGAGACGCAACTCAGTCCACATAAGCCGAGCAGCACTTCTTGAACTTCTGCTCACTGCCACACGGACACGCATCATTACGCCCAGCTCTCAACGGCACGGTAGAGTCGATAAAATACCAGCGGCCCTGATTCTGCACGAACGACGAACGCTCCTTATGACTGTGCTCACCATTGCCATCATGCCAGCGAGCGGTAAAGGTCACGAACGCATGCTCCGGCTTGCCGCCGAACACCTCCGAGCTTTCCACCTCCAGCCCCAGCCAAGTGCTCTGCGCACTCCACTGCGCGATAGCCTCACGGTCCAGCCCGTCTTGCTGCACCGGCAGAGTGGTCTGTACCAGATAGTCGGTCAGCCCCAACACATAGGCGCTATAACGCGAGCGCATCAGCTTTTCCGCGCCGGGTGCAGGCTGACCTGCGTGATAGCGACCGCAGCAGGCCAGCAACAGATCGCCGCTGCCGCAAGGGCAAATGGCACTACTCATAGGTCACCACCAATACTTTCCAAAATTCTCCGGGTTGGCCCAGTACTTCGCGTTCAGCCAGTCGGGCACCTGTTTGTACTCACGCAAGTCGTACGTAAACAGGTTCAGTACCTGCTCGTTGCGAGCGAAGCGTTCGCTGGACTGCAGCGCCAGCGAGAAAAAATCCGTCTCCTGCCAGCCGCAGGCCTGCAAATCGGCGAGCACCGCGATGCGGCTGGCGTTGAGGTTGCGGATGCCACCCAACAGTTCCAGGCCGGTACGCTTGGGGATGTGCTCAAGGCAATCGACCACCAGCGCCAGATCGAAACGTTGCGCAGCCAGATGGGCAGGCAGCGCACCGGGTTCGGCCAGCGCGACCTCAGTCTTGGGATGGGCCTCCTGAAAGGCCTGCAACGCCGGGAACGCCTGAGCGCCGATCAACAGCAGGCGCTGCGGCGCATAGCGATCGAGCAAGGCAGCCAGCGCTTGTTGGGGCGTACGGTTCGAGTAGCCGACGGTCATTGAAAGTCCTCTGGTTGGCTGACAAGACTAGCCTGCCCGGCGAGGTCTGGAAAGCGTCGTTCACGGGCCTTCAGGTACAGCGACTGGTTCATTAAGCCATTTGGCAGATACTTAGATTATAAAGTTACTTGCAAGCTGTTTTAAGAGGTATTAGGATCCCCGGCACAAATTGGATCCCAAGAGTGACTGCATGGACGCGACGCCTGAACACCTTCAATGTAACTCAATTGTATTTTCTGCGATGCCTTGATAAAGGCGTGGCACTTACTGTGTGTCCGGCGGGCATGCAGAATATTCTGACCACGGGCTATTAGGCGTGCGGCGTTCATTATGATGAACCGCTTTTCTGTGCGCCTTGGATACGCAAAGCAATGATATTGCCCGGGTCATCCGGGTGCGTGCCGGTACAGCTATTAAAAAAGCGCTGGTTGTTCAGCTGCCGCATCTGGTAATAGGCAGGGGCGCCTGTTTGACGTCATTTTTTGTTTTACGCAATCGCTGTTTGACCACTCGATCAGCTTTTGCTCTCGGTTCAGGCCGTCGGTCATTTGTTTTGTTGTGATACGGATAACACGGTTCAGCATGGCGCTGAACATTAAATGTCATTAAGCCATTAATGATTAACATGGAGAGAAGCAAACGATGATATCCACCGCTGAGATGCTAAAGACGCTTGAAAGCACCGTTGACGCCTGCCTGGAAGCAGAATTCAAAAAAGACACTGTCATGGGCGAGTTCCATAAAGGCGACTGGTTCAATGAGTCTTATTACAAGCGTCATATCCTGGAGTGCGTGATCCGCATTCACATGAACAACGAACTGGACGCACGGGCTGTACAGGTTGCGGCGGTCGATAACATTTCCGCGGCCAAACAATTGTCCTACTATTTGTATGATGAGTTCGGCCACGACGAAATGTTCGGTCAGGACCTCGCTACGTACGGCTATTCCCCTTCCGATATTCAGGCGCAGTTCGCCTTTCCGGAAACCTGGAAACTCATGGGTTACCTGAACTTCTGCGTCAGCAAGTTCGGGCCATTGTCCTCGATCACCTGGGACTGGTTCCTTGAATACTACGGCGACAAGTACAGCTCGTTCATCACTCAGAAGGCCAGCGCCAGCATGGGCCAGCCAGCGGTCAGCGGAGCGGCTTCGCACGTGGCTTTCGACGAAGCCGAGGACCACAGCGGCATGATGAACAACATGCTGGCGTCGGTTATCAAGGACGAGAAGGATCTGCAAAAGGCTGTCGTTCATATCAAGGCATTCGTGCCGATGGTCGGTGAGTACTTCCAGGCCCTGCGTGCAGCAACGCTTTAATACACCTTACTCAAGGTCGGTGTAATGGCAATCTACAGTGTTCGTATTGGAGACCAGACTTACACCGCCGAGAGTCAGCACCCCCTTACCGATGCCCTTCCTCATGAAGCGTTGGTAAGGGGGTGTCTCAAAGGGGTGTGCAGAGTGTGCAAGTGCACACTTGTTTCGGGTCGCGTTCTGGAACAGGGAAAAGTCGTTGCCTTGAATGAAGCCTTTTTGCCATGCGTCAGTCGTGCTGAAACGGATATTGATATCCGCGTTGCGATCAGCACTTTTCATAAGGCCAGGCTGAAAAGCAAACGGATTCTGTCCGGGCAAATCATGGAAGTCGTGCTTGAGGTCAAAAAGGTTTTTTATAACGCCAAGTCGGTCATCAGCTTGAAATACCCCGAGGGTTCAGCGGTACGAAGTTATTCCGTGGTCACCTTGGGTGGCAAGGATTACGACAGCCTGACCTGCCATGTGAAGTTGCGTGAGGGTGGCCTGTTCTCGGGCTTGTTGGTGAAGTGGCCAATTGGCGAACCGTTGGAGTATTCAATTGCAAGTCCTGCCTTGCCGGTCTATGAACAGTCCCTGAGTCGTTTGAATGTCGTGAGCGGTGGAAGTGGAATGGGGGCGGCACTGAGCCGTGCACAGGAACTGGTGACGAAGTACGGTATTAGTGAAGTTGCCATTTACGCCGTCAATCGTGCAGGCCTAAGCGATTATCACGCGGGGTGTATAGAGGTCTTCCGCAAGACGGTTGAATGCGACGTTCAGGTCACCAACTTTCCATTTTCCGAATGGACCCACCCTGACTTCGCCATTGGCGAACACTTGATGCACGACACGCTCACCATCGGCGTCGGGTCGGATGGGGTGATCGGCAAGTTAAAGAACCTTCCCTTGTGTGAACTTGAAAGTTTTGGATAGTCGGAGACTGAGCCATGTCCATCGTTGTCATTGATCCTGTTTCATCCGGCATTAACTATATCAATGCGGCGCAGCAACTGGGCGTCGATGTCTATGTGTTTTCCTGTGACGGTGGCGAGCAGGAGCTCAACGCTGAGTTGCGGGCCAAGGTGCGTCAGGTCATCAAAATCGACACCGGTGATTTCGATGCACAGCTAGAGAAAATCAATGAGTTGGGAAACATCCGCGCCGTTCTTCCCGGTGTGGAGTACGCCGTGCCCATGGCCGCGCGCCTGGGGGCTGCGTCAGGCACAACGCATCTGCACGACAGTGCAGTACAGAAAGTGCGCAACAAATTCAATTTCCGCAGTCGGCTGACTGACGCGGGGCTGAGCACTATCGGCTTTTTCCTTCTGGATGCCCACGCCCCGGTATCGGTGCCGGAGGGCTTCAGCTTTCCGGCGGTGGTCAAGCCGATCGATATGGCGGGCAGCATCGGTGTGCGCAAGCTCTACAGCCATGAAGAGTTGATCGAAGCGGTGGAGACATTCCGTCAATCATTGCCCGACGACATCGGCTTTACTGCCAGTGGCCGGCTGATTGTCGAAGCGTACATTCCCGGCACGGAATACAGTGTCGAAGGCATCGTGCGCAGCGATGGCAGCGTCACCCTTGCGTCCATCACGGAAAAACTGCTCGGCTCGGAGCCGTATTTCGTCGAAGTCGGTCACATTGTGGGCCAGGGCTATGACGAAGGGTTTCGCAAGGTGCTGACCGAATACTCGCTGGCGGTGCTTGAGGCCATAAAGCTCAACGTCGGGCCGTTCCATCTGGAGTTGCGTGTAACGCCACAAGGCCAGCCGGTGGCGGTTGAACTGGCGGCCCGCCTTCCAGGCGACAATATCGTCGAGTTGATCAGGCGTGCCAGCGGCATTGACCTGGCCAAAGAGACGCTGTGTGAGTACCTGGACATCGACAGTCGCACTGTGCCATGTGCGAACGGCGTCAGTGCCATCGCCTTCATCCCCCGAGGCGACAAGAGCGAATTTACCGAACTGCAGGGGCTCTCCGACATTTTCGACAGTCCGTATTACCTCTCGCATCAGGTGTATTACCGGTCCGGAGATGCTCTGGGCTCCGATCAGGACTGGACCTCAAGAATTGGCTACGTCATGTTCGGCGGCGCCGACGAGGCGCTTTTAAGAAGCCTCGTCGGGCGGGTACACACAGAGGTTGGAATCGTATGAAGCATGTCCTGATCATCAACCGCTATGACGACGAGCTTTCGGACTACCGCAACTACATCGATCACTCGCAGGTCGATGTCTCCTACATATCGCTGGCAGGGCACTCGCGACTTATTGATCCGCAGGTCAGCGCCAATGTGGTCGAAGTCAGCGTACTGGACGCCGATCTGATACTTCAGGAAGCGCGGGCCATTCATCGTCGTCAGCCCGTCGATTTCGTGATCGCCTTTTCGGAATACGATCTGGATGCCGCTGCGCTGGTGCGTACCGAATTCAACATACCTGGTGCCAAGGTCGCCGATAACCTGCTGTGCCGTAACAAGGCGAGCATGAAGGAAGCCTTGACCGGTTCTTCGGTTCGTTATCCTCAGTACCGGAATGTAGCGTCGCGCAGCGGCGTCGAAGCCTTCTGTCGCGAGCACGGCTTTCCGGTCATCCTGAAACCCCAGGTTGGCGCCGCCTCGGACGGCGTGGTGAAGATCGAACGCCTGGAAGACATACCCGACCTGCCGGATTTCAATGGCTACGAAGTCGAAGAATATATAGAAGGCGATATTTATCATGTCGACGCGATACTGGCGGCCGACAGCATGCCGTACTTCAAGGTGTCCAAGTACCTGAACACCTGCCTGGACTTTCGCAACGGCCTGCCGCTCGGCTCGGTCACAGTCGATGACCGGGCATTCATCGCGCGGGTTCGCGCGTTCACCGAAGAAGTCTGCCTGCGTCTCAACCTGCACAACCAGGCCATTCACCTGGAAATCATCGAGCGTCGTGGCGAGCTGGTGTTTCTGGAGATCGGCGGTCGCGTCGGTGGCGGCGAGATTCCGTTTGTCGCGTTGCGCAGCGAGGGGATCGACCTATATGAGCTCTGGACCCGCGCCGCGCTCGAAGTGGCCATCGCTCCGCTAGACACCCGAATCACCGGTTTTCTGATGATGCCCAATCCGTTCCCCGGCGGGTTCACCTTCGATCCGCAGATGGAGCTCTCCCATCCGCTGCTGACCTATAGCAGCGTGCAGTCTCAGGGCGATTCAAGTGCGTTCAGCTACGAGGATATCCCCGCCAGACTGCACTTCGCCGCCGACAGCCAGGCTGCGATAGAGCAGGCCATTGTGCAGTGCATGAATATTTTGCAGACGTCGATCCGCGCAACCTGATTTCTGGAACCCTGGATGAAAGTGCTCCTGCAGCTTCCCTCTGTCGTGCAGCCTGTTTCCATGTCGGTATTCATGGAATCGCAGCAGCCGTATTCGCTTCGGCAGGCAGATGCCGATGTCATGGCTATGGCCAGTTCGTTCAATGCAGCGGGTTTCCCGACCGTCTTCCTGTCCGATGCGCTGTTCAGCGAGGACGGTCCGCATGTCGCCATCGAGGATATGCGGCGGTTGGCAAGGCATGCATTGCGCTTTGCCGACAACGTCGAACACGGGCGCCAGCAGCTTGCTCACCAGCAATTGTTCCGCTGCAGTCGGCAGGAGTTGGCCGAGATCATCATCAACCAGCCTGAGCTGCGGCTGCATGACGATGACGAGTTGGGCCGGATCAGTCCGGACGCTACCTACGAGAGCTACCGGATTCAACCGCTGTACGGACTTCTGTTTCCGCGTGACCACTTCATGAACGTAGGTGGACAGCCGGTTTTCGGGCGTCTGAAGCGTCAGGACAGGGCGCGTGAGGTTGATGTGGTGAAGCAGGTGGTCGCTGCACATGGTCACGTTCCCGTCGAACTCGATCAGGTGCTCGAGGGCGGCGACTATCTGGAAAATGAACGCGTATCCGTGATCAACACCGGCTTTCGTACCGAGCTCCCGGTGCTGGAGTTCTTGCTGGCTTCAAACCTGCTCAAGGGTGAAGTTGTGCTGGCGGTGCAGGACGTATGGCGCAATCCGGAACAGTTTCACCTGGATCACTACGCCTGCCTGCTGCGCGACGCCCTGCTGGTCGACGCGAAAAGAGCGGACGCAGCCGACCGATCCCTGGTCAACGTTTATCGGCGCGTGTCATCGGGCTGGCAACTGACTGACAAGGACCTGACGCTTCGCCAGGCAGCACAGGTCGCGGGTATCGGGCTGATACCGCTGGACGAAGAAATGATGGCTGCATGGTGCGCAAATGCATTGTCATTGGGCAACCATGTCTGGATCGATCAGAACGCACCGGTGCGCCTGCTTGATCAGTTGGCTGAGCATGACTGTCATGTTCATCTGATCGCCTGTACAGAGCATCAAAAGCAGTTCGGCGGCATTCATTGCGCCACTCAACTCCTATAACTTCGAGGGACCGTCATGAAGGTGGGTAATAAGGCGTTTCTGCCCGTTCTGGCACTGATCATAAGTACCATCGGTGTGGCCTCCGCCATTGCGTTCGTCAAACTCAGTGAAGTGGATGCCACGTCTACCCTGATGCTGCGAATGTTCATGGCGGGCGGTATGGCCTCTGCGCTGGCTGCCTGGCCAGCAGGTAAAAACACTGAGACCGGGACCATCGGTACGGCGCGCAGCCGGCGGGCGATGCTCTGGTTGCTGGTGCTGTCGGGCGTGGTGTCGTGTGTGGATCTGCTGTCCAATCACTGGGCGGTCAAGCTGACCAGCATGGCCAACACGTCGGTCCTGATGAACCTGTCCCCGGTGTTCGTGGCGCTGCTGTCCTATCTGTTCATGAAGGAAAAAATCGGCGTCTATCAAGTGTTGGCGCTGGCCCTGAGTATCGGCGGGGCGTGTCTGCTGGTGTTTGACGGCAGTGCCAGCGTGGCATTTTCCAGTCAGAGCGTGACCGGCGACCTGCTGGCCCTCAACTCGGCGCTTTTCTATGCGATCTACCTGATCATGATCAAGTCGTTGCGCGACTGCTTCACGTCTCGCAAGATTATTATCTGGAACAGCTTTACCTGTGCAGTGCTGTTACTGCCCATCGCTTTGCTCACCAGTCCGAAGGTTCTGCCGGACACCGTGTACGGCTGGGTGGTCATTGCGTTGCTCGCGCTGATCAGCCAGCTTCTCGGCCATGGCCTGATGGCATATGCACTCAGGCACGTCGATGTGGTACTGGCCTCTATTTCTGCACTGGCCCGTCCGGTGGTGGCGATTTTGATCGGTTTCTTCTTTTTCGATGAGCAGCTCACGTTCGTGCAATGGGTTGGCGTTGCTGCAGTATTGGCAGGTGTCTGGTGGTACAAGCGCCCGGTGCCGGTGGTACGTCCAGTCGTCCAGGCCAAGACTCCCAGCGAGGCCTGACAGGCTCGATACACATCAGAGGTCCTGCAAAAAGCCCTGCATCCTTTGTGACAGGGCTTTTTGGTGTCCGCTATCCTTGATTGCAGTATTGCCGAACACAAACATTGTCTTGCGTCGAGATCATTGCGGATCTTTTTCAACACACCGCTGGCATATTCGGCGTACAGCACGTCTACTGTGCGGCGACGAAAAGCATGCGAAGACTGCAATTTCGTAATGGATCATGACAAGGGGTGGGCAGGCAATGAAGGTGTTTTGGGGGCTGGGAAAGATATTGATGCTGGGCTTCTGGCTGGTGGTGCTGGTCAACGCGGCGATTGAGGCGCCCAGCCCGTTTGGCGTGATGATCGACATGGCAGGCGCGGTGCTGTTGTTGACTCATTTGCTGGAGCTGATTCTGTTCAACGGCAGCCTGCGCGGTCGCCGGCATCCGTGGCGCGACCGGGGCAAAATCATTCTTTTCGGCATCTTTCACGTTCAATCCATCGGCCGTTCGGTCAGGGGGCACACTCATGCGTAAGCTCGTTCTGCTGGCGGCACTGTTCAGCCCTCTGGCCATGGCCCAGGCAATCATCGTTGCGCCACACTCGCTGATGCGTCTGCCTGGCAACAGCAGCGTTCTGCAGGTCGAGCGCCTTGAAGTGGCCGACTACGGCACTCTGCTGATCCCGGCCGGGATCGATGATGTGAAGATTGGCGAGCTGGTGCTGGGGCACGAAGCGCGAATCGCCATCGTCCCTGGTGTGCAGGCGTTCAATATGGTCGTGCTGCACGGTGAGTTCGGCACCGGCAGCCAGATCACCGCGCGGGGCGCGCCGGGTACTTTCGAGAAACCGGCACGGCCAGGGCGCAACCTGACCCTGCGCCTGCAGAGCCTGAGTGCCGAAGAACTGTCGATTGACGCCCGTGGTGGCGCAGGCAGCCCTGGCTATGCCGGGCTGGACGGCGGCACGGGCGAAGACCCGGGCTGTACCTGGGGCCAGGCCGGGCGTGGTTATAACGGCGACAGCGGCGGTAATGGTCACGATGGCGCTGCGGGCGCACAGGTGCGTCTTGAACTGCCACAGAGCTATCCGGCCGAGCGCATCAAGGTGAATGTCGCGGGTGGTGCGGCGGGCAAGGGGGGCGAAGGAGGCAAGGCAGGCAAGGGCGGTGCGTCAAAAGGCTGTATCGTCTACCGCGCTGAAGGCGGCAAGGCTGGCAGACAGGGTGAGCCCGGTCTGCCAGGTGCTCCGGGACCGGCAGGCGCGTTGATCCTGCAACGTCTGTAATCTGCGAGAGCCTGTCCGGATCAGGTGCAAGGCCATGATCCGGACAGTCGCGAGCCGCTTCACATCACATTATTGCGGTACGCCTTTCTCCCAATTCTTCCAGTCGCCGACAATCGCCTGCACCAGCGGGTTGCCGGTGCGGTAGAGGTTTTCCAGCGCCGGGACGAAGGCCCCCTGATCGGCGTACTTGAGCAGGTTGTCCACCTCGCTGTAACCCGGATACGGACGATCGAAGTCGGAACCCGCGCGCACGACAGCCAGGCGATTGACATCGACCTTGCCGGCCTTGCTTGCTCGCAACAGAGCCTCGTAGGTGGAGTTATCCTCCTGCTGGGTGGTGCAATACACGCCCTTGCCGTCGGTCAGCAGCTTGGTCCAGACTTCCGCACGCTCGCTCAGACGCGTGCCGGAAAACCAGGTATTGCCTGCCAGCGTGTCGCACTGCGCGACCTGCGGCGGCTGGTTGGCAGGCGCATAAGGGTATTTGACGCGCCAGGCTGCTGATTCCTTGCTCTCGCTGAGGGTCACTTTGTGCGACAGGGCAAACGCCTTGGCCTGCAGCTTGGGGTTGAGCTCGAAGACTTCGGTCTTGTAATCCAGTGGCGGCTTCTCGTTCGGACCTTTGGTGTTGATGCCCAGATAACCGGTCGGCCATTCCTTGGGCACATCGCGGGAGTCGATTTCCCACTGCGTGCCGAATTCCACCAGATAATGCGCCCAGGCCGTGGTGCCGAGTGTGCCGTGGTGCGGGTTGATGCCGGCAATGCCCGCGACGATGAAGTAAGTCTTGCGCAGGTCGAATTGCGGCGACAGGGCCAGGGCCAGAGTCGATGCTGCGGCATTGGTCTGACCCATGCCGGTGACCAGCAGGCAGACGTCCTGATCATTGCAGCGGATGGCCGGGTACTCGGCGGCAAGGCCGGGCACCTGGATCTCCTTGGTCAGATGCAGCCGGTCGATCCAGTTCTGTGCTTCGGGCGCAAACATGGCGACCAGCATGACCTTGGGCGTGACCGGTGCCACCGGCGCGGTAGCCGCCCAGACAGCCGGGCTAAGCAGTGCCAGCGTGGCGCAGAGGGTATTGCGAGTTGTGTGTTTCATGAAAACTCCTGTCGTCATAATCAGGTTCAGAACTGGTAACCCACGCCTGCGTAATAGCCCCAGCCGTCGGAGCGCGCGCGGAAGTTGCCGTCGCCGAAGTTCAGCTCGCTGCCGTCCTGCCAGTTGCCGCCGTTGTGGAAGTAGCGGCCAACCAGGGTGAAGCGCAGGTGCGTGAAGGCGTAAAGCAGCACATTGGTGGCGACCGTGGAGTTGCCGGTGCGTGCCGGATCGTTTTTGAGGTCCGAGCCGAAATCGAAGTTGGTGAAGCCGATGTAGGTCAGTGAGGCGCCGTTGTCGAACGTGCTGATCGGTACGATGTATTTGAGCTGGGCGCGATAGCCGTCCCACGAATATTCGTTGCTGGCACCGTAGTTCTCCCACTGGTAGCGGCCATAGAAGTTGGCCGACAGATTGACCCGCGAGTGGGTATCGATGTCAGTGCCCAGGCCGCTGTACAGGGTGTTGGCCCGGTTCGCCGTATTGCTGCCGTGGTCATAGATCCAGTCGAAGGCGACGTACCATTCCTTGAACGGACCGATGGCCAGACTGCGCCCGGCGAGGTAGTCGATCGAGACGCGTGGCTCGTGCTCCATGAACAGCGGCGAGCCATGGTCCCAGACGCCTTTGTCATTATCATTGCCGATGCCGAGAATCTTCGGTACGTCGACATAGCCATACAGCTCGAACGGCCCTTTGCGGCCGAAGTATTCGTACTCCAGGTAGATGTCATCGTTAGGCTTGGGGCCGAAGCTGATGTCCTTGCTGCCGATCAGCGTCAGGTCCTGGTTGAACCAGTCTGAAAAATACGCGCCTTTACCTTCCTTGGGCGAGGCAGGCGGGCTGAGTGCTTCGCCCTGCGCCGAGTCTTCGGTAGCGGCGGGCTGTGCCAGCGCGCTGGTGCATGGCAGCGCCGCAGCGGCGGCGAACAGCAGAGGCATGAGAAATCTTGAGGGCGTTGCGGGTCGAGTGAACGGCGGCTGTGGCATTGAAGCTCCTTTTCGTGGGCGCGTACTGCTGATCGCAAACGTTTGCACAGCCCATGCCAAACTGTTTCAAGATGTTGAATACCTTGGATATCAGGCGCAGAAGATGACCGATCGGGCAGAAAAACGCCCGCAAGCTGTGCGCGGTGTCACCGCCAGTGCCCCGCGATGTTCCGTTTTACCTCAAAGGCCCGGACGAGCAGCGGCGAGCATGACCACGGCCAGACCGATAATCAGGTTGATGCCGACCAGGCGGCGGATATGGCCCAAAGCCGCGGCGCCCTCGGCCCACTGCTCGGCTTCCACGGCACGACGCAGCTCCGGCAGTTGCAATGACTGGATACGCAAAAACAGCGCAACCATGACCACGTACAGGCCCATCATGATCTGCACATAACGCGGCGCGGTTTCAAAGCCGGTGAAGTTGAGCTGAATCATGCCGATGCCGGTGATCGGCAGCAGCACCACCGCAGCCCAGACCCAGGCGAAGAAGCGCGGAAACACCTGGACCCACACTTTCAGGCGAGAAGGGCCTTCAAGTGCTGCAATGACTGCTGGGCGCAACACCATCCAGGCGAAAAACATCCCGCCAACCCACACCAGGGCAGCCAGCAGATGCAATGTATAGACAGTAGAAAAAGCGGTCATCGGACACTCCGTTCTGCGCGGATGGATTTAGCGCGCTATGATAGCGCCCACTCAGAACTACTGAAAATTTATCCAGCCTTTTTAGCCGTGCCCCCGAACCGAAGCCAATGATCAGTACCGAACTCAAAACCCAGATCCAGGGCGCTTACTCGCGTTTCCTCGAAGCCAAGAGCCTCAAGCCACGCTATGGCCAGCGATTGATGATCGCTGAAGTCGCCAAGGTGCTGGGGGACATTGACACCGATGAAGAGGGCCGTCGTTCGGGCGATCCTGCGGTAGTGGCCGTCGAGGCCGGGACGGGTACCGGCAAGACCGTGGCCTATGCCATCGCCTCGATTCCCACTGCCAAGGCGGCAGGCAAGCGGCTGGTGATCGCCACCGCGACCGTCGCCCTGCAGGAACAGATCGTCTACAAGGATTTGCCGGACCTGATGCGCAACAGCGGTCTGAATTTTACCTTCGCCCTGGCCAAGGGGCGCGGGCGTTACATGTGCCTGTCCAAGCTCGACGCATTGCTGCAGGAAAGTGACGCGACCAACGCGACCGCGCAGCTGTTCGAGGAAGAAGGCTTCAAGATCGAAGTCGATGAGGCCAGTCAGAAGCTTTTCACCAGCATGTTGCAGAAGCTGGCGGGCAACAAGTGGGACGGCGATCGCGACAGCTGGCCGCAGGAACTCGCCGATCAGGACTGGGCGCGTCTGACCACCGATCACAGCCAGTGCACCAACCGGCACTGCCCCAACTTTCAGCAGTGCGCCTTCTACAAGGCGCGGGAAGGCATGGGCAAGGTCGATGTGATCGTCACCAACCACGACATGGTACTGGCTGACCTGGCACTTGGCGGCGGTGCAGTGCTGCCGGACCCGCGTGACACCTTGTATGTCTTCGACGAGGGTCATCACCTGCCGGACAAGGCCATCGGCCACTTTGCCCATTACACCCGTTTGAAATCGACCGCCGACTGGCTGGAACAGACCGCCAAGAACCTCGCCAAGCTGCTGGCCCAGCATCCGCTGCCCGGCGATCTGGGCAAGCTGATCGAGCAGGTGCCGGAGCTGGCCCGCGAGATCAAGGGCCATCAGCAGTTCATGTTCGGTGCCTGCGAGCAACTGGCGGATTTCCGCGCCGGTGAAGACATGCAGGGCCGCGAGCGTCCACGTCACCGCTTTGTCGGCGGCGTGATTCCCGAGCACATTCGAGAGATGGGCATCGAGCTCAAGAAGGGCTTTGCGCGCCTCGACGACCTGTTCACGCGCCTGACCGAGCTGCTCAAGGAAGGCATGGACGGTGAGGTCAACATCGGCATCGCCAGCCATCAGGCCGAAGAATGGTATCCGCTGTTCGGCAGCCTGCTGGCCCGCGCGCATGGCAACTGGGAATTGTGGACAGCCTTCACCGCCGAAGACCCGGAAGACAGCCCGCCAATGGCGCGCTGGCTGACCCTGGCCGACAGCGGTGCAATGTTCGATATCGAGGTCAATGCCAGCCCGATCCTGGCGGCGGAAATGCTGCGTCGCAACTTGTGGAACATCGCCTACGGGGCGCTGGTTACCTCGGCGACCCTGACCGCGCTGGGCAAATTCGACCGCTATCGCATGCGTGCCGGCCTGCCCAAGGGGGCGGTGACCGCCGTGGTACCAAGCCCGTTCCATCACGCCGATGCCGGTGTGCTGCGCGTGCCGGACCTCAAGGCCGACCCGCGTGACTCGGTGGCCCACACCGCAGCGATCATTCGCGACCTGCCGGGTCTGGTGGAAGGTTCGCGAGGCACGCTGGTGCTGTATTCGTCGCGCAAGCAAATGCAGGATGTCTTCGACGGCCTGGACCGTGACTGGCGCAAGCAGGTGTTCATTCAGGGCAATCTGTCCAAGCAGGAAACCCTCAACAAGCACAAGGCACGCGTCGACAGCGGCGAGTCCAGCGTACTGTTCGGGCTGGCCAGCTTTGCCGAGGGTGTGGATTTGCCCGGCGCCTACTGCGAACACGTGGTCATCGCCAAGATCCCGTTCGCGGTGCCGGATGACCCGGTCGAGGCCGCGCTGGCCGAGTGGATTGAAGCGCGTGGTGGCAACCCGTTCATGGAGATCGCCGTGCCGGATGCCTCGTTGCGTCTGGTACAGGCCTGTGGCCGCTTGCTGCGTACCGAAGAGGACCGCGGCACCATCACGCTGCTGGACCGACGCGTGGTCACCCAGCGCTATGGCAAGGCGATTCTCAATGCGCTGCCACCGTTCCGCCGGGAAATAACCTGAGCCAAAGATGAAGAGCGTTTCACATCTGTTCCCAAAGCGCTCGATCGCTGAAACAATACGCGCCATTTAGCCTGTCGCCAGGCTCATGTTGCCAGTCAGGAGTCAGCCGTTGCAGATCCAGGGTCATTACGAACTTCAATTCGAAGCAGTACGTGAAGCCTTTGCGGCGCTCTTTGACGACCCGCAGGAGCGCGGCGCTGCCTTGTGCATTCAGGTCGGCGGCCAGACCGTCATCGATCTGTGGGCGGGCACTGCCGACAAGGACGGTGCCGAGGCTTGGCACACCGACACCATTCTCAACCTGTTCTCCTGCACCAAGACCTTCACCAGCGTGGCGGTTCTGCAACTGGTCGAAGAGGGCAAGTTGAAGCTGGACGAACCCGTGGCCAGGCTTTGGCCCGAATTCGCCGCGGCGGGCAAGGCCTCCATCACCCTGCGCCAATTGCTCTGTCATCAGGCCGGCCTGCCCGCGTTGCGTGAGCCGTTGCCTGCCGAAGCGCTTTACCAGTGGGACACCATGACCGCCGCCCTGGCCGCCGAAGAACCCTGGTGGACACCGGGTCAGGGGCATGGTTATGCAGCGATCACCTATGGCTGGCTGGTGGGCGAGATGCTGCGCCGCGCCGATGGTCGAGGTCCCGGTGAATCCATTGCTGCGCGTATCGCCCGCCCGCTGGGGCTGGATTTTCATGTGGGCCTGGCGGATGACCAGTTTCATCGTGTGGCCCACATCGCGCGTGGCAAAGGCAATGCCGGTGACGACGCTGCCCAGCGCGTGCTTCAGGCGACGATGCGCGAACCGGCTTCGATCACAGCCAAGGCGTTCACCAACCCGCCGTCGATCATGACCAGCACCAACAAGCCGGAGTGGCGCCGCATGCAGCAGCCAGCGGCCAACGGTCACGGCAATGCGCGCAGTCTTGCCGGTTTCTATAACGGTCTGCTCGATGGCAGCCTGCTTGAAGCAGACATGCTCAATGAGCTGACCCGTGAACACAGCCTCGGTCAGGACAAGACATTACTGACCTCGACCCGTCTGGGACTGGGCTGCATGCTCGATCAGCCGGGCGTTGCCAACGCGACTTACGGCCTGGGGCCAAAGGCCTTTGGCCATCCGGGGGCGGGCGGCTCGGTGGGTTTCGCCGATCCTGATGGCGAGGTTGCCTTTGGCTTCGTTACCAACACCTTGGGGCCGTACATTCTGATGGACCCACGCGCTCAGAAACTGGTCGGGGTTCTGCGTGAGTGTTTGCAGTAAGTATCGGCCATAAGTGCTTGTTTCATACCGACTGTCAGTTAAATGGCTGTAACAGGAACCGTACGACGGTTTCTTTTTCCAACTGCATCTTTATGCATGTTATACCGGCGTAGTTACGTCCTTCTGTCTGATCAAAACCGTTGCGGGTTACCCATGTCGTCTAATAAAAGCCTCGTTCTCGCCCTGTGCATCGCCGTGACCGGCTGTGCGCAAACCCCACAATCCGACTCTGCTGCAACCGGAGGCCATTGGTGGCAGTTCGGTTCCGGCAGCGACTCCGCTGACGCAGGCACCGCTGCCAAGGCTCCGGCACCGAGCCCGGCGCCCGCTCCGGTTGCCAAGGCTGCTGCAACGCCGGCACCTGAGGCAGGTGCTGAAAACAGCGCGCGGTGGTACTGGCCGTTCGGCTCGAACGATAACGCGCAGGCCAAACCTGATGCCGTGGCCGAAAAGCCGGCCGCCAAGCCTGCTGCACCGGCGATGGTTGCCAAGTCGGAGACCGACAGCAAGTGGTGGTGGCCGTTTGGCAATGACTCCGCCAAGGACGAGCCGAAAGCGCTGCCGATGCCTGATCCGAAAGTGACCCAGGCCTGGCTGGACGAATACGAGCCGCGCCTGCGCGCTGCAATCAAGGACAGCCCTTTCCAGCTGGAGCGTCGCGAAGACCTGCTGGCAATCACCGCGCCCGTCGACAGCTCGTTCAACCCCGACCGTCCGGCCATGCTGCTGCCGAACACGCTGGGTCCGATCACCCGTCTGGCCAAGGTGGTAGAAGGCGATCAGAAAACTGCTGTGCTGATTCTCGGTCATGCCGACACTTCGGGTCCTACCGAAGCCAACCAGAAGATCAGCCAGGAGCGTGCGCAGTCGGTTGCCGCGATTTTCCGTCTCAGTGGCCTGGAGCGTAATCGCCTGAGCCAGCGTGGCATGGGTGCGGTGATGCCGCGCGCCGCCAACGACAGCCTGCAGGGGCGTGCGCTCAACCGCCGGGTCGAGATCCTCATGACGCCGCAGGACACCATGCGCGCGCTGATGAGCCGCTACGCACTGCCGCCAGTTGCACCGACTATGGTCGCGACCCAGGACGTCAAGCCAGTCGCCCCGGCACCTGCCGCCGCACCTGCGAAGAAAACCGCTGCGAAGAAAGACACCGCCAAGAAAGCTGCACCGGCCAAAGCCAGCACCGCCAAGAAGGCCGCGCCAGCCAAGACCACCGCAGCGGCCAAGAAGCCGGCAGCGACCAAAACCACCGCCAAGGCCCCGGCCAAAACCGCAACGCCCGCCAAGAAGGATGACAGCCAGGCCAGTAACTAAGCCTGTCAGCACCCACGCGGATCGTCACTGACGCTTCGCGTGGGGTCGATCCCTGACCTCGCAGGAACCAGAGCATGACCCAGACCCTGGCCGATATGCGCCGTGATTACACGCGCGACGGGTTGACCGAAGCGCAATCGCCGGACGAGCCCTTTGCACTCTTTCATGCATGGTTTGCCGACGCGGTGAACACCGAGCAACCGCCGGTCGAGGCTAACGCCATGACATTGGCGACGGTTGATGAGCAAGGACGTCCCCATTGCCGCGTCCTGCTGCTCAAGGGCCTGGACACTCAGGGCTTTACGTTTTTCACCAACTACGAAAGCGCCAAGGGCCAGCAGATCGCTGCACGTCCATTTGCCGCGATGACCTTCTTCTGGCCGACACTGGAGCGCCAGGTGCGTATCGAGGGTCGGGTCGAGAAAGTCTCTGCGCAAGAATCCGACGCCTATTACCAGGTGCGCCCTCTGGGCAGCCGTCTGGGTGCATGGGCCTCGCCACAAAGTCGGGTGATCGCCGATCGCGACGAACTGGAAGGTCTGATCAGACAGACGGAACAACGCTTCGCAGACACCCAGCCACACTGCCCCGAGCACTGGGGTGGCTATCGTCTTTTGCCCGAGCGGATCGAGTTCTGGCAGGGTCGCTCCAGTCGACTTCACGACCGTTTGAACTATCGTTTGATAGACGACAGATGGACACGCGAGCGCCTTGCACCCTGATTGAATTATTCGTCTGGCCAATCGTCTGAGCGTTATACGGGCCGTGGCTGTATGAGGCCTGAATCAATTTAATTTGCGGGCTCGGGGCCGTGACAGCGCCTTTGTCGGGTAGTCTAATGGCCACTGATTCCTCTGGAGATTCCTTTTATGCGCAAGTCTGCTCTTCTGGTTGCTTCGTTCACTGCCATGGCACTGATGATGGGCGGCTGTACCTCGAATCTGACCGGTGATTCCTACTCCCGTGACGAGGCCAGGACCGTACAGACAGTTCGCATGGGAACGATCGAATCCCTGCGTCCGGTCAAGATCGAGGGCACCAAGACCCCGATCGGCGGCGCGGCAGGTGCAGTCGTTGGTGGTGTGGGCGGCAGCGCTATCGGTGGCGGTCGCGGCAGTATCGTGGCAGCGGTGATCGGCGCAGTGGCCGGCGGCCTGCTGGGTTCGGCGACCGAGGAAGGCCTGACCCGTACGCAAGGTGTCGAAATCACCGTGCGTGAGGATGACGGCAGCATGCGTGCCTACGTGCAGCAGGTTCAGGAAAACGAGATTTTCCGGGTCGGCGAGCGTGTGCGCATCATGAGCGTCAACGGCACCAGCCGCGTTACTCACTGATCTGCAACACCGCACAGCAAAACCCCGAGCCGCAATGCTCGGGGTTTTTTATTGCCAGGCGTAAATGGGCGTGAATACCATGCCCATTGCTCACGAAGACGATGTATCGAACGCCCTGTTTCCTGGGGTCAGCCCTCGATCCCCAGCATGTCGCGCACCAGCGCTTCAGCCACCCGAATGCCGTCCACGCCAGCCGAGAGAATCCCGCCCGCATAGCCAGCGCCTTCACCGGCCGGGTAAAGGCCTTTGGTGTTCAGGCTTTGCAGAGCCGGCCCGCGGGTAATGCGCAGCGGTGCCGAGGTACGGGTTTCGATGCCGGTCAGCACGGCGTCGTGCAGCGAGAAGCCTTTGATCTGCTTGTCGAACGCAGGCAACGCTTCGCGAATAGCTTCAATGGCAAAGGCGGGCAGGGCCTCGGCAAGGTCCACCAGCTTCACGCCCGGCTTGTAGGACGGTTCAACACTGCCCAGAGCGGTCGAGGCCCTGCCTGCAATAAAGTCGCCGACCAGTTGCGCCGGAGCCTCGTAGCTGCTGCCGCCGAGCAGATAGGCGTGGGATTCCAGACGCTCCTGCAACTCGATACCGGCCAGCGGGCTGCCAGGGTAGTCCTGTTCCGGCGAGATACCGACCACGATGCCCGAGTTGGCATTGCGCTCGTTGCGTGAGTATTGGCTCATGCCGTTGGTGACCACTCGACCGGGCTCTGATGTGGCTGCCACGACCGTGCCGCCAGGGCACATGCAGAAGCTGTAGACCGAGCGGCCGTTGCTGGCGTGGTGCACCAGTTTGTAATCGGCTGCGCCGAGCTTCGGGTGACCGGCATATTTGCCCAGTCGCGCGCGGTCGATCAACGATTGCGGGTGTTCGATGCGGAAGCCCACCGAGAATGGCTTGGCTTCCATGAACACGCCACGGCCGTGCAGCATGCGGAAGGTGTCACGGGCACTGTGGCCCAGCGCCAGAATCACGTGCCGGGACTCGATCTGCTCGCCGCTGTCGAGCTGCACGCCCAGCAATTGGCCATCCTCGATCATTACGTCGGTCACGCGCTGCTGAAAGCGCACTTCGCCGCCCAGTGCTTCGATCTGATGGCGCATGTTCTCGACCACGCCCGTCAGGCGGAACGTGCCGATATGCGGCTTGCTGACATAGAGGATTTCTTCCGGCGCGCCGGCCTTCACGAACTCGTGCAGCACCTTGCGTCCGATGAATTTCGGGTCCTTGATCTGGCTGTAAAGCTTGCCGTCGGAAAAGGTCCCGGCACCGCCCTCGCCAAACTGCACGTTGGATTCGGGGTTGAGTACGTTTTTGCGCCACAGTGCCCAGGTGTCCTTGGTGCGCTGGCGAACTTCGGTGCCGCGCTCGAGGATGATCGGCTTGAAGCCCATCTGCGCCAGCAGCAGCCCGGCAAAAATGCCGCAGGGTCCGAAACCCACGACGATCGGACGCTCTGTCAGGCCCTCGGGAGCGTGACCGACGACTTTGTAGCTGACATCAGGTGCCGGGCCGACGTGGCGGTCATTGGCCAGCTTGCGCAACAGTGCCTCTTCATCCTTGACCTGGAAGTCGATGGTGTAGATGAAGCACAGCTCGGAAGACTTTTTGCGCGCGTCGTAACTGCGTTTGAAGAGGGTAAAGTCCAGCAGTTCGCCGCTGTCGATACCCAGGTGCTTCAAGAGCGCAACGCGCAGGTCTTCTTCCGGATGATCGATCGGCAGCTTGAGTTCGGTGATTCGTAACATTAAGGGGTCCAGTTTTCGGGCCGCAGGTTCAGCCCGACAGCACTACAAGAACCGGCGATTATAAGCGCTGAACCCCTTTGGCGGCGAGCCTGGGCGATCAGTCGTCGCGCGAACCGCCGTAATAACCGCAGCCACGCTGGGCCTGGCCGTTGATGCGCAGCTCTGCGGTGAGGTGTTGCACCGAGCCGTCGACGCTGTCGACGCAGCGCTGTGGCGCGACCCAGATCTCGATGCGCTGGTTGTTGGCTTCACTGCTGATGCTGAAACTGCCGTCCGGCAGCTTCTCTTCCACGTAGGGCAACGCCAGTGGGGCAACGCCCTCGCGCTCCAGAACCATGCCCTTGCCGCTGACATTGACGTTCCAGGCGGGTTTGTTGCCATTGACGTGCAATGTCAGGCGTTTGAAATTGAGGTCTTCACAGGCCTGGCCGGGACGTTCGACGCGGTACAACTGATGCAGGTCCAGCTGTCCGTCACTGTTGGCCGCCTTGCTCGCAGCAAAACTGCCGCGCAGATCGGCAAACACCGCGCCCTTGCTGTCCGCCAGCGAGGCCGCTTCCTGCAGAATACCGGTGTTGCCGCGATCCTTGACCACGTAGCGACGCTGCTCGTTACACGGCTTGAACAGCAGCTGGCCGTTTTCTCCGGTCAGGTCGCCCTGCATACGGAGCATGCCCGCCGTGGAAACCTTCGGTTCCTCGGCCTGTTTACCGAGCAACTGACACCCGGCAAACAGCGGTAGAAGAGCAAATACGAGGACGGAACGGGCAGCGAACATGATGTGGTCTCCAGACAAGTGCCGCCACGTTACTCAGACTGGAGGTGCATCACAAGGGTCGGGATGCTTATCGCGCGAGCAGTGGCTTTGACTATCGTTCAGGTTTGACGCTGACGGTAGGAGCGAACGTGTTCGCGAAAGGGCCGTTTTGTTCGACGAAAATACATCGTTTAAACGAACGCCTTCGCGAACAAGCGAAGCGTCACCCGATTCGCTCCTGCAAAACCGTTTCGGCCTATAGGGGCGTGGCGTGAGCTTACCCGCCCAGATACGCGTCCCGCACTTTCGGATCGACCAGCAGTTCTTCGCCTGTGCCTTGCATGACCACGCGGCCGTTTTCCAGTACGTAGGCGCGGTCGGCGACTTTCAGGGCCTGGTTGGCGTTCTGTTCGACCAGAAACACCGTCACGCCATCGCGGCGCAGCTGTTCGACGATCTCGAAAATCTGCTGGATGATGATCGGCGCCAGACCCAGCGAAGGCTCGTCCAGCAACAACAGCTTGGGCTTGCTCATCAGCGCACGGCCAATGGCGAGCATCTGCTGCTCGCCACCGGACATGGTGCCGCCGCGCTGATTGAAGCGTTCCTTGAGGCGTGGAAAGAGCTGCAGGACCTTGTCCATCTGTTCCTGATAATCAGCCTTTTCCGTGAAGAAGCCGCCCATCGCCAGGTTCTCTTCAACGGTCAGACGCGCAAACACCCGACGGCCTTCCGGCACCACGGCAATGCTCTTGCGCATGATGATCGACGACTCCAGCCCGACCAGTTCCTCGCCCATATAGCGAATACTGCCGCTGTGGGCGCGTGGTGAGCCGCACAGGGTCATCAACAGGGTGGACTTGCCGGCACCGTTGGCACCGATCAGGGTGACAATTTCACCCTGACGCACTTCCACGTTGACGCTGTGCAGCGCCTGGATCTTGCCGTAGAACGTGGAAACGTTTTCGAACTGCAGCATTTACGCTTCCCCCAGGTAGGCTTTGATCACATCGGGATTGTCACGAATCTGTTCCGGCGTGCCATCGGCCAAAGGCGTGCCCTGATTGATCACCACGATGTGGTCGGAAATGCTCATTACCAGTTTCATGTCGTGCTCGATCAACAGGACCGTAGCGTTGTGCTCGCTGCGCAACACGCCGATCAGCGCTTTCAGATCATCGGTTTCTCTGGGGTTCAGACCCGCCGCCGGTTCGTCGAGCATCAGAATGCGCGGGCGCGTCATCATGCAGCGGGCGATTTCCAGGCGGCGTTGCTGACCGTAGGCCAGCGTACCGGCAGGGCGGTTGGCGAACTCCCGGAGGTTGACCGCCTCAAGCCAGTGCTCGGCGTAGTCCATGGCTTCACGTTCGCTGCGGCGGAACGCGGGCGTCTTGAACAGGCCGGACAGGAAGTTGGTGTTCAAATGGCGGTGCTGGGCAACCAGCAGGTTTTCCACGGCAGTCATTTCCTTGAACAGGCGCACGTTCTGGAACGTACGCACCACGCCCTTGCGCGCGATCTGATGGCCAGCCAGGCCCTGGATCGGCTCACCGTCCAGCAGAATCGTGCCCGCGCTTGGCCGGTAGAAACCGGTCAGGCAATTGAAGACTGTCGTCTTGCCGGCGCCATTGGGGCCGATCATCGATACGACCTGCCCCTGATTGACGGTCAGGGCAACGCCATTGACCGCCAGCAGGCCGCCAAAACGCATGCTCAAGCCAGTGGCTTGCAGTAATGGGCGGCTCATTTCGACTGCTCCGCTTTCAATTTCATTTCGGGGCGCTGCATCGGCAGGAAGCCTTGTGGGCGCCAGATCATCATCAGCACCATCAGCGCGCCGAACATCAGCATGCGGTAGTCACTGAACTCACGCATCAGCTCGGGCAACAGGATCATCACGATGGCTGCCAGGATCACACCCAATTGCGAGCCCATGCCACCCAGCACGACGATGGCCAGGATGATTGCCGACTCGATGAAGGTGAACGATTCCGGGGTGATCAGGCCCTGACGTGCGGCAAAGAAGCTGCCTGCGAAACCTGCGAACGCAGCGCCAAGGGTGAACGCCGAGAGCTTGATCACGGTCGGGTTCAAACCCAGTGCACGGCAGGCGATTTCGTCTTCGCGCAAGGCTTCCCAGGCCCGGCCGATCGGCATGCGCAGCAGGCGATTGATGACGAACAACGCTGCCAGTGCCAGCAGCAGGGCGATCAGGTAGAGGAAGATGACCTTGTTGATCGAGTTGTACGGCAGGCCGAAGAACTCATGGAAGGTCTGCATGCCCTCAGCGGCCTTGCGCTCGAAGGTCAGACCGAAGAGGGTCGGCTTTTCGATGTTGCTGATGCCGTTCGGGCCGCCGGTGATATCGGTCAGGTTACGCAGGAAGATACGGATAATCTCGCCGAAGCCCAGCGTCACGATAGCCAGATAGTCGCCGCGCAGACGCAACACCGGAAAGCCCAGCAGGAATCCGAACAGCGCCGCCATCAACCCCGCGATCGGCAGGCAGATCCAGAAACCGAGTCCGTAGTAGTGCGACAGCAGGGCATAGCTGTAGGCGCCGACCGCATAGAAACCGACATAGCCCAGGTCAAGCAGACCTGCCAGGCCGACTACGATGTTCAGGCCGAGGCCGAGCATCACGTAGATGAGGATCAGCGTGGCAATGTCCACCGCACCGCGCGACCCGAAAAATGGCCAGATGAACGCAAGCACGATGAGCGCCGCAAGGCCCCAGCGCTGGGTTTTCGGCTGGGTCAGAAAGTCGCTGGTCTTTTGCGGGATCAGCGGCTTGTCGGAGCCGCGACGCAGGCCGCTGATCTGCTCGGCAAACAATACGCGCAGAAACAGCAGGACCGAACACACGGCAATGATGGTCAGGGTCAGCGGGCTGGCGTTCTGCACTTGCAGGGTGACGCCGGAAAAGGCCAGTTTCAGACCGAACACCGGATAGGCCACGGCCCAGACCAGTGCGGCGCTGAACAGCGCCTGTTTGAAGGACTTGCTCATACTTTCTCAACCTCCGGACGACCCAGAATGCCGGTCGGTCGGAACAGCAGCACCAGGACCAGCAGGCCGAAAGCCACGACGTCCTTGTACTGATCACCAAAAATGTCGGCACCGAAGGCTTCGGCGACGCCCAGCACCAGGCCACCGAGCACGGCACCTGGGATCGAACCGATACCGCCCAGTACCGCAGCCGTGAAGGCTTTCAGGCCGACGAGGAAGCCGGCGTTGGGGTTGATCACGCCGTATTGCATGCTCAGCAGCATGGCGGCGACAGCGGCCAGTGCCGCACCGACCACGAAGGTCAGGGCGATGATGTTGTTGGTGTTGATGCCCAGCAGATTGGCCATCTTCATGTCCTCGGCGCAGGCGCGGCAGGCGCGGCCCATTCGCGAGCGGGAAATGAACAGGGTCAGGCCGGTCATGGCCACCAGGGTGACGACGAACACCACGATCTGCATGTAGGAAATCAGCACTTCCTCTGCGCCACCGGGCCCGAACGAGAGGCTGCCGGGTAGCAGGTTGGGGATGGCGAAGTTGCCCGAACCCTGGGAAAGCTGGACCGAGTTCTGCAGAAAGATCGACATGCCGATGGCAGAAATCAGTGGAATCAGACGGTTGCTGTTGCGCAGCGGACGGTAGGCCACACGCTCGATGCTGTATCCATAGGCACTGGTCACGATGATCGCAGCGGCAAAACCGGCAATCATCAGCAACGGCAGGCTGTGAATCCCCAGCATCGCCAGACCGGCGAGTGCCATGAAAGCTACATAGGAACCGATCATGTACACCTCGCCATGGGCGAAGTTGATCATTCCGATGATGCCGTACACCATCGTGTAACCGATGGCGATCAATGCATACGTACTGCCAATGGTCAGGCCATTGACCAGCTGCTGCATGTAGTGGAATAACTCGGGCATTTACCGCGCTCCTAAAAACCTGATCTGCATTTCTCTGACCTGCGCCGGGGTGGCATTCTGTGGATGCGTAGCCTGTTGCGCTGCCAGGGAACCGCTATTGATGGTTTTAAGATTTTCAGGGGGCCTCGTGCACGCCGTTCGGGTCGCCGAAACGTGCGTACGGGCCTGGATTCGTAAAACAAAGCCCACTGCGCTGGCAGTGGGCTTTGAGGGTTGATGCAAGCAGCTTATTTGGCGGCTTCGGTCTTGGGTTTGCCGAAGTGCCACTCGTAGACCACGAACTGGAAGTTCTTCAGGTCACCTTTTTCGTCGTAGCTCAGCTCGCCCATTGGCGTCTTGAAGGTACCGGCATGGATGGCAGCGGCCACCTTGGCGGTGTCTTCGGACTTGGCGGCCGCGATGCCGTCAGCAATGACCTGCACGGCGGAGTAGGACGGGTACACGAACGGGCCGCTCGGATCCTGGCTCTTGGCCTTGAAGGCTTCGGTCAGCGCCTGGTTGGCCGGGTCCTGGTCGAAGGATTTTGGCAGGGTGACCAGCAGGCCTTCCGAAGCATCGCCCGCGATTTGCGAGATCGACTCGTTGCCGACGCCTTCAGGGCCCATGAATTTGGCGTTCAGGCCTTTTTCCTTGGACTGACGCAGGATCTGGCCCAGCTCAGGGTGGTAGCCGCCGTAGTAGACGAAGTCGACGTTGGCCTGCTTGAGCTTGGCGATCAGCGACGAGAAGTCCTTGTCGCCAGCGTTGATGCCTTCGAACAGTGCAACCTTGACGCCTTTTTTCTCCAGCGTCTGCTTGACGGCTGTCGCGATGCCTTCGCCGTACTGCTGCTTGTCGTGAATGACTGCAACGATTTTCGGCTTGGCGACGTCGGCAATGTAGTTGCCAGCGGCCGGACCCTGGGCGCTGTCGAGACCGATGGTGCGGAACACCAGTTTGTAGCCGCGCGCGGTGATTTCCGGGCTGGTGGCAGCTGGGGTCACCATGATGATGCCTTCATCTTCGTAAACGTCGGACGCTGGCTGAGCGGAGCTGGAGCAGAGGTGGCCGACCACGTATTTAACGCCGTCGTTGACCACTTTGTTGGCGACCGCAACGGCCTGTTTCGGATCGCAGGCATCATCGTATTCGACGGCTTCGAGCTTTTTGCCATCCACGCCGCCTTTGGCGTTGATCTGCTCGATGGCCATCTTGGCGCCATTGAACTGCATGGTGCCGTATTCGGCGACAGGGCCTGTCTTGGGGCCGGCGATGCCGATCTTGATGGTGTCAGCTGCGAACGAATGGCTGGCAACCCCCGCCATAACCAGTGCGGCAAACAGCCTTGAAAGCTTATTGGTACCCTTAGTCATGATGCTCCACTCTTGCGTTGTAGTTTTTATAATCCTGATGGCCAAGGCTCCAGGACCGATTCGATCACCGGTTGTCCCACGCCGCCAACTGTACCGGAACAGTTTAGAGCGCGGTTCGCTGGCTTGGAAAGCCGGGCGTCTGGGGACAAATCTGTGGGTGTCGCTTAATCGAAAGAAAGTTACAGAATCGAACCGCTTGAGTGTCTGAAATCACTTCAGATCCATAAGGTTATCTGCACTTCCCTGCGATAAATCGCCTGCTTCTGGGCTTGCCGGTGGGAAAGTCGGCGGTATGATTGCGCCGATTTTCTTTTTGGTGAAACCCATGACGCAAGAACCTAGCACCCTCTATGCCAAACTGCTTGGCGAAACGGCCTCAATCACCTGGACTGAATTGCAACCATTCTTTGCCAAGGGTGCCCTGTTGTGGGTCGAGTTGCCTCTGGATTTGATCGAAGTCGCCGAGGCAGTGGCCGAAAATGATGCAGCCAGGGTGTCTGCGTGGCTGGCGGAGGGGCGGGTTGGCAAGGTGTCTGAAACCAAGGCGCTTGAGCTGGTGGAGACAGATCCGCTGCTCTGGGCTGTGGTAGTGGCACCTTGGGTTTTGATTCAAAATAGGGCGCAGGATTGATTTGCGCACCAGTCAGGTGCCTTGCGGTTTTCCGGAGTGAGTGGGAAGGTAACTCTTCGGCAGCCCGCGTAGCGTAAAACCACACCGTTAAGGTGGCGGTTTCTGCAGGCTGCACTGTTTCTTTTGACGATGGAGCCTTGCGCTGCTCCTTCAGGTACGAACAGGTCTGGGACTGGCGAAGTCGTCATTTTCAGGCAGTTCGGCAAACACATCCGGAATGTCTGGTGTTTCGCTGTCTTGCCCCTGGCTGTGCTGTTGTGGCAGGGCAGACCAGCGGGTCGTGGGCTCGCGCTGGTTCATCTGTCTGGCAAGAGGCAGGATGCGCTCCAGCGGCTGGGGCCTGTTGAACAGATAACCCTGTACGTAATCACTGCCAAACTGCCTGAGAAACTCCAGTTGATCCTGGGTCTCGACGCCTTCGGTCACGACTTTCAAGCGCAGCGTATGCGCCATGACAAGGATTGCCTGAACGATTTCCATGTCCTGCGGGGACTGGGGGATGTCGATGATGAACGATCGGTCGATCTTCAACGTGTCCAGCGGCAGCCGCTTGAGATAGGCGAGCGACGAGTAACCGGTGCCGAAGTCGTCGATCGACAGGGAAACACCCAGGCTGCGAATGTGTTTGAGCATCAGGATAGTGTTGCTGATGTTGCCCATCAGGGCATTTTCGGTCACTTCCAGTTCCAGCCGTCCAGGCGCTGCGTCAGCATCGGCCAGCGCCCGCTCAACCTCTTCGACCAATTCGTTGCGGCCCAGCGTCAGCGCTGAGCAGTTGACGGAGATGATCAGCTGTTCCAGCCCTTCCTGATGCAGAGTGCGCAAGTCGTGACAGGCGCGGCGCAGCACCCAGTTATCCAGTTCGGCAATCAGGCCGTTGGCCTCGGCGATGCCGATGAAGCGTGCGGGCACCAGCAAGCCGTGCTGCGGATGATTCCAGCGTACCAGCGCCTCGAGCTTGGCAACGTGGCCGGTGCGCATGTCGACGATAGGTTGGTAATACACCTGCAGCCCCGTTCCCTCGCGCAGGGCATTGCGCAGTTCTTCTTCCAGTTGCAGCTCCAGACTGGCCTTGGTCTTGAGGGCCGGATTGAAGAAGTTGACGCCGTTGCGCCCTTTGTCCTTTGACTGGTACAGCGCAAGGTCTGCGTGCTTGAGCAACTCATCGCAGGTCTCACCGTCACGCGGGAATACGGCAATGCCGATACTGGTGGTCATGACCATGCGCCTTCCTGCCAGCGCGATGGTCTCCTTCATCTTTTGCATGACCCGATGAGCCAGATGGCGGGCCTCTTCGTAGTCCGGAATGCTCAGCAGGATGCAGAATTCATCGCCGCCGAAACGCGCCACCACGTCCTGGGTACGGGTAGCACTGCGGATACGCTCGGCGATCACCTTGAGCAGCTCGTCACCCGCATCATGGCCCAGGCTGTCGTTGATGCGCTTGAAGTGGTCGATGTCCAGAAACATCACCGCAAGCATGCCTTTGTTGAAGATATGCTCCTGCAGCTTCTCGGCGAAGATCTGATTGAACCCGCGGCGGTTGATCAGGTTGGTCAGCGGGTCGTAATGCGCAACCTGCTGAAGCGAAACGCGTGCCTGATCCAGCTGGGTAAGCAGTGCATTGACCCGCTGCAGATCATGCTCCTTGCCTTGCAGTTTCTTGTCGGCCATTGCCGCGCTGATGCTGCCGGCGATGGTCAGCAGGGCGATGGCCGCGATGGTAAGCCCCAGTTGCTGGCTGTTTTCAGTGCTGGGGACGTGCAGCTCAATGCCTTCGGGTATCACCAGCCGCAGCGCCTTCATGCCCATCAGGTGCATGGTCAGCAGGCCTGCGCCCAGCAGAAGGCTGACCGCATAACGGAACATCTGATGAAACATGCCGTGGTACTGGCGCAAGTGCCGGGACAGGGTCAGCAGCGCAATGCTGGAAAGAACCGCGACCAGAATCGACAGGGCAAACATTCGCGGCTCATAGTACTGCGTAGCGGTAGAGCGCATGGCTGACATGCCGAGGTAATGCATGACGCTGATGCCGATCCCCATCACCACCGCGCTGGTCAGGCAGCGTCTCAGGGTCAGCTCCGGGATGGTCAGCGCCCGCATGGCCACCAGTGCGGTAACCAGTACGATCAGTAGGGAAATCAGCGTGATGGAAAGGTCATAAGTGATTTTGAGCGGCGCCTGGAACGCCAGCATGCTGATGAAGTGCATCGCCCACACGCCACCGGCCAGGCATAACGCGCCCAGCGCCTTCCAGAGGCGACGGCTTTTAAGGGCGTCGACCTGGATGACACGGTCCGCAATGTCCAGCGTGGCAAAGCACGCAGCACAGGCCACGCCGTAAGCCAGCGCGACCAGAAACAGGTTGTGACTGCAGTCGATCAATAATTGCACGTCCGCTGGTGGGCCAGCGAATACGTTCAAACCCAGCCAATCCATAGCTTGCCCTTATCTCACTGCAAGGCCGCCAAGGCCGAAAGCCTGGCGTTCAAAGCTGAGTATAGAAGCTGTTTACAACCTGCAAATGCACGAGGTGCCAATTTGGCATCAAAGTGATGGCTGGCGTGTTTGGTGCGTATCGTTTAGAGGACGCAGAGCGTCCGGAAAGGCATGCCTACGCGGAGCATGGGCACGATAGGGGGGTGTTGCGGATATCGCGGAGCAGGGGCGTGGTTACGGGACACATCGTTCCTCACGCTCCAGCGTGGGAATGCCTTTCATGACGCTCTGCGTCATAGCGTGAGCAAGAGCGTCATGCCCATGCGGGGCATGGGCATGACCGGCGGGTGTGTGACCAGCCCTCAGCCTGCGACCAGTACCCGGATCGCTTCCAGACGCAGGGCCGCTTTTTCAAGCATGGCCAGACCCTGTTCACGTTGCGTGCGCAGAGCCACCAGTTCACTGTCGCGCACGGTCGGGTTGACCGCTTGCAATGCCGTCAGGCGGGCCAGTTCTTCTTCGGTGTCGGCTGCCAGGCGACGCTGAGCTTCGGCGACGCGCTCTGCGTGTTTCGGCGTGATTTTCTCTTCGCCCGCGTTGATCCTCGGGGTCAGTTGGTCGCGTTGCGCCTGGATGAACTTGTTGGCGCTGGCACGGGGCACGCTTTCGAGCTGATCGTTGAGCGTATTGAACGACACACGGCTGGCCAGATCGTTGCCATTGGGGTCAAGCAGGCAGCGCAGCGCAGCAGGCGGCAGATAACGCCCCAGTTGCAGCGAGCGAGGCGCAACCACTTCGCTGACGTAGATCAGTTCGAGCAGAACGGTGCCCGGCTTGAGCGCCTTGTTCTTGATCAGTGCCACGGCGGTGTTGCCCATCGAGCCGGACAGCACCAGATCCATGCCGCCTTGCACCATCGGGTGCTCCCAGGTGATGAACTGCATGTCCTCGCGGGACAGCGCCTGATTACGGTCGTAGGTGATGGTCACGCCTTCGTCGTCGCCCAGCGGGAAGCTGGCGTCGAGCATCTTTTCACTCGGCTTGAGGATCAGGGCGTTTTCCGAGTGGTCCTCGCTGTCGATGCCAAAGGCGTCGAACAGGGTTTCCATGTAGATCGGCAGGCTGAACTGATCGTCCTGGTCGAGGATCGCTTCGACCAGCGCTTCGCCTTCGCCTGCGCCGCCGGAATTGAGTTCCAGCAAACGGTCGCGACCGGTATGCAGTTCGCTTTCCAGGCGCTCGCGTTCGCTGCGGGCTTCATCGATCAGGGTTTGCCACTCGTCGTCGTCACCGCTTTCCAGCAACGGCAGCAGGCGCGGGCCGAACTGATGCTGCAGGGCGTTGCCGGTCGGGCAAGTGTTGAGGAACGCATTGAGCGCTTCGTGATACCACTGGAACAGGCGGGCCTGCGGACTGGTTTCCAGGAACGGGACATGCAGCTCAATGGTGTGCTTCTGGCCGATCCGGTCCAGACGCCCGATACGCTGCTCCAGCAAGTCCGGGTGCGACGGCAGATCGAACAGGACCAGATGGTGGGAGAACTGGAAGTTGCGGCCTTCGCTGCCGATTTCCGAGCAGATCAGCACCTGGGCGCCGAACTCTTCGTCTGCAAAGTAGGCCGCGGCTCGGTCGCGCTCGAGGATGTTCATGCCTTCGTGGAAAACCGTGGCGGGGATACCGGAACGCACACGCAGCGCGTCTTCCAGGTCCATGGCGGTTTCGGCATGGGCACAGATGACCAGCACCTTGACGCGCTTGAGCATTTTCAGGGTATCGATCAGCCAGTCGACGCGTGGATCAAAGCGCCACCAGCGCTCTTCCTCGCTGACTTCCGACTGCGACTGGAAGCTGACTTCAGGGTAAAGATCGGCGTGCTCGCCGACCGGCAGTTCGAGGTATTCGACAGGGCAGGGCAGCGGGTATTGATGCAGCTTGCGCTCCGGGAAGCCCTGCACGGCGGCACGGGTGTTGCGGAACAGCACGCGGCCGGTGCCATGACGGTCCAGCAGTTCGCGAATCAGACGCGATTTGGCTTCTTCGTCGCCGGTATTCACCGAGGCCAGCAGCGAATCGCCTTCGGCACCCAGGAAGCCGTGAATGGTTTCCTGCGCCTCGGCAGACAGCTTGCCCTTGTCGAGCAGCTCCTGAACGGCCTGAGCCACCGGGCGATAGTTCTCGCTCTCGGCGCGGAAGGCCTTGAGGTCGTGGAAACGGTTCGGGTCCAGCAGGCGCAGACGGGCAAAGTGGCTGTCCTGGCCCAGTTGTTCCGGCGTCGCGGTCAAGAGCAGTACGCCGGCAATGACTTCGGCCAGTTGTTCGACCAGCGAATATTCGCGGCTGGCCTTGTCTTCGTGCCAGACCAGGTGGTGCGCTTCGTCAACCACCATCAGGTCCCAGCCTGCCGCAAACAGGGCGTCCTGGGCCTTTTCGTCTTCGACCAGCCATTCCAGGGCGACCAGTGCGAGCTGGGTGTCTTCGAACGGGTTGCCGGCATCGCTTTCCATGAAGCGCTCAGCGTCGAACAGCGCGACCTGCAGGTTGAAGCGGCGACGCATTTCCACCAGCCACTGGTGCTGGAGGTTTTCCGGGACCAGAATCAGCACGCGGCTGGCGCGGCCCGACAGCAGTTGGCGATGGATCACCAGACCGGCTTCGATGGTTTTACCCAGACCCACTTCGTCGGCCAGCAGAACGCGCGGCGCGATACGGTCCGCGACTTCGCGAGCGATGTGCAACTGGTGGGCGATAGGCTGTGCCCGCACGCCACCCAGGCCCCACAGGGAGGACTGCAATTGGCGGCTGGTGTGTTCGAGCGTGTTGTAGCGCAGCGAGAACCATGACAACTGGTCGATCTGGCCGGCAAACAGACGGTCGGTCGCCAGGCGGAACTGGATAAAGTTCGACAGCTGGGTTTCCGGCAGCGTGACCAGTTCGTTCTGCGCGTTCAGGCCGTGGTAGACCAGCAGACCATCGACATCGTCGACTTCGCGAACGGTCATTTTCCAGTTTTCGAAGTGCGTGATCACGTCGCCAGGGGAGAAGCGCACGCGGGTCAGCGGCGCATTACGCAGTGCGTACTGACGTGTTTCGCCAGTGGCCGGATAGAGCACGGTCAACAAGCGGCCGTCCTGTGCCAGAACGGTGCCCAAACCCAGCTCGGCTTCGCTGTCACTAATCCAGCGTTGCCCCGGTTGATACTGCTGCGCCATGCTGCCTGTCTCCCGCTTGAAAAAGCTGAGTATGTTAACGGAACACGCCCCGAAGGCCAAAGGCAGCGTGAAAAAACTCATGGTCAGCGCTGGAACCTATCGAATTTTTGGTTCCATGACACTTATTTCACTGAGAGGGGTCAAAAAAGATCTTACTTAAACCACCACTGGCTCTTTCAGCCCGGTTCAAGTTGCCTCGTGCACGGCCGAAACCCCGGTAAGAGGAGATAAAACCATGCTGCAACCTATGCTTCCGTTAAGTGTGGTGCCTGTGACATCACAGCTGGATCCGGCCAAACGCATGCCGGACATTCCACCTGTAGCGCCGGTGCAGGAGAGCTCCAGCGAGACCTCCATCGACCTGCGCAATGAAGATACTGAACGAAGCGCGTTGCTGTTGCGTGAAGAGCAACAGCGCCAGCAGCAACAGCAGCAGGCTCATGGCGGCGGAGAAGCCGAGGAATACGTGGGGCTGGTGGTCCCGGGTGATTCGCTGAACGCCGACAACACCGTACCCGTTGTACCGCTCATCGACGACGAGCCGCGCCAGGGGCTTTGGGTGGATATTCAGATCTGATCGCTGCACCGCCCAGGGCTGTACTGGTCACGGGACTGGTCAGGGCCGCTGCGATTGAGCATTATTGGCCCTGATTTCCCGTGTTCGAGAACCGCAAGCCATGAGCGACGATGCACAACTGATCGACCTGGGTGCCGAGCGCGCCAAGCGTATCCACGATCTGAATGACAAGCGCCTCAATGAAGTGCGAAACGCCTTCGAACAGGCGATGCCATTGAGCAGCAAAAAACCGAAGAAAAAGCCCAAAAAACGCTGATCCAGCCGCCACACCCTTGATCTGATCAGTCTGGTTCAGCAACAGCTGATCTGGATCAACTCGCCGTTATGTTCGCTGCCTTAATCTTGTTCCATCGAATGCGTTGTGGGCAGACACGCGCCTGCATGCATTCAATGAGCACGCAAGGCACTTGGGGCGACTTCGGTCGCCCTTTTTTTCGTCTGCATGCCACGCCCTGCATCGAACGCCGGGCGCTATCAGCTCACGGTTTTGGCACCGGCATTGGCCAGGTCATAGGCTCTGGCGGCTTCGGCGGTCTTGATGTCGCGCTGATAGCTGGGCGTCCAGGCGGTCACCGGTGACTTCTGGGTGAAGCTGACATTGCTGCCGTTGTCCTTGAAGTGCGCATCGCCATAGTCATCCAGCACGCCGGAGTTGCTGGCCTTGTTGGAAACATCCACGCCTTTTGCGAAATAGTTGGCCTGCGAAAGGATGGTGGCATCCCCCGTCGCGGTGAAGCCAAGATGGAAGTTGTCGATCGAGTTGTTGTAAACGTCAAAGTCGCCATGCCGCATCAGGCCGGGTGCCCGAACATCCAGGTTGCTGAACACATTGTTGGCGATGGTCATGCGCGGGTAACCCTTGTACTCGGCCTTGGCTTGAGCGGAGTCGTCCGGCTGACCGAGAATCACGCCATATTCGTTGTTCTGGAATTTCGAGTTGGTCAGACTGACGTTGTCTGCCGTCCCGCCGACATAAAGCAGTTTGTCCAGGCCTTTGGCGTTCTGATCCTTGGTGCCTGAATAGGTGTTGTGATCGATCCAGTATTTCTGACCGCTGCTGATGAACATCTGCATGTCACCGTTTTCGCGATAACGGCTGTCGTGGTCGAAGTTCAGATTCTGGAAGATGTCATTGCTGGCGGTCTTGCCGCTGGCCAGGTAGATGTTGTGCAGGCTGTTGCCCTTGTCGGTACCCAGCAGGGTCTTGTTGGCGCCAAAGTTGATGGTCACCTTGCTGTCGGCAGACAGGTTGGCCCCCAGTTTGACGGTACGGGCTTTGTCGTCCTCCATGTACTTCTTGAGGTCCGCTACGGTATTGACCGTGACGACTTCGCCACCATTACCGCCGGTGGTGTTCGCCTGTTTGGCGAAGCCGACCATTCCGGACATGTCGGCCCCAGGACCGTTGCCCGCTCGGTGCGCGGGTTGCGCCACTTTTTCTGTGGTCTCAGATCTGTCTGTGGCGGTTGGCAACGTTTTGGCGGGCGCAGGCTGATTGGCGGCTGGCGTATTGCCTTGGGCTGACGCCGAAGTGCGCGCCGTATCAGGCGGCGCTGCTGTGGCGCTCTTTTGCAGCGAGACCGGTTTGTCGGTCGGATAATCGTTTTTCACCACGAACGGCTTTTCTGTGTTGCCGGACGATGACGGCGACCCTGACGAGGGGGCTGATGAAGACTGAAGGGAGGTCGGCGCCTGTTCCCGTTCAGACGGCGCAGGTGCCGGTGTCGAGCCGTCCTGCTGATGCCCTTGTGATCTGGAAAACAGATCCTTGAGGATGGTGCGAATGGCTTCCACCAGCTTGTTCAGCAACAACTCGACGGGGTTTTCAGTTGCACCCGAGGCTGCGTTTGTAGCGGGCGTTTGCGCCCTGGAGCCAAGGCCATTGAATGACGACTGCAACCCTGTTGCCTGCTGCGGCGGGGCGAAGTCGACCAGTTTGCTGCCATTGCCGGACGTGACCTGAGGTGGCGGACTGTTATCGGCTTGCGGGTTTATGCCCTGGGTTGGCTGCCCGGAGACGGGATAATAATTTCGGGTGATCATATTCATGGGTGATTGCCCCGCCTGCAGAAATGAACGATTCGTGATCCGGATAAGGTAGCGCTGGTTTCCTGAGTGGAAAGCGCAGCCAAAACAGTTCCGAGGGCATCATGAATTTGTGTTCAGGTCAGCAGTGGAGCCCGGGCGCGGCCGCAGGTGCGCGCGCCGGTTCCGGGTATCAGCCGAAAGTGATCTCGGGCAATACGGTCAGGTCGACGGTCTGCTGCTTGCGCGGGGCGAGAATCTCGGCTTCGCCGTCTACAACCAGCTCATCGTTCTGATTGAAAACACGGGTGGCGATGCGCACGCGGAATTTCGGCAGTTTTTCCAGGATTTCCAGGCGCACAGTCAGGGTATCGCCCAGTTTCACCGGCTTCTGGAAGGTCATCTGCTGACCGATATAGATGGTGCCGGGGCCAGGCAACTCGCAGGCAACCGCCGCACTGATCAGTGCGCCGCTGAACATGCCGTGGGCAATACGCTCCTTGAACATGGTCTTGGAGGCGTATTCGGCGTCCAGGTGGACCGGGTTGTGGTCTCCGGACATGGCGGCGAACAGTTGAATGTCACGCTCTTCCACTGTCTTGCTGTAGCTGGCGGTCTGACCGACTTCAAGAGCTTCGTAAGGCGTGTTGGTGACTTGAGTCATGTGGCTGTCCTGACAATAAAAATGAATTGAAGCGTGCCGGTTCGTGCAATCCGACCTGGCCTTGATTTGTAACACTTGATGACCTGTCGCCGCCAATGCGCGGACAAGATCATTCAGACGCTTGCTGGCGCTCCCCGGATCACATTCAAGGCAAATAATAAGCAAACGCCATGTGAATAAGGCTACTGAGCGATCGGGCAAGTATCTTTACCAGCCCGATTGCCGTGAGCAGTGTATCGCCGACGACAGATTTCAGTCTGAACAGAGACAAGATTCATGCTGCTGATGAGGCCCGGACGATCATTTGCCTGAGACACTTTAACTGCTAACGTCCGCCCAGACCCATGCAGGGAAAAAGGATAAAAATAATGCAAGCTGACTTCTGGGATGACAAGCGTCCGGCGGGTGTCGACGCCGAGGTGGATCTGCAAACCTACCAATCGGTCGTCGAGGTGTTCGAGCGCTGCTGCAGGAAATTCGCCGACCGACCTGCGTTCAGCAACATGGGCGTGACGCTGACCTACGCGGAACTCGAGCGTCACTCCGCCGCCTTCGCCGCGTATCTACAGCAGCATACGCAACTGGTGCCGGGTGATCGCATTGCCGTACAGATGCCCAATATCCTGCAATATCCGATCGCTGTATTCGGTGCGATGCGCGCCGGTCTGACGGTGGTCAACACCAACCCGTTGTACACCGCACGCGAGATGCGCCATCAATTCAAGGACTCTGGTGCCAGAGCGCTGGTTTACCTCAACCTGTTCGGCAAGCTGGTGCAGGAAGTGCTGCCGGACACGGCCATCGAATACCTGATCGAAGTAAAAATGGGCGACATGCAGTCGGCGGCCAAGGGCTGGCTGGTCAATACCATTGTCGACAAGGTCAAGAAGATGGTCCCCGAATTCCATCTGCCTCAGGCCGTCGGCTTCAAGCGCGCGCTGCGCCTGGGGCGCGAGAGCCGCATGCAGGTCATACCGCGAGGTCTGCAGGATGTTGCCGTTCTGCAATACACCGGTGGCACCACGGGGCTGGCCAAAGGCGCGATGCTCACCCATGGCAATCTGGTCGCCAACATGCAGCAAGTCTATGCCTGCATGCGCCAGCAAGGACCGCAAGGCGGATCGCTGTTTGAAGAGGGCAAGGAGGTGATGATTGCGCCGTTGCCGCTCTATCACATCTATGCGTTCACGGCGAACTGCATGTGCATGATGATCAGCGGCAATCACAACATCCTGATCAACAACCCTCGCGATATCGGCGGCTTCATCAAGGAGCTGGGCAAGTGGCGTTTCACTGCCATGATCGGCCTCAACACGCTGTTCGTGGCGCTCATGAACCACCCGGAATTCAAGAATCTGGATTTCTCGGCGCTGAAAAGCACCAACTCCGGTGGTACTGCACTGGTCAAGGCCACGGCCGAGCGCTGGGCGCAGATCACCGGCTGCACGATCGTCGAAGGTTACGGCCTGACCGAGACGTCGCCTGTCGCCAGCGCCAATCCCTATGGCGCCCTGGCACGCTTGGGAACCGTGGGCATTCCCGTGCCCGGCACCGCGATGAAAGTCATTGATGACGATGGCATCGAGTTGCCTTTCGGCGAGCGTGGCGAGCTGTGTATCAAGGGGCCGCAGGTCATGAAAGGCTACTGGAACCAGCCTGATGCCACGGCCGAATGCCTGGACGCCGAAGGCTGGTTCAAGACCGGTGACATTGCCGTGATTGGCGCTGACGGGTTCGTCAGTATCGTCGACCGCAAGAAAGACTTGATCATCGTGTCCGGTTTCAACGTCTACCCCAATGAAATCGAAGACGTGGTCATGGCCCATCCGAAAGTCGCCAACTGCGCCTGTATCGGCGTGCCGGACGAGCGCTCGGGGGAGGCCGTGAAGCTGTTCGTGGTGGCGCGAGACCCGCAGCTGAGCATTGAAGAGCTCAAGGCCTTCTGCAAAGAGAATTTCACCGGCTACAAGGTGCCCAGACAGATCGTTCTGCGTGATTCATTGCCGATGACTCCGGTGGGCAAGATTCTGCGACGCGAGCTTCGGGACATCGCCTGACCCTTTAATCGTCTCCATGTGTGTACCTGGCCCCGTTTGCAGAACGCTGTAAACGGGGTCAGTTTTTTTCGGAAACAGGCGATTATATTGATTGGCCGCTCTGTTCCGGTACTTTCGACGTAATGATGAAAAATTATTAAATGAATTTAAAGTGACTGCTTGTTAGTTTCTGGTCGTATTCGTGACTGTGTGGCCTGCTTCTGCCTCTAGTCGGCCTTTGGCAAAGCTGCTACTCTCGGCGCGCTTTTTGATCAGTCATAAAGCGAAAAAGCGTCTACTGCATAATTCCAAGCACAAGAAAATCATCGCTTCAGGCGATGTGAAGAATTCGCTATCGCTACGGAGCCGACTGAATGATTGATAACTTCTGGAAGGACAAGTACCCGTCCGGTATCCCTGCCGATATCAACCCCGACGAGTACCCTAACGTCCAGGCGGTCCTGAAGCAGTCCTGCCAGCGCTTCGCCGACAAGCCGGCGTTCAGCAACCTGGGCAAGACCATCACCTACGGCGAACTGTATGAGCTGTCCGGCGCGTTTGCCGCCTGGATTCAGCAACATACCGACCTGCAGCCGGGTGACCGTATCGCCGTGCAGCTACCCAACGTATTGCAGTACCCGATTGCCGTCTTTGGTGCGATTCGCGCCGGGCTGATCGTGGTCAACACCAACCCGCTGTACACCGCGCGGGAAATGGAACACCAGTTCAACGACTCCGGTGCCAAGGCGCTGGTGTGTCTGGCAAACATGGCCCATCTGGCCGAGAAGGTCGTACCCAAGACGCAGATCAGGCAGGTGATTGTCACCGAAGTGGCCGACATGCTGTCGCCGTTCAAGCGCTTGCTGATCAATAGCGTCATCAAGTACGTGAAGAAGATGGTCCCGGCCTATCACTTGCCCAAGGCCATCAAATTCAACGATGTGCTTGGCAAGGGCCGTGGTCAGCCAGTGACCGACGTGTCGCCCGGCAGCGCCGACGTTGCCGTGCTGCAGTACACCGGCGGCACCACCGGGGTGGCCAAGGGGGCAATGCTGACGCACCGCAACCTGATCGCCAACATGCTGCAATGCCGCGCGCTGATGGCGTCAAATCTGGGCGAAGGCTGTGAAATCATCATCACGCCGCTGCCGCTGTATCACATCTATGCCTTCACCTTTCATTGCATGGCGATGATGCTGCTTGGCAATCACAACATCCTGATCAGCAACCCGCGTGACCTGCCGGCCATGGTCAAGGAGCTTTCGAAATGGAAGTTCAGCGGCTTTGTCGGCCTTAACACGCTGTTCGTGGCCCTGTGCAATAACGAAGGCTTCCGCAACCTCGATTTCTCGGCGTTGAAAGTCACCTTGTCCGGTGGCATGGCCCTCCAGCAGGCCGCCGCCGAGCGCTGGAAGCAGGTGACGGGCTGCCAGGTCTGCGAAGGCTATGGCATGACCGAGACCAGCCCGGTGGCCACGGTCAATCCCGCTCAGGACGTGCAGATGGGCAGCATCGGCATTCCCGTACCGTCGACCCTGTGCAAGGTCATCGACGATGCGGGCAACGAGCTGGCGTTCGGTGAAACCGGCGAGCTGTGCATCAAGGGGCCGCAGGTCATGAAGGGCTACTGGCAGCGCCAGGAAGCGACCGATGAAATGGTCGACAGCGAAGGCTGGCTGAAGACCGGCGACATCGCGATCATTCAGCCTGATGGCTACATCCGGATTGTCGATCGCAAGAAAGACATGATCCTGATCTCCGGTTTCAACGTGTACCCCAACGAACTGGAAGACGTACTGGCGACACTTCCCGGCGTGCTTCAATGCGCGGCCATCGGCGTACCGGACGAGAAATCGGGCGAGACCATCAAGGTTTTCGTGGTGGCCAAACCGGGCGTGACCCTGACCAAGGATAAGGTCATGGAACACATGCGCGCCAACCTGACCGGCTACAAAGTGCCACGCAGCGTCGAATTCCGCGACGTGCTGCCAACCACCAACGTCGGCAAGATCCTGCGTCGCGAGCTGCGTGACGAGGAATTGAAGAAGCTGGGTGTGAAGAAGTAGGGTGGAGCGTCCGGAACGGCATGCGACGCGGAGCGCCGCACGATAGTTGCGATTATCGTTCCTACGCTCCAGCGTGGGAATGCAGTTCTCGACGCTCTGCGTCGCAAGAGGACGCAGAGTGTCCGGAACGGCATGCGACGCGGAGCGCTGCACGATAGTTGAGATTATCGTTCCGCACGCTCCAGCGTGGGAATGCAGTTCTCGACGCTCTGCGTCGCAAGAGTACGCGCAGCGTCCGGAACGGCGTGCGACGCGGAGCGCCGCACGATAGTTGCGATTATCGTTCCCTACGCTCCAGCGTGGGAATGCAGGTCTCGACGCTCTGCGTCGCAAAAAGGGCGCGAAGAGTCAGGAATGGAGTACCTCATACTTTATTGTGATTGAGCACTGCTGCCGCAAACCATGACCGCAATGGATAGCCTGACACTCAGGCCATTCGTCACGACCCGCCACAATCTGCGACAATCCGCACCTGCCATTTGAAAAAAGACCCTGCGCGCCTGATGACCGACGAATCGCCCTCTATCGACCAACTTCTGAAAAACCTCGACCAAGCGATGATCAGCGAACGTCATCGTCTGCGCCGTCAGTTGCACGACCTGCGCAAAAAGCCCGACGAGGCGAAGCTGGCGCAGTGGGTTGCGCGGGTGCAGGCGTCCTGTGCGCAGGTCACGGCGCGGCGTGAAAGTGTGCCGGCGATTCGTTATGACGATAACCTGCCCATTGCGGCCAAGCGTGACGAGATCAAGGAGGCGCTGCTCAAGCACCAGGTGCTGATCATTGCCGGCGAGACCGGCTCCGGGAAGACCACCCAGTTGCCGAAGATCTGCCTGGAAATCGGTCGCGGTCAGCACGGTCTGATCGGTCATACCCAGCCGCGCCGTATCGCCGCTCGCAGCGTGGCCAGCCGGGTTGCCGAGGAGATCGGCACACCGTTGGGCGCACTGGTCGGCTATCAGGTGCGTTTCGAGGATCAGAGCGACAGCAATACCCTGATCAAGCTGATGACCGACGGTATTCTGCTGGCCGAAACCCAGCATGATCGCTTTCTTGAGCGCTACGACACGATCATCGTCGACGAAGCCCACGAACGCAGCCTGAACATCGACTTCCTGCTGGGTTACCTGAAAACCCTGCTGCCGCGTCGTCCGGACCTGAAAGTCATCATCACCTCCGCGACCATCGACCTGCAGCGCTTTTCCGAGCATTTCAACGATGCGCCGGTGATCGAAGTGTCCGGGCGTACCTTCCCCGTGGACGTCTGGTACCGCCCGCTGACCAGCGAGCAGGACGAAGACGGCAACAGCGTTGAAGAGGACCTGACCGTCGATCAGGCGATTCTGACCACGCTGGACGAACTGGCGGCCTTCGAGCGCAGCGAGCGCAAGAGCCCAGGCGATGTGCTGGTGTTCCTGCCCGGCGAGCGCGAGATCCGCGATGCCGCCGAAGTGCTGCGCAAGGCGCAGCTCAGGCATACCGAGATTCTGCCGCTTTACGCGCGCCTCTCGCCGGCCGAGCAGCAGCGTATCTTTCAGTCGCACCCCGGTCGTCGCGTCGTACTGGCCACCAACGTCGCTGAAACCTCGCTGACCGTGCCAGGCATCCGTTATGTGATCGACACCGGTACGGCGCGCATCAGTCGCTACAGCTATCGCGCCAAGGTCCAGCGCCTGCCGATCGAGGCGGTGTCGCAGGCCAGCGCCAACCAGCGCAAAGGCCGTTGTGGACGGGTTGAACCCGGCCTGTGCGTGCGTCTGTACAGCGAAGAGGATTTCAACGGTCGGCCGGAATTCACCGACCCCGAGATCCTGCGCACCAACCTGGCTGCGGTCATCCTGCAGATGCTGCACCTGCGCCTGGGCGAGATCACCGACTTCCCGTTCATCGAACCGCCGGACGGCAAGGCGATCAGCGACGGTTTCAACCTGTTGCAGGAGCTCTCGGCGGTCAACCGTGAGAATCAGCTGACCCCGCTGGGCCGTCAACTGGCGCGTCTGCCGGTGGACCCGCGTATGGGCCGCATGCTGCTGGAAGCAGCGAAGCAGGGCAGCCTGCAGGAAGTGCTGATCGTCGCCAGCGCCATGTCGGTACAGGACGTGCGCGAGCGCCCGCCCGAGCGTCAGCAGGCCGCGGATCAGGCCCACGCGCAATGGAAGGACGCCGACTCGGACTTCGCCGGGATGGTCAATCTATGGCGCGGCTTCGAAGAGCAGCGCCAGACCCTGACCGCCAGCCCGCTGCGTAACTGGTGCCGGCGCAATTTCCTGAATTACCTGCGCCTGCGGGAATGGCGCGATTCCCATCGGCAATTGAGTCTGATCTGTCGCGACCTGCAACTGACCGTCAACAAGGAGCCGGCCGATTACCCGAAATTCCACAAGGCCATTCTTTCCGGTCTGCTGAGTCAGATCGGGCAAAAGACTGACGAGGGCGATTACCTCGGGGCACGGCAGCGGCGCTTCTGGATTCATCCGTCTTCCGGATTGGGCAAGAAGCGTCCACAGTGGCTGATGACCGCCGAACTGGTGGAAACCACCAAGCTGTACGCGCGCATGGTCGCCAAGATCGACTCGGACTGGATCGAGCCGCTGGCCGGCCACCTGATCAAGAAAAATCATTTCGAGCCGCATTGGGAGAAGAAGCGCGGGCAGGTTGTGGCGTTCGAACAGATCACGCTGTTCGGCCTGATCGTGGTGGGCCGTCGCCCTGTGCATTTCGGCCCCATCGACCCGGTGGTTTCGCGCGAGCTGTTCATTCGTGAAGGCCTGGTGCGTGGCGATATCCTGTCGCGGGCCAAGTGCCTGAGCGCCAATACCCGCTTGCTGGAGCAGCTCGACGAGCTGGAAGCCAAGGCTCGACGCCGCGATATTCTGGCTGACGAAGACACCTTGTACAGCTTCTATGAAGCACGCATCCCGGCCGAGATTCATCAGACGGCCACCTTCGACAGCTGGTACAAGACCGAAAGCCAGAAGAATCCGCAGCTGCTGATCATGCGCGAAGAGGACGTGCTGGCTCGCGAGGCCAGCGAAGTCACCGCCGCGCAATACCCGGATACCTTGCGTCTGGGCGACCTGAGCCTGTCGCTGAGCTACCACTTCGAACCCAACCACCCGCGTGACGGCGTGACCTTGCGCGTTCCTGCGCCATTGTTGCTGTCGCTGCCTGCCGAGCGTCTTGAGTGGCTGGTGCCGGGGTTGCTCGAGACCAAATGCATCGCGCTGGTCCGCAACCTGCCCAAGGCGGTACGCAAGAATTTCGTGCCGGTCCCGGATTTCATCAAGGCGGCGTTGCAGCGCATTACTTTCGGCGAGGGCTCGTTGCCTCAGGCGCTGGGTCGTGAGCTGCTGCGCATGACCGGCGTACGGGTCAGCGACGAAGCCTGGGCCGAGGCGGCACAGCAGCTTGAAGGCCACCTGAAGATGAACCTGGAAATCGTCGATGGCAGCGGCAAGTTTCTTGGTGAGGGACGTGATCTGGCCGAGCTGACGGCGCGCTTTGCCGAGGCGAGCCAGGCCGCGCTGGCCGTGCCGCAAACCGCAAAAAGCCAGCAGCCGGTGCAGGCCAAGGCCTTCGCAGCAGTGGCGCAGAAAACCCAGCAGAACATCGCCGGGCTGTCGATGACGGTCTATCCGGCGCTGGTCGAAGAGGGCGGCGCGGTCAAGGAAGGCCGGTTCTCGACTCAGGCCGAGGCCGAATACCAGCATCGCCGCGCCTTGCAGCGTTTACTGTTGCAGCAGTTGGCCGAACCCGCCAAGTTTCTGCGCAACAAATTGCCGGGGCAGACCGAGCTGGCCTTGCTGCATCGCGAACTGGGGCGCATCGATGCGTTGATCGAAGATATCCTGCTGGCCAGCCTCGACAGTTGCGTGCTGGAAGGTGAAACCGAGTTACCGCGCGACGGTGCCGGCCTGCTGTCACTGGCTGAGCGCAAGCGCGCCGACTGGACCGAGCATGCCGAGCGGCTCGCGAAGCTGACGCTGGAAATCCTCAAGCTGTGGCACGGTCTGCAAAAGCGCTTCAAAGGCAAGATCGACCTGTCCCAAGCGGTGGCGCTCAACGATATCAAGGCGCAACTGAGCAAGCTGGTGTACCCCGGATTCGTCCGCGAGACCCCGGCGGTATGGCTCAAGGAGCTGCCGCGTTACCTGAAGGCTATCGAGATGCGCCTGGAAAAACTCCCGGCTCAGGTGCAGAAGGACAGGGTATGGAGCATCGAGCTGGCAGGTCTGTGGACGCAATATCAGACACGCGCCGACAAGCATGCTCAAGAGGGCAAGCGCGACCCGGAGCTGGCGCTGTACCGCTGGTGGATGGAGGAATACCGCGTCTCGCTGTTCGCCCAGCAACTGGGCACCAAAATGCCGGTGTCGGACAAACGGTTGAGCAAGCAGTGGAGTCAGGTGGAGAGCTGATCCACTGCTTCCTGTCGCCAAGTAAAAGGCGTCTATCGTGCCTATATTCATTGGCCCGATAGCGCCAAAACCGGGCTCTGTGGCACACTCCGCGCCTGTCTTCACCGTGTCATGAAATGCTGCTCCCTGTTACGGGCAGCTTTTACAGTCGCACTGGTACGTTGGTCCCAAAAACAGTGGGCCTTCAATTGCCGTGCCTGAGCAGGTCATTACCTGCAACTCAATAAGAGAGGACCGACCGTGCACAACGTCGTCATCAGCGGCACAGGCCTGTTTACCCCGGCCAACAGCATCTCCAACGAAGAGCTGGTGCAGTCTTTCAATGCCTATGTTGCACAGTTCAACAACGATAACGCCGCCGCTATCGAACGTGGCGACGTGCAGGCGCTGAGTGAATCCAGCGCCGCTTTCATCGAAAAGGCTTCGGGTATCAAAAGCCGCTTCGTCATGGACAAGGAGGGCATTCTCGATCCGCAGCGCATGAAGCCCAACCTGCCGGAGCGCAGCAATGACGAATGGTCGATCCTCTGTGAGATGGGTGTAGCTGCCGCCAGACAGGCGCTGCAACGCGCGGGCAAAACCGCTGCCGATATCGACGGTGTAATCGTTGCATGCTCCAACCTGCAGCGGGCCTACCCGGCGATCTCCATCGAGATTCAGCAAGCGCTGGGTGTCGCCGGTTACGGCTTCGACATGAATGTGGCCTGTTCCTCGGCCACCTTTGGCATTCAGGCAGCCTGCAACAGTGTGCAACTCGGTCAGGCCCGCGCCTTGCTGGTGACCAGCCCGGAAATCTGCACCGCACACCTTAATTTCCGTGACCGTGATAGCCACTTCATCTTTGGTGACGGCGCCACTGCCGTGGTGGTCGAGCGCGCCGACCTGGCAACCTCGCCTTACCAGTTCGATATCGTCAGCACCCGCCTGCTGACCCAGTTCTCCAACAACATCCGCAACAATTTCGGTTTCCTCAACCGTACCTCGGACGAGGGCCAGAATGCGCCGGACAAGCTGTTCGTGCAGGAAGGCCGCAAGGTGTTTCGCGAGGTGTGCCCGATGGTCGCCGAGCTGGTCGCTGCGCATTTGCAGGATAACGGCATCAACATCACTGACGTCAAACGCTTCTGGCTGCATCAGGCCAACCTGAGCATGAACCATCTGATCGTCAAGAAGCTGCTGGGCCGCGACGCTACGGTCGAAGAGGCGCCGGTGATTCTCGACACCTACGGCAATACCAGCTCGGCGGGTTCGGTGATTGCGTTTCACACCTATCAGGATGACTTGCCGCAAGGCGCGCTGGCGGTACTCAGCTCGTTTGGCGCCGGTTATTCGATCGGCAGCGTGATTCTGCGCAAGCGCTGATCACGTTCGACGGGTAGCGCTCCGGAGGCGGGCGCTACCTGTCATATCCCGTTATGTCATGTGCAGGCCCTTGGGTCTTTATCGTATTGGCTATTCACAAAGCCATTAGCGGTATCGATCATGTTCACCCTCCGTTACAACCCCTTTGAAACCATAGAAGCGTCCATTGCGCACGCCTCTGTAACGCCTCGAGCGCAGGATGCGGCGCCGTTCGAAGCGGAGCACGCCAACACCGAATTCATCAGGCTCAACTTGCCAGCCTGGTATGTGGGTGCGTCCACGGCACTGCGCCAGGCACTGCACGCCAGCCAGCAAAGTGCACGGCGTTACGCGCAGGCGCTGGAGCCGGTGCGCAACCGCCTGTTATCGCCACAGCAATTTGCAGCGCCCTTGCTGTCGAAAGCGTTTGTCGAACGTTTCCAGCTCGACCTGGACGTTGAAGCCTTTCAACTGATGACCTGGCGCTACGACAGCGCCTGGAACCCCGCCCCGCTCGAGCAGACCTTGCTCCAGGCGGCCTTGCAGAACTTCGCTCCGAGCAACAGAAGCCGCTTCAATCCCTACTCGGCAATCCTGCGGACAGGTGGCCTGCGCTACTGGCTGATCGACAGCGCCCAGCGCCGCTACAAGGTGGAATACCGGGACCGTCAGGCGATCGATCTTGAGCAGTTCGCTGATTTTTGCCATGAGCTGGATCTGGGCCGTCAGTATCAGACTCACCTGGACAGCGTGTTCAAGCCGCCAGGCCAGGCTGCGCAAGCGGTTGCCAGCGCGTTCATGGACAGCGAGCGTGCCGCCGTCGAGGTGCTTGCGCATATTGCCGTGATGAAAGGCGATATCACTGAAGCGGCGTACCAGACCCTGCTGGATATGGTGAAGTCCGTTGACCAGCCCCGCTGGGATGGCAAGGGCGTGCGCTATTGCCAGTTGCACGTGCTCGACACCTACACGTTTTCAGGCTCGCTGTTACAGGGTGCCTTGCTGATACAGCAGGACGGCGCCAGGCCCGATGACAGTCCTTGTCTGGTCTACCTGCCTTCCGAGCCCTCGCATCCGATCAAGCAGTTCGAGTCATTGCGGGCCTTCAACGCCTGGCTGGTGACGGCGTTGGGCAGCGAACACTATCGACGCTACTTCAGCCGTTTCGTCAGCCTTGGCCAGGCTCCGGCATTTTTTACCAAACTGGACGCACGGCTGTATCCCGCCGGGGACCGCAAGCTGGACCCCGACGCCGACCTGGTCGTGCAGGCACAGCCGTTTTCGAAACCGCCATTCGAACTGCTGTACGACCATTTGCTGGCCAAAACCTATGACGACTCAAAGGCTATCGCGGTGCCTTCCGCGCAGGTGGACCAGCAGGCTCATGATTCACTGATCGAAAGCCTTGAAAACAATGGCATGAACCTGCTCAACGTGGCCGGGTTCTTTGTGCCGGTGCTGGGTGAAATCATGTCAGTGGTCGCCCTCTATCAGCTCGCCAGCGAAGCGTTCGTGGCTTACGAGGACTGGCAGCACGATGAAGTCGAAGACGCCATGCAACATGTCTACAACATCGGCGAAAACGTTGCACAGATGTTGCTGGTAGGCGGCGTGGTGGGCGCGGTGAACGGGTTGCAACCCTCGATTTTCATCGAAAGCCTGGTGCAACGACGTGTCGACGGGGCCGTACGTCTCGGCAAGCCGAGCATCGACGCCTATGCGCATACGGTTTCGTTGCCCGACAACCTGAGCAGCAACGCCCTTGGACTTTATGAGCACGATGGCAGGACCTGGCTGCCACTGGACGGCAAGCTGTATCGCGTCGAGTCCGATGCCTCCGGCGCCAACTGGCGCATCAGGCATCCGCTGAATGAGCGCTCTTACGCGCCGAAGCTCAAGCACAATGGGGCCGGTGCCTGGCGCCATGAATGGGAAAACCCTATGGGTTGGGACGAGGTAACGGCTTTCAGACGCCTCAACCCGACCTGTCATGCATTCCCGGAAGAGGACATTCAGAAAGTCCTGCGCATTACCGGCACCCACGAGGCGTTGCTGCGCCAGATACATGTCGAGAACCTCCAGCCTCCGGCCTTGCTGAAGGACGCCATTCAGCGCGTTGAAACAGAACGGCAACTGCACGTCTGCATCGGCGCTCTTCAGGCCGCCGATGTGTCTGAGGTTCATGTTTCTCATCTTGAGCCGTGGCTGAAACTGCTGGTGTCGTCACCGCGCTGGCATGAGCCCCGCGGCCTGTTGCTCATCGACGCCCAAGGGGCGCTGCTGGAATCCTGGAACGTGGGATCGCAGATGACGCTGTCGTCCCATGTCACAGGGCCGACCGGGCACCTCAGTCAAGTGCTCGGCCAGTTGCTGGAAGGTCTGCCCGCCGATGAAGTCACTCGTTTGACCGGGAGCGACAGTGCCGACAAGGCCGTTCAACTGCGCGGCTTCAAACGCTATCTGGCCGATTGCGCCCAGACGCACGTGGGGCGCCTGCTGGATGACGTGCAGGCGCTCAAAGGTCGCAGCGACGACCCGCATGTTCAACTGATACAGCGCGACTTTGGCAGCTTGCCGAGCAGCGTGGCGCTCGAACTCATCGGCATGGCCAGCGACGCGGACAAAGCGCGGATGACCACGGAAGAACGCATTCCTCTGACACTTGCCGAGCATGCCCGCGAGTATCAGCAGCAACTGCGGATAAACCGCGCCAACGAAGGCTTCTATCGGCCAGTAACCGACAATCTGGACACCCAGGCGGCGGGGATGGGCATGCTGCAGTACGTGCCAGGCTGGCGAGGTGATGTTTCCATCGATCTGCTGAAAGATTCGCTGGAGGGCGACGAAATCGCCAGTCTCGACAGCGATCAGGCCTCAGTGCACCGGCTGCTGGTCAGCACCGAAGCGGGCGTTCAGTGCTTCGATCCTTCAGGTGAGCCGCTCGGTGAAGTCGATCAGCAATTTTTCAGGGCGTTGTTGCTGGCGCTTCCCGAGCAGATACGCCTCGACATTCAGCTGCCTGCTGGCGCGGATGAGCAGCAACTGCGCAGTCTGTTGCGCAATACGGCAGTCGAACGGCGTGAGCGCATGGCTGCCATTTTGCAATTGCAGCCGATCAAACCGGGTATCAAGTGGCCGCAACGCTTGCCTCATGGCCGTATTGGCTACCCCCTGAGTGGACGCTTGCGGGGTTTCTTTCGTCGCTTGGGCATTGGCGCGTCCAGGCACTCGCCGGAGCTTGCGGTAAGAAGTCTGTACCCGGGTTTTTCCGATGCAGAAGTGTCCGACTTCCTGAGCACGCTGCGCGCCGAACACACCGGACCGGCGAGGGAGTTGTCGACTTTCGTCCGGCAAAGACTGAGCAGCCTCGCCGATGAATTGCGAACGCTTCAAGTTACCCTGGACAACTGGGTCGCGGAAACGCCCTTTTCTTCGTTGCGCAGACCGAGGGAGGTCGCCGCGACGCGCATTCGCGACTGCTGGAAACGCTTGAGCTTTCAGTGCCGAAACTTTCAGGGTGACTTTTTAGGGTATGCGCTCGATCTGGATAACTTGCGTATCGGAGAACTCCCGGATATCACGGCTAACTTCGACCATGTGGCGGTGCTGAAAGCCCGCGCCATGCAGCTTACCGATCCACAAGCGAATGCATTACTGAAAAACTTCAACAGACTGCGTTCGCTGAGCCTGGACTTCAATGATCTGCGATCCTTGCCGACCTCGATAGGGCAAATGCCTCAGCTTGCAGAGCTGTCCATCAGCCACAACCCGCTGATCTGGACAGAGTCCGCCAACGTGGCGTTGCAGAACCTGAACCGGTTGGAGATTCTGGACCTCAACTTTTGCTCGCTCGGCGAGGACGTCCCCATCCACGCATTGAACTCATTGCGCCTACTGTTTTTGCGTGGCACGGGCATTCGAACATTGCCGGCATGGAACTGGGTGCGGTCCGAGCTGATTCGGATTGATGTGCGTGACAATCGCATCTCGGAAATATCCATCGATGAACTCGATAACATCGAGCGCTCCCTCAGTTCCTCGCGCCTGCACCTGCATCTGAGCGGCAATCCGTTGAATTCACCCACGCTGGAACGCATCAGGCTGTTTCGCGAGGGCAGGTTGCGCCCGCGGTGGGGTGTCAGCCAGAGTCGCAATCCGGTCGAGGCCGGACCTGGCAGTGCGCCGTGGCTTGCAGGTCTGAATCGTGAGCAGGTGAATACCCGCATAAGGCTGTGGCAAGACCTGCGCGCCTGTGCCGGATCCACGGATTTTTTTCAGATGCTGAGCGATCTGACGCAATCGGCCGACTTCTCAAGTAACCGCGATGAGCTGATTGCGCGAGTCTGGTCGATGATCGAATCGGCGTCGGTCAACGCCGAGCTGCGTGCCCAGCTCTTCGATGTTGCCGCGCACCCGCAGACGTGTGGTGATGGACTGGCAATGGTGTTTGGCGATATGGAAGTGCGCGTCCAGATCTTCTCGATCATGTCATCCACGACGGCGGCCGCGCAGCCACGCAAACTGTTCAGGATGACCCGCAGTCTGGACCGTCTGGACCAGGTGGAGAAAATTGCCCTGCGCGATATAGCGTTTCGTCAGGCGAGCGGCGAAACGGTCGATGAGGCCGAAGTACGCCTGGCCTACCGCGTCGGTCTGCAGGCGCGGCTTGAGCTGCCGGGCCAGCCGCGAAACATGTGGTTCCGCGCTATTGCCAAGGTGAGCGAAGCGGATTTGCAGGCGGCTTACAACGAAATCATCGATCGCGAAGCCACCCCTGAGTTTTTCCAGTCGATGATTGCCCGGGAATTCTGGATGAGTTATCTGGAAATTCGTTACGCCCCGGAGTTCGAGCCGGTCAAGCAGCTTTTCAATCAGCGCCTGGTGGCCCTGGATGAGTTGCCGCCTGATCAGCGATCCGATCAGCAGTACCTCGAGCAGATTGGCCTGATCTCTCGTCAGCGTGAGCAGGCGCTCAACGAATTCGCGATCACTCTTTCCAGGCAGATTGCCCAGGCGGTGAACATGACGGCTCAATAAGGGATATTCTTCACCCTGTCTGCCTATCGGGGAACCTGCATGCCTGTTCACGTAATCGACAGCCTCGGCACCGTCGCGCCTGCCCAGTGGGATGCGCTGGTGCCTGGCAATCAGCCATTCCTGCGGCATGCGTTTCTCAGCTCGCTGGAGGACAGCGGCAGCCTCGGGCCACGATCGGGCTGGCGTGCCGAGCACGTGCTGCACTACGAAAACGATCAGTTGGTGGCGGCGTTGCCGGCTTACCGAAAGTGGCATTCGTATGGCGAGTACGTGTTCGATCACGCCTGGGCAGACGCCTGCCGTCGCGCCGGCATCGCCTATTACCCCAAGCTGCTGATCGCCGTGCCTTTCAGCCCGGTCGGCGGTTCGCGGATTTTGTCGGCGACGCCTCAGGGCGGTATCGAGTTGCTCAGTGAGCTGCCTGCCTATCTGCAGAGTGAAGGGTTGTCGAGCGCCCACGTGAACTTCACCGATCCGGCGGCCGATGCCTTGCTTGAAACGCAACCGGGCTGGCTGGAGCGCTTTGGCTGCCAGTTTCACTGGCACAATCGCGGCTACCGGGACTTTCAGGACTTCCTTGATGCATTGAGTTCGCGCAAGCGCAAACAGATGCGCAAGGAACGTGAGCAGGTGGCCGGGCAGGGCATCGAGTTTGAATGGCTCGAAGGCGCGCAGATGAGCGAAGTGCTGTGGGACTTCGTCTATGCGTGCTACTCCAATACCTACGAGGTGCGAGGGCAGGCGCCTTACCTGACGCGTGAGTTCTTCAGCCTGCTGGCTGAGCGCATGCCTGAATCGATCCGTGTGGTCATCGCGCTGCAGGGCTCACGGCCGGTGGCGATGGCCTTCAGCCTGATCGGCGACGACAGTTTCTATGGGCGCTACTGGGGCTGTTTGGCCGAGTTTGACCGGCTGCATTTCGAAACCTGTTTCTATCAGGGTATGGACTACGCCATCGCCCACGACCTGCAACGCTTCGACGCCGGCGCGCAGGGCGAACACAAACTGATCCGCGGCTTCGAACCGCAGATTACCCGTTCGTGGCACTACCTGATGCACCCAGGCCTGAAAGACGCGGTCAGCGAGTTTCTGGAGCAGGAGCGAGTCGGCGTACTGGCCTATGCCGAGGAAGCGCGCAGCGCGCTGCCGTATCGGCAGGTGGAGTAACCGGCCAGAAGACATTCAGCGACTGCACTGGCCCCTTCGCGAGCAAGCTCGCTCCCACAAGTGCTGCGTACACATGAGCGACTGGTGGGTCCCACAAGTGCTGCGTCGCTGCCGCTGAAGATGTTGTGGCCTCTGAAGATCCTGTGGGAGCGAGCTTGCTCGCGAAGAGGCCAGCAAATTCCCCCTATCAATCCACGCCTACAAACCCACCCGTTTGATGCTGCCACAACCGCGCATACAGCCCGCCATGCGCCAGCAGTTCGCTGTGCGTGCCGGTTTCGGCGATCTGGCCTTTCTCCAGAACCACTAGGCGATCCATGCGTGCGATCGTGAGCAAGCTTGCTCCCACAAGTGCTGCGTCGCTGCCGCTGAAGATGTTGTGGCCTCTGAAGATCCTGTGGGAGCGAGCTTGCTCGCGAAGAGGCCAGCAAACTCCCCCTATCAATCCACGCCTACAAACCCACCCGTTTGATGCTGCCACAACCGCGCATACAGCCCGCCATGCGCCAGCAGTTCGCTGTGCGTGCCTGTTTCAGCGATCTGGCCTTTCTCCAGAACCACCAGGCGATCCATGCGCGCGATCGTCGACAGGCGGTGCGCGATGGCGATCACCGTCTTGCCCTGCATCAACGTCTCCAGGCTTTCCTGAATCGCTGCTTCGACTTCCGAGTCGAGTGCCGAAGTGGCTTCGTCCATGATCAGGATCGGTGCGTCCTTGAGCAGCACGCGAGTGATCGCGATACGCTGGCGTTGACCGCCGGACAGCTTGACGCCGCGTTCACCGACATGAGCATCGAAGCCGGTACGACCTTCGGAGTCCGACAGCAGCGGGATGAACTCGTCAGCACGAGCCTTGCGGATCGACTCCCAGAGCTGTTCGTCGGTTGCGTGCGGATTGCCATACAGCAGGTTCTCGCGAATCGAGCGGTGCAGCAGCGAGGTGTCCTGGGTAATCATGCCGATCTGCGCCCGCAGGCTTTCCTGGGTGATTTCGGAAATATCCTGGCCGTCGATGAGGATTCTCCCGCCTTGCACGTCGTACATGCGCAGCAGCAGGTTCACCAGCGTCGACTTGCCCGCGCCGGAAGGCCCAATCAGACCGATCTTCTCACCCGGTTTGATGTCCAGGTTGAGGTTGTGAATGATCCCGTTGCCATTGCCGTAATGGAAATCGACGCCGTCGAACCTGACGCCGCCGTTTTCGATCTTCAGCGGCAGGGCGCCAGGTTTGTCATTGACCGTGACGGGCTGCGAGATACTTTCCAGGCCGTCCTGCACGGTGCCGATGTTCTCGAAGATGCCGTTGACCACCCACATGATCCAGCCGGACATGTTGACGATGCGGATGACCAGACCGGTGGCCAGTGCGATCGCCCCCACCGAGATCATCGACTGAGTCCACAACCACAGGGCCAGGCCGGTCGTCGTGACGATCAGTATGCCGTTCATGGTGGTGATGGTGGTGTCCATCGACGTGACCACGCGGCCAGCCAGCTGACTTTTTTCGGTGTGATCGCGCATCGCTTCGCGAGCGTACTGCTGCTCGTGGTTGGTGTGGGCGAACAGCTTGAGCGTGGTGATGTTGGTATAGCCGTCGACGATGCGGCCCATCAGTCGTGAGCGCGCATCGGACGAATCCACCGAGCGCTGCTTGACCCTCGGCACGAAGTACATCAGCGAGAGGATGAACGCCGCGATCCAGGTACCCAGCGGGATCATCAGGCGCCAGTCGGCCTCAGCGAACAGCACCATCGCGCTGATCGCGTAGATCAGCACATGCCACAGCGCATCCACCGACTGTACGGCTGAGTCGCGCAACGAGTTGCCGGTCTGCATGATGCGCTGAGCGATACGCCCGGCGAAGTCGTTCTGGAAGAAGTTGACGCTCTGCTTGAGCACGTAACTGTGGTTCTGCCAGCGAATCAGGTTGGTCATGCCGGGGCTGATCGTCTGGTGTACCAGCAGGTCATGCAGGCCGACGAAAATCGGCCGCAGCAACAGGGCGACGACGACCATCCAGATCAGCTCGGAGCCGTGAATGCTGAAGAAGTTCTCCGGCGGCGTGGTTTGCGCCAGATCGATGATGCGGCTCAGGTAACTGAACAGCGACACTTCGATCAGCGCACCGATCAGCCCGACCACCAGCAGCGCGGTAAACGTCGGCCACACCTGACGCAGGTAGTAGAGATAAAACGCGAAGACGGTATTGGGCGGGGCAGCGGTAGGAGCGTCTTTGAAGATATCGATCAGTTTTTCGAAACGACGATAAAGCATTGGCTATCACACCCACGCGACGTGGGTTCTCCTTGATAAGTGGAGGCTCTCCCGTCCGGACCGCACGAAGCCCGAAGGCTCCATGCGGTGCAGGTTTCCCGATCAGTTGACGCGTTTGGCGGACTTGATCAGGATCGGGTCGATTGGCACGTTTTGCATGCCTTTCTGAGTAGTGGTGCGGGCGTTGACGATGTTGTCGACGACGTCCATACCCTTGACGACTTTACCGAACACCGCGTAACCGAAGTCGCGCGCGCCGTTGTCGAGCATGGCATTGTCGTTGGTGTTGATGAAGAATTGACTGGTGGCCGAGTTCACGTCCGAAGTACGCGCCATGGCAATGGTGCCGCGGACGTTATGCAAACCGTTCTGGGCTTCGTTCTTGATCGGATCCTTGGTCTGCTTCTGAACCAGTTGCTGGGTGAAGCCACCGCCCTGCACCATGAAACCCGGAATCACCCGGTGAAAGATGGTGTTGGTATAGAAGCCGCTGTCGACATAGCCCAGAAAGTTCTGGGTGCTGATCGGCGCCTTGGTGTCTGCAAGTTCGATTTCAATCTGGCCGAAGCTGGTGTCGAGTACCACGTGCGTGGCTTTATCCGGAGCAGCCATCAGGTTGGCGGCGAACAGTACGGAGCAGGCGGCGAGAGCGATTTTTTTCAGCATGTGGCAACACGTCCTTCATTAAGAGATATCGACTGTGACCGGCAAGGTAACCACGTTTGGCTTTTTTTGCCCAGCGTATTGGCGGGTTTGCAGCATTTCAGACGATCAGGCTGCACGTCCATGGACCGCACAGGATTTTCAGACTGCGTTGCTGGCGATGAATTCCAGCCGCGTGCGATTGACGTGCTGCATACAGTGAAGAGCGCCAAGTGCCTGCGCCGGTCAGGCATTTTGCGGCGTGCCGAGTGCAGCGGTGAGCGGGGTCGTATCAAAGCTGCGGATCAGATCGATCAGAATCTGCGTGGCCGGGCCCAGCGGTCGGTCCTTGCTGGAGTAAAGATAGAAGGTCGGGTTGCGGCTGCCACCCTTGTCCAGGCGCAGGGGCTTGAGCAGGCCTTCACGCAGTTCACGCTCGATCATGTGCCGAGGCAGCCAGGCGAAGCCCAGGCCGTTGCTGACGAAGGTCGCAGCGGTGCCCAGGCTGCCGACGGTCCAGCGCTGTTCCGCGCCCAGCCAGCCGAAGTCCCTGGGTTGCTGCCTGCCGGAATCACGGATGACGACCTGCAACTGGCTTTCCAGGTCCTGAAAGGTCAGCTCGCGATTGGCCTGATGCAGGGCGTGGTCCGGGTGAGCGACGGCGACGAACTCGACCGAGCTCATCTCGGTGCCCAGATGCCCGGCAATGCTGTAGCCGCTGATGGCCAGGTCCGCGACGCCTTCGAGCAAGACCTCCTCGACGCCGGAGAGCACTTCCTCACGCAGTCGCACCCGGCAGCCACGGCTCTGCGGCATGAACGCGGTCAGCGCCCTGACCAGACGCGCCGAAGGGTACGCCGCGTCGATCACCAGGCGCACTTCCGCTTCCCAGCCCTGCTCCATATGGTGGGCGAGGTCTTCCAGTTGGCTGGCCTGTTTGACCAGTTGCCGCGAGCGGCGCAGCAGTACGCCACCGGCTTCGGTCAGTACCGCCTTGCGCCCGTCGATACGCAACAACGGCACGCCGAGCTGTTCCTGCATGCGCGCCACGGTGTAACTCACCGATGATTGCGAGCGATGCAACGCTTCGGCGGCCTGAGCAAAACCACCGTGATCGACCACGGCCTGCAATGTGCGCCACTGGTCGAGAGTCACGCGGGGCGCTTTCATGCTGTAATTCCTCTTAAAGTACGGGCTTATTGTTCTACTCTGACAATCCCGACTCGGAGATTGCCGAATGAATCGACTGTGTTGTGCGCTGCTGCTCATGTTGCCGTTGACGGCCCTGGCGTACCCCATCGAGGTGGAAAAACAGTACCAGGGCGTGAAGATCGATTATGTTGCCCACGACGTCTATCACGATACCGGGTCAATCACCGTCAACAACTACGGTGAAGTAGACGCCAAATGTTCGGTGGTGTTCATCAACGGGCCGGAGGCACCGCGCACCCGACATGTGCAGGTCGGCGCAGGCAAGAGTCTCGACGTTTCATCCCGATTCAATCGCAGCATCATAAAGTTGCGAATCAGGCTCAGCTGTCAGCCCGCCTGAGAGTAGAGCGCTCTTATGGATAAGACAAATTTATGGGGGGAGCACAGAGGCTTCGCGTTTTTGTGCAACGCGTTGGTGTAGGACCGGGGTTGCGGGGGATGGTACTCACCCCGGTCGCTCTTGCTGATGTTCTGAGGCTGCAGCCCCGTTTCCAGGGCTTTTTATGAGTTATGTGCTTTGGGACGATCAGACAATGATGTCGGCGGCCTGCAGCGTTTGCACGCCCGTGAGCTGGATTTCGAAGTCCGCGCCGACGTTGTCATCGATATTGCCGTACAGCACACCGTCGGCAAAACGCAGTTCACCGCTGTTGTTGGCGCTGAACGCCGCGTTGCCGATGAATACGAACGCATCGTGGCCATCGGTCAGCGGTCGGGCATCGAAGCCGGAGAAGTCCAGCTTGTCGCCTTCGACTGTCTTGAAGCCATTGATGATGTCGCGCAGTCCGCCCAGGCCCGTATCGGTGATGCTGTTGAACACGTAGTGGTCCGCGCCGGTGCCGCCGATCAGCGTATCAGCGCCTGACCCGCCGATCAGCACGTCATCACCCGCACCGCCGGACAAGGTGTCATTGCCATCGCCGCCGCTCAGGGTGTTGGCGTTCTTGTTGCCGGTCAGCGTGTCGGCAAACTGGCTGCCGATCAGGTTTTCAGTGAATTTCAGTGTGTCCAGGCCCGAACCCCCGGTGGCTTGCTGGGCGCTGGTGTTCAACGCAACGGTGACGCCTGCGGTGGCGAACAGATACGACACGGTGTCATTGCCGTCGCGGCCGTCCATGACGTTGTCGCCGGCGCCCGCGTAAATCAGGTTGTCCAGGGCATTGCCGGTGGCGTTGGTGGCCCCGGTACTGTTGATGACGATGTTTTCCACATTGGCCCCCAGCGTGTAGCTGGCCAGCGAGCTGTACACCGTATCCACGCCACCCACCTGTGCATCGGCATTGGTTTCGACCACCCGGTCGGCGGCATCGTCGACGTAATAACTGTCCGATCCATCGCCGCCGGTCAGCATGTCGGCACCTGCAGCACCGTCAAGAATGTTGTTGCTGGCATTGCCGATGATGACGTTCTTCACGGCGTTGCCGGTGCCGTTGATGGCAGACACGCCGGTAAGCACCAGGTTTTCCAGGTTGGCGCCCAGCGTCCAGCTGACAGACGACACCACGGTGTCGACCTGCGAGGGCGAGTCGTTGCTTTCGGTGACGGTATCGAAAGCGTTGTCGACGACATAGATGTCGTTGCCATCGCCGCCGCTCATGTCATCCGCGCCCTGATCGCCGTCCAGCACGTCATTGCCGGAACTGCCGACTAGTGTGTCGTCGTCACTGGTGCCGAAGATGTGGCCACCTTCGTTCTGGCCACTCTCGAAAATGGCCGCCGGGTCGTTGTTGTCAGCGGCGTTGCCGTGGAAACCCAGGTCATCGGCGATGAAATCGGCCAGGCGCTGGCCGACGATCTCGGCGGACTCTTCATGCAAGTGCCAGACGTCATCGGGGTAAACCAGCGGGTTGACCTCGTAACGCAGCGGCAGGTCGGTGTAGTCAACCGCCAGCTTGACGTCGGCGCGCTCAGTGGCAATGGCTTCCTGAACGCTTCTGACGTACCCGGTACCCTCGACAATGGCGTTGATCTTTTCATCGGTGTAGCCGCGGGCCTTGGCCGCATCGGTCTGGTAGTGCCCGGTTTCGGCGATGTATACGGTGAAATCGCCGATCTGCGCATGCAAGTAGTCGAACACTTTCAGGGTCGAGGCCTTGTACAGCTCGGCTGCCGCCTGCTTGTCAGTGGCGCGGGCGATTTCCTGAGCGGCTTCTTCACCCTGACCCCAGATGATCCCGGTGGTCACTTTGTCGATGGCGGTCAGCGACGCCAGTTGCGACTTGAGCAACTCGGTGGCGCGCAACAGCGCAGGGCCCGGCTCATCGGTGTCGACCAGCCACCAGGAAACACGCTGTTCTTCCTGAGTGCCGGTCGAGTAGCCGACCACGGTGCTGCCGCCCACGGCGAGGTCGATGCCATCGCCGTTGGCGTCGGTGAACTGGCTGCGCACGTCGTAATCGGTGTAGCGGGTCAGGTCCTTGACCATTTCCGAGGTGCCGGACTGGTTATCGTCTTCGGTCATGCGCAGCAGGCGCGCATTGGACTGGCCCAGCGTCGGCAGGTAGAGAATCTCCTGCGCCTCACGCTGGCCGAACACGAAGTCCGCATCGGTGAGGGTGTTAATCAGGTTGCCGCTCAGGGCGATTTCGAAGCGATTGCCGTCGGCATCCGCCGTAGCGGACTTGATGTAAGTCTTGTCGCCCGTTTCGTTGAGGGTCATGTACAGCGTGTGATCTTCGCCGTTGCCCAGCCCCAGAAAGCCCAGGGCGGAGACGTCTATCTTGTCCTGGCCGGGGGTGAAGTCATAGATCGTGTCGGTGGCGGTCAGCCCGCCAGCGTCGTAGTCGCGGTAGCTGTCGGTCAGTGCACTGTAGACGAACGTGTCGGCATCGGCTCCTCCGTACAGGGCGTCACGTCCTGCGCCACCGTTGATGATGTCGGCGCCGGTATCGCCGCGCAGCGTGTCGTCACCGCCCAGGCCCAGAATCGTGTCGTTGCCTTCGGTGCCATACAGCGCCTCGGCGTTCTCGGTGCCGGTGAGGGTCCCCGGCGTGACGTTGCCCACATTGATGGCAAAACTGTCGGCCACCGACGCGCCGGTGGCGTCGCTCGCGGTCAGCAATACCGAGTAAAGCCCCGATGCCGTGCCGCCCGGTGTGCCGCTGAAGGTCAGGGTCTTGCTGTCGAACTTCAACCAGTCGGGCAGAGCGCTGTTATCGGCCAGGGTCGCGCTGTAGGTCAGCGTGTTGCTGTCCGGGTCGCTGAAGCTGCCGGGTTGCACAGCGTAGGAGAACGCCTTCAGCTCGGTGATGTTCTGGTCCATCAGCGGCGTATTGAGCACTGGTGCCTGATTGGCGGCGGCTGCGGTGGAGAAGATGAAGTTGGACGCGCTCAGTTTGTCGGCCAGATTGCCTTGCAAGGCAATCTCGAAGCGATTGCCTGTGCTGTCGACCGCATCGGTCTTGATGTAGGTCTTGCTGCCGTCGGCATTGACGGACAGGTAAATGGTGTTGGCGCTGCCATCGCCCAGGCCGCGCAGGCCGATGCTGGACAGGTCGATGCGGTCTTCGGCCGGGTTGAAGTCGGTGATCGTGTCGCTCTGCTTGGTGCCGCTGGCGGTGTAATTGCGATAGCTGTCCAGACGCGAGTTGTAGATGAACAGGTCCGCGCCCGCGCCACCGGTCAGGGTGTCGGCATCGGCTCCGCCAGTGATCGTGTCGGCGCCCGCGCCGCCATCGATACGGTCCGTACCGGCGTTGCCGTTGATCACGTCATTGCCGTCGGTGCCGGTCAGGGTATCGCCGCCCGCCGTGCCTTCCACGACATGCTGGAAGATGAAATGACTGGCATTGAGCGTGTCTTTCAGGTTGCCGCTCAGGCCCAGTTCGAAGCGGTTACCGCTGGCATCGGCGTCGAGTGATTTGACGTAGGTGCGGTCCAGCGTGGCGTTGTAGCTGATGTTCAGCGTACCGCCCTTGCCGCTGCCCAGCCCGGTGAAGCCCAGGTTGCTCAGGTCGATGCGGTCCTGGCTGATATCGAAGTCGGTGACCAGATCGGTGGAACTGGTGGTGGCCGTGCGGTAGCTGTCGGTCAACTGATCGAAGCGAAAGGTGTCGGCCCCCGCGCCACCGGTGAGCTTGTCGGCCCCGGCACCCCCAATCAGGATGTCGTCACCCGCACCGCCGTTCAAGGTGTCCTTGCCCGCCAGACCGAAGATCTGCTCGTGGGCCGCGCCACCGGTGATGACGTCGTTGGCCTCGGTGCCATTGACGGTCACCAGCGGGAACGCATCACCTGCGAAGCTGCCGTCGCCATACACCAGGGTCAGCCCCTTGCTGGTGTGGCTGATGGTGTTGCCGACGATGCTGTTGCGGTCGGTGCCGTCTTCGTTGCGTTCGGCGACGCCGTAGGTGGAGTTGTCACTGCCGGTGATCGTGTTGCCACGGATCAGGTTGTCGCTGCCGCTGAAGAACTTGCCGGACACGCCCGTGGTGTCGTCGTAGGACTGAATGATGATTTCCGGAACCGCTGAACCCAGCGCGTTGTTGCTCAGGGTGTTATCGAAGATATCCACCCCGGAACTGCCGTAAATGCGCACGCCGGCGTTGCCGTTGTCGTGGATGTCCACGCCGCTGACCGAGACCTGGCTGGACAGCTTGATCAGTACGCCTTCTGCTGCGTTGCCATACACCGCGCCGCCGGTGATGGTGATGTTGGCGGGAGAGGGGATGTTCTCGCTGCCGCGCTGCACCACGATGCCGGTGCTGCCATTGCCATAGGCAACGTTGTTGCTCAGGGTGAAGTCGTGGGTGCTGGTGACCACGTTGAAGCCGTGACGATCGTTGTCGTACGCAACGTTGTTTTCAAACACGCTGTCGCTCAGGTAATCGGCCACGAAGCCGTCCAGGCCGTTGCCATGCGACACGCTGTTCTTGATCACCATGTTGACGGTCTGCTCGTGCGGGTCGAAGCCGTAGCCCGAGCAATCCTTGATCTCGACGCTGTCGAGAGTGACGTTCGAATCCTTGCCGTCAGAGCCCGGAATGTAACCGTTGAACCAGCCATCCACCTTGCCGGTGGTGGCGTCCCGGTTACCGTCCAGCGTCAGGTTCTTCATGCCGAAGTCGTGGGTTTCTTCGCCATAGGCCGAGCGCACGATGCCGGTGATCTTGGTGTCCGAGCCATCCGCAAGCTTGATGACCGTCTCGCCCATGCCTGCACCCGACAGGGTGACGTTGCTCTTGAGCATCAGGCAGCCATCAGAAGGCTCTTCGCCACCGGACACGATGTATGTGCCGGCCCCCATGACCACTTCCCCGCCGCCTGCAGCCGCCGCCGCATCGATTGCGGCCTGAATGGCGGCTGTATCGTCAGTGACGCCGTCGCCCACTGCTCCGAAGTCTTTTGTGTTGAATATCATGGTGTTACTCCAGGCGACGACGAATGTGGATGAAATGAGTCAATATTGCAGCGTCGAGATGATAAGACCTTTTTCTGTGGAAAAGTTGCCGATATAGGCTATATTTTCGTCGAAACCGACGACATGTGCGTCAATAATGCGACTGTCATATTTGTGACGGGTAACGCGGGGCGCGGCGACGGGTTGGCGTCAAAAATTGGCGGCCGTCGAGTGGACAGTGAGTGACGCAACCGCTATGGTCGCGCCCTTCAAAAATGGGGGGCGGGCATGGGTTATCTACTTTTCGTCACACTGATTCAGGCGTTTTCGTTCAGCCTGATCGGTGTCTATCTGGCCGGGCACGTCGACAGTTATTTCGCGGTACTGATCCGCGTGGTGCTGGCGGGTCTGGTATTCATTCCGCTGACCCGCTGGCGTCAGGTCGAACCCCGCTTCATGCGCAGCATGCTGCTGATCGGCGCGCTGCAATTCGGCGTGACCTATGTCTGCCTATACCTGAGTTTCAGGGTGCTGACGGTGCCGGAAGTGCTGCTGTTCACCATCCTCACGCCACTGCACGTAACGTTGATCGAAGACGCGCTGAACCGACGCTTCAACCCTTGGGCATTGCTGGCGGCGGCGGTCGCGGTGCTGGGCGCTGGCGTGATTCGTTACGATGGCCTGGACGGCGACTTCCTTGGCGGCTTTCTGCTGCTGCAACTGGCCAACTTCACCTACGCCGCCGGGCAGGTGCTGTACAAGCATCTGGTGGCGCGCCACCCGAGCGATCTGCCGCATTACCGACGCTTCGGCTACTTCTACCTCGGCGCACTGGCCGTGGTCCTGCCTGCGTTCCTGATATTCGGTAACCCGCAACACCTGCCCGAAGCGCCGACCCAATGGATCGTGCTGCTATTTCTCGGCCTGTGTTCGACGGCGCTGGGCATGTATTGGTGGAATAAAGGTGCGTGCATGGTCAACGGCGGCACCCTGGCGGTGATGAATAACCTGCATGTGCCGCTGGGGCTGTTGATCAATCTGCTGATCTGGAACCAGCATGAGGACTTCACCCGCCTGCTGATCGGCGGCGGGGTGATCGTGGCGTCGGTGTGGATCAGCCGCCTGGGCGTGCGGCGCGTGCCGGAGAGCGTTTCCGGCACACGTTGATTCAGACGTGCTGGCCGCCGTTGACGTGAATCTCCGCGCCGTTCACGTAGGACGCGCCAGCCGTACACAGGAAGTAGATCAGCGAGGCGACTTCCTCGGGCTTGCCCAGCCGGTGCATCGGCACCAGCCGCTCGACAATCTCGGCGGTGCCGGGTGACAGAATCGACGTATCGATTTCACCCGGCGCAATAGCATTGACCCGTATCCCGTGCGGGCCGAAATCGAAGGCCATTTCCCGGGTCAGCGCCGACAGTGCCGCCTTGGACGTGGCGTAGGCGACGCCTGCAAACGGGTGGACCTTTGAGCCGGCGATCGAGGTGACATTGATGATGCTGCCCTTGGCTGCCTTCAACTCGTCAAACAAACCCCGACCCAGCAGCGCGGTAGAGAACAGATTGACGTTGAACACCTTGATCCAGGTGCTGTAATCCGACTCCAGCACACCCATGCGCCCACCGTCTTCGGTCTTCGGTGAAACGCCGGCATTATTGACCAGCGCATCGAGCCGCCCGCCGAGCTTGTCCTTGATCGCCGCCATGCTCTCGCTGACGCTGTCGATGTTTTCCAGGTCCAGGTGAATGTGATTGAGCAGACCTTCAGCCCACGGGCAGTCAGCGACCCAGTTCTGCCGCGACGCGGTAAACACCTCCCAGCCAGCGGCATTGAAATGCTTGACCGTGGCATGACCGATACCCCGGCTTGCGCCAGTCAGCAAAAGCTTTTTCTTGTCGCTCATGAGTGCCTTCCGGTTTTTAGGGTGGATGCATCATGTTTTTTGGCGGGAAGGGTGTCAACGGGGTTCAGGCAGTACCGGTCAGGCGGCAGTGCGCATTGTGTTGATGCGCTTCAACACCCTGCGCCATAACGGCCGCTTCGGACGAGGAACTGCCTCAGCCACCACATTCGGCATGTCGCGCAAGCGAACCCAGGTTTCGCTGCGCCAGTGCAGCACGCTCAGCGATGTCCCGGGCCATTGCAGCTGGCTCATTCTGGGGTTATCCAGCGTGACGTTCTGTTGACCATGCAAGGTCGTCAGCACCTCATGCGTCAGCCACTGACGCAGCATATGGCTGTGACGGAGGACGAGGGTGGCTTCGAAATGGGGTGTGTAGGGGGAAAGGTGTGGGGCTGAAGCGTAGGAAACGGCATTTTTTGGGGCGGCTGCGATGCGTTAGATTTTAGGTTGTGTTCAGATAGTGTGTTGTCGGTTGATGTTTATTATTGAAGCGCGCCCATCTGCATGGGTTAGATGAGGTAACGCCTCCATCACCCTCGACAACCCCACACAGGAGGCGACATGTTCGACAAAGGCATCTGGCTGAACCAACCCCGGCACTGCGGCGTGACGGACGAGCGTTTGACAGTCACCACAGACCCGCAAACCGATTTCTGGCAGCAGACGCACTACGGCTTCTGTCGCGACACCGGCCATTTTCTGGGTGTTTCGGTGACCGGTGATTTCACTGCGCAAGTGCATGTGCAGGGTGACTTCAAGACACTTTACGATCAAGCGGGGTTGATGGTCCGCATTGACGAGCGCAACTGGGTAAAAACCGGCGTTGAAGTCAGCGACGGAGCCCTGATGCTGGGCAGCGTTTTAACCTGCGGACAATCCGATTGGGCCACGGGTGTATTTGATGATTCGTCATCCGGCCTCTGGCTGCGAGTCACCGTCGCCAAGGGCGTGCTGCGCATTCAGCACTCCAGCGACGGCCTGCGCTGGCCGCTGCTGCGCCTGGCACCATTTCCCGTGAGTGAGTCTTATGCCGTAGGGCCGATGTGTTGCAGTCCGGAACGGGGAGGGCTGGAGGTGGTGTTCTCTCATTTCGAGGTCATGCCTGCACTGGGTAAGGATTTGCATGATTTGACGTGAGTGGCTTACCGGTAGGCTCTTACCGGCCACTGCTGGTTGTAGATGGGCCTATCTTTGGACCTCAGTTGTGCATAGTTCTGATTCCTCAGTCTTAACTTTCTATAGAAAGTAGCTGTAGTTTAGCTACAAGCAGTCGATACCTTCAGGTGCTTTTCCTCTTTGCCTTGGTGTGACCTTGAATAGACCTGTCCTAATTTTTTGCGTGGCTTTTCTTACCGGATGTGTGGGCCACTATCAGCAAGCTAAGTTGACGGAGCCCCACGCCACGATAGAGGCCACGTGGGGTAAAACTGACTTTCTCCACGAAGGGTTTCAAGGGTACTGGGCTTACTACGATGCTCATTGCCAAGACACAGATGAGACCGGCGCTCTGGGCGCTGTCTCTCAAACCGAACCGGAGAAGAATCGCTTTCTGATTAAGCCCGAGAAGCGCATTTATCTGAATTCACTCATTGTAGGGGTCAAACGACTGGAGGATCGCAACCGGACTTGGGTGCAGATAAGCTGTTTGAACGTCAGCAGCTTCATTCCTAAGGAGGGAGCGACCTATAAGGTGACTCCGTCAGCTTTCGAAGGCGAATGTTCGTTAGCGGTGATAGATCGGCAGACAGGGAAGCCGCCAGCTTCGCTCATGGTCGAGCCTGTAAGGAAGGAGTGTGGGCTTTAACAGGCCTATACCAAAACGCCCCGCTGGGTTGATGATGAATACTCAACGCCTAGCATGTGCTGCGTATTCAGCACTCCAGCGACGGGCTGCGCTGGACGTGGTGTTCTCTCATTTCGAGGTCATGCCTGCACTGGGCAAGGATTTGCATGATTTGACGTGAGTGACTCTTCAGCGAACCATTGCAGGATCGCTAAAGAGCGACAGGGTTATTTCGTGTTACTGAACGACAGTGAACTTGCAGTTTTCAGCTGATGTTTTTTCACACACGTTATAGACAAGACCAAAGGGCCCATCTTCTTTCTTCCAGGCACTGCCTGCAGTTTTTATAGTGAAATCCTTATTGTTTTTAGCGATGAAACGCATGTCCAGCGCCTCGCGCCCACCGATGTTGTAGGGTAAGTGTCCGGGTAACACACCTTGCTTAGTTTTTTGCTGTTATTGCCTCAAAGCTGAGTATTAATGGCGTTATGCTTGTTGATATCAAATCTTTTCTGCATAAAAAACCGGTGGTATCCAACGACCGGGTAATCTTTAAGTTCTCCAAATATGCTGAAGCCGTGCCGGAGGTAAAAGTCCGGAGCTTGAAAAGAGAACGTGTCCAGCCAGATACCTTGACAGCCTTTCTCACGCGCCAGAGCTTCCGCCTTGTCCATCAACTTTGCGCCCAACCCTTGCCCTCGGGCAACTTCAGGTACTACCAGCAACTCAACAAATAACCACTGCCCAGAAATTTTTGCGTATAGCCCACCTTGCGTAGCCCCCGCGTCATCCTTGATTAAGATCGCAAGTTTTTCAGTTCCGGTGAGCCCCGTTTGTGCTTGGTTGTATTCGCGCAACGGTGTCAAAATCGCTTGGTAATCCGCCTCTTGAGGCGTCTCATTTATCTCTATCCGTAAGTCCACAGCTTTCTCCTTGAGTAGTTTTTGATTAAACGGGTGCCCAACGATGTGGTAACAAGTTGGTAACGTCACTTGCCCGCTGCGTGGGCAGACGAGTCAAAACCTCCTTCAGGTAAGCATATCGTGTTGCGCTGACGATAGGCATAGGTCTTATCCAATAAGAAGCTCGCCACCTTGACGATTTCTGGAATCTCTGACAAATGTCCACTTTTGGTCGATTCTATTGAAAAAGTCGGGAGTGGTTTTCACAGCAGAAAAGTACGCGCCTGGGCTTAAAATCTAGAGTCTGCGCAGAGGTATTCGGATTCAGATTTCACGTGGCAGCGTACAAAAAGGCGCTTTCACCGATCAATATGCTGGCAGTTTGAGAAAACCGATTTTTTCAACAGTATCGGCCGAGAGCTGACATCCTGACCTTGCGGCGGCAGGCAGTATAAGTGCAGTCGGGCTTGCACTCAGGTAACAGGAAGGTTGACAGGGTTGAGGTGATGTCAAAATGACGCTATCGGTTGACGGGTGTTATGCTCGGTTCCCTAACCAACCATGCTCATGGGTAGCTTATGTTTTTACGTCATCCTCTCTCGTCGATCCTCTTTTTGGCCTTGTTGGTTACAGGTTGTGCAAGCCAACCCGTTTCCCTGAAAACAGCGGAGCCAATCCACGTGGAGCCCCTGGGCCAGAGTCTGCCTGAGACTAGTTCACGTACTGTGTTGATGAACCAGATTATCAGCAATGACCCCGTTATCATCTCGTCGCTCAAGCCATTACTCAGCGCCAATACCGACAACGATGGGCGTATTGCCGCGCTACGAAAGAAAGACGGTGGCGTGCTGCCTGATGGTTACTGGACCCTCTACAAGCAAAACTTGGAAGCGCTCCAGTACGACCTAAATCACCAGCACGACGCCGCACGAACCCAGTACATCGAAACCTACCGCGACGACTTGAGCCGAGTAGACGACGGTACCCTTCAAACCATGGCCACCTCACCAAAAGCCTTGGATGAAAAGATTCGGCGCCAATGGAGTGCACGCATGAGCGATAGAGCCGCGCGTTACATGGTCACCAGTGAGCAATCACTGAACGCCGCCACTGATGCCCATCTCAACCGCATGGCGTTGATGGATCGGCAATACAACGTATGCTCGCTTAATCCCGAATGCTGGGATACACCGGTTAAAAAGTGATTTGATTCGACCGGGCATTTTTCGTAGAAAGCTACCGATCATCACGGGCAGCTTTTGGTCGAGTGCTGTCCGTCGTGAGGGACGGCAATCGACTTGAGGCGGACGTCGACGGAGACTTTCCGAGATGTTCGCTAAGACTATTTATGCGGCAAAAGTAAGCACTTTTGTCTCTTGAGTATCCGCTATAAACGCATTGACTTGCTCTTGCGGATGCGGAGAGAGCTCTGGGTATTCATCTACAAGGTATTCGATGACAGTATCCTCTTCCCAAGGGCCGAGAGAAGTCATGTAGTCAGGGTACTGATTTTGAATTTCTCTCCATGATTGGTAAGGATGCTTGGAGAGCGACATGGCTGTTCGGGTGTAGATAATATGGATTTGCACTAATCTATTTCCGTATGTTGGCGCTTGGAAGACCGCCAAGTCAGTTTAAATACTTTTCAAGATTGCCTTCCTATCTGCAGCTTCTGGCCGATTGCAGTCGGTGAACTCATGCACATTCTAGCCAGAAGCGAACATCGAACCTGCTGGTAGCTCAATGATAACGCTCTACGATAGCGCGATGATGCCCGATTGAATTGATCGGACACCATCGTTCCTATGGCTTGGGCTCGAATCGCGAACATCCGCTCAGTACGGAAAAAGACTTAACGTCGTGTCCGGAATCAATAGCCCATTACAACCAATCACCCCTGCTCAAGGCCCTACACGCACACCTTTCTCCTGCGCCTCCTTCACAAGCCGCTCACGGTCTGCAGGAAGCAGCATCCGCGCCTCAACCAGCGAGTCTGCAGCTTTACTCACTGCAGACACATAAGCCTCTTTCGTGGGGTAGCGTTCCTCCAGGGAAAGGCGAGGGTCTCCGGCCACGATTCGCTCTTTCTTCGTCGCGGCAAACGGGAGGAAGCTGCCTTGGAAGTTACAAAAGCCGCCATCAAAAAACTCGGGCCTGAAGGTGTTCCAACCCGTGTAAGTCCCGATGGGAGCACCCAGATACACATCCCGAACGCCACCCACATCAATTCCGTCTGCATCCACTTGAGGCACCAGGAGGCCGTAACTACCAACCCCCGATTTCGGCGGCTCGTTTGTGAGAATGCCAGAGCTGTCTTCGGGACGAAAACCAGGTCCAAAATCAAGCACTTGCAGGCTGTTGACGGCACCGGTGTAGCGGAGCTCGGGGCGCGAAACGTCACCATAATTGGTCGCGGGGATGGCCGTCGGCAATTGCACCATCATGCGGTTGTCACCCGGGGCAACGTCCCCCTGCCAGGCAAACGCGATCAGCGTCGTGCCCTGGCGCTGTAGAAAACCGTCCCCAGCGACGTCGAAGTTGTTGAACGCTGCTGGACTACCCCGCATAGGAACGCCATCAGACAGCCAGGTTCATTCAAGTATGCCTGAACCTGTTGCCATTCATGCTCCCGCAACCCGGTTAGTCTGCTGATTCGGTTCTCATCCAACTCATAGTGAACTGGAGTCCGCAGCCACATGCTTTCGTGTTTTATGAGCGGTGCTGGGCTTTCGACGCTCAGAAGCTTGAGGATTTTTTCTATCTGCCCATGGGAAAGGTTGCTGTGCTCCTCCAACTCACGAACCGTCAGTCCGTTGGACTGAGCCAAGACGCGGAGTAGATGGTTGACTTGTTTAGGGGGTGGAAAAGCTGCGCGTCTGAAAAACTTATGAATCTGTGCGTCTTCCTCGCCTGACATCAGCAAGCCTAGAGAATGATCGATCGCCCGTCCTGCCCGGCCTACCTGTTGGTAGTACGCAACAATTGAACTGGGCGCCTGGTAGTGAATAACGAAGCCCAGATCGGGCTTGTCATAGCCCATACCCAGAGCGGTGGTCGCCACCAGCACCTTGAGATTGTTGGCAAGCAGTTGGTCTTCTAGGTATTGGCGATATTGATCGTTATTGGCAAAGGCGGGGTCGGTTACGTCGCTGTGATAGGAAGCAGCATTGATTCCATTAGCACGGAGCCAGCGCGCGACTTGCTCACTGTCGCGTTGCGTGAGTGCATAAATGATGCCCGTTCCAGTTAAGGTTGGGATGGTTTGGGCGAGCCAGGCCAGACGGCTAGCTTGATCCGGCATGATCAGGTTTTGCAACGACAAGCTTTCACGTGTCAGGGAGCCTCGGACGATGCTGATGTCACCAAACTGGGCGCGGATATCGTTCACTACTCGCTTGTTTGCCGTCGCAGTCGTACCCAATAGTGGCGTGTTGGGAGGTAGGAAACGCAGTATGTTGACTATGCGTCGGTAATCGGGTCGGAAATCATGTCCCCAGTCAGAAATACAATGTGCCTCGTCGATGCCAGTGCGATCGGAGATCGCTGGAGCGTGAAAAGATGCTCGACAGGTTTTGCGCTCATTTCCAGAGCCTCCAGTGAAACTCCTTCGCTGGGCTGGTACACACCGCGTCCGCGAGCATGTGATAGATCCCGTTGCGAAACTCAATGGGCGTGTCTTCAAAGTTGCGAAATCTCACAACGTCCAAACGACACCGGGAATGATAAAACTTCAAGGATACCTGCCGAAGCTTGGAACGGGGCGAGGTCTGGGCGCAGTCGCTCATGACTTCAGATCTGTGGGCACTGTGGGTGCGCATGTGATTCTTGCTGTAACCGTCCACGTCTTCCTGGGAGGTGGTGCAGTCCTTTATGAGTTCTACAATGTATTGCTGGGCATGCAGCAGATCGGCAGTCGCTTCAAGAATTACATCCTCCTCCCCTCCGATCTCATCCAGCTTCTGAGCATAGAGACGCTCACGCACATCGAGTTTCGCCGCTTCTCGCTCTATCAAGTCAGTGTTGACCCGGGGGAACCTCACCGAGCCAATCATGTAGCGGGCGGTTAGCTCAGTAAATTTTCTGTTGAACTCCGCCGTGGTGAATCGCCAGCCTTCAGTAACCTTGACTGCACTCGTCATGAATCCGAAAAGATCGTTCAGGAAGTCGTCCGTGCGATGCTCATGGATGCTTTTCAGGTAGGCTTTTTTGTACCTGGCAATCAATCCGACCAAGTCTGGCTGTTCGGTAATGATCTTGACTTTGGGAAGCGCATCGATCAATGACTGGCGCATCTCTTTTGCCATCACCTTGCGCTGTAGCGTCAACGCTTTTGAGGGGCCAGAGGTTTTTCCTCCAGCCTCACCTTGTTCGCTGTCTTCACCGGTGGTTTTTTTGTCCGATTTCGCTTTTTCGAAGCGAGTCTCAGCCTCCTTGAGGATGGCTTCCAATGCGGCCAGGCGCTGATCACCGCTCCACTGAGGCCAGCCCTTTATAGCCGTTCGCTCCCCGTAAGCCTGGGTGGTCAGCAGAATAAGGTTGGCGTACTGCGAATGGTCGAATTCTGGCTTTAACCAGTTATTGAGGGTATTCCAGAAGTTCTCATGGCTGTCGGTCAGGCTATCGCTGTATTCCTTTACTTCGATCTGATCTCGGCCTTCGATGGTGACGTCGCCGAATACCTCGATCCAGAGAACATCGTCCTTATCCAGCGTGTGGCAGTAGTCAATCGCTACGTGGATTTGGTACTTCAGGGCTTCGTAGAGCTTCGTCGCGTCAAAGTCTAGCTTCGCGTTCACAGCTACTCCAATCCAATCTTGGATAAACAAGATCGGCCAGTGCGGAGCTAATTTCGCCATCCTGGCCGGTAAAATTCACAATGCTGTGTTTATATACAGCTAGGTTGCAGTTCGGGATAATTTTACCAGCGTGAGATAGCTAAGCGCCATCCTACTCATGGGTCCAGTGCATATTTAACTTAGAGCGCGCGCTCAAGACAGGAGAACCTCGCGTCCGATCGAGTCGAGCTCATTGCCTCCGAACGTAACTCAAAACGACAAAGTAGTCGGCTGATCTCTCTTGGTCGGCAACACGTGGCCATGGTTCATTGTAGTAGCCTAATGATTCCGGACACTCATTTAGGCGAAAATATCACCAGTTAGAGGTGTCTGATGACCAAACAACGCCTTACCGTCTCTGCTGAATTCAAACGCGAGGCCGCAGGCCTCGTGCTCGATCAAGAATATAGCCACATCGAAGCCTCCCGTTCGCTTGGGGTGGTCGAGTCTGCTCTGCGTCGCTGGGTGAGCCAGGTTCAGCAGGAGCGCAATGGCGTAACGCCTCAGAGCAAAGCCCTGACGCCCGAGCAGCAGAAAATCCAGGAGATCGAGGCCCGGATCGCCCGTCTTGAGCGGGAGAAATCCATTTTAAAAAAGGCTAGTGCGCTCTTGATATCGGAAGAACACGAGCGCATGCGCTGATTGATCAGCTCAGTGCCCATGAGCCAAACGAATTGCTGTGCGAAGTGTTCGAGACACCCCGCTCGTGCAACTACAATCATTGCCTGCGGCGTCGAACTCCAGACGCCGAGCGGGTTCGTTTACTCGGCCGAGTCAACGAGCTGTTCGGGCAAAGTCGAAACGCTGCTGGCAGCCGTAGTATCGTGTCTATATTGCAGGACGATGGCGAGTAAATCGGTCGGTTAAAGGTGCGTGGCCTGATGCGGGAACTGGGGTTAATCAGCAAACAACCGGGTTCTCATGTTTATAAAAAAGCAACAGTGGAGCGGCCTGACATCCCGACTATTTTGAATCGAGAGTTCGATGTCCCCGCGCCCAATCAGGTCTGGTGCGGCGATATCACCTACATCTGGGCGTAAAGAAAATGGCATTACCTGACGGTGGTTGTGGATCTTTATGCGCATCGGGTGGTGGATGGGCGTTTTCAAATAAACCGAATACGGACTTGTTGATCAAGGCGCTGGGCATGGCCTCTGAGCAACGCGGCGAGCCTCAGAGCCTGCTGTTTCACTCCACGAGGGTGCCCAATATGGAGGCCGACAGTTTCGCCAGCGGCTTTAGCGATACCGCATACGCCAGAGCATGAGTCGCCGAGATAATTGCTACGACAACTCGCCGATGAAACGTGTATTCCGCACTTGGAAACTGAGTGGATACCGACCGTAGGCTACATGACGGTCCAAGAGGCTCAGCGGGCTATAAGTTATTATCTGATGCATCGTTACAACTGGATTCAGCCACACCAGTTCAATAATGGGCTGGTGCCCGCTCAGTACGAAAAAAACCTTAACGTCGTGTTCGGAATCAGTTGACCACTACAGGCTCTACAATCTGCGTGGACACTAGCCTGACCGATTCCCCCCGCAACCCCACCCGCATATCCGCTCCACTAGGCTGCTGATACAAACTCAACCCGAACTCCGGCATCACCGTAATCAGATAATCGAAAATATCCCCCTGTATCCGCTCGTAATCCACCCACACCGTCGTGCGGGTGAAGCAGTAGATTTCCAGCGGGATGCCTTGTGAGGTGGGTTCGAGCTGGCGAACCATGCAAGTCATGTTCGGGTTGATGTCGACGTGGCTTTTCAGGTACGCCAGGGCGTAGGCGCGGAAGGTGCCGATGTTGGTCATGCGCCGGCGGTTGGCGGACATTTGTGCGACGTTGCCTTGTGCCTGGTTCCAGGCCAGCAATTCGGCCTGTTTGCGGCCGATGTAGTCGGTGAGCAGGTGGATTTGCATCAGTTGCTGTTCTTCATCGTCGCGCACGAAGCGCACGCCGCTGGCGTCGATGAACAGGCTGCGCTTGATGCGCCGTCCGCCTGATTGCTGCATACCGCGCCAGTTGCGGAACGACTCTGACATCAGGCGCCAGGTCGGGATGGAGACGATGGTTTTATCGAAGTTCTGCACCTTGACGGTGTGCAGGGTGATGTCCACCACGTCGCCATCTGCGCCGACCTGCGGCATTTCGATCCAGTCGCCGACGCGCAGCATGTCGTTGCTGGTCAGCTGCACACTGGCGACGAAGGAGAGCAGGGTGTCCTTGTAGACCAACAGGATGACCGCCGACATGGCGCCGAGGCCGGACAGCAGTAGCAGGGGCGAACGGTCGATCAGGGTGGCGACGATGATGATCCCGGCGAAGACGTAGAGGATCATCTTCGACAGTTGCACGTAACCCTTGATGGAGCGCGTGCGGGCGTGTTCGGTGCGCGCGTAGATGTCCAGCAGGGCGTTGAGCAGGGTGCCGATGGCTAATGTCATGAACAGGATGGTGAACGCCATGGCGATGTTGCCGATCACGTTCCGGCCCGCAGTGCTCAGGCCCGGGACCAGCGTGAGGCCGAACTGAATGACCAGTGACGGCACCATCTGCGCCAGTCGGTGAAAGACCTTGTTGTGGCGGAAGTCGTTGACCCAGTGCAGGGACGGCTGACGGCCGAGCATCCTGACGGCGTACAGCACCAGAAAACGCGCCACGCGGCCAAGCACCAGTGCGGCGGTCAGCAACAGGATCAGCGCCAGCCCGGTGCGTACCCACGGGTGCTGATCGAGCATGTCCCAGATTTCCTGGGTCTTGAGCCAAAGCGAGTGAATATCCATAAAAGCATCGGGCCCGTTGAGCGAAGAGGGGGCGTGATTAGAACATTTACCGGGTCGGACAGGGCGGCCCGTGAGCACGAAGTGTACGTTGGGCAATGATTTCAAATTGTATCGATCGCTGAAGTAGACTCGTCGCTCATTATCAAAGGAGTTGCGTCTTGCACCTATCCATCGTTCAACGCTGTGCGTCACGTCTCGGGTTGCAGGCCTTGTGGGTACTGGTCGGCCTGGCCTCGTCGACATTGGTCAGTGCCGCCGGCGCGTTACCGACCTACGGTGAAATGGACGCTGCAGGGTTCGCGGGCTCGCCCCGGGAGAACTACGCCCTGCAGGACTTTTCCGATAAATACCGTGCGACGCTGGATATTTCAGCCAAGGACGATGTGTTTCGTCCCGGCGTCATCAACGTGTACGACAAGGCCAGCGGTGCGGCTTTGATCCGCGTGCAGTCCGATGAGCTGGTGCTTGGCACTGACCCGAAAACCGGCAAGGTCAAAACCAACGTGCACGAGTTGCCCTATGGCGAACAAAGCGTACTGATCTATCAGGATTTCAACTTCGACGGCATCAAGGACCTGGCCTTGATGGACGGGCAGAACAGCTGCTATCACGGCCCCTCGTATCAGGTCTTTCTCGGCACGGCCGATGGTTTCCGGCACAGCGATTCGTTTACCCAACTGGCGCAAAACAACTGCGGCCTGTTCAGCGTGAATGAGAAAGCCCGCAAGATCGAGACCATGACCAAGGACGGTTGCTGCTGGCACCAGACGTCTACCTACAGCATCCGTAATGGAGAGCCGGTTCTGGAAACGCAGACGGTCCTTGACCATACCGGTGGGTCGGGACTGCCGACTGAAACAGTCAGTCGCAATCAGAATGGCAAGATGACGCACACCACCAGCATCGTCTGGGAGGAAGACCAGCAGCGTGAGATTCTTCTGTCGTTCAGGCTCGCGCCGTCCGGCAAGCGCATTGTGTTGTTCCGTTCAGGGGACGCAAGCCCGGTCTTCTACGCGGCCGTGGATAGCAAGAATCAGGTCGGGCTGCTGTTTCCCCAGGCTGAAGGTGAGCAACTGAAGTACGACGCTGCCAGTCACGTATTGAGCTTCGTGCGCGGCGACACCGCTTACCGGATCGTGGGTGACGCAAAGGGGGCGCCCACCGCCATGCAAGTGGTGGTGCGTGGCAAAACCACCGAGCTGAAACTGCTTGCCGAGCCTGCTCAAGGTTCGCTGAACAAGGTCGCGGATGCGTTGAAAGCCGCGCAGTAATCAGGCGGCGGGGTGCTAGCCCCGATACCTCACCGCCTCGACAAACGCGCTGAATGCCGGCGACGCCTGTCGCCGGTTCGGGTAGTACAAGTGAAAACCTTCGAAATACGGGCTCCAGTCGACCAGCACTTCTTTCAGGCGGCCGCTGGCGATGTGCGGCTCGGCCATGGAGTCCGGCACGTAGGCCAGGCCCACGCCGTCCAGTGCGGCGTTGAGCACATGAATCATGCTGTTCGACGTGAATTGCCCGTTGACTCGAAGGTTGAGCTTGCGGCTGTCCTTCTCGAACTCCCAGGCGTAGCAACTGCCGTTTGGCGAGTGGCGGATGTTGATGCAGGTGTGTTGAGTCAGGTCCTGAGGCTGCAGCGGGACGGGATGTCGCTCGAAGTAGGCCGGCGAGCCGACCACTGACAAGCGCCAGTCAGGCCCCAGGCGCACGGCAATCATGTCCTTGCTGATGGACTCCCCCAGACGGATGCCCGCATCGAAACGTTCGCTGACAATATTGGTGAAGCCGTAGTCGATGCAGATCTCGATCTGAATATCCGGGTACTGCGCCAGAAACCCTGCAAGCATCGGGCGGATGATGCCTTCTGCGGCGTCATCAGAGCAGGTAATGCGAATGGTGCCGGCGGGTTTGTCGCGCAGTTCGCCCAGCACTTCGACTTCTGCGGCAATCTGATCCAGCAGCGGCCCGATCGAGCGCATCAGCCGTTCGCCAGCCTCGGTCGGGGCCACGTTGCGGGTGGTTCTCGCCAGCAGGCGCAGGCCCATGCGCTCTTCAAGGCCCCTCATGGTGTGGCTCAGGGCTGAAGGCGTAACGCCCAGTCTGGTCGCGGCCTTGGTAAAGCTCTGATCGCGTGCCACCTGCAGGAAGGCTTGCAGGTCATTGAGTTTGGGTGTGCTCATTACTGAATCCTTCTCACAAGCGCGTATAAATAGTGGTGTCTAATCATCCTAATACCTTTGCCCTAACCTGTGCCGACTCATTTTTAACGTCGCCAGGTCAGGACGCATGCAAGCATTTGATTCAACCCTGAAGCAGTCCGAAATAACCACTCATCCGCCAGCCTGGGGCGCCGTGTTTTCGATGGCGCTGTGTGTGGTGGTGCTGATTGCGTCGGAGTTCATGCCGGTCAGCCTGCTGACACCCATCGCGCAGGACCTCGGCATCAGCCAAGGGCAGGCAGGGCAGGCGATTTCGATCTCCGGCTTTTTTGCCGTGCTGACCAGTCTGCTGAACACGCCGCTGACCGGGCATCTGGATCGCAAGCCTGTCCTGCTGGGCTTCAGCCTGTTGCTGCTGGTGTCTGGCGTGATCGTCACGCTGGCCTCCAACGGCTGGTTGTTCATGACAGGCCGTGCATTGCTCGGGATTGCCATTGGCGGTTTCTGGTCGATGTCGACCGCCACCGTGATGAAGCTGGTGCCGAAGCAATCGGTCGCCAAGGGCCTGGCACTGATCAACGGCGGCAATGCGCTGGCGGCGACGGTCGCCGCGCCATTGGGCAGCTTCATGGGCCAGTACATCGGTTGGCGCGGGGCGTTTTTCCTGGTTATCCCGCTCGCGGCGCTGGCGTTTGCCTGGCAGTGGCTGAGCCTGCCGGCCATGCGCAGTCAGCCGAACAACCGGGCACGCAATCCGTTCCGCCTGCTGCGCCACCCGCAAGTGGCCGTCGGCATGAGCGCGATCCTGTTGCTGTTCATGGGCCAGTTCGCCGTCTTCACCTACCTGCGTCCGTTTCTAGAAGAGATCACCGGGGTCAGCGTCAACGCGTTGTCCCTGATGCTTTTGGTGTTGGGATCCAGCGGGCTGGTCGGCACCTACCTGATCGGCAGGCTGCTGCACACAGGCCTGTATGCCTGCCTGATCGCCATTCCGTTGCTGATGGCGGTGCTGGCCGTGGCGCTGACCGGCCTGGGCCATTCACCTCAGTCCGTCGCCATTGTGCTTGCCGTCTGGGGGCTGATTGCCACACCTGCACCGGTCGCCTGGGGCCTGTGGTTGAGCCGCACGCTACCCGACGATGCCGAGGCAGGCGGCGGCCTGATGGTGGCGACCATTCAATTGGCGATCACCGCCGGTGCCGGCATCGGTGGCGCGCTGTTCGACAGCCTCGGTTGGTGGAGCCCGTTCGCATTCGGTGGCGTGTTACTGGCGTGTTCGGCCGCGCTGGCCTGGACGGCGCGAGACAACGCGTCTCTGCAGGAAAGCAACACCGGTCAGGGCCGGGCAGATAAACGCGGGTCAATTTCTCAACGAGGTAACACGCCATGAAAAAGATTCTTTTGATGCTTGGGCTTTTAATCAGCTCATATGCTGCGACAGGAGCAGACATGTTTCACGGTGCCGATAATTTCTACACAAGCGACAAGGTCGTTGCGCAAAAAGTGCTGTTCAACAACCAGTACAAGATGAAAGTCGCGGGCAACCTGTTTATACCCAAAGGCTCGAACCCGAACGTTAAAGCTCCGGCCATCATCGTCGGCCATCCGATGGGGGCGGTGAAGGAGCAAAGCGCCAATCTGTACGCGCAGAAACTGGCCGAGCAGGGGTTTGTCACCTTGTCGCTGGACCTGTCGTTCTGGGGCGAGAGCGAAGGCCTGCCGCGTAACGCCGTTTCACCGGATATCTACGCCGAAGACTTCAGCGCCGCAGTGGACTTCCTGAGCACGCAGACCTTCGTGGACAAAAAACGAATCGGCGTGCTGGGGATTTGCGGCAGCGGCAGCTTTGTCATCAGTGCCGCGAAGATCGATCCGCGCATGAAAGCCATCGCCACGGTGAGCATGTATGATATGGGCGCCGCCAATCGCAACGGCCTGAAACATTCGCAGACGCTGGCGCAGCGCAAGAAGATCATCGAGCAGGCGGCACTGCAACGTGACGTGGAATACAACGGCGGCGACACCGCGTATACCAGCGGCACCGTACACAAACTGACTGACGCATCCGGCCCGATCGAACGCGAGTTCTATGATTTTTATCGCACGCCACGGGGCGAGTTCACGCCTGAAGGCCAGTCCCCCGAACTGACCACTCACCCGACGCTGACCAGTAACATCAAGTTCATGAACTTCTATCCGTTCAACGACATCGCGACCATCTCGCCACGCCCGATGTTGTTCATCGCCGGTTCAAAGGCGCACTCGCTGGAGTTCAGCGAGGAAGCGTACAAACTGGCCGGCCAGCCCAAGCAATTGATCATCGTGCCAGAGGCCGGGCATGTGGATCTGTATGATCGGGTCGATCTCATCCCGTTCGACGAGCTGGGCGAGTTTTTCAAGAACAACCTGAAGTAATCCGCCGGAAGACAATACGTATGAAAAGGCCCTGCACGATCAGGGCCTTTTCGTTATCGGTCACTGGTGGTTTCAAATCTGCCTAAAGATCTGCAGGCTCATCCTCATCACGAAGGTGAATGTCCAGCCCCTGCCGACCCACTGCAAGATGAGGACGCAATGTCAGTGCCGGGATCTCGTAGTCACCGTCGTTCTGCCTGCGAAACGGCAAGGGCTCAAGGGTGAACAGGGTATCCAGGCGGTTGCCGTAATCGGCGCAAATGCGGGCAAATGTTGCGCTGTCCACTTTGCCTGCCCGGTACACGGGGAAGGGCGCGAGCACCTCGAAGCCTGGATAGAACAGGATGCCGTGCTGGATAGGAAAGAGCACGTCGTTCAGCGCTCCGTTTACGCCACGCTCGCTGTAGTGGGACTCCCAGCCGCCCATGGTCACCGTCAGCATGGCGCGCTTGCCTGCCAGCGTTCCCTCACCGTATCGATCACCCCAGTGATGGTCGCTGTGCTCGCCCACGCCGTAGGCGAAGCCACAGGCGTACACCCGCTCTATCCAGCCTTTCATGATCGCCGGCATCGAAAACCACCAGAGCGGAAACTGAAATATGACGGCGTCTGCCCAGAGCAATCTGGCCTGTTCGGCCTTGATGTCCGGCGGTTGAATACCGGCGGCAAATACGCGTTGCGACTCAAAGGCAGGGTCAAAGCGGCTGCTGCTCTCAAGACCGGGTGCATCGTTGGCGTCGATTGTCGCCTTCCAGCCCATCTGGTAAAGGTCGGACACCTGCACCTGATGGCCTTTGCTCTGCAGATGATCGACTGCGAAGTCTTTCAACGACCCATTCAGCGAGCGCGGTTCGGGGTGGGCGTAGACAATAAGTACGTTCATGAGGGGCTCCGGTTTGTCTGTCATGAGGCAACCCTACAGACTCGATCGGGTATGCTGGAAATCAATCTCCCAAACACTGGGTATGTGCATGAACAATACCTTGCGGCGTATCGACCTCAATTTGCTGATCACGCTGGATGCATTGCTCTCGGAGCAGAACGTGACCCGCGCGGCGCATCGGCTGAACCTGACTCAGCCGACGGTCAGCCTGCAATTGGGCAGGCTGAGGCAGGTACTGGATGATCCATTGCTGCTGCCGGGACCGCGGGGCATGACCCCGACTGCGCGGGCTGAACAACTGCGCGAACCGCTCAGGCAGGCGCTTGCAGCGCTGGAGTCCGCTTTGCTGCCCGGCCGGGATTTCGATCCGGCAAAGGCCGATCACACCTGGCGCGTGGCCGCCAGCGACTACGCGACCATCGCGTTGATATGGCCGTCGCTCGGCAGGTTGCGTAGCAGTGCTCCGGGTACGCGCCTGGCCCTGTTGAACAAGCACCCGGTCAGCCTTGCCGCGGATCTCGAAAGCGGTCGACTGGATCTGGCGTTGCACACCCGCGATGAGGCGCCGCCCAAGCTGCGTCAGCGGTCGTTGATCCATGAACGTTATGTGCTTGCTGCCCGGCATGATCATCCGGATTTTGCGCAGCCCGTATCGCTGACACGTTTCTGTGAGCTGGAGCATGCGGTCATGTCTCCCAACGGCGGCGGGTTCGCCGGAAGCACCGATCAGGCCCTGGCGGCGCAGGGGTTAAGCAGACGGGTCGTGTTGTCGGCGCCGCATTTCGGCTCGCTGGTGTCTGCACTGACCAGCAGCGACCTGGTTGCAGTGGTGCCCGAACGGCTGGTGCGCGCCCAGCTGACGCTCGTGGTTCAGGAACCGCCGCTTTCGATTCCCGGGTTTGAAATGCTCATGCTGTGGCCTGAGCGTTTGCACCGTGATCCGGCTCATATGTGGTTACGAGAACTGATCGCTTCGGCCATTGATTGAGCCGTGCGGCGCTCATGATTCAAGCACGCAACCTGCGTTCGCGTAACGCACTCAAACACTCGCGCCCCGCAGCCTCGGCGGTTTGCATGACTGTCTGGCTGTTGTCCTCGGTGATCCAGGTCAGCAGCCGGACCTGCCCCGTCGCCTGGCTGCCGCCGTGCATGCGAGACAGGGTTTCGCGGTGCTTGAGCATGGCTTTCATGCGGGTGGCGAGCATGAAGATATCGTCGATGAAACCGTCTTCGACGTTGTCGTGATGCTCGATGCCAAGCCCCGTGGCGTCGTGGTCGATACGCAGGTGGTAGTGCATGGCCCCGGTTGCATCCTCGCTGCCGAACAGCGCGATGACGAAGCCTTTGCCCAGCAGTGAGCGCAAGGCGTGCTGGATGATTTCCTGCACATCGGGGGTGATCTGTCTGACTTCGCGGCTCATGTAACGACTCCTGACCTGATGAGTAGTGCAGGCAGTATTCAACGACGGGATGTAAAGCGCGGTCCGGGCCAGGTAATGCTGGGTAAAGACCGCCTTGTTCATGCTGTAAAAGGTCCGCCTCAAAAGGTCTGGCCCAGCGAGAACTGGAACACTTGTGTCTCGGCGTCTTCGGGCTTTTTGATCGGCACGGCGAGGTCGAAGCTCAGGGGGCCGAGCGGCGAGTACCAGGTCACGCCGACGCCGACCGAACTGGCCATCTGGTCGATATTGATGTTGCCGCAGTTCTGCGTGGTGGTCAGGTAGCACTTGTCCGCGTAAACCGTGCCGAAGTCCCAGAACAGCGAGGTGCGCAGGGATTTCTGGTCTTTGACGAAGGGCATCGGGAACAGGTATTCCATGCCGCCGGTGATCAGGATGTTGCCGCCCAGGGCTTCGGTGTCGCGGTCGGAATAGTAGATCTGCCCCTGACTGGCGTAGGTGCCGGTGGCGGGGGTATTGCGTGGCCCCAGCGTGCCGTCCTTGAAGCCACGCACGGTGGCCTGGCCGCCCGCCGTATAGTTTTCGTAGAACGGCAGGCCGTCGGTGTCGCCGTAACCGTTGCCGTAGCCGAGTTTGGTATGCAGGCGCAGCGAGGTGGTGTCGCTGAGCGGCAGGAAGGTCTGGCCGTTGTAGTCGAGTTTGTAGAACTGCAGGTCACTGCCCGGCACGGTGCTGGTCAGGGTCAGGCTTTGCGAGTGACCGCGGGTGGCCAGTACGCCTTTGTTGAGGGTCGATTCCGACCAGCCGACGCTGGCCTTGAGGTTGGTGAACGCATCACCTTCGCGCTCGATGAAGTCGTAGATCTCGTCAGCGCTGTAGCTGCCGGCGTCGAGGGTGTCACGCTGGATCGACAGCCCGTAGGTCAGGCGCGATGTTTCGCTGATCGGATAGCCGAGGTTGACCCCGGCGCCCACGCTGTTGAGCGAATAGTAGGAGACCTCGTCGTCATCGTCGTAGTACTTGCTGTAGTCGGTCGCGTTGTAGAAAACGTTGTAGCCCAGGCTCACCCCGTCAGGCGTGAAGTACGGGTTGGTGAACGCGAAGTTGTACTTGGTCTGATACTCGGAGCGGGTCATGCCAAGGCTGGCGAAGTTGCCGGTGCCGAGGATGTTGTTCTGCGAGATGGAGCCACCCAGTATCAGCCCGGCGCTTTGCGAAAAGCCCACGCTGGCGGTGATGTTGCCCGAGGCCTGTTCTTCGACGGCGTAGTTGATGTCCACTTGATCGTCGGTGCCGGGGACCGCTGGCGTTTCGACGTTCACTTCCTTGAAGAAACCGAGACGCTCCAGGCGCACCTTCGACTGGTCGATCAGGTAGGTCGAGGCCCAGCCGCCTTCCATCTGACGCATTTCACGGCGCAGCACCTCATCGGCGGTCTTGGTGTTGCCGCGAAAGTTGATGCGGTTGGCGTAGGCGCGCTTGCCGGGGTCGACCACGAAACTGATATCGACGGTGTGATTGGCCTCGTTGGCTTTCGGCACGCCATTGACGTTGGCGAATGTGTAGCCATCGTTGCCCAGACGACGGGTGATCAGGTTGGTGGTGTCAGTCATGACCTTGCGTGAAAACACCTGGCCCGGTTTGACCAGAATCAGTTGTTCGAGCTGGTCCTTCGGCACTTTCAGGTCGCCGCCCAGTTTGACGCTGCCCACGGTGTACCGGTCGCCTTCGGTGATGTTGACGGTAATGAACACGCCTTTCTTGTCAGGTGTCAGCGATACCTGCGTCGAGTTGATATCCATGTTGATGTAGCCGCGGTCCAGGTACCAGGAGCGCAGTCTTTCCAGGTCGCCGGAAAGTTTTTCGCGGGCGTACTTGTCATCGTTCTTGAAAAACGACAGCCAGTTGCTGGTCTTGAGCTGAAACTGATCAGCCAGTTGTTCATCGGAGAACACGGTGTTGCCGACCACGTTAATGTGCTGGATCGACGCCACCGTCCCTTCGTCGATGGTGATTTTCAGGGCAATGCGGTTGCGTGGTGCAGGCAGCGCCTGAGTATCGACCGAGGCACTGTAGCGGCCCTGGGAGACATACTGCCGTTGCAGTTCATTGCGCACGCCTTCAAGCGTGGCGCGCTGGAATATCTCGCCCTCACTGAGCCCCGACTGCTTGAGCCCCTTCATCAGGTCGTCGGTACTGATGACCTTGTTGCCGACAATCTCGATACTGGCGATAGAAGGGCGTTCGACTACATTGATCACCAGCACATTGCCATCGCGTGCAACGTTGATGTCTTGAAAGAAACCGGTCTTGAACAGTGAGCGCGACGCGTCGGCCAGACGCTGCTCATCGGCCTGATCGCCGACATTGAGCGGCAGCGCAGCGAATACGCTGCCGGCAGATACGCGTTGCAGGCCGTTGACGCGGATGTCCGAGATGGCAAAAGTATCGGCGTGTACCAGCGGGACGCTGAATAACAGGCAGAACGATAGAAGCAGACGCGAAGAAATCATCAAACCCTTTCCAGAAAGCTGCGACAAAGGCATTTGAGCGCTGCCGATGACACGCCAGAAAGGGCCGGTCCGGCGGGCGCTGTTGGCTGCGCAGCATAGGGGGAGGGCATGTTGGGGACGGTTAACGCCGTGTAAGGTTAGGTAAAGATCAACGAGCCCGGCTGACACGCCGCAGCAGCGCCGGGATAATCGGCAACCACCAATCAAGGGCCTGCCATGACTTCCGTATTGCTTGTCGACGATGATCGGGAACTGACGGAAATGCTCAGCCAGTACCTGACCCGTGAAAGCTTCGACGTGACCTGCACCAACAGCGCTGAAGAGGGCGAGGTTGAAGCCTTGTCCGGGCGTCACGACATCGTCGTGCTGGACATCATGATGCCGCGCATCTCCGGCATTGAGGTGCTGCGGCGGATCCGTGCGCAAAGCCAGGTGCCGGTGATTCTGCTGACCGCACGCGGCGACAATATCGACCGTATTTCCGGTCTGGAACTGGGCGCCGACGATTACGTGCCCAAGCCCAGCTCGCCGGGTGAGCTGGTGGCGCGTCTGCGGGCGATCATGCGCCGGGGGCGTGCGGTGCCGGTGATCGAGACGGTCAGGGAGGTGATTCAGGCCGGAGAGCTGATGCTCTGGCCAGGCAAGCGTGAAGCGCGCTGGCAGGGCGTGACGCTTGAACTGACCGGCAACGAGTTCTGCCTGCTCGAAGAGCTGGCGCGGCATGCCGGGCAACTGGTCAGCAAACAGAACCTGTCGATGAACGCGCTGGGAAGGCCGCTGGCCCGCTACGATCGCAGTATCGACGTGCACATCAGCAGCATTCGCCACAAGCTCGGCCCGCGCAACGATAACCAGAGCTGGATACAGAGCGTGCGCAATCTGGGCTATATGTTGATCACGCCATGAGACCGAGCCGGTTGTTCTGGAAGCTGTTTCTGGCGTTCTGGCTGGCGACCAGCCTGACCTTCATGGTCGGTGCCGGCCTGTTCATGTTCACCCAGTCGGGGCGTGGCGATCCTTCGTTCAGCACGGTGCTCGACAACGAAGTGCGCATTTTGCAGCGCTCGGGCATTGCCGCAGGGCAGGCGTTGCTCGATGCCTGGCAGCCGGAGGGTCACAGCAAGGTCGGTCTGTACGACAGCCAGGGGATGCTGCTGGCGGGCGATTCGCTGGAAAACCCTCGCTTCGAACTCGCCGTGCGCACACGCGAAGGTGCACTCGTGCATATCCGCTCTACCCAGCGTCCCAACCATGACGATCAACCCTCTCACCTCAATCCGCTGATCACCGGCACGGTCATGAGCGCGCTGTTCAGCTGGTTTCTCAGCAGCTATCTGGTGGCACCGCTGATTAAATTGCGTGAGGCGATGGGCAAGGTCGCCAGAGGCCGTTTCGACACACGGGTGAAACCCGACATGGGCCGGCGGCGCGATGAAATCGTCGACCTTGCCGAGGATTGCGACCGCATGGCCAATCAGCTCAAGGTCATGGCCGACTCCCAGCAACAACTGCTGCATGACATTTCCCATGAGCTGCGTTCGCCGCTGACGCGTATGAGCGCCGCCATCGGCCTGTTGCGCCAGGAGCCGACCCAACTGGACATGCTCGAACGCATCGAGCGCGAATCGGAGCGCATGGACTCGCTGATCGAAGAATTGCTGACCCTGGCGCGCATGCAGAGCGATGTCGAAAGCCTGACCCGCGACCAGGTCGATGTCATCAGCCTGCTGGCAGCCATCGTCGAAGATGCCGAATTCGAGGCCGGACTGAAGCAGTGTCGGGTCAGGCTGCAGGCTCCCGGATCTTTCGTCGCACAGGTCGACAGCGAATTACTTTATCGGGCCTTCGAAAACGTGATCCGCAATGCCGTTCGCCACACGGCGGTCGGCACGGATGTGGTGGTGGTCGCCAACGTTCAGGCCCAGCCGCTGTGCCTGATGGTCAATGTCATCGATCAGGGGCCAGGTGTGGACGAGGCGTGTCTGCAACGGATTTTCCAGCCCTTCGAGCGCGGTCCGGAGAATGCCGCGCAGGGCTTTGGTCTGGGCCTGGCCATCGCCCTGCGGGCTATCGAAATGCACGGCGGGCAGATCGCCGCACGCAATCGGCCGGGCGGCGGTCTGGTGGTCGATGTACTGCTGCCGGTGTCGTGACTGCGCTCGATGGCCGTCCCTCGGCGCGTTGCTCAATGCTCAGCGCAGCGGCGCCTGCAGACTGGCCCTGAGCCCACCCTGCGGACGATTGTCGAGGCTCACGTTGCCACCCATCAATAGCGCGACTTTCTGCACGATGGCCAGTCCCAGACCCACGCCTTGATCGTTGCCACGGCTGTAGAACGGCTCGAACAAGCGCTCGCGCTCCTGCTCATCGATACCGGGGCCCTGATCGTCGACGTTGAGCCGGAAGCAATGCTCACTGAACGTCAGCCCCACCGTGACCTGGCCACCTTCGGGTGAGAAGTTGACGGCATTGGTGATCAGGTTGTGCAAGGCAATGTCCAGCGCGGGGAAGTCGACCATGACTTCGCGGCTGGCTTCAGTGCATTCAAAGGACAGCTCCAGATGCTTGCTCAGCACCCACGGCGTCAGCTGCACCAGACTGTCGCGCACGGCGCTGACCAGATCCACCGCTACCTTGCCCGCTGGCGAAGGGCCGGGCTCCAGGCGCGCAATGGTCAGTAACTGGTTGACCAGCCGCGTCGTACGGTCCACGCCGATGATCAGGTAGCCCAGCGACTGTTGCCGCTGCTCTTCGTTGTGCGCTTCCAGGACGTTTTGCGCGTGCACCCGCAGGACCGCCAGAGGCGTGCGCATTTCGTGGGCCGCATCGGCAATGAAGCGTCGCTCGCGTTTGAGCAGGTCCTGAATCTGCCCCAGCAGGCGGTTCAGGGCGGCCTGCATGGGCTCCAGTTCAGCGGGCAGGGCGTTGAGTTGCAGAGGGTGCAGAGAGCCGGCGTTACGGCCACGCAGGGTATTGGCGAAATCGGCCAGTGGCCTCAGCCCCCAGCGGATCGCCAGCCAGATGGCGATCATCAGCACCAGACTGCCGATCAGGTTCGGCAAGACCGTGTGACGCACAATGCGGTTGACCAGATCCGAGCGCACGTCATCGCGCTCACCGACCCAGACCAGCAGCCCGTGCTGTTGGTCCCTGAGCACGAAGGCTCGCCATTGATGGCCGGTCATGTCATTGAAATCACTGAACCCGGTGCTCTGTGGCGGATGAGTGAAGGTCGGTGCGCTGGCGGTGTGTACCAGCGAATTGTTGTCCTTGTCCCAGACCTGAAAGGCGATCTTGCCCTCGTAAGGATGGCCGTCCACACGCGGTTCGGCCTGGGCGAGCGCCTGATTGAAGGCCTGATAGAGCTGCGCGTGCTCCTTGCGCTCCATGGGCATGCGCATCACGCCTTCCAGCAGTCTTGCGTTCTGCGCCAGCTGGGCATCGTAGATTTCTGCGATTTCGTGATTGCTGTCATGCACGTTGAAGAGCGTCAGGACCAGAAGACCACTCAGCAGCAGGCCGATGATCAGTGTCAGTGTGCGGCGGCGTATCGACTTCAAGAACGCTCCTCCACCAGGTAACCCACGCCTCGAATGGTACGGATCAGGGTGCTGGAAAACTTTTTGCGCAGATGATGAATGTGCACTTCAAGGGTGTTGCTTTCGGCTTCTTCGTTCCAGCCGTAGAGCAGTTGCATGAGCCGTTCGCGGGTCATGACCCTGCCTGGTGGCGAGAGCAATTCATACAGCAGTTGGTATTCCTTGGGCGTCAGCGCAACTGCAGCATCGTGATAGCTGACCTGTTGCGTGCTGGGGTCCAGACGGATGCCGTTGTGTTCGATCAGCACCTTGGCGCGTCCGGCACTCCGGCGTAGCAGGGCCCGCAAGCGGGCTTTCAGCTCGGACACATCGAAGGGTTTGACCAGATAATCGTCAGCGCCACTGTCCAGGCCGATAATCCGGTCTTCGGTGGCGTCGCGTGCGGTCAGGATCATGACCGGCAGCGTCGAGCCGCTGTGACGCAGTCGACGCAACACTTCAAAACCACTCAGCGTCGGCAGGCCGACGTCGAGAATGGCCAGATCGAAGCTCTCGCTGAGCAGGGCATGCAGGGCGCTGCTGCCGTCCTTTATCCAGTCAACCGTGTAGCCTTCCCGGCTGAGTGCCTGCTGAATGCCTTCGCCCAGTGCAACGTCGTCTTCGATAAGCAGCAGACGCATGGTCTCTCCGTCAGTTGAGCTTCTTGTTCACGCTGGCGAGCAGCGACTGAATGTCTTTCCTGCGCCCGGCGTCGGCCTCTTCACGGCCCGGACGGGGGGGGGCCTGCAACGCCTTGTTCAGGGCTTGCTGTGCTTGAGCATAGTTGCCTTGATCGAACTGATGTTGCGCCGAGAAAAATAGCGTATCTATGCCGTTCGGGTTGATTTTCAACGCCTGCTCCAGCAATTGCCCGGCCTTGGCCGAGTCGCCGAAGCCTATCGGCCAGCCGGGGACTTTGTCATACAGCGCTGCCAGGCTGGTGTAGGCCGAGCCCTGCAAGGCATTGGCGTCGAGGGTCATGGCCTTTTCCAGGTCGGCCTTTGCCTGTTTGGCTTTGCCCAGCGCGCCAAGGCCGCCTTGTGCCCCGGCCCAACTGCTGGTGACGATACCCGACCAGATCCACGCTTCTGCTGCGTCGGGACGATCCTGAGTGAAGGCCGTGGTTTGCGTGGCCAGCTTCTCGAATGCGTCGACACGCTGCTTCTCGGGCAGGCCGTACTGAATATGCGCCCATTCTTTCTGGATACCGGCCAGACGTTGCTGGTCGGGTGCATCGAGTGCCCAGAGCGGCAGGCTGATCAGGCTCATGACGACGAAAGCGATTCTTTTCATGGTATGTGCTTCTCTTGCGCAATGGGTGAACTGTGGTGGCGGATCAACGGGAGATGCTTGCGCAGGCCGCGGTCCACGAGGGTCGGCAACAGGCTGTTGAGCCTGACGAAAAAACGCTCCGGCCACCCCAGGTAAAGCTCTCTGCGATTACCTGCAATGGCTTGGAGCACCGCTTGGGCAACGTCTTGCGGGTCGTCGACTGCCGAACTCAGCGCGTCGTTCAGTGCCTGTGCTGCGGCGCTGTTCATGCTGGTCCGGGTGGCACGCGGGGCGACGTACAGTACGCCCACCCGGGTGTCGGCCAGCTCGCGACGCAGCGCTTCGGAAAACCCTCGCAACGCAAACTTGCTGGCGCAGTAGGTGGCATACCCGGCATGGCCGATGGAGCCGTAGGTAGAACCGACGTTGACCACCATGGCTTCGCTGGCCTGCTTGAGCACCGGCAGCATCAGGCTGGTCAACTGGATCGGTGCATGCACGTTGAGGGTCAGCATGGAATCGATGTCGCTGGCTGACAGTTGCTCGAGCATCGCGAAATGGTTGGTGCCCGCCGCATTGATCAGCAGGTTGACGCCAGGCACGGCGCCAACCGCACGGACTACTTGCTGACGACCTTGCGCCGTGCACAGGTCCGCCTCGACCCAGTGCAGGTTGGCCGGGTAGAGCTCAAGCAACTGACGCAGCGGATGCACGTGCCGCGACACCGCCAGCACCTTGGCGCCCTGGCTGCACAGTGCCTCGGCGATTGCCAGACCGATGCCGCCGCTGGCACCGGTGAGAACGACGTGCGCGTCAGGCAGCCGCATGATCGGACCCCTTGTGCACGGTCAGCGCAGCGCCCGGCAACTCGCGAAACATCTCGGTGTACAGGCGGTAAACCATGCGCGATGCATGAATCACGGCCTGTTGATCGTCCGGATCATCGACCTTGTCCATCAGTTTTCGGAAGGTTTCCATGTGGCCGATGTCCAGGCTGCCGTGAGAACTCAGGTAGCTGAACGCTTCTGGCCCAAGGCCGAGCCCTTTGCGCATGCTGTCTGCTGCGTGCGTAGCCAGGGCAATGCTGGTGCCTTCCAGCACATTGACCATGCCGAACAGGCCCACCGGGTTGCCACGTGCGATCAGGTCGTAAAGGTAGGCGACCATCAGTTCGATAGGCGCGCCGGGTTGGCCGTTTTCCACGGCGTCAGCCTGACCGCCGCAGGCACGCAGGTCGTTGAGTACCCACTTTTCATGCCCGTATTCGTCCTCGATGTACTCACAGACGGCCGCGCGCAGCCATTCCATGCGCGACGGCAGCCTCGCGCCGCAAGCCATCATCAACGGCACGGTATGGCGCACGTGGTAGTAGGCCTGAGTCAGAAACGCCCGGTAACTTTCCAGGCTGACCTGGCCGGCCATTGCCTGGCGGATGATCGGCAGATTGAACAGGGTTTCGCGTTGTTCCTGGGTCGCATCCTGCAGGGTCTGAAAAAAGCTCATGACAAGGCACCTTGGGTCAGGTTGGAGGGCGTGAAAAGGGTTTGGTAGCGTTCAAGAATGGCCTCGCGGCGAGGCCGGCCATTCGCGGTGGACAAGCCGTTTGCCGGGCTGAAAGGCTCGTCGAGACGGGTCCAGCTCGTGACGCGGGCGTAGTCGGGCAGCGCCTGATTGGCCCGGTTGACGGCTTCGTCGATCTGCAGGTCAGTGGTGCCGGGGCGCGATGGCCAGAGCAGGGCGTGGTTGGACGGCAGAGCCTCGCCATACACGAACGCCTGGGCAATGCAGTGGCTCTGGGTCAGTTCGGCTTCGATCCATTCCGGATTGACGTTGCGTCCGAAGCTGGTCACGAACTGATGTTTCTTGCGGCCTTTCAGGTACAGGTAGCCGTCAGCATCGAGCTCACCCAGATCGCCGGTAGGCCACCAGGCCGGTGCGGGTGTCGTGTCGCCCAGATAACCGAGCATCGGACTGCCGGCCACCAGCACTTCGCCGTCAGCGGCCAGGCGTAGCCAGATGTGTGGCAGTGGGCGACCGACGCTGCCGGCACGCTGGGCGTCCGGTTGATTGAGGGTGATGACCGAGGCGCACTCCGACAGGCCATAGCCCTCGAAGACCGGCAGGCCTGCCGCTTGAGCGCGCGACAGCAGCTCCAGGCTGACGCGTGCGCCACCGACTGCGGCGAAGCTCAGCATCGACGCATCGAACGCGCTCGCTTCGCAGGCCGTCACCAGCAGCAACAACAATTGCGGAACCAGAATCATGCTGTCCGGGCGGCGCTGCTGTAAAAACATCAGCAGACGCGACGCATCGACGCCACTGGCACCCTGGATACCCAGGTCCTGCTGGCTCGGCAGGCTGATGCGTGCGCCGGCATACAAGGCCGCGTAGCAGCCAATGTTTTCCAGCAGGATCGCCAGCGGCAACAGGCTCAGATGATGTACGGGGTGTACCGACTGACTGGCTTCATGAAGCCCTCGAGCTACCCTGAGGATGCTGTCGGCGCTCAGGCACACGCCCTTGGGGGTGCCCGTAGTGCCCGACGTGAAGGTCAGTTTGGCGGTGCCCGCCGGCATGTACGGTTGCTCGGCAGCGCGGCGTTGCCAGAGTGCGCCGTGTTGCCTGTAATCAGAGGCCTGCAGCTCTTGGGCGAAGATCGATCCGGTAATCACCGTGTCCGCCTGGCTTCGTTCCAGGCAGTGTTGTCGTTGAGCGGCGCTGAAGAACGGCGGCAGCGCCACGCAGCTCAGGCCTTCGAACAGCACGGCCAGGTCCCAGAGCAGGGCGTCGGGGCTGTTGTCCAGCAGCAGCGCCACGATCCGCGCATTGGCGACGCGCAATTGTTCGCGGCGCTGCGTAACCTCTTCGATCAGTGCGGCGTAATCCAGCGTCCGGTCTTCGCCTTGCAGGGCGATCGCCCGGGGCTGCTCATCGGCCAGCGTCTGCAGTCTTTGCCAAAAGGCTTCACGTTCATGCGACATGGCAATCAGGCTCCAGTGTCTGTGGCAGTCCAAAGCGCTCGAAGATGCCCATGCTGCTCAGGTGCAGAAAACCGGCACGGATGTCGCCGACATGCACGCTGGGCCGTGAGTCGTAATACGAGCCCCAGGTGTGACGTTCTTCACCCAGGCGTGCCGGATCGGCAGTGCACAGCGTGACCGGATTGAGGCCCAGACGATTGAAGCTGTTGACCAGCGCCGCATTGCCGGTAAAGGCGACCCATTCGAAACCGCCCATCGCCAGCAACCAGGTCACTGTGATGATGCTCAGCCGGGCGCTGCCCAGACTGCTGGCCGCCAGGTTGCCGACTTCGACAATGCATTGGCGCTCGATCAGTCGCCCTGCTGCAGCGTTGACCTGTTGTTCGATGGGCGCATCCAGATAGTTCTCCAGAAACAATGTGCCGGCGCTGGCGTGACGAATGCCGGCAACCGCACACAGCGCGCCGCTGCCGTCCTGAAGCCCGAAAAGCTCCGGCATGAATTGCCTGACGTCGGCGTTGTGGGCCTTGCGAAATTGTTGCTGAACGAACCGTTCCAGAGGCTCACGCGGCTGTTCATGCGCCAAGGCGCGGAAGAGGGTCAGGGTGGGGGCCCCGGCATTGCCAAAACTCAGCGGTAGACGAATGTTCGAATCGATATCAGGCATTGGCGAGGCTCCTCCCCCGGTCAGCGAGTAGGGTGGAGTATCGAAGCGCTTTCTTAACCGAATCTGAAGGTAGAAAAAGAAATCACGACCTTCGGTTTTTTGCGCGCAAGAGGGGGGAAAGAGAGGGTCGAGGCGCGGGTTTGCGGCGTTGCCCGGCAAACTTGCGAATGGCCTTTATGCGCCCGTTGGTAAACAAAATCGGCCTTTGTTGGTAAAGAAACTCGGCCCCGGCGCTCGAAACCGTTACGCTATGCGGCTGTATTTTTGTTTTTCGTCGAGGTAGCACCCGTGTTTTCCGAATTCGCCCTGCACGAACGCCTGCTCAAAGCTGTGGCCGAGCTTAAATTTGTCGAGCCTACGCCCGTGCAGGCGGCCGCCATTCCGCTCGCACTGCAAGGGCGCGACCTGCGGGTGACTGCGCAAACCGGTAGCGGCAAGACCGCCGCATTTGTGCTGCCGATCCTCAACCGTCTGATCGGCCCGGCCAAGGTTCGCGTCGACATCCGTGCGGTGATCCTGCTGCCGACCCGTGAGCTGGCTCAGCAGACGCTCAAGGAAGTCGAGCGCTTCTCGCAGTTCACATTCGTCAAGGCCGGTTTGATCACCGGTGGCGAGGACTTCAAGGTTCAGGCCGCGATGCTGCGCAAGGTGCCGGACATTCTGATCGGCACGCCGGGTCGTCTGCTGGAGCAGTTGAACGCAGGCAATCTGGACCTCAAGCACGTTGAAGTGCTGGTGCTGGACGAAGCCGACCGCATGCTGGACATGGGCTTCTCCGAAGACGTCGAGCGTCTGGCCGGCGAATGTGCCGGTCGTGAGCAGACCATGCTGTTCTCGGCGACCACCGGCGGCGCTGGCCTGCGGGAAATGATCGGCAAGGTGCTCAAGGATCCACAGCACCTGCAAGTGAACAGCGTCAGCGAACTGGCTTCCGGCACACGCCACCAGATCATCACTGCCGACCACAATGTGCACAAAGAGCAGGTCCTCAACTGGCTGCTGGCCAACGAGACTTACCAGAAAGCCATTATCTTCACCAATACCAAGGCTATGGCCGACCGTCTGTATGGCCGTCTGGTGGCGCTGGAATACAAGGCGTTCGTGCTGCACGGCGACAAGGACCAGAAGGACCGCAAGGCGGCCATCGACCGTCTCAAGCAAGGCGGCGCGAAAGTCATGGTCGCCACCGATGTGGCGGCTCGCGGCCTTGATGTCGAAGGTCTGGACATGGTGATCAACTTCGACATGCCACGCAGCGGCGATGACTACGTCCACCGCGTCGGGCGTACCGGTCGCGCAGGCAGCGACGGTCTGGCGATCTCGTTGATCTGTCATGGCGACTGGAACCTGATGTCGAGCGTGGAGCGCTACCTCAAGCAGAGCTTCGAGCGTCGCGTCATCAAGGAAGTCAAAGGCACCTACGGCGGGCCGAAGAAGGTCAAGGCCTCCGGCAAGGCAGTAGGCGTCAAGAAGAAAAAGACCGACGCGAAGGGCGACAAGAAGAAGGTCGCGGCCAAAGGGCCGACCAAACGCAAGACGGTCAACCGTCCCAAGTCCGACCTGGTCAGCCAGGACGGCATGGCCCCGCTGAAAAAACGCAGCACCCCGGCTCCGGCTGCCGAGTGATTGCCGTGATCGCTCCCGAGCATTCGGGAGCGATCGACCTCTTTGCAGTACTGACAACGCCTCGTTACACCGTCCGCCAGCTTCTCTGAACCGTCACACACCTCGCGGGTCACACCCTTTGAGTCGCATGCCCGTGGCTGGAGGTCATGGGTGATCATTCCATGCTGGACGGAGGTTTAGAAAAATGACTTATAACTGGGACCTTATCGAGCGTTTGTTGCACGATGTGCAGAACAATGGCACCCCATCGACATCCACTGAATTCGAGACACTGCTGAATCGCAGCTACATCGAGCCGCGTCCTCGCGAGGAAGGCGGAGATGGCTCGACGTACATGCTGACAAAGCGCGGCGCAAGTCTGCTGGCTTTGATCGACAGCAGCATTCCGGGGAATGATCACCCCCGTCAGGTGCTCAATGAGCAGGCCGGCGACCCCCTTGACCCCGCGCTCTTCGACACCATCGCCAAAAAGCCGCAGATCGCCTGAAACCGCTGACACTGCACATGCCGATTCTGAGGACGCAGAGCGTCCGGAACGGCATACCCACGCGGAGCATGGGTACGATAGTCATCGTTGTGCTGAAATGACCATCGTTCCTCACGCTCCAGCGTGGGAATGCATTGGGTGACGCTCTGCGTCACGATCCTGCGCCGCGCACTCAAGGCAGAACGCAGAGCGTCCGGAACGGCATGCCCACTTCAGAGCATGGGCACGATAGTCATGGTGATAGGGCTAGCGGACTACTTCTGCGACTTCAGGCAATCCAGGTCGGTGAAGTCCTTGCGCATGTCGGCGATGCGGCTCAGCAGTTTGGCGCGCTGTTCCGGGGTGCTCAGGGCGGTGATGTCGACGATCAGCGATATCGCAGCCTTCTCGGTCTGGTCGTAGGCCTTGCGGTATTTAGGGGTCCAGAACGTCTCGCGGTCCTGCAGCAGCGCGGCGATGCGCTGCGGGAAGTCACTGGCCTGACGCTGCTGGACCGTGGCCAGGAACAGGTTCTGCCAGCGCGTACGGTTTTCAATCCACGCCTTGTTTTGCTCGCCCAGTGATGCAGACCACACCTGAATGCGATCCTTCTGCGCCTGATTGAGCTTGCCGACCCATGGCGTCACGCGTTTCTCCATCCGGTCGGCACGCTCTGCAATCTGGCGCTCCAGTGGCTGGTCGAGGTACTTGTTTTCGCGCTTGCGCTGGTCCTTGGCGAACGACTCCTGCATCTCCTGCACTTGCTTGTCGTCAAAGCGCGACAGCAACTCCACGGCAGACGGGGTGATTTCCTTCGAGATCTTGGCGATCGCCTCTTTGGCTTCGCTGGTACGGGCTTGCAGCCCTTCGTAAGTCACCTGGTCGGTCTTGACCATGTCTTCAAGCTTGTCCAGCCAGGTCAGGTATTCCGGCAACTGGGTGCTGCAATGCCAGCTCAAATGCTGTTTGAGGCGCACGTCCAGCCAGCTTTTCTGTTCCGAATTCATGTCCAGGTAGTCGCTGAGCGTCCACGGAATGATCACGTCGAGGTTGCGATACGCCAGTCCTACCTGATTGCATCCTGCGAGCAGTGCAACGGTCATCAACAGCGTGACGAATGCTTTGAATAAAGACTGCATGACATCTCCTTGGCGTACTGACGTGCAGTAGAGGAGTGTAGCGTCTGGCAGTTCAACCGGTTTGGGCCTTTAAAAGAATGAACGCACCGCTTTGAGCGTGAACGTCCCTTCACAGCGCGCGTTGTGGCCGCTGTAGACGCTGCAATCGCCGCCGCTCAGGCTTGAGCCGCTGTAGATGAGGTTCATGTCGATGCCCAGCCAGGGGCGTGACAGGTTCAGCGACCAGTCGTTGAAGCCGTTGATCAATCCGCCGTCGGCTGAGGACTGCGGGGTATCGAACTGGTGATTGGCGTACTGCATGCGCACTCCGACCCCCAGTTGCTCGATGGCACCCAGATCGACGAATACCGTGCTGTCGCGGCTGCCGACATCGTTGCTGAAGGCCGCGCCGATGCGGCTGTTGAGCATGCGCAGACCGGCGTAGAACTCGTGGCTGTCGATCTGGCTGGTGTCGGGGTAACTGTAACGAATCATCCCCAGCTCGTAGCCAAGGGTGTTATCGAACGGCTTCTTGAAGCCCATGTAGGAATCAAGCTCCATCCCGGTATCGGAGGTCAGGCCCATATCGGGTGCCCATTGTCCGAAATAGAAACCGCTCTCGTGGGTCAGGTCCAGGCCGCCATGAAAGGAGCCGGAACCGCCGGTGGGCGTCACCAGACCCTGGGCCATGCTGCGCGTAGGCGTGGTGGCGAGTTTCAGGTCGAAATCGCCCAGATCCCGCTCCAGAACCTGGGCAGAGACGGACTGACAAACAAGCATGGCGCTGAAAGACAGCACATGTAAGCGATGGCTGAGCATGGCTCACTCCTTGATCTGCGAGGAGTGTGGTCAGGGATGGCGTATCGAAAATGGCTCAGGAGCCGACACAATCCGCGAGCTAGAGCCTCGCAAGCATACCGTCGAAATCAGCTGAGGGCGGACCGTTCGTCGATCCGTTGTGTGTCAGTTGGCCGCAGTGGTGCGTGCAGACGGAATGATCAGCCCGCGAATCACCACCAGCGCCTGCTCGAACGACGGGTAGCCGCTCTTTGCGACGTCCAGTTGGGCGTATTCGGCCTGGTAACGTTCAGCAAGTTTTGGGTCGCTGACACTCAGTTGCTGGGAGAGCAGGGCAATGGCCAACGGATGCTTGTGTTTCGCAGCGGTTTGCAGCAAATCGATGATCTGCTTTTGGTCGGCCTGCTGGCGAATCAGCAACACGGCCTGATAGAACTCGGCTTCGCCCGACGCGTCGTCAAGTGCGGCACGACGCAGCATGGCTTCGGCCAGCTCATAGTTTTCGCGGTTGTCTTCGCTGATCAGCAGTTTGGCCTGCAGCATGTCGTTCTGATAGAGCAGGTGCTCCGCCCGGCAAGGGCTGTCGGTGAGCTGACTGTCGTTGGGGCCGTTTTCGCAGTGGTGCGACGCGCAGCCGCCAAGGTAGACAAGTGCACCGAAAAGCATCCAGTTCTTCATTCGAGCATTCCACAAAGAAGATAACGTCCACAGCGTGATCCAGCTCGTGGTCATAGTGATATCAGAGGAGAGAGTAGCAGCGTGACCGGAAGAATATCCAGCGAAGGATGGTCAATCTAGCGCCTTGAGCGTCAAGGCGCATAGAGATCGACAGGCAGAGCGCGGTTTTACTTTTTACCGAGATTGATCTGCTTGGACGGTGCGAAGGTCTGGCCACTCACGCCTTTGGCAATTTGCTGGATTTCACCGCCGGACTTCAGGAAAGCTGCAATCTGCGCGTTGATCGAGTCGCTCGTTTCAACGGCTGGGGCGGGTTTGGCTTTCGAGTGGGATGCTTTGATACGCATGGCTGCCATTTACCTTCATAAACGTAATACGGCCAGCCAGAGTACAGGAAACGCTTGATTATTGCTTGGTGAATGTGGCAATCGCCCGAGCCGAGCCTGTACTCGTCGGCTTGGTGGATTTGTCTGACACAGCGCTAACCGACTGTTTTCAGATATAAAATTTCGATGAGAGGCTGCGCCGCTGCGCATCAGGGCAGGCCGCTGAGCACCCGGGAAACTGACGAGTGGAGGCTGTGCCGACACCTTCTGCCACGCAACGCGAACCCGGACTCAAAGTCGGGTAGAATGCCGCCCACGTAATGAGGGTATCTGGAAATGGCTTTAATCGGGCGCTACAACAGCTTGCAAATCGTCAAGCACACGAACTTCGGTCTGTATCTGGACGGCGCGCAGGACGGTGAAATCCTTCTGCCCAATCGGTACATCCCCAAGGACGTTCCTACGGAAGATGAAGACTGGCTCAATGTGTTCGTCTATCTGGACAGCGAAGACAAGCTGCTCGCCACCACTGAAAAACCCAAGGTGCAGGTCGGTGAGTTCGCCAGCCTGAAGGTGGTTGAAGTCAACAGCATCGGTGTGTTCCTCGACTGGGGCCTGCCCAAGGACCTGTTGCTGCCGTACTCCGAAGAGAAGCGCACCTTGCAGGCCGGTGATTACTGCGTGGTTCACGTCTACCTCGACAAGCACACACGGCGTATTACCGCCACTGCGCGTCTGGACCGCTACCTGGACAAGACCCCCGTCAACTACAGCGTGGGGCAGGAAGTCGATCTGCTGGTGGCTGAAGCCACCGACATGGGCTTCAAGGCGATCATCAACAACAAGCACTGGGGCCTGATTCACAAGAACGAAGTGTTCAAGTTCATGCGCGCCGGCAAGCAGGAAAAAGGCTACATCAAGGAAATCCGCAGCGACGGCAATATCAGCCTGAGTCTGCAGCCCGTCGGTGCAGAGGCTGCTAGCAGCCTGAATTCGAAGATTCTCGCCAAGTTGCGCGAGAACGACGGCACGCTGCCGGTCAGCGATAAAAGTGATCCGCAGGTCATCAGCGGTCTGTTTGGCGTCAGCAAGGGCAACTTCAAAAAGGCCATTGGTGCGTTGTACAAGCAGGGCCAGATCGTGATTCACGCCGACCGTATCGAGCTGGTCTGATACGGCATCGCAGCCTGGGTGCACGTGAGGTCATCGATGTGAGCTGCAATCGACGCAGCTCGCTGCACCTCAGGCCCAGGTGGCGAGTGCGTCTATTTCCTGGCTCAAGCGATCGAACGGCAAGGTGCCGTTGAATACCCGGGCGTCTTCCAGCGCGTCGTCACTGCGTCGCAGCAGGACGACTGGCACAGCCCTCAGCCCAAGCTTCTGCGCCAATTGCTGGTCGTCCATCACGTCCTTTTCGAAGTGACCGGCGTTAAGTGCCTGCTCCATCGCTTGCCGATCCAGCCCGGTGGAGGTGGCGAGGTCGAGCAGCGTGTGCGCCTCGCCGATATCCAGCCCCTTTTCGAAGAACGCCCGGTAAGCCTCTTTGTGAAACGCCTCAAAACCTCCTGCATTCCTGGCAAACGCCGCGGCTTCCAGAACCTTGCGGCTGCGCGGCTGGACGCTGGGCATCTTCATCATCACCTGACGCCTGTCGGCCATCGGCAGTACTGACCGAGACCAGGTTTCACGCAGGTAATCGGCACTCGGGTCGAGCAGTGCCAGCGGGTCAGGACGCAGTTCAAAGGCATGCCAATTGAATTCGAGCCGTTCACCGTAGGTTTGCTGAAGCTGTTCCAGGACGGCCAGTTGCAGGTAGCAGAACGGGCAGACGTAGTCGCTCCAGACATCTATTTTCAGGGGACCAACAGTGTTCATGTGCTTGAAACTCCATAACGCTAGTTAACACTGACTCCCTTAACCTTTTAAAAGTCCTGAAGGTGGATGGATCAATGTCTACCTTTGGTCGGTCATACCCTCAAGCGGGCTTTCCCGGCCCTGGAACTTCATCAAGGACGCGCCATGAAAAAAATACTGATCGCTTACTTCGGCACATTACTGGCGTTTCTGATCCTCGACGGAGTGTGGCTGGGCGTTTTGATGGGGCCGACCTACCGTGAATGGCTTGGACCGATGATGCTCGATACGCCGGTCTTGGGACCTGCCATCGCGTTTTATCTGCTGTACGGAGCGGGGGTGGTGTTTTTCGGCGTCATGCCTGCGCTCAGAGCGCAACGACTGAGCCACGCGACATTGTGCAGCGGTCTGCTGGGGCTGATTGCCTACGGCACCTATGACCTGACCAACTGGGCCACCTTGCAGGGCTGGCCTGCGCAGCTGGCGCTGGTCGATCATGCGTGGGGCACGGTGGTGTCAGCGCTGGCCGGTACGGCGGGCTATCTGGCGGTACGTCGATTCGCCTGAAGCGGCGGTGTGCCGGAATGAGCGTTGCCGGCGCGCGACGCTCACCCGGTGCAGTGCGGGAACGCAGCCGCTACTTCTGCAGGAAACCGGCAAAACTCAGGTTGCTGCCCTTGGGGCGCATGTCCTTGAGGAAAGAGTCCTTGTCGGCGCTCAGTTCCAGGCTGACGGTCGGTTTGCGCTTGTCGGCATTGCGCACTTCAAGGCCTTCCATGTGGTCGCGCATGAATACCGTGGTCACTTTCAAATGCAATAACTGGTCGGTTTCAGGCGTGTGCAGCAGCAGGTGCAGCCACTCGTACTGACCTACTTGCAGGCGCGGGACAGGCAGGTCGAACCACCAGATGTTTCGTTTGTGGTCCAGCACGGCGAAATGCGTGTTGTTGACGCCCAGCACTGCGCCACCCAGATCCTGGTTTCTGCGTGCAATGGCCAGCTTTTTATCGAGTTTCATAACGTTCCTGTGAATCGGTGTGTTCAGCGTGTCGGCCCTGCCGGACAACGGTGGCGCGCATTCTCGCACAAACTCTGCTGCAAACCTGCCCCAATGCACGGCAGATGAATGGCAACAGCGGCCCGGAAAATAGTTGAAACTCTTCGTCACCGGCACAGGTCAATCCTTTGTCGAGTACGACATCCGATCCAGTGCGGTCTTCAGACCCAGGAGATTTCCGATGAGCAGCACCAGCGATAAAGCCAAAGGTATGGCCAACGAAGCAGTTGGTAACGTCAAGCAGGCTGTTGGCAAGGCTACCGACAACGACAAACTGCGGGCTGAAGGCAAGGTACAAGAGCTGAAAGGCGAAGGCCAGCAGGCGAAAGGCGAAGTCAAGGACGCGATCAAGAAGGGCGTGGACAAGGCTTGAGTCGATCGTTTCCGGCGCCCTGGCGCCGGGAGCAGGCATTACCGATAACGGCCATCCACGGATGGCCGTTATGCTTTCTGCTCTGCGGGACTGAAACCTTTCATGGCCTGTCCAGTCAATGTGCCATCGATATTCGCGTATCGGCTCCGTCAGCGCGATATGTCATGTATGACATGCCGGTTTTCAGGATGTAGGGTTTTCCAGTAAGGGAGCGAGAGGAAGCGCCATGATTTTCCCCCATTTGCGTAAATTGAAAGTCGGCAAGGTGCTGGTGAGAACCGTCAACGAATTCCTCGATGACGAGATGTCCACCTATGCATCGGCACTGGCTTACCAGATGCTGTTTTCTCTGTTTCCGTTCCTGCTGTTTCTGATCGCGCTGATCGGCTTTCTGCACCTGCCGGACTTTTTCTCCTGGTTGCGACTGCAATCGGAGTTCCTCTTGCCGCCGCAGGCCCTCGAGCAGGTCAACCCGGTCATCGACCAGTTGCAGCAGTCCAAGGGTGGCTTGCTGTCGATCGGTATCGTCATCGCGCTGTGGACCGCGTCAGCAGGTGTACGCCTGATGATGAGCGCCATGAACGCTGCGTACGACGTCGTCGAAGGACGCCCTATCTGGAAGCGTTTGCCGCTGTCGATTCTCTACACCGTAGGCATTGCCGGCATGTTGCTGGCAGCAGCAGCCTTCATGGTGCTGGGGCCGCAGGTCATGAACTGGATTGCCGCGCAGATCGGCATGGAAGACTTCATCGTGACGATGTGGACCATCCTGCGCTGGCCCGCGATCATTATCCTGCTGATGGTCGCTGTGGCGTTGATCTATTACGTGATGCCCGACGTCAAACAGGAGTTTCGCTTTATCACCCCAGGCTCGGTGCTGGCCGTGGTGGTGTGGATCGTCGCTTCCCTGGCCTTCGGTTTTTACGTCAAGACCTTTGCCGACTACAACGCCATGTACGGCAGCATCGGCGCGATCATCGTGCTGTTGCTGTACTTCTATATTTCGGCGGCGGTGCTGTTGCTGGGTGCGGAAATGAATGCGGTGATCGAGCACATGTCCGCTGAAGGCAAGGACGCAGGCGAGAAGGAAGCCGGCGACGGCCTTGGCGAGGAAAGCAGCGAGACAGGCAAGCAGCATGTCTCCGGTCTGGGCCGCGACCATTCGGTGCCGCTGCAGAAGGCGGACGAAGCCTGATCGCTTTCTGTGGCAAGATCGCCTTTTAAGTCGGCAAGGGACAGGCAGTCATGATCCATAACATCCTGAAGATGGGCGATGAGCGCCTGTTGCGCATCGCCCCTCCGGTGCCCGCAGACATGTTCGGCAGCAGCGAGCTCGATACGCTGATCGCCGACATGTTCGAAACCATGCACAGCGTCGGCGGTGTGGGCCTGGCGGCACCGCAGATCGGCATCGATCTGCAGCTGGTGATTTTCGGCTTCGAGCGCAACGAGCGCTATCCCCAGGCCGAGGCGGTTCCGCAGACGATTCTCATCAATCCGCTGATTACCCCGCTGAGCCCGACGCTGGAAGAGGGCTGGGAAGGGTGTCTGTCAGTGCCCGGATTGCGCGGCATGGTGGACCGTTATCAGAGCATTCGTTACGAAGGCTTCGATCCTCAAGGCCAGCCCATCGTGCGCGTTGCCCACGGTTTTCACGCGCGGGTCGTCCAGCATGAATGTGACCACCTGATCGGTCGGCTTTACCCATCGCGTATCACCGATTTCAGCAAATTCGGCTTCATGGACGTGATGTTTCCGGACATGGACCCCAACGCCGACGAGTGATCGTGGCGTTTCGTTGCGAAGCCGTCAGGCTTCGCGACACAGTGCGACCAGCGGCTTGCTGCGGCTGTAACGCATGAACCGTTCGCCCAGTGCCTGTGGCAGACGCTGTGCCGTCTCGAACCCCGAGCGTTGGTAAAAGCCCAGCAGATCCGGATGGCAGAACAGCCACACCGGCCCGTTCAGCGGTTGCAATGCCGCTTCGATCAGGCCCTGCGCCACGGCTTGTCCGCGCAGCGCTGGCGCCACGAGCAGCCCGGTCAGCCAATGCCCCTCTGCGACAGGTGTCAGGCACAACGCACCGATGATTTCTGCCCGCCTTGCAACCCACGCCTGGCCCTTGCTGGCAGGGCGCATTGACGACTGGTGCTCACGGTAGAACTTGCCCAGTAACGGGCGACATTCATCAGGTAGCGGGTAGAACTGGATTTCGGACATCGCGGCGGCGCTTGAAACAGGGGCCTCGCATCATACAGAGGCTGACGCCGTGACAACTAATCGGCGCTGGCTGGTGTCGATACTTTCAGACCCGTTTCTTTCGCGCCATTTGAGGTGAGCATGAAATCAATAACACGACTACTGGGCTGTTCACTTCTGGCGCTGGGCCTGCTTGGGCAGACCGCGACAGCGGCTGAAAAGACCAAGCCTATCCAGTTCGGCGCGCTGACCTGGGAAAGTGGCAGCCTGATTACTGAAGTCCTGCGTACCATCGTCGAGAAGGGCTATGGCTACCCGACCGATACCCTGCCAGGCAGTACCGTCAGCCTGGAAACCGCGTTGGCGAAAAATGACATTCAGGTGATCGCCGAAGAGTGGACCGGACGCAGCCCGGTGTGGGTCAAGGCTGAAGAGGAAGGCAAGGTGCTCGGCCTGGGCAACATCGTCAAAGGCGCGACCGAAGGCTGGTGGGTGCCTGAGTACGTGATCAAGGGCGACGCCGCCAAAGGCATCAAGCCGCTGGCGCCGGACCTGAAGTCTGTCGCGGATCTGGCACGCTACAAGGATGTCTTCAAAGACCCGGAGTCGCCGGACAAGGGCCGATTCCTCAACAGCCCGAGCGGCTGGACTTCGGAAATCGTCAACACCCAGAAGCTCAAGGCTTATGGCCTGGCTGACAGTTTCGTCAACTTCCGCACCGGCTCGGGCGCAGCACTGGACGCCGAGGTCGCATCGGCTATCCGGCGCGGCAAGCCTGTGTTGTTTTACTACTGGTCACCTACGCCGTTGCTGGGCAAGTACAAGCTGATCAAACTGGACGAGCCGGCCTTTGATGCCGAAGCCTGGAAAACCCTGACCGACGCCAGCAACCCCAATCCGCGCGGCACGTCTTCGCTGGCGGCAACCCTGTCGATCGGTGTGTCGGCAGAATTCAGCAAGCAATACCCTGAGCTGGTGAGTGTCTTCAAAGGCGTGGATTTCCCGATTGACCTGCTGAACAAGACCTTGGGTGAAATGAGTGACAAGCATGAGGATGCCAAGGTCGTGGCTGCACGCTTTCTCAAGCAGCATCCCGACGTCTGGAAAGCCTGGTTGCCTGCCGATGTAGCCGAGCGGGTCAGCAGCAGTCTTTGACTAACGCCCTGCTGAATGACACGAGGCGCATAGCTGATAACGGCATCGATCACCGGTATGCGACGCGCCGAGTGGTAAAGCGTCACCGAGCTGATAAGTTCATGTCTGGGTCAATCGATGCTCGGGAGGCGTCATGACTGGTCACGTTCGGGGCTCGCGCGGCACATGGCAGACTTGCCTGGCATTGCTGGCCTGTCTGTCGCTGGACGCGATGCAGCCGGCCAGTGCCGAAGAGGCCGACGACATGGCGCTGGCGCTGGTGGAACAACGAAACCTGGGCGAAGGCCTCGCCTGGCTGGGGTATCAGGTCGCCTCGCGCACTGCGACGTTTGCCGGTATCGTGCAGGCGGTTGGCAAGACTGAAGCCCAGGAACTGGTGCAGAAGGAACTGCAGCGCCTGAAACCGGAATATCAGGCGCAGTGGGACCGCAATCTGGCAGCCGCATATGCTCATTCCTTTACCGCCGAGGAGTTGCGTTCGCTCAATCAGGGGGCGGATTCGCCTTCATTGGGGAACAGATTCAGGGCCAGAAACACCCAGGTCAGCACCGATATGAAAGCCCGATCATCGGAACTGCTGGGACAATTTGTCAGCCGTGCGCTGGGCAACGCCGAGGCAGCACTGCAACACTGACAGCTATTTTGACGATACGAGGCAAAAAACATGGACGCATTCATGCAGGCAGCATTCGATGAGGCGCAACTCGGGCTGAAGGAGGGCGGAATCCCTATCGGCTCGGTCATCGTCCACGGCGGCAAAATCATCGGTCGAGGCCACAACCGTCGTGTACAAGAGGGCAGTGCGACGAAGCATGGCGAGATGGATGCACTGGAAAATGCCGGTCGCCAGCCGGCCAGTGTCTACCGTGACTCGGTCCTCTACACCACACTGTCGCCCTGTGCGATGTGCAGCGGTGCGATTCTGCTCTACGGCATTCGCAAAGTGATCATCGGCGAGAATGAGTCGTTCATGGGCGAGGAAGACCTGCTGCGCTCGCGTGGCGTGCAGATCGACGTGCTGGATAACCGTGATTGCAAGCACATGATGCAGGGCTTCATCGCCAGCAAGCCCGAGCTGTGGAACGAAGACATCGGCGAGTGAATCCCGCGTCTTATCAGCCCCACGCTCCGCGCTCATCGGAAATCTAACTGCTTATCGTGCCAATGCTCGCGTTGGCATGCAGTTCGTGACGCTCTTCGTCGCCTGACACCTCCCTGATACCCTCAACGTTCAGACTTGCTTCAGAATACTGCCCGTCATTAATCTTCTTCGGTTCCTGCCTTAAAGTGCGGTTTGTGCCACTAATGTGCCTTTAACGGTGATAACCTCCTCCCATCTTTATCACGGTGTGCATACCCAGCCGTTTACCAGGCCATTTTCGGAGCCCGATATGTCGGTCCAGCAGCGTAACAACGTCAACATTGTGGGCGACGGACCGATCACTCTGATTTTTGCTCATGGATTCGGCTGCGATCAGAACATGTGGCGTTTTATGGCGCCGCACTTTGCAGAGCGCTTCAAGGTCGTGCTGTTCAATCTGGTGGGCAACGGCAATTCGGATGTGTCGGCCTGGTATCCGCACAAGTATTCGTCGCTCAAGGGTTATGCAACCGACTTGCTGCAGGTGGTCAACGAGTTCGCCGCAGAGGGGCCGGTTGTGCATGTCGGCCACTCGGTCAGTTGCATGATTGCCGTGCTTGCCGAGCTTCAGTCACCCGGTCGTTTCGATGGCCACATCATGATCGGCCCATCCCCGCATTACCTCAACGAGGCAGATTACGTGGGGGGATTCACTCGCGCCGATGTCGATTCGTTGCTTGAAACACTGGAAAGCAATTATCTGGGATGGTCCAGCACCATCGCGCCGACGCTCATGGGCGCCTCGGACCAGCCTGAGCTGAGCGAAGAGCTCGCCAACAGTTTCTGTCGCACCAATGCCGAGATCGCCAGACAGTTTGCCCGCGTGACGTTTTTATCCGACCATCGTGCCGATGTCGTGCAACTCAAGAGCAGAACACTCATTCTGCAAAGCAGCGACGATATGGTGGTGCCGGTCGAGGTGGGTGAGTACCTGCACCGTGTCATCGCCAACAGCACCCTGCACATGATCGACAACGTAGGGCATTACCCGCACATGAGCGCAGCACAGGAATGCATTACTGCGATGAATCAGTTTCTGGCCTCTTACGAGAGCGCCGCACATGACCGTTGAACAGGTAAGCCTGCCCGCCACCGAAGAGCTCTATGAACAGGCGCCCTGTGGTTTGTTGATCACGCTGCCCAACGGCACCATCGAGCGCGCCAATCTGACGTTTTGCCGATGGCTGGGTCTGGAGCGCGACGCCGTGGTGGGCCGCCGCTTTCAGGATCTGCTGAGCCTGGCAGGCAAGGCCTTTCTGCAGACTCACTGGGCGCCTACGCTGCAGTCGCAAGGTTCAATTGCCGAGGTCAAGGTCGAGCTGATTCATGCCGATGGCCGCCCCATTCCGATGATGCTCAATGCCGTACGCCGCGAGTACCCGTCGGGGTATCTGCATGAAGTGGCCGTGTTCCTGTCCGAAGAGCGCAACAAGTACGAGCGCGAACTGCTGGCGGCCCGCAAGATCGCTGAAGAGCTCCTGCAACAGCAGATGACCGTGCAGAGCGAGCTGACTTCGGCGCGCAATCGCTTGCGTCTGGCGCATGCCGAGGCGGAGATCCGGGCTATTTTTGCCGAACAGATGATTGGCATCGTCAGCCACGACCTGCGCAACCCGCTGGCCGCGATCAAGATGGCTGCCGGACTGCTGGAGCGCACATCGCTTGAGTCGCGCCAGGAGCGGATTCTGGGACACATCAATCATTCCACCGACCGTGCCGATCGCATGATTGTCGATCTGCTGGATTTCACTCACGCCCGCGTGGGCAGCGGCATTACCGTCGTTCCTCAGCCTGTCGATTTTCACGCAGTGGTCGCCCGCGGCGTCGAAGAGCTGCGCCAGGTTTTCCCGGATCGGGTGCTGACCCATCGCAGCGAAGGGCAGGGCGCATGTTCGGCTGATCCTGACCGCCTGCTGCAGATGCTCGGCAATCTGGTCAGCAATGCCATCAATTACGGCACCGACGACGGTGAGGTTTTGATTACGTCGTCGTTCGACACCTGGATGATCAAACTGTCGGTGCACAACGTCGGTGAGCCGATACCGATGGAAAAAGTAGACGACCTCTACGAGCCCGTCGTACGCGTGGTCAGCGACAGTGACGAGACCCGTACAGTCGGGCTCGGCCTGTTTATCGTGCGCGAGATCGTTCGAGCCCATCTGGGCGATGTGACGGTTCGTTCTTCGGCTGAAGAGGGCACGACGTTCACGGTGGCGTTTCCGCGTCCCCCGGCGAAATCCGAGGTTTGATCAGGTTTCATGCAGATTGCCGATCAACCCGTGTTATTCACGGGTGCAGAAAAATCGTTACAGTCCTAAACTAGCGTGCTGCGTCATCACATCAAGGCTCATACAGGTTCTACATGCGGCGATCCATTTCAAATGATGTGGCCACGATCAGTCGGATCAGTGCGGTGCCGGCCATCCTGCAGGTCATTGCCGAATCCACAGGGCTGGGGTTCGCCGCCGTGGCACGTGTAACCGAAAATACCTGGACGGCCTGTGCGGTTCTGGACACGCTCGATTTCGGTTTGAAACCTGGCGGCGAACTGGACGTAAGCAGCACCATCTGCCATGAGATTCGCAACTCCCACAAGGCTGTGGTGATTGATCATGTCGCTGAGGATCCGCTGTTCTGTACGCATGACACTCCACGTCTGTACAGCTTTCAGAGCTATATCTCGGTGCCGATCTTTCTCTCCGACGGCTCTTTTTTCGGCACCATCTGCGCGCTGGATCCCAAGCCTGCAAAGCTGACCGGTACGCCCATCGAGGCAATGATGGTGTCGTTCGCACGTCTTCTGGCGCTGCAGATCGAGGCCGAGGAAAATCTGCAACAGGCGCGTGAAGACCTGCTCGCCGAACGTGAGGTGGCTGAGCTGCGCGAGCAGTTTATCGCCGTGCTGGGGCACGACCTGCGCAACCCGCTGTTTGCCATCAATGCCAGTGCCGAATTGCTGTTGCGTCGTCCGCTGGATGAAAAGGCCCTGCAGGTTGTGCAACACATCCTGACCTCTGGCCAGCGTGCTTCGCAGTTGGTCGATGACGTGCTCGATTTTGCCCGAGGCCGCATGGGCCACGGCATTCCTCTCAGTATCCATGAGGCGCACGGCCTGGATAAAACCCTGGAGCATGTGATTTCCGAGGTGCAGCGTGTTCATCCGTCGCGGCCGATTCATTCGGACATAGGCGTGCTGGAGCGTATCCGCTGCGATCAGGAGCGGATCGCGCAATTGCTCTCCAATCTGGCGTCCAACGCGATCAGTCATGGCGATGCCGAGAGCCCGGTCGAAGTGGCGGCAGGTGTGCATGACGAGTTGTTTGTACTCAGCGTTACCAATCAGGGGGAGCCGATACCTGAATCGGTTCGTGCGCAACTGTTCCTGCCGTACTCAAGACCCATCACCGATGAGCCGCAAGCCGGGCTCGGACTGGGTCTGTACATCGCCAGTGAGATCGCCATTGCTCATGGAGGTACGCTCGAGGTGTGCTCCACGCGTGAGCAGGGCACGGTCTTTACCTTCAGCATGCCGTTGAAGTCTGCGTAAGCATTCTGCGTCAGCCAACGCCTGAGCGCAGGCTGCCCGCCTCCGGAAAACCTCGCGCTGCAGGCCGTCGCGTCGTTCGGTTGCGACAGCCCAGACCATCCTTGTTACAAACTCGTCCATCGCTTTGCTTGCTCATCGGCAGTGTCGCGTCGAACCTGAGGCTCGGGTTGCCATCAAAGGCCTGAGCCTTCACGGTTACTCCGAAGTTTTCACCTTGCCCAGAGGTAGTGATGAACAGTTTTGTGCGCAATCTTGTCGGGGGCGTGCTTGTTGCGTCATGCAGCATCGGCGCAGCCCAGGCGCAGACGCAGACGCAGACGCTACCCAACAGCACCCTCAACAACGGTGCCAGCAGCAACCCGTATAACAGCCCGATCCACCGTGCCAACCCCAACAGTCGCCAGGGCACCGAGTCCAGCGTGCCCCCGTCTCGTGGCCCCAACATTGCGCCGCCGGTGCGCAAGCCTACCCTGGAAAACGGTGGCATCGGCAACGGCTACCCCACGCGCCAGAACACGCCACGTCCTTCTACACCGACAATCGACCCCAAGCGCGACAACTGAATTTTCAACCCGGCGAACCCGTGTGGACGTCGACTCAATGCATAAGGAAACGCTCATGCTTAGAAAAACCCTGATCGCGACATTGTGTACTGCAGCCATTCTGAGCCTGCCATTGACGGCCAGCGCCGCTACGGAAACCTACAAAAGCGAATTGGGCACCGTCACGGTGACGCCTGTTGTCGAAGGTCTGGATCATCCGTGGGCGCTGGCCTTTCTGCCTGACAGGCAAGGCATGCTGGTGACAGAGCGTTCCGGCAACCTGCGCGTGGTGTCGGCAGATGGCAAATTGTCTGCGCCGCTTTCCGGTGTGCCGCAAGTCTGGGCGCAGAAGCAGGGCGGTCTGCTTGATGTCGTGCTGTCACCGGATTTCGCCAAGGACCGCATGGTGTATCTGACCTATTCCGAGGGCAGCGGCAAGACCGCCGCCGAGGGTGATACCGCCGGCACTGCCGCAGGGCGTGGTCGCCTGTCCAAAGACATGACTCGCTTGGAAGACTTCGAAGTCATCTTCCGCCAGGAACCGAAACTGTCGGTGGGTAACCACTTCGGCGCGCGGATGGTCTTCGATCGCGACGGTTACCTGTTCATTGCGCTGGGCGAGAACAATCAGCGCCCCACTGCGCAGGATCTGGACAAGCTGCAGGGCAAGATCGTGCGCATCTATCCGGACGGCAGCGTACCGAAAGACAACCCGTTCGTGGGCCAGAAGGGCGTACGCCCCGAGATATGGTCCTATGGCCATCGCAATCAGCAGGGCGCCGCGCTGGATCCCTGGACTGGGACGTTGTGGACCAACGAGCATGGTCCCAAGGGCGGTGATGAGTTGAATATCATCGAACGTGGCGCGAATTACGGCTGGCCGATCGCGACCCACGGTATCGACTACTCGGGTCAGCCGATTTCGGAGTCCAAGGGCAAGGTTGTCGAAGGAACCAAAATTCCGTTCCAGGTCTGGGAAGTGTCGCCGGGCCTGAGTGGCATGGCGTTCTATGACCACAGCCTTTTCAAGGCATGGGATCACAGTGTATTCATCGGTGCGCTGGCCACTGAGGAGTTGATCAGGCTGCAGTTCGAGAATGACAAGATCGTTCATGAAGAGCGTCTGTTGAAAGACATGAAACAGCGCATACGTGATGTGCGTCAGGGGCCGGACGGTTACTTATATCTGTTGACCGACGACGATAAGGGAAGCCTGCTGAAAGTCGGCTTGGCTCAGTAATAAACTATTAATCGTTTGAAAAAGAAAATTCCCACAATGTTGTGGGAATTTTCTTATGAGCTGCTTGCGGTGGTAACCGTTAAAGCCGTCGGATCAATTATCCTTTGCGTCACGTACCACTTCGCCTGTCTTGGCATCGACGTCGTAGTTCCACTCTACACCCTTGGCGTCTTTCAGTTCGATCTGGTAGATCAGGCGGCCGGTGCGGTCTTTTTCCAGCTCGGTATCGCTGACCGTAAAGCCCTGGTGCTTGGCAACAGCGTTCTTGTTGAACTGTTCAAAGTCACCCAGCGCCTGAGACTTGTACAGGCGGATCACTTCATCGGGACCAACGTCAGCCTGGGCGGCACCTGCAACAGCAGTGAGGGCAACAGCGGCGAAAACGGCAGGCATAAGTTTCATGGGGTATTTCCTTTCTGATTGATCTGTCTTGATGGATTCATCACGCGCTGATAGGTTCAGCGGTTTTGTTGAACTCAGATTATCCGCGCTTACTTAATTCATGCTTAATTATTCAAGTGTGCGAAACGTTATGAAGCCGGTCTCGCTCTGCCGATTCGCAAGTAAAGTTTTCCCCTGCACTTCGTTTACAGGCAGAGCGTCACGTAAAGGTTGAAAAAAACCGGCAGTGAACGTAAAAGGTTGGCCCCCTGCCGGAAGGTGCGTCGCGTCTGTCCAGGCATCTGTCCTTTCGGAGTCTGCTCGATGAGAACGCCTTACCGACCTGCCATGCGCCACGCCTGGCGATTGTTACCGTTGGGTATGGCGGTTGCCTCGCCGTTGCTGGCCGCAGAAGTGGTCAGCCTGGATGCGGTCAATGTCACTGGGTTCAGCGAGCCGGAAAGCGCCGGCGACTATAAAGCAGAGCGGGCGTCGATCTTCGGCTTGGATCGGGCCTCTCTGCTGGACACGCCGGCCTCGGTGTCGGTGTTCAGCGCTGCGCTGATCGAGGACCGTCAGGCAAAGCTGCTGAGCGAAGTGCTGCGCAACGATGCGTCGGTCGGCGACGGCTATGCACCAGTGGGCTATTACGAAAACTTTGTGGTGCGCGGGTTTTCGTTGAACGCCGCCAACAGTTATCGCATCAACGGCCGCAGCATTGCCGGTGAGCAGAACGTAGCGCTGGAGAACAAGCAGCAGGTCGAGTTGCTCAAAGGGCTCTCCGGCCTGCAGAGCGGTGTGGCCGAGCCCGGTGGCGTCATCAACTATCAGACCAAGCGGGCGCAGGACGTCCGGTCGGTCACGGTCTCGACCAACGAGCACGGTGAACGTTACATCGCCACCGACGTCGGTGGCTGGTTCGGCAGCGAGCAACAGTTTGGCCTGCGCGCCAACCTTGCCCACGAAGACATTCGCTCGTATGTCGAACACGCCGATGGCCAGCGCGATTTCGCCTCGCTGGCGTTCGACTGGAACATCAGCGAGCGCGCGCTGCTGCAACTCGACGTCGAGTACCAGACCAAAGAGCAGCGCTCGGTGCCCGGTTATCAGCTTCTGGGCGGTACTGCGCTGCCTCACGATGCCTCGCCACGTAAACTGCTGGGCTACCAGAACTGGTCCAATCCGGTTGGTATCGACTCGCTGAACATGAACGGACGTTTCGAATATCGATTCAATGACAGCTGGAAGGGCAGTCTCAGCGCTTCACGCAGTCGTGTGGTCATCGATGACTACAGTGCCTTTGCGTGGGGTTGCTACGGCTCGGCCAGTTGCGCAGGGCAAGCGGTGCCCAACCACTTCAGTGCCGAGGGTGGTTATGACATCTATGATTTCCGCAGCCCGGACGACACGCGTCGCAACGATGAAGTCGAAGCGGCCATTTCCGGCACATTCACTAGCGGATCGCTGGGGCACGAACTGACCTTCGGCAGCAGTGCCTACCGCCGAACGGTCGATACGCGCGAGACCTTCAACGAATTCGTCGGCTCGGGCAATATCAATGAGGCGCCCGAGCAAGTGGCCCCCTCGACTCTGGCGCTTGCGCACACCGAGCGTCGTCTGGACAGCCGCCAGTACGGGCTGTTTGCCACCGACCGGATCAGTTTCAACGAGCACTGGCAAACCGTGCTGGGCGGACGCGGGGTGCGGCTCGATGAACAGGCGTTCAACGAGGACGGCAGCGATGCGCGACACACCGAGCGCTATGTGTTTCTGCCTCAGGCGGCGCTGATCTACAAGCCGGTGGACAACGTTTCGCTCTACACCAGCTACAGCAAGGGCCTGTCGCTGGGCGGGACAGCGGCGTGGTTCACCACCAATGCCAGTGAATTTCTTGCGCCGACCGTATCCCGACAGCTGGAAGCCGGTATCAAGTATGACTGGCAGCGCATGAGCCTGACCGCCGCAGTGTTTCAGGCCCGCCAGGCGTATCAGTACTCCAGGCCCAACGATGACGGCACGTTTACCTATGTGCAGCAAGGCGAGCAGAAAAACACCGGGCTTGAACTGGGGGCGAGTGGCTGGGTGACCGACCGCCTGCAGATATCCGCCAGTGCGGCGGCCATCCGGGCGCGCGTTGAAGACAGCGGCACCGAGGCCTATGACGATCATCAGGCCCTCAATGTGCCCAGATACCGTGGCACCCTGCAAGCTGACTACAGCCTGCCGGTGCCCGGGCTCGCCTTACTCGGCGGGATGCAGTACAGCGCCAGCAAGTACGCTGACCGTGAAGGCTCCGTGCAGGTCAATGACTACACACTGTTCAATATCGGCAGCCGTTACAGCACCCGAATCAGCGGCTACGACACGGTCCTGCGCCTGACCGTCGACAACCTCTTCGACAAACGCTACTGGCGTGATGCCGGGGAGTATCTGGGTGACGACTACCTGTTCATGGGCGCACCCAGAACGGCGAGATTGTCGGCCACCGTCAACTTTTAGTGGACGGGCTCAACTGCACGGAGCGTTGGCACGATCGTCGGGATTCTCGTTCCTCACGCTCCAGCGTGGGAATGCAGTTCTCGACGCTCTGCGTCGTCAAGAGGATGCGGAGCGTCCGGCACGGCATGCGACGCAGAGCGTCGCACGATAGTTGCGATCATCGTTCCCGCTACAGGCCTCAGCTTCGTATCAGTGCGCCCGCAAGCTTTGCTATTCTTCGCGCCCTGTGAGCGCCAGGCGCTTTTTTCAGCCATGTTTCGGGGGCGTCATGACGGCCATCGTTCAATCCACTCCGCAACCTTTTACCAAAGGCGACTACAAGACCCTGAGTCTTGCGGCGCTGGGTGGGGCGCTGGAAATCTACGACTTCATCATTTTCGTATTCTTTGCACTGACCCTCAGCCAGCTGTTTTTCCCACCCGACATGCCCGAGTGGCTGCGTCTGCTGCAAAGCTTCGGGATCTTCGTGACCGGCTATCTGGCGCGCCCGCTGGGCGGGATTCTCATGGCGCACTTCGCCGACCGGCTGGGCCGCAAGCGCGTGTTCAGCCTGAGCATTCTGATGATGGCCCTGCCTTGTCTGCTGATCGGCATCATGCCCACCTACGCACAGATCGGTTACTGGGCGCCGCTGGTGCTGCTGGCGCTGCGCATCCTGCAAGGGGCCGCTGTGGGCGGCGAAGTGCCAAGCGCCTGGGTATTCGTGGCAGAACACGCGCCCAAGGGGCACCGCGGCTATGCACTGGGTGTACTGCAAGCCGGCCTAACGTTCGGGTACCTGCTGGGTGCACTGACCGCGACATGGCTGGCACGGGTCTTCAGCCCTGGCGAAATCCTCGACTGGGCATGGCGTATTCCGTTCCTGCTCGGTGGCGTATTCGGCGTGGTGGGCGTCTGGTTGCGCCGCTGGTTGAACGAAACCCCGGTATTCATTGCGATGCATGCCCAGCGTGAACATCTGACGACGCTGCCACTTGGCCAGGTCCTGCGTGAGCACCGCAAATCCTTGCTGCCTGCTGCGCTGCTGACCTTTGTGCTGACCTCCGCAGTGGTGGTACTGGTGGTGATCACCCCGACCGTCATGCAGCAGCGCTTCGGTATCAGCGCCAGCGATACCTTTGCCCTGAGCGCCGTCGGCATCGTGTTTCTCAATATAGGCTGTGTGTTGGCAGGCATGCTGGTCGACCGCATCGGCGCCTGGCGCGGCATCATGTTCTACAGCCTGCTGATGCCGATGGGCATTGGCGTGCTTTACACCAGCCTCATCGAGCACTGGATGCCACTGGGCATCGCCTACGCGATTGCCGGGCTGGCGTGCGGGATTGTCGGTGTGGTGCCGTCGGTGATGGTCGGACTTTTCCCGGCGAACATCCGGGTGTCAGGCATCTCGTTCACTTACAACATCGCCTACGCCTTCTGGGCCAGCACCACGCCATTGATGCTGATTGCCCTGATGCCCTGGAATATCTGGGTATGCGTGCTGTATAGCCTGATCATGGGTGCCACGGGCCTGATGACCGCTGCGGTATTCGGTCTGCGCCGGGGCGTGGTGGTGGATGACCTGGCAAGCGGTAAAGCCAAATAACACCAGGCCGGTTGACACGGCGAATGCCGTTCTCGCAGAGACCGGCGACATCCGCTGCTCACCTCTGCTGTGGGGTGAGTAGCCGTTCAAATATGAGCGCAAAGTTCCTGGCACCCGACGCTTTCAATTGTAACAAGTGATTGTAATTCCGTTTCCTCAAGTCTATCTTGCGCCTCTCTATACTGTTTACGTTATTTATCTAATGTGCTCTTGGCTCGTGCCTGTGGGAGATGTTTCTTCAGGTGGATCATTCGCAGTGTCGATAAATTGGTAGGCGTAATTATTCCGCGTTTCATGTAGGAGCTTTCCTCAATATTTTATTATTAAAGATTTTTCTTACAGCTTTCGGCTGTATTGCAGGACTTTGAAGGTGTATCTCGTGTTTATGCAAAACAAGACTAAATAAAATGATTTCTGTGCCGATTGACTGTTTGGGTCATGGAAGACGAATGTAAGAAACATCCTACAAATTTGCCTATTAGGCAAAATGATGGCAAGGGGAAGTATCATGTGGGTGACAATGAGAGAGCAGGAGGTTCTTGGCCTGTTGTTGCAGGGATTTACGAACAAGGAAATTGCCAGGCAGCTCAGTATCAGTGACTACACCGTTCGCGATCACGTATCTTCGCTGCTAAGAAAGAATCAGGTAAGGACGCGTGCCGAGCTCATGGCCAGGTGCGTATCTCTATTGCTTCCGGGGAACACTGCCCGACCCCCTACATCTGTCGGATTGCGTAGCGAGCCAGCACATACATAATGTGTCTTGTCGCAACCTGTAACGTGTTAATGCAATGAGCACTGCTGATGTTTTGCGGTGCAATCAATAATACCGTGCTGCTCTGTGACTGCTGTCAGCCACTGTTTCCCGGCTGTCTGCAGAAAGGAATATCCGAAACCTGCTCGCACGACGAACTGTAAACAATAAAAAAGGAGCCACTCATGACTGTTTGTTTTGTTCGGGGCGAGTCAGGTGCCGACACGGCGTTGCGGCTGGATCCGCAGCGGCCTGATTTTAATATGACAACGGACTTCCAGCATCTGACAACCCGGCAGTCCGCGCTTTCGGTGACGCAACTTGCCGAGCAACAGGTAAAGCTTTCCGGCCCTGTTGGCCTGTTTGCCAAACTCTGTCGGCAGCTTCGTTCGCAGGGGCGTCAGGCACCGTTACTCGAAGAGGTTACCCGACTTGAGGGCCGTAAGCGTCAATGGCTGGCCGAGCGCGCCGTACAATTAGCACTGGGCCTGCACGGCCGTCGGTCAGAAGCCGAGAACCCGTTCAAGGGCCTGGTGCGCGAAGACCTGTGCTGCATCGTATTCGATGAGCCATCGCCGCACACGCTGGTCGAGCGTTATGCCGCCAGCGAAGCGCTGCGGGCTCAGGACAGTGAGTACTTCGTCAAACTCATTGCTACCACGCGCAATACCGTCGAACGGCGAATCGTCTTTCATGGTCTGCTCGAACACTTCGACCGGCTGTTGCCCATCGAGAAGAGCATCTATCCGCTCAACTATCGCGCTGTTCAGCAAGCGTACCTCGATCATGAAGAAGCTCTCTATGGCGCGCTGATAAAGCAGCAGCCCATCGGCACATTGCTTGAGAGGCATACGCCTGAGTGGCTGTTGGATAACCTGTCCTCATTTGAACTTTCCATCGATCAAGCGTGTGGCTAATCAGGTCTCGGACGTGGGTATTTATACCAGTCGGTTGATGAGGTTTTACAAGCGGTTCAGGTCTTTTCTAAAAAAACATGTTTAATCAGAGTGCGTGTTAGCGCGCTCGGTGAATGATAAAAAATAACGGTTCGTGCCGATGCTTTCAAGCCTGCGGCTTTCGCACGGCCGATGAATTTGATTTATAAATATTGGAGTACACCTATGAAAAAAATAGCACCTTTGCTTGTGTTGTTAGTGTCGGCTGCCAGCCAAGCGGGCGATTATTCTGTTACGACTACCCGAACACCGACGTTTATCAATGGGCCTGGTCACAGTGCGTTTTCCCGACACCAATTGAGATTGGCTGATTACCCCCGCGGCGCGGCGAATAACTCTCGGTTGCAAAAGATTTCCTGGACCGCGACTACTTTTCCGGAAAGCGTGAACGAACGCGCAAATCTTTGTTTTAGGAGAGGCGGTGTACATGATTCTGATTGTATCTCTATAACGCCAGGCGTGCCTGGCAGTACTGAGAGGTTCAACAGTCTTGGTTTTAGCTATGCCTCCGACGTCATGATTAGGCACAGCGCTGAAAGTGGACCTTGGCAAAGCAAGCCTGCCGGGCCAGAAACAGTCACCTTTCATTTAACGTATTGATTGTTAATCCCTGGCGATAACCGCCAGGGATCTTTCGGGGCAGGAGCCAAGTCATGCGAGTCATAAGTTCCGGAGCAGATGCACTGATAGCCGCGCAACAACTTGACGATAAAAGAGCGGCAAAAAACATGCCCTCAATTGCCAATTCCCCCCTCCGATCAACCTCTCCAGACTCTGCGGTGACCATCAGCGGCCAGGCCCTCCTGAAACACAGGGTATTTGGGGGCGCGGACTCTGCTGGTTCTGCGCCCATGCTGGGAAAAGCCGAATGTGGAATGTCCATGCCCGAGGCGTTTTTTTAACCCGGGATGATCGCAGGCTGCTGGGTGATGTTTACGAGTGGGCGAGCGCTCAGGGAGCTGATCTAGGCTATGTTGATGATCTGGCTTTTGGACTGGCCTCGTACAGAGAGAAAGATGATGGAAGAATATGGGGCCGCCAGAACCAGGGCAAAACATATGATATGGAAGGCCACAAGGTGTTCTACAGTTTTACCGAGTCGCACGCGGCCACCGCCAAGCGTATTACCGAAAGCGATGGGTTAAAAACAACGCGGCTGGGTCAGGGGTTTGTTCGCTTCATCACTGACAAGGACTACGGGTCCATAGGTCACAATAATTTTGATTTCATGGAAAAAGTCATCAACAGGTTTTCAACGGCAGGGGAAAGGGACGAGCAACTGGGGACAGATTTCACTACTTACAAAAGCCAGAAGAGTGACTACGTAAGGACGCTGTCCAAGGAAAAATACACGCCTGGCGAAGGCGACTCTCGAGAAACGGCCGCCGTAAAAAAATCCACCAAACCCAAGGAAATAACTCTGGAAAGCCTGCGTGCCGATATGCGCGAGGCGTTCTTCAAGGCGATGGGGGTCAAGAGTTTCTCATCCCTGTTCGACATGCTGTTCAAGCAAAAGCGTTGACGGATCAGGCCTGTGCGCCAAGCGACTGGTGGTCTGACGGCGCATCCTGAGGGCTGACTACGCGGTTGCGACCGGTGCTTTTAGCCAGATACAGGGCTTTGTCTGCTTCATGCAGCCACGAGGAGGCATCCTGCATTTCAGGGGAGTAGGCGGCAATGCCGATACTGAGGCTGACCTTGAGATCGCAATGCAGGGTATAGGTCATTTCATCTATCGCCAGGCGCAGGCGCTCAAGGATTTCCTTTGCCTGAAACAAGCTGGTATCGGGCAGAATGACGCAGAATTCATCGCCGCCACAACGCCCGATCAAGTCGGAGTCGCGCAGGTTTTCTATCAGTGCTTCGCTGATACTCTGCAGCACCGTGTCGCCCATCAGGTGGCCATAAGTGTCGTTGATGACCTTGAAGTGATCGATATCGATCAGCGCGATGACGCACTCCTGATACGCGCCTTGGTTACTGGCGTACTTCAGGTCAAGCAGGTCCTTCCATGCGCCATGATTGAGCAGGCCTGTGAGGCTGTCTGTGCGGCTTACCTTGCGCAGGATGTTGCGGTGTTCCCACAGCTTGAGGGTGACCTGATGGCTCAGCCAGCCAATGAAAATGGGGTAGATCACCAGTACAGGAAGACAGGCATAGATCTGCGCCATGTTGCCGTGCAGATTGACCACAGGGTTGAGCGCGGCCAGTGAAATCAGCACGCCCAGTGCCTGTGCGCACAAGCCCTGGAGCATCAGGCGTGGCCCTGCGGCGGCCATGTTATGCATGGCCATCATGGCAAGGACGGTGACCCCGGGAACCGCACTGAAACCCATCGCACCCACCCAGAAACCGCCCAACAGCGAATCGAAAAGCAAATTGCGCCATTCGGCTTCATAGGGCTCGCGCGACTTTCTTGCAATCTGGTAGGCAACGTGCGGCCATACCAGAGCGTTGAACAGCGCCAACAACCACAGCCAGTGTGCAGCATTCACGTAATATAAAGACACAGCAACCGTCACAAAACCAACGCTTACACCGAGTGATCTCGGGGCGTAGATCCGCTTGGCGAATGCCATCCCTTTGCGGTGATAGGTGCTCATAGGTGCTTACCGGACATTACTTTTGAATCGGTCAGAAACCGCCACCACCTGACCGAAAGGCTGGAGTTTGAGCGTTCGCTAGTGTCAAGGGAAGTGTATTTTGCCTGGAGGTGTCAAATAGCTACATGGTGAGGAAAGATCACTGTTTAAAAGTCAATTAAATGACAGAAACAGTGCTAAAGCCTGTTCAAAAATATGACGATATATAATTCAACACACGTTAAATAACCGGGGCAGGGTGTCTGGGTGTTTGCAGACACACTGCCCGGCGAGTTCAATAAAGCGACAGTCAGGCGGTTATAACGGTGCCTTGTTTTTCTGAATGCTGGTCACCCATGCGACGGCAATGGACAGCAGCGCAACAACAGCGGCGACATACCCTACGGCACCCAGGCCCAGATGCTCGATGGTAAGGCCTCCGATGATCGAGCCCAGGCCGATGCCGGCATTGGCGGCCGAGACATTCAGGGTCCCTGCCAGTGCCTGGGCCTGAGGCGCAGCTTTCATCACCCTGATCTGGCAGATTGGAAACAGCGCCGTATGCGCGATGCCCCAAATCACCAGTACCACGGCCAGCAGCGGCATGGAGCCTGCGGCGGGTACGCTTGCGGTCATGCCCAGTGCGAGCAGCAGCGCAAAGGCCATGGTCGAGCCGAGGGGGCTGCGGTCCACATAACGTCCCCCCAGTGCATTACCGATCAGGCCGACCGCGCCGAAGCCCATCAACCACCATCCCACTTGAGCCGATTCGATGCCTGCGATGCGTTCCAGCGTGTCAGCCAGGTAGGTATAGGCACCGAACATGGCCGTGAACAGCAGGATGGACAGCAGCAGGTTGAAGAGGAAAAACGGATCCCGGAGAATTTTTGCCTGCTCGGCGAGGCCGACCTTTGCAGTAGGTTCGATACGGGGCATCGACAGTGCCAGCAACAGTGCCATCAACGCTGATAGCAGCGTCAGCGCCCAGAATGCGCCGCGCCAGCCCACGGCATCGGCAAATACTGTACCCAGCGGAATACCGAACAGCATGGCAGCCGAGATGCCGAGGTACACCTGCGCAACGGCCTTGCCGGCGCGCTTGGGTCCGGCCAGCAGACTTGCCGTTTCACTGGCCGTGCCCCAGAACACCGGCAAGGCCAATGCCGGAATGAACCGCGCCAGCGCCAGCACCCAGATGTTGCTCGACACCGCCGCCAGTGCGTTGGAGGCGGCGAAGATCAGCAGAATGACGATGAACGTGCGCTTGCGGTCCAGGTGCGAGAGCATGGCCGTCAGCGGTGGGCCAAAGAGCATCACCGTGAAGGCGAACAGCGTCACCAGCAAACCGGCAGTTGATATGGAAATTCCCAGATCGCGGGCCATTGAAGGCAGCAGACCGATAATGAGAAATTCTGTGGTGACGATCACGAAGCCGGCCAGGGCCAGAATCGCGATGGACAAACCGGCACCGGTCGAGCTTTCGCTGCGGGTGCTGGCAGCAGTGGTTTCCAGAGAAGGCATGGTACAGACCCCGTAAAAAATAAGTCCGCCAGCTTATTGCAGAAAAGAATTCCTATCTTTGGTAAATTTTCCCTGCATTATGGATTGAATTTCACTAATCGAGGTTTCATGTGCTGTCGACTGACCGCCTCAAAGGTATCGAAACGTTCGTTGCCGTTGCCAACGCGGGAAGCTTTACCGCAGCCGCTGAACGCTTGAACCTGACCAATTCTGCGGTCAGTAAAAGTGTGGCGCGCCTGGAAAGCCGTCTCGGCATGCGCCTGTTCGAGCGGACTACTCGCAGTCTGGCGCTGACGGAGGAGGGCGCGGCCTATCACACCGTGTGCGTGCGGATGCTTGCCGACCTGGAGGCTGCTGAAACTGCGCTGGCGGCTCAACGCACAGAGCCCGCCGGACAATTGCGCATCGATCTGCCTGCGACCTTCGGCCGTTTGCATGCGCTGCCGTTGATTCTTGCCTTCACCGGGCAGCATCACAAGTTGCGCCCGCGAATAACCTTCACCGACCGTTTCGTCGATATCCTTGAAGAGGGCATCGACCTGGCCGTGCGTATCGGTGGTCCACGGGTCTGGCCCGCAGGCGTCGCGCACCGGTATCTGGGCACCGAGCGGGTGATCTTCTGCGCTGCACCGGCGTATCTGCAGCGTCACGGCACCCCGCATACGTTCGAGGACCTGGCCAGTCATGCCTGCATTCTGTTTGGCCGTGGCGATGGCAGTACCAGCCCCTGGCTGTTTGTCGATGAGCAGGGGCAGCGGGAGGCACGCGCTGTAGAAGCACGACTGGTTATCGGCAACGCAGAGGCCCAGGTGGCAGCGGTGACGTCGGCATGGGGAATTGCCCAGCTGGCAACCTGGTTGATCAGGGAGCAGCTGCAGCGCGGCGAATTGGTGGAGATCCTCCCGCAACTGGCCACCGATGGCCTGGCCTTGCACCTGGCCTGGCCGCGTAACCGCGAGTCCCTGCCCAAGGTGCAGGTGCTGGTCGAGCGGTTGTCAGAGGCGTTGCGGGTGGACTGAGTCGTATCGGACCGGCTGACCGGTCCGCGCAGATCACTGGCCGATGACAGTCTTCACCAGCGCAGCATGCTCTTTCGGATTCTTTGCATTGGAGACCACGTTCAGCACCGCTGCGCGGGTACCCGATGCTGCGACGATCGATGTGCTCAGCACCTGGGCGTCGCTCATGGTCGCTGAGGTGTCCAGCTGGCGCACACCAAGACCGTTCTTCTTGACGATCTTCTTGTCACCCAGTTTTTTGAAGTCCTTGTAGCCGGTACTCTGCTGGGCAAGGATGCCGGTGACCAGTCCATCAAGTACTACACCGTCGTTATCGCTGGCCTGCACGCCCATTGGCATCGGCGTTTCGGTAACGATCAACACGCGCTTTTCAGCCGCATTGGTGTACAGCGACCCCGTCACACCCTGGGCCTTGGCTTTTGCGTCAATCTCGGGCATCTCGCCCTGTACGTAGCCCGCAGGAATGGTGAAGGTCAGTTTTCCGCCCAGCAGTGAAGCGTTTTGCACCGCAGCAGCGGTGGGCGCAGCAGCCTGCGGCTTGGTGGCAGCCTGAACGCTGACCATGCTTTGACATGCTGCCAGTGCGACACACACAGCCATTGCCTTGAAACCGAAAGAACGCATGGAAATTCCTTTTTTGTCTGTTAATGACACAGGCGTTTGCGCCTGAGGCATGTGAGTGACCGGGCAGGTAAAAGTGCCCATAAAAAAACGACCAGTCCGATCACTCAGGCTGGCCGTCGTTTTGCTGCGTTACGCTTATTCGGCGATTTGCAGTTTGCGCGACTCGGTGTAGACGTAACGCACTTTTTCATACTCGAACGGCGAGTTGAGCTGGCCGTAACGGAAGCTGGTGACGTAACGGCGATCAATGGCGCGCAACACGGTGATTTCCGGATGGTCGTTGCTGACTTCGGCCACGTTCAGGAAGTTGATCTGGTTTTCAGCCGTGTAGTCGAACAGCATGCCACCAGTGTCACGCAGGTTCGATGGACCGAACAATGGCAACACCAGATAAGGCCCTGCAGGCACACCGTAGAAGCCCAGCGTCTGGCCGAAGTCTTCGCTCTGACGCGGCAGGCCCATCATGGTCGCCGGGTCCCACAGACCGGCGATGCCGATGGTGGTGTTGAGCAGCAGACGGCCAGTGGTGTCCAGCGAGCGCTCGCCCTTGAACTGCAGCAGGCTGTTCAGCAGGTTGGAGACATCGCCCAGGTTGCTGAAAAAGTTGCTCACACCGCTGCGCACGAAGCCAGGGGTGATGTAGCGGTAGCCGTCCACGACCGGCAGGAATACCCATTCATCGAAACGGTAGTTGAAGTGGTAAACCCGGCGGTTCCAGGATTCCAGCGGATCATAGACTTCCAGTGCGTTGATGGAGGCGCGCTCGAACTCACGCTGATCCAGCCCCGGGTTGAATTGCAGCGACTTCAGCGGCTGGGTGAAACCGTCAGCATCGGTCTGACGGGCCACAGTGGCCGGGTGCTGAGCCTTGTTGCTGGTATCCGCGTCAGCGGCCTGGACTGTGCCGGCACAGAGCAGAGCGGCAAGAAGTAAAAGACGTTTAGCCACGGAAAAACTCCAGCATGGCGTCGGTGTTGACGCGGTAATTAAGGTTGCCGCAATGCCCGCCGTACGGGTAAACGGTCAGGCGATCGCCAAAGGTCTTGCGCAGGAAGCCGAGGTCACCCGAGCCCAGAATCACGTCGTCGGCGTTGTGCATGACGGCAATCTTGGTGTTGCTGTGCAGGTAATCCTTGAGGGCGTAGAGGCTGACCTGGTCGACCAGTTGCAGAAGGCTACCGCCGTCGGTGCGTGCGCGCCACATCGGGATGACCTGTTCGGTCAGGTAGCAATCGAAGTCGCACTGCAGGGCACGCTTGAGGAATGGCGTCAGACTGGTTCCTTCGGTGATCGGGAATTTCGGTGGCGTGATCAGACCGCGACGGTTGATCAGGTCGGAGGTGAACGCGATATCCGCCGACGAGAAGCGGAACGAGGTACCGATCAGCATCGCCATCTGTTCATTGGTCAGGTGCTGCTTGGACTGCTGGAAGTCGAACAGCAGTGCATCGTTGAGGTCGATGTAGCCCTTCTGGCGGAAGTAGCGAGTCAGCTTGGCCAGTACCAGTTCATAGAACGTAGTGGTGTTGTTGATGCCCTTGACGTTGGTTTGCACCAGTTTGTCGAGGTTGCTGATCGAGGTGTAGAGATTGACCGGCGGGTTGAGCAGCAGGACTTTCTTGAAGTTGAAGCTGCGACGGGTTTCGTCCAGCTTGCTGACGAATGCAGCATTCAGTGCGCCGAGGCTGTAACCGGTCAGGTAATAGTCGGTTACCGGCAGTTGCGCCTGCTGAGCCCGAATGGCCTGCATGACGCGATAAATGTCTTCTGCGTCGTCGGTGGAGACGCCGGGAGTCGCAAAGCGCGAGGCCGAGCTCATGAAGTCATAGCTGGTGGGCGAAGACAGCTGCACGACGTGGTAGCCCGCGCCGTAATAGAGCTTTTTCAGGAATTCATTGATGGTGCTGTTATACGGCGCGCCGGTGCCGGCGATCAGGAAGATCAGCGGGGCAGCGTGGTCCTGTTTGGCCAGGCGATAGTGCAACTTTTTCACTGCCCAGAAGTTGTCGGGCAGGGTGAACTCGCGCTCGGGATGCAGGTTCAGGGTGTAGACATCCTGATCGATATCTTCATCGTCAGGCAGGTCGGGGCGCAGATCGGGCGGTGTGGTCGCAATGGTCGCTTCAAACGGATTAGTCAGCGGGTAGCCATAGGTGGCGGAGTCGACATTGGTTGCCAGAGCGGACGCACTTAAACACAAGCCACCTATAACGGTGGCGAGGCGCAGAAAACGGAGCATGACTAAATCCCTTGGGAAAGAAGTGCTGATGAGATACGCAGGCTATGACCAAGGTGTAGTGCCAAAGTGCCCCATCCACCGGTTAACCCTGTAAATATGACGGAACAATACACGTTCTTTGGATTTTGCAATGCAGATATGCGGTTTATTTTTGCATGGCTAGTGTATTTGCTGCCCCGGCGCGACGTTTACACGGGCTGGGAACGGTAGGCAGGCCCTGGCCTGGCGGCGAATTTTCCGGCTTGCGGAAAGCACAAAGGAGAGCCGTAGCTCTCCTCCAATGTGGTTCACGTGCTCTTTTTATTGTTATAGGGCGGCCTGTTATTGTTGTTGGCGGCCAGTCCCTTTACAGCGTTGTTGTGCGACCCCCATCCGGGGTCAAGAGCAAACGTATTTTTTTGAGCGCTGATTCGCTTTAATCACCTGTCTGCACAACGGGTTGATCCCACCGGTTCTGGAGCTACCTGACGGTAGTTTTATTGTTCTCGGTCCGGTCGCGGGGCCTTCCATTGAAAGGTCCCTGTAAAGCTGGTCCACTCCAAAAAAATCTGTTAGCTGCGCCTCTGTCCGTTTTGTTCTTGTTGTGTCAGAGCCGTTACGTCTTATTTTTATTGGTTTGCTGCATCATTTCTTGTTTTTGTTGTACCAGAGATATAGCAGGACCCGTGCCAGTTTTTGAAATTCCTTTTAAATCAGTTATTTATGAATTCTGATGGTTGTCAGTTAGTCATAGAGCCGGAAAAAATGTTTCCGTGTTACCCGTTCACGTTGGTGATCGTAAACCTGCGGTAACACATCGTGTTTCCTTCGCAGTATGAGCCGGAATGGTGCGCCGCAAGTCTCTGTCGTCTATACGACGATGGTATGGGGTTCGGCGCTCGCCATTGGACACAACGGTGCGTCTCCTGCCGTTGATGGCTGGATCGAGGCGTTTTTCGCTGTGCGTTGTCGTTGATGGCTCGATGTTGTCGTTTCCCATTGCCCCGGTGTCGCAGACAGAGCATGCCCGCCTGGCCGGCAGGTCGATGATCAGTGTGGCGTTGTAGTGCGTTTGATTGCGCGCGGCAGCGATAAAAACGTGCAAGGCGCCGCGTGCCCCAAGGTCGGGCGCGGGGCGGTCTGGAGAACAACGTTAACCATGCCCCGACACCCGTCGGTGCAGACTTCCGGGGAAGCGACAATGATGATGCGAAAAATACTGGGGGCGGGTGCCGCTCTGGTACTTGCGGTCAGCTCCACGCTGGCGGTTGCTGAAACCAAGACCTTGACCATCGGCTATGTGGAAGGCTGGTCCGACAGTGTCGCCACCACCTTCGTGGCCTCCGAAGTGATCAAGCAAAAGCTTGGTTATGACGTCAAGTTGCAGTCTGTCGCTGCAGGGATCATGTGGCAGGCGGTGGCCACCGACAAGCTCGACCTGATGCTGTCTGCGTGGCTTCCAGGCACGCATGGCGAGTACTACGCCAAGTACAAGGACCAGGTCGTCAACTATGGCCCCAACTTCAAGGACGCCAAGATTGGCCTGATCGTGCCTGAATACGTGAAGGCCAAAACCATCGAAGACCTGAAGACCGATGCTTCCTTCAACAAGAAGATCACCGGGATCGATGCGGGCTCGGGCGTGATGCTCAAGACCGATCAGGCTATCAAGGACTATGGTCTGGACGGCTATAAACTGCAGGCGAGCTCCGGCGCAGGCATGATTGCCGAGCTGACCCGCGCCGAGAAGGCGAAGAAATCCATCGTCGTCACCGGCTGGGTGCCGCACTGGATGTTCGCCAAATGGAAGCTGCGTTTCCTCGACGACCCGAAAGGTGTCTACGGTGAGGCTGAAACCGTAGACAACGTTGGCAGCCTTGGGCTGGAGAAAAAAGCCCCTGAGGTCGTGGCCTTCCTGAAAAAATTCCAGTGGGCATCCAAGGATGAAATCGGTGAGGTGATGCTGGCCATTCAGGACGGTGCCAAACCTGAAGCTGCAGCCAAGGACTGGGTAGCCAAGCACCCGGACCGTGTTGCTGCATGGACTGCCAAATAGTCTCAAAGTGTCTGAACAGCCGTTCTCGAGGCCGTCTGGTGTTATCGCCAGACGGCCTTTTGTTTTCCTGCCCCGGAGTGTTTTCGGTGCGACCGACTGCCGGCGGGTCCAGGCCGTGCGAGAAGAGCTATCTGCAGCTAATGTCGTTCTAATACTAAGGTCGTCTGGAGTGCGCGCCGGACCCGACTAAAGTGCATTACGTGACATCTCATCTGTGCTGCGAGGACAAAAACAATGAACGACAGCATTTACCTCTCGATTCAAAACAGCCCGCGTTTCAAGGAGCTGGTATCCAAAAGAGAGCGGTTCGCCTGGATTCTCTCGGCGATCATGCTTGGCCTGTATGCGGCCTTTATTCTTTTGATTGCTTACGGACCCCATATTCTGGGCGCCAAACTGAGTCCCACTTCGACCATTACCTGGGGAATGCCGATAGGCGTAGGGCTGATCCTTTCCGCGTTTATATTGACCGCCATCTATGTTCGCCGTGCCAACGGTGAATTCGATGACCTGAATAACGCGATCCTGAAGGAGGCTCAGCAATGATCCGGCGCCTATCAGCAGCACTTGGCCTTGCCGCCTTCGCGCCGACCCTCTGGGCGGCAGACGCGTTGACGGGTGCAGTGCAGAAGCAACCCCTGAACGTCGCCGCGATCGTCATGTTCGTGGTCTTCGTAGCCTTCACGCTGTACATCACCTACTGGGCGTCGAAAAAGAACAAGACCGCGTCGGACTATTACTCGGCAGGTGGCAAGATCACCGGTTTCCAGAACGGGCTGGCGATTGCCGGTGACTACATGTCGGCCGCCTCCTTTCTGGGGATTTCCGCACTGGTCTACACTTCCGGCTACGATGGCCTGATCTACTCGATCGGCTTCCTGGTGGGCTGGCCGATCATCCTGTTCCTGATCGCCGAACGCTTGCGTAACCTGGGTAAATACACCTTTGCCGACGTGGCCTCGTACCGCCTCAAGCAAAAGGAAATTCGTACCCTGTCTGCCTGCGGCTCGCTGGTGGTGGTGGCGTTTTACCTGATTGCGCAAATGGTCGGTGCCGGCAAGCTGATCCAGCTGCTGTTCGGTCTGGACTACGCCGTTGCGGTGGTGTTGGTCGGTATCCTGATGTGCCTCTATGTGCTGTTCGGCGGCATGCTCGCCACGACCTGGGTGCAGATCATCAAGGCGGTGATGTTGCTGTCCGGTGCGTCGTTCATGGCACTGATGGTCATGAAGCACGTCAACTTCGACTTCAACATGCTGTTCTCCGAAGCGATCAAGGTTCACCCCAAAGGTGAGGCGATCATGAGCCCTGGCGGGCTGGTGAAAGACCCGATCTCGGCGTTCTCGCTGGGTCTGGCCCTGATGTTCGGTACCGCAGGCCTGCCACACATCCTGATGCGCTTCTTCACCGTGAGCGATGCCAAGGAAGCCCGCAAGTCAGTGCTCTACGCAACCGGCTTTATCGGCTACTTCTACATCCTGACCTTCATCATCGGTTTCGGCGCGATCCTGCTGGTCAGCACCAATCCGGCGTTCAAGGATGCAGCGGGCGCCTTGCTGGGCGGTAACAACATGGCAGCGGTTCACCTGGCCGACGCGGTCGGTGGCAGTCTGTTCCTGGGCTTCATCTCGGCAGTAGCCTTCGCCACCATTCTGGCAGTGGTTGCCGGTCTGACTCTGGCGGGTGCTTCGGCGGTTTCCCACGACCTGTATGCCAGCGTCATCAAGGCAGGCAAAGCCAACGAGAAGGACGAGATCCGTATCTCGAAAATTACCACCATCGCTTTGGCGGTCGTGGCGATCTTTCTGGGTATTGCCTTTGAAAGCCAGAACATCGCCTTCATGGTGGGCCTGGCGTTCTCGGTCGCGGCAAGCTGCAACTTCCCGATCCTGTTGCTTTCCATGTACTGGAAAAACCTGACCACCCGTGGCGCCATGATCGGCGGCTGGATGGGCCTGATCAGCGCAGTGGTGCTGATGGTGCTGGGTCCGACCATCTGGGTGCAGATCCTGCATCACGAGAAAGCCATTTTCCCTTACGAATACCCGGCGCTGTTCTCCATCGCCATCGCCTTCGTAGGTATCTGGTTCTTCTCCATCACCGACAAGTCGAAAGCGGCAGAGGGCGAGCGCGCGCTGTTCTTCCCGCAATTCGTCCGCTCGCAGACGGGGCTGGGTGCCAGTGGTGCGGTTTCGCACTAAGTTCAGGTTGTTGTGAACGAAGCAGCCTTCGGGCTGCTTTTTCATGGCCGATAAAAAACCCCGCTTGAAAAAGCGGGGTTTTTATTGGCTACATGCGCTGCTGCGTGGAGCAGCAGGTCATATCTTGCCGAGCAACACCAGAATCAGCAGGATCACCAGGATCGTACCGATGATGCCCGACGGACCGTAGCCCCAGCTGCGAGAGTGCGGGAATACTGGCAAACCGCCAACTAGCAGCAGAATCAGAACGATGATAAGAATAGTGCCGATGCCCATGGTGAGTTCCCTCTTTACATTAGTGTTAATTAACAGATGCAGTTGAAACGTCATGCCGGACGGTATGAAGTTGCCTGCTTGACTCATCGGACTCTGGGCGTCGGAGAAAGGTTCGATCTATTTTTAATAATTTATTACATATTTGAAAGTCATTGAAAATCAGGGGTTTGTCGCATTTTTGTCTGACAATAACTCGGTCTTTTTTTGAACTGATGCGTTTGATTCAGTCTTGAAAATAATTGAACTAAACACCTTGGAAGGTCTCCGCGCGGCGTGAACTTTCTACCTGAGGCATGGCCCACAAGAGGACACCGTGATGATTTATCGAGTGGCGGCGGATGCCGTGGTCGTGTTTCATCTACTGTTCATTGTGTTCGTCCTGTTCGGCGGACTGCTGGTATTGAGAAGGCCCTGGCTGGCACTGCTGCACGTTCCTGCTGCGGCCTGGGGGACAGCGGTCGAGTTTCTGCACCTGTATTGCCCGCTGACACCGCTGGAAAACACCCTGCGCAGCAACGCTGGAGGGCAGGGCTACACCGGGGGCTTCGTGGAGCATTATCTGATCCCGCTGATTTACCCGGCCGGGCTTACGCCGGGCATACAGCTTTGGCTGGGCGGCATTGTCGTGCTGCTCAATGTGTCGGTGTATGGCCTGTTGCTGGTGCGGTATGTGACACGAGCGAGGCGTTCATAGGGCTGCGGTTTGCACCAGGCATTCAGCGTCTTGATGGTGGGGTTGTGGCGCTTCCACTGTGATTACACTCAGGCAACTCCTGCACATCACAAGGCTCTCGGCTATGCAAAACCGCATCATGATTACTGGCGCCGGCTCAGGTCTGGGCCGTGAAATTGCACTGCGCTGGGCGCGCGAAGGGTGGCGGCTGGCACTGTCGGACGTCAACGATGCAGGCCTGCAGGAGACCCTTGCGCTGGTACGCGAGGTGGGTGGTGACGGTTTTGTGCAGCGTTGCGACGTTCGCGACTACAGCCAGCTCACCGCGTTTGCCCAGGCGTGCGAACAGCGATTTGGCGGTATCGACATCATCGTCAACAACGCGGGTGTCGCGTCCGGTGGCTTCTTCAACGAATTGTCGCTGGAGGACTGGGACTGGCAGATCGCGATCAATCTGATGGGCGTGGTCAAAGGCTGCAAGGCGTTCCTGCCAATGCTGCTGGCCAGCAAGGGCCGGATCATCAACATCGCCTCGATGGCAGCGCTGATGCAGGCCCCGGCGATGAGCAATTACAACGTCGCCAAGGCCGGGGTCGTCGCGCTTTCCGAGAGCCTGCTGGTAGAACTGCATGACCAGGACGTTGGTGTTCATGTGGTCTGCCCATCGTTCTTTCAAACCAACCTGCTGGATTCCTTCCGTGGCCCTACGCCCGCGATGAAGGCGCAGATCGGCAGGTTGCTGGAGAAGTCGCCGATCACCGCCGCAGATATCGCCGACTACATCTTCAGGCAGGTGGGCGAAGGCGAATTCATGATCCTGCCCCACGAAGAGGGCCGTATGGCCTGGGACCTGAAGCGCAAACAGCCACAGGCGATGTATGACGAAATGACCGTCATGTGCGCCAAGATGCGCGCCAAGGCGCAAAAAGGGCATGCCTGACTAGCCCGGACGCTCCGCGTCCTCTTGCGACGCAGAGCGTCGCGATCTGCATTCCCACGCTGGAGCGTGAGGAACGATCACCGCAACTATCGTGCGACGCTCCGCGTCGCATGCCTTTCCGGACGCTCCGCGTCCTCTTGGGGGTACGGCGTTGCCTGTTCAAGGTTATCAAGGTCATGACCGCACGGTTTTCTGGTAGGGTTGCGCGCATCTTTCAGCCCTGTCCTGAGAACCTTTCATGCTCAATTATCTGTGGTTCTTCCTCGCCGCCCTGTTCGAGATATTCGGCTGCTATGCCTTCTGGCTATGGCTGCGCCAGGGCAAGAGCGCGCTGTGGGTGATCCCTGCGCTGGTCAGCCTGACGCTGTTTGCACTGTTGCTGACACGTGTGGAGGCGGCTTACGCGGGGCGTGCCTATGCGGCGTATGGCGGGATCTACATTATTGCGTCGATCGCCTGGTTGGGGCTGGTCGAGCGGGTCAGGCCGCTGGGCACGGACTGGCTGGGTCTGGCGTTCTGCGTTCTCGGTGCGACCATCATTCTGCTGGGGCCACGTTGGGCTGCCTCCTGAGTAACCACCGCCGCGAACGAAATTTCCCACGGATTTGGCCGGAAAGTAAGACGTTTCCTTCAGTCTTTTCCGGTGCTGTCGCAGGACGTTACTGATTTGCCATCAGCGCATTGAAGCGCCACGTTTCGCCATGCACCCTGCCTCTTTTGCGCAACGCAAGGGTGGGAAAAATGCTGGTACTGATGCGGGAAATTGGCGAAACGTTTTCAATCGGTGATGACATCACCGTGCAGATTCTGGGGATCAACGGCAATCAGGTCAGGCTCGGGATCAATGCCCCGAAAGACGTCAAGGTGCACCGCGCCGAGGTCTACAAGCGCATTGCCAGGACGCTTTCGCAACAGGCAACGACGCCGCTTCAGTGAGCGGCGTTGTCAGCAAGCGATCTTATGGGCAGATGACCTGACTCGGCCTGTCGAAAACCCGACTAAGGCACCGTAGGCGTTATTCAAAAAACTCCTTGGGTACATCGTGCTTGAGCATCAGCTGACACTGCTGGCTCTCCAGGTCGAAAAAGATCACCGCCTGGCCCTTGGTCAACGCATGACGCACGCGCAGTACCCGGGTTTGCAGCGGTGTTTCATCGCCATTATCGGTGCCCTCACGGGTGACGAAATCCTCGATCAGGCGAGTGAGGGTGTCAGGTTCCAGTTGGTCGTAGGGGATCAGCATGGCGGTTCTCGTGTCGATGAGCGGCGATGATAGAACTGCGGTGCCATGCACCGCAATTCACAGGGCCTCAACTCTCTTCGCGATTCTGCCCGATCAGGCTGTCGACCGGTGGCACGCGGGTGTCGGATTCCATCTGCGCATCGTGCTCGATCTGATGGCTGAAGCGCTCCAGCGAGCTCTGCGCAGGCTTGGCATCGCTGGCGAATACCGGTGGGCTGAGCATGTAGGCACCGAGCAACTTGCTCAGCGCTGCCAGACTGTCGATATGCGTGCGCTCGTAGCCATGCGTCGCGTCACAGCCGAAGGCCAGCAGGGCGGTGCGGATGTCATGCCCCGAGGTCACCGCCGAGTGCGCATCACTGTAGTAATAGCGGAACAGGTCACGACGCACCGGCAGCTCGTTGTCCACGCCCAGCCTTAGCAGATGGCGGGACAGGTGGTAGTCGTAAGGACCGCCCGAGTCCTGCATCGCCACGCTGACGGCGTGCTCGCTGGAGTGTTGACCCGGCGCAACCGGTGCAATGTCGATGCCGACGAATTCGCTCACATCCCAAGGCAGCACACCGGCTGCGCCCGTACCGGTTTCTTCGGTGATGGTGAACAGCGGGTGGCAATCGATCAACGGCTCGGCACCGCTGTCGACAATGGATTTCAGCGCGGCGAGCAGTGCCGCCACACCGGCCTTGTCATCCAAGTGACGGGCACTGATGTGTCCGCTCTCGGTGAACTCCGGCAGCGGGTCGAAAGCCACGAAGTCACCGATGCCGATGCCCAGTGATTCGCAGTCGGCGCGGGTGGTGCAATAGGCATCCAGGCGCAGCTCGACGTGGTCCCAACTGATCGGCATTTCGTCCACGGCGGTGTTGAACGCATGTCCGGAAGCCATCAGCGGTAGAACGCTGCCACGGATTACGCCGGTGTCGGTGAACACGCTGACCCGGCTGCCTTCGGCAAAGCGGCTCGACCAGCAGCCGACTGCAGCCAGCGCCAGGCGGCCGTTGTCTTTGACTTCCCGAACACTGGCACCAATGGTGTCCAGGTGCGCCGATACGGCCCGGTCGGGGCTGTTCTGCTTGCCCTTCAGCGTGGCGCGAATCGTGCCGCGGCGGGTCAGTTCGAACGGGATGCCGAGTTCTTCGAGGCGCTCGGCCACGTAACGCACAATAGTGTCGGTAAAGCCGGTAGGGCTTGGGATCGCGAGCATTTCCAACAGAACTTTCTGCAGGTATTTCAGATCCGGATCGGGGATATTTGCAGGGGTCATGGATGCTCCTCATGGAACAGTTGCAAGCCACGGGCTGCAAAGGCTGATGCGCCATTTGCAGCCGTGCCCGCAGCTGCGATCAGATATGCACAGGCAGGCTGTGCGGAAACAACAGATCGACGAAACGTTCGGCGGTGGGTTGTGGTTCGTGATTGGCAAGGCCTACGCGTTCATTGGCTTCGATGAACACATATTCAGGCTGATCGGCGGCCGGCACCATCAGGTCCAGACCGACGACCGGGATATCCAGCGCCCGTGCAGCACGTACTGCTGCGTCGCTGAGCACCGGGTGCAGAATGGCCGTGACATCTTCCAGGCAGCCGCCGGTGTGCAGATTGGCGGCACGGCGCACGGCCAGGCGCTGATCCATCGGCAGAATATCGGCGTAGTCAAAACCGGCCTCGCGCACCGTGCGCTCGGTTTCCTGATCCATCGGAATGCGGCTTTCGCCATCCGTTGCAGCGGCGCGGCGTCGGCTTTGGGCTTCGATCAATTGTTTGATGGTGTGGCGACCATCACCAATGATTTCAGCCGGACGGCGTATCGCCGCAGCCACGACCTGAAAGCCGATCACCACGATGCGCAAGTCCAGGCCTTCGTGAAAGCTTTCCAGGATCACGCGAGTATCGAACTGACGAGCCTGTTCGATGGCGGCTTGCACGTCTTCGATAGTGCGCAGATCAACCGCCACGCCCTGGCCTTGTTCACCGTCCAGCGGCTTGACCACGATTTGCCCGTGCGCTTCGAGAAACGCCAGATTATCGTCTGCGTTGCCCGCCCTTTGCTGTTCGGGCAAGCGCAGGCCGGCGGCCTTCAGGGCACGATGTGTCAGGCTCTTGTCCTGACACAGGGTCATGCTCACCGCGCTGGTCAGATCACTCAACGACTCGCGGCAGCGGATGCGACGACCGCCGTAGCTGAGAGTGAACAGCCCGGCATCCGCATCATCCACCTGCACGTCAATGCCGCGCCGGTGGGCTTCCTCGACAATGATCCGCGCGTACGGATTGAAGTCCGCCTGCGGGCCAGGGCCGAGAAACAATGACTCGTTAATGCCGTTTTTGCGCTTGATGGCGAAGGTCGGCAGGTTGCGGAAATTCAATTTGGCGTACAGCGCCTTGGCCTGATCGTTGTCATGCAGCACCGACAGGTCGAGGTAGCTGAGGCCGCGACTCATGAAGTGCTCGATCAGGTGCCGGACCAGTACTTCGCCCACGCCCGGACGCGTGCATTGCGGGTCGACGGCCAGGCACCAGAGGCTGCTGCCTTTTTCCGGGTCATTGAAGGCCTTTTGATGATTGAGGCCCATGACGCTGCCGATGATCGTTTTGCTGCCCTCATCCTCGGCCACCCAATAGACCGGGCCACCTTCGTGGCGTGGGGTCAGCAGCTCGGGGTCGATGGGCAGCATGCCGCGCGCCAGATACAGGTTGTTGATGGCCTGCCAGTCACTTTCATTGTGCGCACGGCGGATGCGATAGCCGCGAAACACACGGTGCGCCGGGCGGTAATCGCTGAACCACAGGCGCAACGTGTCCGACGGGTCGAGAAACAACTGCTGCGGCGACTGCGCCAACACCTGTTGCGGCGCTGCCACGTACAGGGCGATGTCGCGCTCGCCGGGTTTTTCGTTGAGCAGGTCCTGAGCCAGCGCGGCCGGATCCGGGTAGGTATGACCGATCAGCAAGCGTCCCCAGCCACAATGCAGCGCCAGAGGGTCTGCATCTATCTGGCTGCCGTCTTCAGCGAGTCGTGCCTGCAGACGTTCGTACGAGGGCGACTGGCCGCGCAACAGGCGCTGGCTATAAGTCGTCGCGTTCTGTTTCATCGATCACAGTCCCTGTTCGCTGAGCCACAGGTTCAGCGCTGCCAGTTGCCACAGCTTGGAGCCGCGCAATGGCGTGAGCTGGCCCTCGGGGTTGGTCAGCAGCTTGTCGACCATGGCAGGGTTGAACAGGCCGCGGTCCTGACTGGAGTCGGTCAGCAACTCGCGCACCCAGCTAAGCGTGTCGCCCTGCAAGTGTTTGAGGCCAGGCACCGGGAAGTAGCCTTTTTTGCGGTCGATCACTTCCGAAGGAATGACCATGCGCGCAGCTTCTTTCAGCACCTGTTTGCCACCGTCGGGCAACTTGAATTTGCCGGGGATGCGAGCCGACAGTTCGACCAGACGATAGTCAAGGAACGGCGTGCGCGCTTCCAGGCCCCAGGCCATGGTCATGTTGTCGACACGTTTGACCGGGTCATCGACCAGCATCACCGTGCTGTCCAGGCGCAAGGCCTTGTCGACGGCGGCGCTGGCGCCTGGCTGGGCAAAGTGATCGCGAACGAAATCACCGGCGGCGTCATTGGCAGTGCGCCACTTCGGCTGCACAGTCTCGGCGTATTCCGCGTAGCTGCGGTCGACGAATGCGTCGCGGTAGGCCGCCACCGGATCGCTCGCGCCGTCGACTTGCGGGTACCAGTGGTAACCGGCGAACAGTTCATCAGCGCCCTGACCGCTCTGTACCACCTTGCAGTGTTTCGACACTTCACGCGACAGCAGATAGAAGGCGATGCAGTCGTGGCTGACCATCGGTTCGCTCATGGCGCGGAACGCCGCAGGCAACTGCTCGATGATCTCACGTTCCTGGATACGCAACTGGTGATGGCGCGTGCCGTAGTGCTTGGCGATCAGGTCGGAATACTGAAATTCGTCGCCACGCTCGCCGCCGGCATCCTGGAAACCGATAGAGAAGGTCGACAGGTCCTCGACACCCACTTCGCGCAGCAGACCTACCAGCATGCTCGAGTCGACGCCGCCGGACAGCAGAACACCGACGTCCACGGCAGCACGCTGACGGATCGCTACCGCTTCACGCGTACTGTCCAGTACCCGGTCGCGCCAGTCTTCGAGGGTGAGATTTTTCTCGTCTTCGTGCGGGCCGTAGGGCAGGGTCCACCAGACTTTCTGTTCGACCTTGCCGCTGGCGTCGATACGCATCCAGCTGGCTGGCGGAAGTTTTTCGACGCCGGCCAGCAAGGTGCGCGGCGCAGGCACCACCGCGTGGAAGTTGAGGTAATGGTTGAGCGCTACCGGATCAAGCATCCCGCTGATGTCACCACCCTTGAGCAGGGCAGGCAGCGAGGACGCGAAACGCAGGCGCTTGTCGGTTTTCGACAGATACAACGGCTTGACGCCGAGGCGGTCACGGGCGATGAACAGATTCTTGCTGTCACGTTCCCAGATGGCAAAGGCGAACATGCCATTGAGCTTGGGCAGCATGTCTGCGCCCCAGGCGTGATAGCCCTTGAGCAACACTTCGGTGTCACCGCCGGAATGGAACTGATAGCCAAGGCTTTCCAACTCGGCACGCAATTCAGGGAAGTTGTAGATCGCGCCGTTGAAGGCCATGGACAGGCCCAGATTGCTGTCGATCATCGGCTGCGCCGAGCCATCCGACAGGTCCATGATTTTCAGGCGACGATGACCAAGGGCAACTGGCCCCTGACTATGAAACCCCCACGCATCCGGGCCGCGAGGCGCCAGCTCATGGGTAATGCGTTCAACAGCGGCTAGGTCCGCTGGTTGATGGTCGAAACGTAATTCACCTGCTAATCCGCACATAAGTCCTTACCGGGTTTCCGTTGGGGAGGTGACTGAGAAAGTGCAGTCACCCAGAAACTGACCCAGTGAGGGCATGGTAGTTTTAGATCAAAAAGTTATAAGAGTTTGTTTTCAGCTGGTTTGGCTGCATTGGCTGGCTCCCTCGTCGAGCCAGGCAAGCGCAGGCTAGTCTTCGCGAAATAAGTTGTGAAGGAATAAAAAAGATAACTCTGGGTGCCTTTTTTGTATTGTCTTAACATGCGCCCAGGGTTATATTTTTTAAGTCGAATGACTGGAGGTGGGGGTGCAGAGCAGGCAATTGATAAAGGAGCTTGAAGCAGATGGATGGATTCTGGATCGTGTTTCAGGCAGTCACCATATGTTCAAGCATCCTGAAAAACTTCAGACAGTCCCCGTGCCGCATCCCAAGAAAGACTTGCCATTCGGGACGGTGCGGGCCATCAAAAAGCTTGCCGGGCTGGTTTAGTCCAGTTTTGCCCTGATACCCTTTTGGAGAAAAAAATGAAATATCCAATGTGCATAGAATGGGGAAGCGAAACCACGGCGTTTGGTATCCAGATTCCCGATATCCCAGGTGCCGTAACCGCAGGCGATACGTTCGAGGAAGCCCACGCCGCGGCGGTGGAGATTGCTCATATCATGCTTCAGGAAATAGCAGCTGGTGGTGGAACCATACCCAAGGCCGGCACTGTTGCCGAGCACGCCAGGAATACCGATTTCGCCGGAATGGGCTGGGGCATGATCGAGATTGACGTAACGCCTTATCTTGGTAAGACGGAGAAGGTCAACGTCACACTGCCTGGTTTCGTGATCAAGCAGATCGATCGCTATGTACGGGATCACAGCATCAAGAGTCGTTCCACCTTCCTGGCCGACGCGGCGCTGGAAAAACTGGGCCGGGCATGACGGCTAATCGGAGTGCTCAATACCCGGTCATCTCCAGATACCCCACGCCTTCCTGACTCCCGCTGAACCTCACCGGCCCCTCCCAGTAGGGAATACTCACGCCCATCCAGGCGGCCGGATTCAGCGCATCGGTGGTGATGTCCAGGTTTCGGTCCGGGACCCTGACTCTCCAGCGGGTGGGCACTTTATGCTCGCCGATCACGGTTTCCTTTAATGGCTCCAGGCTGATCTCGTTGGCGTGCAGCATCCGGGTAGTGCCGTCGGCGCTTATCCAGTTACCGGTCAGGTAGGGGACACCGTTCTTGTGGCGGATGCGATAGAGCATCAGGCGATCGCCATCTGCAAGTTGCAGCGAAAACCAGTCCCAGCCGCTCTGGTTGGCGGTCAGTGGCTGGCTGCTCCATTCCCGGTCCAGCCAGGCGTGGCCGGTGACCTGATAGGACTTGCCTTGTATTTCCACGCTGCCTTTGGCGTCGAAGAAGGGCTGGCTGTAGTAGTAGGACGCCTGGCCTGCCTCCGATTTCTGGCTGTAGCCCTGTTCACCCTGCAGCACCAGCGGTTTGCTGGATGTCAGGTTCAGGTCGTAGCGAAAGTCCTTGCCGCTGGCCTTCAGTTGCATGGCAGTCAGCGGATCACCGCTGCGGACATTGCTGGTAAAGGCCCAGTCATCAATCCACGCCGAGAACGGGGCCAGTGTCACGTCGGCCTGACCGATACCGCCGCGCGCATAACGCTCCGCCACATAATGGCCGCGGCTTGAAGTCGCCGCCGCATGGCCCAGCCAGATCGTGCCGTCATTCCAGCCGCTGCCGGTCTGTTGGCCGGGGCGCAGGGCATTGCGAAACAACGTCCACTGCACGCCGAACTGCTGGCCCGCGTCATCCTTGAGGGTGGCGGTGATGTACCACCACTCGATACGAAAGCCGGGGTGCTGGCCGTGGTCCTGCGGGAATGAAAAGACCTTGCCGGGTGTCACCTGCGCATAGCTGTCGGCCGTATTGCCCAGACCGGCGAAACCGCTTTCAGGCTGCGGTTTGTCGTCGCAGGCGGTGAGTAGCGCTGCGATGACCAGCGGCACCAGCCATTTACTGTTCATTGGCGAATGTCCTGATTAGATCCGCTGGACGGCTACGGTACAGCCTCAGCAACGGCCAGGCCGAGGCCAGCAAAGTCGCCAGCATCGCCAGCGCCATCAATTGCAGCAGTTGCAGCGGGAACACCTGCAGCGGCAGGCGCCAGCCAAAGGCGCGAACGTTGATCACCGCATCCAGGCACCAGGCCAGCAGCAGCCCCAGTGGCAGCGCGAGCACCAGTGTCAGGACCGCCAGCAGCCAGGTCTGCCCCAGGTTGAGCAGCATCAATTGCCGTCGCGTGACGCCCAGCGCCCACAACGGGGCGAGCTGCCCGAGGCGGCTCTGGCTCTGGGTCAGCAGGCTGATGAACAGCGCCACGCCCAGTGTCAGGCTGTTGAGTGCGGCAGTGGCGGCAAACGTACGTTCAAAGACCTGGCTCGACCAGCCCTTGAGCTGGCTTTGATCGATGATGTGATTGTCGTCCAGCTTGAAACGCGCTTGCAGCCGGGTGACCAGCGACGGGATTGTCGCCTGATCGACCCTCAGGTTGAAACGCACCGGCATCGATTGCGGCCAGTGGGCGAGCAGGTGCCGGGCATTGACCAGCAGATGGCCCTTGGGGTTGCCATAGTCGGCATAGATCCCGACGATGCGTGGGGTCCACTTGCCAGTGGGCACCGGGATATTCAGCGTATCTTCCAGCCCCAGTTGAAGGCGGCGGGCCAATTGTTCGCTGAGCATGACTGTGTCTTCATCGCGCAACAGATTCCACGGATCACCGGCGACGGATTCCAGCAACGCCCAGTGCTGGCGATAGGTGTCATGATCGATCACGCCAAACAGGTCCGCTGGCCAGCCCTGGACTTGCACCGGCACTTGCCAGTTGGGCAGCACGGCGCGGATATCCTGTTGCTGGCTCAGCCAAGTGTTCAGCGGCTCGGCCTGCTCCGGATTCTGCGGGCTGACATACAGTTCGGCGGTCAGGCGTTGCTCCAGCCAACTGTTGAACGTCTGACGAAAACCCGAGGTCATGCTGCCTGCGCCGATGTTCGCGGCCATCGCCAGCAACAGGGCCATCAGCGCCAGACTCAGGGCGGGCAACTGTTGACGGCAATCCGCCAGAAACCATTGCCCGAGCACCGAGCGACTGCGCTTCAACAGACCGCCAAGCATGGCGTCCAGTAAAACCGGCAGGGCCAGTGCGGCACTGAGCAGCAGGGCGGACATCATCACAAACCCCAGCATCAGACTGGTGCCGAACGACAGCGCGCTCACGCCAACCACAACGCCCAGCACCGCCACCCACGCCTGACGCCGCAACCAGCGTGCATGGGCTTGCTGCCATGCCTGTGCATCGGCCAGCGCCAGCAACGGCAGGCGCGCAGCCCGCAACAGGCTGTTGGTACCGGCCAGCAACGCGCCAAGCAGACTCAGGCCGATACCGCTCAGCCACCACCACAGACTGAGGTTCAACTGGCCGGCGACCTCCGCGCCGTACAAGCCGCGCAGGCTGGCCGCGACATCCGGCAATAACAGGCTGGCCAGCAAGTAGCCGCTGACCACACCAAAAATACCGCCCAACAGGGCCAGCGCACCCAGCTCCACGCCCAGCGCAGCGATCAACAGGCGTGCGCTGACGCCACAGGCACGCAAGTTACGCAACAGCCCACGGCGCTGTTCGAGGGCCAGGCCAATGGCCGCGTGGACAATGAACAGGTCGACGATGAAGGACAGCACCCCGAGCGCATTCAGATTCAGGTGGAAGCTTTCGGTGAGGCGCTCCAGATTGTTTTCTTCGCCGCTTTTCTTGATCACCAGCAGGTCATTCAGGGCTGCCGGCAGCGCAGGGTTCTGCCGGGCAAAATCCTTGGCCAGCAGCATTCCGGACAACTGCCCTGGCTGGCCCAACAACGGTTGCGCAAAGCCTATGTCAGTCAGCAAAACGCCGGGCGCCATGTCGGGTTTGGCGTGCAAGGGGGGCAGCGGAACACCGGTTTCGGTCAACGGCTGCTGGCCTTCTTCGAGCCCCAGCGCTTGCAGGGTCTGCGGTGCAATCCAGGTCATGCCCGGCGGCGTGAGGAAGTCCACGACCTGTTCGGCGTTCAGCGTCTGCCCGGCCAGTGCCGAGCCGGTCGGCAAGGTCACCGGCTCGATACCCATCAGTTGCAGGCGACGGTCTTCGCGCCCTTGAAGCACGATACGGCCTTGCAGCATGGGCGATACGGGCCAGCCTTCGCGGCGCAACTCGATAAACAATGCCTGCGGGAACAGTCCGCCGCTGCTGGCGGCGATACGGGTCTGCGGCTCGCCGCCAATCAGCTGGCTGGCGCGCTGGTAGCTTTCCCGAGCCTGGCTATTGAGCGCCTGCACACCGGTAAGCAGCGCGGTGGCCAGCCACAAGCCGGTCAGCACACTGAAAAACTGCACCGGATGACGGCGCCAATGGCTCAGTAGGGCGCGCAGCGTCCAATAGAAAACCCGCATCAGCGTTCGCCTTCGTCAGCCAGACGCCCCATATGCAGTACCACTTTACGCGACAGGCGCTGCGCGACGCGCGGGCTGTGGGTGACCATCAGCAGGCTGGTGGGGCTGTCGGCGAGAATATCCAGCAGCAGTTGCAGCACCTCGTCGCTGGTGGCTTCGTCGAGATTGCCGGTGGGTTCGTCAGCCAGCAGCAGGCCGGGTCGAGAGGCGAGGGCGCGGCCTATTGCCACTCGTTGCTGCTGTCCGCCGGAGAGCTGTTCGGGATAGCGATCCAGCAGTGCGGCCAGACCCAGGCGCTCGATCAAATGCGCCTGCCAAGCTGCATCTACGCGCCCGGCCAGTCGTGCCTGAAACGCCAGGTTGTCGGCTATCTTCAGGCTGCCGATCAGGTTGAACTGCTGAAACACCAGACCGATCTCGGTACGCCGCCAGTTGGCCAGCTGGCTTTCGTTCATCAGGTCCAGACGCTGGCCTGTTACCTCGATGCTGCCATCGTCGACCTGATCCAGGCCCGCGACCAAATGCAGCAAGGTGCTCTTGCCACTGCCGGACTCCCCCATCAACGCCAGGCTTTCGCCCTGTGCCAGATGCAGATCGACACCACGCAAGACATCCAGCGGCCCCTGTGCCGTGGTGTAGCGCTTGAATACGTTTCGCACTTGCAGCATGAGCGGCTCTATATGCTTGACTGAGTTCAAAGAGTAGCGCCTGAGCGCAAGCGCGTCGCGACCAGATATCAGCTATCGTGCGACGCTCCGCGTCGTCATGCCGTTCAGGACGCTCTGCGTCCTCTTTGCTACGCAGAGCGTCGCGACCAGCATTCCCGAACGACAATCATAAAGCTACTTCCCGCCGCCGCGAATCAGCCCGCGCAGGGCAAAGCGGTTGGGGTGACAGGCCTCGGCCACGCTGCGTGGCAAAGGCAGTGGTTCGTTGTCGAGCCAGGCGGCGATCAGTTCGCCACACAGCGGCGCGGTGATCAGCCCGCGCGAACCGTGGCCGCTGTTGACGTACAGGCCGTCCAGCCACGGGCAGGCGATGTCCGGCACCTGACGTGCGTCCTTGCCCAGCGCGGCATAGGCCTGCATGAACGCCTTGCGGTCGGCCAGTGGGCCGACGATGGGCAGGTAATCCGGGCTGGTGCAGCGAAACGCCGCGCGCCCCTGCAATTGCTCGTGCGCCAAATCGGCGGCCCCAAGGCGCGAACTGAGGTCTTCCGAGATCTCCCGCAACAGCCCCAGATTGTCCAGATGATCGGCCAGGTTCGGCGTCAGGTCAGTGCTGTTGAAATCGAAACTGGCCCCCAGCGTATGTTCGCCCAGACGCGCCGGAGCCACATAACCCTCGGCGCACACCACGCTGCGCAATGCCGTGCTGGCCTGAGTCTGCGGCAAACGGGTGATCTGCCCGCGGATGCGTTTGAGCGGTAAGTCGGCACTCTGCGAAAACTGCTGGATATCAGCTGCCCCGGCCAGCACCACGACCGGAGCACTGTCGATCAACTGTTCGTCACTCCAGACCTGCCACTGATCATCGACGCGTCTCAGCTCCAATGCCTGCTGATGAGCGATCAGACGGATATTGGCGTGCGAGGCCTGTGCGTGACACAGCGCAGGCGGATGAACCCAGCCGCCTTCGGGGTAAAACAGCCCGCCACTGTTCAGCGCAACGCCGCTCTGCGCTTCGGCCGCAGGCTGGTCCAGCAGGTGCAGGAGTGATTCGGGGAAGGCATCGGCCAGCTGTTTCTGACGCAGCGCTTCCTTGTCATCGAAGGTCAGTTGCAGCACCCCGCAAGCGTCCCAGTCGACTCCGCGCTGCAAGCGTTCAAGCAGCCTTCGCGTATGACCGAAACCACTGAGGATCAACTGTGACAGCGCTGTACCGTGCGCCGACAGTTTCAGGTACAGCACGCCCTGCGGGTTGCCGGATGCTTCCAGTGCCGGTGCGGCGTGGCGCTCCAGCAGGCTGACCTGCCAACCGCGTTGCGCCAGACTCTGAGCCGTAGCGCAGCCGGCCAGCCCCGCGCCGATCACCAGCGCTTTGCGCTCGCCGTCAATCGGCGCGGGGCGGGCGAACCAGGGCTTGGCGGCAGGCGGGTGCGCCACGTCCTCTGGCCAGGCGATAAAAGTGCCGCGCAGCACTTCCCATTTATGGCCGATGCCCGGCACGCGCTTCATCTTGAAACCTGCCGCATTCAGCGAGCGGCGCACCCAGCCGGTGCTGGTGAAGGTGCCAATTGTGGTGCTCGATGTGGACAGGCGCGCCAGTTCGGCAAACAGCTCGGGGGTCCACATTTCCGGGTTTTTCGCTGGCGCAAAACCGTCGAGAAACCAGGCGTCGATCTGCCCGTCCAGTTGCGGCAACATCTGCAGCGCATCGCCAATCAGCAGCGTCAGGGTTACACGGCCGCCAGCGAACACCAGACGCTGAAAGCCTTCATGCACAGCCACATATTGATCGAGCAATTGACCCGCGAACGGCGACAGCTCTGGCCATAACGCCAGGGCACGCTGCAGGTCGGCGCGGCTCAGCGGGTATTTCTCGACGCTGACGAACTGTAGGCGCGCATTGGCGGGCGCGCACTCGTCGAACAACTGCCAGGCACAGAGGAAATTCAGCCCGGTGCCGAAGCCGGTTTCACCAATGATCAGCCTGCCGTCGTCCGGCAATTCGGTGAAGCGTCGGCGCAGGTCGTTCTGCACCAGAAACACGTGGCGCGTCTCGTCCAGACCGGACTCGGTGGAAAAGTACACGTCGGAAAATTCGCGGGAACGCGGGTTGCCGTGTTCGTCCCAGTCGATCTGGGCGTGGCGGGTAATGGTCATGTCGGGCTCGGCAGAGGCAGTGGCGGCATTTTAGCCGTCTGCGCAGAGAAAAGTGCTATCAAGGGCGTGCGGATTGACCGATGCCTGCAATCAATGGTCACAATCTCCATCAGGCGTTCTCTGAGCCAACATCAATCAGGAGCTGTGCATGTTTGAATCCGCTGAAATCGGTCATGCCATTGACGATGAGACGTACGAGGCAGCGTTGCCGCAACTGCGTGAAGCGTTGCTGGAAGCGCAGATAGACCTGCACGAGCAGGCCGGTCGACAGATCATCGTATTGATCAACGGCATAGAGGGCGCAGGCAAGGGCGAGACCGTCAAACTGCTCAGCGAATGGATGGACCCGCGCCTGATCGAGGTGCGCACCTTCGATCAGCAGACCGACGAAGAACTCGCTCACCCGCCCGTCTGGCGTTACTGGCGGCAATTGCCGGCCAAGGGCCGCATGGGTATTTTCTTCGGCAACTGGTACAGCCAGATGCTCCAGGACCGGGTTCACGGTCGCTTCAAGGACGCGGTACTCGATCAGGCCATCAGCGGTGCCGAGCGATTGGAAAAGATGCTCTGCGATGAAGGCGCGCTGATCTTCAAGTTCTGGTTTCACCTGTCCAAAAAACAGATGAAGCTGCGCCTCAAGACCCTCAAGGATGATCCGCTGCACAGCTGGCGCATCAGCCCGCTGGACTGGCAGCAGTCCAAGACCTACGACAAGTTCGTGCGCTTCGGCGAACGGGTCCTGCGTCGCACCAGCCGCGAATACGCCCCTTGGCATGTGATCGAGGGTGTGGACGCCAACTACCGTAGCCTGACCGTCGGCCGCCTGTTGCTGGAAGGCATGCAGGCCGCGCTGAACAAGGCCGAGCCCGAGACCGCTGCGCTGACGGTCGGGCCGCTCGCGATTCATAGTAACGAGCTGACGCTGCTCGACAGCCTCGACCTGAGCCTGAACCTGAGCAAGGACGACTATCAGCAGCAGTTGATTGCCGAGCAGGCGCGGCTGTCCGGCAACATGCGCGACAAGCGCATGAAAAGCCACGCGCTGCTGGCAGTGTTCGAAGGCAACGATGCGGCAGGCAAGGGCGGTGCGATCCGTCGCGTTGCGGCGGCACTGGACCCGCGCCAATACGCCATCGTACCGATCGCCGCGCCGACCCAGGACGAGCGCGCGCAACCGTATCTGTGGCGTTTCTGGCGGCAGATACCGGCGCGCGGCAAATTCACTATTTTTGACCGTTCATGGTACGGCCGTGTGCTGGTCGAGCGCGTCGAGGGCTTTTGCAGCGAGTCGGACTGGAAGCGCGCCTACTCGGAAATCAATGACTTCGAAGAGCAGCTCACCGACGCAGGCGTTGTGGTGGTCAAGTTCTGGTTGGCCATCGATCAGCAGACCCAGCTGGAACGCTTCAAGGAGCGCGAAAAGATCCCTTTCAAGCGCTACAAGATCACCGAGGACGACTGGCGCAACCGCAAGAAATGGCCTGACTACCGCCAGGCAGTCGGCGACATGGTGGATCGCACCAGCACCGAAATCGCGCCGTGGACATTGATTGAGGCCAACGACAAGCGCTGGGCCAGGGTCAAGGTGTTACGCACCCTCAACGAAGCGCTGGAAGCGGCCTTCGACAAGGACAAGAAGAAGTGATGGTCTGAGTGTTGCGGTGGCGTCGGCTTTGCTCGGCGCTACCTCTTGCAACTGCCCGGTGCTCGCGTCTTCTGCCTGAGGATATAGATCGTCACCAGCACTGCGCTGGTCAGCATGAAGACTCGTGCCCAGGGTGATGGAACCAGGTAGCAGGACAGGCTGATGCTGAGCCACATCAGACCGATGGCGTACACCTTGCCCTTGAGCGGGATGCCGTTGCCTTCGAGGTAATCACGAATCCACGGACCGAGCTGCGGGTGGTTGACCAGCCAGTCGTAGACGCGCGGAGAGCTGCGCGCGAAGCAGGCAGCTGCCAGCAGCAGAAAGGGCGTGGTGGGCAGCACCGGCAGGAAAATACCGACGACGCCCAGTACCACGCTCAGCCAGCCTACCGCTACAAGCAGATAGCGCACCGCTCTGTGACGGCTGGTGCGCGGTGAGCCTTGCGCCATAGGCGCCGACTCAGTGATGGCGGGGCTTGAGGATCGCCGGCTTTTCGTCGGGTGCCTGGCAGAGCAGGTACAGGGCGGTCAGCGCTTCGGGGATCTGCACGATCATGTCGTCCATCAGGTTGGCGTCCTGGGCGATGTCGGCGAACTCCGGCTGCTCGTCGAACAGACCCGAACCGACCATGATCGGCAGGAGCATTTCGCTGACTTCTTCCTCAGCACTTTCGAACCAAGCGTTTTCACGCAGGAACACGCCTTCCATGAAGCCGATGCACCAGCCGCGCAGATCGGAATCATCCGGGTCGTCGCCCAGATCCAGATCGCACGGCAGCTCGAACTCTTCGTCCGAAGCCAGCTGGCGGGCAATGTGTGCCTTGAGGGCAATCAGCGTCGCTTCGACTTCTGTCTGTTGCGCTTCGCTGGAGTACTGCGGCGGCTCGGAGAACAGTGCGTCGATCCACTCGCGCTCCGGCACCTCTTCAGCGCAGATGGACAAGGCGGTCAGGTAGCCATGCGCGGCCACGTAGTCCAGTGCTTCTTCGTGCAGTTCATCTGCATCGAGGAAGACTTGCAGGCGGGTTAATTGCTCAGCGAAGGACATGGAAGCGCTACCTTGAAAATAAACGATGCTGGATTCTAGGCCCTGAGCGTCCGTGGCGCCAGCGCGCAGGCCAATTGCAGTTAATTTCGACCGCTCATGTCCCAGTCATCCATTGCTCCCGAGCGCTCGGGTATACTCCTCCGTTTTGCAGTGCAGCAGGATATTCCGGGGTTTTTTATGCTTGAGCAGGCACAACGCGTACTTAAAGACATCTTCGGTTACGACAGCTTTCGTGGTCGCCAGGGTGCCATTATTGAGCGTGTAGCCAGCGGTGGTGATGCGCTGGTGCTGATGCCCACCGGTGGCGGCAAGTCCCTGTGTTTTCAGGTGCCGGGGCTGTTGCGTGACGGGCTGTGCGTGGTCGTGTCGCCACTCATCGCGCTGATGGACGACCAGGTTGCGACGCTGGATGAACTGGGCGTTTCAGCCGCTGCACTCAACTCGACCCTCAGCGCCGAGCAGCAGCGTGACCTGGCCAATCGCATTCGTCTGGGCGAAGTCAAAATGCTGTACCTCGCCCCGGAGCGTCTGGTCCAGCCACGCATGCTGTCATTCCTGCAAAACCTCAAGATCGCCCTGTTTGCCATCGACGAAGCGCACTGCGTTTCGCAATGGGGCCATGACTTCCGCCCTGAGTACCTGCAACTGGGGCAACTGGCCGAGCTGTTTCCGGATGTACCGCGCATCGCGCTGACCGCCACCGCCGACAAGCGCACCCGGGAGGAAATCGTCACGCGTCTGCACCTGCAGAACGCCGAGCGCTTTCTGTCCAGCTTCGACCGGCCCAACATCTTCTATCGCATCGTGCCCAAGGAACAGCCGCGCAAACAGCTGCTGGCTTTCCTTTCCGAGCGCCGCAGCGATGCCGGTATCGTCTATTGCCTGTCGCGCAAGAAAGTCGATGAGGTCGCCGTCTTCCTCAGTGAAAACGGCTACCCTGCGTTGCCTTATCACGCCGGTCTGCCGTCCGAAACCCGGGCGGCCAACCAGAAGCGCTTCCTTAACGAGGAAGGGCTGATCATGGTCGCCACCATCGCGTTCGGCATGGGCATCGACAAGCCCAACGTGCGCTTCGTGGCGCACATGGACCTGCCCAAATCGCTTGAGGCTTATTACCAGGAAACCGGTCGGGCAGGGCGTGACGGTCTGCCCGCCGATGCCTGGATGGCCTACGGTCTGCAAGACGTGCTGATGCTCAAGCAGATGCTGCAGAACTCCGAAGGCGACGAGCGCCACAAGCGATTGGAGCAGCACAAGCTCGATGCCATGCTGGCCCTGTGCGAAGAAACCCGTTGCCGTCGACAGACCCTGCTGGCCTATTTCGACGAAGACATGCCCAACCCGTGCGGCCATTGCGACAACTGCGTCGATGGCGTGCAGACCTGGGATGCTACCGAACCTGCGCGTCAGGCGCTGTCGGCCATCTACCGGACCGGCCAGCGTTATGGCGTCGGTCATCTGGTCGACGTGCTGCTCGGCAAGTCCAACGACAAGGTAGAGAGCTTCGGCCATCAGCACCTGTCGGTATTCGGGGTGGGCAAGGCGCGCACCGAGGCCGAGTGGCGCTCGCTGTTCCGCCAGCTGGTTGCACGTGGTCTGGCGGACATCGACCTTGAAGGCTATGGCGGCCTGCGCCTCAGCGAGACGTGCCGTCCTCTGCTGCGTGGCGAAGTTTCTCTGGAACTGCGCAAGGACCTCAAACCACAAACCACGTCGCGAAGCAGCTCCGGCAGCCCGGCCAGTCAACTGGTGCGTGGCGAAGAGCGCGAGCAGTGGGAAGCCCTGCGTGCCTTGCGCCGCAAGCTGGCCGAAGAGCACGGCGTCCCGCCTTACGTTATTTTCCCGGACTCGACCCTGCTGGAAATGCTGCGCAGCAAGCCCGGATCAATGGCCGAGATGGCCAAGGTCAGCGGCGTCGGTGCGCGCAAGCTGGAGCGTTATGGCGAAGCCTTTCTTGAAGTGCTCAGTGGCAAGGCCGAGGCTCCACGCGTGGTCGCCGATGTGCGTCACGAACTGATCAGCCTGGCGCGCGCGGGCATGACCCCGACGCAGATCGCCGGTCAGTTGCAGTGCTCGGAAAAGAATGTCTACACCCTGCTGGCCGAGGCCATCGGCAAGCAGCAGTTATCCATCGAGCAGGCGCTGGACTTGCCGGAGGACCTGCTGGGTGAGGTGCAGGACGCTTTTCTCGATGGCGAAGGAGAACTGCCGCCGGTGTCGGCGATTGCCGAGCAGTTCGCCGGGCGGGTGCCCGAGGGCGTGCTGTATTGCGTGCGTGCAGCGCTGCAATCGGAGTTTGAGGTATAACAGCGTGCGGCGGAGCGTCACCGTCCCGTGCTTGCTTGAACATAAGGACCATGCTTAGCTCGCTAATAATTAGTTTGAATCACGAGTTTCCTTATGCCAATGACTGATGAACATCGTTTCGGGATGCAACTCGGACACCTCACGCGAGGCTGGCGTGCCGAGCTGGATCGCAGGCTGGCCGATCTTGGCCTGTCTCAGGCTCGCTGGCTGGTCCTGCTGCACCTCGCGCGCTTCACCGAGCCGCCCACCCAGCGCGAGCTGGCGCAAAGCGTAGGCGTAGAAGGCCCCACCCTGGCGCGTTTGCTCGACAGTCTTGAAAAACAGGGCCTGGTTCAGCGTCAGGCGGTGCTCGAGGATCGACGTGCGAAGAAGATCCTGCTCAGTGACACGGCATTGCCCCTGATCGAAAAAATTGAAAACATCGCCAATGTCTTGCGCATCGAGCTGTTCGAGGGTGTGAGCGAAGAGGATTTGCGCGTCAGCATGCGCGTGCATTCGCAGATTCTCGCCAATCTGGAAAGATCCTGAGACGAAGCTGCGCATTCTCAACCATAATCGTTCAACGGATACTGACGTCCATCTGATTACGTGAGAAGCCTGCCGTGGTTTCCATAAGGGTTCGCATGCTGAAGAGTTCACTGGCTGCTGTCGAAGGTGCAGGTCGCAGGGCGCGCATGGCGTTGGGCAAGGGCGTGCTGGCGGTCTCGTTGCTGACCTGCTCTACGCTGGCGTCTGCGTTGGGCCTGGGTGAAATCACCTTGCACTCGGCGCTCAACCAGCCATTGAATGCCGAGATCCAGTTGCTGGAAACCGGCGGTCTGAGCAATGAAGACGTGATCGCCCGGCTTGCATCGCCTGAAGCGTTCGCCAAGGCGGGTATAGAACGTGTGTTCTTTCTCAATGACCTGCGCTTCACGCCGGTACTGCGCGGTGACCGCGGCGTGATCCGGGTGGTTTCCAGCAAGCCGGTTACCGAACCCTACTTGAGTTTTCTCGTCCAGTTGGCGCGGCCGAATGGCGATTTGCTGCACGAATATACGGTGTTGCTTGATCCTGCCACTTCGGCACAAGGTCTGGCCGCCACGCGCAGTCGCAACCAGCAGCGCTCGGCCACCTCCGCTTCGGAAAGCCGCATGCCGGTCGCGCCGCCGGCGGCCGTGCAGGGCAAACACTATACGGTCGCCAGTGGCGACACGCTCAATGGTATCGCCAGCCGCTTGCAGGGGCCGGGCAACAAAGTGTCGGCAAGCCAGCTGGCGGACGGTATTCGTTCGCTTAACCCACAGGTATTTGCCGCAGGCGCCGGTTCTGCGCTTAAAGTCGGTCAGGACCTGTTGTTGCCGGACGCAGCCGTATTGCCAAGCGCCGCAGCGCCTGCCGCAAGCGCTGCGGCGCCGTCGCCAAAACCTGCTGAATTGCAGCGTACCGCCGAGCAGTTGTCGGCTGCGGCCATCGAAAACCAGCAATTGGCTCAGTCGCTGGAGGCGCTCAAGGCTCAGACTCAGGAACTGCAAGAGCAGATGAGCGGCAAGGACAAACAGATCATCGCCTTGCGCAGCGATCTGGCCGCCGCGCAATCCGCTGCCACGCCATCTGCACCTGCAACAGCCACGCCTGCACCTGCAACACCTGCGGCTGCACTGGCCACTCCTGCTCAGCCTGTTGCTGCATCGGGTGACGACTCATTCCTGAGCCTGCCGATACTGCTCGCTGCCGTATTGATCGTGCTTCTGCTGGTGGCGTTTGCTTATTCGAAACGACGTCAGCAGCGCAAGGACTCAGCAGCGCCCGCCGTTACCCCGGATGACCCGTTGATCAAGCCCGCGCAGGCCGCCATGCTTCCTGTGTTCGAAGTTCCTGCGGTGGCGCCGCAACCCGTGGTGCAGACCCCGTCACCGGCACCGGCCAAACCGTCGCCAGCGCAACGCTCGCCAGGCTCTGCTCCGGATGCGCTGGATGGCGTGAGCATTTACATTGCCTACGGACGCTTCACCGAGGCGATGGGTATTCTGCGCAGCGCCCTGGAAACCCAGCCCGAGCGTGATGACATTCGCATCCGCCTGCTGGAGTTGCTGGCGGAGCAGGGCGATGGCAGCGGTTTCGTTCGCGAAGAACAGGCCGCGCTGGAGCATGGTGTCGACCCGCAGACCATTCAGGATATTCGTGATCGCTTCCCACAGCTCAAGGCTGCCGAGGTCGCTACCGTGGCGGCGGTCGTCCCGGCTGTCACAGTGGCGGCCAGCACATTGTCGTTCGACAAATCCGAACCCGAGCCTGCGCTCTACCTGCAGCCCGAGCCTGAGCCAAAACCCGCCGCGCAGCTGGATGAAAGCGCCGCTGCGGCGCTGAATCCACAGCATACCGACGAGTTTCAGTTGAACCTGGATGACCTGTCGATGGACGCCGACTGGGATCTGGTCGACCCGTTCGACAGCCCGCCGCCGCGTGCCAAGCCTGCCGCTGCGCCAGCGCCCGCTGAAGTCGACCCCGGTTTTTCATCGGACCTGACCCAGCTGCCGGAAGTCTTCGAACTCTCGGACGAACAGTTCCTCAGTGATTTTTCCGAGCCCGAAATCGTGGAGCCTGTCGAGGTCATTGCGCCTTCTGCCGCCGACGGCCTGAGCGACGATTTCCTCGACAGCTTCATGAACGATGACGCCGATTTCGACCTGCTGGATCTGGAAGAACCGCCCCTCAGCCAGATCAATCAGGCGCAGGTGCTGATTGAGGACGGCGATCTCGAATCGGCCCGTGAAATCCTCCAGCAAGTCATTGACGAGTCCGACGAAGAGCATCAGCGCATGGCGCGCGAGCTGCTGGCGAGCATTACCTGAGCGACGCTGTCGAGGCGCGACCGGTCTGGCGTTTAGCGAAAGATCGGTCGGATCCCCCGACATTTCGGATAGGCCACACAACCCCAGAATTCTCCGGCGTTCTTGCCGGTGCGGGCCACCTTGATCACCATGGTTTTCCGGCAATGCGGACACGCAGGCGCCGCCGGCTTTGCCGTGGGTGTTGGCGGCGCAGGTGTGCGGGGCTGTTTGCCGGGTTTGGCACGGCGGGTTTTGACAGGCACTTGCGGTTCAGGCGGGAGCGCTTCAGGCGCAGCGGGCTCCGGGTGCTGTCGCTGCGGCGTGCCTCCTGCAACCCGGCTCAATAACCCGCGCAGTGTCTTGATCAGTGCGTTCAGCGCAGAGGCTGCGTTGCGTGCCATTGGGGTGCCTTGGGTCGGGTCGCGATCAGGGCAGCATGGTGCAGGCATCCTCGTCGTGGCGCAAACACTTGATTTCGCCATCATGCCTGACGTTTCTTGAACAGCGTATTCCCGCTAGCTGTTAAATCCCTGAGTCGTGTGGGCGATAACAGTGCATCATGACGATCGGTTGTCACTTTGAAAGGCAGTGCTACACCTTCAACAGCTGCCCGGAGTATCATCATCATCACGGAGCGATTCTCAATGCGCGTCAACATGCCTATCACGCAGACTGAACGGACTTTCCCTGCCTCTGAACGCCTCATTTCCACCACCGACCTCAACAGCCACATTACTTATTGCAACGATGCCTTCGTCACGCTGAGCGGCTTCACTCGCGAAGAGCTGGTCGGGCAGCCGCATAACCTCGTGCGCCACCCGGACATGCCAGCCTCGGTGTTCGCGCATATGTGGGAAACCATCAAGCAGGGCAAGCCGTGGATGGGCGTGGTCAAAAACCGCTCCAAGCAGGGCGATTACTACTGGGTCAGCGCTTATGTGACGGCGGTGTACGAAAACGGCCGGATCGTCGGGTACGAGTCGGTGCGCTCGCTGCCGACCCGCGATCAGGTGCGGCGCGCCGAAGCGCTGTATGCGCGGTTGCGGGCGGGCAAGTCGGCAGTTTCCGCCAGCAGCTCAGCGACCTATCACCTGATTCGTCAGTTACCGATGATCCTCTGCGCGCTTGCGCTGGCTGTGGGTGTCTACATGCTCGACGATTTGCCGTCGATCATCATGATCCCGATTGTGATGGTTGTACTGGGCGTTTTTCTTGAAGTGCGCCAGCGCAGCAGCATCCGCAAAACCCTTGAAGAACACCCCAAGGCCTTCACCAGTGCACTGATTGCGTTGACCTACAGCGACAATCGCGGCCCGCAGGCGCAGCTCGACCTGGCCATGCTCAGCGAAGAGGCGCGCCTGCAAACGGCCCTGACGCGTCTGGCGGATACCGGGGAAAGCGTGCGCCAGCATGCCGGGCGGTCAGCGCAATTGTCCCTGCGCCAGGCCGAGTCGCTGGATCAGCAGCGCAGTGAGGCCGATCAGTCAGCCACGGCCATCAATCAGATGGCGGCGACCATTCAGGAAGTCACCCACAACGTGCAGAACACTGCCCATGCTGCCGAAGAAGCCGACAAGCTGGCACAGCAAGGGCGTGGTCTGGCCGATGAAAGCCTGTTGGCGATTCGACACATGGCCACCTCGGTGACCGACATTGGCAACGCTGTGGGGGAACTGGCTGACGCGACCCAATCGATCGGCAGTGTGGTCGATGTGATCACCTCGATCGCTCAGCAAACCAATTTACTGGCGCTCAACGCGGCCATCGAAGCGGCGCGTGCCGGTGAACAGGGACGTGGTTTTGCAGTGGTGGCTGATGAGGTGCGCTCACTGGCGTCTCGCACGCAGTCGTCGACCGAGCAGATCCAGCAAATCATCACCTCGCTGCGCGATGGCGCCGATCGAGCGGTACAGACCGCCAGCAAGGGCGAGCAGATCTCTCAGGAGAGTGTCGCCAGTGTTGAAGCCGTGCAGAAGGCGCTGGATGGCATCAGCCAGTCGGTGACCCGCATTACCGGCATGAGCCAGCAGATGGCGTCGGCGTCTGAAGAACAGAGCCACGTTGCGGAAACCATCAGCCAGCAAATCACCCGCATCGCGCAACTCTGCGACGAAAGCGCCAGCCAGGCGCAGCAAGGCTCGCAGATCAGCAGCGAGCTGGAAGAAATGGCGCATTACCTGCACAGCCTGGCGGAACGGTTCAGTCGTTAAACGCCATTCAACTCCCGCGGAAAGGACGCAGAGCGTCCTGAACGGCATGCCCACGCGGAACGTGGGACGATAGTGAACCCACCGCTTATCGCGCCCATCGCTTCGAGTACTCGCGGGGCCTGAGGCAACCCACCACCTATCGTGCCCATCGCTCCGCGTGGGCATGCCGTTCATGACGCGCTGCGTCATCCCTTTTCTGGAACATCTGAATGGACTGTAGTTATTGCCGGACAAGTTTTGGCAGCCTCAGACAAGTAACACATTTGGCACACTGTTACTGGAAACAGTGGATATAACCTGAGGAAAAACAAGTCGCGTGCAATTAAATAGCCACTACTCAATCATTCATCCGCATAATAAAAATTAAAACAAACTCAATAGATTCAAGCGCCTATCAGCGATATATATGCCCTGCGATGCGTTTTCCTTATGTTTTGGTGTTTGTAACAGATTTGAAATAAATAGGTTGCCAAGTTTCAAACTGCGGACTATGTTCTGGAATCGCTCAATCAAGAGCCAACCAGTATCAGGTGTGCAGGGATGCAAAAGTCGAAGTGCGTGGGTGTTGTCCGTTATTCGTTCAAGCCTGTAGCAACAGGCGCGCTTTGTGCGCTGTCTTTTACGTTTGGCTGCTCGGCTTATGCTGACTATGTCGAACAGGGCAAGCCGGGTGACGCGGCCAGTTGGCGGTCGGCAGAATTCCAGAGCGATTGGGGGCTGGGCCGTATCCAGGCTGATCAGGCTTACGCCGCTGGCATCACCGGGGCCGGTGTCAAGATCGGTGCGCTGGACTCGGGTTTCGACCCGTCCCACCCGGAAGCCACGCCATCCCGCTACCACGCAGTCACCGCTACCGGTACTTACGTTGACGGCTCGCCGTTCAGCATCACCGGTGCCATCAACCCGAACAACGACACCCACGGCACGCACGTCACCGGCACCATGGGCGCGGCGCGCGATGGCGTCGGCATGCACGGCGTGGCGTATAACGCTCAGATTTACGTCGGCAACACCAACCAGAATGACAGCTTCCTGTTCGGCCCCAACCCCGACCCGCAGTATTTCAAGGCGGTGTACGGCGCCCTGGCGGATGCCGGCGTGCGCGCCATCAACAACAGCTGGGGCAGCCAGCCGGCCGACGTGACCTACGCCACCGAAGCAGGTGTGCGCGCTGCCTACGCTCAGCACTACAACCGCGGCACCTGGCTGGACGAAGCGGCGAATGTCTCGCGTAAGGGCGTGATCAACGTGTTCAGCGCCGGCAACAGCGGTTACGCCAATGCCAGCGTGCGGGCGTCGCTGCCGTATTTCGAGCCGGACCTCGAAGGCCACTGGCTGGCCGTGTCGGGCCTCGACAGCAGCAACGGTCAACGCTACAACCAGTGCGGCCTGTCCAAATACTGGTGCATCACCATGCCCGGTCGGCTGGTCAACAGCACCGTGCCGGGCGGTGGCTACGGCATTAAATCCGGCACTTCCATGTCCGCGCCGCATGCCACTGGCGCGCTGGCGCTGGTGATGGAGCGCTTCCCGTACATGAACAACGAGCAGGCGCTGCAAGTGCTGCTGACCACCGCCACCCAGCTCGACGGTTCGATCACCCAGGCACCGACCAATAGCGTCGGCTGGGGTGTGGCGAATCTGGAACGGGCGATGCGCGGCCCCGGCCAATTGCTCGGCACCTTCGATGCCAATCTGGGCGCAGGTTTGACTGATGTGTGGAGCAACGATATTTCCGATCAGGCACTGATCCAGCGTCAGGCCGAGGACAGCGCCGAGCAGGCCACCTGGCAGCAAACCCTGATCAGCAAAGGCTGGCAGAACGGCGTTGCTAGCACCGCCAGCCAGCAGGATCAGGCCGACTACGCCACCGGCACCGCTCGCGCCGCTGCTGCTGCGCAACGCCAGTATCAGGGCAGCCTGATCAAATCCGGCGCAGGCCGCCTGATTCTCGACGGCGCCAACACCTATCGCGGTGACACGCTGGTCAATGGCGGCGTGCTGTCGGTCAATGGGTCGCTGGTGTCAGCCGTGCAGGTCAATGCCGGCGGCACACTGGGCGGCAATGGCCAGATCGGCGGGCTGACAGCGCGCAACGGCGGTATCGTCGCGCCGGGCAATTCCATCGGTACATTGCAGGTCAATGGTGATGTGACCCTCGAGCCGGGTTCGACCTACGCCGTGGAGCTTTCACCGACCGCCAGTGACCGCATCGTCGCCACTGGCAGCGCTACCGTGTCAGGCGCGAACATGACGCTGGCTCTGGAGAATACAACGCCAGTGGCCTTGAGTTCTGCACCGATCCAAAGCGTGGTAGGTCGCCAGTACAACGTGCTGCAAGCCGCCAACGGTATCAACGGCCAGTTTGGCAGCGTCTCTTCCAACTACGCCTTCCTCGGTGGCCGACTCGACTACTCAGCCACCGGCGTGGCACTGAACGTCGAGCAAACCGCCGCTTTCAACAGCGTGGCGCAAACTCCTAATCAGGCTGCCGTGGCGACTGCCGCCGAACAACTCGGCGCCGGTAACGCGGTGTACGAAAACCTGCTGCTTACCCAGAGCGCCGCCTCCGCACGCGACAGCTTCCAGCAATTGTCCGGCGAAATTTACCCGGCCATCGGCAGCATGCTGATCAACGACAGCCGCCAGGTCCGCGATGCGGTGGGTGAGCGCCTGGGCGCCAGCGTGTTTGGCACCGATGGCAACACTGCCGCACAAGATAACGTCTGGCTCAAAGCCCTGGGCGCATGGGGCAAGACCGACTCGCGCGACGACACCGCCGGTTACACCTCCTCGATTGGCGGGCTGCTCGCCGGTGTCGATGGCAACCTTGCCGATGACACCCGTCTGGGCGCTGTCGCAGGCTACAGCGACAGCTCGTTGAACATGGGCTCCGGCACGCATTCCCGGGCTTCGGTGGACAGCTACCATCTGGGCGCTTACCTCGGCCATGAAATCGGCGCACTGCGCCTGACCCTCGGCGCCGCACACAGCTGGCATCGCATCGATGCGCAACGCGACGTGCAGGTCGGCGGCGCAGCGGGCAAGGAGAAAACCAAACACGATGCACAGAGCACCCAAGTGTTCACCGAGGCGGCGTATCGCATTCATCTGCAACCTGCGACGCTTGAGCCGTTCGCCAATCTGGCCTATGTCCACCTGAACACCGATGGCTTCACCGAGAAGGGCGACGCTGCAGCGCTGTCTGCCGGTAGCGACAACCGTGATGCGGTACTCAGTACCCTGGGCCTGCGTGCCCTGAAGAGCATCGCGATTAGCGACCGTCAGAAGGTCGACCTGTCCGGCAGCCTCGGCTGGCAGCACAACCTGAGCAACACCGATTCCGAACAGCATCTGGCATTTGCCTCCGGTGGCAGCAGCTTCGCTATCGAAAGCTCGCCGCTGGTGCGTGACGCTGCGCTGGTGGGTGCTCATGCCACCCTGGCGTTGAGCAAAGAGGCGAGGATCAGCCTCGATTACAGCGGCCAACTGGCCAGTAGTGAGAAAAGTCACGGTGTGGGCCTGAGTCTGAACTGGCAGTTCTAAGCAGTACGCAACCCTAAAACCAAAAGAACGACGCGCATGCAAATGCATGCGCGCGGAGATTCGTGCGCGTTAACTAAGGACGGTAGCTTGATGAAAGATGCATTCAACACCCGACACACCTCTGTCAAACCCCTGGGCCACGCCATTCGGGCGATCAATCGCGCCTCCTGCGGCGCGCTCGCCTGCTACCTGGCGACACTGGGCGTGGCGCATGCCGCACCGTATGTGGAAGCGGGGCAGGCGGGCAATGCGGCCAGCTGGCGCAGTGCCGAATTCAATGCCGACTGGGGCCTTGGCGCGATCAATGCTGATCAGGCCTACGCTGCAGGCTACTCGGGCAAGGACATCAAACTGGGCATCTTCGACCAGCCGGTCTATGCCCCGCATCCGGAATTCGACAGCCCCAACAAGGTGGTCAATCTGGTCACCAGCGGCATCCGCGAATACACCGACCCGTATATCCCGGTGAAGGCGGGCGACGCTTTCCGCTACGACGGCGCACCGAGCCTGGACTCCGGCGGCAAACTCGGTAACCACGGCACCCACGTCGGCGGCATCGCCGGTGGCAATCGCGATGGCGGTCCGATGCATGGCGTGGCCTACAACGCGCAAATCATCAGCGCCGACAACGGCGACCCGGGCCCGGAAGATGGCATCGTGCTGGGCAACGACGGCGCGGTGTATCAGGCCGGCTGGAACGCGCTGGTCAACAGCGGCGCGCGGGTCATCAACAACAGCTGGGGCATCGGCATTACCGACCGTTTCAGCAAGGGCGGTCGCGATCCGGCGTTCCCGCACTTCACCGTGCAGGACGCACAAGTGCAGTTCGACCAGATCCGCCAGATCCTCGGCACGCGTCCGGGTGGCGCGTATCAGGGGGCCATCGACGCGGCACGCAGCGGCGTGGTGACCATCTTCGCCGCAGGCAACGACTACAACCTCAACAACCCCGACGCAATGGCCGGACTCGGCTATTTCGTACCGGAGATCGCCCCCAACTGGCTGACCGTCGCCGCCCTGCAACAAAACCCGGATGCCGCAGCGGCCGCCACCACGCCCTACACGCTGAGCACCTTCTCGTCGCGCTGCGGCTACACCGCCAGCTTCTGCGTCTCGGCACCGGGCACGCGCATCTACAGCTCGGTCCTTAACGGCACCAGCCTGGCAGACCTCACCGTCGGTTGGGCCAACAAGAACGGCACCTCAATGGCCGCACCTCATGTCGCAGGCAGTATGGCTGTGCTGATGGAGCGCTTCCCGTACATGACCGGCGCGCAGGTCGCCGACGTGCTGAAGACCACCGCCACCGACCTTGGCGCACCGGGCGTCGACGCGCTGTACGGCTGGGGCATGATCAACCTCGGCAAGGCTATCAACGGCCCGAGCATGTTCGTCACCGAGGCAGATATTCCTGCCGAATTCCGTATAGACGGCGCCTACGGCGACAGCCAGTTCGTGGCTGACCTGCCAGGCGTCGGCGCGATTGTCGACGCCGGCAAACCGACCCAACGCACCTGCACCGGGCCGCAATGCGGGCTGGATGTGTGGAGCAACAACATCTCCGGCCACGGCGGCCTGACCAAACAAGGCATCGGCACCCTGGTGTTGAGCGGGGCCAACAGCTACAGCGGCCCAACGCTGGTCAATCAAGGACGCCTGGCCATCAACGGCTCGCTGGCCTCTGCCGTCACCGTCAACAACGGCGGCATTCTGGGTGGCAACGGTGGCGTCGCGTCGCTGACCGCCAACCGTGGCAGCACAATTGCACCGGGCAACTCCATCGGCACCCTGCAGGTGGCGGGCAACCTCAACCTGGCACCGGGCTCGACCTACGCGGTTGAATTCTCGCCCACTGCCAGCGACCGCATCGTGGTCGGCGGCACCGCGACCGTCAGCGGCGCCAACATGGCCCTGTCCCTGGAAAACGACAACGCAGCACTGCTCAGCAGCAACCAGACCCGCAGCGTTCTGGGTCAGCAGTTCAACGTACTGCAAGCGGCTGGCGGCATTCAGGGTCAGTTCGGTTCGGTGACGGATAACTACGCATTCCTCGACGGCAACCTGGCTTACACCGGTACAGGCGTGACACTGGCCCTTGAGCGTAACGGCGACAGCTTCGCCAGCGCGGCGCAAACGTCCAATCAACGCAGCGTGGCCCAAGCCATTGAGCAACTGAGTGCGGGCAACTCCGTCTATGAGAGCATCATCCTCAGCCAGGACGCCGCCAGCGCACGCCGCGCATTCACCCAACTGTCCGGCGAAGTGCACCCGGCCATCGCCACGCAATTGATCAACGACAGCCGCCAACTGCGCGACGCCGTGGGTGACCGTCTGCGCGTGGAAGGCTTGTACGACCAGCCAGCACCGGGCACTGAAGATAACTCGGTGTGGGTCAAAGCGCTGGGTGCCTGGGGCAAAAACAGCGGCAGCAGTGACAGCGCCAGCTCGACCTCATCGCTGGGCGGCCTGCTGGCAGGCGTCGACGGCCTGATCAGCGAACACACCCGTCTGGGCGCGATGGCAGGTTACAGCGACACCTCGCTGAGCCTGGGCGACGACACCCACTCGCGGGCCTCGGCAGACAGCTACCACCTGGGCGCCTACATCGGCCACGAACAGGGCGCACTGCGCCTCACCGCAGGCGCGTCGCACAGCTGGCACCGCATCGACGTGAAACGCGATCTGCAATTCGGCGCGTTTTCCGACCGTCAGAAGGTCAAGCGTGACGCACAGTCGAGCCAGGTCTTCACCGAAGCCGCCTACCGCCTGAACCTGCAACCGCTGGCACTGGAGCCATTCGCCAACCTGGCTTACGTCCACTTCGACAGCGACAGCTTCACCGAAAAAGGCGGCGCCACGGCCCTCAAAGGCAGCGACGACACCCGCGACACCGTGCTCTCGACCCTGGGCATGCGCGCCGGAAACCGCTTCAACCTCAACGACACACAAAAACTCGACGTCTCCGCCACCCTCGGCTGGCAGCACAACCTGAGCGACACCTCGTCCGAACAACACCTGGCCTTCGCCAGCGCCGGCAACAGCTTCAACGTGCAAAGCGTCTCAATGGACCGCGACGCCGCCGTAGTCGGTGCCCGCGCCAGCCTGGCGTTGGGCAAGGACGCACGCATCAACCTGGACTACAACGGCTTGCTCGGTGCACGGGATAAAACCCACGGCGTGGGTCTGTCGCTGGATTGGCAGTTCTGATGGAGGATGCCTGCGGGGTGCAGTAGCCCCGCAGGCACTCGGTAATACCTATCGTGCCAATGCTCCGCGTTGGCACGCATTTCGTGACGCTCTGCGTCATATCCAAGCCATCACGCGAATGCTGGATCACTCATAAGTCCAGGCTTCTGCCCGCAGGGCGTGGGAGCAACCGGGGCGGCGATCCGCATTGCTCGCGATATGCCGGGAACCGGCAGCAAAACCTGTGCATGCGGTACATCAGGCACAACCGAGGTGACCTTTTCAGGGCCGCTTCGCAACCGTCGTAACTTCTTCCCAAAACTTCCTATTTTGAGGGGTAGAAGCCTGCTCTCCGGGCTTGCCAAGGCTCGTATCCAGACTGCGCGGAGATTCTGGCCAAGTTCGGCTTCACGCCTGCACCACACGCGGGAAACCGGAGTCATTCAACGGCTGCTTTTGAGCCGCCAAAGCGGTTGTACGAATTTTCCGAATTTTTGCGGGCTTCATGTACCCCTCGGATTTTTTTACACTTCTTCTGTTAAGTTGCTCAGGCAGAGCTGTATCAAGAGTTGTCAGGGAGACACTGAATGTTCTTTTTTCACATGCTGCCCTCATGGGATGACATACGGCGAAAGCTTGACCGTGATATCGCGCCCTACAGAGGGGGCCATTTTCGCACGCATCGAAATGAACCCGTCCCGTCGCCCGCGCTGATCATTCGCCGCTTCAATTGTGTCAGGTCCGCGTTCGACCGCGCCGAATCGGAGGCTTGTCGCATACTGGGACAACGTTTCGTTGACCTCGACATCTCCAGCATCATCAAGGACTTGATCGATGTAGTCACCCAGATGGCCATGATCGTCGTGGGCAGTGCTTTTGTCGGAGGGGTAGCCGGTGCAAGCGCGGGCGCGCTTTTTTTCGGGGTGGGCGCTGCTCCCGGTGGTTTAATGGGCGCTACATTAGGGGCGCAGGCCAGTACTTTCATACTGGGGATTCTTGGTCTGGAGTCCATCGCTGAATCCGTCATCGATGGCTTTCCGCGCATCATTCATTACTACACTCGCGGTATCAGCACAGCATGGCAAGGCCCCCGCGAACAAGGGTGGAGCTCCTTCATGGGAGACGACCCGGTCGCACAGAACAGCGCGGTTCAGGAAATCGCACAAGGGCACGTTGAAGTAGTGATTCTGCTATTGGGCGCGATGGTTCAGTACATCACACGCGGCCGCGGTAACGCTCGTGTTTTGGCAAATGAAATGCGGGCCAGCGCCAAAGGCGAGCGACTGGGCCAGTGGATGCTTGAGCATGAAGATGACCTGAAGAAGCGACCTGATTTGCAGAGGCCGGAGCCGCGTAGGGGGGCGCTTGATACGCAGGAGCCGCCGCAGTCGCCACCCCTCACTTCCAAAAATGTGGATAAGGCTAGCCCGGAAGCATCGGTTCCAATTAATAAACTTGATCTAGCAACTGTGGAGGTGCTCAGCATTAAAGATGCGCAGCGGCTTAAAGGCGAGAATCGGGGCTTGATTTTTGTTCAAGAGCCACAGGGTAACTTTGACAACGCGTTTGTGAAGTTTGAATCTGGGACTAAAGGTGCACTTTCTGACGTGCTTTCACAACGTAAAGCGGTCCCTGCCCTACGGTTTGACAACGCAAACCCTAGGGGTAATAATTTCGTAAAGTTTGACGGGATAGAAGATGATGGTCTGACATTAATTGATCGAAAAACATCGTTGACCACATTTGATAAACAAATCCAAAGTATTCAGCGCGCATCAACTGCTTTGAGGCAGAATCCTCAAATGAAAGGAGTCTTCGAGTTTCCGGACCAGAAAAATGCTGATAAAGCGCTCGATATATTAATTGAGCAGAATATTAAAAATATCAAAGTGAGGGTTGCTCAATAATGGCTAAATATAAACTGGAATTCCGCCACCGCGCGCAGCATGACGAGTCCATTGCTACTCGTCATGCGCAGTTTATTGAAGGCGTATCTGCATTAGGCAATGGTTGGGATTTTAAAGGGTTGGGCGAATTGCCCGATATAGATTCCGAGCTTCTGCTGTCCACGACTCTTGATAAAGTCCTTCCGGCAGGCATCACAGGGCGTTTGACTTATCAGTACAGAGATGAAGGTTATCTGGAAAATGATGCTCAGTATGACGACACTCTTTTCATAGAGTTCTCATCGGAGAGGGTTGATCTTTCGGATGTCGTGAAAAGACTATTTCCTTCATACGTCAAAGCTTTCGGCTGTTACCGTGCAACCCTGCATGACTGGACCGTAACACGGCGCGACTGGCCCAGGATTCTTGAAGCATGTGAGGCCACGGGTAAGGATGTGAATGGTAGAGATGGGATTTATCGAATAAATGCAGTTAATTATTTTGATGGTGCTCTGTGTCGCTCAGAGTTTAATTTGAATCCAAAGCAAATGGTCGAGCGCTTAAGTGGTAAAGTTGAAGCTGTTCGAGAGTTTGAAGGCGGTATTCTTTTAATCTATACCTCGCATGAGGTGGCTGGTTCGGAGCTTGAAAGTATAGACGCCGAAGTACGGGTTTCGTTGGGTCAGTCCAAGGAATTTTAGCTCATGAAATTCGATCATATGCTCATCGAGAATAATCTCGTTTTGCTGATAGATGAAATCAAAATCCAACCGGAAGTGGCTTCTTATATTTCACACGAATCGCTATCCTACAGTTATCAGATTGAGCAGTTGGCTGAGTGGCTGCATCGCGCTGGAGAGTGTGGGTTGGTTTACGAAAGTATTGTGTCTCTGCTTGAGGCGTTGCCATTTAAATTGTCTGGTGTGGCATCGGTGAAGTTATTAGAGGTTGGCTTGATCTTTGGATTCAAGACAGAGACGGAAGCAGATATGAAATTCGATAGGCGTGAGTATAGAGTGGATAAGTCCTTGTGAATGGCTTTTTTATTGTTCTTTGAGTAATGAGTTCAATGTGTCTGTAGGGCTACCGGCGAGTGTTATGTTTTGAATGATTTGCTTGTGTGCTCAGGCCCTGCTTTTTGGAAATGTCAAATGCCTATGAAGTACAAGAATATCCGGCACATACTAAAAACGGTTTTCTGCTCCGATTTTAATCTGACAGAAGACGTTGCTGTAGGTATATATGTTAATAATCTTAATTCTAGTGGCAAAATAGATGAGATGAGGTATGAGTTAGATGAATGCCTTCGTGATAAAAATGTTTCTTGGCGAGATATGTTAGTAAATGATGAGTACGAGGTCTTGGATTTTGAAACTGAGCAGGAAGCTAAGGATTATATTAAAATGATTCTTTGGCAGCCATTGGATAAAAAGACCAATTGAAATTTACGAGACGTTCGTAGGCACTTGAGTGGTCGTATGAAGAGGAGTTATCAGGCAGTTTTCATAGTTCCTACAGGCGCATGTAAGGTCCTAGGCGATTATGGATGGGAGTTTAATAGTCTTGAAAAGCTTCCTGAAAGTATCGGAGAGTATTTGGTTAGGTATTTAGGTATTTAGGTATTTAGGTCTTAAGTTTGAAGAGGAATACGCAGGCATCAAGAAATATACAAATGGTCAGATAAGTATGTCGATTTTTCTTGACGGCAATAATGAGGTTGAGAGTATCTATTTTCAAGCGTTCGAAAGTTTCTTGGCGGAAATTTATAAGGCATGCCAAAATGAAGCGGTTTTTTCAGGGGCGGAAATATTTATTCCCGAGGAAATGAAAAGCTTTTAGTGGTAAAGGGGTATGTGTTTCACTGAAGTTTTGCAATGGTGAAATCGATGGCTCAGCAAAAGCCAAGGCTCAGGATTTTAAATGTTTGTTAAATAGTGTGAATGGATCTCGAAAGATGCTCTGGAAGCAATGCTGACAATCGGTGATACTGAAACTCAGTGCGTAGCTTTTTGTCATCCATGTCATATGAATGTCGGGGACATGCTGCTAGAGCCTGTCCTTGCGATATCAATAAAAAATGTAGCCAAGATGGCGGCAGGCTCTCAGCCATACGTACTACGTATTGACGATGGATTCGTCCATGAAATTCTGGCTGAGGTGGCTAGTGTTGAAAAATCGCTGGTGGTTGCAGGTGAAATCACTATTGAATTGGATGATGTACTACCCGGAGACATCAACGTCGGAGATATGATTGGTTTCTGCTGTGGACGTCTTGATGTGATTTCCTGACTTTTAAAAGTGGTATTGTCAAGATGACGATGTGTATCACGAGTCTTCGTTGCACTGCACACTCTGAATTGTACACAGAACCTCTCCAAGCATCATCCCCACTTAGATCGCTCGTTGTTATACATAAGTCTGTTTTCGATTCTGGCAGAAGGTTTAGGTCACCCCTTTGGGGTTACATCTAGTCTGCTATGTCGTTTTTTGGCACTTTTCCGGACCCTCTCGGATTTTTGTATAGCGACAAGCGCATCCACTTGCTACCCATATAGCGACTCTCTGCGCTGTGACAAAAACTTCACACGTCTCAAAATTCCCTCCCGCGAAGTGAGAAGACGCGTAGAAGGACTTCACTAAAATTGCTGGCCTAGTGATGTCATGGTAAAACCTTGCAACAGACACTCGTCTGCACTCGCTAAGGAATAGCCATGAAAAAGACAAGGACAGGCTTCGTCGCCATACTCGCATTCCTCTGTGCCTTCTCCGCAAACGCCAGAGAAGCCCAGGTAACAGACGCCTCAATCGTCAAAGCCATCATCCAGGAATCCATCGACAGCTACCCCGGCAACTGCCCGTGCCCCTACAACTCTGCCCGTAATGGCAGCCAATGTGGCAAACGCAGCGCTTACAGCCGCAAAGGCGGCTACGCACCGATCTGCTACAAGGATGACGTCACCAAAGAAATGATCAACGACTACCGACGCCGCCTGAAAGACTGATCCCACGAGACACAATGGCCGTTACCCACACGGCACGGCCATCACCACGCATTCAACCCAGCCGAGAAGCAGGCAGCACCGCCCGCCACCAGGACCTGCCCAAACTACGTGGCCGCCCCTCAACCTGCATCTGCGGATGCGCCAACAGCATCGGCATATCCCGCAACCGTATCCACGGCTCGCTGTGCCAGTGCAACATACTCACCGACAACCCCGGCCACTGCAGCATGCTCAGGTGCGGCGTGCGGTCATCGAACGGAACCTGCCCATCCCGCAACGCAGGCACCACCTCGTTGGTAAGCCACTGCCGCAACCCACGATTCTCCGCATGGTAGTGATGCACCATCATCGCGTACGCCCCTGACTCACTGACCATCAGCTCTGACTGCGCTTCGCCGTGCAGATCGAGCGTGATCATCCGGTGCTGGTCAGCGTCCAGCTTGCGCAGCGTCCGCTCGTTCAACGGCCAGCCGATCATGCGACCGAGATCTCGGGCGCTGAACCAGGGTTGGTTTTCAAGGAGGAGGGCGAGGAGTTGACGGTTGTGGCGGTGGAAGGGGGTTGGGGTGAAACCGGTACACACCTCGCGCGGCTGACGAGCACTTGCCCGAAATAGATTGCTTAACATGCTGACCTCTACGTATGAGCTGAAATGACGTTAAAGACCAACGCAGAGCGGGCGTAAGAAACCCCAACTGAGCGGATCAGCAAAGCCGAGATTCCCCGTTCAATTAGAACGATTGGAATCTGAAGCTATGCGTGAACTCGCTGCATCTACGTTGGGTGTTTCTTAGGCACCGGCGCATACCATACCGGCGCTGGCAACGTGTCGATATCGGACTTAGGAGGGAGAGACTGTCAGGGGTTTCCGATTTTTTGGAGTGCATTGGGTCTCGGCAGCTTGGATTAAGCTTGAAGTTGTGCGAATAAGGATTGCTTGATAGTTACTTGGTTTTAGGAACTCACGACCACTACACCGCCACAGGCGGTTGGCTAAGCCGTCTGTGCTCGGATTCGGTGATATTGAAACTCTGGTTTAGCAAAGTTAATGCTTGTTTTTGTTAGCTAGCCAAAGAGATTCTTTTGATGAAATTACTTTCTTAAGTATCTCATTTTTCTGCTCGCCCATTTTTCCGTAGTGAATTTCTTTATGACATGCCGGGCAGAGAGCTGCTATAAATTGTGGGTGGTCTAAGCCGCCATCTGATAAGCGATTTATGTGATGAGGTTCTAAATAAGGCTGTTCCTTTTTTGTGACGAAAGGAGCCGATTTCTCACAGCTCTCACATGCCCCATTAGCTCTTCGTAGCACATAGTCTTTTACTGCTTGGCTTCTAGCATACACTGTACGAATTGCCGTCATCTTGCCTTTGCTAGGCAATGCAACTGTTGCTTCATATGCGCGATTGCGGAGTATATCTATGTCAATTTCTTGTTGGTCTTCTTGCAAGATTTCTCTCGGGCTTTCTTCGTTTGTTAGCAGATCTATTACAGGGATTAGGTGAAATATTAAAACTTTTCGTGTAGTGCCTTCTCGATCTGGTCCGTCGGTCCACGAAATATCTGCGCATGAAAACTCACCAACGTATTGCTGTCCTTTCCGCTCATCAAGCGCTTTGAAAAGGTGTAAACTTCGACCAGTTTCAGCGTGTTTTTGAATAGCTAGATTACCCCTGGTTAGAGTCATATCGCCAATTTGGCCTTCACCTGTGTACGAGTAAACACCACTCGCATCGATCTCATCCCGATACCCGTATTGTTCGCCTGACGAACCAGTGAATAAAAATACTGCAGGTGCTTTATCTGATGGTGCTATCCCACTTTGGAAACTGCCGCCGAACGGCGCATGAATCTCAGACCTTCGGTCATATATTTCTCCCTTTACAAATTCAAGTCTTGGTGATTTACGTAGATCTACGACGTCAAACCCGCGAGCACGAAGATATCCATTTGTAGGCCTACCTCCAGTATAGTCATAAACGGCAATACCGGTAGCTAGCGAAACGATTTTTTTCGCAGGGTACAGCTGTCCCTCAACTCGGATAGCAAACTTATGTGACCTATTCGATTCCCATGTAGCCCAATCAGGCTGCTTCCTGAGCTCTTTGTCGAATTTCTTCAGTGCCTTTTCAATGGCTTTTTGTTCAACCGCCGGAATCGCCACTTCGTCATCCTTGTAGGAAAAATCTCCTACAACTGTACGAAATGGATGAGCCTCTTGGCTACCTATACGATTACTAAAGACAGAAATTTCTTAGATGATTTTACGCAGTTAATAAAAAAGGCCGCCTATCGGCGACCTTCTTTGTGTAGGACTGGACGATTGCAAATCAATCCCAGCTCAACGCCCCACCCGTCTGATACTCAATAACCCGAGTCTCAAAGAAGTTCTTCTCTTTCTTCAGGTCCATGATTTCGCTCATCCAAGGGAACGGGTTGGTCGTCCCTGGATACTCTTCCTTCAAGCCAATCTGGCTCAAACGACGGTTAGCGATGAATTTCAGGTAGTCTTCCATCATCGCAGCGTTCATGCCCAGCACGCCGCGGGGCATGGTGTCGCGGGCGTATTCGATTTCCAGCTGGGTGCCTTGCAGGATCATCTGCGTGGCTTCTTCTTTCATCTCGGCATCCCACAGGTGCGGGTTTTCGATTTTGATCTGGTTGATCACGTCGATGCCGAAGTTCAGGTGCATGGACTCGTCGCGCAGGATGTACTGGAACTGCTCGGCGACGCCGGTCATTTTGTTGCGGCGGCCCATGGAGAGGATCTGGGTGAAGCCGCAATAGAAGAAGATGCCTTCCAGTACGCAGTAGTAGGCGATCAGGTTGCGCAGCAGCTCTTTGTCGGTTTCGACGGTGCCGGTTTCGAACTTCGGATCGGAGATCGAACGGGTGTACTTCAGGCCCCAGGCTGCTTTTTTAGCGACCGATGGGATCTCGTGGTACATGTTGAAGATCTCGCCTTCATCCATGGCCAGCGATTCGATGCAGTACTGGTAGGCGTGGGTGTGGATCGCCTCTTCGAAGGCTTGGCGCAGGATGTACTGGCGGCACTCCGGGTTGGTGATCAGGCGGTACACGGCCAGCACCAGGTTGTTGGCAACCAGCGAGTCGGCGGTGGAGAAGAAGCCCAGGTTGCGCATGACGATGCGGCGCTCGTCGTCGGTCAGGCCTTCCGGGTTTTTCCAGAGGGCGATGTCGGCGGTCATGTTGACTTCTTGCGGCATCCAGTGGTTTGCGCAACCGTCCAGGTACTTCTGCCAGGCCCAGTCGTACTTGAAAGGTACGAGCTGGTTGAGGTCGGCGCGGCAGTTGATCATCATTTTTTCGTCAACGGCGACGCGGGCGCTGGCGCCTTCGAGCTCGGCCAGGCCTTCAGCGACGTCCAGTGCGTCCAGCGCTTTCTTGGCGCGGATCAGGGCAGCGGAGTCGGCGGCGGTAACGGCGCGGGCTTCTTGTGCAGCCAGGCCACCGGCGCTGTCGAGGCGGTCCATGTTGGCTTCGTTGGCGTGGCCGGCGTTGGTCGCTTTGGCGACTACTTCGCCGTCTTCTTTATCGAATTCGTCCCAGCTCAGCATGGTGTACTTCTCCTGCTTGAGGGTCAGTCGGGCGGACTGGCCTGTTGGATCCAGAGGGGGTGTTGCTTGCTTTTAAGGTGTTGCGCGCAAGGAACATGAATTTTTGGCTTTTGAGGCCTTTGGGTGAGGAGGCGGGCGGTAAGGGTAGGTTTCCCTTACCGGCCTCTTCGCGAGCAAGCTCGCTCCCACAGTTCTAAACGCGCTGTGGGGGCGAGGTGGGTTGCCTTACTGGCAAGCCTCACAATCCGGCTCGTCGATTGCGCAAGCCTTTGGCACTGGGGCCGGGCCGGCCGGAGCTGCTTCGGTTGGACGCGGGGCGGTGATCGCCGAGTCGTCCGGGCCGTGGCCGCCGCTCGATACTGCGTTGAGCTTGCCGGTGTTGACGGTGGATTTCTCGGTGCTGGTCGCGGCCAGGGCACGGAGGTAGTAGGTGGTTTTCAGACCACGGTACCAGGCCATGCGGTAGGTCACGTCCAGCTTCTTGCCCGAAGCGCCAGCGATGTACAGGTTCAGCGACTGAGCCTGGTCGATCCACTTCTGACGACGGCTTGCCGCGTCGACGATCCACTTGGTGTCCACTTCGAAAGCAGTCGCGTAAAGCTCCTTGAGCTCCTGCGGGATGCGCTCGATCTGCTGTACCGAACCGTCGTAGTACTTCAGGTCGTTGATCATGACCGAGTCCCACAGGTCGCGGGCCTTGAGGTCGCGTACCAGGTACGGGTTGATCACGGTGAATTCGCCGGACAGGTTCGATTTCACGTAGAGGTTCTGATAGGTCGGTTCGATCGACTGCGACACGCCAGTGATGTTGGCGATGGTGGCGGTCGGTGCGATGGCCATGATGTTCGAGTTACGGATACCTTTCTGCACACGGGCACGAACCGGCGCCCAGTCCAGGGTTTCCTTCAGGTCGACATCGATGTACTTCTCGCCACGCTGCTCGATCAGGATCTGTTGCGAATCCAGCGGCAGGATGCCTTTGGACCACAGCGAACCCTGGAACGTCTCGTAGGCACCGCGCTCGTCGGCCAGGTCGCAGGACGCCTGGATGGCGTAGTAGCTGACCGCTTCCATGGACGTGTCGGCGAACTGCACGGCAGCATCGGAACCGTACGGGATGTGCTGCAGGTACAGCGCATCCTGGAAGCCCATGATACCGAGGCCGACCGGACGGTGGCGCAGGTTGGAGTTCTTGGCCTGCGGTACCGAGTAGTAGTTGATGTCGATCACGTTATCGAGCATGCGTACTGCTACATCGACGGTGCGCTTGAGCTTGTCGGTGTCCAGCTTGCCGTTGACGATGTGGTTCGGCAGGTTGATCGAGCCCAGGTTGCAGACCGCGATCTCGTCCTTGTTGGTGTTCAGGGTGATCTCGGTGCACAGGTTCGAGCTGTGAACCACGCCCACGTGCTGCTGCGGGCTGCGCAGGTTGCACGGGTCCTTGAAGGTCAGCCATGGGTGGCCGGTTTCGAACAGCATCGAGAGCATCTTGCGCCACAGATCCTTGGCCTGGATGGTCTTGAACAGTTTGATCTTGCCTGGGTATTCGGTCAGCGCTTCGTAGTACTCGTAACGCTCCTGGAAGGCCTTGCCGGTCAGGTCGTGCAGGTCCGGTACTTCGGATGGCGAGAACAGGGTCCACGGGCCGTCGTCGAAGACGCGCTTCATGAACAGGTCAGGGATCCAGTTGGCGGTGTTCATGTCGTGGGTACGACGACGATCATCACCGGTGTTCTTGCGCAGCTCGATGAACTCTTCGATGTCCATGTGCCAGGTTTCCAGGTAGGCACAGACAGCGCCCTTGCGCTTGCCGCCCTGGTTGACCGCAACGGCGGTGTCGTTGACCACTTTCAGGAACGGCACGACGCCTTGCGATTTGCCGTTGGTGCCCTTGATGTAAGAGCCCAGCGCACGAACCGGTGTCCAGTCGTTACCCAGGCCGCCTGCGAATTTGGACAGCATGGCGTTGTCGTGGATCGCGTGGTAGATGCCCGACAGGTCATCCGGCACGGTGGTCAGGTAGCAGCTGGACAGCTGTGGACGCAGGGTACCGGCGTTGAACAGCGTCGGGGTCGACGACATGTAGTCGAACGACGACAGCAGGTTGTAGAACTCGATGGCGCGGTCTTCACGGGCTTTCTCTTCGATTGCCAGGCCCATGGCCACGCGCATGAAGAAGATCTGCGGCAGTTCGAAACGCACGCCATCCTTGTGGATGAAGTAACGGTCGTACAGGGTTTGCAGGCCCAGGTAGGTGAACTGCTGATCACGCTCGTGGTTGATCGCCTTGCCGAGTTTTTCGAGGTCGAATTCGGCCAGCACAGGGTTGAGCAGTTCGAACTTGATACCGGTGGCGACGTAGGCAGGCAGCGCCTTGGCGTACAGGTCGGCCATTTCGTGGTGAGTGGCGCTGTCGGCGACACCGAGGAAACCCAGGCCTTCGGCACGCAGGGTGTCCATCAGCAGGCGGGCGGTGACGAACGAGTAGTTCGGCTCGCGCTCGACCAGGGTACGGGCGGTCATCACCAGCGCGGTGTTGACGTCTTTCAGGGCCACGCCGTCGTACAGGTTTTTCAGGGTTTCGGTCTGGATCAGGTCGGCGTCGACTTCAGCCAGGCCTTCGCACGCTTCGGTGACGATGGTGTTCAGGCGGCCCATGTCCAGCGGCGCAAAGCTGCCGTCGGCGCGGGTGATGCGGATCGACGGGTGAGCCTGGACCTGCTCTTCGGGGGCGCGAACGGCACGCTCCTTGGCGCGCGAGTCACGGTAGATGACGTAGTCGCGAGCCACTTTCTGCTCGCCGGCACGCATCAGTGCCAGTTCGACCTGATCCTGGATTTCTTCGATGTGGATGGTGCCGCCCGAAGGCATACGACGCTTGAACGTGGCGCTGACCTGTTCGGTCAGGCGTGCAACGGTGTCATGGATGCGCGACGAGGCAGCAGCATTGCCGCCTTCAACTGCAAGAAACGCCTTGGTGATGGCAACGGTGATCTTGTCGTCCGTGTAGGGAACGACAGTACCGTTACGCTTGATCACGCGCAGTTGACCGGGGGCAGTGGCAGACAGATCCTGCTGGGTCTGGCTTGCCTGCGGCGCGCCGGTCGGCGAGTTCTCGCGAGTTGTGTCTGTTTGCATGTGTGACTCCACGTTCTTTAAGTTTGTTCGGGCATTGCTGCCCACCATTTCGTTTAGAGCAGTCAGTCGCAAAAGGCGACCAAAGGGCTCCAAAACGAAGGTGAAAGCGGGGTGCTGTCGCCGCTTCCAGGTTTTGAAGCCAAAAAGGACCGGGCTATGCCCGATCCTTCGAAAATCTGATCAAGAGTGCGTGTTCGATGTTGCAAAACGTGTACGGGATGGCTCTGGTTCACGCGCGAGCGTCTTGGTGCCTAAACTGGCTTGAAGTTCAACCCCTCAGACGCAACAAAAATGCTTGAATTTCCCATTTGAGTTGTGCTGGCGTTTTTGTTCAAAACCCCACATGTAGGGTGTGTCTCGTCGCCGGGCTACAAGATAATGCGTTTTGGACATGAATTGCAACGCACCGCTTGTGGATAAAGTGTGTGTAGTTTGTGTATGAATCGCACACCTTGCGTGTAGGCCGCATAACTACTGGATCGTGACCGTTTGTCACCGTTTTCTGTAGGCCCTGGTGAGGCACTGCTGATTTTTAAGGGCGCGAACCCTATCACAAAAAAACACAGCTGAAAGGCCGTTCTGGCATGTCATGTGCTGTGCCGCGTGCGGTGTCGTGTGATCCGCGCAAGGGTTGCTACACTCGCCTGCGACGTGGTGCCGCAACCCCTGCATTTCAAAAACAAAAAGCGCTCGATAACGACAAGGAAGATTGCTGTGGAGCCACATACCTGGCACGTGCTGATCGTCGAGGATGACAAGCGCCTGGCCGAACTGACCAGCGATTACCTGCAGAGTCACGGTCTGCGCGTGAGCATAGAAGGCGACGGCGCGCTGGCGGCGGCGCGGATCATCGCCGAGCAGCCGGATCTGGTGATCCTCGACCTGATGCTGCCCGGCGAGGACGGTTTCAGCATCTGCCGCAGCGTACGTGACCGCTACGACGGGCCGATTCTGATGCTCACCGCGCGCACCGATGATACCGACCATATAGAAGGGCTCGACACCGGCGCCGACGATTTCGTCTGCAAACCGGTGCATCCGCGCGTGTTGTTGGCGCGTATCAAAGCCTTGCTGCGCCGCAGTGAAGCGCCGCAGGTGCCGGCTGCCGAGCTGCGCCGTCTGGTGTTCGGTCCGTTGGTGGTGGACAACGCACTGCGTGAGGCCTGGCTGCGCGAGCAGAGCATCGAACTGACCGGTGCCGAGTTCGACCTGCTGTGGCTGCTGGTGGCCAACGCCGGGCGCACGCTGTCCCGCGAAGAGATATTCACCGCGTGGCGCGGCGTGGGGTACGACGGGCAGGATCGCTCCATCGATGTGCGTATCTCGCGTATCCGCCCGAAAATCGGCGACGATCCCATTCATCCGCGTCTGATCAAGACCGTGCGCAGCAAGGGCTATCTGTTTGTGCCCGAAGCGGCGCAGGACATGAGCGGCCACGTGTTCAGCGGATGACCTGATGAATTCGATCTTTCTGCGCATCTACGGTGGCGTGCTTGGCGTGTTGGTACTGGTCGCGCTGCTTGGCGTGCTGGCCCTGCATGTGCTCAATCAGTCGCGCGGCGAGCAGTATCGCGAGCGCTTGGCTCACGGCACCTTTACGATCATGGCCGACAATCTGGTGCCGCTCGATGGCATCGAACGGCGCCGCGCCCTGGCGATCTGGGAGCGCCTGCTGGGGATTCCCCTGAGCCTGCAAAGCCTTGAGCAGGCCCACCTCGACAGCAGCGCACTGGGCCAACTGGCGCGCGGCAAGGTGGTGGTCGAACAGATCGGGCCGCACGCTGCCAGGGTTTATCGTCAGTTGAGCGACAAGGAGCCGCTGTTGCTGACCGGCGAAGTGCAGCAGATCACCGAACAATTGGCGAGAGCCACTATCTACCTGCTGATCGATGAACTGGTGCGCTTTCCGGTCGACGAGCAACCGGCGCGGCTGCTGGCCCTGCGCAGCGACAAGGGATTCGGTTTCGACCTGCACCTGCTGGCGCTGGATCAGGCGGATCTGGACGATGACCAGCGCCGCCGCGTCTATGAGGGCGATACGGTCATGGCGCTGGGCAAGGGCGGCGATTCGATCCGCGTGCTGGCCGGGATCGTCGACACCAACTGGGTGCTGGAAATCGGTCCGCTGTACCAGATGAACCCTTATCCGCTGCATTGGCTGTTGCTGATCGCCTTGATGGGCCTGTGTCTGATTGGTCTGGTGGTGTACTTGCTGGTGCGGCGTCTGGAGCGACGGGTGCTGGAGCTGGAGGCGGCCGCCACGCAGATTGCCCAGGGCAGCCTGCACACCCGCGTGCCGACCGAGGGCTCCGACTCGGTGGGGCGTGTGGCGGCGGCGTTCAACAGCATGGCCGAACACCTGCAACGCTCATTGATGATCCAGCGCGAACTGGTGCGCGCGGTGTCTCACGAACTGCGCACGCCGGTGGCGCGGCTGCGTTTCGGTCTGGAGATGGTCAGCGACGCCGCCACTCCCGAGGCGCGGCGCAAATACATGCGCGGCATGGACAGCGATATCCAGGACCTCGACAAGCTGGTCGATGAGATGCTCACCTACGCGCGTCTTGAGCAGGGCGCGCCGACCCTGAATTTCCAGCGTGTCGATCTGGATGCGCTGATCGATCAGGTGATCGCCGAACTGGCGCCATTGCGCGCCGACGTACGGGTTTCGCGCGGCGAATGCCTGAGGGCTGAAGAGGGAGAGGCGGCCTGGGTCGAGGGCGAGCCGCGCTACCTGCACCGCGCGGTGCAGAACCTGGTGAGCAATGCGCTGCGCCATGCCGAGAACGAGGTGCGCATCAGCTATCGGCTGGAGGCGCAGCAGTGCCGTATCGACGTGGACGACGATGGCCCTGGCGTTTCGGAACAGGCGTGGGAACAGATTTTCACACCGTTCATGCGCATCGATGACAGCCGCACCCGAGCCTCGGGCGGGCATGGGCTGGGTTTGTCGATCGTGCGGCGGATCATCCATTGGCATGAAGGGCGTGCGCTGATCGGGCATAGCGTCAGCCTGGGCGGGGCGTGCTTCAGCCTGTCCTGGCCGCGCACGCAGGTGCCGCGTTGAGCTTGCCGTCGTTTGTCGGGCCATTTGCGCAGTTCGGGCGGACGTTGCTGACGGCGGATGATGCGCGCCCGGTAGTGACGTTGCCTGATCTGCTGCAACCCGAGCGTCTTGATCAGCTGCTGCTGGCTGTTTATGGGCCGCAGCTGATGCCAGATCAATTGCCGGTGCTGGTGTCGCAGTGGGCCAAGTTTTACTTCATGCAACTGATTCCGCCGGTGCTGGTGGCCGGCCTGGTGCATGACTGGCATTGGCCGTTGCAGCTTGAGCAGGTAGCGCTGGCGTTGGATGAGCGCGGCGTGCCAAACGGCATCAGGCTGGCGGAGGAGGGACGCGTCTGGCGGGGTATGCCGGTTGATCCGTTTCAGCGCTTTGCCGGATTGCTCGATGACAATCTTCAGCCCTTCATTGCATCGCTGAGCGCTTATGGCGGACTGCCTGCCGCGGTGTTATGGAGCAGCGCCGGGGATTATCTGGAGGGCTGCCTTGCTCAACTGGCCACGTGCAGTGATGTGTCGCTGGCTGCGGGGCTGGCGCTGTTAAGCGAGAAGAAAAGGCCGGACGGGCGCGCCAATCCTCTGTTTCAGGCAGTGCGTTATGTGCCGCAGGCGCAGGGCGGCGAACCACGCAGGCAAAGGCGTGTGTGCTGTTTGAGTCATCGGGTCGAGTGGGTTGGGCGTTGCGAACATTGTCCGCTGCCCGGCTGATCAACCTTCGACGGCAACCAGGCTCAACAGGTGATCGTCCTGCACACTGAACTGACCGTCCAGCTCCTTGCCCGCATGCCACTCGCTGGACAGGTCGATCAGCAGCTGTAGCCGTGCGCGGCCGTCGGCGGACCATTCCAGCAGTTGCGCGTCTTCGAAGTAGAAGCGCTTGTGCACGATGGGGTAGAGCGCCTTGAACAGCGCTTCCTTGATCGAAAAGGTCAGGGTCACGCGCAGTGCGATCTGATCTTCTGGACCCGCCGCCATCTCTGCCAGCTCGGCCGCCGTCAGAATCTCCCCGGCCAGGCGTGAGGCGCGGTCGTGGCTCAGCAGGTTTTCCGTGTCCAGCCCCAACCCGCGCCACTGCTGCTTGTGCGCCACCACCGCGGCGGCCCAGCCGGTGCTGTGGGTGATCGAGCCACAGACATCAGCGGGCCAGATTGGCGCGCGGTCTTCCCCCACCACCGGAACATATAAGCGGCCATCCAGCTGACGCATGGCTTCGCGGGCGCAGAGACGACCGGCGAGGAATTCAGTCTGACGTTTGGCCACCGAACGCTGAATGCTCGCCGGCATTTGCAGCTCACAACGCTGAAAGTCGCCGTCGACCAGCTTGAGCGGATCAAAATGTCCACTCACCAGCACCGCTCCCGGCAAGGCTTGTGGCAACGGCCAATGCCGGATCAGTTCCGGGCAGCAGATGGGGAGGTCGGATAGTCGAGTCATGGGCGGCATTTTGCCGGGGGAATGGGTTGGAGGGAAGGGCACTGGTAACATCTGCGTCCTCTTGACGACGCAGAGCGTCGAGACCTGCATTCCCACGCTGGAGCGTGCGGAATGATCGTAACTATCGTGCGTCGCTCCGCGCCGCATGCCTTTCCGGACGCTCCGCGTCCTCTTGGCGACGCAGAGCGTCGAGAACGGCATTCCCACGCTGGAGCGTGAGGAACGATCATCGCAACTATCGTGCGTCGCTCCGCGTCGCATACCTTTCCGGACGCTCCGCGTCCTCTTGGCGACGCAGAGCGTCGAGAACGGCATTCCCACGCAGGAGCGTGAGGAACGATCACCACAACTATCGTGCGTCGCTCCGCGTCGCATGCCTTTCCGGACGCTCTGGGTCCTCTTGCGACGCAGAGCGTCGAGAACTGCATTCCCACGCAGGAGCGTGCGGAACGATCACCTCGACTATCGTGCGATGCTCCGCGTCGCATGACTTTCCTGACGCTCCGCGTCCTCTTGCGACGCAGAGCGTCGAGAACTGCATTCCCACGCAGGAGCGTGCGGAACGATCATCGCAACTATCGCGCGACGCTCTGCATCGCATGCCTTTCCGGACGCTCCGCGTCCTCTTGCGACGCAGAGCGTCGAGAACTGCATTCCCACGCTGGAGCGTGAGGAACGATCATCGCAACTATCGTGCGACGCTCTGCGTCGCATGCCTTTCCGGGCGCTCTGCGTCCTCTTGGCGGTGCATAGCAAAAAACTGGTCACACTTTCATTATTTCCACGTACTCGGTCGGAAGGTACTTTTCACGGCTCTGATGATTCAAGGATGAACACATGGGCCGGAGTAGATACACCATCACCGAACCTGAGAAGCCTCATTTCCTGACGTGCACGGTGGTGGAGTGGTTACCGCTTTTTACCCGGCCTGTTCTGGTAGACATTCTGTTCAACGCCTGGCGCTACCAACAGGCTCATCAAGGACTGCAGCTCTTCGGGTATGTCGTACTGGAAAACCATTTGCACTTCGTGGCCCAAGCGCCCGCCTTGGACAAATGTGTGAGTAGTTTCAAGTCATTTACGGCTCGACAGATAATCGAAGCACTTAAGAACGCCAACGCCGAGAGCACGCTGGAGCGTCTGCGATTCGTCAAGCGTCTGCACAAGAGTGACAGGGTTTATCAGGTCTGGCAGGAAGGGGCTCATGCGGAGCTGGTGTGGAATGAAGCGGTTATGCGGCAGAAGCTCGATTACATTCACCACAACCCGGTAAAGAGAGGCTATGTGGACATCGGTGAGCACTGGAGATACTCCAGCGCTCGCGATTATGAGGGGCAGCGCGGTTTGATCGATATTCAGCGCTGGTATTGACGCATAGCGTGCGGAGCGATGACCTCAACTATCGTGCGTCGCTCCGCGTCGCATGCCTTTCCGGACGCTCCGCGTCCTCCCCGTTTCGGGCGGACGCGGAGTTTCAGTTATCGCTCAACCAAATATCTTTTTGAAAAACACTTTCATGTCCGCCCAGGAGCTCTCATCGGCAGCCTTGTCGTAGCCGATGTCCGGGCCGCCGTGTTCGCCGTGGCTGAGGCGGTCGGCGTCGGGGTTGGTGAAGCCGTGTTTGGCGCCGTCGATGCTGACGAATTTGTAGTCAGCCTTGGCATCGTCCATTTCCTTCTTGAACGCGGTGACGTTTTCAGGGGTGACCATGCTGTCCTTGGCGCCGTGCTCGACCAGCATTGGCACCTTGATACCCGGTTTCGCCGGGGTGTTGGTGACCAGTGCGCCGTGGAAACTTACCACGCCCAGCAGCGGCTCATCGCGGCGTGCCGCGTCGAGCACGATCTTGCCGCCGAAGCAGTAACCGATCGCGGCGATCTTTTTCGGATCGGTCTGAGGCTGCTGCTTCAATTGCTCCAGCCCGGCGTCAAAACGCTTGTCTGCGGCATCGCTGTCCTTCAACGCGGCCTGCATGAAGGCCATCGCGTCCTTCGGGTGCTCGGTGTTCTTGCCTTCGCCGTACATATCGATGGCCATTGCGCTGTAACCCAGTGCAGCCAGATCGCGAGCGCGGCGCTTGGCGTAGTCGTTCAGGCCCCACCATTCATGAACCACCAGAACGCCAGGGCGCGGGCCTTTTACCGCGTCGTCGTAAGCGTAATAGCCCACCAGCTTGGTGCCGTCGGCACTTTTATAATCGATCTGCTCGGTCTTGATCGCCGCCTGGGCGAGGCCGGTCAGGCCCATCATGATCATTGCAATCCACACACGCATGGTCAGCTCCTTGTTGATGTTTTGAAGTGGCAAACAACGATAGCCGATTCTGCTGCACAGGGTGCGGATGACTGTTCAGCGCCGGTTCATGCAGTGTTCAGTCGGGGTTCAGCCCGGCGCGATTACTGTTGGCCCATACCTTGACAGCGTCCCCGAGCGCAAAAGGAGTCGATATGTTGAATCTCAACAAGTTTTTCCTGGCCCTGGCTTTTCTGGGCGGCAGTGCTGCGGTGCAGGCGGGTGATGGTCGGCTTGACGTGGCCCGTATCGAGTTCAGCAAGACCAGCGAAAGGCTTGACGATACCAACAGCTGGGGACACGCGCTCGGGGAGCAGGCGCATTCCAACGTCTCGGCGGGGACGCTTTATTCGCCACCGGTTTACGGCAGCCTGACGGGCACTCACAATGGTGCGCCTGCCAGCCGCGAAATCCTGCTGGGCAGCTATGATGTGACACAGCACGTGCCCGTCAGCGCCCGCCTGTTGAGTACTGATGCGACGATGTCGTTTCATTCTTTGTCTTGAGGCTGCGATTGTGCCTGGGAGAGCTGCATGAAGTTGTTGGTAGTTGAGGATGAAGCGCTGCTGCGCCACCACCTGCGAACCCGTCTGACCGAAGCCGGGCATGTGGTGGAAGCGGTGGCCAACGCTGAAGAGGCGTTGTATCAGGTCGCGCAATTCAATCATGACCTGGCGGTGATCGACCTGGGCCTGCCGGGCATCGGCGGCCTGGACCTGATTCGCCAGCTGCGCACATTGGGCAAGGCGTTTCCGATTCTGATCCTGACCGCGCGTGGCAACTGGCAGGACAAGGTCGAAGGCCTGGCTGCCGGTGCTGACGACTACGTGGTCAAACCTTTCCAGTTCGAAGAGCTGGAGGCACGGCTGAATGCCTTGTTACGGCGTTCCAGCGGCTTCATCCAGTCAACCATCACGGCTGGCCCGCTGTTGCTGGACCTCAATCGCAAGCACGCCGCCCTGGCCGAGCAGCCCTTGGCGCTGACGGCCTACGAATACCGAATTCTCGAGTACCTGATGCTCCATCATCAGCAAGTGGTGCCCAAGGAGCGCCTGATGGAGCAGCTGTACCCCGATGACGACGAGCGCGACCCGAACGTGATCGAAGTGCTGGTCGGTCGTCTGCGTCGCAAACTGGACAGCAGCGTGGCCTTCAAACCTATCGAAACCGTGCGCGGCATGGGCTATCTGTTCAATGAGCGCTGTACGTGATTCGTTCGCTTCGCCTGCGCCTGATGCTGGGCGCCGCCACGCTGGCGGTGATCTTCATGCTGCTGATGCTGCCTGCGCTGCAGGGGGCGTTCAGCCTGGCGCTGCGCGGAGCGATCGAGCAACGCCTGGCTTCTGATGTAACGACCATGATTTCGGCGGCTCGCGTCGAAAACGACCATCTGTTGATGCCCTCAGTATTGCCGGGCGAACAATTCAATCTGCCCGGCAGCCGACTGCTGGGTTACATCTATAACCGCCAGGGGCAGATGGTCTGGCGCTCGTTGTCGACCGAAGGCGAAAACATCGACTACCGCCCGCAATACGACGGGCAGGGCAGCGAGTTCACCAAGATCAAGGAAATCAATGGCGATGAGTATTTCGTCTATGACGTCGAGATCCGGCTGCTCGGCGGGCGCAATGCCGCGTTCAGTATCGTTGCCGTGCAGCCGTTGCGCGGCTATCAGGAAACCATCGACGGTTTGCGCCGCAAGCTCTATCTGGGCTTTGGCGCAGCACTGGCGGTGCTGCTCGGGTTGCTGTGGATGGGCCTGACCTGGGGGCTGCGGGCCTTGCGCGGCTTGAGCCAGGAACTGGATCAAGTGGAAGCCGGTGCGCGCGACAGCCTCAGCGAAGAACACCCCAGCGAACTGCTGCGCCTGACCGATTCGCTCAACCGCCTGTTGCGCAGCGAGCGGGAGCAACGGATCCGTTACCGCGATTCTCTGGATGACCTGGCGCATAGCCTGAAAACCCCGCTGGCGGTCTTGCAGGGCGTAAGCGAGAACATCGCCAAGCGTCCCGAGGATGTCGAGCAGGCGTGGGTGCTGCAATCGCAGATCGAACGCATGAGCCAGCAGATCGGCTATCAACTGCAGCGGGCCAGCCTGCGCAAAAGCGGTCTGGTGCGCCATCACGTGATGTTGCGGCCTGTGGTCGAAAGCCTGTGCAACACGCTGGACAAGGTGTATCGCGACAAACAGGTCAAGGCCACGCTGGACCTCCCCGAGCACTGCCAGGTGCACATGGAGGAGGGCGCGCTGCTGGAAATGCTCGGCAACCTGCTGGAAAACGCCTATCGGCTGTGCCTGAGCGAAGTGCGCGTGAGCTTTACCCGCTCAGCGGACGGCGATGAACTGTGCGTCGAAGACGACGGCCCCGGCGTCCCGCAGAGCCAGCGTGCCCGCATTCTCGAACGCGGCGAACGGCTGGACCGCCAGAACCCCGGGCAAGGCATCGGCCTGGCGGTGGTCAAGGACATCATCGAAAGCTACGGCGCGCAACTGACGCTGGGCGATTCCCCATTGGGTGGCGCGGCGTTCAGGATTCATTTTCTGGCGCAGTGAGGGTGTGTTCGCCCCAGTTTCAAGAGCGGACGCAGAGCGTCCATAACGGCGTGCCAACGCGGAGCATTGGCACGATAGTGTTAACACACCTGTCGCTCCTCATGCTCCAGCGTGGCAATGCCGTTGGTGACGCTCTGCGTCACACCTTTGCGCGTCACCGAGCACTCCAGTCGCCACAGAAAAAAGGCGGATACCCGCCACTGTGTGCGCATTTTTCCCACCATACGGCGGAAAACCGCCACCTCTCTTGTCGAATCCCTACTACCGTTACCAGTGTGCGCCTTGTATTGCGGGGTTTTGATATCAAAATGATTCTATGGCACGCGTATTGCTACCTACATGGCAGAGGCCTGCCTTGCGCAGCTCGACAAAACAAATCCCTCCAGTGCAGGAGGGTTAGCGCTTTATAGGCTCGCGTGCATCAGGTGAAGATGCCGACGACGCCCTTGAGGAAAACTGCAATGACGACTCGTCAGCCCATCTACAAATCCCTCTATTTTCAGGTAATCGTAGCGATTGTCATCGGTATCCTGATCGGTCACTTCTATCCGGACACCGGCAAGGCGTTAAAACCGCTGGGTGACGGGTTCATCAAACTGATCAAGATGGTCATTGCCCCGATCATCTTCTGTACCGTTGTCAGCGGCATCGCCGGCATGCAGAGCATGAAGTCGGTCGGCAAGACCGGCGGCTACGCGCTGCTGTACTTCGAGATCGTTTCGACCATCGCCCTGCTGATCGGTCTGATCGTGGTCAACGTGGTTCAGCCGGGTGTCGGCATGAACATTGACGTCAGCACGCTCGACGCTTCGAAGATCGCCGCCTACGTCACTGCCGGTCAGGATCAGAGCATCGTCGGCTTTATCCTTAACGTGATTCCGAACACCATCGTCGGTGCGTTTGCCAACGGCGATATCCTGCAAGTGCTGATGTTCTCGGTTATCTTCGGCTTCGCGCTGCATCGCCTGGGTGCCTACGGCAAGCCGGTTCTGGACTTCATTGATCGCTTCGCCCACGTGATGTTCAACATCATCAACATGATCATGAAACTGGCCCCGCTGGGTGCGTTCGGTGCCATGGCCTTCACCATCGGTGCCTATGGCGTCAGCTCGCTGGTGCAGCTGGGTCAGTTGATGATCTGCTTCTACATCACCTGCGTTCTGTTCATCGTGTTTGTACTGGGCGCGATCGCCCGCGCTCACGGCTTCAGCATCTTCAAGCTGATTCGCTACATCCGTGAAGAGCTGTTGATCGTACTGGGTACTTCTTCTTCGGAGTCGGCCTTGCCGCGTATGCTGATCAAGATGGAGCGCCTGGGTGCCAAGAAGTCTGTGGTTGGTCTGGTTATCCCGACGGGCTACTCGTTCAACCTGGACGGTACGTCGATCTACCTGACTATGGCTGCCGTGTTCATAGCTCAGGCGACCAACACGCACATGGACATCATGCACCAGATCACCCTGTTGCTGGTGTTGCTGCTGTCGTCCAAAGGTGCTGCCGGCGTAACCGGTAGCGGCTTCATCGTACTGGCTGCGACCCTGTCGGCAGTAGGCCACCTGCCGGTTGCCGGTCTGGCGCTGATTCTGGGTATCGACCGCTTCATGTCCGAAGCCCGCGCCCTGACCAACCTGGTCGGTAACGCCGTTGCTACCGTTGTGGTTGCCAAGTGGGTCGGCGAGCTGGACACCGACAAGCTGCAGTCCGAGCTGGCTTCCGGTGGCTCTGCCATTCTGGAAACCCGTCCTGAAGACGACCTCGGCGTTGCCGAAGGCCCGACTCCAGCGGCTGCGGTGAACACCACCAAGACCGTCTGATAACCTTCAGGCCATAAAAAACCCATCTTCGGATGGGTTTTTTTATGCCTGCAGTTTGCAGGAGGATTATTCCGTGCGCGTCTCGCCGCTGAACACCAGAGGCTCGCGGCAGCGACGGCACAGGTAGCGCCGGCCCTTGCGGACCATGCCGTGACGCTGCGCGGTGAACGGAAAGTCGCTGTCGGGGCACGGGCAGCGGTAGATGTAACGGATCACACTGCGCCGTTTGATCGCATAGGTATGGCAGCGATTGGGCGGCAGCTCATAGACGCCGCGCATGATCAATTGCCATTCTTCGCCGTGCGGCTGAATGCTGCCACCGAACAACTGGTGGGCAATCAGGTGCGCAACCTCGTGGGGCACGGTCTGGCGCAGGAAGTCTTCGGCGTTTTCCTTGTAGAGCTGCGGGTTGAAGCGCAACAGGTTTTCATGCAGATGAGCGACACCGGCCTTCTGACCGCGCAACTGGAAACTGACCACCGGGCGTTTGAAGGTGCGCTTGAAGAAGGCTTCGGCTTGTTGGTAACAGGTCTCGACGCGTGAATTGAGTTGTTCGGGCATGCTGTGGGGTTCTCCAGTGCGCCAAGTATGCCGCAATGTGGCTAAGCTCTGAACACGCCAGCCGCCCGGTGGTCATTTTTGATCCAGTGTGGTCGCCTGTCTGAACAGTACGAGCGCAGCATATTTAACCAATGGTCGGTTACGGGTAAAATGTCCGGCTTTTCTCAAGCTACCGTCAGCGGATATTTCCATACATGGGCACCCTTTCAGTCAATCAGAACAAACTGCAGAAACGTCTGCGTCGGCTGGCCGGCGAAGCGGTTGCCGACTTCAACATGATCGAAGAGGGTGACAAGGTCATGGTCTGCCTGTCCGGCGGCAAGGACAGTTACACCATGCTCGATGTGCTGATGCACTTGCAGAAGGTCGCGCCGATCAAGTTCGACATCGTGGCGGTCAACATGGACCAGAAGCAGCCCGGTTTCCCTGAGCACGTGCTGCCTGCCTACCTGAAAGAACTGGGTATCGAGTACCACATCGTCGAGAAAGACACGTATTCAGTGGTCAAGGAATTGATCCCCGAAGGCAAGACCACCTGCTCGCTGTGTTCACGGCTGCGTCGCGGCACGCTTTACACTTTCGCTGACGAGATCGGTGCCACCAAGATGGCGCTCGGGCACCACCGCGACGACATCGTCGAGACATTCTTTCTCAACATGTTCTTCAATGGCTCATTGAAGGCCATGCCGCCCAAGCTGCGGGCCGATGACGGCCGCAACGTGGTGATTCGTCCGTTGGCGTACTGCCATGAAAAGGACATTCAGGCCTATTCGGATTTCAAACAGTTTCCGATCATCCCGTGCAACCTGTGCGGCTCGCAGGAGAACCTGCAGCGTCAGGTGGTCAAGGAGATGCTCCAGGACTGGGAGCGCAAGACGCCAGGCCGGACGGAGAGCATCTTCCGCGCCCTGCAGAACGTGCAGCCCTCGCAGTTGGCCGACCGCAACCTGTTCGATTTCAGCAACCTGCGCATCGACGAAACCGCTGCGTCGCGGTTCGTCAATGTGGTCAATCTCTGACGGTACTCAGTGGTTGACGGTGAACGCCAGCATGGCTGACAGCTGGCACATCGGCCGACCGCTTTCTGTGTGCCACTGGTTGAAGACGTCCTGCACGATCGCCTGATCGCGTTTGCTGCTTGGTACACGGTCGACGATATCCTGCGCGTTCAGGGCGGCAACCACATCCCAGGTCGGAATGAAGGTGTCCTTGCCGATCATGCGCAGAAAGCGCGGCGCTGACAGGCCGCCCATCTGGTTACCGTGTTTGGCGATGTACTGCCACAGGCCTGTGATGTTATCGACTGGCCACTCAGCGATGAACTTGCCGAAACTGCCATGCTCCTGCTCGATGTCCAGAATCAGTTGTGCATTGCGCGGCACGCTCTTGAGCTTGCCCAGATGACGAATGATGCGCGCGTCCTGCATCAGCCGTTCCAGATGATCGGCGCCCATCAGCACGACTTTCTCCGGGTCGAAGCGAAAGAACACTTCTTCGAACGCTGGCCACTTGGCGTCCACCAGGCTGTGTTTCAGGCCTGCGCGGAAAACCCGCAGGGCCATGGTCGACAGATAGCGGTCGGCGCTGATGGCTTGCAGTTGTTTGGGGGTTTTGGGGGAGGGCAGATGAGCTTCCAGAGCTTTGGCGGAGCCGAATCGATTCAGGCAATACTCGTTCAGCCATTTGTAGTCGTGCATCGGTTCTCCAAAGAAATTCAACAGGCAGGACAAGGGGTCAGACCGACCCTTGCCCTGCAAGTTTACGATTTAACTGAAAGCATCCGGCGCTCTGCCGATTCAGCTGCGCGGCGCGTCCAGTTGCACTGCGGTCTTGGCCAGACGCTGGCCCAGCGCGCGGCACAGGTCGGTTTCATGACGGTCCAGCGCGCGCTTGCCATCGGCACCGGCGTGATGGCTGGGACCGTAGGGCGTGCCACCCCCGGTGGTTTCCAGCAGCGCCGATTCGCTGTAGGGCAGGCCCATGATCAGCATGCCGTGGTGCAGCAGCGGCAGCAGCATCGACATCAACGTGGTTTCCTGACCACCGTGCAGGCTGGCGGTGGAGGTAAAGACGCCAGCGGGTTTGCCGACCAGTGCGCCGGTCAGCCACAGGTTGCTGGTGGCGTCGAGGAAGTATTTCAGCGGTGCGGCCATGTTGCCGAAGCGTGTCGGGCTGCCCAGCGCCAGGCCGGAGCAGTTTTTCAGGTCGTCGAGGGTCGCGTACAGCGCACCGCTTTCCGGAATCTCGGGGGCGGTCGCTTCGCAGTCGGCGGAAACGGCAGGTACGGTGCGCAGCCGTGCTTCCATGCCGCCCAGTTCGATGCCGCGGGCAACCTGCCGGGCCATTTCGCTGGTGGAGCCGTTGCGGCTGTAATAAAGGACCAGAATGTAGGGTGTGCTCACGGCAGCAGCTCCAGAATGTTCTCGGGTGGGCGGCCAATGACAGCCTTGTCGCCAGCGACCAGAATCGGTCGTTCGATCAGTTTGGGGTGAGCGGCCATGGCGGCGATCAGTTGCTCGTCGCTCAGGCTCGGGTCGGCCAGATTGAGTTGCTTGTAATCGTCCTCGCCGGTACGCAGCAGTTGCCGGGCACCGATGCCCAGCTTGCCGAGCAGGTCGCGCACACGGTCGGCGTCGGGCGGGGTTTCCAGGTACAGGACGATGTCCGGCGTCAGGCCGCGGGCCTGAAGCAGTTCCAGCGCGCCGCGGGATTTGCTGCAGCGCGGGTTGTGATACAGCGTCAGATCGGTCATTTGCACGTCGCATCTTGTGTGGGGTGGCGTATTCTAACCAGCGATGGCACTGTCCGACATATCAGATGGTCAATAGTCGTGGCTTGGGTATAAGTAATTGCAGGTTGAACGGGGCGAGGAAACAGGCAAATGGCAAGGCGATTAACAGCAGCGGTAATACTTTTCGGCAGTTTGCTGCTCAGCGGATGTGGCGTGGACCTGGGCACAGATCAGAATGGCCAGAAGGTCGCCAGCGAACGCATCAAAGGGCACTGGCTGGTGGTCAACTACTGGGCCGAATGGTGTGGCCCTTGCCGTACCGAGGTTCCGGAGTTCAATGCATTGTCCGAGCAGCTCAAGGACAAGAAGGTCACCGTGCTGGGGGTCAACTTCGACAACCTGCAGGGCGACGAGCTGAAAAGCGCTGCCAATGCACTGGGCATCAAATTCACCGTGCTCGCCCAGGACCCGGCCGAGCAATACAGCCTGCCGCCCTCCGAGGCACTGCCGGTGACCTACATCATCGACGACAAGGGCAAGATGCGCGAACAACTGCTGGGCGAGCAGTCAGCCGCCACCGTGATCCAGAAGCTCAAGACGTTGCGCGGTGAGGGGTAATCGGATCGGTTCTGGGCGCTCTGCGTCTAAAGAGGACGCGGAGCGTCCAGAACGGCATGCGACGCGGAGCGTCGCACGATAGTGATCGTTCCCTGCGCTCCAGCGTGGGAATGCAGTTCTGGACGCTACGCGTCGCAAGTTACGCTGAGCTTCGGCACGATAGTTATATCAGCTGTCTTCCAGCCAGAAACGCAATGGCTTGCCCTGCGTTGGCCACAGACGCAACTGCTCGATGGGCGAGATATCCCAGCGCTGCACACTGCTGATCGCCTTGATAAAGCGCTGTTCCTGCTCCATCAACGCCGGCGCGCACATCTTGCGCGTCTTGCCCACCGGACCGAAACTGATGCTGTGATCGTTCAGCGTATAGGGCGCAAACCAGTGGTTGCAGCCCGCATTGCCATACGCACGGCCATCGGCACCCAGCGTCATGGTCAAGCGACTGTTATCGATCAGCGGGCGTTCGCCTATCCACTCCGTTACATAACTGTGATCCTGCTGGATCGGCAGCGTGTCAGCGGTACAACCGGCCAGCAGCGCGCCGCCGATCAGGCTCAGGAGCGCAAACTGTTTCATGCCGCTTTCTCCTGGCACTTCTTGCAGAAATGCTTCTCGCCCTCGGTTTTCCAGCCCAGCTCCGCGATGCGCGCGGTAGCGGCCGGTTTCTGCGCCTTGACGCCCAGTTTGCTCTCTACCATGAACTCGAAGTTCAGTTCGGCGGCGCAGCTGTCGCAATTCACTTTCCACTGATGAATCGCCAACTCGTCGAATACCGGGCCTTTGGCCACCGCAATCCACTGGCCGGGCGGGTTGATCAGGTGCCGGACTTTTTCGACGGTAAGGCGCATGTGCAGGCTTTTGCTGCCTTTGATGGTCACTAATAACTGGTCGTTATCGTGAATCGAGCCGCCGTTGCCGGTGACCTGGTAGCGACCGGGTGCCAGCGTGCGGCATTCGGTCAGCGTGTGCTGGGGGTTGAGCATGCTGTAGCGAAAATCGTGTTCGACCATGGGTCCTCCAAAATTGCGCGCATCCTAACATGCTCTGTCCACGCTGGAGTGTCAGGCACGACAGGCGTCCCGTCGCGCGCTCACGCCATGACCCGCGCCTCGGCTTCCAGGCGAATGATGGCCTTGTCCAGATCGTCCAGAGCCGCTTCGGTGTGCGGCGCATTTTGCTTGAGCAGGGTTTCGGCGCGCTGGCAGGCGCTGCGCAGCTGGGGAACACCGCAATAACGTGTTGCGCCGTGCAGACGGTGGATGCGCTCGATCAAGGCGTGTACATCCTGACTGGCGCGCGCCACACGAATGGCTTCGCGGTCGGCGTCCAGTGAAGCCAGCAGCATGGCCAGCATGTCGGCGGCGAGATCCGCCTTGCCCGCGGCCAGGCGCAACCCCTCCTCATGATCCAGCACCAGCGGCCCTACGTGGACCTCAGGCGCTTCATTCTGGCGTTCCGGCGCAGGATTGCGCAGCGCCAGCCCTGTCCACTTGAGGACCACCTGCGCCAGTTGCCGTTCGCTGATCGGCTTGGTCAGGTAGTCGTCCATACCGCTTTGCAGCAGCGAGCGTTTTTCGTTGGCCATCGCATGGGCGGTAAGGGCCACGATTGGCAGTGAGCTCTGGTTGCGTTCGGCCTCCCAGGTGCGGATCGCCTCGGTGGCCTGACGACCGTCCATGCCGGGCATTTGCACGTCCATCAACACCAGGTCGAACGCTTCTTGCTGTACGGCGTTGACCGCTGCGTAACCACCCTCGACAGCGACCACTTCAGCGCCCATGTCTTCGAGCAGGGTCTGTACCAGCAGCAGGTTGGCCGGGTTGTCATCCACGCACAGCATTCGCGGCGCGCGGCTCGACAATGGCGGACCGATGTCGGCACGCACCGCTCGCGGCGCGATCAGCTCGGACAGGGCTTTTTGCAGTTTGCGGGTGCAGGCGGGCTTGGCCTGCAGTTGCGTGTAGACATCGTGGACCGCCAGCTGGAACAGCGCATGCTCGGTGGTCGGGCACAACACCATGACCTTGCAGTTGAGGTTTTCCAGGTCCCAGATGTGCTGGCGCAGCCGTTCCGGAGAGATTTCCAGCGCCGTCACGCCAAGTACCGCCAGATCGATGGCCGCTGGCGTCTCGTGCGCTGCGGTCACGCCGTTGAGCAGGTTTTCCAGATTATTGAACACGATGGTCTGCAGGCCGCAGTCTTCCAGCTGATGCTCCAGCGCCTGGCGCGCCAGGTCATGATGTTCAAGCACTGCGGCGCGCAGGCCTCCGAGCGGAATATTGAGTGATTCTTCCTTGTCTTCGCGGGCCTTGGGCAGTTTCAGGCTGATCCAGAATTCCGAACCTTCGCCCGGTGTGCTGTCGACACCGATTTCGCCGCCCATCTGTTCGATCAGGCGTTTGGAGATCACCAGACCCAGTCCGGTACCGCCCGGTTGGCGCGAGAGCGAGTTGTCGGCCTGGCTGAAGGCCTGGAACAGTGCCCGCACATCCTGACTGGACAGGCCGATCCCGGTGTCCTGCACGCTGATGCGCAGTTGCGCGTGCTCTTCGGTTTCATCCTCGAGCATGGCGCGCGCGACTATCGTGCCTTCGCGGGTGAACTTGATCGCGTTGCTGACCAGGTTGGTCAGAATCTGCCGCAGACGCAGCGGGTCGCCGGACAGCGCCAATGGCGTATCGCGGTACACCAGACTGACCAGCTCCAGCTGTTTGGCGTGCGCCGCCGGGGCGAGGATGGTCAAGGTGTCCTGCAACAGGTCGCGCAGGTTGAACGGGATGTTATCGAGCACCAGCTTGCCGGCCTCGATTTTCGAGAAGTCGAGAATCTCGTTGATGATGCTCAGCAGGTTGTCGGCGGACTTCTCGATGGTGCCCAGGTAGTCGAACTGGCGCGGGGTCAGCTCGCTTTTCTGCAATAAATGTGTGAAGCCCAGAATGCCATTGAGCGGCGTGCGGATTTCATGGCTCATGTTGGCCAGGAATTCGGACTTGATCCGGCTTGCTTCAAGCGCTTCCTTGCGTGCCAGGTCGAGTTCGATGTTCTGGATTTCGATGGTCTCCAGATTCTGCCGGACATCCTCGGTTGCCTGATCGATGCTCAGTTGCAGTTCTTCCTGTGCGTTCTGCAGCGTTGCCGCCATGCGGTTGATGCCCGACGCCAGCTCATCCAGCTCCCGGCTGCCCAGCGGTGGCAGGCGGGTTTCCAGATTGCCGTCCTTGAGTTGCGACACGGCCTGCTTGATCTGGCTCATCGGCCCGTTGATGGTGCGGCTCATGCGTACCGCGAGGGTCGCGGTAAACGCCAGCCCGGTGAGGATCAGCAGCAGGCTGGCAAACAGGCTCCGGTAACCGCGCAGCAGCGTGCCGTTATGGGAGATTTCAAGTTCGACCCAGCCCAGCAGGGTGTCGGCTTCGGCAGGAATGATCGGACTGGTCAGATGCCGTTGACTGCCGAAGACCGGCAGCAGGTAGCGCGTGGCGTCGGTGCCGGTCGAGCTGAGCAATTGCGAGCCGCTGCCAATCGGCGACGGGCTGATCATGGTCGGCCCGGCGTGGGCCAACTCCGTGCGATCGGTGTCGAGAAACGACACGGCGCGCACGTCGGTCTGCTCCAGCGTCTGGGTGGCAATGCGACTGAGCAGCACTTTATCCTTGCGCCCCAGTGCATTGGCGGCAAGCGGCGTAAGGTCCTGGGCAATCATTTCGCCGCGTTGCAGCAACTGGCTTTGCAGTTCGCTCAACTGCATCCAGGTGAAATAACCACCGAGCATCGCCGCCATCAGGCTGGCAGGCAGAATAGTCAGTAGCAGCACACGGCCTTTTATACCCAGCTTGGTCAGCACGCTCTTCCTCCGGCAACACGTATCAGTCCGTCGATATCAGGCATCGGCTGCCTTGCTGTATCGGCACAAGGGGATGAGTTTAGCCATTTACCGTCGGCATGGGCACCTAACTCTCTGTGCTGAGCAGGGCAGCAGTGGAAAAATCAGCGTTTATTCTTTTTGGGAATAAGTAGCGCACTTTGCGTGATATGGGCTTTGGCCGTTTGCCGTTATGATAGGCACCCCCCGCAGTCTGGATTGCGAAGACGCCATGACCCTGCAGTATCAAACCATTGCCGATTGCGTCGGCAACACCCCGCTGGTGCGTCTGCAACGCATGGCGGGCAACACCAGCAATACCCTCCTGTTGAAACTCGAAGGTAACAACCCCGCTGGCTCGGTAAAAGACCGCCCAGCCTTGTCGATGATCACCCGAGCCGAGTTGCGCGGCCAGATCCATCCGGGTGACACGCTGATCGAAGCCACCTCCGGCAATACCGGAATCGCGCTGGCCATGGCCGCGGCGATCAAGGGCTACCGGATGATTCTGATCATGCCGGACAACTCCAGTGCCGAACGCAAGGCCGCCATGACTGCCTATGGCGCCGAGCTGATTTCGGTCAGCAAGGACCAGGGCATGGAAGGCGCCCGTGATCTGGCCGAGCGCATGCAGGCCGAAGGCCGCGGCAAAGTGCTCGATCAGTTCGCCAATGGCGACAATCCCGAGGCGCATTACACGTCCACCGGTCCGGAAATCTGGCGGCAGACGGGCGGTACCGTGACCCATTTCGTCAGCTCGATGGGCACCACCGGCACCATCATGGGCACCTCGCGCTACCTCAAGGAGCAGAATCCGGACGTGCAGATCGTCGGTCTGCAACCGATGGAGGGCGCTTCGATCCCCGGTATTCGCCGCTGGCCGCATGAATACCTGCCGAAAATCTATCAGTCGGACCGTGTCGACCGCATCATCGACATGGGCCAGACCGAAGCCGAAGACACCATGCGCCGACTGGCGCGCGAAGAAGGCATCTTCTGTGGCGTGTCGTCCGGTGGCTCGGTCGCCGGGGCGTTGCGTATTTCCCAGGAAGTCGAAAACGCCGTGATTGTGGCGATCATCTGTGACCGAGGCGACCGTTACCTGTCGACCGGCGTCTATGATTCGCCCAACTGATGGCCAAGCACGAAAGAGGTTTGCGCTTTCAGCCTGCGGGCGGCGTTAAAACCGTACAGATTCCTGCCGGTAAAAAGCAGCGGCTGACCATCGAGCGGCTGTCCGACGACGGTCGTGGTATCGCTTTTCTCGAGGGTAAAACCTGGTTTGTCGCGGGCAGTCTGGCCGGCGAAGAGGTCGAGGCGCGCGTGCTCAATGCGCGCGGCAAGGTCGTCGAGGCGCGCACCGAGCGGGTCTTCACCGCCAGCACCATGCGTCGCGCTCCGGCCTGTGAGTATTTCGGTCGCTGTGGCGGCTGCAGTGTTCAGCATGTGCCCCACGAAGAACAGCTTGCCCTGAAACAGCGCATGCTCGCCGAGCAATTGTTGCGCGTGGCGAATGCTGTGCCGGATGAATGGGCGGCACCTTTGAGCGGTGCCGAGCTGGCCTATCGCCGACGCGCGCGGGTCGCTGTTCGCTGGGATGCCAAGGCCAAAAGGCTGGACGTGGGGTTCCGCGCAGCCGCCAGTCAGGACATCGTCAGCATCGAACACTGTCCGGTGCTGGTACAGGCCTTGCAACCCATCATGAATGAGTTGCCTGGCATGCTGAAAAACTTCAGCAAACCGCAGGCGCTGGGTCACGTCGAGTTGTTCAGTGGGGTTGCGACTGCCGTGTTGTTGCGCCACACCGCGCCGCTTGCCGAGGTCGACCTGGCGCTGTTGCAGGCGTTTTGCTCCAAGCACGGCGCGCAGCTGTGGCTGCATGGCGAGGGCGAGCCCCAACCGGCCAGCCCCGGCGATACGCTGGGTTACCGGCTGGAGCCGTGGAACCTGCAACTGGCCTGGCGACCGGGAGATTTCATTCAGGTCAATGCGGCGGTCAACACCGCGATGATCGAGCAGGCCCTGCAATGGCTGGCGCCTGCAAAAGACGAACGTGTCATGGACCTGTTCTGTGGTCTGGGCAATTTCGCCTTGCCGCTGGCGGGTCTGGCCAGGGAAGTGGTGGCGGTCGAAGGCGTTGCGACCATGGTCGAGCGTGCAGCCGTCAACGCAATGAGTAATGATCTGCACAATGTGCAGTTTTTTCAGGCGGATCTTTCCCAGCCGCTGACACATGCCGACTGGGCGGCAGAAGGGTTTTCTGCGGTACTCTTGGACCCACCGCGTGACGGGGCCTTTGAAGTGGTCCGCCAGATCAGAAAGACGGGGGCCCGGCGACTGCTTTATGTTTCATGTAATCCGGCAACTTTGGCTCGTGACACGGTCGAACTGATCAGTCAGGGCTACCGATTAAAACGTGCCGGAATCCTCGATATGTTTCCTCAGACGGCGCATGTCGAGGCGATGGCTTTATTTGAAATGAGTAAGTGAGCGGCGTTCACTGGAACGAGTTCGTTGCTGACAGGGAATCTCATTTAATCCGACTGGCCCGCGAATGCCGGTCCTTGCTTGCCCGGCAAGTGGCATTCGCTCAGAAGGCTGGCGACTGATGGCGCTTTTCATCGCGCCTTAGGGAAGGTAAGCAGCATGGTACAGGTGAGAGCGAACCAGCCGATAAACACAGACGGCAGTATCAATCTCGACGCGTGGCTCGATCATATTGTCAGCGTCGACCTGGTCCTGGACCGGGAAGTCATGAAAAAGGCCTGTGAGTTTGCCCGGGAAGCCGAGCAGACCGACAAGGCCCACAAGAATCATTGGGCAGAGGGCACCTCCAGTTTCCAGACCGGTCTGGAGATCGCGGAGATTCTGGCTGACCTCAAGCTGGATCAGGACTCACTGGTCGCTGCGGTCATTTACCGTGGTGTGCGTGAAGGTCTCGTTGCGCTGTCGGACGTCGAGCAGCGCTTTGGCGCAACGGTCGCCAAACTCATCGACGGCGTGCTGCGCATGGCCGCGATCAGCGCCAGCCTCAGCCCTCGCCAGTCTCTGGTACTCGGCAGTCAGGCGCAGGTCGAAAACCTGCGCAAGATGCTGGTGGCGATGGTCGACGACGTTCGTGTTGCGCTGATCAAACTGGCCGAACGTACCTGCGCGATTCGTGCTGTGAAGAACGCCGACGACGAAAAACGCAACCGTGTGGCCCGCGAAGTCTTTGACATCTATGCACCGCTGGCCCACCGCCTGGGTATCGGGCACATCAAGTGGGAGCTGGAAGACCTGTCCTTCCGCTACCTGGAGCCCGATCAGTACAAGCAGATCGCCAAGCTGTTGCATGAGCGCAGGCTGGACCGCGAGCGCTTCATCAGCGACGTCATGTCCCAGCTCGACAACGAGCTGCAGGCTACCGGCGTGACCGCTGACATCAGTGGCCGTGCCAAGCATATCTATTCCATCTGGCGCAAAATGCAGCGCAAGGGCCTGGCGTTCAGCCAGATCTATGACGTGCGTGCGCTGCGTGTGCTGGTCCCGGAAATGCGCGATTGCTACACCGCGCTGGGTATCGTGCACACGTTATGGCGGCATATTCCCAAAGAGTTCGACGATTACATCGCCAACCCCAAGGAAAACGGCTATCGCTCGCTGCACACCGCCGTGATCGGGCCGGAAGGCAAGGTGCTGGAAGTGCAGATCCGCACCCACGCCATGCATGAAGAGGCCGAGTTGGGCGTTTGTGCGCACTGGCGCTATAAAGGCACCGACGTCAAATCCGGCTCCAATCATTACGAAGAGAAGATTTCCTGGCTGCGTCAGGTGCTCGAATGGCATGAAGAGCTGGGCGACATCGGCGGTCTGGCAGACCAACTGCGGGTTGATATCGAGCCTGACCGCGTCTACGTCTTCACCCCTGACGGCCATGCCATCGACCTGCCCAAGGGCGCGACACCACTGGACTTCGCCTATCGGGTGCACACCGAAATCGGCCATAACTGCCGGGGTGCAAAGATCAATGGCCGCATCGTCCCGCTCAACTACAGCCTGCAGACCGGCGAGCAGGTCGAGATCATCACCAGCAAGCACGGTACGCCGAGCCGCGACTGGCTGAACTCGAACCTGGGGTACATCACCACCTCGCGCGCGCGGGCCAAGATCGTTCACTGGTTCAAGTTGCAGGCCCGCGATCAGAACGTCGCCGCCGGCAGAACCCTGATCGAACGCGAACTGGCGCGCCTGGCGTTGCCGCAGGTCGATTTCGACAAGCTGGCGGAAAAGGCCAATCACAAGACCGCCGACGACATGTTCGCGGCCTTGGGCGCAGGCGACCTGCGTCTGGCGCAACTGGTCAATCTGGCCCAGCAGCAGGTCGAGCCTGATCGTGTCAATGAACAGCTGGAACTGATCCCGCGCAAGGCCACCGGCTACAAGCCCGGCAAGCGGGGGGATATTCAGATTCAGGGCGTTGGCAACCTGATGACGCAGATGGCCGGCTGCTGCCAGCCGCTGCCGGGCGATGCCATCGTCGGTTATATCACCCAGGGTCGTGGCGTCAGCATCCACCGTCAGGATTGCGCTTCGGTGCTGCAACTGGGCGGTCGCGAGCCTGAACGGATCATTCAGGTCAGCTGGGGACCGGTGCCGGTGCTCACCTATCCGGTGGACATCATCATTCGCGCCTACGACCGTTCCGGCTTGCTGCGGGATGTCACCCAGGTGCTGCTCAACGAGCGGATCAACGTGCTGGCGGTCAACACCCGTTCGAACAAGGAAGACAATACTGCGCTTATGTCCCTGACCATCGAGATTCCAGGTCTGGACGCGCTGGGGCGGTTGCTGGGGCGTATTTCCCAGTTGCCGAACATCATTGAAACGCGCAGGAACAGGACGCCATAAGCGTTGCCTGCGCTCACAGGGAGCCCCATGCATACAGTTCAAGACCTGCTGAACCTCATGGCCCGGCTGCGTGATCCGCAGTTCGGCTGCCCGTGGGACCTGAAGCAGACCTACGCCAGCATCGTGCCGCACACGCTGGAAGAAGCCTATGAAGTGGCCGACGCCATCGAACAGGGCGACCTCGACCATCTGAAGGGTGAGTTGGGTGACCTGCTGTTTCAGGTGGTCTTCTATGCGCAGTTGGCCAAAGAGGAAGGCCGGTTTGAGTTCGACGACGTCATCGACGGTATTACCCGCAAGTTGCTGCGTCGCCATCCGCACGTGTTTCCGACTGGCGAGCTGTACGCGCCGGCAGAAACGCCACGCCTGACCGACGAGCAGGTCAATCTTCGTTGGGACGAAATCAAGGCCGAGGAGCGTGCCGAGAAGGCCGGTGTGCCCGAGCAGTTGTCGCTGCTCGACGACGTGCCCCGGGCCTTGCCCGCGTTGAGTCGGGCAGCCAAACTGCAGAAGCGTGCGGCGCAGGTGGGTTTCGACTGGCCCGCGGCATTGCCGGTGGTCGACAAGGTGCGTGAAGAACTCGATGAAATTCTCGAGGCCATGGTCGACAATGACGCCGAGGGCATTGCCGAGGAAGTCGGCGACCTGCTGTTCAGCGTCGTCAACCTGGCCCGACACCTCAAGGTCGACCCGGAAACTGCGCTACGCTCGGCCAATAGCAAGTTCGACAGACGCTTCCGATTCATTGAACAGGCTTTGCGCCACCTGCAGCGTCCTATCGAAGCGTGCTCGCTCGAAGAAATGGATGCGTTGTGGGGCGAAGCCAAACGTCAGGAAAAGAGCACACCCGGCTGCGGCTGAGTGTGCGGTAACGGTATAAGTGAGTAGACAATGAGCCTTTCCCTTCGCGATCAGTTGCTCAAGGCAGGTCTGGTCAACCAAAAGCAGGCCAAGCAGGTCGGCAAAGAAAAGCAGAAAGAGCAGCGTCTGGTGCACAAGGGTCAGGCGCAGGCCGATGACTCGCAAAAGCGTGCGGCCCAGGAGGCCATGGCCGAGAAGGCCAAACGTGATCAGGAGCTGAACCGTCAGCAGCAGGAGAAGGTCGAGCAGAAGGCCCGCGCCGCTCAGGTCAAGCAACTGATCGAAGTGTCGCGCCTGCCCAAGCTGATCACCGAGGATTACTACAACTTCGTTGACGACAAGAAGGTAAAACGCATCCCGGTCAACGCCATGGTGCGCAACAAGCTCAGCAGCGGTTCACTGGCCATCGTTCACCACGGCGGCGGTTACGAGATCATTCCGCGGGAGGCTGCGCTGAAGATCCAGGAGCGTGACCCGCGTCGTATCGTGCTGCTCAACACCCCGACCGAAGCGCCGGATGCAGACGACCCGTATGCGGCGTATCAGGTGCCTGACGATCTGATGTGGTAAGCCCACAGCGCTGTCATTGAGTTATCAAAACAAAACCCGCATTCAGCGGGTTTTGTCTTTTCCTGTTCTTGGATTTGTTCAGTGGTTGCCCTGGCTTTCCAGCGCTTCCAGTTCTTCCTTATAGCGAAGGGCATCGGACTCAACGTGGAACATGCCTACCAGTTGGTCCTGTTGGTGCACGTCCCAGATCTGGATGCCGTCGGCAACGGCTTCGTGAGAGAGGTGGGCGTCGTCGCGTTCAGTAACTCTGACAGTCATAGTAGTAAGCTCCTGACTTTGATGGCCTGAATGGTTAGGCCTCTGGATACTGCGGCGATGTGTCGCAGGACTCTTTTATAGGATTTGTTAGCTGCCTAAGTAAATAGCCTGTTCAGGTTCCCCGGTGGTCATAAACTCATCGATCCTCTGCAGCCCTTGCATGACGCGGCTTACAGCGCAGTGGTGGCAAAATGAAGGATGTTTCATGTGCTTCTAGCCTGTCCGAACGCGCGTGTAAACGCCGTTCCAGACGCTCCGCGTCCTCTTGACGACGCAGAGCGTCGAGAACTGCATTCCCACGCTGGAGCGTGAGGAACGATCATCGCAACATCGTGCCGATGCTCCGCGCTTCTGCCCGTAGGGCGTGGGAGTGAGCTTGCTCACGAAGGGCAGGTGCAGGCGCGACTACCGTGCGGCGCTCTGCGTCCTCTTGACGACGCAGAGCGTCGAGAACTGCATTCCCACGCTGGAGCGTGAGGAACGATCATCGCAACATCGT